>NZ_JADHDW010000016.1 GCF_016820555.1 Bacillus sp. REN10 | reverse complement strand
CGCGCCCGAGAGGAGTCGAACCCCTAACCTTTTGATCCGTAGTCAAACGCTCTATCCAATTGAGCTACGGGCGCAAGTCTTATTTAATATGCGGCCGAGAGGACTTGAACCTCCACGGGGTCTCCCCCACTAGGCCCTCAACCTAGCGCGTCTGCCATTCCGCCACGACCGCGCGATTAACACGACAGATTATTATTTTACTACTTTTTCTTAAATAAAGCAAGAGTTTTTTTAAAAATATTAATATCAGCAATCACTTTCATCTGACAACACAGCTACATCTTTAAGTGGTGAGCCATGAAGGACTCGAACCTTCGACCCTCTGATTAAAAGTCAGATGCTCTACCAACTGAGCTAATGGCTCGAAAAATGGCTGGGCTAGCTGGATTCGAACCAGCGCATGACGGAGTCAAAGTCCGTTGCCTTACCGCTTGGCTATAGCCCAATGATACTTTTTTGATAAAATTTATAAATGACCCGTACGGGATTCGAACCCGTGTTACCGCCGTGAAAGGGCGGTGTCTTAACCGCTTGACCAACGGGCCAATGTGGCGGAGAAGGAGGGATTTGAACCCTCGCGCCGGTTACCCGACCTACACCCTTAGCAGGGGCGCCTCTTCAGCCTCTTGAGTACTTCCCCAAATATATGGCTCCGCAGGCAAGATTCGAACTTGCGACCGATCGGTTAACAGCCGATTGCTCTACCACTGAGCTACTGCGGAATAATCAATTCGTCTTATCGACAATTTATATTTTATTCAAACTAACTGACAAAGTCAATATATTTTTTAAAGATAACAGAGATTTTTTAAAAATATGTTTTTCCGTCTATGTGCCAAATAAAGTTACCAATAAATAAATGGAATGTCAACTAGCAAATCATTTCTGTTCAGACTTTTCTCCTTTCAAAACGAGTGAACCTTTACATTTTCCACAAACGTAACGAGATGTATTCACTTGTCTAGCACGAATATAAATGAAAGAACAAACCGTACACTGATAAATTAACTGGCGGATTTTCCGTTTTGTTTTCTTGTTTGGTAATGGTGTACAGTATCTGGGAGCGTTTACTTCTTTCAGTAATCTCTTAAAATCTCGATCGCGATGCTTATAGCCTTTTCCAAGCAAATGCAAATGATAATGACATAGCTCATGTTTAATAATCCCGATCAGCTCCTCTTCTCCAAATACCTCTAAATACTGTTTATTGACTTCAATATTATGCGATTGCAGCAAGTATCTGCCCCCTGTTGTTTTCAGGCGATGATTGAACACCGCCTGGTGGAGAAAAGGGCGGCCGAAAACATCGCTTGAAACCTTCTCAACTAAGTTTTGTAGTTCTTCATTCGTCATTTTCTGCCACCCTGTTCTATTTATTCTTTCATATCAATCATCGTTAATGAAACTCGTCCTTTGTTTTGATCAATTTGCTCGACCCAAACGGTTACAACATCCCCTACTGCTACAACGTCAAGCGGATGTTTAACAAAGCCCTTTTTCAATTTGGAGATATGGACTAGCCCATCTTCTTTCACTCCAATATCAACAAATGCGCCAAAATCCACTACATTTCTCACTGTTCCTTGCAATTCCATTCCCGGCTGCAAATCTTCAAGTTTTAATACATCCGTTTTTAATAATGGCTTTGGCAGTTCATCACGCGGATCGCGTCCCGGTTTTTGTAACGCCTCTATAATATCTTTCATCGTCAAGATACCAAGCCCTAACGTTTCAGCCGTTTTCTCTATATCTAGTTCATTGAGAGCCGCACTCAGTTCATTTGTACCAACATCCGCTGTCGAAAATCCGATATTTTGAAGCAGTTTTCTCACTTGTGGATAATTTTCCGGATGAATAGCAGTTCGGTCAAGCTTTTCGCTTCCTGTTAGTATTCTTAAAAAGCCAATACTTTGTTCAAAGGTTTTCGCTCCAAGCCGCGGCACTTTTTTCACTTGAGAGCGCTGAGTGAATTTGCCGTTTTCCTCTCTAAATTTAACAATGTTAGTAGCTACTGTTTTATTGAGGCCTGCAACATATTGTAAAAGGGAAGCAGAAGCCGTATTTAAGTTCACTCCTACTTGGTTGACAGCCGTTTCCACCACAAAAGTTAATGAATCATTCAGTTTCTTTTGAGACACATCATGTTGGTATTGGCCGACACCTACGGATTTCGGATCAATCTTTACTAACTCAGCTAATGGGTCTTGTAGTCTGCGGGCAATAGAGACCGCACTTCTTTCTTCTACTTGAAAATCTGGAAATTCTTCACGCGCTACGTCTGACGCAGAATACACACTGGCCCCCGCTTCATTAACAATCATATAAGCGATCTGTTTTTTGCTTGATTTAATCATATCAGCAACAAATTGTTCCGTTTCCCTAGAAGCTGTCCCATTCCCAATGGCCACTAGCTCTATTTCATATCGATCCAATATTTGCTTAAATAATTTCTCTGCTTCTTCTCTTTTCGCTTTAGGCGGATGCGGGTAAATAACGCCGATATAGAGCACTTTGCCCGTTTCATCAACAGTTGCTAGCTTGCACCCTGTCCGATAAGCTGGATCGACTCCTAATACTGTTTTCCCTTTCAACGGCGGTTGAAGAAGCAGTTTTCTTAAGTTCTCTGAAAAAATATGAATTGCTTGATCTTCCGCTTTTTCTGTTAACTCATTTCTTACTTCCCGCTCAATCGAAGGCTGGATTAATCGTTTGTAAGCATCTTGCAACGCTTCTAATACAAAAGGAGCGGCAGGACTCTGTTCATTTTTAATGTAGTGTTTTGTTAAGTAACGGATGATTTTGTCGACATCCACTTGGATCGCAATTTTTAGTACCCCTTCTTTTTCTCCCCGATTGAGAGCAAGGGTGCGATGAGGAACGATCCGAGCAACCGGCTCTTCATACGAATAGTACATTTCAAAAATATTTTTTTCATCTTCTGCATCTTTTTTTAAAGAAGCTTGAATGACACCTGTACGAAATGTTTCTTTTCGAATCCATTCACGAATTTGTGCATCATCTGCTGCTACTTCTGCGATGATATCAGCAGCTCCTTGAATGGCTTCTTCTGCTGAAGCGACTTCCTTCTCTACCGAAATGTACGTTTTCGCTTCCTCCAAAGGAGAGGAAGCTGGCAACGACATCATCCATTCAGCGAACGGCTCTAGTCCTTTCTCTTTAGCAATAGACGCTTTTGTTCGTCGTTTTTGCTTGTAAGGGCGATATAAATCTTCGACTGCCTGCATTTTGTCAGCGGCTAAAATTTTATCCTTCAGTTCCTTCGTCAGTTTCCCTTGTTCTTCAATTGAACGAATCACTTCTTCTTTTCGCTGAACGAGATTTTGTAAATATGTATAACGGTTCATCAAGGTACGGATTTCCACTTCATCGAGCGCTCCCGTCATTTCTTTGCGGTAGCGTGCAATAAAAGGAACGGTACTCCCTTCTTCAATTAAAGAAATAACCGCGCGCACCCTCTTTAACTCAATATGTTCTTCTTGAGCGACTTTTTTTAAAATACTTTCGCGGTCATGGATTTTTTTTTCAGACATACTTTCGCCTCCAGTTCTTCCTTACTTTATTTTACCAAACCTCAAACATTCAACACATAAAAATGAAAAGAAAACAGCCTGCAATGACTAAAGCAGGCTGCCAACGATAAATGTACAGTCGTCATTTGATTGCATCGATTTCTCTTCAAGAGTATCTGCAATTTGCGCAAGATCTTTATGGCTTAACAACATTTTCACATTCATCAGGCTCAGACCATCGGAATGCAAAATAAATTTACAATTGGGTTCGTAGACAAATCTTTGAGTCCGATATCGTTGAACTCTTCCAGATAAAAACCCTCTGACTGGAAGAGGATACGTTAATTGCCCCTCTTTCGTGTATAAATAAAAGCGAATATTGCCTACACAGCTGTATTCAAACTCTAGCCTATCGAAATAAACCTTCAAAATGGCAACCGCCGCCCCTCGTTTGTTACGAAGAGACTCGTTGCTTAAACGCATTAATTCATCCACGTGCTCATGATGACTTCGAGCTACTGCTTCCGTCACCGCATCAGCCGATTCGTTAGCCCACTCACCGCTTCCTAATCCATCCGCCAACACACAAATGAAATAGTCCGTTGCTACATAGATAAAGTAACTATCACCGCACAATGGGTTACCACTTTTCGCGACTTGGTTTGCATATACTTGAAGCTGCTCACTGTGGTGATAAACCATTATGATAATCTCTCCGTTGAGAGAGAGTCCTTCTCAATCGCTTCTTTCAGTTTTTTTATCGCCTTTCTTTGCAAGCGAGATACATGCATTTGTGAAATACCGAGCTTTTCACCTGTATCCTTTTGACTCATATTATCTATGTACGTACATTGAATAATTTGCCGTTCTCGATCAGATAGCACATGAAGAACTTTATGGAGCACAAGACGCTGGTCCACTCTTTCATACCCTTCATCTTGATTGCCTACGATATCAAGAAGAGTAACTGTGCTTCCATCAGAATCAGCTTCAACCGAGTGATCGACAGATAAAGCTTGATAGCTTTTTCCCATTTCCATCGCTTCAAGCACTTCCTCTTCCGATATTTCAAGATGGCGAGCAATTTCCTCTACTTTTGGTGACCGTTGCAGCGTTGTCGTTAGCTCTTCTACTGTAGATTTAATTTTAGGACCAAGCTCTTTAATTCGTCTCGGGACGTGAACACTCCATGTTTTATCCCGCAAAAACCGTTTAATTTCTCCTACAATCGTAGGAACCGCAAACGCTTCGAAACTTTTTCCATATGAATCATCATATCTCCTAATTGCACCAAGCAGCCCTAGCATGCCCACTTGCACAATATCTTCATGATAGCTTCTTCCTTTTGAATACTTCCGCGCAATCGATTCTACAAGCCCCTGATAATGTTTCACTAGCTTTTCTTGTGCTTCCTCATCGTTATTTTGCTGATACGCTTGAATCCATTCAATTGCTTGCTGTTTTGATTGCGAGTTAGGTTGAGATGGCTTGAACATCCCTCTCCACCTGCTCTCCTTCAAGATACTTTGTCATCAGCAAAGTGATCCCTTCATTTTGCTGCACCTTCACCTCATCCATTAATGTTTCAATGAGAAATAACCCCAAGCCTCCTTCACGTAAAAATTCAACAGAATGATCCGTATATGGACCTAGAGACTGCTTAGTGTTTAGGAAGTTAAAGCTTTTGCCGTGGTCCGCTACCATGACTTCTAAGTGGTCGCTGTATAAAGCGAAGCCAACAATCACTTCCCCCTCTTCATCATCTTGGTAAGCATGCTGAACAGCATTCGTGATCGCTTCACTTGTCGCTATTTTTAAATCTTCAATGACATCATATGTAAAACCCATTCGGCTGGCGATCCCGGATAATGTCAGTCTAATCACTCCTACAAATTCTGGCTTGGCAGGGATTTTCATCTCGATGTATTCAAAATCTTTCATTGTTATACGCCACCTTCTACTTCAGAATGAATGTCCATAATGTCAGATAGCCCTGTAATATCAAACAATCGTTTCAACCTTCCAGATAATCCAACTAATCGAAGTGTTCCATTTTTGGCATTTAAACTTTTAAATAAGCCGACAAAAATCCCTAAACCCGTGCTATCTAAATAAGTAACTTCCGTTAAATCAATGATTAGCGTTTGATCAGGTTTCACATGCGGAAAAACAGTTTCTTGAAGTTTAGGTGCTGTATATACATCGAGCTCCCCCGCAATATAGATCTTCGTCAGTTGGTCTAATTCTTCTACATTAATCGTAATATTCACTTTATCCACCTCTTTTGGGACACATAATCGATGTCGCGTCTTAAGTTTCTACCCGATATTACTTGATCTAAACCTCTCTTTACTTGACTCGTTTTAAAATGATCAGTGTAAAATCATCACGTAATTGGAAGTCTTGCACATATTCTAAATCCCGATATACACGATTAGCTATTTCTTGTGCATCTAATTGAATGTACTTCTCGATGCATTCAATTAACGTTTCCATTTCAATGAAACCTTCTTTCGTCCGGCACTCAGTGACACCGTCAGACATCAGAAGAATAACATCCCCTACTTCCACTCGTTTTTCATACTGACGATATCTCGTTTTTTTATCAATACCGAGCACTAGACCTTTTGCGTATAATTCTTCAAATCTCTTTGTTTGATGATTGTAAAAGAACCCCGGCTCATGTCCTGCAGATGAATAGTAAAAGGTATGATTAAGCATATTGTACGTTCCGTAAAACATCGTAATAAACATCGTTGGGTCTACATTTTGTTCCACTACTCGATTCAGACTTTCTAACACAAGATTCGGCTCTAGACTACCTTCGGGCAAGCTATCCATCGCATATTTGATCATCGACATACATAACGCAGCTGGAATTCCCTTTCCAATGATATCTGCTATTGCTACACTGACTGTATGAGTTTCATCATGAACAAAATGATAGTAGTCTCCGCTCATTTGCCTAGCTGGTACACTAAGCGCACCAATATCTAAGGAAGGAACATCAGGAATTTTCGTACCTAATAATGTTTGCTGCATGCTAGCAGCCACTTCAATCTCACTCTGCAGCTCTTGCTGAAAGGTTCGCAAACTTTGATGTTCCCGATAAGCTAAACCATAGCTAATCATCACTTCTAATAAGATATCTAAGGAGAGAAGAACAGATTGAGGAATGTTAGATTCTAACTCCATTATGGCTGTCTTATGAATATTGATCATTTCTTCTGGGGATATTTTATGCTCGATGGCTTTTCTGCTGAATTTTTGACTGAAATATAGCGCATGTTCATCTTGTTCTTTTATATAGCTTTTCAAAAGCTCTTTATACTGTTCCTGAACACTTTCTTTAAATTCCATGTTTCCCCCTCCTAACGGAGCCACTTAATTGCCCTGATCACTGTTCCTTCTCCAGGATTTGACTCAATTGAAAATTCGTCCATTAACCGTTTCACACCTGGCAAACCAGCTCCAAGCCCTCCTGAGGTGGAAAAGCCATCCTCCATTACTTTTCGGATATCAATAATTCCAGGACCTTGATCTTTGGACAAAATAAGCAATCCAATCTTCCCCATATCCTCTGCCTTTTCTATTCCAATCTCTCCTTCTCCTGCGTACAAATAGATATTGCGGGCTAACTCACTAATTGCAGTCGTAATTCGAGCTTGATCTACTGTGCCAAAGCCAAGGTCTTTCGCCACATTTCGCCCAAGTTGCCTTGCCGCTACAATGTCCCATTCACTTATAATCTTGACGCTAGAATCCATAGATTAGTCCTCCAATTCCTGTTGAAGTTTCTCTAAACCTTTTTCTAAATCAAGAGCGGTCAAGACATCTTCGAGACGAATTCCCAATTCAATTAAGGTAATGGCAACGGCCGGCTGAATACCTGTTACAACTACTTTGGCGCCCATCAGTTTAGACATGCTAATAACATCTCCAAGAACTTTGGCAATGAAAGAATCAATAAAATCAATAGATGTAAAGTCGATGACAACGCCTCTAGCACTTGTTTCATGAATTTTCCGAAGAAGGTCCTCCTGAAATTGCAAAGCTGTTTGATCATCTAATTCCCATTGAATTGAAATCAACAGACAATCATATAACTTTAAGATAGGTATTCTCACATCCCTCCCTCCACTTCAATAATTTTTCTGTCTGTTAATGCTAATGCTTGCTCAATCCCTTTCTTCAGTGTGCTTGTTGTCAGTACCTGCTCTAAGCTAATACCTAAAGTAACGATCGTTTGGGCAATTTCCGGACGAATTCCAACAATCATACATTTGGCTCCTACTAAGTGAACAGCATCTGCCGCTTGAATAATATGATGAGCAACCATTGTATCAACAACGGGTACACCTGTAATATCAATTAACACCACTTCAGAACGGTATTTGACCACACCGTTCAGCAAGTTCTCCATAATTAGCTTAGCTCGTTCTGTATCAATAGTACCGACTAACGGCATGACTGAAATTTTTTCAAATACAGGAATTAACGGAGCCGATAGCTCTTGTAAAGCAATTTTTTGTAAAGATAATGTCCGTTCCCAAGAATCGGAATAGGCATCAATAATTTTATTATTCATGGGAAACATCCAGCGATTGAATTCTAATGAAAACTCAATATAGTTCTCTTTATCAATGATCCCTTGCTCTTTCATGCCGTTAGAGACAATTTGACTAAAAGTGTTCAAACCTAGGTTCACAACGGTTAAAGGCCAGCCTAAGTGGACAATCTTTCTAGCAAACTCCTCTACTCTCGATTGAAACTCTTGCTCCGTTTCCACAAAGTTAGAAATCAGTAATTCAATAAATTCTCTGCTCGTTTTTGTAAACATTCGATCCGACATCATCGTAACCGCTCGATCATCTGTTTCCTTTTTCATCCCAACGATCCATTGATCTAATATTTCACTTTTATTTAATTGTACATAGTTAAAAATCAGTTTACGCATACAAACATCTCCAATCTACCAGATTTAGCGCTTACCGAAGCGCTATATTCAAGGTCAAGACAACTGAGAGTATATATAATCTTCCTTTTTTATCACGTATTGCATGCTACATAATCATTATAATGTTTATCGGACTAATAAAAAAGCAGAATCCCTCTTTCTAACTGGCATCATCTATGGGAACAGCTCTGTTCAAGCATACAAAATGGCTATTTTGAACGAATGAATCAAAAATTATTCACACCAACACTATTGTTTAACAAGACCCATAAAAAAAAGACGTCTACTAGATTGTTCTAGTAAACGTCTTTCTAAAATTGAATAAGGCCTAAGCTAATTTGCAAGGCATCATCTACTTTTTCCATCATTTCTTCATCAAGCTGAGTGATTTTGTCCGTTAACCTTTGTTTATCAATTGTTCGAATCTGTTCAAGGAGAATAACGGAATCTCGTTCAAAACCATAACGCTTTGCGTCAATTTCAACATGTGTAGGCAACTTAGCTTTTTGAATTTGTGCTGTTATAGCAGCAACAATAATAGTGGGACTAAACCGATTCCCAATGTCGTTTTGAACCACTAGCACAGGCCGCATTCCGCCTTGCTCTGAACCGACAACAGGGGACAGGTCTGCGAAATATACGTCACCACGTTTAACTATCACACGGATTATCCTCCACTTACTAAACGTTCTACAGTATTACCTGCTTCATACTCCGCTTGCATCGCTTCAGAGGCAATAGCTAAATTGATCTTCGCCATTTCCATGTAACCGCGTCTCATTGATTCTGTAATCTGACGCTTCTTTCTCTCACGAAGATACATTTTGGTTGCTCTGTAGATAAATTCACTGCGGTTAATATTTTCTTGTTCTGCAAAACTGTCTAATTCTTTCACAAATTGCTGCGGTAAGCGAATAAACACCTCTGTTGTTGCGCTAGATTCAGACACGAACTACACCTCCACCAATCACTACACCCGTCTCCTTAACTGCCAACTTTATAATAACATCTTTTCACCCTCGATGGAAGATGAAATCCAAATTCCTGCTAATTTCTTAAAACAATTGCAGAAATTTTTCGAAATTTATCAATCATTCCATTAAATCCATACAGAATATTATCCAATTAGCGGATTAATAACTTGAACAATTTTCCCCTGTTGTCGATACACCCTTGGAACACGCGCAGTAATCACGCAAGGCACTTCATAATTAATTGTCTCCAATTGGTCAGCAACTTCATCCATGGAAATTTCTTCATTTCCTTGTCTGCCAATTAAAGTCACGACTGTACCTATAGGCTTTTCACTAGATAAGCGAATCATACATTGATCCATACACACTCGTCCGACAATCGGAGCCCGCTCTCCTTCCACCAGTACATGCTGACCTTGCAGTTTCCTGATCCAACCATCTGCATAACCGATCGGTAAAGTAGCAATCCATTCTTCCTCTTGTGCTTCATACGTAGCACCGTAGCTGACTTTTTCACCTTTTTGGATTTTTTTAACATTAACAATTTTAGTATGAAGAGAAAAAGCTTGCTTTAAAGGAAACGGCAAAATGGATTTCATCTCTTTAGAAGGTGCTAGTCCATACATAGAAATCCCTAAGCGAACCGTATTAAAATAGGCTTTTTCATGCCGTAACGTCGTAGCACTGTTGGCGCAGTGAATATAAGGCGGCTTGTCATCTAACGATTCAACCATAATATTAAACTGAGCCAATTGTTGCTCAAAATAGGTTGTATCCAACTCATCAGCTGTTGCGAAATGCGTAAACATACCTTCAAATATAAATTTAGACGATTGGCGAATGAAAGAGACGATCTCCTGCAACTCCTCGACTGTTTTCACCCCTAATCTCCCCATACCTGTATCACATTTAATATGAACATGTAATATTTGATCATTAGAGAGGTGCTTCTCTGCTTCTTGCAGCCATTCCAGCTGATAAACCGTTACTGAAATATGATGTTCAGCTGCCAAAGCGGCATCCGTTGGCCGGCTAGCCCCCAACACTAAAATCGGCACTTCCATCTTTGATTTTGTTAAAGATAAAGCCTCGTCTAAAAAAGCCACTGCCAAACCGTGAGCTCCTGCTCGAATCGCTGCCTCAGCTACCGGTACATCTCCATGGCCATATGCATTGGCCTTCACAACCGCGAATAACCGTTCATCAGCAGGAAGTAACTTTAACGTCTCTTTTACATTATAGTCAATATGATCCAAATTTATTTCTGCCCAAGTATCTCGATAAAAACCCCTATCTGTCCCCACTAGCTGTCTCCTTCTTTCCCATGTTTGTTCACAATTCCATACAATCCCTAATTTTAAACATAAACCCACCCATGTCAACAACGAAAAGCGGAAGGCACCTTTTAGCGACGTATGAACTGGAGCGAGCCGTATGAGATAAAGGAAACACGATGAACGTCAGTGAATCGATGTTGACTTATCGTAAGGAGGTTCGTGGAAGTTCACTAGTCGCTGGTGCCTGCAGCTGGACAACAACGAAAAGCGGAGACGACTGTTTAGACACGACAAGTTCACTCGGACAAAGAAAAAAGGAACGCTGACTCCGTTCCTTCACTCAAATAACTTTCTATACCTCCGCAGCACTCGTTACACTATTTATTTCTCCATCGCTACTTTCATAGAACGCGCCACTTCAATCATTTCAGCTTTAGAAAGATCTTTAGAAGCTATCATAAAGTCCACACCTTCATGCGACCAAGAAAGAGAATGCTCCGATATCACACCGAAAGAACCTCCGAGATCCGCTATTTCCCCGCTCACTTCATGAACCTGCATAGAAGCAGCTGGAAGAACTTCTGCCTTTTCTTGAACAATGGTGAACGATTTATCTCCCCCATACGTCAGAACCACTCTTGTACCATTGGCTGTTATAATCTCATTTTCTTCTGATAAGCTACTTCCTGTCATTTTTGTATCAGGGTATCGAACGGCCAACTCTTTGTCCTCCGGCTGAGCCATCACTGGCATTTCTAATTGCGCGCCTGTCATATTCTTCTTTACATCAAAGGACTCTTTATCGATTTTTGCATCAAATTCCATTTTGGAAAACTCCACTGTTACAAGCGGCTTATGATCAGGATCCATCACTTTGACCGAGACTGGAGTTAAATCTTTCTTTTTAAATCTGATTTCTTGGAACGGTAACATATGACTATTCGGGTATCTAGTTTTTGTTTCAAAGACGAAATGCTGATCTGTTTCTTTAAATGAAGCCTCTTTATCAGCCAAGATATCTTTTACTAAGGACTCGTACAAATAAGCTTGGCTGCTATTTCTCGGCCAATCACTTTGAAATTTGAAGCTTTTATTCAGTGCTGGAGTTAACACATAAACGCCCGTTTCATTTTTTAAAATCATTTGATTCTGATCTTTTTTATCAGTCGATAATGCCACTCTATAAAACTGGTGTTCCCGATTCCAAACATCTACATTGTAAATCTGTTTTTCTTCCCCCGCTTGCAAAGTCATCTTCGCTTTCGCTTTATAACCAATCACTTCTTCTGCTTTTTCACTTAAATCTGCCGTTACCTCCTCTTTTGATTTTGCCCCACAGGCCGAAAGAATGACTAAAGCACACAAACACATAAGCCAAACTAGCCTTCTATTCTTCATCGCTTCACAACCCCTTTCGCACTAAAATATATGAGACAACCATTCAGATTATGATTGTTGCAAAAGGAAGTGAAATTGTTTATGTTTCAATAGGACAAAGGAACAGAAATCAACATAGGCGGATTCAACTTGATTGTTTAACGCAGTTTTTCAATAATGACTTGGGCAGCAGCATATTCTTTGCTGTGGCTAATAGATAGATGGACACCTTCAGAAATAGGTGCCTTTATATAAGGCTTTCCTCGGTGGTCAGTAGCCGTTTCAATCTCTTGAAAAGACAGTTCTTTACCAATACCAGTCCCATATGCCTTAGCAAAAGCCTCTTTAGCAGCAAAGCGGCCAGCGGCGTATTCAAATTGACGTTGACCACTCCGATTGTGAAACACTTCCTGTTCAGCCGCCGTTAATATACGCTGAAGAAATTTTGGCTGCCTCTCGATAAGCTTTCGAATTCGCACAATCTCCACAATATCCATACCAATTCCTTGTATCATTGCTTCACCTGCATTTCGTGTTGATCTTCTCTTTCGTACCACCGATACACACAAGACGCATCTGTTAAAGATGCATCAATCACCTTCGCTTTCTTTCCTGCTGCTCCGCTTTTAATCACAGCAGAAAATGAAGCCAATCCCTTCTTTTTTTGCCAAGGAGCTTGCGTAAGCTCTACCGATTGTATATGCGATTTCTTCATCATGACTGTGCAGCGATCTAAGCGCCGATAGCGAATCGTTAACTGGTCGTCTATTACTATCCAGCCAGCTGACCGATAACAGCTGATCCCATAAACAGCAGCAAGCAATAATAGGACGAAAGACCACAAACCACTCGGCCACAAATACCAACTAATCCCAACAACCGGAATGATTACATAATATATTTTTCTGAAAATATACCTTCTCATAGCTTTTTTAGGCACTGAATGAAACTCCTTAGGAAAAGAATAATCCGGGAAAACTTCTTTCAGTAAAGTAAGAGCCGATTCTTTTTTGATCATCGGCAACATTACATTGCTCGCACCTCTCTCAGAAGGATCTGCTCCCCCGGCACTCTCTAGCTGAACAGAGCAGTAACCAGCAATCTGACGAAGCGGATTTTCTACAATGGTCATACCTTGAATCCTGCTAAAGGGAAGCATTATTTGTCTTTTCTCTAGCAACCCTCTTCGAATCACTAGATGTTCATCATTCATCTCTAACGTAAAATCATGGTACTTCAACAAAGTTAAAACAACAGAAATAATCCACGCAATACATAAAATAATAAAGACAACAAGCGAAACGATAATCACACCGTATTCAATAAAGCGGGAAACTTCTAGAAATACTTTTTCATAAGGGATGAGTTCATCAAATTGAGATAAAAAAGCGATGACGGCAGAAATCACTACCCCTATACCGCCCGATGTCGCTGCTAATAACAATAGCTCTGATAATTTCGCTTTGTAAATGACTGTGGCCGTTTCCTTTGCTTCCTCGTTGCCATCCATTTGTTCCATTTCTTCACTGAACCTGTTTTTTTCACGGCTAATCATCTCTTTCAGTGCATCAGCCTCTTCTTTCGTAATAGCTGTCAGTTCAGCTTCAGACTTCATCGGATCGCTAGAACCAGCCGTTTCAATTTTGACCTTTACTAAACTAAACATTTGCTGTAAAAGCCCTTCTGAAACATCTATACTTTGAATGCGTTCTATTGGTATATACCGCTTCTTTTTGACAAAAAGACCATGCTCGATTCTTAATTCGCTTTCTTCTACCCAATAAGTAAAACGGATCCATTTAACGACTCCGCTTATCAGTAAAAACAAAATTAAAACACCCATACCGATCATCGGCAAGTAATCCCAAACATCCACTTTTTCTTTATTATTTACAAAGAAAACCAAAACCAGCGGAAAAATCAGGTTTTTCAACTCCTGTAAAACATTCGATACAGCCGCGATCGGATGCAGTCGTTTCGGCTTAAACATCTTCTGTCGCCACCCTTGCTAAAGCAGAAATCATCTTCCGCATTTCTTCCGCTTCCTCCATCTCAACGGCAGGAATTTCATGAATAGTGGCAGCTGTTGAAACCTGAATAGCAGCTAAACCATATCTTCTTAAAAGAGGTCCTTGCTCTGTATCGACATGTTGTACACGAATCATCGGAATTAACGTCCGCCGAGTAATAATGACTCCATGCTGCAATTCAATTTCCTGTTCTCTCACCTCATATCGCCAACGGTTCCATCGCAGTTTTGGTAAAAGGTAAACAAAAAAATAGACTATCAGTATTCCCGTTAAAGCTAATATACCTATCACCCATAACGGTCCATCTTTTATAAGGGTGAATACTCCGCCTCCAATCAATAATAACCAAACAATGACGGTACTAATCATCCCCGATATTCTCCATACTGTCAGAGCTTTTTTCGAAATTCTCTTTCTCGGTTCTATCATTGGATGCTCACGACCTTTTTACTTTTTTACTGTTTAACGTTTAGGATGAACTAAAAGTTTCATTTATGGTAAAAAAAGCACAGGAGAATCCTGTGCTTTTTTCGAATTTATTGCGAAGAGTATTTTCTTCTTGTATTTTTGCGGTCTCTATTGTAAGAACGGTTTCCTTGACGGTTGTTGTTCTTTCTGCTGTTTCCATTTTTAGAGCGGAAGCTATCTCTCTTTTGCGGAAGAGATGCTTCACTTGAGATACGCACAGGTGTGCGATCTGGCTCTTTCGTAATCAATTTCAATGCAGCTGCTACTAATTCCTCTGCCTCATATTGATCAAGCAACTCTCGAGCAAATGTTTTGTATTGAGAAAGATCATTTTTCGCAACGCTGTCTTCCAATTCAGTTACGGCTGCACGTTGCTGACCGATCAGTGCATCATCCCATGTAGGCGCACTCATTGGTGTCATGCGTTTCTTTGTTGTTCTTTCTACTTCTTTTAAATAGCTCATTTCTCTTGGCTCAACAAAAGTAACGGCCATTCCTTCTTTTCCAGCACGTCCTGTACGGCCAATGCGGTGTACATAGCTTTCTGGATCTTGAGGGATATCATAGTTATATACATGTGTCACGCCAGAAATATCTAAACCACGAGCCGCTACATCTGTCGCTACAAGAACATCGATTTTCCCTTCTTTAAAACGTTTCAGCACAGTTAAACGCTTCGCTTGGCTTAAATCACCATGAATGCCTTCTGCTTGATAACCACGAAGGCTTAAAGCATTAGCCAATTCATCTACGCGTCGCTTTGTTCTTCCGAAAATGATGGCAAGTTCCGGAGAATGAACATCAATCAAACGAGAAAGCACATCAAATTTATCACGCTGCTGCACTTTCACAAAATATTGATCAATGTTTGAAACCGTCATTTCTTTCATTTTCACACGAATCGTTTCAGGTTCATTCATAAATCTTTCAGCTATCGCACGAATTTGCTTAGGCATTGTTGCTGAAAACAACAATGTTTGACGTTCAGCTGGCACGTGAGAAAGAATAGCTTCAATATCTTGAATAAAGCCCATATTTAACATTTCATCCGCTTCATCTAATACAAGAGTTTGCAGCTGATCTAACTTTAACGTCTTGCGATTAATATGATCTAAAATCCGTCCAGGTGTACCTACAATGATGTGTGGGCGTTTTTTCAACGCGCGGATTTGACGTTGAATGTCTTGTCCGCCGTAAACCGCTAAAATACCTACTCGTTTACCTCCGCCGATCTTGTATAGTTCTTCAGACACTTGGATCGCTAGTTCGCGTGTAGGAGCAATAATCAACCCTTGAATAGAGTGATCATGCGTATCAATTTTTTCGATCATCGGAATACCGAAAGCCGTTGTTTTACCTGTACCTGTTTGCGCCTGACCGATAATATCTCTGCCTTCAAGTCCTACTGGAATTGTTGCTGCTTGGATGGGTGTTGCTTCCTCAAACCCCATTTTATCAATAGCTTTTAAAGTGGCTTCACTTAAATTCAAATCTTTAAATTTCGTCAATAGTTTTCTTCTCCTTCTATTTCAGCTACCGTATCACACAAAAAATACTCTTCACAAGAAGAGTAAAAGTTATTGTTATCATACCATCTGCATTATTCAAATTCAATGGATATTTAAATAACTTTACTACTTCTATTTAAAAAAGTAAAGATCTTATTAAACAATTCTTCTTTATCGCCTGTGTGGCAAATATGATGCTTCGCTTCCTTTGAATAGTAAAGCTCTTTTTCCTTAGAAGAAATCTTTTGATAAATAAAATCAGCACTTTTTGGGGGTACAATGCCATCAGCCAGGCCTTGTGCGATGAAGGTAGGAATATTAATTTTTTCAATCAGCGGTGTAATCTGCTTCACCATTTTTCTAAATTGCTGCGTAGCTGATAATGGTGTAGACAACACTTTGTCTTTATAACGTACAAACAATTCATTTTCGAAAAGTTGTCCCGATCGGGCGTCTTTTAGCATTTCGCGTATATCTGTAAACAACTGTCCAACATTAATATATTTGGCAGCCGCACTCAATAATATAAGTTTTTCTACCGGATATTTTTCTGCTAAATACAAAGCAATCATCCCGCCCATCGAAAAACCAATCATGTATACATGCTCACATTCAGACAATAGCAGTTGGAGCTCTTTTTCTGCATGTTCAAGCCACTGCTGATACGTCACACCTTTTAAGCTCAGCTTCTCCCCATGCCCAGGTAAAGTAGGCACTACTACTTTCCAATCTGTTTTCTCTTTTAAATATTCCGCAAGCGGTTCTACTTCATAAGGAGCACCGGTAAAGCCATGAATACATAAACAACCGATCATACTCTCACCTGTTCTTTTTACTCATTCATCGTTAGTGTGGATAAATCATTAGCTATTATTCATGTCATGCTGCTTCATCAAGCGCGGGGAGTGTCCATTGAAATGGATGAATGAAAAACATCGAGGAAACTTTTTCACCTCGATGTTTTTCCATTCACTCACTAGCTAAAGCTTGAACAATTTCCTCTAGTCTCATTCCTCTTGAGGCCTTGATGGTAATTAATTCTCCGCCAGTAAGAATAGAGGATAATTTCTCCAGCAATTCTTGCTTGTCAGTAAAAGCAAAGATACGATCTTCGCCGAGCGAATTCTTTGCACCAGCGGCGATAAATTGACCGAGCCGTCCAAAAGTGAAAAGATAATTGATAGCCTCTCCATTTATCGTTTGTCCCACTTGATAGTGAAAAAGCTCCTCATCTAAACCAAGTTCTAGCATATCCCCAAGAACTAATATTTTCTTTTCAAATCCAGGCATTTGCGCTGTTAATTCAATAGCAGCCTTCATGGAAGTAGGACTGGCATTATACGTATCATTAATGATTTTTACTCCACGAACACCTTCTACCCATTCCATCCGCATCTTTGTTAATTCAACGGATGCTAAACCAGCTTTCATCTCTTTATACTCAATGCCCATTTCGTGAGCCACTAGCATCGCAGCCATCGCGTTCGATACATTATGACGACCGAGAACTGGCAAAGTAAAATCGATACCCGGAACTGCATTAACCGTAAAGCGGCTCCCCGTTTGTAACGCTTCAACTGTCAACGGATATAAATCATTATTTTCCTCAAAACCGAATGTCTTCGCTTGAAGCGTCTCCATGTTCTCCACACGCTCTCTTAATAGCGGTTCATCACCTTGGTAAATGAGACATCCCTCTTCAGATAACCCGTTAATAATCTCCATTTTAGCTTCAGAAATGGCTTCTCTTGAACCAAGATCTTGCAAATGAGACTCGCCAATATTTGTAATGACAGCAACATCCGGAGAAGCTAATTTCGTTAATAAGTCTATTTCACCTTTGCCGCTCATTCCCATCTCTAAAACGGCCACTTCTGTTTCTGAACACAAGGACAAAATCGTTAAAGGAAGACCAATATGATTGTTGTAATTGCCTTCTGTTTTTTGCACTTTATACTTTAATGACAACAGGCTCGTCACCATATCCTTTGTTGTCGTTTTCCCATTGCTTCCTGTCACGCCCACGACTTTAACGGAAAGTTCATTACGGTACGCTTTCGCTAGCTGTTGAAGAGCGATGAGCGTATCTTCTACAATCAGAATAGGTAAATCTTCAGGCGGATTAGGTACATCTTTTTGCCACAAAGCTGCACCTGCTCCTTGTTCAATGGCCTGCCTTACATAGATGTGACCGTCTGTGTGCTCACCTTTGAATGGTATAAACAACTGACCATTCGTTGCCTTTCTTGAGTCAATGGTCACACCTTCAATCACTCGATCTCTAAAAAATATAGGGTCATTTTCCACTTTCATCATATTTAACAGTTGCTCTATGGTCTTTCGAATCATGAAATGAATGTCCACCTTTAAAAAGTATATTTAATTTGTTGTTTCTCTGTATGTCGTTCAATCGCTAGTTCAATTAATTTTTCGATCAGCTGAGGGTACTCCACACCTGTATGTTTCCATAACAGCGGAAACATACTAAATGGAGTAAAACCTGGCATTGTATTGACTTCATTGATGAGCAATTCACCATTCTCCTTTAAGAAAAAGTCTGCCCTAACAAGACCAGAACAATCCAAGGAATGGAAGGAAGTGATCGCCATCTCTTTCATTTGTTTTTGAGTCGCTTCAGGCATTTCAGCCGGAATAATTAAAGCTGTATTTCCATCTTCATATTTCGCCTTGTAATCATAGAAATCTTTTTTCGGCACAATTTCTCCGATCACTGAGCATTGAGGATCATCATTACCGAGTACTCCTACTTCCACCTCGCGAGCTGTGACGCCTTCCTCAATAATAATTTTGCGGTCAAATTGGAACGCTTCCTCAAAAGCTTGATCGAGCTCATCACGATTGGTGCATTTGCTAATTCCAACACTTGATCCTAAATTAGCCGGTTTTACAAAGCATGGGTAACCAAGTTCTTGCTCGACTTTCTCATAAGCAGCCTCTTTATTCTGTTGCCATGCTTTACGAATAAACCATACATACTTGACTTGCGGAAGCCCTGCTTGTGCAAAGATGTTTTTCATAATCACTTTATCCATCCCTGCCGAAGAAGATAATACACCATTCCCAACGTAAGGAAGGTTCATCACTTCAAGCAAGCCCTGTATCGTTCCATCCTCGCCGTTTGGTCCATGCAAAAGTGGAAAGATTACGTCGTATTTCCCTGAAGAAAGACTTTCTGCTGCCACAGCGGATACCTCTCCCTTAGAGAACTGTAGATCAGCAATATCCTCCACTGGCGCTGTTAACGGCTCTCCTTCAATCCAATTACCGTCGATCGTAATATATATTGGGTAAATATCAAATTTATTTAAGTCGAGGGCACTTATTACCGCTTTTGCTGTATGCAGCGATACTTGATGCTCAGCAGATTTGCCCCCATATAATAAACATAGTTTTGTTGTCATAGTAACCTCCTGATAAATATATAAAAGAACTGCCTTATCTTCTATTTTACCATGCTTTCATTAAAGAAAAACAATAATTCCCTAATACTATTCTCTCGATTATCTTCCTATTCATTTCAAAAACGATAAGCTAGCAAGCATACACCGTATTTTTCTGAATTATCTTTTATATTTTTCACCTATTAACATTCTTTCCAAACACATGTATAATCCACTTATAAAAAACAAATGTATTCTTCGGGAGGACACAACATGAAACGTTTTGGTTTACTGCCTCAAATTATTTTAGCCATCACGGCAGGTATCATTACAGGCACCTTAGCTCCTGACTGGTTAATAAGAGTGTTCGCTACGTTCAACGGGTTATTCGGTAACTTCTTGAACTTCGTTATTCCACTCATTATCATCGGTTTTATCGCACCAGGAATCGGGGCAATCGGTAAAGGTGCTGGTAAATTACTAGGAATGACAACAACTATTGCTTATATTTCAACGATTGGAGCTGGATTACTTGCCTTTTTCACAGCTCAAACGATCTATCCTATGATTTTGGCCAATCAAGCATCAAAAGCCTTTGATGATCCATCAAAAGCCTTACTGGAAAGTTATTTCGTCGTAGAAATGCCTCCTGTTATGGATATTATGACTGCTCTTTTACTCGCTTTTCTACTGGGACTTGGTATAGCAACTATAAAAGGTAATACATTAGAACAAATGATGAATGAGTTTCGCTCCATTGTGGAATTAGTCATTGAAAAAGTCATTATTCCACTCTTACCTATTCATATTTTTGGTATCTTCGCTAATATGACACAAGGCGGACAAGTAAGTGCGATTATGAGCGTCTTCGCAAAAGTATTTATGATGATTATTATTCTTCATATCATTTATTTATTCGCTCAATACTCTGTTGCCGGTACATTAAGAAAGCAAAACCCGTTCAAAATGGTTAAAACGATGGCTCCTGCTTATTTTACGGCACTAGGAACGCAATCTTCCGCTTCCACCATCCCAGTTACACTCGATCGCTCGAAAAAACTTGGGGTGAAGGAGCGAATCTCAGACTTTTCTGTTCCGTTATTAGCGACCATCCATCTGTCTGGAAGCACGATTACTCTTGTTAGTTGCGCCATGGCTGTTATGCTCATTCAAGGACAAGCATATACATTCGGAAGTATGTTTCCTTTCATTTTAATGCTAGGTATTACAATGATTGCTGCTCCTGGTGTTCCAGGCGGTGCTGTTATGGCTGCTACTGGACTGCTTGGTACAATGCTTGGCTTTGATTCAACGATGATTTCTTTAATGATTGCTTTGTATCTTGCTCAAGATAGCTTTGGTACAGCTTGTAATGTCACTGGAGACGGTGCGATTACAGCTATTGTGGATAAATTGAATAAAAGCGCATAAACAAATCCCCGGATCCTAAGTGATCCGGGGATTTGTTTAGAAATGGCTACATTCCCTGTCTGCGTCCATAGAAATTATACCAAACGCTTTTCGGCTATGCCGAACCGACATGCCTCCCCTCCCTTCCGCTCCTTGAGGAAGGGAATTCTCTCGGATTACGTTAAAAATAAACGCTCCACTCATGTGCTTTTTTATCGAATTCAAAATGACCATCAGGCCCATTTCGAAAGTTAACTTTATAATCGTCAAACATCTCATCCATATTAATGTAGTCGCCAACGACCCACACTGGAATATCAATTTTTGTCCGACTTTGAATCGTCTTTGCTAACGATACAACCATTCCTTCTTTCATTTTCTCTCCAAAGGAGGCGATCATTTCTTTTGGAATAGGAGGAAAGGGAGTACCTTTTCTTAAAGCAAAGAACGAACGTTCACTTCTAAAATGACCTAGTTTTAAAGCAATCGCTCGGCCAAGCATAAAATAAAAGTCTGACATATTCCGATAATATGTTTTATTAAACCACTCGTCATCATGAGAAAGGTACACATAACGATTATCTAATTTACTATAAAAGGGCACACGCAGATGATCCTTACAATGACCTAAATAAAGCAACTCAGCAATTTCCTGACCTTCTAAATCGTTCAGCCCATCTATTTCTTCAAAGTCCACCCAACAAAAATCACCGTATTCTGCAATAGGCTCTTTTAATAGTTTGCTTACATCCTCTGCCTCTACAAAATCAAACCTCGAGTGCATATTAAAATCCGCTCCATCAAAGCGATGTTTTAATAGAAGAAGGTGATTTAGCTCCCTTGGAAGACTACGCGCAAATTCAATAAAATCAATCCCGTAAGAAATTGTATACTGATGCGATGTATTTAAGTGAACGTAGATCAACTCTTTCATATTCCCGTGGCTTTTCATATATATCATTACCTCCGCATCATCCCAAATTACATGACGGTCCCCACATCATTTTGTTATACTATCTATTTTAGCAAATTAAATCGAAAACACGAATCTAAAAATCAGATTATTTTCATATTCTTTTTCACTTTTTTTACATTTTCGTTTTATAATAGTACTGATTTGCTGTTTTCACCAAGGAGGGGATTCAGATGATGCAAAACTTAACTGAAGATCAAATGACTTTACTCATTATAAAAGCTTTGAAAGACGGGAAAAAAATCGAGTTACAAAAGTTATTAGATGAATTGCACCCATACGATATGGCAACGATATATACAAGCTTGCCTGAAAAACATCAAACTCGTTTCTTGCTGCAGCTTAGCATACCGGTTTTAACCGATATGATTCAGGAGCTAGACAATGAGGATCAGCTAGCTGTACTAAAAAAAGTAGGGAAAGAGCGTTCTCGAAAAATTCTAGATGATATGGACAATGATGACTTGGCTTCCCTGCTTGATGATATGTCCCCAGAAAATATTAAAACATTTCTTGCCGGAATGAAAAAAGAAGAATCAACCATCATCGAAAATATGATGACTTATCCACCTGAAACAGCTGGTCGCTTAATGACAAACCGTTTTGTCTGGATCAAGGACTATTTTACAGTTCGCGAAGCTGTAGATAAGCTGAAGTCCTTTGCTGAATACGCTGAAACGATCAATTATTTATACGTAACCAATGACCAAAATAAACTGGTTGGCGTTGTTTCTTACCGCGACTTGTTAATTGCCGATATTGATGAAAAAGTGCAGGATATCATGTACGCTCGGGTTATATCCGTTTCTGTCTATACAGATCAGGAAGAAATCGCGCGACTCATTGAGCGGTACGACTTTCTTGCTATTCCCGTAGTGGATGAAGAAGGCGTGTTAGTCGGGATCGTGACGTTTGATGATATTCTCGATGTTGTTATTCAAGAAGCCAACGAAGATATTGAAAAACTATCCGCTTCAGGTAAATCCATTGATTTCGACACAAAAGCAGGAGTGGCTGCTTTCCGCCGCCTTCCATGGCTGATTTTACTTTTATTTATCGGTCTTGTATCAGGCAGTATTATCTCGGGATATGAAGAAACGTTACAGCAAGTAGTCGCACTCACCTTTTTCATGCCCATGATTGCAGGAATGACGGGAAATACCGGCACTCAATCACTGGCTGTCGTCGTTCGAGGACTTGCTTCACGCGATATTGATATGAAAACCGTATTAAATCTTGTTGCTAGGGAATTTGGCGTTGGTTTAATTATTGGAACGATTTGCAGCGTCCTTATTTTCTTTATTGCCCTACTATGGCAAGGTAGTGCTACTTTAGGTATTGTTGTTGGCGCCTCTTTACTGCTTACATTAATTATTGGAACACTAGCTGGAACAGTGATTCCTTTGATCCTATATAAATTAAATATCGACCCTGCTGTAGCATCCGGTCCGCTTATTACAACGATTAATGATATTTTATCGCTCATCATTTATTTCACCATCGCTTCATGGTTTTTACAGCAGCTCATGTGATCGTTTCCTTAGAACATATCAGCTTTCAAGCCATCATATAATATAGCATTCTCTATTTGACTGAATAATCTGTCTTTAATATAATAAAGAGTATCAAGCTTACAAGCGATAAGGGGTGATTCGATGGGACAGTGATCGTTCAATATAACTTCTCCCATAACCCTTCTCTTCTTAACAAAGAACAGAAGGACAGTAAATGAAGATGGATTTACCCGATCAGGTAACTTTATTTTACAGGAGGTGACTCCTATTTCATTGCTTTAATGAGATAGGGAATTTACTTGGACATATTTAACCTGGTGCTCGTCGTCATCCTTATTGCTTTAACTGCGTTTTTTGTTGTTTCTGAGTTCGCTATTGTCAAAGTTCGCAGTTCTCGTATTAACCAGCTAATCGAAGAAGGACATCCGCGAGCCATAGCTGCTAAACAGGTGATCATGGGGCTTGATGAATATTTATCTGCTTGTCAACTCGGTATTACCATCACTGCTTTAGCCCTTGGCTGGATTGGAGAACCGGTCGTTGCTGGCCTCTTATATCCACTCATGGAAATGCTAAATATTCCAAACTCACTCTCTCACGTTATATCTGTTGGAGTTGCCTTTACAATCATTACTTTTCTTCATGTAGTGGTTGGGGAACTGGCTCCCAAAACATTAGCCATTCAAAAAGCGGAAACTATGACTTTAACCGTGGCAAAGCCGTTAATCTTCTTTTATAAAGCGATGTATCCTTTTATTTGGATGCTTAACAGCTCTGCTCGCGTCGTAACTGGTCTGTTCGGCTTAAAACCGGTTTCAGAAGGAGACATTGCCCATTCTGAAGAAGAACTGCGAATCATTTTATCAGAAAGCTTAAGAAGCGGAGAAATCAACCCTTCTGAATTTAAATACGTCAATAAAATCTTTGAGTTTGATGATCGAATTGCTAAGGAAATTATGGTTCCGCGCACAGAAATGGTGACTCTTTCTAAAGATGAAACCATTGATTCCTTTATAAATATCGTTTGTGAAGAAAGATTTACTCGTTATCCAATTATTGATGGAGATAAGGATCATATTATTGGATTAATTAATTTTAAAGAAGTTCTTACCGATTATGTCAAAAACAAAGAAACCGGACAGCTTCAACTGGAACAATACGTGCGACCAACGATTCGAGTAATTGACTCTATTCCCATTCATGAACTGCTCGTGAAACTGCAAAAAGAAAGAATCCATATGGCCATCTTAATGGATGAATATGGCGGAACGTCTGGGTTAGTCACAATAGAAGACATCCTTGAAGAGATCGTAGGAGAAATTCAAGATGAATTTGACCTCGATGAAGTGCCTCTCATTCGAAAGCTAACAGATTCTCATTTCATCGTTGATGGTAAAGTACTCATTTCTGAAATCAACAACCTCCTCAATCTCGACATGCAAGATGAAGACATTGATACAATTGGCGGATGGATGTTAACCGAAAATTATGAAGCGGCTCAAGGTGATATTATTGAATATAACGGCTATTTATTCCTTATTAAAGAAATGGAAGACCGTCAAGTTAAATATGTGGAGGTACGAAGAAAACCACAAGTAAGTGAAGGTTCACTATCCAAACCATCTTCGCTTCCATTGGCAGAATCAAAAGCATTATCTTGAAAACCACATAATACTTACTAATATCCACATGTGATCAAGAGGTCACATGTTTTCTTTTGTTCACTCATTCAAACGTATCAGGGCCCCCCCTCTTTCAAAACACCTCCAACATCCCACTCTTTTTTTCTTGTGATTCTTTTGTCCCTATGATTTAATAAGCGAGAAATAAAAAAAATTCTTTGACTTTCGCAATGAAAGAAAAGGAGTCAAAAAATGATTGCTATTCTTTGTCTTATCGGGGCTATATTGCTTTATACAGTGGGCCCAACTCTATTTATTCGTCTAACAGGAACAGGTATTTATCAACGCGGTCAAGGGCGTCAGATGGTTGCCTTAACCTTTGATGATGGACCCGATCCTATATATACGCCTAGGCTTTTGGATTTGCTTGAGAAATACGAAGTGAAAGCAACTTTCTTTGTCGTAGGAGCTAAGGCGCGTGTTTATCCGGAAATCATTCAAGATATGCATCGACGGGGGCATACTGTCGGTGTACATAATTATATTCATTTATCTAATTGGTTGCTTCCCCCCCTCTTGTTTCGCAAGCAACTAAGGAAAGCGGTCGAGGCAGTCGAAACCATTACAGGAGCAACAACTCAGTATTATCGGCCGCCATGGGGGCATTTTAATTTATTTTCCTTACCCGCATCAAAACCATTGCGCACGATCATGTGGACGGCGATCCCGGGCGATTGGAAAGAAAAGGTTCAACCAAAAACATTGGCTAAGCGCATTCAATCCGCTTGTTCAAGCGGAGCTATTATCACTCTTCATGACAGTGGCACTACGTTAGGTGCTGATTTACATGCACCAGCAAATACAATTGAAGCATTAGAGCTTTTTCTGTCCGACCCTGCATCTAAAGAATATCAATTCGTGACGATTCCTGTCCTTCTTCAAACGACAGTTAAAAGTGAGGGGTAAAATGGAAACACAAATACTTGAATACGTATCACAATACGGCTATATCCTTTTATTTATTGTCGGTTTTTTCGGAATTGTCGGAATACCTGTTCCAGAGGAGAGCCTGTTTGTCTATGTTGGTCTATTAGCTAAGCAAAGCGGAATTGCTTTTGTACCCGCTTGGCTGTCGATTGGTTGCGGTGCGTTTATGGGGATGATCACTAGTTATGTTCTGGGCCGGAAAATCGGTAAACCTCTTCTTGATCGATACGGCAAGTATATAGGGATGAACAATGGAAAGGTAAAAAAACTCATCCTTCATTGGGATATGAAGAACTCGCTAGTTGTTGGGTTTTTCATCCCTGGCATACGTCAATTCAATCCGTATTTTGCAGGGATATCCAAGTTTCCGTTTTTATTTTTTATTGTTCTTTCTGTTTTTGGCTCATTAATTTGGGTATTGATTTATATGCTGATCGGTTTTGTCATTAGTTCTTATATCGATATTCACCCTGTCTATTTAACTATAGCCGGAGCTGTTTTCTTTATTGGATTTATGGTCCATCTTCTGATCAAATCATTCCAATCAAAAAAAAGTTCCACTCATACTCAGCGCTAAAGGAGTTATATCTTATGAAGATTTTGTTACTTCCCTTATTTCGTATGCCTTCTGGGCACCATAAAGCGGCTGAAGCCATTATTGACCATTCAAGAACGATCGCAAATAATGTAGAAGTACAAACAGTCGATCTTTTAAGTCATTTTCATAGCGGGCTGGAATCCATCATTTCCGGCATCTACTTGAAGTGGATTAGTAAACAGCCCGCATCTTACAGCCGATTTTATCACTCGTTTATGTATACAAATAAGCAAAACTCAGCGTCTTGGTCCCCGATTGTCTTGTGGAATAAATATTTTGAATGGAGAATGAACCACTTTATCAAAGAAGAGAATCCTGATTTGATCATTTGCACTCATTGTTATCCTTCGAAGCTACTAAATAATTTAAAGCGACAAGGAAAAGTAACAACGCCTGTTATAAATGTTTACACTGACTTTTTCATTAATGATGTGTGGGGAAAAGAATATATTGATTATCATTTTGTTCCACATCAAGAAGCGAAAAAACAGCTTGTTGAGCAATTCCAATTGAAAACAGAGCAAATATTCGTCACAGGGATTCCTGTACACCCTTCTTTCTATGAACGTAAAGAATCATGCCAAAAACAGTATATTCTCATTGCTGGCGGAAATAGCGGTCTTGGGAATGTACAAACACTACTGAGCCAACTCATGACTGAGCGCAATCAATATTATTATAAAGTGTTATGCGGAAACAATCATAAACTGCATGAATGGATCTCATCATTAAATCACGATCATATTGAGCCCATTGGCTATACAAGCTGCCGCCAACAAATGAATCGTTACTATAATGAAGCCGCCGCCATTATTACTAAACCCGGAGGTATTACGATCACAGAAGTACTAGAGAAATCACTGCCTACTTTTATTTTAAGCGCCTTGCCGGGACAAGAAGAAATCAATATTCAATATTTGAAAGATAAACGCTTAATTTATGAACTAAACGTGTATCAAGCTATTGAACCGCAACTAAGCTACATTCTTAATAATAAAGTAGAATATAGCAAGTGGAAAAAACGCCTGATTCAGTATCACCAAGAAAAAGAAGATAGTATTAACAACTGCCTCATAAATATAATAGAGAAAAACATCGACTCGTTTATTCACTCATATAAAACATCAGCCCCTATGTAGGGCTGTTTTTTTGTTTCTATGCTCCCAGCTAGTGTGACTAAGTAAATAATGCTATAATTTCATGTGTGGATTTTAAAAATTAAAGGAGACTATTTGAACATGTCTGATTTAATTCATCAGTTCGAAATGTGGTTATTAGAATATGGAGTATGGGGATTGATTGTTGTCGCATTCACTGAATCATCATTCTTTCCCATTCCGCCAGATGTTATATTGTTACCCTTAGCGATTGCTGATCCAGACCGCGCTTTATTATTTGCTTTGTATACAACTATCGCTTCCGTTCTCGGAGCTATTCTTGGCTGGGTCATTGGCCGAAAGCTTGGACGACCCATTTTAAAAGCATTTATTTCTGAGGAAACTATTCTTAAAGTAGAAAACTATTTTAAAAAATATGGGGCGCTTGCCATTTTAATTGCAGGCTTTACACCAATTCCATTCAAAGTATTTACGATCTTTTCAGGAGTAGCTAGAATTCGACTAAACGTCTTAGTCATCTGGTCGTTAGTAGGCCGCGGACTTCGCTTCTTCCTTGAAGGTATGATTATTTTTTGGCTTGGCGATCAAGCAAAACCATTTATTGAACAAAATTTTGGTATTTTAACAGCGGTTGGAGGGCTTGTTATTATCATCGGCTATTTTATTTACCGGTCGATTCAAAAAAAGAAACAGCAAAGTGTAGTTTAACAATAGAATAGTTATCAGTGATGGTCTCATCCTTTCCTTTTAAGGATGAGCACTTGCTGTTTAGCTGGACAAACTCAAAACAGCTCTCCGTTTAAGGCTTCACGTAAATCACTTGTTTTAAAGAACGATATACTTCTAGACGGGACTTCGTTTTCGACACTTTTATCCCTAACATAGATAGACGATCAATTATTTTTAATACCCGTTGATTATTGCTCATTTTTCAACACTCCTTTAAAACTATTGTTCCCTTTTTTACGTTTAAACTAAACAAAAGGTTTCAATTTTTTAGATGAAACAACAACATTGCTTTCAACTGTTTTTGACCTATTCATGTAAAATAGCCAATTTTAAAAAATAGATCAAAAAAAGCCGGTCTCCCGGCTTTTTTTAATTATAAATAGTTTCATCTTGCGGCTGTTTATATATATCTGTATCTAACTCTTTCGTCACACGACTCGTTACAAGACCCGCTGTCATGCTTCCGCTCACATTGACCGCTGTACGCGCCATGTCAATAAGAGGTTCTACTGAAATCAATAACCCAGCTAATGCGACTGGAAGATTCATCGTTGATAAAACAAGAATGGCTGCGAATGTCGCTCCTCCACCTACACCCGCTACCCCAAATGAGCTGATCGCTACAACAACAATCAAGGTTGCGATAAAAGATGGTGAAAGCGGATCAATACCTGCAGTCGGAGCAATCATCACTGCCAGCATAGCTGGATACACCCCGGCACAGCCATTTTGTCCAATGGATAACCCAAATGATCCAGCAAAGTTGGCAATCCCTTCAGGAACACCCAATGCTTTTTTCTGAGCTTGAATATTTAATGGCAGCGTTCCTGCGCTTGAACGAGAGGTAAAAGCAAACGTCAACACAGGGAATGCCTTTTTCACATATGTCATCGGATTGAGCCCGACAAATGTTAAAATGACTAAATGAATCAAAAATACAATCGCTAATGCCACGTAAGAAGCAAGCACGAATTCTCCAAGCTTAGCGATCTCTGAAAAATTACTCATCGCTACCGTTTTAGCCATAATCGCTAAAATTCCATACGGTGTTAACCGAAGAACAATTGTTACAATACGCATCACAATGCTATATAAAGCATCTACCATTTTTTTGAAGAAATCCGCTTGTTCTGGCTCTTTTCTTTTCACTCCTAAGTAAGCCATCCCAACGAAAGCGGCAAAAATTACAACAGCAATCGTCGATGTTCCTCTTTGACCAGTAAAATCAAGGAATGGATTGGCTGGCAATAATTCCACGATTTTTTGCGGAAATGTCTGACCTTCAATTTCTGTATACTTCTGTTCAATTTCCAAACCGCGGGCTTGTTCTGCCTCGCCGCCTTCTATTTGTACAGCTTCTAAACCAAAGCCCAAAGAAGTGACGACTCCTACAGCCGCTGCGATAGCTGTTGTTCCAACTAAAAGTCCAATAATTAGCGCAGCAATCTTTCCTAAATTATTGGTAATCGTCAGCTTTGTAAACGCAGAAACAATGGAAATAAACACAAGCGGCATCACGACCATTTGAAGTAACTTCACATACCCCGTGCCGATAACACTAAACCATTCAGTAGATTGAAGTAGCACCTTCGACTCTAAACCGTATAGTAGCTGTAATAGGAAGCCAAAAGCAATCCCTAGTCCTAATGCAATAAAAACGCGTTTAGAAAATGAGATATGTTTTTTTTGCATAAAGTATAAAACGCCCACTAATATAAGCAGAGCCGTTACATTTAAAATAATTAAGGTCGAACTCATTCTTACCTTCCTCCTTTTGTCTATTGAAAAGACTATACCACAAATACCTATAAGTCAAGTAGGTTTTATTAGAAAAACGTTATTCTTTCTCAACTATATGGATCTCCTCTTTTCTACATAGTAAAATGGTTTGCAAATTGGTAAAATAAGATATGTTATGCTGGGCAAAACCCGACATTAAAATTTATGATTGAAAAGGTGGATACCATTATGGGCATGGATGTATGGGGGTGGTTAGCAACCGCTCTGTTATTGTTAAATATCGCTTTATCTTCTATTGTTATTTTTCTAGAAAGAAAAGATGCCTCTGCTACGTGGGCTTGGTTAATGGTATTATTCTTCATACCTATACTCGGATTTATTCTTTATTTAATTTTTGGACAAAATTTAAGCAGGCAGAGACTATTTGATTGGGATGATAAAAAGAAAGTCGGAATTGATACAACAATTAAGAGACAAATGGAAGAGATTCATCTCGGTCAATTTGACTTTCGCAATCCTCAAACCGAAGAACATGAAGATTTAGTATCCATGTTTTTAAGAAATAACGATGCGATTCTAACAGAGGATAATGATATTACGATCTATACAGATGGAAGGGAAAAATTTAACGCTTTAATGAATGATATGCAGCAAGCAACGGATCATATTCATCTGCAGTATTATATTTTACGGCTCGACAATCTCGGTTCTGAAATCCTCAAACTATTAATCGAGAAAGCTCGCCAAGGCGTTGCAGTAAAAATTCTATATGACGAAATGGGGTCACGAGGCGTTCGTAAAAAAGATTTTCAAGCATTAATGGATGCCGGCGGATGTGTCGAAGTCTTTTTCCCTTCCCGCGTTCCTTTAATTAATTTACGCTTAAATTATCGGAATCACCGCAAGCTTGTCATTATTGATGGAAAAATTGGTTATGTTGGCGGATTCAATGTCGGCGATGAATATCTTGGTTTAGACCCAAAATTCGGTTATTGGCGCGACACTCATTTGCGAATAGAAGGAAGCGCTGTTCATTCCATTCAAACGCGCTTTATTTTAGATTGGAATCAAGCATCTGAGACCCATGACATCGACTATTCGGACCGGCTCTTTCCTCACCACCCTAGCCAAAACGATATATCGATGCAAGTTGTCACAAGCGGCCCTGATTCAGAGTGGGAGCAAATTAAAAGCGGCTATATTAAAATGATCTCTTCCGCCAAAAAATCGATTTATATTCAATCACCTTACTTTATTCCTGATGCCAGCTTGCTTGACGCGCTACGAATTGCGGCTCTTTGCGGAGTTGATGTTCGCATCATGATCCCGAACAAACCTGACCATATGTTCGTTTATTGGGCTACTTATTCCAATGCAGGTGAACTCATTAAAGCGGGAGCAAAAATTTATATTTATGATAATGGATTTATTCATGCAAAAACAATCGTCGTTGACGAAAAGCTTAGTTCTGTTGGTACAGCTAATATTGATGTTCGCAGTTTTAAACTGAATTTTGAAGTTAATGCTTTTATTTATGATTATGACACCGGCAAAAAATTGGCCCATATATTTGAAGAAGACATGAAATTATCTTATGAGCTCACAGAAGAAAAGTATCAAAACCGATCCAATGTGATCAAGTTTAAAGAATCCATCTCGAGATTGCTTTCACCCATATTATAAGACAGCAGAAGGTATCCACTTAGGATGCCTTCTTTTTTGTGAAGCGAGATTTTGAACCATTTCAAGTACGACGTGGCTCATTGTTCTATTTATGCAACTCATTGAACGAGGTCGTTCACCCCATCTAGATAAACGCTAAAAAAAATGTAACAATTTATTAAAAATATTTTGAACTTTCTGTGACAATATTGTATAATCAGTTTACAAACAATTAACGAGGTGATAGATATGGATCGTGTACTAATGAAAAAGTTAAATAAACAAGGATTAATCTTCGCCGCTCTTCACTCTATTTTCTTCTTAAACTTAGCCTTCGAATTTATTCAATTTTATTAAATAGATAAAAAGATCAACCAGCAAATAGGTTGATCTTTTTTATATTTATCTCTTTATTTTGCGCAGACTGCCTTGCAATACTTCTCCTACTTCTTTTTCTATGAGTCTGATTAATTGTTCAGCTGTTTGCCGTTTACTTAACCGCGGACTTTGTCCAGACCAAAGTGATAAATAATCGGCTTTATTGAGCTTGGCTGCTTGTTTTCGAATTCCAGCAGTCAAAGTGTTTTGAACCGGGTAAGGAGGCAACTTCGCTTCGTGTGCCTGCATCTCTTGCAAAAATCGATTAGTAATGCCTCTTGCCGATTTGCCTGAAAAAGCTTTTGTCAGTACAGCGTCTGTTTCACTCGCCGTCAAAATCGCTTCCTTATGAAGCGGATGAGCGCCACTTTCTTCCGTAACTAAAAAAGCAGTCCCCATCTGTACCGCTGATGCTCCTAAACAAAGAGCAGCTGCTACCCCTTGACTATTCATAATTCCACCTGCTGCAATAACAGGAATTTGCACCTCCTGCACAACTTGTGGCAACAGTGACATCAAACCGATTAAACGTTCTGGTTTCTCAAAACTCCCGCGATGCCCTCCTGCTTCGCTTCCTTGCACAACTACTGCATCCATCCCTGCTTTCTCGACAGCTATCGCTTCTTCTACCGTCGTAGCCGTTCCGATAACAATTGTTCTATTTGCTTTTAAACGTTGAATCACTTCTTCTTCAGGTAATCCGAAAGTGAAAGAACAAATCGGTACTCTTTCTTTTAACACTACTTCAAGCTGCTCCAAGTATGTGGACGGAACGGTTATCTTTTCTGACGTATCTCGTTCCATCCCTAGCTCTTGTCGATAAGAAATAAGCAGACTTTGAGCATATTTTACTCTTTCTGTATCCTCTTCGATTGGCTCAGGTACGAAAAGATTGATGCCGAATGGAGCATCTGTTAACTTTTTTACTTGCTGAATAAATTGTTCTGTCTGTGCGCCCGATAAATAACCAGCTCCGATATTCCCAAGACCGCCTGCATTAGAAACAGCGGCTACTAACTCTGGCGTCGTCACACCAGCCATCGGTGCTTGCCATACAGATAAATAACTAGATGAACTAAACATAAAACACTCCCCTCCCTTTTTTTAGTTTAAAAGAATTTTTGTTTTATTGAAATGAAAAAAGGGGAAATTAGCCAAATTACATAGAATTCAAGGCGCAATTTGTATAAAATATTCTGTATACATAAATAGAAAGGAATCATGTGATTTTTATGAATATTTATGAGGAACTGCTAGAAAGATTCGGCAAAGAAAAGGTGTCGATCAATGAAACGATTTTAGAACATCATAGTAAGGATGAATCTTACTTTGAGCCTGCACTTCCCGATGTGGTCTTTTTCCCCACATCAAAAGAAGATGTACAAAGCTTGCTTGTTTATGCCAATGAAAAGCGGATTCCGGTCGTTCCATTTGGCGTTGGTTCAAGCCTTGAAGGTCATGTCATCCCGATTCACAAAGGGATTTCTGTTGATTTTTCTCAAATGAACCGCATCATCGAGTTACGGCCAGAAGATTTAATAGTCAAAGTACAGCCTGGAATCACTCGACTGCAATTAAATCAGGAATTAAATAAACACGGACTGTTTTTCCCTGTCGATCCCGGAGCGGATGCGACCATTGGCGGAATGACAGCGACAAATGCAAGCGGCACTCAAGCTGTCCGCTATGGTGTAATGAAAGATCAAATTTTAGATCTTGAAGTCGTGCTAGCGGATGGGCGCGTGCTGCATACAGGCAGTCTAGCCAAAAAATCTTCATCTGGTTACCATCTAAATAGCTTATTCGCAGGCTCAGAAGGAACACTTGGTCTGTTCACAGAAATCACATTAAAACTGCATGGAATTCCGGAATCTATTATGGCGGCTCGCGCTTGCTTTTCTTCCGTAAAGCAATGTGTAGAAACAGCGGTATCGATTTTAAGAGCAGGCATTCCAATCGCTCGCATGGAGCTTGTTGACGCACGTTCTATTTCCCAAGTGAACCATTATAGCGACACAAACTTTAAAGAAACACCTTCTTTATTTTTAGAGTTTCACGGCAATGAAGCAGGCAATCAAGAGGATGCTGAATTTGTACAAGCGCTTTGTGAAGAGCAACATTGTGAGGAATTTATTTTTGAAAAAGACAGCTTAAAAAGATCACAGTTATGGAAAGCACGGCATGATCTTTCTTATGCATTCCGACATAGCGATCCAAAACTGAAAACAATCGGAACCGATGTATGCGTGCCGATTTCTAAACTTCCGGAAATGGTGGAATATGCGCGAACTCGAATTGATGAACATGGACTAGATGGAGCGGTCCTCGGCCATATCGGCGATGGGAATTTCCATACACTCACTTTATTCAATCCAGAAGTTCTGGAACAGGTCACAAAAACTCATTTGTTAAACGAAGAAATTGTTGAGTTTGCCCTTTCCTTAGGCGGCAGCTGTTCAGGGGAGCATGGAGTCGGGATTGGAAAAATAAAATACCAGCAACAAGAACATGGGGAAGCCTTATCAATTATGACTGGTATTAAACAACTGCTTGATCCGAATCAGATTTTAAACCCTGGGAAACTGCTTCCTATGGAAACAAACAATTAGCGAAGAAGGAGGCTGTCTCGTATCGAGCTAGCCTCCTTTCATTAATAATATTTCCAAGATTTTTCGTATACTTCAATTAAGTTTGGACGAATTAATGTATTCGGTTCTATGGGTTGAACCGTTCCATCTTTCCCTTCTATTCGTGCATCTTCATCTTTTCCAAAGTAACTCAATGATGGCAATAAACCCGTTGTTAAATAACGGGTGTTGCTATGAATCTCCAGCGTTTTTAGGTCGATCGACTCTCGAGAAGCAAGAACAAATCCCCATCCCCCAAAGCTTGGAATATCTACATGCAAATTCTCCGTTTGTAACCCTGCAGCAGCGATCGTTCGATCAATCGTCCAATATACTTCAGGAGCAAATACCGGACTTGTTGCTTGCACGACTATTGCACCACTAGGCGATAAATGATTGCGCAGCAATGAATAAAACTCCAGCGTGTACAATTTATTTAAAGATTCATTATTAGGATCGGGCAAATCAACAATGATGACATCATAAAAACCTTTCGCTTGCTCCATAAATTGAAAGGCATCTTCATGCACGATGTTTACTCGGTTATTTTTAAGCGAACCTTCATTTAAATCGACTAAAAAATGATTCTCGTCTGCTAACTTTACCATTTGAGGATCGAGATCAACGAGCGTAATATCAGATACTTCCTTGTACTTCAGCAATTCTCGAACAGCTAATCCATCTCCGCCACCAAGTACTAAAATCCGCTCTTTTCGCTCAGCAGCTGCCATAACAGGATGCACTAATGTTTCATGATAGCGATGCTCATCTGCTGAACTAAATTGAAGCTGTCCATCTAAATAAAGCCTCGTATCTCCATCTTCTCTCGTTAAGATAATCTTTTGATAGGCAGTTTGTTCTGAATAAACGATAGGATCTTTATACAACTTCTGTTCAAAATGAAAGGCTGCTTCTTCTCCAAATAAGATCCCAGCCATAATAACTAAAAGAAACACGATTCCAGCTCCAAGATGAACCGTATACTTTGTTAGTTCACACCGGAATTTAACGGTGATCCAAATCGCTGTCAAAATATTAATAGCAGCTACAATAAAAGCGGTTTTCACAAGCCCGAAATAAGGACGGAGAAGAAATAAAAACAATAACCCGCCAATGAGCCCACCGGCATAATCAGAAAATAATACTTTTGCGGTGCTTTTATGTAAAGCAATGCCGATCTCATTCGCCTTACGAATTAATACTGGCAGTTCGACCCCTGTCAATGTTCCAACAATCAGCGTGATCCCATAAAGAAAGAGAGCATCTGTGCCTTCCGGTAAATAAGCGGTTACACCAAACAGCAAAAAGGCTGATAAACCACCTATTAATACAATACTATACTCAATCCAAATGAATGATAAAACAAGCTTTTTTGTAATTTTTTCACTAATAAAAGCCCCTATACCCATACCCGTTAAAAAAAGAGAGATGGTTAGTGTATACTGCTTAACCCCATCTCCTAAAATATAAGAGCCAAGAGCACCGAATAGCACTTCAAAGATAATGCCGCAAATAGACACAATTCCGGATGCCCAATAAATACTCTTGCTCTGACTTAATCGTTGTTCATCAACCATTTCTCTCACCTTTTCATTGCCTCTTGCTGTTATTAACTAATAGAAGCGCCGACCACACAAGCAAAGCCAACTGATACACAAAAAGAGATTAATCCTACAGCGATATTGCGATTCTTCAGTTGCTCTTCTACTGAAAAGCCTCGTGTCAATAAGTCAAACAATAGATAAGCAATCAGTTGCAAAGCAATGCCATAGGCTCCCCAAATCACCGTTTGGATAATCGTGTCATTATGAAAAATAGAGAACATTAAAATGATACAAATCCCTATAATTTTTCCACCAATCGACAGCGCGACAGCCGCATTTCCTTCGCGAATCTCTTCCCAATCTTTATATTTTTTCGTCATCATTTCAAATAAAACCAACCCTACAACTACCACACCAATGGCAATGGCAAAGTAAAGAAATGTTAATAAAAACGGATTCATTATTCTTCCCCTTTACTAAATAATCTCATTATTTCCCTTCTCCAGGGCCACCACCTCGGAACGTCGAACCTCTTCCAGAAGAACTGGAGCCCCAATTGCCATAATAGCCGCCCCCCGAAGAGCCATACCCCTCGTAACAATCTTCATTATGAGTCGGACCGCAACGATTTCGCTGTTTGTGATCCCAATCTTTCCCGAACATATTAGTAAGCACATGACCTATCAGCATCCCTTGGAAAAAGCTTGGACGGTAATAATCTCGAACAAAACCTTCTGTAGCAACCTCAATCAAGGTATCTGCTTCATTATCAGGATCTTTCGTTAAGATGATTAAATGATGATCATAAATAAGGACTTGTTTACCATTGACATACTTCCCCGTCTCTTCCGGCTTTTCCACCCCAATTAACTCTTTTGCCACATCAGGCACTGACTGATTTTCAGCTTGATAAACATAGGAATTGTCCTTGTCAGAAGACGGACTTTGAACGACATCAATCAGCATATACTGCTCAGAAATATATTCTTCCACTTTGCCGTTCCCGCAACCGGAAAGGATCGCTATGAGAGCAGCCAACAAAACGGGAATTAAACACATTCGCTTCTTCATGAGAAACACTCCAATAAAAACGGGAAAGAAATTATTCTTTCCCTAATTTTTTCTTTAACGCAGCCAACTCATCATCAACAGCACTTTTAGCTTTCAACGCTTCTAGTTCTTCATCAAGGCTTCGTGAGGAAGAACGCAAATCTTCCGACGTCTCCGCTTCCGCTTCATATTGTAGCACTTTCTCTTCCATCCGCTCAAACCCGCGTCTCGATTCATCGCTGCCAACAGAAGACATGGCACGATTCATCTTCGTTCTTGTTTTCGCCGATTCTGCCCTTGCTTTTAATGTATCCTTCTTCAACTTCATCTCTTGATACTCACGCTTCATCTCATCTAGCTTCTCTCGTAACACCTTCGCATCAGTAGCTGCCTGCTCATAAGCTGAACGCATCGCCTCCGCTTGGCCTTCATGAACTTTTTTGTCTTCAAGCGCCCGGCGAGCCAGATCCTCATTGCCTGCCTCTAGCGCCTCGATCGCTTGCTGCTGACGCTTTTCCGCCATTTGGGCAGCATCGTCAAATTTCTTCTTTAGCATTTTTTCATTAGCAATTTGCTTCGCGACAGCTGTTTCTGCTTCACGAATATCAGCTTCCATTTCACGCATAAATTGATCAAGCATTTTCACCGGATCTTCCGCTTTATCAAGTGCCGCATTTAACTCAGAACCTACATAAGTTTTTACTCGTTTAAAAAATTGAAACATGCTTGCTCCTCCTCAACTTCCCGCTAAAATTTTGATTTCATATTCATCAATGGCATAACCATAACTTACTTCTACTTCACTGCCCCAAACTTCCACAGATAAGAAATGTTCTTCAGACGCGTCTTCAAAGTCATAATACTTCATTTCTTTTCCATTCACATTTTGACTGCGACCTTCTCCAGTTACATAAGCTTTGCCATTCTCCTCTAATCTGTACTGCCGCCCCTCATAAGTGACTTTTTTCGGAATCGGTGACTCTAACGGCAACTTCACTGTTTGATATATGCCAAGCTCCAGTTCATCGTCCAGCTCAACGCTGAGCCAAACCGCTTTTCCATCTCCTTGCAATTGATACGCAGCCCACGTATACCCATGATCATTATAATGCAGTTTTCCAATCACTTGAAAATCTTGCAGATCATACGTAACAATGTCGCCTACTTGTAAATTGAATACTGTCCGTTCTTCTACTTTAGTTTCCGCTTTTCCGCGGTTAAATAGCCGGTTAAAGAAACCCAATTTAATCACCTCATCTTTCTTACTCAATTTTTCATACGCACCATTTAGGTAAAAGTTTCAATTTTTTATATTTTATTTAAACAGTTTGGTTAATTTCAATTGCCAACAAGTAAAAATCAAAAAGTATAGTCTTCTAATTTTTACACATAATAAGCTTGAATTCTTTTTGGAGGTGCAAGATGAAAGTACGTGAAATTATGTCTAGAGATGTAGCTTACTGTACAAGTCAAGATTCAATGGAAACTGCCGCAAGTAAAATGGAGTCCTTAAATGTCGGTGCGATTCCAGTAGTAAATAATGGGCAAGTCGTTGGAATGGTCACTGACCGCGATTTAGTCGTACGTGGATTAGCCAACCAGCAAAATAGCAAAGTTTCAGAGGTGATGTCCAATAATATCGTATCCATTTCTCCAGATGCCTCTCTAGAGGAAGCTGCTGCTCTTATGGCTCAACATCAGATCCGCCGATTGCCGGTCGTAGAGAACGGACAATTAGCTGGAATTGTCTCCCTAGGTGATCTATCTGTTAGAGAGCAAGCAAATGAAAGTGCTGGTTCTGCCCTAAGCGATATTTCTAAAAACTTTTAATCCCGAAAAGAAGACTGGCAATTACAGCCGTCTTCTTTTTTTACCTCAATCATCCTCCTCGACAAAACTATTAACTAATCAACAAAACTAGTGAAAGGAGCTTTCTATTAAGCATGGAATCTATTATCTATGGCAAAAAATACGGAGGGGATTTTCTAATGGGATAATCCTCTTACTGCGGAGGGATGAAAGATGGAACAGGCTTATTTCAGTTCAGAAGTTGCCAAAAGTCTTGGAGTCGGAGCTAGCACATTACGCAAATATTCACTGGCCCTAGAAGCAGCAGGCTACCATTTTGATAGAGGCATCAATAACTCCCGCGTTTTTTATCAAAAAGATATTATTGCAATGCAACGCATATTCAAAGCAGTTCAAGATCAAAACATGTCTATGGAAGCAGCGATTGAACTAGCTGTCAAGCAGCAGCAGGAGGACCTCCCTGCTCAAATAAATCATGAACCTGTCATACACGATGAGCCATTATTAAGCAAAATTGCCAAGCTTGAGGAGCAACAGCAAACATTAATCGAGGTCAATAAGGAATTAGTGAAAGAGCTAGCTCAATACCAACGATGGATGAGGGAAAAGATTGAAAGCATTGAACATAAAGACATCGAAATTCGCGATCGGCTGTTGTTAGCTAATCTGCAAAATAAGCAAGTAAAACGGGAAGTACCTGTTTACCACCTTTCGTCTTTCTTCGCCTGGTTTAAACGAAAAAAGAATGCAGCTTCTTTTAATTAATGCTCTCTTTACTTTCCCTCTTATCTCAGAAGGATTTTGTTTAGTTTTGTCGAATACATTCCTCATCACTATTAAATGAGGGAGTTTATCGAATGAAAAAAGCTGTATTTTTTGATTTAGACGACACATTATTAAATGACCGCAAAAGCATCCAAACTGCTTTTGATATCACATGCCAAGAGTTAGCAGAACAATACGGCATTGACGCAATAACAATTGAAGAACATGTAAGAGCAGCAGCTCGAGAACAATACGAAACCTATTCTTTTTTCCCAATCACCGTTCAAATTGGCATTAATCCATTTGAAGGACTTTGGGGAAACTTTGGGGATGTTCATCATCATCAGTTCAGGCAAATGGGCGAACAAATTAGCGACTACCAACTGAAATCGTGGGAAAACGGTTTAAAGAAATTAGGAATTGAAACAGCGGCTGCTTGGGCAAAAGAACGATTCCGCGAAGTTCGCCGACAATCCCCTTTCGTGTACGAGGAAACTTTCCAAGTACTTGATACATTAAAAGATAAAGGTTATCGCCTCTTACTTTTAACAAATGGTGCCCCATCTCTACAATTAGAGAAATTAACGATGACTCCTGAACTTGTTCCTTATTTTGAACACATTGTTATTTCCGGAAATGTCGGATTCGGCAAGCCAGATCCTGTTATTTTTGAACATGCTTTAAGATTAATGGACTTGTCACCGCAAGATGTGGTAATGGTTGGTGATAATTTAAGCACGGATATTTTAGGGGCAACACGAATGAAAATGGATTCTGTTTGGATCGACCATAAAGATGGAAAACACGTCGAGGAAGCCAAGCCTACTTATACAGTGAATAAACTGCAAGAATTGCTGGGTATTATTTAAGAAAATAGTCGATTAAACAAGCGTTCTTCCTATACAGAAGAACGCTTGTTGATTATTCTACTGGCCCTTCCCAACTCATCATACCGCCAAGTAAATTTGTCACTTGGAACCCTTTACTGGACAGCCATTCACAAGCTAGAGAGCTGCGATTACCGCTTCGACAAATGATCAAATATTCTTTGTCTGCCTGAAATTCATCCATTCGGGCTAACACTTGGCCTAACGGAATATTAATCGCTCCTGGAATCGTTCCGCCTGCCACCTCGCCAGCTTCTCTTACATCGACAACGACTAAGTTTTTCTTTTCCTGCAGCATTTGTTGAGCTTCAGTTGATAATACGTTAGAAAACATCATTTTAGCCTCCATATACCTATAAGGGTATTTTTATATATAATAATATACCCATAATGGTATGTCAATTGTTAAATTTTCATGATACGAATATTCGACATGTTTCACGTGTAACATTTTGTCGTAACAATTAGCAAAAAAGACTGACTCAAGCACTTGTTGAGACAGCCTTTACTTTCGCTTCTTCATTCTATATGGCAACAGTTGCAATAAACCGTTCTCTTTTTTATTGGTTGTTTCAAAATCACTATACTGATTTTGAAATAGTTGACAACTGAATGGTTCGCTAAGCCACTCTTTGACAATTTCTATGGAACAAAGAGGTGTATGCTCTTGAGATGATAGCACCTCACAATAAATATCCATCGCCATCTGTTCATTTAACCATGCAGCCATTTGTTTAACGGACATAAATGGTTGATAAGCTGTTCCGCAATATAATGAACATAATAACATTAGCTGATAGTCTGTTTTTAGCAATTCTGCACACCACTTCTTTTTTGTATCACTGGTACCATTCACGAGTTGATGATAAATCTTATTTGCATCTTCATATAGCCGTTTCATGCGATTTTCCATATACAAATAACTATCTTCAAAATATAGTTTCTGACCATATTGGTTTTCATTTACTTCAAACATATAATACCCTTTATAATCCTTATCAATCTCTCCTTGCTTATACATCCGATGCAGATCAATCGTTTGATATTGTCGATTTTGTCTCAACTTATGAATGGGCAAACAAAATATCTGTTGGACACCGCTCATCTTTACACCTGCTTTATCAATGATCTTCTTACTTGAATTATCGTATGAAAATAAAAAAATGCAAATTTCAATACGCTTTCAGGAACTTATTTCCTATCTCATTATATAAAACAGCCCTTGCTCTACGTTTAAGCAAGGGCTGTTTTACATCATTAATAATTATCAATTTGCGCTCTTTGAATTTTGCCGCTGTAATCTACATAAACAGACTTCCATTCTGTGTATACATCTAGCGAGGCTACCCCCGAATCTCGATGTCCATTTCCGGTTCCTTTCGTTCCTCCAAATGGCAAATGAATTTCCGCTCCCGTCGTACCGGCATTAATATAAACAATACCTGTATCTAAATCTCTCATCGCTTGGAAAGCTCGATTCACATTAGCGGTGAAAATGGAGCTAGATAGACCAAATTCCACGCTGTTATTCACTTCAATGGCTTCCTCTAAGCTTTTCACGGAAATAATGGAAGCCACCGGTCCGAAAATCTCCTCTTGCGCAATTCTCATATGCGATTGCACGTCGGTAAATAATGTCGGTGCATAGAAGTTTCCTTTGTCGAGACCATCCTTTGTGACAATCTCACCGCCGCAAAGCAATTTAGCTCCTTCTTGTTTGCCGATTTGGACATACTCATTTATTTTCTCTAAAGACGAACGATTGATGACTGGTCCCACATGAACTGATTCGTCAAGACCATCACCAAGCGTTAATGTTGCGATTTTCTCTAGCAGCTTCTTTTCCAGCTCTTCTTTCACCGCTTCATGAACAATAATGCGGCTGCAAGCAGTGCAGCGCTGTCCACTCGTTCCAAACGCACTCCAAACAATCCCGTCTACGGCAAGATCCAAATCAGCGTCTTCAAGCACCGTCACTGCATTTTTCCCACCCATTTCAAGAGAAGTCCGCTTTAACATGCCGCCTGCACGAGCATTGATCATCTTGCCGACTTCATTGGAGCCTGTAAAAGAAATCAGGTCAATATCCGGATGATCCACCATCGCGTTTCCTACAACACTACCAGATCCATGAACGAGATTAACTAACCCTTTTGGCAGGCCTGCTTCGTCATAAATTTTCACAAACTCTCCTGCTAATATCGGCGTTTCTGAGGCTGGTTTCCAAACGACTGCATTGCCAGACACAAGAGCCGGAAGTGATTTCCACGCGGCAATCGCAATGGGGAAATTCCATGGCGTAATCAGCCCAGCTACACCGACAGGCACACGGATACTCATCGCAAACTTATTACGAAGCTCCGATGGAACAGTATCACCGAATAAACGGCGTCCCTCTCCCGCCATATAATAGGCCATATCAATTGCTTCTTGAACTTCTCCTCGTGCTTCCGCAATCACCTTTCCCATTTCTTTCGTTAAGATCTGCGCGAGCTCTTCTTTACGCTCTTTTAATAAAAAAGCTACTTTATATAACACATCTGCACGCTCTGGAGCCGGTACATTGCGCCATTCCTTTTGCGCCCGCTTCGCTGCAGCCACCGCTTGATTGACATCCACTTTTGTAGATTGAGTCACTTCCCCAAGTACTTCTCCATTAACGGGATTCGTATTTGTTTTGAACTTTCCAGATTCGGACGCTACCCACACACCATCAATGAAATTGACATACTTCTTCACATGGATGCCGTCTTGCATATGTTCTGCCATTGTTTCGTTTTTCATATAAACATCTCCCTTCCGTTATTGGAAATCGTTCACTCAAAATGAAGGCCATGCATCGTTTCACTTTATCTGCTTTTCTTCTAATAAACTATGGTTTTATTGTACAAAAATTCTACCTATTTAACATGATCCGAGAGAAGTCCCCTTCCTCAAGGAGAGTGAAGGGCACAGCCGAAAAACGTTGTATGGAGGACCTTCCGAACTTTGTCGAAAGAAAAAAGGATGATCGTATCCATTTGCTCTTTNCGCACGTTGAAAACAAGCTTTACAGCGCCACGGTCTACGCTTCAAGAGTTATTTCACCTACGTCGGATTTGCGGAACGATTTGGAATGACTGCGTACAGCTGGCTCGGTATTACTACCGAATTCATGGCCAATGGATCAACAAAAGTGACCTTCAATCGGAACTCAAAGGCTTGTATCCGCTTCACAGTCAGACGATCCAAGCGGTGTGCCATAAGTTTTTGCATGCCCGGGAAGGCGTTCGCCAAGCGCGGAAAACGAACAAGTCTATCCGCTATCCATACAAAGAAAAGTTCGTGTTTCCTCCCAAATGGGTCGACCAATCCTTTGTACTTAAAGGACGCAAGTTGACACTCAGTCTAGGCCGGTGGAAAGGAAAACAACAGAAACCACTTGTGTTGAAACTCTCCTCGGCTCCAGCTAGTGGTGTGGTCAAAGAAGTGGAACTCATCTACGATGGTCGGTGGCATGCCTGTTTGTCGTATGAAGACGGCATCGAGCCCGTCCCCGTGTCAGACGGTCAGACAGCCGCGATCGATCCAGGAGAAATTCATACCATTGCCGCTGTTAGTACTCATGGACAAGCGCTAGTGATTTCGGGCAGAAAGATGCGCAGTGTTCACCGGTTGCGAAACAAAAAAGGGAGAGAACTGCAAATTCTCATGAGCCGGTGTCAAAAAGGGTCGAGGAAATGGCGTCAATACAATCGGGCAAAAAA
>NZ_JADHDW010000015.1 GCF_016820555.1 Bacillus sp. REN10 | reverse complement strand
GGGGGTTTCCCCCTGTGAGAGTAGGACGTTGCCAGGCACTAACGAAAAGAACAGCTCAGGCTGTTCTTTTTTTGTATAAATAACGTGCAGTATTGATTCAGAAAATCTTCGCATAAAAATTGATGCGCTACATAGTAAATAGATTCGCATATTTTCAGAGAAAGTGGGAGATACTAAGAACTAGGAGGTGGAGAGGATGAAAGAAAAAAGAGAAGAGCATATTTGTATGATATGTGAACAAAGCAAGCAGAAAGGAATTTATATTTATAAAGCTTTTATATGTAAAGAATGTGAAAGAAAAGTGCTTCAGACAGCACCAGAAGAAGAAGCCTATGTTCATTTTGTTAGGAAGATGCGAAAAATTAGAATTCCTTCTGTTTTTTCTTGAGAATTCTATGATAGGCTAGTAGAAAAGTATAGAAAAGGACAGGATTGGTAGTGACTAAAGAACGTATTCCACTTATTGAAGCACTGCAGCAACATATTCATCAAAAACCGTTATCCCTTCATGTTCCTGGACATAAAAGCGGGCAAGTGTGGGTAGGACAACTTATGGAGGGATGGGGAAAATTTCTAGCTTATGATCAGACTGAAATTTCAGGGTTAGATGATTTTCATTCTCCAGAAGGCTGCATTCAAGAGGCTCAACAGTTATTAATAGATTTGTATCAAACAAGGAAAAGCTATTTTCTAGTTAACGGAAGCACAGTTGGGAATTTGGCTATGATCTTATCAGTGTGTGAAGAGGGAGACATCGTTTTTGTTCAGCGCAATTGCCATAAATCGGTTTTAAATGCATGTAAGCTTGCCAAAGTGACACCTGTGTTTTTAGAACCAGAATATGATGCTTCATTTAAAGTAGCTAGTGGAGTCAGTTTAGATACTGTTGAACAGGCATATAGACAATATGATTCCGTGAAGGCGATTATTTTAACCTATCCTAATTATTATGGGATGATTACAGATGTGAAGAAAGTGATTGAGGTTGCACAGAGAAACGGCTCTTTCGTTTTAGTTGATGAAGCGCATGGACCTCATTTTGTTTTGGGAGAGCCTTTTCCTGCTAGTTCATTATATTTAGGAGCGGATCTTGTTGTGCATTCGGCTCATAAAATGTTGCCCGCGATGACAATGGGCTCTTTTTTGCATGTGAATTCCTCTAAAGTCTCCTCAGAGAAGCTTGAATTTTATTTACAGGCACTTCAGTCTAGCAGTCCATCTTATCCTATTATGGCTTCTTTAGATGTAGCACGGGCTTTTCTGCAAGGTTTTTCGCAGGAGGATAAAGCTTTTACTTTTCAAATGAAATCTGTTTTAATGAAACAATTACAGGGGAAAGGGCTAGAGCTTTTACTTATGGACGATCCTTTGAAGTTCTTGCTGAGAAAAAAAGGGTATAAAGGATATGAGTTGCAGCATCAGCTGGAAGCGGCGGGAATTTATACCGAGCTTTCAGATGCTTCACAAGTGTTGTGCACGTTCCCTTTGCTGAAAGCGGGAAACAGTGATTATATTAAGTTAGCTGAACAGAAAGTATCAGAGCTCATTTTACACGAAAAACAAGCCGTTTCTAAAGAGATTCCTTATGTATCTCCTGCAAAAAAGACATCTCTGTTAATGATTTCTTATAAGGATCAGGAAAAGCTTGCTAAAAAGTGGGTCTCTTTAATTGAGGCAGTTGGTGAAATTGCGGCAGAGACGGTTGTTCCTTATCCGCCAGGGATTCCTCTTTTAATGATGGGAGAACGAATCACGGCAGAGCAGATCACCACTTTGGCTCAGTTGCTTGAGCAGCAAATACATATTCAAGGAGGACAGCAATTAAGTGAAAAAAAGATTGCTGTGTATCAAACATCCTGACATGAAGCGTATCTTTATTTTGGAGGTTAAAGGATGAGAAAAGGGTTATTTATCACAATCGAAGGGCCTGAAGGGGCAGGTAAGTCGAGCGTGATGCAGTTGTTAATCAATCAGCTTGAAAAAGAAGGATTTTGTGTAACAGGGACACGCGAACCAGGCGGGATCTCCATTTCTGAACAAATTCGCGAGGTTATTTTAAATAAAGACAATACAGAAATGGATGGACGCACCGAGGCGCTTTTATATGCGGCAGCAAGAAGGCAGCATCTGGTTGAGAAAGTCATACCTGCTTTAGTGAGAGGCGATATTGTTCTTTGCGATCGCTTTATCGATAGCTCGCTGGCGTATCAAGGATATGCCAGAGGACTTGGAATAGACGAGGTATTTGACATTAATCGATTTGCTGTAGATGATGTGATGCCGGATTTAACGTTATTGTTTGATGTTCGACCAGAAGTAGGATTAGCGAGAATTAATGCCCATGAAGAAAGGGAAGTGAACCGTCTAGATTTAGAATCACTTCATTTTCATAAAAAGGTGAGAGAAGCATATTTGTTGTTAAGTGAAAGGTTTCCAGAGAGAATCGTCAAAATCAATGCAGAAGCATCTGTCGAAGAAGTGTTCCATCAAGGTATGAGTTGTATTTTGGAGCGAATTAGAGCGACTGAACAATAGCTAAGATCATTTAAATTTTGTTTCTTCTCTGCGGTGGTCTCATTTTCTTGGTATAATGAGAGAATAAGAATCGGAAAGATGAGGGAGAAATGATGAAATTAATTTTAGCGGTTGTGCAAGATCAAGATAGTCATCGTTTATCACAAGCTTTAATTGATCATAATTTCAGAGCAACGAAACTCGCTTCGACCGGTGGTTTTTTAAAAGCAGGGAATACGACATTTATTATTGGAACGGATGATATTCGCCTTGATAAAGCTTTAGAGATTATTAAAGAGAACTGTCAATCAAGAGATCAAATGGTAGCGCCTGTATCACCGATGGGAGGAAATGCGGATTCTTACGTTCCCTACCCTATTGAAGTGCCTGTCGGCGGGGCCACCGTATTTGTCTTGCCGGTGGAACAATTTCATCAATTTTGATAGGGGATAGCTCATATGAAGATTGAAAAAGACATACATTTTAGTATGGACAAAGTGCGAAAAGACCAAAGGTTGCCTTCAAACGGACAATCTAAATTCTCGGCCATTGTTCAGCAACAAGGGGAACAAATGAAAGCCGATCAGATTCAGCGATTATTAACGGATATTGAAGGGGCAGGGGAACGGCTTGCTCGTTCCCGCACGTTCCAAGATTTAGCGAAATATAAAACACTGGTCCGCCGTTTTATTCGAGAAACAGTTGAATTTGGTATGAACTTGAAAAATTCTCATACGTGGAATCAATTTGGAGAAGGCCGAAAGTTAAAGATCGTTGAGACGATTGACGAGAAGTTAATTGAATTAACGGAAGATGTGATGAATAAAGAAAAGAAATCCGTTGATCTGCTTGGACAAATCGGCGAAATTAAAGGGTTAATTATTAATTTATATACGTAGGCAGGGATGTACATGTCTGAGGTATGGAAAGAATTAAAAGAATTACAGCCGGTTGTGCTCAGAATGTTAACAAATAGCCTAGAAAAAGAGCGGGTGGCTCATGCTTATATTTTTGAAGGAGATCAAGGAACAGGGAAGAAAAATGCGGCGCTGTTTTTTGCGAAAAGTTTGCTTTGTGAAGGACAAGGAACACTGGCTTGTGAGACATGCAGCAACTGTCGGCGGATTGAAAGCGGAAACCACCCAGATGTTCATTACATTGAACCAGATGGCTTATCTATTAAAAAACAGCAAATTACTTTTTTACAGCAAGAATTTAGTAAAACGGCTGTCGAGGCAAAGAGAAAGATCTATATCATTCAACATGCTGATCGAATGACAGCCAGTGCAGCTAACAGTTTGTTAAAGTTTCTCGAGGAACCAAATTCTGATACCGTTGCTTTATTATTAACAGAGCAAGTTCAACGCATGCTGCCAACGATTATTTCGCGTTGTCAGCTACTTGCGTTTAAACTGTTGCGGCCAGAGCTTCTCCAAAATAGGCTGATAGAAGAAGGGATTTCTCTGCCTTTGGCTTCATTAGTGGCCAAGCTGACAAATAACGTTCAAGAAGCACTCGAATTAAGTCGTGAAGAGTGGTTTGCACAGTCGCGTGTAATAGTGTTAAAATTATACGAAGTCCTTCAAAAAAATCCATTGGAAGCGATGGTGAAATTACAAGAGGACTTTAATGGGCATTTCAAAGATAAACAGCAAGTTAATCAAGCGCTTGATCTGTTGCTGCTTCTTTTTAAGGATTTGTTGTCGTTGCAGACAGGAAAAGAAACGGGTCTTGCTTTCCCGGATCAGCTTGCTTTACTTAAACAAAACGCTCTACAATCTTCTGCCAAAAGAGTGACAGAGCAAATGACAGCCATTTTAGAAGCGAAGCGCAAGCTTGATGCCAATATGAATCCACAATTGTTGATGGAACAGCTTGTGTTGAATTTACAGGGGGGAGCATCCTTTGTATGATGTAGTAGGAGTCCGCTTTAAGAAAGCGGGAAAAATATATTATTTTGATCCAGTCGAGCTAAAGATTGAGAAAGACGACCATGTGATCGTTGAAACAGTTAGAGGCGTCGAACATGGACAAGTGGTTGTCGGAGTGAAAAAAGTGGAGGAAGAGGATATCGTTCTTCCTTTAAAGAAAGTGATTCGTGTCGCCGATCAGAAAGATCGCCTCATAGTTGAGGAAAATAAATTAGCGGCGCAAGAAGCTTTTGAAGTATGTTGCGAAAAAATTATCGAACATAAGCTAGATATGAAGCTGGTAGATGTAGAATATACATTTGATCGCAATAAAGTGATTTTTTACTTCACAGCTGACGGACGAGTGGATTTTCGAGAGTTAGTGAAAGACTTAGCTGCTATTTTTCGGACGAGAATTGAGCTTCGCCAAATCGGTGTTCGCGACGAAGCGAAAATGCTCGGAGGAATCGGTCCGTGCGGTAGAATGCTTTGTTGCTCAACATTTTTGGGCGATTTTGAACCAGTTTCTATTAAAATGGCGAAAGATCAAAATTTATCATTAAACCCCACGAAAATTTCAGGTTTATGCGGCAGGCTCATGTGTTGCTTGAAATATGAGAATGATGAATATGAAGCGGCGAAAGAAATCCTTCCAGATGTCGGTGAAAAAGTAAATACTCCTCATGGCTTTGGAAAAGTAGTGGGGTTAAATATTTTAGAACGAGTTCTTCAAGTAGAAGTATTCGAACAAGAGCGGGTGCTTGAATTTACGATGGAAGAAATTACGACAGAAGGCGCCATTTCAGCACAAGCCACAGAGTAATGGGGTGGAATGAGTGGATAAAAAAGAGTTCTTCGACTCAGTCAGCGATATGGAACTACAAATTGGCCAATTGTATAAACAGCTCGGTGATTTGAAAAAGAGTTTGGCAGAAATACTAGAAGAGAACAACTCATTAAAGTTTGAAAATGAAAACTTGCGACGCAGGTTAGAAGAGCTGGAATTTTCTCGAAGTCAAACCGCTCAAGAAAAAAATGGAGAGAATAACAACACAAGTCCTTCAAAATTGATGGATATTGGAGAAGGTTATGATAATCTCGCTAGGCTTTACCAAGAAGGGTTTCATATTTGCAATGTTCATTTTGGCAGTCCACGTAAAGACGAAGATTGCTTGTTTTGTTTATCATTTTTAAATAAAAAATAATGTACGAGGCTGTCCAACAGGCCAGTGCCAAGACTTCCAACCGAAGATAAGGCCTGTCAGGGCAGCCTTTATTTTTTAATCAAAAATTAGCATAGTAGATTTTTTATGTAATTAGCATAATGGAGGAAAGAGAGAATGGTCACATTGAAAGGTGATGAAAGGCTTGATTATTTATTAGCAGAGGGGTTAAGAATTATTCAAAGTCCGACTGTGTTTGCCTTTTCATTAGATGCGGTACTTCTTGCTCGGTTTGCTTCAGTTCCATTAAAAAGAGGCTCCATTATTGATTTATGCTCGGGAAATGGAATCATTCCTTTGTTGATGAGTGCGAAGACGAAGGTGCCCATTACCGGAGTAGAAATACAAGAGCGGCTGTATGATATGGCTATTCGGAGTATAGAGTATAATGAATTGCAGGAACAGATTACAATGGTGCACGGTGATTTAAAAGAGGCTCCAAGCATGTTAGGCCGTGAAAAACATAGTCTTGTGACGTGTAACCCCCCTTATTTCTTATCGTCAGCCCGTGAAATTATCAATGAGAATGAGCATTTGGCCATTGCGCGTCATGAAATATGCTGTACGCTTGAGGACTGCATTCGTGCAAGCAGCCAGTTATTAAAGCAAGGAGGAAAGGCAGCCTTTGTTCATCGGCCTGGGAGACTTCTTGACTTGGTGACATTAATGCGAAAGCATCGTCTTGAACCGAAGCGGCTTCGTTTTGTGTATCCGAGACAGGGAAAAGAAGCGAATACCGTATTGATTGAAGGATTGAAAGATGGGGCACCGGATATCAAAATCTTGCCTCCTTTGTATGTATATAATCAACAGGGCGAATATACAGAAGAAGTAAGAGAGATGTTATATGGAAACGAGCAATAATCATTATTTTTATGTGCTTGAGTGTCGAGATGGTTCTTTCTATGGCGGATATACAACGAATATAGAAAAGCGTGTCACAACGCATAATGCTGGTAAAGGAGCTAAATATACACGTGGAAGAGGACCAGTGCGTCTCATTCATGTGGAAACTTATCCGACTGTTACTGAAGCGATGCGAGCAGAATATGCTTTTAAACAATTAACGAGAAAACAGAAAATGAATTACTTACAAAAAGGGGGGACATTGATATGATTCAGAAACAGAAAAGCTTTGCAAATGGTGAAGAAGGTGTGCTGTATTTAGTGCCGACTCCTATTGGCAATTTAGAGGATATGACTTTTCGCGCCATTCGAATAATGAAGGAAGCAGCTGTGATCGCAGCGGAAGATACAAGAAATACGAAAAAGTTGTGCCATTACTTCGAGATCTCCACACCGATCACGAGCTATCATGAACATAATAAAGAAACAAGCGGGAAAGCATTATTAGAGAGGATTCTCAATGGGGAGAAGGTGGCTCTTGTCAGTGATGCCGGCATGCCTTCTATTTCTGATCCTGGATTTGAGCTTGTTGCGGCGGCAATTGAAAATGGCATCGCCGTCGTGCCATTACCTGGAGCCAATGCTGCATTGACGGCATTGATTGCTTCTGGGTTAGCGCCGCAGCCTTTTTACTTTTATGGCTTTTTAAGCCGAAATAAAAAAGAAAAGAAAGCCGAGCTCACTCAATTGAATAAGAGCGGGGATACATTTATTCTTTATGAATCTCCCCATCGGTTGAAAGATACGTTGCAGGCTATGGCAGAAATACTTGGTGAACAGCGTAAAATTGTATTATGTCGAGAACTGACAAAGAAGTTTGAAGAGTTTTTGCGCGGAACGATGGCAGAAGCTATTCAATGGTCAAAAGAGGAAGAGATTTTAGGAGAGTTTTGTTTAATCATTGAAGGTAATGCAGAAGTGGAACAAGAAGAAAGTGAACAGTGGTGGATGAGTTTATCGGTTGTTGAACATGTAAATTATTACATAAAGGAACAATCTTTGCACTCGAAAGAAGCGATTAAACAAACGGCAAAAGATCGCAACTTGCCCAAAAGGGAAGTGTACCAGTCGTATCATGTCGAATAATAAAGATACCATTGGATTGATACACTTTAACAAAGCCCACATATAAAAGAAACGAGCCTTATAAGGGCTCGTTTTTATCATAAATGAATTATTTTGCAGTTTCAAATGAAGCAGCGATTTCTTGCATTAATTGCTCTGCACCTTCGCGGCTAAGAATCAATTTTCCGCCAGCAAGTTTTACGTTGTCGTCAGATACTTCACCAGTGATTTGGCAAGTCATGCTTGGTTTGTATTTCTTTAAGATGATTTTTTCGTCATCTACGTAAATTTCTAACGCATCTTTCTCCGCAATTCCTAATGTACGGCGAAGTTCAATTGGAATAACTACACGTCCTAACTCGTCAACTTTACGAACAATACCTGTTGATTTCATAATAAAATCATTTCTCCCCTCAAAATATAAGTTTTTAATAAACTAGCTATTTGGTTTTTGTCGTCATAATTCGACATATTTTTTATTTATGAATATATCATACCAACCTTTCCCATGATCGTCAACAAGAAAATGTAATTTTTCTATTAAATGTAATGTTGTTAAACCGTTGATACATAAGGACTTTTAAGTAAAGGATAAAAAAGGATGAAAATTTTTGAGGAATTTGTCGAATAAGTAGTAAAAAGGCACCTTTTGTCGACAAAAGTGAAGAGGTTCTCTTTTCATTTGTTCATTGTTTCTTTTTTGGAAGTTTAACATAATCCGAGAGAATTCCTCTTCTCTAAGGAGCGTGCGGAGATATATATGTTCAACTTGTTAAATCGACATAAGAATGTTTATTTAGATACGCTGTTGATTTTCTAACTAGATAGGATGCGATGATGTCGGAAAATCAATTTAGATTTATATAGGTGGGAGAGGTTCCTATAGAGAATCATAGATTAAATATTTACAATTACTCTTGAATAAGAGAAAATGAAGAGAGTGGGTACTTTACCAAACATGTATATTCATTTCATCAAAGAGGCAAAATGTTAGTGAAAAAATTGGTAGTTAATGCCCTTATGGCAGTGTGTGTAAATGGAAGCTCTCGACCGCTGGTGAGGGCTTTTCTATATAAAGTGAAACTTCAATCAGTGGGGGTCTTACAGCCCGTTAATGCGGGATAAATATTTATATGTCTATAGGAGGTTCAGAAAGTGAAGGATCAGTCTAATACATTTTATATTACAACACCTATTTATTATCCAAGCGGCAATCTTCATATTGGTCATGCTTATACAACAGTAGCAGGTGATGCGATGGCTCGCTACAAGCGGCTGCGCGGTTTTGATGTCATGTACTTAACAGGAACAGATGAGCACGGCCAAAAAATTCAGCGCAAAGCGGAAGAAACGAATGTCACACCGCAGCAATATGTTGATCATATTGTCGAAGGTGTTCAAGAGTTATGGAAAAAACTAGATATTTCTTATGATGATTTTATTCGCACGACGGAAGAACGTCATAAGAACATTGTCGAAAAGATTTTCAAACAGTTATTGGACCAAGGAGACATTTATTTAGACGAATATGAAGGCTGGTATTGTACGCCATGTGAATCATTTTTCACCGAACGCCAGCTTGAAAATGGCAACTGCCCTGACTGTGGCCGGTCGGTTGAGAAGGTAAAAGAAAAATCTTATTTCTTTAAAATGAGCAAATATGCGGATCGATTATTAGCATTTTATGAAGAAAATCCTGAATTCATTCAGCCGGAATCCCGCAAAAATGAAATGATCAATAACTTTATTAAACCAGGCTTAGAAGATTTGGCTGTTTCGCGGACAACATTTGACTGGGGAATTAAAGTGCCTGGCGATCCAGAGCATGTCATTTATGTATGGATTGATGCTTTATCGAACTATATTACAGCTCTTGGTTATGGAACAGAGGATGAGGAGAAATACAAAAAGTATTGGCCGGCTAATGTTCATCTTGTCGGAAAAGAAATTGTTCGTTTCCATACGATTTACTGGCCAATTATGTTAATGGCATTAGACCTGCCGTTGCCGAAAAAAGTGTTTGCGCATGGCTGGCTATTAATGAAAGATGGGAAGATGTCGAAGTCAAAAGGAAATGTTGTCGATCCGGTGACATTAATTGATCGTTATGGTTTAGATGCGCTTCGTTATTATTTATTGCGTGAAGTGCCATTCGGATCAGATGGTGTATTTACGCCAGAAGGCTTTGTAGAACGCATCAACTTTGACTTAGCTAATGATTTAGGTAACTTATTAAATAGAACGGTAGCGATGATCAATAAATATTTCGATGGCGTTATTCCAACGTATAAAGGATCTGAAGCTGAATTTGATCAGCAGTTGCTACAAGCAAATAAAGACACAGTAGAAAAATACGAAGAAGCAATGGAGAAAATGGAATTCTCTGTGGCGCTATCCGCTGTTTGGCAATTGATTAGCCGAACGAATAAATATATTGACGAAACACAGCCATGGGTGTTGGTAAAAGAAGGCGAAACAGAAAAATTAAGTCAGGTTATGGTTCATTTAGCGGAATCCTTACGGCGAGTAGCTGTTTTATTACAGCCATTCTTGACACAAACACCGAAAAAGATATTTGAACAGCTTTCCATTGCGGAAGGAGAATTAACAGCATGGGAAAGTCTATCTCAATTTGGCATCATTCCTGAAGGAACAGCTGTTGTGAAAAAAGGTCAGCCAATTTTTCCACGTCTGGATTTAGAAGAAGAAACAAACTTTATTAAAGAAAAGATGCAAGGAACGCCAGTGAAGGAAGAGAAAAAGGAAGAAGAGCCTTATATCGAGCTTGCTGATGAAATTGCGATTGATGACTTTATGAATATTGATTTGCGCGCAGCAACGGTACTCGAAGCAGAGCCGGTGAAAAAAGCAGATAAATTATTAAAGCTTCAATTGGATTTAGGATTTGAAAAACGACAAGTTGTTTCAGGAATTGCGGAGTTTTATAAACCAGAAGAGTTAGTTGGCCGAAAAGTGATCGTCGTTGCGAACTTAAAGCCCGTCAAACTTCGTGGTGAGCTTTCTCAAGGAATGATTTTAGCTGGTAAAAAAGATGGCGTCTTGTCGTTAGCCAGTGTCGATCCATTCTTGCCAAACGGCGCTCGGATTAAATAATTTTGTTTGTTGAAAAACATAGAATGTTTCACGTGGAACAAAAATTCGACGAGAACTTCTATGTTTTTCTTTTCAGAAAGGATGACAAAAATGCTTTTTGACACGCATGTACATTTAAATGCAGAGCAATACAATGAAGATATAGATGAAGTAATTCAGCGCGCCAAAGAGGCGGGAGTGACGAATATGGTGGTTGTTGGTTTTGATCGCCCGACGATTGAAAAAGCGATGGAACTTGTCGAACAACATGATTTTTTATACGCTAGTGTCGGTTGGCATCCAGTAGATGCAATTGATATGACAGCTGATGATCTGAGCTGGTTAGAGGAACTGGCGAAACATCCGAAAGTGGTCGCCCTTGGAGAAATGGGGTTAGATTATCATTGGGATAAATCACCGAAAGACGTGCAAAAAGAAGTGTTCCGCCAACAAATTCGCCTAGCTAAAAAAGTGAAGTTGCCGATTATTATTCATAATCGAGAGGCGACACAAGATATCGTTGCGATTTTAAAAGAAGAAGGTGCCGATGAAGTCGGTGGAATTATGCACTGTTTCAGCGGCAGTGTCGAAACAGCAAGGGAATGTGTCGAGATGAATTTCTATATTTCTCTTGGCGGACCGGTGACATTCAAAAATGCGAAAAAGCCAAAAGAAGTCGCCGCAGAGATTCCGCTTGATAAACTGCTGATCGAAACAGATTGCCCGTACTTAGCCCCTCATCCTTATCGCGGTAAACGAAATGAACCAGCATTCGTGAAGTTAGTGGCAGAACAAATTGCTGAATTAAAAGGACTTTCCTATGAAGAAGTAGCGAAGGCAACCAATGAAAATGCGTTAACATTGTTTCACATTGAAGCATAGGAGAAATGAAATGAAAATTAAAGAAATTATTGTCGTAGAAGGCAAGGATGATACGGTCACAATTAAACGAGCCGTTGATGCGGATACGATTGAAACGAATGGTTCAGCCGTGAACATGGCGACGATTGAAAGAATCAAACTAGCGCAGGAATCTAGAGGCGTGATTGTTTTTACGGACCCTGACTTTCCAGGGGAGAAAATTAGGAAATTTATTTCTGAACATGTGCCTAATTGCAAGCACGCTTTTTTACCAAAGCATCAAGCGTTGCATAAGCGTGGAAAAGGGGTTGGTGTCGAGCATGCATCGATCGATTCGATTCGCAAAGCGCTCAAGGACGCACAGCTGATGGAGCAAGAAGCGATCGAACAAATTACAAAAGAAGATTTAGTCGATGCTGGATTAATCGGCGGCGCACAAGCGAAAGAGAGAAGAGAAAAGCTTGGCGAAAAGCTCCGAATTGGCTATACTAACGGCAAACAGTTGCACAAGCGTCTGTTAATGTTTCAAATTACGAAAGAGCAATTTGCCCAAGCATTAACAGAGGTGCTACAGGAGGAAAATGAATGAAAGACATTGCAACTCCTACGCGGACGAAAGAAATTCTACAGAAGTATGGGTTTTCTTTCAAAAAAAGCTTAGGACAAAATTTTTTAATTGACCCAAATATTTTACATCGAATTACAGAAACAGCGGAATTGACGAAAGAAAATGGAGCGATTGAAATTGGTCCAGGGATTGGCGCCTTAACCGAGCATTTGGCGAGAAAATCAAAAAAAGTCGTGGCTTTTGAAATTGATCAGCGGCTATTGCCGATTTTGGCAGATACACTTTCTCCGTATGACAATGTGAAAATTGTTCATGAAGACGTGTTAAAAGCGGACGTAGTGAATATTTTTCAAAGTGAATTTAGCAGCATACAGGATGTTATGGTTGTTGCGAATTTGCCCTACTATGTAACAACGCCAATCATTATGAAGATGCTTGAAGAAAAGTTACCGATTAAAGGCATGGTGATTATGTTGCAAAAAGAGGTAGCTGATCGCATATCCGCTCGTCCAGGCACAAAAGCATATGGCTCTTTATCAATTGCTATTCAATATTACATGGAAGCCGAAACGGCATTTATTGTGCCTAAAACCGTATTTATGCCACAACCTAATGTTGATTCAGCCGTTATTAAGCTAATTAAAAGAGAGAAGCCTGCGGTAGATGTTGATAATGAAGCGTTCTTTTTTACAGTAACACGCGCTTCATTTGCTCAGCGCCGAAAGACTATTTTAAACAATTTAACGAATCAATTGCCACAAGGAAAAGAGCATAAAGAACAAATTATTGAAGCGTTACAACAAGCAGGTATCGACCCTACAAGGCGGGGAGAATCGTTGTCGCTTGCTGAATTTGCTAGCTTGTCCAATCAACTATACCCTATCTTTCAATAAAGTGAACCTTCAATCAGCGGGGGATTCATTTCTCATTTATTAAAAGAGGAACTAAGGCTAACGTTGCAATGCTTAGTTGTAGCGCCTTTGTCACTTTCATCGTGCAGCCGAAAAATAAAGATGATCTCAATAAGGGGTCTGACGCTTATAAGAATGTCTAAACTTTAGATGTTTCTGATTTTGGCGTCAGGCCTCTTTTATTTTTCATCAAGAGACAAAATTCCTGCTGTTGCATAGGATAGGAGGAAGAGTAAAAAAGCAACGGGGATGATGAATGTGACGATTCAAATTAACTCTATTGTCAGCCGTCCATCATATGGAAATGATATGTTGTTTAGAGTGACAGCGATTCAAGAAACAAATAAAGGAAAGCAAGCCATTTTGTTTGGTGAGGATTATCGGTTGATTGCAGATGCTCCGTTATCTGATTTAGTTGAGGTGGATTCTGACGAATGCAAGCGAATGAGAGATGATACGAGGCGACTAGAAGAGCAATCATTGCATTTATTTCGACAAGAGTTGGAGTTAATTAAAGAAAGACAGGAGTATCGGGCGACGAGCTGTTATCGTGAGGAAAATGATGTGTTTCAAATACCTGGGAGAGTGCTGCACTTAGATGGGGACCCCAACTATTTAAAAAAATGCCTCGCTGCTTACGAAACGATCGGACTCCCTGTGTATGGTATACATTGTTTAGAGAGGGAAATGCCAGACAAAGTATCTGATTTAATGGACCAATACCGGCCGGATATATTAGTGATTACAGGACATGACTCTTACTCCAAAGTAAAAGGAAGTAAAGCGGATCTTCAAGCGTATCGGCACTCCAAATATTTTGTGCAAACAGTGAGAAACGCTCGGAAGAAAGTCCCTCATCTCGATCAATTAGTGATTTTTGCTGGAGCTTGTCAATCTCATTTTGAATCAATGATTCGGGCGGGAGCTAATTTTGCTAGTTCGCCTTTTCGTGTCAACATTCATGCCTTAGATCCCGTCTATATCTCTGCAAAAATTGGATTTACCCCTTTTAATGAGCTTATTAATGTTCGAGAAGTATTACGAAATACATTAACAGGCGATAAAGGGCTTGGTGGAATTGAAACGAAAGGATTGCTGCGATTAGGCATGCCTTTTCATCAGGAAAGTGAAGAATAGTGTAGAAGTAAATTTATTTGTCATGAATCGATGAAAGTTGGGTACGCTAAATGTATGATGAAAAAAGCAGAGTTTTGTAAAACAAAAAACGTTGACAAGAAGGGGGATTCGTTGATAAAATTATCTATTTGCTTGACTTGAACTTTCACTTGTGTTATAATTTAATTAGTGAGGTGGAAGCGGATGCCAAAAACATTAGCCGACATTAAAAAATCTCTTGATTCTAATTTAGGCAAAAGACTGTTGCTAAAAGCAAATGGGGGACGACGCAAGACGATTGAGCGTTCCGGTGTATTAGCTGAAACCTATCAGGCAGTTTTTGTTGTTGAATTAGATCAGGAAGAAAATGCCTTTGAAAGAGTTTCATACAGCTACGCAGATATTCTTACAGAGACAGTAGAATTAACATTTGAAGATGCAGCAGGAAGTGCAGTTTAAGTTAGCAGTGGACACCTTGTTTACTGCTTTTTATTTTTGTTTATTTTATCTTTTCCATGCTTTCCCGCTTATTTTCTGTTAACAGCAGGAGAAACTATAAACAGGCGGTAAAAGGAGGAGAACAATGGGCAGAAGACGAGGTGTTATGTCTGACCAATTGAAAGAAGAGCTTGCGAAAGAGTTAGGGTTTTATGATACTGTTCAACGAGAAGGCTGGGGAGGAATTACTACTCGAGATGCCGGAAACATGGTAAGACGTGCGATTGAACTTGCAGAAAACCAACTGGCTAATAAACGCTAATGCTTTTCACCACTTCTAAATAAAAAACCGCCTGAGAACCGGAACGTTCCGGTTCTCTTTTTATGTGACCACTTTTCATCGTAAAAAAGAAATGTTAAAATACCATAATCTAAAAATCTATACGGACTTTATGATAAAATAAGACAAACTGTAATGTGCACAAAAGTAGGTGGCCCATAGTGAAAATAATGATGAAAGCACCAGCAAAAATTAATTTGACACTTGATGTACTACATAAGCGAGACGATGGATACCATGAAGTAGAAATGATTATGACGACGGTCGATTTAGCTGATCGCATAGAGCTAGAAGCTTTGTCTACAAATGAGATTCGCATTATTTCTCATAACCGTTTTGTTCCTGATGATAGTCGAAATCTGGCTTATCAGGCCGCTCAGCTTTTAAAGGACCGTTTTCATATTGATTCCGGTGTAGTGATTGGCATTGAAAAAGTGATTCCTGTGGCAGCCGGATTGGCCGGTGGAAGCAGCGATGCAGCTGCCACCCTCAAAGGGCTCAATCAATTATGGAATCTAGGACTTAGCTTAGACGAATTAGCTGAGATTGGCGCGGAAATTGGTTCGGACGTGTCTTTTTGCGTATATGGAGGAACAGCCTTAGCAAAAGGCAGAGGAGAGAAAATTCAGCACTTGCCGGCTCCGCCGAATTGTTGGGTCGTGCTAGCTAAACCAACTATTGGTGTATCGACAGCAGAAGTGTATAAAAATTTAAAGCTAGAAGGATTGCGGCACCCAGATACAAAAGCGATGCTACACGCCATTCATACACAGGATTATGCGAGCGTATGTAAGAATGTGGGGAATGTGTTAGAGTCGGTTACATTAAAGCTTTATCCAGAAGTTGCTCTTATTAAAGAACAGATGGAGCGATTTGGCGCAGATGCCGTATTAATGAGTGGCAGTGGACCGACTGTATTTGGGTTGATTCAGCATGATTCCAGAATGCATCGAGTGTACAATGGCTTAAGAGGATTTTGCGATCAAGTATATGCTGTGAGGCTGTTAGGCGATGGGAATCCTGTTGATTAAAGCCGTATATTAAGATATATTTAATATTAAATATTCGGTTTTACTCCTTAGGAGGGCAGAAGTAAACATGAAGTTCCGTCGAAGTGAACGTTTAATTGATATGACGCATTATTTATTAGAACATCCGCAGCAGCTTGTTCCGTTAACGTTTTTCGCTGAGAGGTATGGTTCAGCAAAGTCATCGATTAGTGAAGATTTAGCTATCGTGAAGGAAACGTTTGAACAACGAGGGATCGGTACACTACAAACGATTCCTGGAGCCGCTGGTGGGGTGAAATATTACTCTAAGATAAGTGAGGCGGAGGCCCGAGAGTTTATTGCTCGCATATGCGAACAAATAGAAAAGCCAGAGCGTCTGCTTCCTGGAGGCTATTTATACATGATGGATTTGCTTGGTCATCCTCAAGTGATTCATAAAGTAGGAAAGTTATTGGCCTCTGCTTACGCAGGGATGGAAATCGATGCGATCATGACTGTTGCAACGAAAGGAATCCCGATTGCTCATGCGATTGCTTCGCATTTAAATGTTCCAGTTGTTGTTGTAAGAAGAGACAGCAAAGTAACAGAAGGGCCTACTGTCAGTATTAACTATGTATCAGGGTCAACAAAGAGAATTCAAACGATGGTGTTAGCGAAACGCAGCTTGAAAGAAGGAGCCAAAGTGCTTCTTGTAGATGACTTCATGAAAGCTGGCGGTACCATTAATGGGATGATAAGTTTGCTTGAGGAATTTAACGCAACTGTAGCGGGGATTGCTGTATTAGTAGAAGCAGAGCACGATGAGGAGCGGCTTGTTGACGATTATATCTCGCTTGTTAAATTGCAGGATGTTAATATAAAAGAACAAGCGATTTCAGTAATTGAAGGTAATTATTTTTCAAGGAATATTGATTTTTCATAAGGGGAGATTAGGATGAGAACTGTATCGACTGAAAAAGCGCCTGCCGCCATTGGCCCATATTCACAAGGAGTATTGGTAAATAATTTATTTTTCAGCTCTGGCCAAATTCCATTAACGGCTGAAGGTCAAATGGTAGAGGGGGATGTTGCTGCTCAAACTCACCAAGTGTTCGCCAATTTAAAAGCGGTATTAGCAGAAGCGGGTGCCTCTTTAGAAACGGTCATTAAAGCGACTGTTTTTTTAGCGGATATGGAGGATTTCGCTGCTGTTAATGACGTGTATGGTCAATATTTTTCTGAGCATAAGCCAGCCCGATCTTGTGTGGAAGTCGCTCGACTGCCCAAAGATGCGAAAGTGGAAATCGAAGTTATTGCACTCGTGAAATAATCACGGGTGTATTTTTTTGGGAAATAACAAAAATTTTTCAAACTTTTCTATAAAAAAAGAAGGAATATTAAAAAAATTATTGAATTACTAGTTTAAGCTTTTTATATAGGGGAAAGGGTGGTGAAACAGAGTGGAAGTAACTGATGTGAGATTAAGACGTGTTAATACGGATGGTCGAATGAGAGCGATCGCTTCAATTACATTAGATAATGAATTTGTTATTCACGATATTCGTGTCATTGATGGCAATAATGGGCTATTTGTCGCCATGCCAAGTAAGCGCACACCAGATGGTGAATTTCGTGACATTGCTCATCCAATCAACTCCAACACACGCGGTAAAATCCAAGATGCTGTTTTAGCGGAATATCACCGATTAGGAGAGTTGGAGGAAGTAGAATTAGAAGAAGCAGGAGCATCCTAAAAAAATAGCGCAACAAGAGCCGACTTCTAAGGTACGGCTCTTTTTTTATTTGGGCCATTTTATTGGAGACAAAAAATTGTCACTTTTTCAGTACCTTGAAATGAAGGCTTTTTTAAGATATATTCAATATGGACAAAAAGGTTATAGGGGGACCCCAAATGACGAATATTTATGCTGTCATTCTTGCTGCAGGTAAAGGTACACGAATGAAGTCTAAGCTTTACAAAGTGTTGCATCCAGTTTGTGGTAAACCAATGGTAGAACATGTAATAGATCAAATTTCAAACTTACATACACAAAAGATTGTCACAATTGTAGGCCATGGAGCAGAAGAAGTGAAAGGCTATCTTGGCAACAAAAGTGAGTTTGCTTTACAAGCAGAACAGCTTGGCACTGCCCATGCTGTGAGGCAAGCAGAAGACATTCTTGCAAAAGAAGATGGCTGTACTCTTGTAGTATGTGGGGATACTCCATTGATTAAATCAGAAACAATGGAAGCGCTTGTGAAATATCATCAGGAACAAGGAGCAAAAGTAACAATCTTAACGGGCTATACTGATCATCCTGATGGCTACGGAAGAATTATTCGCAGCCAAGAAGGAACAGTAGAGCGGATCGTTGAGCATAAGGATGCATCCGCTGATGAAAGAAAAGTGAAAGAAATTAATACAGGTACGTACTGTTTCGATAATAAAGCTTTATTTGAAACATTAAAGAAAGTATCCAATGATAATGCGCAAGGTGAATATTACTTGCCAGATGTCATTGAAATTCTAAAAAATGCTGGTGAAACAGTAGCCGCTTATCAAACGGAAGACTTTGAAGAAACGCTTGGTGTTAATGATCGAGTAGCATTAAGTCAAGCGGAGAAAATTATGCGTCAGCGCATTAACGATAAGCATATGCGTAATGGAGTGACGTTGATCAGTCCTGAAAATACGTATATCGGTTCGGATGTTGTAATCGGGTCAGATACGGTGATTCATCCAGGGACGGTTCTTTCAGGTCACACAGTGATTGGCGAAGACTGTCAGATCGGTCCAAACAGCGAAATCAGCAACTGTCGCATCGGTGATCGTACAGTGATTCGTCAATCAGTTGCATCAGATAGTGAAATTGGTTGCGACGTAGCCATTGGCCCATTTGCCCATATCCGCCCGGCGTCAGAGATTCATGATGAAGTCAAGATAGGAAACTTTGTGGAAATTAAGAAATCTGTATTTGGTAAAGGCAGCAAAGCTTCTCACTTGAGCTACATTGGTGATGCCGAAGTAGGAAGCGATGTTAATATCGGATGCGGCTCAATTACAGTGAACTACGATGGGAAGAATAAGTTTTTAACAAAAATAGAAGACGGTGTATTTATCGGATGTAATTCTAACTTGGTTGCTCCAGTGACGGTAGGCAAAGGTGCTTATGTAGCTGCAGGTTCAACCATTACAGAGAATGTTCCTGGGGAATCTTTATCGATTGCCCGTGCACGTCAAGTCAATAAAGAAAACTATGTTCAAAAATTAAATCTAAACAAGTAAAGCGGAGGCCCATTATGGATAACCAGTATTTAGACCCAAATTTAAAATTATTTGCTCTTAATTCCAATCCAGCTCTAGCGAGAGAAATTGCCGATTCTATTGGCGTTGAGTTAGGAAAATGTTCTGTTAAACGTTTCAGTGACGGAGAAATTCAAATCAATATTGAAGAAAGTATTCGTGGTTGCGACGTTTATGTGATTCAATCCACAAGCGGCCCTGTAAATGATAATTTAATGGAAACATTGATTATGATCGATGCATTAAAACGGGCATCAGCTAAAACGATTAATGTTGTTCTTCCATACTATGGATATGCGCGTCAAGATCGTAAAGCGCGCGCGCGTGAACCAATTACAGCAAAGCTAGTTGCTAACTTGCTAGAAACAGCTGGAGCAACGCGTGTCATTACTTTAGATTTACATGCACCGCAAATTCAAGGATTCTTCGATATTCCAATCGATCACTTAATGGGTGTGCCAATTTTAGCGGAATACTTTAAAGGAAAAAATATTAGCAGAGAAGATATCGTGATCGTATCTCCTGACCATGGAGGCGTAACTCGTGCGAGAAAAATGGCGGATCGCTTAAAAGCGCCGATTGCGATTATTGATAAGCGTCGTCCTCGTCCAAATGTAGCGGAAGTCATGAACATCGTCGGTAACATTGAAGGGAAAATTGCCATTCTAATTGATGATATCATCGATACAGCTGGAACAATCACTCTAGCTGCTAACGCCTTAGTAGAGAATGGAGCGAAGGAAGTATATGCTTGCTGTACGCATCCTGTTCTTTCAGGTCCGGCGATTGAGCGTATTCAAAATTCTAATATTAAAGAGCTTGTAGTGACAAACTCTATTGCCCTACCAGAAGAGAAAAAGATCGATAAAGTAGTGGAATTGTCTGTTGCTTCTTTAATCGGTGAAGCGATCATCCGCGTTCATGAAGAACAATCAGTAAGTACGCTATTTGATTAATATGAACACAAAAAAGAGCCGGTCGGCTCTTTTTTTGTGTTCATATGAAAAGAAAAGTGATGATTATGTTTAAAGTTTATGGAGAAGGGAATACATAAAAGGAAGTCAGTTAGGAAAAATAGAAAATATAAACAGAAAGGTGAGTTTCTCTAATGAGTGCAGTACTTGAAGCAAAAAAACGAGCAAGTTTTCAGCGTTCTGGATTGACACAAATTCGCGAGGCCGGTAACTTTCCAGCTATTGTCTATGGTAAAGGCGTAGACAGTGAATCTGTTTATGTGAATGAAGGTGAGTTTTTTAAAATAATGAAGGAAGTCGGCCGCAATGGAGTAATCGCTCTAAAAATGGATGGTCAAAAATATAATGTGATTTTACAAGATTATCATCAAGATCCTCTAAAGAATGGCATCGTTCATGCTGATTTTTTAGCTGTGGATCTATCTTCTAATATCACAGCTAATGTGAGAATTGATATTGAAGGAGAAGCAATTGGCGTAAAAGAAGGCGGCGTTCTTCAACAGCCATTGTTTGAGCTGTCGGCAACAGCGAAAGTAAGTCAATTCCCAGAATATATTACGGTAGATGCGTCTCAATTAGGGATTGGCGATACGTTGACAATTGGAGATATCCGCAGTCAATATGATTTTGAAATCAACCACGAAGATGACGAGACCATTGTGTCGGTCTTAGCTCCTCGTTCAGGGGAAGAAGCAGAAATGGCTGATGAACAAGCAGAAGAATAAGCGAGATTTGAGGGCTGGTTTCCACGATGAGTTAACTATTCGTAGAAACCAGCCTTTTTTATTGTTCGCAAAGAATGGTGATGATTTTAACAGTATAATTTCTATCATTTGTGAGTTATACTTAAAATGACATAATGGCGATTGGTTAGTTAAGAAGGAATTTGAGGTGCAGATGATGAAATTAATAGTAGGCCTAGGGAATCCAGGTTCTAAATATGACGGGACAAGACATAATATTGGCTTCGATGTGATTGATGAATTAGCAAATCGTTTCCAAGTCTCACTAACAGAAGCGAAACATAAAGGGATTTATGCGGTTATTCGTAAAGGAACAGAGAAAGCTATTCTTCTTAAACCGCTTACATATATGAATTTATCAGGTGAGAGCATTGGAGAAGTGATGCGATACTATAATATTGATATAGAAGATTTACTAGTGATTTATGATGACTTGGATCTGCCTGTAGGAAAGATTCGTCTGCGCCAAAAAGGAAGCGCTGGCGGCCATAACGGTATTAAATCCACGATTGCTCATATGGGTACGCAAGAGTTCAATCGAATTCGTATTGGGATTGATCGTCCGAAAGGCCCGATGAAAGTGCCTGATTATGTATTAGGACGTTTTACAGCAGAAGAACAAGAAAGCATGAAGCATGTGATTGCTACTAGTGCTGATGCGGCAGAAGCATGGCTTGAACAGTCATTTCTTGAAGTGATGAATAAGTTCAATCAGTAAAAAGAGTAGCCTTTGTTAAACAATGATGTTTCACGCATTCATAAGAAATAGCTATTTTGTAAGTGTCTAGCGGAGGCTAAAAGCGGGGCAAGTATCAACATAAATCTTTAAGGTATCTAAATGAATAAATATCTTCCGCTGTGCCTATACTAAATCTAATCATTGATGCAATGGGCAGCGAGGAGGAAGAAAGATGGCTATTCATTATGTTTGCCGTCATTGTCATACTTTAGTTGGTTCGCTTGATCAATCTGTTGTTTCTACTAAACAGTTAGGATTTCACACTCTAACCGACCAGGAAAGAGCAGACATGATTCAATACGGCCAAGATGGAACGATTAAGATTCAAACAATATGTGAAGATTGTCAGGAATCGCTTGAAAGGAATCCCGATTTTCATCAATATGATTCTTTTATACAGTAAGTAGCTTTGGATGCCGATCCAAAGCATTTTTCTGTTTAAATTGTCAAAACAGTAAAACAGAGCAGGCTTCATAACAGAGAATGAAGGGGCTGGCAGTTAAAAGGGGAGGAACCGTGTGTGAATACTTTACAAAATATATTTTTACAAAACCAAGATGTTCAAGTGTTATTTAGCGGGCTATCGGAGGGCTTAAAGGAGCAGCTAGCAGCAGGTTTAACTGGCTCTTCAAGAGCGCTATTCATTGCTTCTGCTTATCAACAGACAGATAAGCCAGTTATGGTAATTACTTATAATTTGCTACAAGCTCAAAAGCTATACGATGATCTTCTGCAATTCACTCAAGAGCAGGAGGTGTATTTGTATGCCGCCAATGAGTTGATTGCGGCGGAAATTAGCATAGCTAGTCCCGAACTTCGCGCACAACGAATTGAGGTCTTAAATCATATAGTTAAAGAGAAAAAGGGCATTTATATTGTTCCTATTTCCGGACTTCGCAAGTTATTGCCACCGAAGCATGAATGGGAAGAGCTGCAAAAGCAGCTGACGATTGGGCAGGATATCGATTTAAATCAGCTGATCAATGATTTAGTCAACATGGGATATCAAAGAGCGGATATGGTATATGCACCAGGTGAATTTAGCTTGCGTGGCGGGATTATTGATATTTATCCGCTGACAGTAGAAGATCCTGTTCGTATTGAGTTATTTGATACAGAAGTGGATTCTATTCGTACGTTTTCCATTGAAAATCAGCGTTCATTAGAAAATCAGCAATCGATTATGATCAGTCCTGTAACAGAAACACCTTATCAGCCTGTTCATCTAGTTAGGCTGGCTCAACGGCTTGAGCAGGCACTAGAACAATCGTTAAAAAAGATCAAAAATGAAACGACGCAAAAGCAATTAAAAGAAAATATAAATATGGAAATAGAAAAGCTAAGACAAGGACAAAGCATTGATGGTTTATCGAAGTATATGGAAATTATGTATGAAGAGCCGATGAGCCTCGTTGATTATTTGCCAAAGGATGGTCTCGTTTTCTTTGATGAAGTGAGTCGGATTAAAGAGTTAAATGAGTCATTACAACAAGAAGAAGCAGAGTGGTATACGTCTTTACTGGAAGAAGGAAAGATTGTTCACGAGATGAAGCTCTCTTACTCCTTTACGGAAGTGATGGCAAAGATTGAGCAACCAATCATTTACCTTTCTTTATTTATGCGTAAAGTGGCAGGAACGAAACCAGAGAATGTCGTTAAATTCTCCAGCCGTTCCATGCAAAATTTCCATGGACAAATGAACGTGCTGCATACGGAAGTAGAACGGTGGAAAAAGCTTGGGATGACTGTAGTGTTTCTAGGCGAAACCGAGGAACGAATGAAAAAGATAGCAGATGTTCTAGCAGATTACGAGATTGAAGTGCTTCTTTCTCCTGAAAAAAATAAGGTAATGGAACAAGCCATTCAAATCAGTTTAGGATCATTAACTGGGGGCTTTGAATTTTCAGAACAAAAACTAGCGGTGATTACCGAACAAGAGCTATTTAATAAAAAAACGAAACGCAATAAAAGCCGCCAAAAGCTTTCTAACGCAGAGCGGATTAAAAGCTATTCTGAATTAAAGCCCGGCGATTATGTTGTTCATGTAAATCATGGAATTGGGAAGTATTTAGGTATCGAAACACTAGAAATGAAAGGCGTTCATAAAGACTACTTAAATATTAAATATCAAGGAACTGATCAGCTATATGTACCTGTTGAACAAATTGAATTGGTGCAGAAATATGTCGGCTCAGAAGGAAAAGAACCGAAAGTATATAAACTAGGTGGCAGTGAATGGAAACGGGTGAAAAGCAAAGTTCAATCCTCTGTTCAAGATATTGCCGATGATTTGCTCAAGCTGTATGCGGAACGAGAAGCGGCAAAAGGTTATGCATTTTCTCCAGATGGTGATATGCAGCGGGAATTTGAAACGGCTTTTCCATACGAAGAAACGGAAGATCAACTACGATCGATTCAGGAAATTAAACAAGATATGGAAAAGGAACGACCGATGGATCGTTTGCTGTGCGGAGACGTTGGTTATGGAAAAACGGAGGTAGCAATTCGAGCAGCTTTTAAAGCAATAGCGGATGAGAAGCAAGTAGCTTTTCTTGTGCCCACCACGATTCTTGCTCAACAACATTATGAGACGATGCTTGAACGCTTTCGTGATTTTCCAATCAATGTCGGTTTATTAAGTCGTTTCCGCTCAAAGAAGCAGCAAACAGAGACGTTAAAAGGATTAAAGAACGGAACCGTTGATATTGTCGTGGGCACTCATCGTTTGTTATCTAAAGATGTTCAATACCATGAGCTCGGTTTGCTGATTGTCGATGAAGAGCAGCGTTTTGGTGTGACTCATAAAGAGAAAATCAAGAAGTTAAAAACAAATGTCGATGTTTTAACTTTAACAGCGACGCCAATTCCGCGTACGTTGCATATGTCCATGCTAGGTGTTCGTGATTTATCGGTCATCGAAACACCACCGAAAAACCGTTTCCCTGTACAAACATTTGTGGCAGAAAATAATCCTGCGCTCATAAGAGAGGCTATTGAACGGGAACTAGCTCGAGATGGACAAGTCTTTTATTTATATAATCGCGTCGAGGACATTGAAAGAAAGGCAGAAGAAATTTCGATGCTTGTTCCCGATGCGAAAGTTGCTTATGCTCATGGACAGATGACGGAACGAGAGCTAGAAGCGGTCATTTTAAGCTTTTTAGAAGGTGAGTCCGATGTGTTAGTCACGACCACAATCATTGAAACAGGTGTGGATATCCCGAATGTGAATACATTAATTGTCCATGATGCGGATCGAATGGGGCTTTCGCAGCTGTACCAGATTAGGGGGCGTGTCGGACGCTCAAATCGCGTTGCTTATGCCTATTTTATGTATCGCAGAGATAAAGTGCTTTCAGAAACAGCTGAAAAGCGTCTAGAGGCGATTAAGGAATTTACTGAGCTAGGGTCCGGTTTCAAAATTGCTATGCGCGATCTATCCATTCGTGGAGCTGGTAATTTATTGGGATCTCAGCAACATGGATTCATCGATTCCGTTGGCTTTGACTTGTACTCTCAAATGCTGAAAGAGGCAGTAGAACAAAAGAGAGGAAACGACCAGCAAAATCATACTCCGCCATTTGAAGTGGAAATATCAATCGATGCCTATATTCCGGATAGTTATATTAAAGATAGCCAGCAAAAGATTGAAATGTACAAACGATTCCGCAGCATCGAATCATTGGAAGAGGTTGCTGAGCTAAAGGAAGAAATGATCGATCGTTTTGGTGAATATCCTCGTGAAGTAGCCGATTTATTTAAAGTAGCGGAAATGAAAGTATATGCAGGCTTTGTCCAACTTGAAAAAATTAAGCAAGAAAAAGATGTGGTGACCATTTGGATGAGTGATGTTGGGACACAGCATATTGATGGATCTAAAGTATTTGAAATTTGCCATAAACATGGCCGTGCGGTTGGGCTGGGTATGGAAAATAATCAATTGAAAATAACGATTAATATTCAGAAGTTAACGGCGGAAGCCTGGTTTGCGATAGCTTATGACATCATTCAAAATCTTGAACAAGCTAGAAAATAATCATCAAAATGTATAGAACTTCCCAGATGAAAGATAATAACATCAATGTGGCAGGAATAATCGGTAAAAAGCCGTTTATTCCTTGTCCAAAAAATCATCTGATGAAAGTGAGGCAACAAGATGAAAGCAACTGGTATTGTTCGTCGAATTGATGATTTAGGGCGGGTTGTTATTCCAAAAGAAATCCGCCGTACGTTAAGGATACGAGAAGGAGATCCATTAGAAATTTTCGTTGATCGCGACGGGGAAGTGATCTTAAAGAAATACTCCCCAATTAGTGAATTAGGTGATTTTGCTCAAGAATATGCAGAAGCGTTGCATGACAGTTTAGATAGCAGTGTACTCATTTGCGATCGTGATGCGATTATTGCCACTGCTGGGGTCACTAAGAAGGAATATATGAATAAAAATGTAGGATCATTAATCGAGACGGCCATTGATGAACGGCAGTCAACGTTAAATAACCCGAACAGTCCAGTTGAAATTATTGATGGACGTGAAGAACAGCTGCAATCGTATGCCATCGCTCCGATCATTGCCAATGGAGATGCTATTGGAGTGGTCTTGATTTTTTCAACAAATAAAACGATGAGTGAAGTGGAAAAGAAATGTTCTGAAACGGCAGCTAGCTTTTTAGCGAAACAAATGGAACAATAGCAAGGAAAGGGAGCAGTAAAAAACGCGCTGCTTCCTTTTTTTGTTGATATCATTTAAATTTGTAATAGCTTGTTTAGAAGGGTTAGGTGTCATTGGTTGGCAAGTGATGATAAAAAGTCATTTATACGCGGAGCCGTTATTTTAACGATGGCGGCTATTTTTGTGAAAATTTTGAGTGCCGTTTACCGCGTACCTTATCAAAATATAGTAGGAGACGTTGGTTTTTATATTTATCAGCAAGTATATCCGTTATACGGAATTGCGGTTGCTTTATCTACCTATGGATTTCCAGTCATTATTTCAAAATTAGTCGCAGAAAAAGAAGGGAATCATTTGCATGTAGGGGCAATCACTCGCTTGGCATTTATGATGATCAGTGGGGTAGGAGGAGTGTTATTTTCCATTACTTATTTTGGTGCACATACTCTTGCACAGTATATGGGAGATACGAAATTGACCACAATGATTCGCATTGTTGCTTTTTCTTTTCTGTTAATGCCATTTTTGGCTGTTTGGCGCGGAACATTTCAAGGCATGGGAGAAATGGTTCCAACAGCTATTTCACAAGTGGTGGAACAGTCGGTTCGAGTAGGAGCGATCTTGCTATTTTCTTATATGATCATCGAGAAAGGATATTCCCTTTATGTAGCTGGTGCGAGTGCGATTGCTAGTTCATTAGCTGGCAGTTTGGCTGGAGTATTGATACTATCTTTTTTTATCAGGAAGCACTATTCTCCCATCAAGTTTGGGACATTGAAAAAAATGAGGTCGCATCAGAGAGAAATGCGTATGTTAATCGTTCAAGGTACGGCTATTTGCCTATCCAGCATGATGCTCATATTGTTACAATTAGTGGACTCGTTAAATCTATATAATGGACTTATTCAATCTGGGCTTGGTGAATTAGAGGCAAAAGTGGCAAAAGGCATTTATGATCGCGGTCAGCCATTACTGCAACTTGGGACGGTAGCAGCTGTTTCACTATCATTGACTCTCGTTCCGCTTGTAACAGCTGCTTTTCAAAAAAATCAGCGGCAAGAAGTAAGAATGTATATGAAATTAGCTACGAAGGTTAGTGTAACGATCGGATTAGCAGCCACTGTCGGTTTAATCAATATTATGGATGCAGTCAATACGATGCTGTTTGAAAACAGTGAGGGATCTTTCGTCCTGTCTACTTTTTGCTTATCCATTTTATTTAGTTCCGTGATCTTAACTTTTTCCGGAGTATTGCAAAGTATCAATAAAGATATCATTCCAGCTTTAGCAGTAGTCATTGGGGTTTTTGTTAAGTATATTGGAAATACACTGCTTGTTCCTTTATACGAAACAGCAGGAGCAGCCTTTTCTACAGTGCTTGCTTTATGTGTAATTGCTCTCATTCTTGCCATTTTTCTTCGCCGCCAGTTGAAAGTTCCATTGATCCAGGTTGCTTTCTTGTATAAAGCCTTGTTTGCTGTTAGCGTTATGACTGTAACGTTGCAAATATGGAGAATGGGCGTCTTGCATTTGTTGCCCTCGTATGAGATAGATCGATTGCAAATGTCGGGACTTGCCTTGAGCAGTGTTGCCATAGGCGCATTTACATTTATCTATACCATTATAAAAATGAATTTATTTACTGAAGAAGAATGGTTACAAATCCCTTTCGGAGATAAGTTAAAAGGATTCAACCGCAATAAGAAATAAATATTTTTTAAGAAAGAGCGTGATGAATATGACTCATTCTATAACCATTGTTGGTCTTGGAGCAGGAGAGCTTGATCAGTTGCCGCTTGGTGTATATAAATTATTAAAACAAACGGATAAAGTGTATGCACGAACGATCGAGCATCCTGTTATTCATGAACTTCAATCAGAAGGTGTGTTATTTGAAGGGTTTGATTACATCTATGAAAAGCATGATCAATTTGAAGCTGTTTATGAAGAAATTGTAGCCGAGTTGCTCTCGATAGCAGAAAAGGAAGAGGAAGTCGTGTATGCTGTTCCTGGTCATCCAATTGTCGCAGAAAAGACCGTGCAATTATTACTGGAAAAAGGAAAATTACCTCAATGGGATATCTCGATTGCGGGAGGGCAAAGTTTTTTTGATGCTTTATTCGCTTCTATTGAGGCCGATCCGATTGATGGATTTCAATTTTTAGATGGAACGTCTTTACATAAGGAGGACGTGAATATTTTTCAACATTTGGTTATCGCTCAAGTATATGATGCTTTTGTTGCTTCTGAAGTGAAATTGACCTTGATGGAAAAGTATCCTGATGAATATGAGGTTTACATTGTGACGGCAGCAGGCAGCTCGGCACAGATGATCAAGAAAGTACCTCTGTATGAGCTAGACCATCAAGTGGAGCTTAATAACTTAACTTCACTTTATGTGCCGCCAGTGAAGAACGAGGAACAAACCTATCGCGAGTTTTCGGTGCTTCGGCAAATTATTGCTACACTTCGCGGGCCTAATGGCTGTCCATGGGATCGAGAACAGACACATGAATCGTTGAAAAAATATTTAATTGAAGAAGCCTATGAACTTCTTGATGCTATTGACCGCCAAGATGACGATCATATGGTGGAGGAGCTTGGTGATGTCCTGCTACAAGTACTCCTTCATGCTCAAATTGGAGAGGATGAAGGAATGTTTGTGATGGAAGATGTGATTGAATCTTTAGCGCAAAAAATGGTTCGCCGCCACCCTCACGTATTTGGAGAGCAGGTGGTAGAAGGAGCGGAACAAGTGGTGGCTAACTGGCAGGAAATTAAACAACAGGAAAAAGGGACGAAAGAGACCCCTTTGCTTGATGAAGTAGCGAAAGGATTACCGGCCTTGCTTCGCGCTTATGACATTCAGAAGAAGGCCGCTAAGGTAGGCTTTGACTGGAAAGATGCTCAAGGGGCTCTAGAGAAAGTAGAAGAAGAGTGGAGAGAATTTCTTGATGAAGTGAGGAACGAAGACCAAGGTCGATTAGTTGAGGAATTTGGTGATCTATTATTCGCACTTGTCAATGTTGCTCGTTTTTACGCTATTCATCCAGAGGAAGCGCTTGTTCAAGTAAATGAAAAATTTTACCGCCGTTTTGCTCACGTTGAAAAACGGGTAAAAGAAGGGAAAGGCGTATTTAATAAATATCAACTAGAGGAATTAGACGCTTTTTGGAACGAAGCCAAACAATTGGGTCTATAAAGAGAAGGAGAGAACATGATGAGATTAGATAAGTTTTTAAAAGTATCACGAATTATTAAAAGAAGAACATTAGCCAAAGAAGTAGCGGATCAAGGAAGAATTATGATTAATGGCACCGAGGCAAAAGCGAGCTCCAATGTAAAGGTTGGCGATGAATTGACGATTCGTTTAGGGCAGCGTCTACTAACTGTTCAAGTGGAGCAACTGCAAGAAACGACGAAAAAAGAAGAAGCGGCTGGAATGTACAAGCTCTTGAAAGAAGAGAGATTAAACGATTAACCATGCTTCTTAATCTTTATTACATAGTTCCGCTTCCTTCTGCATACATTTAGTGGCAAAGCTTGTACTTTCCACGATGAGGGGGAGAAGGATGAATCAATTATATGATTTTCATGATAAAGGTACAGCGGAACATGATGTAGTAATGAAAGGCAGAAAGCTATTGGAAATTACCGGAGTCAAGCAAGTAGAGAGTTTTGATAGTGAAGAGTTTTTATTGACAACGGTAATGGGCGACCTATCAATTAAAGGTCAAAACTTGCAGATGAAGAATCTAGATGTAGATAAAGGACTGGTCGCTATTAAAGGCACCATTTTCAGCTTCATTTATTCTGATCATTCAGCGGGCGACAAATCAAAAGGCTTATTTAGTAAGTTATTCAAATGACTCTGTCTGTCCAATTTGAAACACTGATAGCAATGATCGTCATGGGATTGATTTTTGGTGCGCTGCTCGATACGTATCAGCGCTTCTTACAAAGGCCTACGCGCTCTCGCTGGATCAGCTTTATTAGTGATGTTATTTTCTGGTGCCTGTATGCAGGTGTATTATTTTACAGCCTATATAAAATTAACTATGGCGAAATCCGCGTGTATGTTTTTTTAGCTGTACTTTGCGGTTTTGCGGCCTATCAGGCATTATTTAAATTTATTTATTTGAAAATTTTGGAGTGGATAATTGCCTTTTTCACAAAAGTATTCTTTTTGATTAAAAAGACGATTTACTTTTTATTCATTTGGCCAGTGATTATTTTGTTCAAATGGACGATGAAATGCATAAGTCTGATAGGAAAAGCTGTGATGGCTCTTGCCAAAATGTGTCTCCGCCTATTATTATGGATAGGTAAGGTAATATTATTTCCTGTTGGCCTAATTTTGAAGCTATTGCCGTTGCGCATTCGAAATCAAATAGGTGACATCACTAAAAAAGTGGCAGGAGTTTTTCTATTGATCAAGAATCAATTAATAAATATATCAAAACGTTGGAATAAATAAGCCGGGGGGAAGAAGAATGAGCGGGTTAAATAAACAAAAGGTGATCGCCTTGAAAAACGCTTTTGTTTCCAACTGGACGAGAAGAGAACTATTTGTAGCAAGGCATAAGAAAAAACTGTATAGAAGGCTTGCTGCTTTTTCTGTTTTAGCACTCATCATTATTGGGGGACTGGGGTCTACGCTGATGTCTCAATTCACTCATTTGGAAGAAAAACAGAAACAAAAGGAAGAGGCGCAAGCAACACTTGCTGAATTAAAAAAGCAACAAAAACAGTATGAAGAAGAACTTGAAAGATTAAATGACGATGAATACATTGCGGAGCTTGCCAGAAAGAACTATTTTTTATCAGATGAGGGAGAAATCATTTTTAATATTCCTGAAACTGAGGAAAAAGGCGAAAAGGCAAGAGAATAAGAAGGGGTTATATTGACACCTTTTTTTTACGTAATATAATATAATGTAAAGTTCGATCATTTCTAAGGAGGAAAAATTTTTTTATGTCAATCGAAGTAGGCAGCAAGTTACAAGGTAAAGTGACAGGCATCACTAAATTCGGAGCGTTTGTTGAACTGCCAGAAGGCTCAACTGGATTAGTACACATTAGTGAAGTAGCGGACAATTATGTGAAAGATATTAACGATCACTTAAAAGTTGGCGATGAAGTAGAAGTAAAAGTTATTAATGTGGAGAGTGATGGAAAGATCGGTTTGTCCATCCGCAAAGCGAAAGACCAGCCGCAGCAACAGCAGTCTTATCGTTCCCGTCCAAAAAATAATGATTTTCGTTCTAGAGGACCAAGAGGAAATCACACTCCTCCAAAAGAAAATTTTGAACAGAAAATGGCTCGTTTCTTAAAGGATAGTGAAGAACGTCTGTCATCTTTAAAGCGCCAAACAGAATCACGGCGTGGAGGAAGAGGCGCGAAACGCGGTTAATTGCTGCCTATTCAAATGATATTTCATATTTTTAATTCATAAAAAACTGCTACACAAGCTCGGACGTTCAAGCTTTTGTAGCAGTTTTTTACATTTTGTTAGTATTTGTTAAAATAATTATAAAAAATGTTATTTTTAAAGTGTGTGGATGGTGAAAATAAATAAAAAACCAGATGCATTTGAACCACTTGGATTCAAAAACATCTGGTTTTTTGTGCCGATGACCCGTACGGGATTCGAACCCGTGTTACCGCCGTGAAAGGGCGGTGTCTTAACCGCTTGACCAACGGGCCTTTATACAATTTGCTATTTTGGTAGCGGCGGAGGGGATCGAACCCCCGACCTCACGGGTATGAACCGTACGCTCTAGCCAGCTGAGCTACGCCGCTATACGAAATGACTCTTAGAGCACAATGAATATAATACTTTATGACATAATCAATTGTCAATGATTTTTCATGTGTATATTGTCGAACACTTTTTTAGGATAGGTCTCTCATTTTGACAAAGTTTTGTCTTATATTTTTTTATAATATTCAACAAAGAAAAACGAATAGAGGTGCTAACTATGGAGAGAGTGGAAAGAGACATAGTAGAGCCAGTCGGTCAAGTAGATTTAGAGGAAAGGAAATTAGCACTGTTCCAAGGGTTAACAAAAATGATTTTTCAACTACAAGAATGGATGCTTGAGAAAGGATTTGTCTTTTTGCTGATTGGATTTTTGTTAGGTCGGGCACTTATTCTGTCACACTTGACGCCTTTTGCTTTGCCCTTCTTTGCGGCGGCTTTCATGTTAAGGAGAGAGGCTGCTCCTTTAGCCTTTCTTGGTATACTTGCCGGATCTCTTACTCTATCTATCGAGCAAGTTAGTTACTCCTTTGCTACAATCATATTTTTTTTAGTAGCGCATCGCTTATTTAAGAATTTTACGAAACAAGATACCATTTCCCTTCCATTTCTTGTTCTTTTTACTGTGTTAGCTGTCGACTTAGGCGTAGCGTATATGCAAAGTAATTATGTGCTGAGTGGGTACGATGTATTGATGGGCGTCATCGAGGCTTCCCTTGCTTTTGTTTTGACACTTATTTTTATGCAAAGCATTCCGTTTTTAGCACTTAGTAAACGAGTAAAATCTTTGAAAATGGAAGAGGTAGTTAGTTTGATTATTACGCTTGCTTCCATTACATCAGGAACGATTGGCTGGTCCCTGTACGGCTTATCTATTGAACATATTTTTTCAAGATATTTAGTACTCGTTTTCTCTTTCATTTCTGGAGCTGCGGTTGGATCAACGGTCGGGGTAGTAACAGGCTTGATTTTCAGTTTAGCTAGTGTAGCTAGCTTCTTTCAAATGAGTTTACTTGCCTTTGCGGGGTTGTTAGGAGGATTGCTGAAAGAGTGGCGCAAGTTAGGAGTATCGGTAGGGCTACTGACCGCCACGCTTCTTGCTGGTATGTACAGTGAAAATGGAATTCCTCTCGCTCCATCGATGTATGAATCATTAGTAGCGATTATGTTTTTGTTTTTAACACCCAAAATAGTCACTAATCAATTGGCCAAGCTCATTCCTGGTACGGCAGAGCATTCGAAAGAACAGCAGCAGTACTTAATGAAAATGCGAGATGTGACCGCTAGTCGAGTCGAGCAGTTTTCTGAAGTATTTCAAGCGTTATCGAAAAGTTTTTCTCATTTTAATGTAAACAGCTTAGATGAAAGTGAAGAGCGGGAGGTAGATATGTTTTTAAGCCATGTGACCGAAAAAACATGTCAAACTTGCTTTAAGAAAGAGCAATGCTGGGCAACTAACTTTCAACAAACATATCAATTAATGACTGATGTATTACATGAACTCGATGATGGAAATGAAAAGCTTTCCCAAAGGCTTGCTAAAGACTTAGAAAAGCATTGTTTTCGACCGAAAAGGGTAGAGGAAGCGATCAGTCAGCAATTGACTTATTATCAAGCAAACCAAAAGCTGAAAAAACAAGTATATGACAGTAGGAAACTTGTGGCTGAACAATTGCGGGGAGTATCAGAAGTGATGAGCGATTTTGCAGAAGAAATTCAGCGTGAAAGGGAAAATCATCATCAGCAAGAAGAACAAATTATGGAGGCGATTGAATCATTCGGTATAGAAATTGAACACATTGATATATATAGCTTACAAAAAAGCAATGTTGATATTGATATGACGGTTCCTTATTCAAGCAATCAGCATGGGGAATGTCAAAAATTATTAGCTCCAATGTTGTCGGATATTTTAGGAGATAACGTTGTCGTTCATAAAGAAGAATGTGAAGGTGGGCTAGGAGGAGTTTGTGAAATTACATTCCGTTCCGCTAAGGCATTTGCGATAGAAACAGGTGCTGCTCATGCTGCAAAAGGAGGAGGATTTGTTTCGGGAGACAGTTATTCCACTATTGAATTAGGAGCAGGAAAGTATGCGGTAGCGATTAGTGATGGGATGGGAAATGGCGAAAGAGCCCACTATGAAAGCAATGAGACGCTGCGCCTTTTGCAGCAAATATTAAAATCAGGTATTGAAGAAAAGCTGGCGATCAAATCGGTGAACTCCATTTTGCAATTGCGAACAACAGATGAAATTTTCTCTACACTGGATTTAGTGATTATTGATCTGCAAGATGCTGCGGCTAATTTTTTGAAAGTTGGATCTACTCCTAGTTTTATTAAGCGAGGCAGTAAAATTATCAAAGTGGAGGCGAGTAATTTACCGATTGGAATTCTTCAGGAGTTTGAAGTGGATGTTGTGAGTGAACAGTTAAAATCTGGTGATTTAATCATTATGATGAGCGATGGAGTGTTTGAAGGGCCAAGAAATGTAGAGAATCACGATATGTGGATGAAAAGAAAAATTGCTGAGTTAGAGACGGATGATCCGCAACTAGTAGCGGACTTGTTAATGGAGGAAGTGATTCGAACAAGGGCGGGAGATATTGAGGATGATATGACAGTAGTGGTGACAAAAGTAGCTCATAATTTACCAAAGTGGGCATCTATCCCAATGAATATAAGCTTTTCGAAAAATAAAAAGAAAATCTCTTAAGCAGAGATGAAAGGTATAGATGTATATTTCCTCTTTTTTCCGGCGAGTATACTAATAACTCGTATCAGGTAGGAGGGGACTTTCATGAAAACAGGTACAATTAAGCAAATATTATTGTTGACAGATGGTTGTTCGAATCATGGTGAAGACCCAGTAGCCATGGCTGCATTAGCAGCTGAACAAGGAATCACAGTCAATGTTATTGGCATTGTAGGACGTGAAACAGAAAATCCAAGAGGAATGACAGAAATTGATCATATTGCTCTATCTGGCGGTGGGATGAGCCAAATTGTGTATAAAACGCAGCTGTCTCATACGGTACAAATGGTCACTCGGCAAGCAATGACGCAAACGTTGCAAGGAGTTGTTAATCAGCAATTAAAGAAAATATTAAGCAGTGATGTTGAAATAGAGTCTTTGCCCCCTGAAAAACGGGGTGAAGTGATGGAAGTAGTGGAGGAGTTAGGGGAAACGGCTAATTTAGAAGTGTTAATTTTAGTAGATATGAGTGCGAGTATGCAAGATAAACTGCCAACAGTGAAAGAAGCGTTATTAGACCTTTCATTAAGTATGAATGCAAGAATGGGAAACAATTTATTTTCGTTGTATGTATTTCCCGGGAAAAGAAAAGAAGTTGAACAGCTTTTAGATTGGACACCGCAATTAGACTCATTAACTTCATTGTTTTCTAAGCTGTCTACTGGAGGATTGACACCAACAGGTCCGGCTATTCGTGAAGCGATCTCACAGTTTAAGCAAAAAAGGAATCAAAAAGGCTGGTTCTCTCATGATGATGAATACTTCGAAGAATCAATTTAGTTTATCGAGAGGGACGGTGATTCGCGGGAAGTGGCATAAGCAAACGTATATTGTGGAGCGTGAGTTAGGACGAGGAGCGACTGGTACCGTCTTTTTAGTGAAAGGGAAGGATGGATCACTAGCTTTAAAATTAAGTAGTCAACTGTCAATTACATCCGAAATCAACGTACTGAAGGCATTTAATAAGGTCCAGGGGTCTTCCCTCGGGCCTTATTTGGTCGATGAAGATGATTGGGAAGCCGGGGGGCAAACATACCCTTTTTATGTAATGGAGTATATTCAGGGGCCGACTTTATCTTCTTTCATTGAGAAAAAGGGAGCCTCATGGATTGGCGTACTGCTTTTGCAGCTGCTTGAAAATTTACAAGCTTTGCATCAAGAAGGATGGATATTTGGTGACATTAAGCCAGATAATTTACTTGTTGCTGGACCGCCTTTTCGTCTTCGCTGTATTGATGTGGGTGGGACGACAAAGCAAGGAAGAGCAGTGAAAGAGTATACCGAGTTTTTTGACAGGGGATATTGGGGTGCAGGTTCGCGAACAGCTGACCCCGCTTATGATGTGTTTGCAGCTGCTATGGTAGCAGTGAATCTTATCTATCCGAATCGCTTTAACAAAGATGAACATGGAGTGAAAGGAGTCATTTCCCGTATCAAGCAGAAGAAGGAATTTGAGCCGTATGCGCCTGTATTGATTCGAGCTCTAGAAGGTCGTTATGTATCGGCATGGCAAATGAGAGAAGATTTGATGGCATCATTAAGTCCAGGAAATGTTCGCCCAAATTCACCCCCACTTAGAAGAAATGTAAGTGCAGGGCGTATAGCAGGACGTAGCACGATAAAAAAGCAGCAGCGGATAAGACAGCGCTTTAAAGCAGCAGCTGCTATTATCACCATTACATTCTTGTATGCCTTGTATGTTTTTCTTGAACTACTCTAATGAAAACAAGCTTCTGAAACTGTTTTTTCCTTTATAAAAATGATAGTATAGTCATAAATATAAAAGGATCGAGAAGAGGAAACTATGCTGGTATTTGAGGAGCAAATGAAACGATTTATAAAACAGCATCAATTAATTGAAAAAGGCGATAAAATAGCTGTCGGTGTGTCTGGCGGACCAGATTCTTTAGCGCTTCTGCATTACTTATCCAGTTATCGTGATGTGTTTGGTATCGAAGTGTATGCTCTTCATTTAGACCATATGTTCAGAGGGGAAGAATCCTTTTCTGAATTACAGTTTGTTGAACAGTTCTGTTATAAGCATGCTATCCCTTGCTATACTAAACAAGTGAATGTTGCAACCGTCATGGACATACAGTCAACAGGGCTACAGGAAACAGCCCGACAAATCCGTTATCAATTTTTTCAGGAGGGGATGCGGAAATTCTCTACCAACAAACTGGCTTTAGCTCATCATGGAGATGATCAAATCGAGACCGTTGTCATGCAGTTAGTGAAAGGAGCCAGTGTGCGAACAGGAATTCCTGTTCGGCGTCGCTTTGCGGAGAGAGAAATTATTCGGCCTATGCTTGGTTTAACGAAAGAAATGATTGAACAGTACTGTCTAGCTAAAGCACTTGATCCACGAAAAGATCCGAGCAATGATCAGCTATATTACACAAGGAATCGCTTTCGGCACCATCTTCTGCCTTTTTTCAAACAGGAGAACCCGAAAGTCCATGAGCATTTTCAGCGATTCAGTGAAGAAATGAAGGAAGATGATCAGTTTTTAAATGAATTAACAGAAGCTATAATGCATAAGGTGTTTAAAAAAAATGGGACTAGTGCAAAAGTGCAAATCAATGCGTTTGTAGAGATGCCTTTGCCTTTACAAAGAAGGGCGATTCATCTAATATTAAACTATCTTTACAAAGGTAAAATAGCATTTTCCTTCATACATATTCAACAAATTCTTCGATTGCTAAAAGGCGGATTGTCGTCTGGAAGTTTAGACCTTCCTAACGGGTTAAAAGTTCGTCGTGAATATGACCAATGTGTGTTTAGTTTTGAACAGGAAAGCAAACAAGAATATGCGCTTGCATTACAAGCTGGAGAACATGTCACTTGGCCTTTTGGTGGTCAATTTAAGTTGCTGGCTGATGAGGCGCCTACATCCGTTCATAGTGATTACTGCTTTCTTGTTGATCCTGATTCGGTTAAGCTACCGCTGTATGTACGAACGAGAAAGCAAGGAGACAAAATTTCACCAAAAGGGATGAATGGTTCAAAAAAGCTGAATCGTTTGTTCATTGATGCGAAAGTGCCTCAAATCAAACGAGATCAATGGCCAATTATCACTGATCGTGACGGTGAAGTGCTATGGGTACCTAGGTTAAAGAAGTCCAAGTATGAGGCTGAAGTTACTAGCCCTCATGTCACTTTAATTTATACAAGCAATCATCTGCTAGGAGGATAACACATTGTTAAATCAAGATATTGAGCAAGTACTAATTTCTGAAGAAGAAATCCAAGAAAAAATTAAAGAGTTAGGCAGCCAGCTTACGGAGGAATATAAAGATAAATTTCCTCTTGTTATCGGGGTATTAAAAGGTGCTATGCCGTTTATGTCTGACTTGTTAAAAAGAGTGGATACTTATTTGGAAATGGATTTCATGGATGTTTCCAGTTACGGAAGCTCAACTGTTTCATCAGGAGAAGTAAAGATTGTGAAAGATCTGGATACTTCAGTTGAAGGAAGAGATGTTCTCATTATTGAGGATATTATCGACAGCGGCTTAACATTGAGCTATCTTGTGGAGCTGTTCCGCTACCGTAAAGCGAAATCTATTAAAATTGTGACGCTTTTAGACAAGCCAACAGGACGTAAAGCGAAGATTAAAGCCGATATCGTAGGTTTCCAAGTACCGGATGCCTTTGTTGTAGGTTACGGTCTTGATTACGCTGAGAAATATCGCAATCTTCCATACATCGGAGTGTTAAAGCCAGAAGTGTATACAAAGACGGAAGAGCAATAAGCGGGTTGATTAGATCAGATGAAATCATCAATCTGTATGTCAAATAGTTGTAATGCCAAGTTTTTCTATGATAGTATTGAATACAGTATTTTTTACCGTGGGAGGAGGTAAGGGATGAACCGAATATTTCGTTATACCATATTTTATTTACTAGTATTTCTCGTTATTATTGGGGTTGTTAGTTACTTCAATAACAGTAATGAGCCGAATAAAAATATAACTTATAATCAATTTGTTTCCAGTCTTGAAAAAGGTGAAGTTGCGTCGTTTACAATGCAGCCTGAGAGAGGCGTTTATGCCGTTCGTGGTCAGCTTAAAGGAGCAAAAGAAGGAGAGTATTTCCTTACTTATGTGATGAATAGCGATTCGATGCTAAATCGAGTGGATCAAGCGGCTAAAGATTCAAAAGTAGAAGTGCTGCCAGCTAAAGAAACGAGCGGTTGGGTCTCTTTCTTCACGACGATTATTCCGTTTTTAATTATTTTCTTGCTCTTCTTCTTCTTATTGAACCAAGCACAAGGCGGCGGTAGCCGAGTAATGAACTTCGGTAAAAGCAAGGCGCGCTTGTACAATGATGAGAAGAAAAAAGTCCGTTTTAAAGATGTGGCTGGAGCAGATGAAGAGAAGCAAGAACTTGTAGAAGTTGTTGAGTTCTTGAAAGATCCTCGTAAATTTTCTGAATTAGGTGCTAGAATTCCAAAGGGGATCTTGTTAGTGGGACCTCCAGGAACTGGTAAAACCCTTCTTGCGCGGGCAGCTGCAGGAGAAGCAGGTGTACCGTTCTTTACAATCAGTGGTTCAGACTTCGTTGAAATGTTTGTCGGTGTTGGTGCTTCTCGTGTCCGTGATTTATTTGAAAATGCAAAGAAGAATGCTCCATGTATGATTTTCATTGATGAAATTGATGCTGTGGGCCGTCAGCGTGGCGCGGGTCTTGGCGGTGGCCATGACGAGCGTGAACAGACGTTGAACCAATTGCTTGTAGAGATGGATGGATTCAGTGCCAATGAAGGAATTATTATCATTGCGGCAACAAACCGTCCAGATATTCTAGACCCTGCGTTATTACGTCCGGGCCGCTTTGACCGTCAAATTACAGTTGATCGTCCAGATGTCACAGGTCGTGAAGCCGTTCTCCGTGTTCATGCGCGCAACAAACCGCTTGATGAATCAGTTGATTTAAAAGCGATTGCTATGAGAACACCAGGCTTCTCTGGTGCCGATCTAGAAAACTTATTGAATGAGGCTGCACTAGTAGCGGCTCGTCAAAATAAGAAAAAGATTGATATGCGTGACATTGATGAAGCGACAGACCGGGTAATTGCTGGTCCAGCTAAGAAAAGTCGTGTCATTTCGAAAAAAGAAAGAAAAATTGTTGCCTTCCATGAAGCGGGGCATACAGTTATTGGCTTAGTGCTAGACGAAGCAGAAATGGTTCATAAAGTAACGATCGTTCCTCGCGGTCAAGCTGGCGGATATGCTGTCATGCTTCCGAAAGAAGATCGCTATTTCATGACGAAGCCAGAATTGCTTGATAAGATTACGGGCTTGCTTGGCGGACGTGTAGCGGAAGATATTGTTTTTGGGGAAGTATCGACTGGTGCACATAATGACTTCCAGCGCGCTACGGGTATTGCCCGTCGCATGGTAACGGAATTTGGTATGAGCGACAAGCTTGGTCCTTTACAATTTGGTCAAACATCTGGTGGACAAGTATTTTTAGGTCGTGACTTTAATAATGAACAGAATTATTCAGATAAGATTGCTTACGAAATCGATATTGAAATTCAACACATTATTAAAAATTGTTATGAGCGTGCAAAAGAAATCTTAACAGAAAATCGTGAAAAGCTAGATATCATCGCGAATACACTTCTTGAAGTGGAAACGTTAGATGCCGCTCAAATTAAACATCTCGTTGATCATGGAACATTACCTGAAAGAAAGTACTCCAACCCAGAACTTCCTGATACAAAAGGGAATGGCCAAGATCAAGTGAAAGTAAATGTGCAGAAAAAAGAAGAGTCAATTCAAACAGAAGAGGCAGTAGAGTCTGAAGACAAGCCGGTGACTCCGATAAATAAAGATGATGAGCTGAAGAGCTAAATGAAAAGGACGTCGACGCTATAAGTCGACGTCCTTTTCTCAATCTATGTTCAATAAAGTCTGAAAAAAAGAGCTTGGGCGGTGTGGGTGTACCATAATGCTGATGAAGCTTATATGTGGTATGATGAATGGCAGTAAACAAAAAGTCTATATGGTGTGGTGAGAAAAGTTGATATTTGTTTTGGATGTAGGGAATACAAATACTGTGTTGGGTGTTTATGAAAATGATGTATTAAAATACCACTGGCGCATTGAAACAAATCGCAATAAAACAGAAGATGAATACGGTATGATCATCAAAAATCTATTTGAGCATGAAGGCCTTGCTTTTTCGCAAATCGATGGAATGATTATTTCTTCAGTTGTTCCGCCAATTATGTTTTCTCTTGAGAAAATGTGTCAAAAATATTTTAATATAAAGCCGCTAATTGTTGGTCCTGGCATCAAAACAGGATTGAATATTAAATATGAGAACCCTCGCGAAGTTGGAGCCGATCGCATTGTAAATGCTGTAGCTGGTATTCATGAGTACGGCAGTCCGCTCATTATTGTTGATTTTGGTACAGCAACAACATACTGTTACATTGATGAAGGCGGACATTATATGGGAGGAGCCATTGCGCCAGGGATTAATATTTCGACAGAAGCGTTATATTCAAGGGCAGCTAAACTTCCGCGGATTGAAATCGTAAGACCCGATCATATTGTTGGGAAAAATACCGTAGCGGCAATGCAGGCGGGTATTTTATTTGGATATGTTGGTCAGGTTGACGGAATTGTCAATCGAATGAAGGCGCAAAGTAAGAAGACGCCAACTGTAATTGCAACTGGTGGATTAGCCCCTTTAATTGCCGAAGAAGCGACTACTATTGATGTAGTTGATCCGTTTTTAACATTAAAGGGTCTGTGCCTCATTTATAAGCGAAACATTGGATAAAGAAGGAAGTGTTTAAATGAAGGATTATTTAGTAAAGGCTTTAGCCTATGGTGGGCAAGTGCGTGCATATGCAGCTAATACAACTGAAACGGTTGGTGAAGCGCAAAGAAAGCATTACACTTGGCCGACAGCATCGGCGGCACTTGGACGAACAATGACGGCTGGTGTGATGATGGGAGCGATGCTCAAGGGTGAAGAAAAGCTGACCATTAAAGTGCAAGGCGGCGGACCTATTGGTGCTATACTAGTCGATGCTAATGCAAAAGGGGAAGTTCGAGGGTATGTAACGAATCCCCAAACGCACTTTGAACTAAATCAACATGGTAAATTAGATGTTCGCCGTGCAGTTGGAACGGATGGAATGCTTTCAATTGTGAAAGATATCGGGCTTCGCGACCATTTCACAGGTCAAACGCCGATCGTTTCTGGAGAAATAGGAGAGGATTTCACTTACTATTTTGCGGTATCTGAACAAGTGCCATCTTCTGTTGGTGTAGGTGTGCTTGTTAATCCTGATAACTCTATTTTAGCTGCTGGTGGCTTTGTGATTCAAATTATGCCTGGTGCAGATGACGAGACGATTACTCGTATTGAAGAGAAAATTACGAATATGACCCCTATCTCTAAGCTGATTGAACAAGGCTTAACTCCAGAGGAAATTCTTTTTTACATTTTGGGCGAAGAGAATGTAAGGGTTTTGGAGAAGGTGTCATTAAGCTTTGAGTGCACTTGTTCAAAAAAACGTTTCGGCAATGCAATTATTAGTCTTGGAAAAGCAGAGATTCAAGAGATGATTGAGGAAGAAGGGCAGGCTGAAGCCCAATGTCATTTTTGCAATGAAACATATTTGTTTACAAAAAGCGAACTAGAACAGATGAAGGAAGCAGCTCATTGATCTTTTGCTGCATGTAGAAAGGAAAAACCTGACAAGACCATTTTTGTTTTGCAGGTTTTTTTGCAATAATTGAGAATTTTAAAGGAGAAAAAGATTGACTTTTCTCAAAAAAACTGTTAAATTCTATATAACCAATAAAAATACTCGGCATTGAGGTGGAGAAAATGGTACGTATAGCAAATTCAGTAGCTGAATTAGTTGGCCAAACGCCAATTGTGAAATTAAATCATGTAGTTGATGAAAATAGCGCAGAAGTTTATTTGAAGCTTGAATATATGAACCCGGGAAGCAGTGTGAAAGACCGCATTGCTTTAGCGATGATCGAAGCGGCAGAAGAAAAAGGCGGTTTGCAAAAAGGTGGCACAATTATTGAGCCGACAAGTGGTAATACAGGTATTGGACTCGCGATGATTGCGGCAGCAAAAGGATATCGCGCCATTCTCGTTATGCCAGAAACAATGAGTATGGAGCGCCGTAACTTACTTCGCGCCTATGGAGCAGAACTTGTGTTGACACCAGGTGCAGAAGGAATGGGCGGAGCAATTCGAAAAGCGAAAGAACTAGCTGACGAGCATGGCTATTTCATGCCTCAACAATTTGAGAATGAAGCTAATCCGGAAATTCACCGCCGTACGACTGGGAAAGAAATTGTTAAACAGATGGATCAGCTAGATGCTTTTGTTTCTGGGATTGGAACAGGTGGAACTATTACTGGAGCAGGCCAAGTGTTAAAAGAAACATTTAAAGATATTAAAATTTATGCGGTAGAACCAGCGGATTCCCCTGTTTTATCTGGAGGCAAACCAGGTCCGCATAAAATTCAAGGAATTGGTGCTGGATTTGTGCCGAAAGTATTAGATACGAACGTATACGACGAGATCATTAAAGTAGAAAATGAAGATGCATTTGAAACAGCTCGTAAAGTAGCGCGTGAAGAAGGAATTTTAGGTGGTATTTCTTCAGGAGCAGCTATCTTTGCCGCATTACAAGTGGCAGCTAAGCTTGGAAAAGGTAAAAAGGTGTTAGCCATTATTCCAAGTAATGGAGAACGTTATTTAAGTACACCGCTTTATCAGTTTGATGAAGAATAATGATAACAGAAAACAGGCTGAGATCTCAGTCTGTTTTTTCTTTTGCTCCATTTCTTTGGTAAAATAGAAAAAAGATTAACAAGCGAAAGGGGCTTTTTGGCATCATGAAAGTGAAAGCGGGAACGCATCTTTTAGATTTTACAAAAAAGACGTATATTATGGGGATTTTAAATGCGACCCCTGATTCTTTTTCAGACGGAGGTCTGTTCAATCGTCTGGATCATGCGGTTCAACACGCGAAAGAGATGGTTGCTTCAGGAGCTGATTTGATTGATATCGGCGGAGAATCTACTCGTCCTGGTCATGTACCTGTTCCTCTCGAACAAGAGCTTGAACGAGTGTTACCAGTTATTAGTTCTGTAGCTTCGGAAGTGCCTGTTCCTTTATCGATTGATACGTATAAAGCAGAAACAGCCCGTCAATCTATTGAAGCTGGTGCTCATATAATTAATGATGTATGGGGAGCGAAGAAAGATCCGGAAATTGCTGCAGTAGCAGCCGAGAAAAAAGTGCCCATTATTTTAATGCACAATCGGAAGCAAATGGACTATGACGTGTTCATCCGAGATGTACTAGCCGATCTGTATGAAAGCATTAATATTGCAGTTAAAGCAGGTGTCTCCAACAATCAAATTATCCTTGACCCTGGCATCGGCTTTGCGAAAAGTATGGATCAAAACTTGGAGATGCTCCGTGAGTTAGATAAGATTGCAGCTTTAGGATTCCCTGTACTGCTTGGTACTTCACGAAAAAGAATCATTGGCCATGTTCTCGATCTTCCAGTAGAAGAGAGGATGGAGGGAACGGGAGCAACATGCTGTTTTGGTATTCAAAAGGGCTGTAGCATATTAAGGATCCATGATGTGAAGCCTATTAGCCGCATGGCAAAAATGATGGATGCCTTAGTAGGAAAGGGGTAAAAAGCATGGACAAAATTTATGTAACAGGGATGGAGTTTTACGGATACCATGGAGTGTTTCCTGAAGAGAATAAGCTTGGGCAGCGCTTTCGGGTAGATGCCACCTTAGAAGTGCCGCTAAAGCAAGCAGGAGAAACGGATCAGTTGGCATACACAGTGAATTACGCCGATGTGTATCGAATTTGTAAAGATATTACAGAAGGATCTCCGCAGAAGTTAGTGGAAAGTATTACGGAAAAAATTGCTACAGCTATATTGGAAAATTTCCCTTCTGTTCAAGCTTGTACTATTAAAGTGATTAAGCCTGATCCGCCTATTCCTGGACACTACCAACATGTAGCGGTGGAAATCACGAGACAAAGACAAAAGGATGAATCATGAAAAATAAAGCATACTTATCACTTGGGACGAATGTAGGCGACCGCATGGCTAATTTGCAAGCAGCATTGACCATGCTGCACGAAGAGAAGGAAATTGAGATTGAAAGACTCTCCTCGATTTATGAGACAGATCCTGTGGGATACACAGAACAAATGAGTTTTTTAAATATGGCTGTACAAATTGCCACGTCTTTAAGTGCAGAAGAATTATTAGATAAGTGCCTTTCTATCGAATCCCAGCTTGGGAGAGTAAGGGAAATCAGATGGGGGCCGAGAACAATAGACCTTGACATTTTATTGTATAATCAAGACAATATTAAATCAGAGAAACTAATTGTTCCGCATCCTAGAATGCACGAACGAGCTTTTGTGCTTATACCGTTATTCGAAATAGATTCAACGATATGCTTTCCAGGCACACAGATGACGCTTGAAGAACTGATCAATAGTATTCAAGGGAGAGAAGGTGTTCAGCTATGGAAACAGATCAATGGGGACGACGAATCCGAGCCTTTAGGAAACTGAAAGGCTTTACCCAGGAAGAGCTTGCTCATGAAATAGGTATACCTGTATCCGCGTTAGGGGACGTAGAAAGAGGGTATCGCCCGATCACTGAAAAGCTACTTTTGCAAATAGCTGAAGTGCTTCAAATTCGAGTAGATGAGCTAAGCCCGCCGGATAAATAACTAGAAAGGTGATTAAAATATGCTGAAAATCGGAAATATCGAAATGAAAAATCCGGTTGTTCTTGCTCCGATGGCAGGTGTATGTAACTCTGCTTTTCGCTTGACAGTGAAAGAGTTTGGCGCAGGGTTAGTTTGTGCGGAAATGGTCAGTGATAAAGGCATTGTCTTTCAAAATGAAAAAACATTAGAGATGCTTTACATTGATGAAAGAGAAAAACCGCTCAGTCTGCAAATTTTCGGTGGAGAAAGAGAATCTCTCGTTCAAGCAGCGAGCTTTGTCGATAAGAACACCAATGCAGACATTATTGATATCAATATGGGCTGTCCCGTACCTAAAATTACAAAGTGTGATGCAGGTGCTAAATGGTTGCTTGACCCAAATAAAATTTACGAGATGGTTGCGGCTGTCACGGACGCTGTGAGTAAACCAGTTACAGTCAAGATGCGTATGGGCTGGGATGAGGATCACATTTATGCAGTAGAAAATGCCAGAGCAGTAGAAAGAGCAGGTGGACAAGCAGTTGCCCTTCATGGACGTACTCGTGTGCAAATGTATGAGGGGCAGGCTAACTGGGATATTATCAAAGAAGTGAAACAGGCGGTGAATATCCCTGTTATCGGAAATGGTGATGTTCAAACCCCTCAAGATGCAAAACGTATGTTGGATGAAACGGGCGTTGATGGTGTTATGATTGGTCGCGCAGCGCTTGGGAACCCGTGGATGATTTACCGTACGATTCATTATTTAGAAACAGGAGAACTGATGGGTGAGCCAACTGCTCGAGAAAAAATTGATGTGTGCTTGTTGCATTTAGATCGATTGATCGAGCTGAAAAATGAATTTATTGCTGTGCGCGAGATGAGAAAACATGCAGCCTGGTATTTAAAAGGTATTCGCGGCAACGCTCATGTACGTAAAGAAATTAACTTATGTGATACAAGAGAAGAGCTTGTGAACCTGCTGTCCGGTTTTGTTCAAGAAGTGGAAGAGAAAGAAGCATCTATTCAAGTTGGATAGGCGATCATAGATAGAGGAGTGAACCAAATGAGTCACGAAGATTTAAATGACCAATTGTTAGTCAGAAGAGAGAAAATGCAAGCTTTAAGAGAGAAAGGAATGGACCCGTTCGGTAAACGATTTGAGCGCACGCATTCAGCGGCAGAAATTATTGTCGAGTTTGATGGGTTTTCCAAAGAAGAGCTTGAAGAGAAAGAAGCCACGGTGAAAATCGCTGGTCGTGTAATGACAAAGCGTGGAAAAGGAAAAGCTGGATTTGCACATGTGAAAGATCTTTCTGGTCAAATTCAAATCTATGTCCGTAAAGATGCTATCGGAGAAGAAGCATACGAAGTTTTTAATATGACGGATTTAGGAGACATTGTAGGGGTAACTGGAACAGTCTTCAAAACAAAAGTTGGGGAGCTTTCCATTAAAGTAACTCAATATGAATACTTAACTAAGGCTTTGCGTCCTCTTCCGGATAAATTCCATGGTTTGAAAGACGTAGAACAACGTTATCGTCAACGTTATTTAGACTTAATCACAAGCCCAGAAAGCCAACAAACATTCGTGGCTCGCAGCCGCATTATTCAATCTATGAGACGATACTTAGATGAACAAGGGTATTTAGAAGTGGAAACGCCAATGATGCACTCAATTGCGGGTGGTGCTTCTGCTCGTCCATTTATTACTCATCATAATGCTCTTGATATGGAGCTTTATATGCGCATTGCTATTGAACTTCATCTGAAACGTTTAATCGTTGGCGGCATGGAGAAAGTATATGAAATTGGCCGTGTGTTCCGTAATGAAGGGATTTCTACTCGTCATAACCCCGAATTCACAATGATTGAGCTGTATGAGGCTTATGCGGATTATAAAGATATCATGCGTTTAACAGAGAATTTAATCGCCCATATTGCCCAAGAAGTATTAGGTACTACAACAGTGCAATATGGAGAATATGAAGTAGATTTGCAACCTCAATGGCGCCGTTATCACATGGTCGATGCTGTCAAAGAGTATACAGGTGTAGATTTTTGGAAGGAAATGACCGATGAAGAAGCGCGTCAGTTAGCTAAAGAGCATGGCATTGAGTACAAAGAAACAATGCAATATGGTCATATTGTTAATGAGTTTTTCGAACAAAGAGTAGAAGAAAAGCTCATTCAGCCTACTTTTATTTACGGACATCCAGTAGAAATCTCGCCTTTAGCGAAGAAAAACGATGAGGACCCTCGTTTTACTGATCGTTTTGAGCTATTTATTGTAGGACGTGAGCATGCTAATGCGTTTACAGAATTAAACGATCCGATTGATCAAAGAGAACGTTTTGAAGCTCAACTAAAAGAGCGGGAGCAAGGTAACGATGAAGCGCACGAAATGGATGAAGATTTCATCGAAGCACTCGAATATGGTCTTCCTCCTACAGGTGGACTAGGAATCGGCGTGGATCGACTAGTTATGTTATTAACCAACTCTCCGTCCATCCGTGACGTTTTACTATTCCCGTTAATGAGACATAAAGAATAGTTTGTGAAAAAGACTGCTTTTAGGCGGTCTTTTTTGTTTCAAATATTAGCGAAAAAATTTATCTATTATTCTATAAAAAATGCTTGCATCTATTATTCATAGGTGGTATATTTATATTCGTTGCTAACAACAAAACAAACTTTCAATAAAAAAGTTAAAAAAGTTGTTGACAACTATAAGGTAAGTTGATATGATAATAAAGTCGCTAAAAACGACAACAACTTAAAAATTGATCTTTGAAAACTGAACAAAATAAACGTCAACGTTAATTCAAATTTTATTTTATGAGCAAGTCAAAC
>NZ_JADHDW010000014.1 GCF_016820555.1 Bacillus sp. REN10 | reverse complement strand
GGGCTATAGCCAAGCGGTAAGGCAACGGACTTTGACTCCGTCATGCGCTGGTTCGAATCCAGCTAGCCCAGCCATCCCATATAAAGGGCGGCATAGCCAAGTGGTAAGGCAGAGGTCTGCAAAACCTTTATCACCGGTTCAAATCCGGTTGCCGCCTCCATGTCTAGTCTATGCGGGTGTAGTTTAATGGTAAAACCTCAGCCTTCCAAGCTGATGTCGTGGGTTCGATTCCCATCACCCGCTCCATTTAATTTTAAATGGGCCTGTAGCTCAGCTGGTTAGAGCGCACGCCTGATAAGCGTGAGGTCGATGGTTCAAGTCCATTCAGGCCCACTTCTTTCCGCAGTAGCTCAGTGGTAGAGCTATCGGCTGTTAACCGATCGGTCGCAAGTTCGAATCTTGCCTGCGGAGTTAAATATTTATTGAAAAAATGTGCAAAGGATATAAAATCCTTTGCACATTTTTATTTTTATTAAAGCTAACTGATGAAGACGTTCGTTGAATGATTATAAATGACGTGTTTTGAGCAACTAGTTCAAGACACGTTCTTTTTGCATTAGAAGCCAATACTTTGTAAAATATGACATCAATAGTTTGACAATGATAATCATAATCAATTAATATGGTGTTATATCGCGACAATGATGATGAATATATTAAATAGCACAGTTATACAAGAGAATAGATTTGTTACTTGGTGAAAATAATCATTAGTAAACGAATACAGGAGGAAGATAGAATGGAATTCAGAATAGAAAAGGATACGATTGGGGAAATTCAAGTGCCAGTAGATAAATTGTGGGGGGCTCAAACTCAGCGCAGCAGTCAAAATTTTAAAATAGGAACGGAACACATGCCTAAGAAAGTCATTGAGGGATTTGCGATTTTAAAGAAAAGTGCCGCTCTAGTTAATGAGAAATTAGGAAAGATTGAATCTGTGAAAGCAGAAGTCATCGTGAGAGCAGCAGATGAAATTTTAGAAGGAAAGCTAGATGAACATTTTCCACTTGTCGTTTGGCAAACAGGAAGCGGAACACAATCAAATATGAACGTCAATGAAGTCATCGCCCACCGTGGGAATGAGCTATTATCAAACATGAATGAGAATGTTACGGTTCATCCGAATGATGATGTGAATAAATCACAAAGCTCTAATGATACCTTTCCGACAGCGATGCATATAGCAGGTGTATTGGCTGTTGAAGATCAATTGCTGCCGGCACTACGCCAGTTAAAAGAAACATTAGAAAAGAAAGTAGAAGAGTTTGCTGATGTTATTAAAATTGGACGAACTCATTTGCAAGACGCCACTCCGTTGACGTTAGGACAAGAGATTAGTGGCTGGGTTCGTATGCTTGAAAAAACGGAGAAAATGATTACAGATAGTGTTAAGTCAATGAGGGAATTAGCCATTGGTGGAACAGCTGTAGGTACAGGGATTAATGCTCATCCAAAATACGGGGAAATGATGGCTGAACAAATTAGTCAACTAACGGGAAAAGCTTTTGTCACTGCTGCAAACAAATTTCATTCTTTAACGAGTCATGACGAGATTGTTCATGTACACGGTGCATTAAAAGCGTTAGCGGCTGATTTAATGAAAATAGCAAATGATGTTAGGTGGTTAGCTAGCGGTCCACGTTGTGGCATAGGAGAGATCGTAATTCCTGCGAATGAACCAGGTAGTTCCATTATGCCGGGGAAGGTCAATCCAACGCAAAGTGAAGCATTAACGATGGTCGTTTGCCAAGTGATGGGCAATGATATGACAATCGGTATGGCCGCAAGTCAAGGAAACTTTGAGTTAAACGTATTTAAACCGGTGATCATTTATAATTTCCTCCAATCTGTACGGCTTTTAGCTGATGCTATGGAGTCATTTAATAAGCATTGTGCTGTCGGAATTGAGGCGAATTTAGAAGTTATTCAGCAAAACTTAGAAAACTCGCTCATGCTTGTAACTGCATTAAACCCTCATATCGGTTATGAAAACGCAGCATCTATTGCGAAATTGGCACATAAAGAAGGTTTAACGTTAAAAGAAGCGGCGTTGAAACTAGACTTATTGACAGAAGAGCAATTTGACGAGTTCGTTCGTCCAGAAGAAATGATTCAACCAAAGGAGTGAGGGATTTTGTGGACAATCTTTCGAATTTGTGAAGGGATCTATGGGGTTAGTGCGGAGCCTAATGTTCATGATGCGTGGACAGCTACTTTAATCACGAAGGCATATGACAATCAATTAGACATTTTAGCGGAAATACATATGTCTTATTTAAGTGAGATGGAAGAGTATGAACGGTTACTTGATGAAATACGTTACTTTGCCAAAGCCATGAAAAGGGAACAAAAAAAGGAGCTATGTGCAATGAGTTTCCATTGCCAAGGGCTTTCTTGTTTTATCGACCAGAATCCACTGCCAACTTTCCGACATTCGAGTAGCCTAGAATTCGTTGATACGACGTTTGTTGAAGAAGTTGCTTAGAGGACATAATGACATATAAAAGAGGAAGCACTCTATCTAGATGGTATAGAGTGCTTTCTCTAATGAAAAGGTGGCTTTGTGGTAGTGGTTTAATGTATAGTGATAAAATGAACCATAACGACGGGAGGAATTAAATTTATGTCGAATTTGCCAAATTGCCCAAAATGTAATTCAGAATATACATACGAGGATGGAAGTCTTTTTGTATGTCCAGAATGTGCGTATGAGTGGACGTTACAATCAGAAGCCGAAAATAATGAAGATCAAAAAGTTGTTAAAGATGCCAATGGTAATATTTTAAAAGATGGTGATTCTGTCACTGTCATTAAAGATCTTAAAGTAAAAGGAAGTTCATCTACATTAAAAATCGGAACGAAAGTAAAAAGCATTCGCTTAGTAGATGGCGATCATAATATTGATTGCAAAATTGACGGTTTTGGTGCGATGAAATTAAAGTCGGAATTTGTGAAAAAGGCATAAGTGTCGGTTTAATAGAGTCTGGATCCAAAAAGATATCTAAATAAAGAAGGTTTGATCTTCTTTAGGTACTAGATATTTTTTCGGGTCAGGCTCTTTTGCTTCTTAGGCCGCTGCGCTAGGAAAGTAATTGGAAAGCTTATCAGAAAGGCGAAGATATTGTCCGTCTCTTTTGATGAATCGGATTCGTAATTTAAAGGACGCAGCTAACTTAATTGGAACAAGCTATAGACATCTCAATCGGGTGATCCAGCAATATTTATGAATATTAGACGATAGATTGAATGGAGAGAGCATATTGAAGAAATATCAAACATTATTATTTGATGTAGATGATACGTTATTGGATTTTGGGGCAGCGGAAAACTTAGCGTTGCGCTTGCTTTTTGAGGGTCAAGACATCTCTCTAACGGCAGAGGTAGAAGCTCAATATAAGCAAATTAATCAAGGTCTTTGGAGAGCCTTTGAAGAAGGAAAAATAAGTCGTGATGGTGTATTAAATACACGTTTTTCTGTTTTATTTGAGGCGTATGGTCAAGAAGTGGACGGAGCTGCACTGGACAACAAGTACCGAAGCTATTTGGAGAAGGGACATCAGCTGATAGATGGAGCCTTTGAACTAATCACAAATTTACAACACCAATATGACTTATATATTGTGACGAATGGCGTGTCTAAGACTCAGCACAAACGGTTACGTGATTCAGGCTTATATCCGTTATTTAAAGGTATTTTCGTTTCAGAGGATACCGGCTATCAAAAGCCGATGAAGGAGTATTTCGATTATGTTTTTGTCCGCATTCCTAACTTCTCTGTAGATCAAGCATTGATTATCGGAGACTCCTTAAGTGCCGATATAAAAGGCGGGCAGTTAGCGGGTGTAGATACGTGCTGGTTCAATCCTAATATGAAATCCAATGACACTGATATTATTTCAACTTATGAGATTCAACAGCTTGATGAGTTGTATCAAATTTTGAAGGGAGAAAAAGAGCGAATTCTTGAGCTTTGTTAATACAGTTAGAGCATGTTTTGATATTTTTGATCAAAGCATGCTCTTTTCATATCAAAAGTTACGTTCGTTGTTTGATTGGAATATAAAGATCCACTTTCGCTTTTCCTTCCGGGTCTGTAGCAGGGTTATTGAGGCAAAATTCAAGGCATGGTTTATCGTCAGCATCGTACTCACTATTTGGAAGCCATTGACCAAATATACTTTGATAGGCGAGAGCAAATTTATCGAGGGAGTTGTAAAACTGATATAAAGCATATATTCCGCCTTCAAGGGTTTTATAAGCGACTATATCGTTATCCTCTTTGTGGAACCCTTTAGGTATGGTGATGCATGCATCGTAGCGACAAGCCTGTTCTTCCACGAGTTGAGGGTTATCTAGTGATATACCAATAAAGTGTTGGTCATGATATAGTCTTTTTTTACTTGCCCATTCAGCCAATTTACTCCAAGCTTTAGAAGTTTCTAAGTAGCTTCCTACGTGTCTAATATACGCCACTTCATAGTCCGGCAATTCTTTAATCGTCATATTCATAAAATTTTCACCCTCCTTGTTTTTAAGTATACAGGGTGAGAATTCAAGTTTCTACTGAAAGCAGGATGGTTGCAGAGAAAGATAATTTTTGACGAAGTAGTAAGAAAGTGAATATAAGGTATGTGATTTTATACGTTTCTGATCATATAAGGTCTATGACATGATGAAAACTATATTGAAATTTGCAGTTCTCTTGATTGATGTTAGAAGAAGCTGTTTGACGGGAAGTGTGAATAGCGTGGACGATCATTGTTATATTGAATTTTTCTTTAGTCATCTTGATATCTTTTTGCGACTCCAAAAATTATTTGACTATATTAAGCAAAGTAAAAAGGAGGTTATTCAAGTTGAAGATTTTGAAAATGCTCTTCAACTGCTGGCTTTTTTTTAAAACATTCTGTTCTTTCTACTATCATGTCTATTTTATGCTTTTTGTGCTGACTTACTAAACAGAGGGAATTCCTACTTTTGAAAAAAGCATAAAAATTTTATACTAATTATTGGAGTGTTTTTATTACTGGGTATGACAGCTTAGGGGGAACAGGATTGAAATCACCGTTTATTTCTTATGTAGCCTTGTTTTTGGGGGTAGTCGCTTTATCAACTTCTGCGATCTTTGTGAAGCTGGCAGATGCACCAGCAGCCATTACGGCGTTTTATCGGCTATTTTTCGCGGCCTTGATCCTTTTGCCGTTTTTACTTATGAACAAAGAGAATCGTCAAGAATTGCGTTCGTTATCAAAAAAGCAGTGGGGATTCGGGGTATTGTCTGGCTTCTTTTTAGCCGCTCATTATGTGTTGTGGTTTGAATCATTAAATTATACGTCCGTAGCAAGCTCGACGGTTATTGTGACGTTACAGCCATTGTTTTCGATGATAGGCGGTTATTTTTTATTTAAAGAGCGCTTTAGTAAAGGGGCAATTGTTGGTTTTCTCATTGCTATTGGGGGAAGCGTAATCATTGGCTGGGGAGATTTTCAGGTGAGCGGACAGGCGCTGTTTGGCGACATTTTAGCTTTTATTGCAGCCGGTGTCATCACGGCTTATTTTCTTGTTGGCCAGCATGTGCGTAAAAGTCTTTCTCTCGTTCCTTATTCGATGATTGGCTATGCAAGCAGCTCTGTATTTTTAAGTGTGTTTGCTCTTAGCCAGCAAGTCTCTTTTGTGGATTATCCTGCCCAAACGTGGTGGTCTTTTCTTGGGTTGGCGTTTATCGCCACGATTTTGGGGCAAACCGTGTTTAATTGGCTGTTAAAATGGCTGAGTACTTCTGTGATCTCGATGAGTATATTAGGAGAAACGATTGGAACTTGTATTCTTGCTTATTTTATTTTAGGTGAGGTCATTTCTTTTCAGCAAGCGATCGGTATCGCTCTTATTTTAATGGGTTTAGCTTTATTTTTATTGCAGCAAAGGAAAGGATTATAAAAATCAGATAAGTGAGACGTTCAGTGCTTTGAATGTCTCACTTGTCTGTTTATTTGCCAGATAAAAACATGACCGCAATCATGTATTTTCTGTGAACTTATTGAAAGAAATGACAATAGTATGACGACTTATGCTTATATTGATAACAGAATGAAAGAATGAGTCAACGAATGTATGAAGTTTTATGATAAAATTGAAGAAAGTGTGAAATGATAAAAAGGAATGAAGAATAAAATCATGCGAAGTGAATTAAAGATGGCTAAAAGGGTTCAAACAGACTCTGCAACGACATCGGAAAGGTCTTGGTCAATCATTTTGGCACAGACGGTTAAGACAGGAATCATTAAATCTAATTTGATTCCGATGTTTGCAGGACTAACATTGGCTTTATATACGTATCAAATGGATTTAGTTGAGAACATCCCGACAATGATCTTTGCGTTCGTTGGCTCAGCTTTCATTATGGGAGCGGCTGGTGCGTTTAATAACCTGTATGATCGCGATATTGATGCGGTGATGGAAAGAACGAAAACGAGACCGACTGTGACGGGTGAAATCACACCGAAATTTGTATTGTGGCTTGGTATTTTGCTAACGGTTCTCGGTATTGGAGCTCTCGCACTAACGACACCTTTAGCAGCATTTCTAGGATTTTTAGGCTTGTTTTTTTATGTTGTACCTTATACGATGTGGACGAAGCGCCGAACCATTTATAATACAGAGGTAGGAAGTATTTCTGGAGCGATGCCTCCTCTGATTGGCTGGGCGGCTGTTCATCCAGATATCACACATCCGGCGATTCTTGGCTTGTTTATTGTAATGGTCATTTGGCAAATGCCGCATTTTTACGCCATTGCCCTCCGAAAGCACAGCGAATATAAAGCAGCGAATGTACCGATGCTGCCGGTAGTGAAAGGCTTTAAACGCACCTATATTCAAACGAATGTGTACTTAGTACTTTTAATTGCAACAAGTTTTCTGTTTATGTCATTAAGTTTAGGGATCACGCTAGTAGCACTGCTCTTAAGTGTCATTTGGCTCGTGTTGAGTGTATCGGGTTATCGAAAAATGGATTCGGAGAAATGGGCAAAATCGCTATTTTTATACTCGCTTCTTCATATGACAATCTTGTTTTCGACCGTGATTGTGTACTCTATTGTAGGAATAATTTTTGGTTTGTAAGGCAGTTAAACAGCTCTTTTTCCGTTTTGCGGAAGAAGAGCTGTTTTTGTATGAATTTTAATACAACCTTATCTTTTATCTATATGTAACTGAAACAGCCAAAAGGAAGTATTACATAGGTTTATTGGCTCGCTTCTCATTTTGCACCTGTAAATATACAGGTATAATTGGTATATATAAGCTAAATTAATAGTGCAAATTTCTTGTTTTGTTATATGTTGGAGGATTATAATTTAGTTGCTTCATAGTTTTCAAATCAAAAGGAGAGAGCAACTTATGACAAGTCAATTAAGTCCAAAAGTAGTTTCGTTTTTAGAAGGTTTGAAGAAGCTTTACATTAATGGTGAATTTGTTGAGTCTGTATCTGGAAAAACATTTGAAACACTGAATCCTGCAACAGGAGACGTGTTAGCTGTTGTATCAGAAGCAGTAGAAGAAGATATCGACTTAGCGGTTCGTGCGGCAAGAGAAGCATTCGATCACGGTGCTTGGTCGAAAATGGGCTCAGCGGAAAGAAGCCGCTTAATTTATAAATTAGCAGATTTAATGGAAGAGAATAAACTAGAGCTAGCTCAATTAGATACGTTAGATAACGGTAAACCACTTCAAGAAACGTTAAATGCGGATGTTCCTTTAGCGATTGAACATTTTCGCTATTTTGCCGGCTGGTCAACGAAAATTGTAGGTCAAACGATTCCAGTACAAGGAAATTATTTTATGTACACTCGACATGAGCCAGTTGGAGTAGTTGGTCAAATTATTCCTTGGAATTTCCCATTATTAATGGCTGCGTGGAAGCTAGGTGCTTCACTCGCTACTGGTTGTACAATTGTTCTTAAACCGGCAGAAAACACACCGCTTTCTGCTTTATACTTAGCCACATTAATTGAAGAAGCTGGCTTCCCTAAAGGGGTAGTGAACATTGTTCCAGGATACGGTAAAACTGCTGGACAACCGCTTGTTGATCATCCGCTAGTAGATAAAATTGCTTTCACAGGTTCAACGGCCGTTGGTAAAGCAATTATGAAATCGGCAGCGGACACATTAAAACGTGTAACGCTTGAACTTGGTGGTAAATCACCTAATATTATTTTACCGGATGCTGATTTAACGAAAGCGATTCCAGGGGCGTTAATGGGCATCATGTTTAACCAAGGTCAAGTATGCTGTGCAGGAAGCCGTCTATTCGTACAAAAGAACATGTACGATAACGTCATGGCTGACTTAACAACAGCAGCTAAATCTGTCAAACAAGGAAACGGTTTAGATTTAGATACAACGATGGGGCCTTTAATTTCAGCGGCACAACAGCAACGCGTAAAAGGCTACATTGATCAAGGAATTGAGGAAGGCGCAGAAGTATTAACGGGCGGTACGATTCCGTTTGATAAAGGTTATTTCGTATCTCCAACGATCTTTGCGGACGTTGATAGCAAAATGACCATTGCGAATGAAGAAATCTTTGGCCCGGTTGTTGCTGCAATGCCATTTGATGATATTGATGATTTAGTAGAAAAAGCGAACAACTCTCATTACGGGTTAGCAGCTGGTATTTGGACTCAAGACTTGAAAAAAGCTCATAGCATTGCTCATAAATTACAAGCTGGAACGGTATGGATCAATGCTTACAATGTATTTGATGCAGCTGCTCCATTTGGTGGATACAAACAGTCTGGTATCGGACGCGAAATGGGAAGTTATGCTTTAGATAACTTCACAGAAGTAAAGAGTGTTTGGGTGAATATGGACTAAGGAATAGTGAAAAAAGCCGTGTTTTGCACGGCTTTTTTCTATTGACTATGGGGCTGGGCCGTAAATGAGCATTTTTAGTCGTGAATGTGAGAAAATCAGTCACTTACTGCTATTATCGATTTTTCATCCATTCTGGTTTACCGAAACCTTTAAAGTCAGCATCGATCACTTTTTCAAATTCCGCTGATTCCACGATTTCAACGATGTCTTTTGATAACTGTGAGTCTTTGTTTTCTTCTTTTACCGCGACAATGTTACGGAATTTATCAGGCATATTTTCTAAAAATAATGCTTTTTGTAAGTCTAATCCTGCTGCTAATGCGAAGTTACCAGGGACAGCGGCAACGTCCGCACTTTCAATGGCACGTGGCAGGCCAGCTGCTTCAATAGGTTGAAATTGTAGGTTTTTTGGATTTTCAATGACATCTTTCTCTGATGCTTTTAACTCTTCAATATTTGGATCAATTTTAATTAAACCTTGTTCTTGCAAAGAAAGCAGAGTACGTGCAGCGTTTGATGGGTCGTTAGCAATCGCTACACGAGCACCATCTTTAATGTCATCAATCGATTGAAACTCTTTAGAGAAAAAGCCCATTGGTGCCGTTGGGACGATGATTAAATCTGTTAGTTTCATCTTGTTTTCTTTAGCGAAGTTCTCAAGGTAGATGCTATGTTGGAATAAGTTGGCGTCGATATCGCCGGCATCCAATGCTTTGTTTGGCTGAACATAGTCACTGAATTCGACCAGTTCCACTTTGTAGCCTTTTTCCTCAAGTTGTGGAATGATCGCTTTTTTCAACATATCACTGTATGGTCCGGCTGTGGCGCCAAGCTTAATTTCTTTATTGTCACTAACTGATTGGCTTGCTTTATCCTTTCCTCCGCAAGCGGCTAGCGCGGTAGCTAATATGAATATAAGTGCGGTTAGTAAAAATTTTTTCATGTCACTTTCTCCTTTTTTATCTTTTATCAATCGCTTTAGCAATTAAATCTCCTGTTTGTTGAATCAGTTGGACGATGATGATTAAAATGACGACGGTAGCAATCATGATCGTGTTGTCATAGCGGTAATAGCCAAAGCGAATCGCTAAATCGCCAATACCTCCACCGCCGACGATGCCAGCCATTGCGGAATAGGCAACTAGGCTGATAATCGTTAAGGTAATTCCTTGTACAACGCTTGATTTTGCTTCAGGCAACAGTACGTCTTTAATAATCATCCAGGGCGTGGCTCCAACGGCAATGGCTGCTTCAATGACGCCTTTATCAATTTCCCGCAAAGATGTTTCGACAAGCCGAGCGAAAAAGGGAATCGCCGCTACAGAGAGTGAAACACTCGCGGCAATCGGTCCAATCGTATCTCCAACTAATAATTTAGTTAAAGGGAATAAGGCCACCAGTAAAATAATGAATGGAATCGAGCGAACCATATTGACGATAAAGCCTAAAGTTCCTTTTATAAAGCGGTTCTCCCAGAAGAGACCTTTATCTGTGACAAACAAAATAATGCCAAGAGGTAAACCGACAAGGAGTGAAATGCTTAAAGAAATGCCAATCATTAATAATGTTTCACCAAACGCTTTCCAAATGTCTGGTAGCATCTCGATGAAATGCTGAATATCAAATAACATGTTCAATCACCTCCACATAAGCGCCACGGCTTTCCATATAAGATTTCGCTTTTGCAATGTTGTCACCTTGTCCTTGTAATTCCATTAGGAAGATTCCTAGCGGCTTCTCTTGAATATATTCAATCGTTCCGTGCAGAAAATTTCCTCGAACGTCAAAGTTTTGAAGCATATCAGAAATGACACCTTCACCAGCGACATCTCCTTTAAATAACACTTTCACGATTTTCCCTTGAACGTTTTGAACGATCGATGGCGGTAAGTCAAAGGAGACGATACTGCTAATGAACTCTTTCGTTAGCGGCTTTTCCGGATTCGCGAAAATATCATATACTTGTCCTTCTTCAATTACTTTTCCGTCTTGCATGATAACCATGCGATCACAAATTTCTTTCACGACGTCCATTTCATGGGTGATAAGGACGATGGTGATATTTAGTTCTCGGTTAATTTTTTTCAATAATCGTAAAATCGATACAGTCGTTTTTGGATCAAGTGCAGACGTCGCTTCATCACAAAGTAGGATGGATGGATTATTGGCTAACGCTCTTGCGATGCCTACTCGCTGTTTTTGTCCGCCGCTAAGCTGAGCAGGATAGACGTCAATCTTGTCGGCAAGTCCGACCATGTTTAACAGTTCGCTCACTCGGCTAGCAATCTGTTCTTTTGGTGTATTCGCTGCCCGTAAAGCGAAGCTGATATTTTCACCGACTGTCTTTTGACTAATTAGGTGGAAATGTTGGAAAATCATTCCGATTTTTAAGCGGGCTTTACGCAAAGCTTCTCCTTGTAGCTTCGTTAAATCCTGTCCATCGATGATGATACTCCCGTTTGTGGGACGCTCTAATAAATTAATACAGCGCAACAGCGAGCTTTTTCCAGCACCTGAGTAGCCAACAATGCCAAAAATTTCTCCTTTTTGAATGTCGAGCGATACATCATCTACACCTTTTACTTGTTTCTTTTTTGTTTCGTATATTTTCGTAAGATTCTGAATTGATAACATAAGAAATCCCTCTTATCTATGTATAAATTTCCTGAACAATAAAAAATGCTTCTTTCAGATATCTGAAAGAAGCATCGTTAAAGAAACGGTCGATTTATCTTTCAGAATGAAATCCATTCTGTAGGAATTAGCACCTTCCCAATGTATGGGGGTTGCCGGACGTCATAGGGCCTGTCCCTCGGTCACTCGTGATAAATTCCAATTATTCAAATGTGTTTTAAGTAATTTGTTGAAAGGTATGTTCTATATATTAAAATGCTTTTTTATGATTGTCAAATACTTTTTTGAAAATTTTAATTATAAAGGGAAGAACAATGGAATGATCACCATCATGACGATCATCATTAATAGTTGCAAAGGTACACCTACTTTGACAAAATCGATAAACTTATAACCTCCTGCGGTCATCACAAGAGCGTTTGTCGGAGAAGCGACAGGTGTAGCTAACGCCATATTGGCACTGACGGCTACCGCAATTAACATCGTAGCAGGGTTGACATCCAAGCTCATCGCAGCATTGAAAGCAATCGGCGCAAATAACACAGTCGTAGCAGTGTTGCTAATGAATTGGCTGAAGACCATTGCTAAAAAATAAATGCCAGCAAGAACGCCCATTGCGCCGAATCCGCCGAGCAATTGAACAATTCCTTCTGATAAAATTTTCATGCCGCCGGTTTTATCTAAGGCAGTGGCCATCGGTAGCATCGCCGCCACTAAAACAATGCTTTCCCAGTTGATTCGGCTATACGCGTCATCCATATTGCGAACGCACCCAGTTACAATCATCAAGATCGCCGCGAGTAAAACAGAGATCACAGCAGGGAATATTTCAAATGCCATAGATAAAATCATCAATAGCATAATGCCGCCAGCAATCGGAGCTTTTCCGCTTGCCGCTGCCATACTTGCATGTTCTTTCGGTTGTCCGATAACAACCACATCTTTCGTTTCTCTTGCTAGCAGTTCAATTTCTTCCCATGCTCCTTGAACTAGAAGCGCATCGCCAAACCGCAGCCGCTCTTTCGACATTTGCTGCAACACATATTTGCCTTGTCGGTTAATTCCGATAATATTTAAATTATATTTTTCACGGAACCGAACTTCTCTAACAGTTTTATTAATTAAACTAGAATGAGGAGTTAACAGCACTTCCGCGATGCCCAGCTCTTTAGATACAAGCTCGTCAGCTTCTGATTGTTCTTCTTCAAGTATTAGCGAATAATCAGAGGCTAATTTTTTGATGTTATCTAGAGAACCTTGAATATACAGCACATCTTTCGGCTGAATCATACTTTCTGGACCAGCCATTTCCTGATAAGTGATTGGTAAAAGGCTGATTCCATCGGTCGATTTTCGGCTGATTTTCAGTATGCATACTTGATACTGAACTGGTATTTTCAATTGGGCGAGTCGTTTCCCAACCATCTCTGAATCAGCTGGTACTTTTACTTGATATAACCGGCCACCTAATTGATAATCAACGGCCAGTTGTTTAGGAGAGAGCTTATGTTCAGCTTTTGACTGGTTATTATTTTTTTCGTTAGGCAACAAGCGGTTACGAACGACAAAGAGATAAATGATACCAACGATAGCACCGATGATACCAATTGGTGTGATTTCAAAGAAACCAAGCTTTTCATAGCCGTGATCGACAAGACTTTGGCTAATAATTAAGTTAGAGGGGGAAGCGATGAGCGTTAACATCCCCGAAAAGCTGGCCATATAAGACAGCGGAATTAAGAACTTGGATGGGCTGCTATTGATACTCATCGCAATGCTGACAACGATCGGTATCATTAAAGCAACCGTACCCGTATTGCTTAAAAAGGCTCCCACACAAGCGACAATAACGAGCAGCAAAATAAATAATTTCTTCTCGCTGTCCCCTGAAAAGCGAAGAAGGAGATTTCCCGCCATTTGTGCAAGCCCTGTACGAAAGATCCCGGCCCCTACAATAAATAAACCAGCTAGCATAATGACAACCGAGTTGGAAAACCCAGCAAAAGCTTCTGTCGGATCTAAAATGCCAACTAAGACAAACGCAAGCAAGGAGAGAATCGCGACAAGATCCGTCCGCAAGCGATTTGTCATAAATAAAACAATCGTAATTACTAAAATGACAAAGGTTAAAGTCAGCTGCAAAATAATCGGATTCCTTTCTTTAGGTCATTATAATCAGTTTTCTACAACTATTTTACTATATAGATTCCGGATATTTACTGGAAAACGTGAAGGTTTTATGGAATAAGCAAGATCGTTCAATGTGCTTATTATTAGATACTTTATTTCTAAAAACACTTGACTTTTCACAAAAGAGCCAATAGCATATAAAATAAATCGTAATGATTACGATTAAAAAGAAAGGGTGACCAATATGAGAGTAAATATTACATTACAATGCACAGAAACGGGAGACCGTAATTATATTACAACGAAAAACAAAAGGAATAATCCGGAGCGTTTAGAGTTAAAGAAATATTGTCCGCGTTTAAAGCGTTACACACTTCATCGCGAGACGAAATAAAACGATGGTGGACTGGCTGATTATCGGTGGGGGAATACAGGGATGCACATTGGCGATTCACCTTGTCCGATCGGGAAAAGCAGCACCGGAACGGCTGGCAATTTTAGATCGTCATGAAGCACCATTGATGAATTGGAAAATGTACACCAATCGAACAGGGATGGATTATTTGCGCTCGCCCCAAGTTCATCATCTTGATTATGAACCGGCGAGCTTACATTCATTTGCTCGTAAACAACGGAAAGCTGATCAATTAGTAGGTTATTATAAAAAGCCGCAGCTTGAACTATTTAATGAGCACTCAAAAGCGGCCATTCAATCGGCTTTATCGGCTGCTACTTGGATTAAGGGCCAAGTGACAAGTATAAAAAGAGAAGGCACATTGTGGCGAGTAGAGACGAACGAGCAACATCTGCAGGCCAAAAATGTGGTGCTTGCTACCGGCTGTACCGAACAACTCGCTTGGCCGGAGTGGGCAGCAGTATGGAGAAATCGAACATCGAAGCAGGTGGTTCATCTGTTTCAAAAAGACGAGCTCGACTTATTGCCTAGCGATGATCCGGTTGTGGTGATCGGTGCAGGGATTAGCGCAGCTCATTTCGCGTGTCAACTAGTTCGAGCCAATCGAGCGGTGACGATGATTAGCCGTCATTCCTTCCGTGTGCACGAGTTTGACAGCGATCCGGGCTGGCTCGGGCCGAAATATATGAGCGGATTTTTAGCAGTCAATGATTATACGAAAAGGCGCGAGATGATTATGAGTGCTCGTCATCGCGGTTCTTTGCCGCCTGCGCTGTATAAAAAGTTAACAAAATACATGCAGCAAGGGCTAATTCAAGTGCTGTATGATGAAGTAACGTTATGTGAGAAAAAGCCACTTCATGCGCTCCAATTAAAAACAAAACAAGAAAAACAGATTCGTGCAGCACAAATTGTTTTAGCGACAGGCTTTTCTTCCGATCTATCAACCTTTGACTGGCTACAAGCGTTGATTGAAGAAGAACAGCTTCCAACGGCTTCATGCGGCTACCCGATCTTGACGACCAATTTGCAGTGGACGGACGGTCTTTATGCGATCGGTGCATTGGCAGAGCTTGAGCTTGGACCAAGCGCTCGCAACATTTCTGGCGCTAGAAGTGCATGCCGGAGAATCATTTATCAAATATAAAACGAAATAATAACGATTTTCAAAAAAAGAGTGGGGGAGAAAGATGGGGAAAATACCGGTCACCGTTTTAAGCGGTTTTCTTGGGGCAGGGAAAACAACGGTGCTAAATCACTTGCTAGCTAATCGTGAAGGGAAAAAGTTGGCAGTCATTGTCAATGATATGAGTGAAATTAATATTGACGCCGATCTTGTGAATCAGAACGGTTTCAGACGAACAGAGGAGAAGTTCATTGAACTGCAAAATGGCTGTATTTGTTGCACATTGCGGGAAGATTTACTGATTGAAGTCGATAAATTGGCAAAGCAGGGCGACCTTGACGGAATTGTGATTGAGTCGACAGGAATTAGTGAACCGTTGCCAGTTGCTCAAACGTTTACGTATCAAGATGAAGAGCTAGGAATTGATTTAACGGCTTCTTGTCAATTAGATACAATGGTTACAGTCGTTGATGCGTTTCGTTTTTGGCACGATTACTCTTCCGGTGAATCGCTGATTGACCGCAAACAAGCAGCAGGAGAAGAAGATACAAGGGAAATTGTCGATTTGTTGATTGATCAAATTGAATTTGCTGATGTGATTTTGCTCAATAAAATAGATCTGATTGACGAGGAAACGAAAATCGCTTTATATGGTTTTGTGAAAAAGCTGAATCCAACAACTAATATTATTGAATCTTCTTTTGGAAAAGTACCTGTTGATCAGTTGTTTCAAACGAATTTATTTGATTTTGAACAAGCGAGTCAAAGTGCTGGTTGGTTGAAAGAGCTGAATGGGGAGCATACACCAGAAACAGAGGAGTTTGGCATTTCGTCTTTCGTCTACGAGCGAAATATTCCGTTTCATCCCGGACGATTTGAGCAATTTTGGCATGACCTTCCTGCTGAAGTGATCCGTTCGAAAGGGTTTATTTGGCTTGCTACTCGGCCGAGTGAAACGATTTTGCTTTCGCAAGCAGGGCCATCGATTATGCTTGAATATGCGGGTGAATGGGTCGCTGATTTATCCGAACAAGAAAGAGAGCAACTGTTTAAAGAAGAGCCTGAATTGCGGCAAATGTGGGATCCCGTCACGGGAGACCGCAAACAGCAGCTAGTCATTATCGGTCATGAAATGGATGCAGACCAGATTAAAGCGATGCTCGATGCTTGTTTATTGACGGATAATGAATTGAAAAGTGATTGGAGACGATTGGAAGATCCGTTACCGATTGTGCAGTAGTGTGAGCCATCATTAAAAAACACGCAAATGTTCTTTTTACACATTTGCGTGTTTTTTGTCTCTTATTTTAGCGGTATCCAGATTTCAGAGTATAGATCAGGGTTTGATGGATCTTCACTCGTATATACTTCTAGTTCAGGGGTGCCAGCATACTCATACTGATGGGAAGGAAACCATTCTGAAGTGATCATTTGCCATGTTTTTTGCATCGCATCTGGCATTGGACCATGAACTTCAAAGATTCCCCATTTGGAGGCAGGAATCTCAAGGGTTTGTAATCCTTCAGGAGCTTCTCCAACATGCGCTGTAGCAATCCAATAATCCATCATTTGATGAGAGGGTTCTTTTTTATTAGGCACACATACACCAAGCATTCCTTTTAATTCTCCATTGTTTAATGTACCTAAGAACTTTTCTGTACCATCTTGATGAATATTGCGCCAAAACTCGGGGATTCCTTTCAGGTTTTCGCCGTTAGCGAATGAATATTCTCGTCTTACACCTACTACTTGAAAGCTTTCTTTTTCTACAATTTTATACTTCATAGGTTCTGCTCCTTTCAGACTCACCTGAATGACCAGGCGGTTATAAGACTTTAGTTTGCCGATGTTTTTTCGCACATCACTAGGTTTTATACCATGTTGTCGGCGAAAGGCTTTCGAGAAAGCCTCAGGAGTTTCATAGCCATACTTATAGGCGATGTCGATAATCTTGTGGCTAGTATTGGTTAACTCCTGTGCAGCGAGTGTTAAGCGTCTCTGCCGAAGATATTCTCCAATTGACATATCTGTTAAGATGGCAAATGTTCTTTGAAAATGAAAGGGGGAGGCATTGGCTTGTTTTGCTATGCTTTCAATTGTTATATTTTCAAGCAAATGCTCCTCCATATAATCAATAGCTGTCTGAATCGATTCTACCCATCCCATATCGCTCACTCCTTAATGAAATCATAACGGTTATTTGTATAGGAATCCGGCCTATTTATGCTTTCTTCAAACCATTTTTTATGTAAGACTATTTCATATTAGTATAACTTTAAATAGGGAGGGAAGTATGACACATTCAAAAGTTAGATGGTCAGTGTTCGTGCCGATGAGTATCATTCTTATATTGGCTATTATTGTTGGGGTGATCGCTCCTGAATCTTTTTATGAGGCAGAAAATACGATCGTACAGTTTGCTTTTGAACGGTTTGGATGGTTGTTTCAACTAGCAAGTGTAGTATTTTTAGTCATTTGTTTATATTTGATGGTCTCAAAGTATGGAAAAATTAAAATTGGCGGACCGGAAGCTAAGCCTGAATTGTCGACCTGGAATTGGTTTGCGATTACATTGACAGCGGGTATTGCGACCGGCATTTTGTTTTGGGGGATTGCCGAGCCCATTACCCATTTTATGAGCCCGCCAGAAGAGCTTGGTTTAACGGCTGGAAGTGAAGCGGCGGCGATGTTTTCAATGACTCAAACCTTTATCCACTGGACGTATTCGCCGTATGCTATTTATGGGTTAGCGGGTGTAGGAATGGCTTTTGCTGTGTACAATGCGAAGCTTCCTTATCAAGTAAGTTCAATTCTTTATCCATTGCTTGGTAAAAGAATGAACGGTGCTGTCGGAGCAGTGATTGATAACATTTGCTTATTTGCGATGGCAGGTGGTGTGGCAGCTGTTCTTGGGGTTGGCACGATGCAAATTGCCACCGGTTTACAGATCATTGCGGGTATTCCTAATGGAAAAGTGGCATGGATTATCATTGTCAGCATGATTGTGGCTACATATATTATTTCAAGTTATAGCGGTCTACATAAAGGGATTCGTTGGCTTTCGGATATAAACTCCAAAATATTTATTGGAATGGTTATTTTTATCTTTATTTTCGGGCCGATTTCTTTTGTTTTATCGTTAGGGACACAATCCATTGGACATTATTTAGATAACTTTTTTGAGAGGTCTTTATATTTAAGTCCTATTGATGGTTCAGAATGGCCGAGATGGTGGCCGATCTATTATTGGGCAATCTGGTTAGCGTATGCGCCACTAATGGGCATGTTTTTAGCGCGAATATCAAAAGGTCGTACAATTAAACAATTTATGTTGATGAATGTCGTCATGCCAGGGACGGCTGGTGTTGTTTGGTTTTCTGTGTTTGGGGGAGCGGCGATCAACCTTCAGTTAAATGGGGCTGGTATTTGGGAGTCAATACAAAAAAACGGCATGGAGGTTTCTGTTTTTTCTTTCCTAGAACATTACCCTTTAACGACAGTGACTAGTCTGATCTTCATCTTCACCGTGTTTATTTCGATTGTGACAATGGCGGATTCGATGACTTCTACTGTTTCCTCTTTAACCATTCATAGTTCCAATTATGACATGGTGGAAGCACCGGGAAGAATCAAGATTTACTGGGGGATCGTCATGTCCTCTATGGCGATTATTAATTTATTATCAGCTGGCGGTAAGATTAGCGGAATTGATGCAACGAAACAAATAGCGACGATTGCTGGTTTTCCCATTTTGTTTTTCATGCTGGTTTTTGCGTATGCGACGTTAAAAATGATCATTCAGCATGAAACGTATGATGTGGTTTCACTTTCTAACAAAGCGAATAGAGAGGAGATATATAATGCGGATTAGGACATTAACTCCAAACGAAGAGCCGCCGATAAAGTTGTTATTGTTAGCGGACCCTTCTGAAAAGCTAGTGAGAGAATATGTCAGTAGAGGGGAATGCTTTGTCGCTGAAGTCGGTCAAAAAATAGTTGGTGTGTACGTGCTGCTTCCGACAAGGCCAGAAACAGTGGAATTAGTGAATATTGCTGTGGCGGAGAGTGAACATGGCAAAGGAATCGGGAAGCAGTTAGTGAAGGATGCGATTCAACGAGCGAAAGCACAAGGTTACAAAACGATTGAAATCGGTACGGGCAATTCTAGTATTGGACAGCTTGCTCTTTATCAAAAATGTGGCTTTCGAATGATTGGTATAGATCAAGACTTTTTTATTAGACATTATTCAGAAGAAATTTTTGAGAATGGAATACAGTGTCGAGATATGGTTCGATTGTCTCAAAGTTTATAAAGTGAAACTTTAATTAGAGGTGAAAAAGCGAAAACTTTATTGTGGTAATTACTAATCCACAATAAAGTTTTCGCTTTGTGTAATTATATAAATCAAACTTACTACGTTTATATAGTTGGTGTGGGGAATTTTTGAAGATGATCAGAGCTAATACTATAAGAAACAATTTTCCTCTTGTACTGCTTGACGACATCAACGTGATGATCGTAATTATAAATGAAGAAGTTCACATCTTGTTTGCCTGTTTTTAAATTGATGATAAATGGCGTAACATTAGTCTCTGGATGTAGAAATGCTTTTTCATTGCCCAGAAACATATCATGTTTTTTTAGAAAGCAAGCTTTATTGAAATGGTCAATAAATTTAGCGTTTTCTTCTTCTTGTAAGTGTTTTCCATTAAATGTTACAGTCACATCTTTCGAATCTAGTTGTGGATGAAGTGCAAATTTACTTACAATCCATCCCACAAGTATACTTGGAGGACTCATTAATAATTTGATAATACCTGATATTATAATAATAGCAATCCATGTCATATTGTATTTACTCCTTATGTAATGATAGTTGTTACCAAAGAAATCAATGGAATAATTAGAATATAAAACATAAAAAATCTTTTTTATTATATAGTATTTTATGTAGACGAGGAGCTGCTAATTTTGAACTATAATGGTATAGTTTTTGTCTGTTTAGTGACTTTTTATTTCCCACTTTTTGTTTGGTTATCATTTAGCTATATCAAGTTTGCTGATGATGGAAGAAGACATTCAAAGAGGAAAAATGTTTATTTAGGTTTCTTGCTATCTATGAGCGTATTTCATTTCATAAACCTTTTATTGTTAAACATGCCTGATTCGTATGGATTGATGATCATCGTTTCAATTATATTAGCATTTAGTGTATATATGTTATTGGTCATTATGAGAGATCGCGAGGCTGTCTAAAAAGTTAGTGAAAGCTGACTTTTTAGACAGCCTTTTTTGTGTGGATGAAAGAGATGTGCCCAATTCGACTAAGTTCGCGCCAAATTGAAGGTGGTTTGCACCCGATTTTCTTTCATTCCCGCCCAATTTCATTCACTATATGGATCATTTCTCTATTTAATGGCAATAAACATTGAAAAAAGTAAACTTAAATATTAATATAGTTTACATATATGGAGTTTCGGTTAACAATCGGGGGTGAAAGGATGCAAGAGGAAGCGTTTTATAGTGTTCGGATGAGAGCGGCTAAGGGGGGACCTCATGAGCAAGGGGGAAAGCATATTTCTGGTGGGGAATTGCTTTCTACTTATCCAAATATGAGAGAAGCTGTAAATAGTTTATTAGATAAGGCGTTAACTCATTCAAGGGGAAATCCGGATTTTGTACAAATTCAATTTGATGTGATTGACGAGCCGATTAAACGAATCGAGCCTTTGTCAATCAAGACGAATGAAGTGGAATCAGTGGAAGCGGGACAAGCGTTGGCACGTGAGTTGTTAGAGCAGGCTGGAATCAAAAAAGAAGTGATCAACAAAGTGTATGAAAAGCTGGTGAATGATCCGGGGATGAGAGGAGCCATGTTGGTCGATGTTCATTCTGGCGAACGAGTTGATGATCGTCACCAAAAAGGTGTGCGTGTGTCGCGCATGGACTGGGTGAATGCCAATTTTGAAAAGTGGGCGGACCATTTTAATGAGCCGAGCCATTCGAGAGTAAAGGAAGCACTCGTGTTGGCCACAAAGGTGAGTGTGCATCCAGCAACGGTCGCCGAGCTGTGCTGGTCTGACGATCCTGAATATATAACGGGGTATGTGGCTAGTAACATGTTAGGTTATCAACGCATCTCACATTTAAAAGAGCATGGAGATGAGCAAGGCTGTCGTATCTTTTTCGTTGACGGATTCAGTGACATGGATTCTTACATACGTTTCTTGGAAAAACAACCGGTTCTTATTCAATGGGAGGAAGAATAATAAGGGAGGTACGTCATGGAACTAAACGCATGGTTAGGTCATCGTCTGAATCAAACAAAAGCGTCTGGTTTGTATCGCCAGTTGCGAACAATGAGCACAGCGCCTTGTTCAGAAAGGGTCATGGAAGGGAAGCGTCAGCTTATCTTTTCGTCGAATGATTATTTAGGGTTAGCAAATGAACAAGGCTTAGTGTATGCTGCCGAAACCATTTTGCATGAATTCGGGGTAGGCAGCAGCGGTTCGAGGTTAACGACGGGTCACACGGAATGGCATCAAAACCTGGAAGAACGGATTGCCCACTTTAAACAGACGGAAGCGGCTCTCTTATTTTCAAACGGCTATTTAGCGAATATCGGTGTACTTTCTTCCTTGCCTGAAAAAGGGGATGTAATTCTGAGCGATCAGTTGAATCATGCCAGTATCATTGATGGATGCCGGTTATCGAAAGCGGATACCGTTGTTTATGATCACATCAACATGCCGCATCTTGAACAGCGGTTACAAGAAACTCAGTCGTATGTACGGCGTTTTATTGTGACAGATGGCGTGTTTAGTATGGATGGGACGATTGCGCCGCTTGATCAAATCATGTCTCTAGCGAAACGATACCATGCTTTTGTGATTGTTGATGATGCTCACGGCACGGGTGTGTTAGGCGAGAATGGGCGAGGGACGAGTGAATTTTTTGATGTGCAGCCAGATGTTATGATTGGCACGTTAAGCAAAGCGGTGGGGACAGAAGGTGGGTTTGTCGCTGGTTCCAACATATTAATCGACTTTTTGCTCAACCATGCGCGCACTTTTATTTTTCAAACGTCGATTCCTCCAGCTATTTGTGCCGCTTCGTATGCCGCGATTGAGTTGATCGAACAAGGTCAAGAAAAGCGTCAGCAATTGTTGGCGAAAATCACCGACATTAAAACATGTTTAGCAGAAATGGGATTCGTTGTAAAAGGGGATGCCACACCAATCATTCCGGTCATCATTGGAGAAAATGATACGGCACTTGCTTTTGCGAAAAAATTAGCAGAAAACGGCATTTACGCCCCTGCCATTCGTCCGCCTACGGTACCAGCAGGAGAAAGCCGCATTCGGTTAACTGTCACTGCTGATCATACAGATGAAGATATCCAAGCTTTATTACAAGCATTTTATGTTATTGGCAAAGAATTAGATATCATTCAATAAATTGGAGGGTCAAACATGGCAAATGATGTACTCGTTTCACCTGCAATGCTAGCTTCTCCTCAGCTAATAGAAAATCCTTATCCTATTTATGATGAATTGCGGTCACAGAGTCCAATCATGAAGGGGACAGCTCTTAAACAACCAGGTTGGTACGTAACCGGATATGAAGAGGCGGCCATGATCTTGAAAGATCCCCGCTTTGAAAATCGGATTCCGCTACCTCAGACAACGAAAAAGTTTGCACAGCTCAAAAATGTACAAAACGATATGCTACTGTTTAAAAACGATCAAGATCACCGCCGGTTGCGCCTGTTGATGAGCCCGTTCTTTACACCGGCAGCATTAAATGATCTATGCCCTTACATCGAGAAAACGGCTCACGATTTAGTGGATGATGTGTACAATCAAAAACGGATGGACATCATTGCCGACTTTGCGTTTCCGTTAGCTAGTCTGATCATTGCTAAAATTATTGGGATACCTGCGGAAGACCGTTGGCAATTTAGAGGATGGGCGATCAGTTTAATAGAATCGATTGACTTTACTCGCTCAAGAAAGACGCTGCTTCATGGAAATGAGACGATGAAGGGCCTGATCGATTATTTTAACACTCTTATTCAAAAAAGAAGGCAATCTCCTGAGAATGACTTCATTAGTCAACTGCTAGAAGCGCAACAAAATGATCAATTGTCAAATGAAGAGATACTTTCGGCCTGTATTTTGCTTGTCATTGCTGGGCATGAGACAACTGTCAACCTCATTAGTAATTCCGTGCTGGCGCTATTGCGAAATCGTGAGCAGCTTCAGTTATTAAAAAAACAGCCATCTCTTATGGAATCGGCTGTAGAAGAATTTTTACGCTATGAAAGTCCGACGCAAATGGTCGCTCGCGTGGCTGGGGATGATATACATATCAATAATGTTTGTATTGAACAGGGAGAGCAAGTGTATATTTTAATCGGAGCGGCAAATCGTGATTCCGCCAAATTTGCGCATCCCAATGTACTCGATATTACTCGAAATCCGAATCCTCACCTTGCATTCGGGATCGGCTCTCATTTCTGTATTGGCGCGATGTTAGCTAAATTAGAAGCAAAAATGGCGATCTTGCCGCTCATCCAACGGTTAGAACATCTTCAGCTAGAGACACAGCATTTGCAATGGAGGAATTTAGTTGGCTTTCGAGCATTAGATCAATTAATGGTCCGATGGGGATGAATGTGGAACGATATAAATAATAGCTGGATGTGCAAAAGAGCCTTAACAAAAACATATATGAGCGTTATACTAGATGAATAATTGAATATTCTAAATAAAAGCTAGGGGTGCCGTTATGGCTGAGAGGATGTAATCCAACTCTTGAACCTGATTTGGTTAATACCAACGGAGGGAAGCTTACTTTTTTATGCTTATTTTTGTATGCGTAGAAACTGAGCCTGCCGTCGTGGTAGGCTCTTTTTTTGAGGAAAAAGCTGAGCTCTGCGCCGCGCCTTTCGCTTTTATTGGGGTCTAGCTACAGGCGTTATCGGCTCGAGGTCAAAAGTCAATCTGTCCAAAAGGTTAAAGAGCAACCTTTCAGCCAGCTCGTCTTTTGCTTGTCACCGATGGGCGAACGCCTTTCGCTTTTAATTTAAAAAGGGAGAGAAGAACATGGAGGAATTGTTTATTGGTGGGAAGAAGTTAACGAATCGATTGTTTACAGGAACAGGTAAATTTGCTGATCATGCAGTGATGAGGCAAGCTTTTGAACAGTCAGGGACAGAAGTTGTCACAGTTGCTTTAAGAAGGGTTGATTTACAGGCAGGGAAAGAAAATATTTTGCATGATATTCCAAAAGGATTGACGTTGCTTCCGAATACTTCCGGTGCGAGAACAGCGGAGGAAGCGGTAAGAATTGCTCATTTAGCTCAAGCAGCAGGGATGGGCAATTGGATTAAAATCGAAGTAATTCCAGACCAAAAGTATTTACTGCCAGATAATGAAGAAACGGTTAAGGCGACAGAGATATTAGCGAAGGAAGGGTTTGTTGTTCTTCCTTATGTAAATCCAGATTTGATCACGGCGAAAAAGCTAGCAGATGTAGGAGCGGCCGCTGTGATGCCTCTTGGTTCACCGATTGGCTCAAACAGAGGGATTAAGATGAAAGAAATGATTCGCATTTTGATTGAAGAAAAAACGTTACCAATTATTGTTGATGCCGGAATTGGCAGACCGTCTGAAGCAGCGGAAGCGATGGAAATGGGAGCAGATGCCGTATTAGTCAATACAGCAATTGCGACAGCAAAGAATCCGGTTAATATGGCAATAGCCTTTCATTTAGCTGTCCAAGCAGGCAGAAAAGCTTATCTTGCCGGATTAGGCCCCATTTCTCAACAAGCACAAGCTTCGTCGCCATTGACTGGATTTTTAAACTAAAAGGAGGTGGTATTGTGAGTTTTTATGATCTATATAATGACATGAAAGATGAGCCATATGACCAACTGTTTGAACGAATGACACGAGCAGATGTTGACAGAGCTCTGTCGAAATCAACACTTGATGAGTATGATTTATTGGCTTTATTATCACCAGCTGCTGAGCAGCGATTAGAAGAAATGGCGCAGAAAGCCCATCAGCTAACGGTTCAGCATTTCGGGAAAGTGATCGTGCTGTTTGCGCCGCTTTACTTAACCGATTATTGCGTCAATAAATGCACGTATTGTAGTTTTAGCTTTGATAATGAGTTTCCTAGACGAAAATTGTCGGCACTTGAAATCCATCAAGAGGCAAAGGCATTAAAACAAATGGGGATTCAGCATGTGATTTTGTTAACGGGAGAATCACGCATCCATTCGTCCGTTGATTATTTAATCGAAGGAGCGCAAATATTGAAGGAGCAAGCCGCTTCAATTTCGATTGAAGTGCAGCCGCTCGATACGAAAGAATATGAACGACTATTTCAAGCAGGAATCGATGGATTGACGGTTTTTCAAGAAGTATACAATGAAGAGATTTATAAAGAGCTTCATCTGAAGGGGCCAAAAAGAAATTATAAATATCGCCTTGATGCTCCTGAGCGAGGCTGTCTGGCTGGAATGCGTTCAGTCAATATTGGGGCATTATTAGGTCTTGATGATTGGAGAAAAGAATCGTACTTTACAGCTCTTCATGCTCAATATTTACAGAAAAAATATCTTCAAACGGATATTGCCGTCTCTTTTCCACGCATTCGACCAAATTTAGGTGGATTCGCACCAAAAGTAGAGGTTCGTGATCGAGACTTGGTGCAGGCGATGCTCGCTTTTCGTTTATTTATGCCGCGAGCAGGCATTACCTTATCGACGCGAGAAGAGGCTGCGTTTCGTGATCATCTCATTAAATTAGGTGTGACGAAAATGTCCGCCGCTTCTTCGACGGTGGTCGGTGGTTATGCGACCACTAGACAAGAAGATAATAGTCAGTTTGAAATCTCAGATTCCCGTTCCGTGGAAGAAGTGAAAGCCAGGTTGAAGCAACTAGGCTATCAGCCAGTAAGTAAAGACTGGGATATGTTAACGGTATAGGAGGTGTGGCGATGTTTTTTCAACTTCATGCCGTCACAACAGGAACACTAGATCAACAGCAAGCAGCGAATATCGCCTCGAAAATTCATCCTTTTGTCGATTATGTTCATATTCGTGAAAAGCACCGGTCGGCGAAAGAGATATTGGAGTGGGTGGAAAGCTTTATCGATGTGGGGGTGCCTGCAAAAAAAATCATTGTCAATGATCGACTAGATGTAGCATTAGTTTCAGGAGTAGCGGGTGTGCAACTGACGGAAAACAGCTTGCCTGTCGTTGAAGCGAAAAAAATTGAACCTGCTCTCACGGTGGGATGTTCCGTTCATGATCCGGAAGTAGCATCGATATATGCGGAACACGGGGCTGATTTTATCTTGTTTGGACATATTTACGAAACCTCGTGCAAGCCATCACTTGCGCCTGTTGGGTTATGGGCAGTAAAAGAAGCTTCGGCTTTATCCAGGGTTCCTATTATTGCAATTGGAGGGATCTTGCCTCATCATGTGAAGGAGTTAAAGCAGGCTGGAGCAGACGGTATCGCTGTCATGTCAGGAATTTTTGGTCACTCTAATCCGCTCGAGCAAGCGATCGCCTATCGTGAAGCGATTAAGAAAGAGGAGAGGATGTCACAATGAATATAACCATCAATGGAAAAAAAGAAGAGCTTCAGCTTGCTTCACCAACCGTTGCGATGTTGTTGAAAACATATGCTCTCGATGGTAAAGCGGTTATTATTGAACGAAACGGGGAGATTGTTTCAAAAGCAGAGCTAGATACGACTCCGATTGCTGACGGTGATCGAATTGAGATCGTTCACTTTGTTGGTGGGGGATGAGGTCATGAAAGATCGCTATTCTAGGCAAGAGCTTTTTTTGCAAGAAAAAGGCTCCTTTACGAATAAACATGTTCTGTTGGTAGGAGTAGGGGCACTAGGTTCCGCTCTAGCGGAAATGCTTGCCCGTGCTGGTGTTTGTCATATGACATTAATCGACCGCGACTATGTTGATTGGAGCAATTTGCAGCGACAGCAGCTATTTACCGAACAGCACGCAAAGGATGGGTTTCCGAAAGCAGTCGCGGCAAAGCAAAGATTAGAGGGAATTAATTCCGATATTCAAATTACAGCTATTACAGCAGATGCAGGCCCCGTGGAGCTAGAGGAGCTGATCAACAAGCAATCACCCAACTTACTTCTTGATGGAACCGATAACTTTGAAACGCGTTTTATGATCAATGATTTATCGCAAAAATATCATATTCCTTGGATTTATGGCGCTTGTGTTGGCAGTCAAGGAATCAGTTATCCGATTATTCCTGGAGCTGGCCCATGCTTTCATTGTTTACTCGATATGCTACCAGTTGAAGGGATGACATGTGATACAGCAGGGGTAATCGCACCAGCTGTTCAAATGACTGTCGCTTATCAAGGCGCAGAGGCGTTGAAAATTCTTTCGGGAAAGATGGAGGCTGTTCGTCAAAAGCTCGTTGCTTTTGATTTATGGAAAAACACGTTTTCATCCATTCGAGTTGCCTCCTTACAAAAGAAGGATTGTCCTTCATGCGGCAGTCACCCAACCTATCCCTTTTTACAAAGAGAAAATCAAACGAGAGCGGCTGTGCTATGCGGCAGAGACACCGTTCAAATTCGCTCGCCACAAGGAAGAAGTTATCAGTTACATGAGCTCGCCTCCATGCTTCAAAAACAGGGAATCGATGTAAAATCAAATGGGTTTTTGTTGTCAGCGAACCTATCCGATCAGCGAATAGTCTTATTTCAAGACGGACGAATGCTGATTCATGGAACGAAAGATATAGTAAAAGCAAAAAAGCTGTACCATCAGTTGTTTAGTTGAAAGAAAGAGTCTTCATGAGAGAAGCACTTCTCTCATGAAGACTTTTTTTATTTCGAATGTCGAAACATTTTCGGTGCCGAAAAAAATAAAATATGTTACACTTTTCTTCATTGAATGCGGAGAGAGGTGAGGTAGTATTGAGTATAGAACGAAACAGCCGTTTTTCACTTTTCATTTTGATGGTGAATATGTTTATTGTCATGACAGGTATCGGGCTGATCGTTCCGATTATGCCAACGATTATTCACGAATTTGATGCTGGCGGAAAAACATTTGGATTATTAATCGCCACTTTTTCATTTGCTCAGTTTCTTTTCTCGCCGCTGGCTGGAGATTTATCCGATCGGTTAGGGCGAAAAAAGACAATTATTGCAGGTCTTATTTTGTTTTCTGTTTCTCAGTTGTTGTTTGCTGTTTCTGAACATTTATGGGTATTATTTGTATCGAGAGCGCTTGGCGGTATTGGAGGAGCGTTTATGATTCCTTCCATGATGGCCTATGTCGCTGATATTACGACAATAGAAAATCGTGCGAAAGGAATGGGGCGTTTAGGAGCGTCAATGTCTTTAGGGTTTGTCATTGGTCCTGGTATGGGCGGATTATTAGCGGAGTTTGGTATGAGAGCACCTTTCTTTACGGCGGCGGCAGTGGCTGCGACCGCTGCTATTTTATCAACATTTCTTTTACCAGAGACAAAGCGCAAAGAAACTACTTCTTCTCCGCAAAAAAGAGAAAGCTTACTTAAACAGCTTGTTCACTCAGTGAAAACTCCTTATTTTCCTTTATTAATTATGGTGTTTACTGTATCTTTCGGGTTAGCCAATTTTCAATCCACGATTAGTTTATTTTCTGATATTAAATTTAGTTTTACCCCAATGGATATCTCCATTTTAATTGTTGTCGCCGGTTTAATGGGTGTTATTGTGCAGGCATTTGTTCTCGAACGGATGGTTAGACGCTTCGGAGAAAGTTCGGTGATTAATGGCAGTCTGATCGTCGCGGCCATCACAATGCTTTCACTGCTGCTAGCGCAAGGGTTTTGGTCAGTGTTAATCATTTCAGCGGTCTTTTTCATCGCTACTTCGCTGTTGCGTCCAGCAATTAATACGATGGTATCGAAAATGGCCGGTGATGAACAAGGGTTTGCGGCTGGCATGAATAATGCGTACATGAGCATTGGCAATGTGATCGGTCCCGCTATTGCCGGCGCTTTATTGGATATGAACTTAAATTTCCCATATATTTTCGGATCGGTCATTATTATGATTTGTCTGCTTATCAGTTCGAAGTGGGCGAAATCAAGCATCAATGAGGCAGAGGTTGGCTATAGCCATCGTTCTAATTAATAAAAAAGGGAGACTTGTTTTTGAGTCTCTTTTTTATTCTTCATGGATCATATATTTGGTTATCGGGTCAAAAAACTGATATTTTATGGTAAAATAATGATATCCAATTAGGTGATCATTAATGATATAAGCTGCTTGTCTGGATTTTATTTTTTGAAAATACGAATTATTTGAAGAAATAAAATATTTTAGAGGAGGACATATTTGGGTAAATATATTCTAACGATTTTTGTATTTTTTTTGATGTCACATCTCATTTTTCTGATTGGAGGACAACCTTTTCTATCTATTCTTGCTGAAACGTTTCAGCAACTTCAGTCACCATTATCAATGACTTATGTTAGTCGCTCTGGTTTTATAGAACGTCCTTTATTTCCTTATTTATTTTTTTTATTTTCGTATTCTTTCTCTATATTTTTTCTTTCTTTTGGAATGGCTCTTTTAGGAACTTTTATTTTATTAAATTTCTATTATTATGTTTCTGAACGTTGGAGACGTGCTTTGAGAAGAGGCTTAACAGTAATAGAGTCGATTCCTGATCTTATGATTATTTGGACTATTCAGTTAGTAGTTATTTATATTTATCAATCAACAGGGATTAAATGGTTGAGTATTGCAGATTCAGGGGATGGTCGCCCAATTGTGTTGCCGGTGTTTTGTTTAACGGTCATTCCAACGATGCAACTCACTAAAATGGCGATCCATTATCTACATGATGAATCAGAGAAAACCTATATTGAATTTGCTTATGCAAAGGGGATCGATCATCATTTAATTTTTTATAAGCATTTATTCCGTAATATTATACCGCCACTTTTTTATCACTCTAAGTCGGTATTTTTATTTATGTTATCTTCGATGCTGATTATTGAATATGTGTTCAATATAAACGGTTATATGTCATTTTTGCTACGTAGTATTATGACGCCAGCCACATTGTTCGTTTGGCTTTCTTTGCTGTTCACTACTTTTTTTCTTTACTTCCAGGTGGGCTCTATTTGGTTAAAGAAGAGGGGGGGGAGGATATGAATAAAGCGTTTCAATCTAAGGGGTTCTTAGTGGGGTTCATTGGTATCATTTTGTTATTAGTAGTTAGTATATGCATCCCATTTGTAGAAGACGGAACAAATCCCTCTGTTCAACAGAAGGAAGATGGAACTTGGCTGTCAGCCCCTTACCACCCAAGAGATCTCCCGCCGTTTGGAAGTGATAAATATGGTAATAGTATGTTTTACAAAGTCATGGATGGAGCAAAATATACACTCAGTTTAATGCTAGTGGTCAGCTTTCTTCAAGTGATGTTAGGGGTGATTCTCGCAGGGATTCTCGTTTTATGGGGAGGGCGATTCAAAAAGCACATATATACTATACTGGAATCCTTTCAATATATTCCTACTATTTTTCTAGCTATTATTTTTATGATGCCGATGATGATGATAGAGTTGGAAGATGTGAGTTTTCCAATGTTACTGTTGCAATGTATGATTATCATTTTTGTCATGTTGCCTTCAGTAACGGTATTAATTGCACATAAGATTGAGTTGATTATGAAGGAGTTATACATAACAGCTTCTCTCCTGCTTGGAGCAGGTAAATATCATTTGTGGAGAGTTCATATTTGGCCGTTCTTAAAAGGTCCAGTGATTATTTTATTTCTCCAACAGTGTGTGCAAGTTTGTTTATTATTCATTTATTTAGGCTTTTTTAATATTTATCTAGGCGGGCAAGTAGAGAAATCCGGGATTGAGAAAGTAGAACATCGCTCCTTGAGTAATGAATGGAGTGGCCTAATCTCTATGGATCGTTTAGAAGTATTTGTAGCACCTTGGATTGTTCTTTTACCAGTAGCTATGTTTTCTTTAACTATCTTTCTGTTAAATGTGATGAAGGAAGGGCTAACAAAGAATTAAAGCAATATAAAAGGAGAGCTTCGAGTGAAGTTCTCCTTTTGCCTCTTATTCTACCGTCACTTTACAGCCTGTTTCATTATATTTTACGTAAGCCGCATGATTCGTTGGTCCGACGCCTCTTTTAAACTGAATGGAGTGGCGAATGGCTGCTGTAATAAATTTTTTCGCTTTTTCCACTGCTTCTGGCACGCTTTTTCCTTTCGCCAGCTCAGCGGTAATCGCTGCCGAGTATGTACAGCCTGCTCCATTGGTGTGGATTGTATCAATGCGCGGGGCTTCCAATAAATAAAATTGTTTGCCATCAAATAGGACATCAATGGCTGGTCCTTCTAAGCGACCGCCTTTGACGAGAACATATTTCGGTCCGAGACGGTGCAGTGCTTGTGCTGCTTCTTTTAGTTCTTCGACAGATGTAAGCGGATCAACTTCTAATAGTTTGGCTGCTTCTGGCATATTGGGTGTAATGATCGTCGCCAGCGGTAATAGTCTGGTTTTCATAGCATGAATAGCGTCATCCTTTAGTAAGGTAGACCCCATTTTGCCGATCATCACCGGATCGACGACGATACTTTTTACATTCGCTTCTTCAATCCACTGTGCCACCTTCGCAATAATTTCTTCCGTAAATAGCATGCCTGTTTTAATCGCATCTGCGCCGATGTCGTGTAAAGCGGTATGTACTTGTGCTTCAATCGCTTCGATCGTTTGCGGGAAAATACCTTGCTCGGTGCGTGGATGGCTAGCCACGATCGCGGTAATTGCACTCATGCCAAATACATCTAGTTCTTGAAATGTTTTTATATCTGCTTGAATGCCAGCTCCTCCTCTTGCAGCTGAGCCAGCAATCGATAATGCTCGGGTAATTGTCATGACATTTTGTCCTTTCCAAATACGTGGTAGTTTCATTATATCGAGGAGGGACGGAAGGAAGCAATGCTTACCATCTGACCGGAGAAAGAGCTAGAAGTTGAGTTTATTCATTTTTCCCCTTCATAATGAGGGTAGGAGGAATGGATATGTCAAAACGTGTCATGGTTGTAGGAGCAGGTATAGCCGGGTTAACAGCTGCTTCGTTGCTTGCGAAAGTCGGATATCAAGTGACAGTGTTAGAAGCATCGTCTGAACTTGGAGGTTGTGCTGGTAAATTTCAAAGGCATCAGTTTTTATACCCAGCAGGAGCAACGTTAGGAATGGGACTTGAGCCAAATGGCATCCACGAACGGGTATTTCGTTTTTTACAGAAGCCGTTTCCGATCGAACCGTTAGAAGTGGTGATGGAGATGATTCACCCTACTCATACTTTTACATTTTATCGCGATCGCATCCGGCATGTAGAGCAAATGCAAGCTCAATTCCCGCAAGAGGCGAAAAGGATTGAGGCATTTTATCAGGAAGTCTTTGAAACGGCACGCATCGTGCGAACATTGATGCAGCGATTACCGATTTTACCGCCAACGACCGTTCGGGAGTGGGGCTACTTAATGGCATCGATTCGCCCTGTTCATGTGAAGCTGTTGCCTGATTTTAACCGAACATTACATGATGTGTTAAAAAAACACTCTCTACATACATTGCGCCCTTTCGTTCATATGCTTGATGGGTTGCTCATTGATAGTATGCAGACGGGGAGCCGGGACGTGTCTTATTTGCTAGCAGCAGTCGCTCTCGATATTTATCACGAAGGAGCTTTTTATGTTCCAGGCGGTTTGTATCGGCTAGCTGAAATGATGGGCGAAAGCGTAGTGGAGAATGGTGGTACAATAAAGAAAAGAAGAACGGTGACAAAGGTTGTGCCATCTGATAATGGCTGGCTCGTACACGATCATCGTGATCAATCGTATGAAGCCGACTTTGTGATTTTAAATAGCGCCATTCAGCAACTGCCGCAATTACTGGAACCAAAGCTAGTTCAGCAGCTGAAAAAAACGCTGAAGCGGCATGTGAATGAACCTACGTGGGTGACGCTCACACTGTATATCACCGTGAATGTGCAAAAGCTAAGCCAGCCGTTGCCGTTATTTCGGCAAATTTCAACGAGCCATAATGGAAATATGGCAGAAGGAGAGCATTTTTTCATGTCTGCCTCCGCGTTAGGAGATCACAGGCGAGCGCCAGACGATTATCAAACGATTACGATCTCTACGCATTCGAATCCAGCTTACTGGGCAACAAAAGAAAAATACGACCACTATCGGGCTACCTTGGCAGAAAAAATGTTAACAGCGGTCGAAGTGGTCGTGCCATCTTTCCGGGAAGCGATTGAATCCATCGAATACGGAGCACCAAAGGCGTGGGAAAACTACACGAAAAGACCAAACGGCTACGTCGGCGGCTTTCCGCAAACAGTCGCTCACGCTTTATTCCGCTCCATTTCACACCGCTCAGGTCTCAACAATCTTTATCTTTGTGGCGATCATATTTTTCCTGGGGGAGGAACAATCGGAGCGGCGACGAGCGGGATTCATGTGGCTCGATCGATTGCGAAGAGTCGGTTAGTTTAACACAATTAAACGATAAACTGTCATATTGTGTGACAGTTTTTTGTTGTTAAAAAAATATCTATTTTACACGTTATAATATAAATGATGGATAGAAAGTTTTGTTTCTTGTGTTTGATGCTAAAGAATGAGGGGAAATTATGAAGGCAGGATTTTTACTATTAAGTACGTGTTTATCTTTATGTTTGCTTCAAGGATGTAGTCAGAAAGAGGAGAAAGAATCGATTCCGATAGAGAAAAAGGAAGCAACAGAAGTGTCAAAAAAGGTGCCTGAAGAAGCAGTGAAATCTATTGATTTAAGTGCGTTTGAACGCAAGCCTGTGCAATGGGGCGAACAGGTAGATGGAGTAAAGACGAGAATGAAAACGAGTGAGAAGAAAATGGCACTTACGTTTGATGCATGTGGAGGGGCTCATGGAAGTGGCTATGATGAAGAACTCATCGCCTTTTTACGAGCGGAACAGATCCCAGCTACGTTGTTTTTAAATGAACGTTGGATTCAGACGAATGAGGCGCTCTTTTTAGAGCTAGCAGCTGATCCTTTGTTTCAAGTTGAAAACCATGGAACGAAGCATGCTCCGCTGTCTGTCGCAGGCGGAGAAGCGTGGGGAATTGAAGCAACTGCCTCGCCGCAAGCCGTTTATGATGAGATTATGAGCAATCATCAAACGGTAAAGGCATTGACAGGCAAGGAGATGACGATGTTTCGATCGGGTACAGCTTATTACGATGAGGTGGCTGTTCAGTTAGCTGAAGAGCTCGGATATCAAGTCGTTAATTTTGATGTGCTCGGTGATGCGGGAGCAACATTTTCTAGTGAGCAAGTGAAACAAGCGCTAACGGGTGCGAAGGCAGGTTCGATTGCTCTTTTACATATGAACCAGCCACAAAGCGGAACAGCTGAAGGGGTCAAGCAAGCGGTGCCAGCTTTACGAGAGCAAGGCTTTAAGTTTGTGTTGCTTGAAAATGAAATACTACAATGAAAGTAACTATGGTTTTCTAGAAAAAAATGTTGAAGAAGTCACCTACTTTTATAATATAATTATGGGTGCAGACTTAATGCAGAAAGAGAGTGGTCATGATGGGCCGTAAATGGAACAATATTAAGGAAAAAAAAGCGTCAAAAGATGCCAATACTAGTCGGATCTATGCTAAGTTTGGACGGGAAATTTATGTAGCAGCGAAGCAAGGCGAGCCAGATCCAGAATCCAATCAGGCGTTAAAAGTAGTACTCGAGCGCGCGAAAACGTACAGTGTGCCAAAAGCAATTATTGATCGAGCGATTGAAAAGGCGAAAGGCGGGTCAGAAGAGAACTTCGACGAGCTTCGTTACGAAGGCTTCGGACCAAACGGATCAATGGTCATTGTTGATGCGCTGACAAATAACGTGAACCGCACAGCCTCTGAAGTGCGCGCAGCCTTTGGGAAAAACGGCGGAAACATGGGCGTGAGCGGATCAGTTGCTTATATGTTTGATGCAACAGCTGTTATCGGTGTGGAAGGAAAAACGGCTGATGACGTGCTTGAATTATTAATGGAAGCGGATGTCGATGCACGTGATATTTTAGAAGAAGACGAAGCGGTGATCGTTTATGCTGAGCCTGATCAATTCCATGCGGTGCAAGAAGCATTCAAGCAAGCAGGAGTGACGGAATTTACAGTAGCTGAATTAACGATGTTACCGCAAAGTGAAGTTCAGCTATCCGAAGAAGCCCAAGCGCAATTTGAAAAGATGATTGATGCATTAGAAGATTTAGAAGATGTTCAACAAGTGTACCACAACGTTGATTTAGGGGAATAATATAGGAAAGCAGACCTTAATAGGGGTCTGCTTTTTTTGTGAGGATAGGCAAGGAATTTCAAGAGTAAGAACGAATATAAAAGTAGTATGGAGGGATCTAGAAAATGCCGATTATCACAGTACAATTAGCAAAAGGAAGAACAGTTGAGCAAAAACAACAATTCGTTGCAGCCGTTACGAAAGAAGCGGGGCAAAAGCTGAATGTGAAAGAAGAATGGGTGACCGTTATTTTTGAAGAGTATGATCGGGAAAACTGGGCATCTAATGGTCAGTTGCACTCGATAAAGTTTGGTAAAGGTTTTGGGGAGGCGAAAACGGAAGCATAGAATGTTTGTGTTTTACATTAACTCCCTTGTATATATTTAGAAATTTTCTGCTTATCCGATATAAAGAACATACATCAAGAAATTAAAGCAGATAGCAAGATAGAGAGGAGGAGTGCGATGTTGTCAAAGTAAGGTGATTTTTGACAACGATGATGATCGGTATGAGAATTAATCATAATGTAATGGCGATGCATTCTTATCGGATGTATAATAGGGCGTTAGCTGCACAAGGTCGGGCAATGGAGAGACTGTCTTCGGGGTTGAGAATTAACCGGGCAGCCGATGACCCGGCAGGACTGGCAATCTCGGAAAAAATGCGAGCACAAATTCGCGGCTTGAATCAAGCATCACGCAATGCGCAAGATGCGATTTCTTTAATTCAGACAGCGGAAGGAGCACTTAATGAAACGCATGACATTCTGCAACGGATGCGCGAGCTTTCTATACAAGCGGCCAATGGGACACTTAGTGAGGCTGATCGATTAGCGATACAGGAAGAAATAGATGAGCTCACGAAAGAAATCACGAGAATCGGCGGCAATACAGAGTTTAACACGATGAAGTTGCTCGATGGTTCAAAAAATGAGTTTAAGATTCAAGTGGGGGCAAATTCCGGGCAGACGATGACACTTGAAATGGCTGATATGCGAGCGGTGGCCATCGGATTAACTGGCACGGGCAGCGGATATACAACAAAGGGTACGCTTGATATGTCATCCACTGAATCTGCTTCATCAGCCAGTTCGATCATTGATAAAGCGATTGAGAGGGTATCATCACAACGCTCTAGGCTTGGTGCCTATACAAGAAGGCTTGAGCACACAATCAATAACTTAGAAAACACCGCAGAGAATTTAACCGCAGCGGAATCGCGAATTCGGGATGCTGATATGGCTAAAGAAATGATGGAATACATGAAGCAATCCCTTTTGGCTCAAGTCGCAATGGCGATGATGGCCCAAGCCAATCAGCAGCCAAGCTTAATCTTGCAATTGCTGAGAGCGAACTGAATAGTATTTTATAGAGGTAACATAACGTAGGTAGAAGCCACTGAAAAAGTTAGCGATTCAAAAAGGAAACGATGGGGAACTATTATTTATAGTATCTCATCGTTCTTTTCTTGCGGCCATTGTTTTTGCTCTTTATGTTGTCCTAAAGATTTTTGGCGTTCATCTACTTGATACTGTGCCAATAATCCCTGCATATTTTTTTATATTATACTGACAGAATATTTATTATTGAAAACACCCAATATGTGACCAGTCCCCCATTTATTGCGAAATTTAACGCTATATTTATCAATCAACAAAAATCGACAAACCTCAGGGGATGACAGGAACCTGTCGCAAATGATATATTGGTACTTATAAAACTTTATTGGTACCAACAGTTTAAAGGAGATGTTATTCATTGAAGCAAAGGATTATGGATGAAGCTATTCGATTAATTCAATTAAAAGGGTTTGCTTTTACCATTAGTGATTTAGCTAGTCGATTAGCGGTGAGTAAACGCACCATTTATGAACATTTCTCTTCTAAAGAAGAAATTATTGAGGTTGTTATTGATCAATTCATTTCAAAGATTAAAGCGAAGGAACAGCAAATTGCTGCAGATGATTCGTTAACGATAGTGGAAAGAATAAGAGAGGTACTAGTTTTCATCCCTAAGGAATTTGAATTGATGGACATCCGCTTATTATTGGAGCTAAAAAAACATCACTATCAACAATGGTGCAAACTGGATCGCTTCATGAGAGAAGAATGGGCGATTGTAGAGCAATTAATGAATGAAGGGATACAGGCAGGAGTCATCAAAGACATACAGCTATCGTTATTTATTGAGTTATATTTAGCGATGATCAATCAAATCTATGATCCGCAGTTTAAATTAAAACATAAGCAATCGATGGGTGAATTACTACAATCAATGATGGATATTTTATTTTACGGTGTCGTGAAATGATGTTGCAAAAGAAAGGGGAAGATTTATGCATTGGGTATATTTAGCGTTTGCTATTGTGATGGAAGTAGCCGGAACAATTTCTATGAAGCAGTCAAATGGCTTAACAAGAATGCTTCCGAGTATATTAATGATTGTTTTTTATTTAGGAAGTTTTAGCTCTCTAGCTCTTGCTTTGAAAACCATTGAGGTGTCCGTCGCTTATGCGATTTGGTCTGGTATTGGTATTTCCGTTATTAGTATTATTGGTATTCTTTATTTTGGTGAAACGATGAATATCCTGAAAGTAGTTGCGATTTTGTTAATCATTGTTGGGGTAGTGACGTTAAATTTTGCAACTGGTAAGGAAGAAGGGAAGGAACAGATAGCCGTGGAGGAGAGAGAAAGCTGAAAACGTTAAAATACTTTTTCTTAGTCACTGACGTTGGATTTCTCTTGTATTGGCTGATTACGTTTCTTCATATTATACCACCACAATTTTTATTTAAAGATTATCATAATCCTATTTTAGTAGCATGGAATTGGTCGTTTTTACCTCTGGACATGTTAGTCTCGATTACAGGGTTTGTTAGTCTTTATCTGTGGGTAAAAAAGAGTGCATTATGGAGTCACTTAGCGCTTATTTCGTTAGTTTTAACTTTCTGTGCAGGATTACAAGCCGTTGTGTTTTGGTCCATTCGTCTTGATTTCGATTGGACGTGGTGGTTACCTAATCTTTATTTATTAATTTACCCTCTTTTCTTTTTAAAACCTGTCATAAAACAATGTAAGAGTGATAGCAACATCGGGTAGTTCATTTGAAAATGTAACATTCTATTCATCTTCCGTTCATTTTTATTCCCTACAATGGTAGTAGAAAATAATTGTAGGAGAGGATTTTCGTGAACGGAAAAAATTTAGTGTTAATACGATTTTCAGCCATCTTTGCAGTGATTGGAGCAATGCTAGGAGCACATATGGCTGGTTCAGGATCGTATGCTTTTCGTCCGATCCATGCTCATATACTCGTTGTCGGTTGGTTAACATTATTTGCTTGGGGTGTGTATTACCAAGTGTTTGAAATTAAAGCAAAAAAATTAGCAATATGGCATACATGGACTGCCATTATCGGTTCTACTGGTTTAACGATCGGAATGTGGATGACGTTTTTACAGCCGTTTAATATTTCTAAAGCTGTTTCTTTAGTGTTTTATATCGGTGGAGGAGTTACGTTATTAGTAAGCTTCATTCTGTTTGTCGTTACGACATTCTGTATTGAAAAAAAATAAACGTTGGACCGCGCGCTGTAATGGCATTGGCGGTTCTTTATTCTTGTATTGCCAGTGAAATGAAAATTAGATAAGCAATTGAACCTTGTTTGAATCATTCCAAACAGGGTTTTTTTAGGTTAAAGTTATGCAATAGTTTTCACGTGCTCTACTGGTACAGGATGCCGCCAACGATTCATGATAAATACCATCAAAGCGGTCAATACCTTAGCAACAGGCAGTACGAGCCAAAGGCCATGGACACCAAGCCAAGCTGGTAAAATAAATAGTAAAGGAATAACAAGAACCAATCCTGTCATCTTATCTCTTTTATTGGTTCCCAGCATCAAAAATTGATCGATGGTATAATATCGATTCCGCGATATGGTACATTTTAGCCATCTCACCAATGGTAAAGCGTTGCTTCAATAATATAATGATTTCTCCTATTCATAGAAGTTTAGTTCTTATTTGAACATTTATATTTTCTCCCCTATTATAGTAATTACCAATGTTTTTATAAAAAGATAATGATTAGAAATATTATAGAAAATAGTAAACTATGTTTAAGTTGGGATAATGAAGAGGTGAGCGTTATGGAATCTATTATAGATCGTAAAGGTGCTACTAAAGCTGCGAATATTCCAAAGCAGGTGCTGAATTTACTTAACCTAGGCGAGATTGAAAGTGTCAATTTGACCGAATGGTTAGCGGTAGATCAAAGGGTGTTATTGAAAAAAGTGTTGCCTACAGTTGGATTATCAGAGCATTTGAATGACCTTTTATTCAAATTAGAAGTGGCGAATATGACGAATGGCATGAAAGCGGTTAGGATGATCGGAGAAAATTTGCACGAAATACTCAAGAAAGTAGATGGAGAAACAGCTGATCAAAAGTTCTTCTTACTCGCCGATCATCCATCAGACAGTGTTCGGTGTTGGGCGGCCTTTATAGTTGGTTCGACTATGGATGTTGGAGTTAAAGAGTTGCTAGTTAAGATTAGAAAATTTGCTGCTGATCATCATTTTGGTGTGAGGGAGATTGCTTGGATGGCTGTTAGAGGAGCGCTTGCGAAGGAACTTGAGGCCAGCATTGAGCCATTGAAAGAATGGGCGAATGACTCCGATGAGAATATCCGTCGATTTGCTGTTGAATCGATCCGGCCTCGAGGTGTTTGGTGCAAACACATTGAAAGATTAAAGAACGAGCCACAAATCGCTCTCCCTATTTTAGAACAAGTGAAATCTGATGAATCAAAATACGTGCAAGATTCGGTTGGCAATTGGCTAAACGATGCGAGCAAGACACAACCGGAATGGGTGCTCTCCGTTTGCGATGAATGGGAGAAGGTATCAGATACGAAAGAAACAAAACACATTGTAAAAAAGGCGAAGAGAACGATTATGAAAAATCAATAAGGGAGTGTTGGATGTGTCAAAAAATCATGCAAAAGAAGAATGGAAAAGCTGGCTGAAAACTTTTTTAGTAGCGTTTGGACTAGCGATGGTAATCAAGACATTTATGTTTGCCCCATATTCAGTTAAGGGGGCATCAATGGAACCGACTTTTCATAATAAGGAAAGAGTCTTTGTGAATAAGTTAAAATCTGTGGATGACTTGAAACGAGGAGACATCATCATTGCTCAAGGAGAAGACAATGAGAACCATTATATAAAAAGAATTATTGGCTTACCTGGAGATGAACTTGAAATGGTTGATGATCAATTATTTGTAAATGGAAAATTGCAGAAAGAACCTTACCTGACAGAAAACCGTCAAATGGCGAAACAAAAAGGAATGCTTAGATTAACGGGAGATTTCGGACCAATTTCTATTTCTGAAAATGAATATTTTGTCATGGGGGATAATCGTTTACGCAGTAAGGATAGTCGCAATGGGTTAGGGTTGATCCACAAAGAAAACATTGTGGGAAAAGGGGAATTTGTTTTTTATCCTGTTTCAAATTTTAGGAATGTGAAATAAAAACGAGGGGGATTACTCAGGTGAGCAATTCCCCTCGTTTTTTCAATCTTTAACTAAGCAACAGATCTTGCGTAGTTTATCAGTCAGAGATTAAAGAAATATAGTTGCGAGTCTGGCTTTTTACTTTCACTTCGGATAAAAACTAGCTTTTTTCACATACTATAAGCAAAAATCTTTGCCATTGGAGTGAAAAATTTGTCTCAAAGAAACAGGATTCATCTGTATTTACTATTCATAGTGATAGCTGTTTTTATCTGGTCCATCATCAAACCAGCAAGTTATTCATCATGGGCGTTAGAGGTAGTGCCTGCACTAATTGGACTGATTATTGTTATTGCAACATACAACCGTTTTCGCTTTACTACACTTTCCTATACGATCATGGCGATATTAGCGGTATTAATGTTTATCGGTGGGCATTATACATATTCTGACGTTCCTCTCTTTGAGTGGTTGCAAGACCAGCTTGATTTAAAGCGGAATGATTATGATCGCTTCGGCCATTTTCTGAAAGGGTTATTTGCTATTGTTATTCGGGAAATTGTGCTACGTAAGACACCGATCACGGCAGGCGCTTGGTTATTTTTTATCGTGGTTAGCATCATGCTTGCTATTTCCGCGTTGTATGAAATCATTGAATGGTTAGCGTTTAAAATAGCGAAAGGAGGAAAGGTAACACAAGGATTTTTAGGCATGCAGGGGGATCAATGGGATGCCCAATGGGATATGTCTTTAACATTGGTCGGTTCGATCCTTACGTTACTTTTCCTTTCGAGGATACATGACCGGTTTTTAAAGGAGATCAAGAAATGAGCTTCAAACCAATTGCTGCTCCAAGCACTATGCTAATAAAAAGCAGTCGTGGCCCATTTTTTGGTTCATTGTATAGAAGCATTCCTAAAATCGCACCACCAGCAGCACCGATTCCTGTCCAGATCGCATAGGCTGTTCCCATCGGTAACGATTTCATCGCTATAGCAAGAAACAGAAAACTTGCACTAAAACTAACAATCATATATATAAATGATGCCCAGTTTTTATCCTGATGGAATTTATTAATCATCACAACTCCAAGCATTTCAAAAATACCTGCTAAAACGAGAGACATCCAAGCCATTATGATTCTGCTCCTTCCGCATGCTTACTTTTTGTGACCAGTTTTAATCCGATTACGCCGATTAACAACATGAGGATAAGCAACAGTTTTGCTATTTTAATCGGCTCTCCGAAAAATAAAGTTTCCGACAAAACAGTTCCGGCCGTTCCTAACCCTACAAAAACGGCATAGACCGTTCCTACAGGAAGCTTTTTCCCAGCCATGATCATCATATAAAAGCTGATGATGATAGAGAGCGCCGTTCCAGACCAAGTCCAAAACGTATCTGCATGCTTTAATCCAATCACCCAGAATACTTCAAAAAAAGCCGCTATAAATACTTTTAACCAATCTTTATCCATTGCATTGTCCTCCTTAATATGTAAGTAAAAAAGCCTGAGAGATTATCAAAAATAATCTCCCAGGCTTTTATCCTTCCGTGACACAGCAAAGCGCCGTGAGCTTTCTCTCGGACCAGACCAATTTATTATCTGCGGAACCCTAGAAAGCATAGTTCACAAACAAAGTTCACTGTTTGCGCTTTATTTATATTTCACAACAATCAATAATTATATCATGAATTTTTCTCATGATATTGTCAAGCTCTATGTGTACCGCTCGACAAAATCCGGGGAGTGACAGGCACTGCTCTCTTTACAAACAAATTGAAAATGATTATCATTTAAGGTGGATATGATATAAAGTTGATTTGTGAATTATTAGGAGGGTATTAGAGTGTCTATTGCTAAAACGATTCGTGAAAGAAGGTCTATTAAAACGGGATATAAAGGGGATGCCGTTTCTAAAGAGGTAGTAGTAGAACTGCTAAATGATGCGGTGTGGGCACCGAACCATGGATTAAGAGAGCCATGGCGGTTTATTTTTGTGCCGACGGAAAATAAAGAAGCATTTATTGAACAATTGGTTCTTACATACCCAAAAGATATACATGAAAACAGAAGAAATTATTTCAGCCAGCCAGCAGCCTTTTTAGTCGTTGTGATGAAAGAGGATCCACGCCAAAAGCAATGGGAAGAAGATTTTGCGGCGACGAGTGCGTTAATTCAAAATTTCCAGTTGCTCGCTTGGGAACGTGGCTTAGGTGTTGTATGGAAAACGAATCCGCATAACTGGGATCCAAAGGCAAGACAATTAATGAATGTACAGCCGGGGGAGAAAATCATTGGCTTCTTGCATTTAGGTTATTTTGACGCGGAGGAGATTCCGGATGCTAGACCACGAACGCCAGCAGAGGAAAAATTAACGATTATGTAAATGGAAGAGAAGGGAGCGCTATTAGTGCTTTCTTTTTTTTAAAGAATGAAGGGAATTTTAAAAACACGGCGAAATGATTCATTGAAATGAATTTGTAGGAGGGGATTAAATGTTTCAAAGCTTAAATGGTTTTTTGAAATCATGGGAATTCGAGTCAGGAGCAACCCAGAAAATCCTCAATACTCTTACCAATGAGTCTCTAGAACAGGAAATTACGTCGGACAACTGGAATTTAGGACAAGTTGCTTGGCATCTTGTTACAGTGGCTCAAGTGTTGATTTCTCGAACAGGGCTGAAGTTTGATTCTCCGGCTCAAGACATGCCTGTTCCAACTTCTGCTAAAGTTATTGCAGATCATTACGCGAAGACAAGCAAAGCATTGATTGAAGCGATCAAAACTCAATGGACAGATGATAGTTTACAAGAGCAAAATGATTTTTTTGGACAACAGCAGCCCAATGCTCTGTTTTTAATGACTTTAATCCATCATCAGATTCATCATCGCGGACAAATGACGGTTCTTATGCGTCAAGCTGGTTTAACAGTTCCTGGTGTTTATGGACCGTCTAAAGAAGAATGGGGCGCAATGGAGATAGAAGCATCGAAAATGTAATAGATTAAAAAAGGTGTCCAAAAAGTCTGATTCGCAAACTTTTTGGACGATACTTCTTATTTAACAATGCCATTAAATTAGTTTTTTGTACCTATGGCTTTGCTTTCGGTGCAGAAAGGGTCCGTCTCAATCACTTATGAGACGGACCCTTTTCTTGGTAGGAACATTATTTTTCTTATCTTCGCATTTAATCCAATCTTTTCAACAAATCGTGATCCCATTTTATTTTTGATAAAGGTGTTTTAGGATGGGCAAAAAACATTGCAATATAAGGGAAATTATACTGATCATATTTGAACTCTGCGTCGGAGTTGTAGAAATAGTTACCTAAAATCAACGCGTTCATATATTCATTCCATCCCGAATAGGACTGTTGTAAAAGCTGAACGGTTTTTATTATATAATCCTGTGCTTCTTTCTTTGTTAAATAGCCAACTCTTCTGCCAACACGGCATAAATAAATAACTGAACCCCAGTAAAAGGCGGAAATACCTGATACAGGTATAGCGTGTAATCCTTGGTTTGCTATGAATAACTCAGCGTATTTTGAGCCTTCCTTATGCCAAGATTGAATGTATTGATTTCGAGCTGTTTCCGAAAGAGCAGATAATTGATAGCGAATTTGATTAAATTGTTGATGATTGTTAGTGTCTAATAACCAATGAATGGTATTTTTCAGCTCTGTAGCATCGTTAATATTCTGATGAACTTTCATTGTTTTCATTATCTGTCTGTTACCAATTAGCCGGTCTCGAATGTGGGTGAATTTATAGTCAACAAAATAATACGTCATCAAGGGATTGATACCAAAAGGTAATGACAATAACTGTAGGTAAAGTTCAAGCTGTTTCTGGTGTTTATCTTTAGATGTACCATGTATGTCAGATACCCCATAAAATAGATTATGGTATTTAAAAAGTTGGCGGCATCTCCATATGTCCCAAATGAGGGGGATAAACATGAGAGCTATATATTTAAATGGCAGTGGGGTAAAAGGAGCTATAATAAAAAATCCTATATAACCCCTAATACGTCTTAAAAATATTGATTGGACAATTAGCTTCTTTCCTGACTGTATGCTCTCTTTTTCTTCAGCCTCTATCTCAGATGAGAATGTTCCCGAAGACGGGTCCACACTTTGAGAAAGACGAGAATAAATTTCTAGGTGACCAGGAGATATTTTTCGACACTTATCAGCCCAATTATAGGCTTGTTCATCTTCACCAATTTCGAGATAGCATTTCACGATTAACAGCATGGCATCTGCATGCTTAGGGTGATGGGAAAGTAACTGTTTACAATCATTAACTGCTTTGGAAAATTGACTATTGTCGTATCGAATCCGAGCTCTATACATTAGACCATCAGGATCATTGGGACAAATAGAGAGTACTTCGTTGAATGATTGTAGAGCTTGCTCTGTATGCCCTGTGCGCATGTAATAAATCCCTTGCATGTATAATAGATCTGGGTCTTTGGAATATAACTGATACGCTTCTTTCAGCAAATCTTCGGTTGCTTCTAGATCATTTTCCATAAGAGCTAGTTGTACTTCTTCTCGCAATTGTAAGAATAACTCGTAATCTAAATCATCAATTTTTTCAAAAAACTGATAGCGCATTTCTCGAGTACCATTGATATGTTGGAGCAAAAGCTGAATGAGTTCTTCATTATATTCTTCAATTAGCTCCTTTTCTCGCTCACACCAGTGAAACATTTGGTCGAAAAGCTCCCAGATCGGGCGAGGTAAGTAATAATGATCCTCCAAAAATAAAATCAATCGATTTTGCAATGTATTGGTATGTTGAACATCCCAAACAACATCAGAGTTTAAGAGCTTTTCCCAGTTTTTAAGTTCGATTCGAGCGAAAAAGTCGTCATATAGCGTTTCAACTTCCTCCATAAACGTGTTCACAGGACGTTCCAAAGTAGTGGTAGAGGTCAGCTCATCTGTGACATCGAACCAACGAGTAGTGTTGGATGTTTCCTCCTGTTTAGTGTCCTCTTGTAAGGAGGAGTCAAGCCCCATTTGCTTTGCTTTTTTTATAGCTGAATCATAGGCTTCTCGCAGTCGCTGATACCCTTCAGGATCATCTTCAGGGTGATGGGTTTTTAATTTTTTCGCGTAAGCTTTTTTTATAATCGAAATATTATCGGTAGGTTCTATCTCTAGAGTTTCCCAGATCGTCACAGGTAGTTTATCCATCTTTCCATATTCTCCAATACTTCTTTTAATGTTTCTGCGGCTTTATTAATCTCTTTCTCGTTTTGTGTCGCTAATACACTTTCAAATTGTTGTAACAGTAAGGTTATTTCTGTACGTCTATCACCAGTCAACTCTTCATATAGACGCTCTCCTTTAGCTATTAGTAATCTATTCTCAATGCGATCTCGGGGATGAACCTTAATCTCCTGTAGTTCTAACAGACGTGCTTCAATTTCTTCTTGAGTGAGGCTTCCGCCATTGTTTTCAATGATAGCTCTCTTTTTCTCTCCAGTCGTTGTGCTGATCACTTCTACTTCAAGAATGCCATTAATATCGTATGTATAACGAACATCTATAGACTGTTCTCCCGCTTTAGCAGGTGGGATTTTAATTTCCAACCCACCTAATTTCACGTTATTTTCCACCCTGCGACTTTCCCCTTGGTAAATGTCTATGGTGAGAAGTTTTTGCTGATCATGGGCGGTATAAAGTCGTTTCACTCGACTGACAGGAATAGGAGTATTTCGCTCGATAATTGGGAAAAAATATCCTGATTCTATTTGATCTGTTCCGATCTCTTGGACTATTTCTGTTCCTAGAGTAAAAGGACAAACATCAGCCAATATCATTTCTTCTAACGCCTCGTTCCGTTCCTTCAAGGCGATTTGCACCGCCGCACCTAAAGCAACTGCTTCATCAGGGTTAATATTAGAATATGGTATACAGCCGAACATTTTGGCAATAACGGACTTGATCATCGGCATTCGAGTTGCTCCGCCAATTAAAATAACAGCATCTAAATCATCTGGTGATAAAGAAGCATCACGAAGAGCTCGTTCGATTGGATATCGCAGGCGTAAAATTAATGGTGTGGCCAGCTTCTCGAAATCCGTTCGCGTGAGGCGAGATGTATAAGTTTCACCATTAATGGTAGCGTTCATGACTCCAAAAGGCTCGCGGCCTAAGATCAGCTTGCAGCGTTCAGCCTGATGACGAATGAGGGAAAGGCTTTTAGAGTCAAGAAAATCCAACTGGAGCTCATGGGAATCTATAAAATACGTCACAAGAAGATTAGTGAAGTCTTCACCGCCTAAATAGTTGTCACCAGCGACTGATTGCACATTCATAATTCCTTCAAAGAAATCTAGTATAGATACATCGAAAGTACCGCCACCTAGATCAAATACAAGAAATTTTGTCTCTGACTTTGCCTGATGTAATCCATAAGACAGTGCGGCAGCTGTAGGTTCGCTAATCAGTCGTTCTACCTTCAATCCGGCAATTTCAGCGGCGCGTTTTGTTGCTTTACGCTGCATGTCATTGAAATAAGCTGGAACACTGATGACGGCTCCAGTGACTGTTTCACCTAAAAAGGCTTCGGCATCTAATTTCAAAGCTTTAATCACAAAAGAGGAAAGCTCTTCAGGAGAAAAAGTGTATTTTCCCAATTCATAAGTTTTATCTGACCCCATAAATCGCTTAAATGTAGCCGCAGTTGTATGAGGGTGGGTAGTGAGTCGTTCTTTAGCGATATGTCCCACGAAGATTTCACCGTTTTCACCAACGCTGACAACAGATGGTGTCAGGTGTTCTTCAAGTACATTAGGGATGATTTTTGATCCATCATCCGTCCAATAGGTTACTAGACTATTAGTTGTACCTAAATCAATTCCTATTGTTGTCATAGTATTCTGCCACTAAAAACATAAACAAACATACATTTTTAGAAATTTCCTGCTTCCTCGTACCCCATTTCGCTAAACGAGCATGAAGTTTTTGAACTCTAACAATGTTTTTGTTTATGTTTGCTCTTTTAGTAACAGCTTTTTCACCTCTCTTTTTTTAGTGTTGATATTTTCGTGACAAAGAGCGCTGTTCTCGAAATCATTTCTGAAAATCCTTTAGGCTTATATTGTTTTATGTCCATTTTTTTACTAATGTTGTATTATTTTGTCTATATCTTTAATTACTGTTCATATTCTCCTTTCTTTTTCCGCACTAACATATTTTACTATAATAGGTTATTTAGGGAAAGGGTTGGCTTTTTCTTCTTTGATGATAGTTCAAATATATGAAATAAAAGTAGCTGTTCCCAAAGAGTAGTTTTTGTTATTGATAAAATTGTACAAATAAACATTTCTAAAAATTAGAAAATTCTGTATAATTGATGTAAATTAGTCTCTTTGGGACAAATAGGAGTGTGAGTGTGTGGGAGTTCAAGCCGAAAGTGTTGCGAAGTTGCATGAACGTAAGGAAGCAGCAGTCCATCCGTTCGTTTTTGGTCTATTAGTAGTGCTGACGACAGCTTTAATGGGTTCTTCTTTTGCGGTGGGGAAAATTGGACTCACTTATGTGTCTCCTCTTTTGTTAGTCGCTCTTCGTTTTTCGATTGCTGGCGTGGTAATGGTCGTTGCGGTTCGTGTATTAAATCGTCCGCATCCTCAAACAGTGAAACAATGGCTACAAATGGCGGTCATCGGTTTTTTTCAAACGGCAGCGGTGATGGGCTGTATCTTTATGAGCTTGCGAACGATCACTTCAGGAGAATCAGCGATATTAACATTTACAAATCCATTGCTTGTTGTGTTATTAGGAACAATCATTTTCAAAGTTAAGTATCGGGTGTTACAGTGGCTTGGTGTCGTTTTGGGCATTGTGGGCGTGTTTATCACGATGGGGGGACAATTAAATCTAGAGGTTGGAACGGTGTACGGTCTTTCGTCAGCCGTCGCTTGGGCAATTGCGACGTTATTAATTAAATCTTGGGGATATCCATTAGATACGTGGGTACTGACTGCTTATCAAATGTTGTTTGGCGGCATCACTTTATTCATGGCTAGCTTTCTATTAGAAACCCCCTTGATTGATGTGAATATGACTTCTGTCGCAGTTGTGCTTTGGCTAGCGTTTATGGCCTCCATTGTTCAATTTGCAGGTTGGTTCTATTTAATTCAAAAAGGAGATCCGGGTAAAACAAGTGCCTTTCTCTTTTTAGCTCCGTTTTTTGGAGTGCTTACAGGCTGGCTTCTATTAGGTGAACAGCCGCAGTGGTATATTATGCTTGGAGGAGCATTCATTTTTGTCGGGATCTTTTTAGTGAATTGGAAGACGAGCAAAGAGTAAAAGAAGCGGCTCCAAGGTTGAACAAAGTCCCCAAAAAGTCAAAGAAACTACACAAACACCAAAGAACGCACATGAATGGAGCACTTATCCCTCCATTCATGTGCGTTCCATTTTTATCAATCGATTAGTTTCTCTAATCGTTTTACCAGCTGCTTGCGCCATTCATCTGCTAGTTCTGGAACGGCTAATACTTGTTTCATGCCCTCGATATCTTTTGGGCGATGAAAATAAACTTGATTGGCAAATAGTATCGACACTTTTTGAGGGTGGGGTTCTAACAAGGTAATACTTGAATTTGCTTGGACTGTTCCTTCTTGTAACACGCGGCACAGATAACCTGTAAAGCCTGTTTCGACGATTCTTTTAAGCAGAGGAGTGACGCTTGTTCTTTTCGTTATCGTACTGCAAGGGACACGCCCTTGCGTAATTTGAATGACGGCATCTCCTAACTGATAAATATCGCCAATATGAACATCTTTCTCAAGCATATTGGTAACAGTTAAATTCTCGCCAAATGCCGCGGAAGGAAGCGTCGTTTGAAATTCATGATCCCATAGCTTGTAATGCTCATGAGAGTATACACAAACGGCGCGATCAGGGCCGCCATGATGTTTTAAATCAGCTACGCCATCACCAATAAACCCATCCTTTGTTAAAAAAGCTTCCTCCACGTTGTCCTTACAGATGCCTGTAATCATTTCTTTATCTTGACCGTATTTCACTTTTTTAGGCAATCCTGTGGCGAAATTGACTAGCTTGATCATATGAAATAAACTCACTTTCTGTTATTTTTTTTAGAAGATTAAGAAAATAATAGCCAGGCTTAAAGTTTCTTTCTAAACGAATAACACCATTTATCATACTCATGATTTTCATAAAAACGATGAGCGGCCTCGCGGTGAAGGGCAGACTCTAATGAAACGTACTCCGCTCCTTGACTTCTTCCCCAGTTGTGTACAAACTCAAGCATCTCAGCACCTAAACCGCGAGATCGCTGGTTCTCATCAACGACTAAATCATATAAAAAAACATGGTAGCCGTTATAAAGATTGGTGATTAGGTCTACTCCAGCTAATACAAGGAATTGATCCTGTTCCACCATGGCAAATAGGCGATAATTGTTTTTCATCATTTTTGGTAATAACTCGAGATATCTCTCGATCGTCAATGTAGGTCGCAATTGTGCCATTAACGGAAACGCTTGTCTCCATTGAGTTTCATTTGTTAATTCAATGATTTCTCTATTCATTCTCATTCCCCTTATACAGTTAATAAAAGTAATTATAAAACAAGTTGGAGATGATCTCCATTTGAACTTATGGTTTGAAGCAAAAAAACCACCCTAGAGTAGATTCTAGGGTGAAAAGGTTTGCGTTTAGTCGTCACTGAACATATCAAATAATCCGCCGATGCCGCCTTCTCCTTTAGAGGAGCCCCCTGTTTGTGGTGCTGAAGCGAAGACGCGGCTCGCTAAGCGGCTGAATGGCAATGATTGTACCCAAACCGTTCCCGGGCCTCGCAATGTGGCAAAAAATAAGCCCTCGCCGCCGAATAAAGCGGTTTTAATTCCTTTGACTGCTTCAATATCGTAATGAACATCTTGTGTCATGGCTACTAAACAGCCTGTATCAATTCGAATCAATTCTCCAGGCGCGAGTGTCTTTTTATGTATTGTACCACCAGCGTGAACAAAGCTCATTCCGTCCCCTTCAAGTTTTTGCATAATAAATCCTTCACCACCGAAGAAACCGGCACCTAATTTTCGTTGCAATTCAACGCCAACAGAAACGCCTTTAGCCGCTGCTAGAAACGCATCTTTTTGACAAATAATTTTTCCGCCAAGTTCGCTTAAATCCATCGGAATGATTTTCCCAGGGTAAGGAGATGCGAAAGAAACATGTTTTTTTCCACTTCCTTCATTTGTGAAGGTTGTCATAAAAAGACTTTCACCAGTGATGAGACGTTTTCCTGCTCCAAACAGTTTCCCCATGAACCCGCTTCCTTGATCAGCAGAGCCATCTCCAAAGATTGTTTCCATACGAATGCCATCTTCCATCATCATTAAGCTACCGGCTTCCGCAATCACCGTTTCCTGTGGATCTAGCTCCACCTCAACAAATTGCATATCATCGCCGTGAATCTTGTAATCAATTTCGTGATTATTCATTTTGTCGCCTCCCTTTTTAGTAGAATATACGCGTTTTACGATGAAAGGTTTCATTTACTTTTCAATTAACATGACTTTATAAGCAAAAGCTAATTCTGCGTTTTTTAAGTTAGGAAGTTTTCCATTTTCACTAGTATAGGTGGAGAAATGGTCTTTTGTTGTCCCTTGCCAGATAGCTAAATAAACTGGTTTGTCTTTTTTTAGCTTGATTTTATCTTCAACTAGCGTATTATAGGAAAAATTCGTCATTTTGTTCGGATGGACGGTAGATGCTACACTGCTTGGGGTCCCAGCTACAAATGATACCATTTTAGCCTCAGGACCATGATCTCTTACGCTAAAGGAAATGATAGTATCGTTAAATTTATTGTCAATTTCATTTGTTGTAGTTAGGAGACTTTCTTTGAACTTCCCGTTTTCATACATTTCTATGGAAAATTTGAGGTCTTCACCTTTCTTTAATTTACCATCTAGCGTGAAGAAAGACACGTTTGGATCACCGGTTTTACTAATAAGTAATTCTTCTTTTTCTGTTAATTCATACGGTTTGATTGTTAAAGTGGAGTTAGTAGTGGCTTGTTGCTCTTTTCCCCTTGCACAACCAGTTAAAATCACTAACAAAACGAAGTAACCTAAACTTTTAAAAAATAACCTCAAATTAATTCCCCCTTTTTATACCATTATAGAAGAATGGTATAAAAAGGGGGTTTTTTGATTCGACAAAACTCGGGGCGTGCCTGTCACGCCCCGACAGTTTCTTGGAAGGTGTTGATTTTCTTTTTTGTGTCGGTAAGTAAGGTTTTTATGTTTTTGATGTTAGGCTGATCTTTTTTAGCCTCGTTGATCAGAGGGTAAAGGCTTTCTTCGATGTTTTTATAGTCTGCGGGATATGCTTCTTCTACTTGTTTTTCGATAGTATCCCAATTTTCTTCAAGTTGTTGTCCGAGGATTTGGATCTTTCTCACCTTATTTGATGACTGTTCTACTGCTTCTCCTAGTTCATTTAGAGATGTTTGGACTTTACTGATTCCATTCGTTAAGTCTGGCATTTGCTGACTCGTTTCTACAATTTCACCTGCTGAATTACTATGGCTATTAAAATTACATCCAGCGGTGATGATGGCTGTTATCACTGCGATGAAAACGTAATTAGACTTTTTCATTGCTTCCTCCTTAATACAATCCTTTTTTTGCTAGTGTTAACAGATTTCTAGCCGTTTAAACAAATAAAGAAGAGAAGGGTTTTTTGTAATGTTTTCGGAAAAATATGACATTTGTCATTTTTAAAAATGACATCATTGACTAAAATCAAGAGTGTAGTTGCTATACATTTAATGATATGGAGGTGCTGAAAGATGACTGAAGTGATTAAGGCAGAACAGGTATCAAAGTTGTTTCATGATAAAAAAGCAGTTGATGACGTGTCATTTTCTATTCATTCAGGAGAGATTGTTGCTATTCTCGGTCCGAATGGTGCGGGAAAAACGACAATGATTTCGATGATCTTAGGGCTTTTGAATCCTTCAAGCGGAAACGTCGAAGTGTTTCATCAGAAGCCTAAGGAAAAAAGCGTGCGAGAAAAGCTAGGAACGATGTTGCAAGATGTCAGTGTAATGCACGGGCTAAAAGTAAAGGAACTGCTCGATTTAGTTCGTCATTACTATCCTCATCCGCACTCTTTAACCAAGTTAATTGCTTTAACGGGATTAAATGAAGAGGATTTAAAGACGAGAGTAGAAAAGCTTTCTGGAGGACAAAAACGACGTTTGAACTTTGCGTTAGCGTTAGCGGGGAATCCAGATTTGCTTATTTTAGATGAGCCTACAGTTGGGATGGATTTGACCTCTCGTAAACATTTTTGGAAAACGATTCAACAGTTAGCGAAAGAGGGGAAGACCATTATCTTTTCAACCCATTATCTTCAGGAAGCAGACGACGTGGCTAGTCGAATTTTATTGTTTAAAGAAGGACAGATTATTGCTGATGGAAAACCTACCGATATAAAAGCTAAATTTTTAACTCGAACGGTTTCTTTTCAAGCCAATACAGCTATACCCCTAACACAAATGAAAGCCTGGCCCAGTGTGCAACAAGTACGCCAACAAAACGGAAGATTTTACATTGAAACAAATAATTCAGATGACGTATTGGCACAGCTGTTTGCTGAAAAAACAGGAGCTCGTGATATTCAAGTTGAACAAGGAAGGTTGGAAACGGCTTTTGAACAGTTGACAGCTCATGAGGGGGGAGGCAATTTAAGATGAAGGTATTATTCATGCAATGCAAAGCGGAAATCATTCGAATTTTGCGTAATCCTTATTTCGTGTTTTGGTCGTTATTAATGCCAATCTTCTTCTATATTATTTTTACAAAAGTAATGAATACCGATGTACCGAATCCGAAACTTTGGCAAGCGCATTATTTAATGTCGATGACCGCCTTCAGTGTGATGGGTTCTGCGATTATGACATTGGGCATTCGCATGGTTCAGGAGCGCTCGCTCGGCTGGTCCACTTATATGCGAGTAACGCCGCTTTCAAATACTATTTACTTCATTGCGCAAATGGTAGGACAAACGTTGGTTCATTTACTGTCGATTATTGTGATCTTTGCAGCGGGTGCGTTTGTTAATGATGTATCACTTACTGCTACTGAGTGGCTAGGGAGTGGTCTGTGGATTTTAATTGGATCCTTTCCTTTTTTAGCGTTAGGGACTTTGTTTGGAGCGATGAAAAAAGTAGAAACCGCTTCTGGAGTGAGCAACCTTTTATATATCATCTTAGCGATGGCTGGTGGTATGTGGATGCCGATGGAGGTTATGCCGAAAGTAATGCGAAACATCGGTGAGTGGCTTCCTTCCTATCACTATGGCAGTGGAGCTTGGCAAATTATTCGGGGCGAGGCGCCTAATTGGAAGAATATTGTTGTTTTATTCTCTTATTTTCTTTTATTCATGTTACTATCTAACTATATTAGAAAAAAACAAGAAGCGGTGTGATCGAAAAAATGAAGCTTACGAACTGGCATATTCAATTCTTCCCGAAGCAATTCGGGATTTCCCCTTATATTTTTCTATTATACTTATGTATGCCTGTTTATGATGTGATGAACCAACCAAGGCCTAAAGCCTTCATGAGTGCCGCTTTACTTCTCATATTTCTAGTTACCTATCGTCAACTATACTTTTCTGTCGGAAAACAACGATTTTCTTATTGGCTTGGAATTCAAATGGCGACAGTGTTTATTTTGGGTACTTTTATTAATGTGAATATGTTATTTCTGGGCTTCTTTCCAGCACATTTTATCGGCTGGTATGAAAATAATGATCAAGATCAGCGAAAATTTAAATTCGCTTTCTTGTTCCTTGTATTAGTGGAGTGCCTTCCTTTCTTGAAGTGGGGACTGCGCCTTGAATATGCTTATTTTCTTCCGTTTTTATTGATTATGTTGATGGCTCCATTTGGTATTCGTTCAATGAATAAACAAATGAAGCTTGAAAGACAATTAGATGAAGCGAATGAACAAATTAAAGAATTCGTAAAGCGGGAGGAACGGGTGCGGATTGCACGTGACTTACATGATACATTAGGTCATACATTGTCGCTCATTACTTTGAAAAGTCAACTAGTTGAACGGTTAATTAAAAGAGATGCGGATCAAGCAGAGGTAGAAGCAAAAGAAATTGAGAGAATATCACGGGCGGCTTTGAAGCAAGTCAGGGAGCTTGTGTCGAGCATGAGGGCGATCACGATCGCTGAAGAATTAGTTCATGTTCAAGAGATTTTGAAGGCGGCTCATATTTCTTACCACTACAAAGGAGAAAGTGATCTTTCTGCTATCTCGCCCCTTACGCAAAATATTATTAGCATGTGTTTGCGTGAAGCGGCAACCAACGTGGTTAAACATAGCCAAGCCAAAAATTGTACGATGAACATATTCATGTCGAAGGCGAATATTCACATCGAAGTGAAAGACGATGGAATAGGAATAGGAAGTAAAGACATGCACAGCAGTGGGTTAAAAGGAATCGCTGAACGGTTAGCATTAATTGAAGGCCATTTCCACCTATCAAATCAAAATGGGGCTTTACTAGCTATTACCATCCCAATTATTCAGAAAGAGGGGGCTTTTGTATGATTCGAATCTTTATTGCAGAAGATCAACGAATGCTGCTTAGTGCACTTGGTACTCTACTTAATCTAGAAGAAGATATGGAAATAATCGGGCAGGCCGCAGATGGACAGGAAGCGGTTGGTTTAATTAAAAGGCTAAAACCGGATGTTTGTTTGATGGATATTGAAATGCCAGTAAAAAACGGATTAGAAGTAGCTGAAGAATTAAAGACCGTCTTGCCAGCTTGCAAAGTTATTATCTTAACAACTTTTGCTCGGCCAGGTTATTTTGAACGTGCTATTAAACTGGGTGTGCATGGCTATTTATTAAAAGACGGTTCGATTGAAGACTTAGCAACAGCGATTCGTAATGTCATGAAAGGGCAGCGAGTATTCAATCCTGAGTTAATGTTTGATACGATTCATGAATCCAATCCATTAACAACACGCGAACGAGAAATTTTAGTATTAGCTGCTGAAGGAAAAACAACAAAGGAAATGACGAAAGAGCTTTTTCTTTCATCCGGAACCATTCGAAATTATATGTCTGAAATTATTCAAAAGCTAGAGGCGAAAAATCGCATTGAGGCGATTCGGATGGCAAAGGAGAAAGGCTGGATTTGATGGATATCTGTTTATTATTCTTATAAAAAATTTAATAGAAACTGTTCTTTTAAAAAAAAAAGAGTTTTTTTCTATTTTCATTGACTTTATGTTTTATAGCATGTTATATTATATTCCTGCCGCTGATAACGGTGGTTGCGAAAAAAGAATTTAAAAAAGAATTTTAAAAAACAGTTGACTTACCACCAACTAAGGTGATATGATAATA
>NZ_JADHDW010000013.1 GCF_016820555.1 Bacillus sp. REN10 | reverse complement strand
CACGGAAGTTAAGCTCTTCAGCGCCGATGGTAGTTGGGGGTTTCCCCCTGTGAGAGTAGGACGTTGCCAGGCAAAAAAAGGTTCAAAAGTACCCACTTTTGAACCTTTTTTTGCGTTTTTCAGTTAATGTTAAACAATTTTATGTTACGCTGAACTTAACAACATCAAGGAAGTTTTTTTAGCCTAAATTTAAGGGGGATCAATATGCTAGAAAATGGTTTATTTATGGTCGTCATTATTTTAATGATTAATGTTATATACGTATCCTTCTTTACGATTCGTATGATTTTAACATTAAAAGGTTATCGTTATTTTGCGGCCTTTGTTAGCATGATTGAGATCATCATCTATATTATGGGATTAGGCCTTGTGTTAGATAATTTGAATGAGATTCAAAATGTCATTGCTTATGCGGTTGGCTATGGTTTAGGGGTTATTGTCGGAATGAAGTTAGAGGAGAAGTTAGCACTTGGTTACATTACGGTAAATGTGATTACGAAAGAATACGATAAAGATTTACCCAAAATGCTTCGCGAAGAAGGATATGGTGTCACCAGTTGGGCAGCAAATGGATTAGAAGGCGAACGAATGTCTCTACAAATCTTGACGCCGAGAAAATATGAGTTAAAATTGTATGCAAAAATTAAAGAGTTAGACCCAAAGGCATTTATTATTGCTTATGAACCAAAAACGATTTATGGCGGCTTTTGGGTAAAAAATGTGAGAAAAGGAAAGTTATCCGAATGAGTAAAAAGAAAAAATTTTATGTCGAACAAAATGAAACGATCGACCAGTGTTTAGAGCGAATGAAGAAGGAAGGGTATACTCCAGTAAGAAGAATGGAACAGCCTGTATTCAAAGAAGAAGTGATCAACGGTGAAAAAAAACACACTCCTATCGGCAGAGAAATTGTGTTTGAGGGGATGTTATTGACTTAAATACGAACATTATAAAATGAAATAAAGCAATTGTTCGATTTTTTGTTGACAATATGCTTTTTGACTTGTTAAGATGAAGATGAAGAAAACGAAGCCTCATATAATAGTGGGAATATGGCTCACAAGTTTCTACCCGATTACCGTAAATGATTGGACTATGGGGAAAGCATACATTTATCTGGATCATTTTCATGTTTAATGAGTCTTTATGTGCCCAGATGAGCTGCTTTCTCTTAGAAGAGAGTAGCCATCTGGGTTTTTCATTTTTAAAATTGAATGGAACGTGGAGGTAAAATCATGTCAGTTGACGTTGGCGTTATTATGGGGAGTACCTCAGATTGGGACACAATGAAACATGCATGCGACATGTTGGATGAATTAGAAGTTTCTTATGAGAAAAAGGTAGTATCTGCTCACCGCACACCAGATCTCATGTTTGAATATGCAGAGAAGGCGAGAGAGAGGGGCATTAAGGTCATTATTGCAGGGGCAGGGGGAGCCGCTCATCTTCCCGGTATGGTTGCTGCTAAGACGACGTTGCCTGTGATAGGAGTACCAGTCCAATCAAAAGCTTTGAACGGATTAGATTCTTTATTGTCCATTGTGCAAATGCCAGGAGGAGTTCCTGTAGCGACAGTCGCCATTGGCAAGGCGGGAGCAACGAATGCAGGCTTGCTAGCCGCCCAGATTTTATCTGTGACGAATAATGAGTTAGCTGAGCGTTTAGACAAAAGACGTGATGCTGTAAGAGAGACTGTGATGGAAAGTAGTGATCAGCTTGGCTAGAACGATCATAAAGCCCGGTCAGACAATAGGGATCATTGGCGGCGGACAATTGGGGCGAATGATGGCTTTAGCAGCTAAGGAAGCAGGTTTTAAAATTGCTGTACTAGAGCCAGGGGAGAATTCACCTTGTGGACAAGTAGCTGATATCGAGATTAATGCTTCTTATGAAGATCAAGAGGCGCTTGACCGCTTAGCGGAAGTGAGTGATGTCATTACATATGAGTTTGAAAATATTGATTATGACGGATTGAAGAAACTTCAAGAAAAAGCTTTTCTTCCTCAAGGAGCAGAATTGATTAAGATTACGCAAAATCGCGTAGCAGAAAAAGCGGCTATTACAAAAGCGGGAGCTCCGGTCGCGCCTTATGCGGTAATCAACGAAACAAGCGATATTTATGATAATATAAGTAAGCTCGGGTATCCTGCTGTATTGAAAACAGCGCGCGGCGGTTATGATGGGAAAGGACAATTTGTCATAAAAGAATCAGCTCAAATTGAAGAAGCTGCTAAGCTTTTAGAACATGGTGAATGTGTCTTGGAACAATGGATTCCTTTTGATAAAGAAGTATCTGTAATTATCAATCGGAATATGGCTGGAGAGACTAGTTATTTTCCGGTTGGAGAAAATATTCATAAAGACAATATTCTCCATGAAACGATTGTACCTGCTAGAATTTCCGAAGAAGTAGAAGCGGCGGCTCTTCAAGCGGCAGAAAAAATTGCAGAGGCACTTTCCTTAGTGGGAACATTGGCTGTTGAAATGTTTGTTGGTCAAAATGGAGAAATCTACATTAATGAGTTAGCACCAAGACCACACAATTCCGGACATTATACGATTGAAGCGTGTGATATTTCGCAATTTGGGCAACATATTCGTGCCATTTGCAACTGGCCATTAAAGAAACCAACTTTGCTAAAGCCTGCTGTGATGGTGAATATTTTAGGTGAGCATCTTGATGGGGTGTTAAACAATTTAGTTAATTACCCAGAATGGTCTACTCATTTATATGGAAAAGCAGAAGCAAAAGTCAAAAGGAAGATGGGACATATCACAGTCTTGACCGATGAACCGAACGAGGTGCTAGATCAGTTAGATGCAAGCAGGATCTGGAGTAGCAGCGAAGAAATGATCGGAGGACAAAAGAAATGATCGAACGTTATACTCGACCTGAAATGGGTGCTATTTGGACGGAGGAGAATCGCTTTCAAGCATGGCTTGAAGTAGAAATTTTAGCTTGTGAAGCTTGGGCTGAACTTGGAGATATTCCAAAAGAAGATGTGCAAAAGATTCGTGAAAATGCAAGCTTTGATATCAAGCGCATTCAAGAGATTGAAGCAGAAACGCGCCACGATGTAGTTGCTTTTACTCGCGCCGTATCTGAAACCCTGGGAGAAGAGCGTAAATGGGTGCATTACGGATTAACGTCAACGGATGTCGTGGATACAGCATTATCTTATTTGTTAAAGCAAGCGAATGACATCTTACGTAAAGATTTAGAGAATTTTATAGAGATTCTTCGCAATAAAGCAAAAGAGCATAAGCATACGGTGATGATGGGACGTACACATGGTGTGCATGCAGAGCCGACAACGTTCGGATTGAAGCTGGCACTTTGGTACGAGGAAATGAAGCGTAACTTGGAGCGTTTCAATCAAGCAGCAGAAGGTGTAGAATACGGAAAAATTTCTGGGGCAGTTGGCACGTACGCCAACATTAATCCATTTGTTGAAGAGTATGTGTGCAAAAAGCTTGGGACAAAGCCAGCGCCGATTTCTACACAAACATTACAGCGTGATCGCCATGCTCATTACATGGGCACACTTGCTTTAATTGCGACATCGATTGAAAAATTTGCAGTAGAAATTCGCGGATTACAAAAAAGTGAAACGCGCGAAGTGGAAGAGTTCTTTGCAAAAGGACAGAAAGGTTCATCCGCAATGCCTCATAAGCGTAACCCAATCGGTTCAGAAAATATGACGGGGCTTGCTCGCGTGATTCGCGGACATATGCTAACAGCGTATGAAAATGTGCCGCTTTGGCATGAACGTGATATTTCTCATTCTTCTGCGGAGCGCATCATTCTTCCAGATGCAACGATTGCGTTAAATTATATGCTAAATCGCTTTGGAAATATTGTAAAAAACTTAACGGTATTCCCAGAAAATATGAAGCGTAACATGGATCGTACGCTAGGTTTAATTTATTCTCAACGAGTGCTGTTAGCCCTGATTGATAAAGGCATGGTTCGTGAAGAAGCGTATGATACAGTGCAACCGAAAGCGATGGAAGCATGGGAAACACAAGTACCATTTCGCAGCTTAGTGGAAGCAGATGAAAAAATTACGTCTAAGCTATCTCAAGAGGAAATTGCTGACTGTTTTGATTACAACTATCATTTAAAACATGTCGATACAATTTTTACTCGTTTAGGGCTTGATAAGTAAATAACAGAAGTGTGCGGTGAACATCCGCACCTTCTCTATCAATTAATGACTGAAGATTGCTAATTTTCCTTAATAGGGGGAGTAATAATGGAAAAAGGCTCGATGCTTTACGAAGGAAAAGCGAAACGAATTTATGCAACCAAGAATGAAGATATTGTATTGATTGAATACAAGGATTCAGCAACTGCTTTTAATGGAGAGAAAAAAGCGGAAATCTCCGGCAAAGGCAGATTGAATAACGAAATCAGCAGCTTGATCTTTTTAAAGCTTAAAGAGCTTGGTATTCCTTCTCATTTTATTGAGCAGCTTTCAGAGCATGAGCAACTTGTCAAACATGTTCAAATTATTCCGCTTGAAGTCGTCGTTCGTAATAAAGCAGCAGGCAGCTTGGCGAAACGTCTTGGGTTTAAAGAAGGAGCACGATTCGCTGAACCGCTAGTTGAGTTTTACTACAAGAAAGATGAGCTAGGCGATCCGCTATTAACCGATGATCATATTAAACTATTAGAAATTGCAACAGAAGCGGAAGTAACCACGATGAAACAACAAGCACTAAAGATTAATGAAGCATTGATTCCTTTATTCGCTGAAATGGGCATCGAGTTGATCGATTTTAAAATTGAATTTGGGAAAGACCAGGATGGACAAATTATGCTAGCGGATGAAATTTCACCAGACACTTGTCGCCTATGGGAGAAAAATACCAATCGTAAATTAGACAAAGATGTATTCCGCCGCGATTTAGGAAATTTAATTGAAGCTTATACCGAGGTATTCGAGAGATTAGGAGGAAATTCAACATGTTCAAAGTAAAAGTATACGTGACGTTAAGAGAAAGTGTATTAGATCCACAAGGAAAAGCGGTACAACAATCATTAACGAGCCTTGGCTATCAAGGTGTAGAAGATGTTCGCATCGGAAAGTATATGGAATTAACAATTGATGGCTCCAACCCGGATGTAGAAGGCACAGTGAAGGAAGTGTGTGAAAAACTTCTATCCAATCCAGTCATCGAAGACTACCGATATGAGATTGAGGAGTGTGTTGGTCAGTGAAATTCGCGGTGATTGTATTCCCAGGTTCTAACTGTGATATTGATATGTTCCATGCGATTAAAGATGAGCTAGGGGAAGAAGTGGACTATATTTGGCATGATGCTGATGATCTGAGCGCCTATGACGGTATTTTATTGCCTGGTGGCTTTTCATATGGAGATTACCTTCGTTCAGGAGCGATTGCTCATCTATCAAAGGTGATGAATGAAGTCAAGAAAGCAGCAGAAGCTGGAAAACCTGTACTAGGCGTATGTAATGGTTTCCAAATTTTATTGGAATCTGGCTTATTGCCAGGAGCAATGCTTCGCAACAAAGATTTAAAATTTATTTGTGGACCAACTACTTTACAAGTAGCAAATAATGAAACGATGTTTTCATCTGCGTATGAAAAAGGTGAAGAAATTACGATCCCTATTGCTCACGGAGAAGGAAACTACTACTGTGATGAGCAAACGTTAGAATCATTAAAAGCAAATAATCAAATTGTTTTCACCTATAAAGAAAACGTAAATGGCAGTTTAGCTAATATTGCCGGTATTATCAATGAACAAGGAAATGTTCTTGGCATGATGCCGCATCCAGAGCGTGCTGTGGATGAGTTACTAGGTAGTGCGGACGGTTTAAAATTATTTCAATCAATTGTGAAACATTGGAGGGAATCCCATGTCGTTAATGCTTGAGCCAAATGCAGCCCAAATTAAAGAAGAGAAAATCTATCGTGAAATGGGTTTAACAGATGAAGAGTTTACTAAAGTGGAACAGATTTTAGGACGTACACCTAATTACACAGAAACAGGTTTATTCTCTGTTATGTGGTCTGAGCACTGTAGTTATAAAAACTCTAAGCCTGTACTTCGTAAATTCCCAACTTCAGGTGAGAAAGTTCTTCAAGGTCCTGGTGAAGGTGCAGGAATTGTCGATATTGGTGATGAACAAGCGGTTGTTTTCAAAATTGAAAGTCATAATCACCCATCTGCAATTGAGCCTTATCAAGGAGCAGCAACAGGTGTTGGCGGAATCATTCGCGATGTGTTCTCTATGGGAGCTCGTCCAGTTGCGCTACTAAACTCACTTCGTTTCGGTGAGTTAAAAACAAGCCGCGTGAAATACTTATTTGAAGAAGTCGTAGCAGGAATCGCTGGCTATGGCAACTGTATCGGTATTCCAACAGTGGGCGGGGAAGTCCAATTTGATAACTCTTATGAAGGCAACCCGCTAGTTAACGCGATGTGTGTAGGATTAATTGATCATAAAGATATTAAAAAAGGTCAAGCAAAAGGGGTCGGCAACACGGTGATGTATGTCGGCGCGAAAACAGGCCGTGACGGTATTCATGGAGCGACATTTGCATCAGAAGAACTGAGTGAAGCATCTGATGAAAAGCGTCCAGCAGTACAAGTTGGAGACCCATTTATGGAAAAGCTGTTGCTTGAAGCATGTTTAGAGCTGATTCAAAACGATGCGCTTGTCGGTATTCAAGATATGGGAGCAGCAGGACTTACAAGTTCTTCAGCTGAAATGGCAAGTAAAGCAGGCTCTGGTATTGAGATGAATATGGATCTTGTTCCTCAACGTGAAACAGGCATGACACCTTATGAAATGATGTTATCTGAATCTCAAGAGCGCATGCTGATCGTTATTAAAAAAGGCAGAGAAAAAGAAATTGAAGATCTATTTGCGAAATATGGTCTTGAAGCGGCAGCGATTGGTCGCGTAACAGATGATGGCATGCTTCGTTTAGTGCATAAAGGAGAAGTGGTAGCAGAGGTCCCAGCGGATGCGTTAGCAGAAGATGCACCAGTGTACTACAAGCCTTCTTCAGAGCCAGCGTATTATCGTGAGTTTCAGGAAATGGACGAGGTTATTCCTGAAGTAACAAATTATAAAGAAACATTGATACAACTTCTTTCTCAGCCAACGATTGCGAGCAAAGAATGGGTGTATGGACAATACGATTACCAAGTACGTACAAACACCGTTGTCTCACCTGGTTCAGACGCAGCGGTCATCCGCGTGCGCGATACGGAGAAAGCATTAGCGATGACAACAGATTGCAACTCCCGCTATATCTATCTTGACCCAGAAACAGGCGGCAAAATTGCCGTAGCAGAAGCGGCGCGTAATATCATTTGTTCTGGCGGTGAGCCGTTAGCGATTACTGACTGCTTAAACTTCGGAAATCCAGAGAAACCGGAAATTTTCTGGCAGTTAGAAAAAGCAACAGATGGCATGAGTGAAGCATGTCGCGTGTTACACACACCGGTTATTGGTGGAAACGTTTCTCTATATAATGAAACAAATGGAGTCGCTGTTTATCCGACACCGGTTGTTGGGATGGTCGGTTTAATTAAAGATTTGTCTCATATTACGACACAAATATTTAAACAAGCGGGCGATCTGATTTATGTAATTGGAGAAGCAGAAGAAGAATTTGGCGGAAGCGAACTTCAAAAATTGCATAACGACGGCAAAATCTTCGGAAGAGCACCGAAGTTAGATTTAGAAGTTGAAGAAATGCGCCAAAAAGCGTTGCTTCAAGCGATCCAGCAAGGAACGGTTCAATCTGCACATGATGTAGCAGAAGGTGGTTTTGCGGTTGCTTTAGCGGAAAAAGCCTTCCGTACAGGCTTTGGAGCAGAAGTAACGATTGAAGGAAATGAAATAGCGGCACTATTTAGTGAAACGCAATCACGTTTTATCGTGACGGTTTCGAAAGAGAAATGCGAGGCTTTTGAAGCGATTATTCCAGAAGCGAAGTTGATCGGAGAAGTAACAAAAGAAGCGAATTTGACGATTAAGCATAACAACGAGGCGATCATTCAAGCGGAGGTTGGTGAGCTTGAAGATGCTTGGAGAGGAGCAATCCCATGCTTGCTGAAATCAGAGGATTAAACGAAGAATGTGGTGTATTTGGGGTTTGGGGGCATGAAGATGCCTCCCAAATCACATATTATGGATTACAAAGCTTGCAGCATCGCGGTCAAGAAGGAGCAGGTGTCGTCGTAACAGATGGCAAGCGACTTCGTGGATTAAAAGGTGAAGGGCTAGTGACAGAAATCTTTACCCAAGAGAAAATCAATGAGCTGAATGGTACAGGTGCGATTGGTCACGTTCGATATACAACAGCAGGAGGCGGAGGCTATGAAAATGTTCAGCCGCTGCTTTTTCACTCACAAACAGGAAGTTTAGCTCTGGCTCATAACGGCAACTTAATTAATGCTACAGCACTAAAGCATCAACTGGAAGCTCAAGGTAGTATTTTTCAAACGACTTCAGATACGGAAGTGCTTGCCCATTTAATTCGCCGCGGCGGCTTTGGCGAAATGAAGGATCGTGTGAAAAATGCGCTTTCGATGTTAAAAGGAGCCTACGCTTTCCTAGTCATGACAGAGAACGAATTAATGGTCGCACTAGATCCTAATGGCTTGCGCCCATTATCGATTGGCCAATTAGGTGATGCTTATGTTGTCGCTTCAGAAACTTGCGCATTTGATATTGTTGGGGCAAAATTTTTGCGTGATGTGGAGCCTGGAGAACTTGTGATTATCAATCAAGATGGCCTACACTCTGAACGCTTCTCATTAGCGACAAATCAGGCGATTTGCACAATGGAGTACGTTTATTTCTCTCGTCCGGACAGTGATATTCATAAGATCAATGTTCATAGTGCCAGAAAACGTATGGGCATTCAGTTGGCGAAAGAAGCAAAAATTGAAGCAGATGTTATCACAGGTGTTCCAGATTCGAGTATTTCAGCTGCGATTGGTTATGCGGAAGAATCAGGTATTCCATACGAGATGGGCTTAATTAAAAACCGATATGTAGGCAGAACATTTATTCAGCCTTCCCAAGCACTTCGTGAGCAAGGAGTGAAAATGAAGCTTTCACCTGTTCGTGGTGTGATTGAGGGAAAACGGGTCGTCATGGTGGATGATTCCATTGTACGCGGAACAACGAGCAAGCGGATTGTGAAGATGTTAAAGGATGCTGGCGCGAAAGAGGTTCATGTCTGCATCAGTTCACCTCCGATTAAAAATCCTTGTTATTATGGCATTGATACATCCACACAAGAAGAATTGATTATGGCTCATTATACAGAAGAAGAGCTGAGAGATGCCATTGGAGCAGATTCATTAACGTTTCTTAGCCTTGATGGCATGGTAGAAGCGATCGGTCATGAAAAGCAAAATGATCATTGTGGACAATGTCTCGCTTGTTTTACAGGTCAATATCCGACGGAAATCTATCCAGATACGATGCATCCGCGTGATAAAGAAATAATGTGTTAAGCAGGAAAAGCTGTCTAGTGAGACAGTTTTTCTATGCACGATTTTAAGGGGGAGCGACGAATGGCAAAAGCGTATGAAGCAGCAGGAGTCAATATTGAAGCGGGCTATGAAGCAGTAGAACGGATGAAAAAGCATGTGAAACGGACAAACCGTTCAGGTGTCATGGGAGCGCTAGGCAGCTTTGGCGGCATGTTTGATTTGTCTGCTTTAAATATTAAGGAGCCTATTTTAGTTTCCGGTACAGATGGAGTCGGCACGAAATTAAAGCTCGCATTTGGTATGAATCGCCACGATACAATCGGTATTGACTGTGTGGCGATGTGCGTCAATGATGTGATTGTTCAAGGTGCAGAGCCGCTTTATTTTTTAGATTATATTGCTTGTGGAGAAGCAATACCTGAAAAGATTGAGCAAATTGTTAAAGGGGTTGCTGATGGATGTGAGCAGGCAGGCTGTGCGTTGATCGGCGGAGAGACAGCGGAAATGCCAGGGATGTACAGCGATGGCGAATATGACATTGCTGGCTATACAACAGGTGTGGTTGAAAAAAGCAAGGTCATTACAGGTGAGAATATTCAAGCAGGCGATGTCATCATCGGGCTTCCGTCGAGCGGATTGCATAGCAATGGTTTTTCTTTAGTGCGGAAAATCTTTTTTGATACACATGATTTTCAATTGACGGATGAAGTAGAAGGTTTAACAGCACCATTAGGGGAAGTGCTGTTAACACCGACAAAGATCTATGTGAAGCCGGTACTTGAAGTATTAAAGAATCTCGAAGTAAAAGGGATGGCGCATATTACCGGCGGCGGTTTTATTGAAAATATTCCGCGTGCATTGCCAGAAGGTCTTGGCGCTGAAATTATGGAAGGAACATGGGAGATTCCTGACATTTTTCATGTGTTGAAAAAGTATGGAGAGCTTGACTATAGCGAAATGTACAATATTTTCAACATGGGCATTGGTTTAGTGATGATTGTAGCGGCTGATGAAGAAGAAAAAGCAAAACAGCTAATTGAGCAAGCAGGGGAGAAAGCTTATACGATTGGCAGAATTGTGGCTGGTGAAGGAGTTCAATTCAAGTCATGAAGATGGGGGAAATGAAAAATATTGCTTTGTTCGCTTCTGGAAGCGGAAGCAACGTTCAAGCGATTGCTGATTCGGTTCAAAAAGGGGAAATTCCAGCTGAAATCAAACTGCTCGTTTGTGATCAGCCGGATGCATATGTGATCAAGCGTGCGGAAAAACTTCAAATTCCAGTGTTTGCTTTTCGAGCAAAAGACTATTCATCAAAGGCGGAGTTTGAACGTGAAATTGTAAAGAAGCTGCATGAAGCAGAAGTGGACTTTGTTTTTCTAGCCGGTTATATGCGCTTAGTTGGCGAGACATTGCTCGATGCTTACGGGGGAAGAATTGTGAATATTCATCCATCCTTGCTTCCGGCTTTTCCAGGAAAGGATGCGATTGGGCAGGCGTTTGCTGCTCGTGTCAAAATTACGGGAGTGACGGTGCACTTTGTTGATGAAGGCATGGACACAGGGCCTATCATTGATCAAGAAATAGTACGAATCGCAAATGAAGATACGAGAGAATCTTTACAAGTGAAAATTCAGCAAGTTGAACATCAACTATATCCGAAAGTAATCAGACAGCTTGTAACAGAAGCTTCAAGAGAGGAAGGAAAATAATGAAAAAGCGTGCGTTAATCAGTGTATCAGATAAAAGTGGCATTGTTGATTTTGCGAAAGAGCTAGCTGCTTTAGATATTGAAATCATTTCAACAGGTGGAACGAAGAAAATGCTAGAAGAAGCAAACGTGCCAGTTATGAGTGTGAGTGACGTAACGGGGTTTCCTGAAATCTTAGAAGGCCGCGTAAAAACATTGCACCCATTCATTCATGGAGGACTTCTTGCTAAACGCGACCAAGCGGATCATGTGAAGCAGATGGAAGAACAAAATATTGCACCAATTGATATTGTTTGTGTCAACTTGTATCCTTTCCAACAAACAATTGCTAAGCCGGATGTAACGGTAGAGGATGCGATTGAAAACATTGATATTGGCGGTCCGACGATGTTGCGTGCAGCCGCTAAAAACCATGAGTATGTAACGGTTGTTGTTGATGCGGCTGATTATGATCAAGTGTTAGCTGAATTAAAAGCAGAGGGTCAAACAACAAAGGAAACAAGAAGAAAGCTAGCAGCAAAAGTATTTCGTCATACAGCTTCTTATGATGCGATGATTGCGAAATATATGACAGAACTGACTGGTGAAGAACAGCCAGAAACAATGACATTTACATATGAATTAAAACAATCTCTTCGATATGGAGAAAACCCGCATCAGCAGGCTGCTTTTTATGAAGAGCCGCTTGGATCCGCGTTTTCTGTGGCCCGTTCAACACAATTGCATGGAAAAGAATTATCTTACAATAACATTCGCGACACAGATGCAGCACTGCAAATTGTGAAAGAGTTTAGTGAACCAGCTGCGGTTGCAGTGAAGCATATGAATCCATGCGGTGTTGGAGTTGGTGGAACAATAGAGGAAGCTTATGATCGTGCATATGCAGCGGATCCAACATCCATTTTTGGTGGCATTGTCGCATTAAACCGTCCAGTGGACAAAGCATTAGCGGAAAAGCTTCATGAAATTTTCCTTGAAATTATTGTCGCGCCGGAATTTACAGAAGAAGCACTTAACGTGTTAACAGCAAAGAAAAATATTCGCTTATTAACTCTTCCATTTGATGGAGAAAAATCAAAAGAAAAAGTATTAACATCTGTAGAAGGCGGACTGTTGCTGCAAGATTTAGATAATTATTCACTAGAGGATGCAGATATTCACGTAGCTACGAAGCGCGAGCCAACAGAAGAAGAGTGGGCAGCGATGAAGCTTGGCTGGAAAGTCGTGAAGCATGTGAAATCGAATGCGATTGTTGTGACGAATAACGAGATGACATTAGGTGTAGGTGCAGGGCAAATGAACCGCGTGGGCGCAGCGAAAATCGCTCTTGAACAAGCGGGAGAAAAAGCAAAAGGTGCTGCACTTGCTTCCGATGCGTTCTTCCCGATGAATGATACGGTGGAAGCAGCAGCGAAAGCAGGCATTACAGCGATCATTCAGCCTGGAGGCTCGATCCGCGATGAGGATTCCATCAAAAAAGCAGATGAATACGGCATTGCGATGGTCTTCACTGGCGTTAGACATTTTAAACATTAATTTTTCAGCGGGGTGAATGGAAATGAAGGTACTTGTGATTGGACGAGGCGGCAGAGAGCATGCCATTTGTAAAAAGCTTGCACAAAGTCCTCAAGTAGAAAAAGTATTTTGTGCACCAGGTAATGCGGGGATTGCTTATGATGCAGAGTTAGTGGCGATCGATGAGATGAACTTTGAAGAGCTAGCAGCCTTTGCAGTAGACAACAACATTGACTTAACCGTAGTCGGCCCTGAAAATCCGCTGCATGCCGGAATCGTTGATCATCTTCAAGCGAAAGGGCTCAAAGTGTACGGTCCTAACCAAGCAGCCGCTGTTCTTGAAGGCAGTAAATCTTTTGCAAAGATGATGATGGAAAAATACAATATTCCAACAGCCCGCTACAAAGCTTTCGATTCTTATGAAGAAGCAAAAGCGTATATTGAAGAGCAGGGAGCGCCGATCGTTCTTAAAGCGGATGGACTGGCTGCCGGCAAAGGCGTAACGGTCGCGATGACAATGGAAGAAGCTTTAACCGCTCTTGACGAAATGATGCTAGATAAAAAATTTGGCGAGGCTTCTAGTAAAGTGGTGATTGAACAATTCCTTCAAGGCGAAGAGTACTCTTTAATGGCTTTTGTGAATGGAGAAAATGTGTATCCAATGGAAGCAGCCCAAGATCATAAACGGGCATTTGACCATGATGAAGGTCCGAATACTGGAGGCATGGGAGCCTACTCTCCTATTCCTCACATTTCTAAAGAAATCATTGAACAGTCGGTCCAAGAGGTTTTAATCCCGATCGCTAAAGGAATGGTGGCAGAAGGGCGTCCTTTTACAGGGGTGATCTTTGCAGGCTTAATGCTAACAGAAGAGGGGCCGAAAACGATTGAGTTTAACGCGCGATTTGGCGACCCGGAAACACAAGTAGTGCTTCCGCGTTTGCAATCGGACCTTGCTCAAGTATTCCTTGATGTGTTAGATGGGAAAAACCCTGAGCTCCAATGGAACGATGAATCTGTGCTTGGTGTCGTATTAGCTGCTAATGGTTATCCGGAAAGCTATGAAAAAGGTCATCCGATTCAAGGGATGGACCAAGTAGAGGCTTCTGCTGTGCTTCATGCTGGAACATTTAAGAATGAAGAAGGCATAATTTGTGCCAATGGAGGGCGAGTTCTCCTTGTGACAGGAAAAGCACCGACGATTCAACAAGCCCAGCAAAAAGCGTACGATCAAATAAGTGCAATCGAAAAAGATCACTTCTTCTATCGTAATGACATCGGCAATCGTGCTATTGCGCGCGCTTCTTCTTCGAACGTCTAACATAAACAAAAAGGATGGCAATCACACTGCCAATAATCATTGCCATTACAAATGACATATCGGTTATATATTCCATAAACATTATTTTCAACTCCTTTTTATGAGCTGTCCAGAACGTCAGTGAAAACTGACTTTCTGGACATTTCTTTCACCTTACGAGCAGTTTCTTCGACATTCAGATTGCTTCCTTCACTTTCCAACCGCTTTTTTGTTCGATGTATTGTTTTTGCATTATCTTTTGCTAGTTACTGATGAACAGCACCTTCCGCTTTTTAAGTTCACATTTTGTTCATAAAAATTGTAGTTCTTTAGAGCGCTAAATCATAAAATATGTTACTATAATCAATAATTTAATAAATGGAATGATAACTTCCTTTTAGGAGGCTTGTATAAATGTTAGAACAAAGATATCGCTGGCGAAACAGGCAGCTTAGAGAACATGTGGCAGTGGTGAATGGAGAAATTTCACCTACACTCGTTTTGACTAACGCCCGTTTTTTGCACTCCATTCTTAAGCAATGGGTGACAGCTAATATTTGGATCTATGAAGATCGGATCGTTTATGTCGGTGAAGAATTGCCAGAAAGTAAAGGGGCGTATGAAATATACGACTGTCACGGCCAAACATTGGTTCCCGGTTATATTGAGCCGCATGTTCATCCATTTCAGCTTTATAATCCCCAAACTTTTGCGGAATATGCAGTGAAGACAGGAACGACTACTTTCATCAATGATAACTTAATGCTATTTTTGCTGTTAGAAGAAAAGAAAGCGTTTTCTTTACTTGAAGAATTGCGGTCGCTGCCTATCAGCATGTATTGGTGGTGCCGCTATGACGCGCAGACAGAGTTGGCGAATGAGGAAGAAATTTTTTCGAATACAGCAGTAAAGTCGTGGCTGGAGCATGAGGCGGTTGTACAAGGTGGGGAGCTGACTGGATGGCCCAAGCTTTTAGCTGGTGATGATATGATGCTGCATTGGATTCAAGAAACAAAGCGCATGCGAAAAAGAATAGAGGGTCATTTTCCAGGTGCTTCTGAAAAAACGCTCACAAAGATGGCTTTGCTTGGTGCGGACAGTGATCATGAATCAATGAGTGGACAAGATATTAAGAAACGCTTAATGGCTGGGTACATGGTGTCTTTACGTCACTCTTCGATTCGTCCAGATCTGGAAATTTTGCTTCAAGAAATGAAAGAAATGCAATTGAACCAATATGATATGATGATGTTCACGACAGACGGTTCTCCTCCTTCATTTTATGAAAATGGAATTTTAGACTGGATGATTGCTAAAGCGATTGAACATGGTGTGCCGCCAATGGATGCTTATCATATGGCTAGTTATAATGTAGCAAGATATTATAGGCTGGATCATTTACACGGTGTAATAGCCCCTGGAAGAGTGGCCAATATCAATATATTAGAAGATGAATACAAGCCAACTCCAGTCGCCGTTCTTTCCAAAGGACAGTGGGTCAAAAAGCTGGATGGGTCAGTACCATCTTTTCCAGCCATTGATTGGAATGAGTATGGATTTGGTCCGTTGCAGTTAGAATGGGAGTTACAAGAGGAAGATTTACAATTCTCGATGCCATTTGGAATTGAAATGGTGAACAATGTGATCACGAAACCTTACTCTCTAGAAACAGATGTTTCAGGTGAGGAGCTTTACCAAGCGGAAGATGAAAACTTTTTAGTGTTATTGGATCGTGGTGGCAAGTGGCGTGTGAATACAACGATCAAAGGTTTTGCGACGAATATTCAAGGATTTGCCTCCTCATTTTCTAATACAGGTGATATTCTTCTTATTGGGAAATGTAAACGAGAGATGGAAAGAGCCTTTCATCGTATGAAGGAAATTGGCGGAGGGCTAGTGCTTTCTGAAGATGAACAAATTCTTCATGAAATTCCTTTAGAGCTGTCAGGCATGATGTCTGCAAAGCCAATAGAGGAATTAATTAAGGAAGAATTTCAATTGAAAAAGCTACTAGTGGAGCGCGGCTATCCATTTGATGATCCGATTTATACACTGCTCTTTTTATCATCTACACATTTACCATACATTCGCATTACTTCTTATGGAATGTATGATGTGATGAAGAAAACGGTACTCTTTCCGACTATAATGCGTTAAAATAGTAAAGTGAAGAGAATCTATATGGGAGTTGTGTATGAGAAATTTAACCATCGTGTCTCTATTAACAAGCGCTGTATTATTAAGCGGCTGTTGGGGAGAGAAAGAAAACAGTGAAGCTCAGAAAGAAAATGAAGCGATCTTGAGAGATGAAAAAGGCAACTATGTTCTTCCGCTTACCGGTGAGAAAACAAAGTCAAAGCCTAATCAACGAGCTACAGCTGTTGTCATTAATAATCATCCAAAGGCACGTCCGCAAACCGGATTAGCACAAGCGGATCTTGTGTATGAGGTAATGGTTGAAGGAAATATGACCCGATTTTTAGCTATTTATCAAAGCGAACAGCCGGAAAAAGTAGGACCTGTGCGAAGCGCGAGAGAATATTTTATTGATTTAGCGGAGGGGTACGATAGTCTGTTTATCGCTCATGGATATAGTCCAGATGCGAAGGAGAGACTTCAAAGTGGAGCAGTTGACCAGATCAATGGTATGCAATATGATGGAACCATTTTTCAAAGGGATTCCTCTAGGGTCGCACCTCATAATTCTTATATGTGGTTTGATGAAATGAAGAACATCGCCAAGAAGAAGGGGTATGATCTGAAGATAGCTCCTGGCAGTCTGAATTTCATGAAGCCAAAAGAAGTGAAAGAGCTTGTTGGACAAAAAGCGGAAAATGTTCAGATTCGATATTCTGATCAAGCTGCTTTTCAAGTAGAGTACAAGTATAATTCCAAGCAAAAGAGCTACGAACGCTGGATTAGCCAAGAGCAAGAGCTAGATCGAGAAACGCAAGAGCCGATCTTAGCCGATAATATTTTCATCATTGAAGCGGACCATCGCGTCGTTGATTCAGAAGGTCGATTAGATATTGATCTATCATCAGGTGGTTCCGCTTATTTGATTCAACGCGGTATTGTACAGCAAGTCGAGTGGTCTAATGTCAATGGGCGAATCATTCCTTTTAAAAAAGGGACAATGCTTGATTTTGTACCTGGTAATACATGGGTTCAAGTGATTCCTGCCTCCAAAAGACTTAACCAAATAATTGAATTTGCAAAATAATTAGCGAAGGGGTTTGAAGCATCCTATGCAAATTGAAAAATTACGTGGAAAAGAGCTAGATCAGCTATTTGAGGCAATCTTGTCTCTTCGTGATTTAGAAGAATGTTATTTATTTTTTGATGACCTTTGTACAGTCAATGAAATTCAGTCACTTGCTCAACGCCTTGAAGTTGCTCGTATGCTCAAGGAAGGTAAGACTTACCATAAAATTGAATCAGGTACCGGTGCATCTACCGCTACTATTTCTCGTGTAAAACGTTGCTTAAACTATGGAAATGATGCGTATCAGCTTGTTTTGGATCGCATTAAAGAAAAAGAAACGTGCGAATAAAGTGAAGGGTCTGATTTCCACTGCATACATGATGCGATGGGAGTCAGGCCCTTGTTTTAATGATATAATGAAGGATGCCAAAGGTTTGATAGCTTTTGAATATAGAATGGGAGGACAAATTAGATGTATGATGTGCGCGAATGGCGTCATGTGTTTAAGTTAGATCCAAATAAAGAGATAGATGATCAATCATTAGAAACATTATGTGAATCAGGTACAGACGCCATTTTAATTGGCGGAAGCGATGGAGTGACACTTGAAAATGTCCTGGATTTAATGGCGCGAGTTCGTCGATATACCGTGCCGTGTGTCTTGGAAGTGTCTAATATAGAATCGATTACGCCGGGATTTGATTTGTATTTTATTCCAACGGTATTAAATAGTCAAAATACGGCATGGATTACCGGTCTTCATCATGAGGCACTAAAAGAGTTCGGTGAATTGATGGACTGGGAAGAGGTTTATGCTGAAGGATATTGTATAGCCAATCCTGAGTGTAAAGCGGCTGCGTTAACAGAAGCCAAATCTCCACTATCGAAAGAAGATATTGTTGCTTATGCGATGATGGCAGAGAATATGATGCGTCTGCCTTTGTTTTATTTAGAATACAGCGGAGCATATGGAGATGTTGAAGCTGTTCAAGCTGTAGCAGAAATATTAAAGAACACGACCTTTATTTACGGCGGAGGCATTCGTACATCTATTCAAGCAAAGGAAATGGCTCAATATGCGGATGTCGTTGTAGTCGGCAATGTGGTATATGAACAGTTAGAGGAAGCAATAAAAACCGTTGCAGCGGTTAAAAATAATGTATAATAGGAACATATGTTTGTAGGTGGTGAAAAAATGAATTTTTTAACAGAAAAACTGTTAACAGGTTTAAATCCCGAACAGCAAGAAGCCGTGAAAACAACGGAAGGGCCGCTGTTGATTATGGCAGGGGCTGGCTCTGGTAAAACGAGAGTGTTGACGCATCGAATTGCTTACTTAATGGTGGAGAAAGGAGTCAATCCTTATAATATTCTTGCGATTACTTTCACCAATAAGGCAGCGCGTGAAATGAAAGAGCGTATTGGCCGACTGCTTGGCGGCGCAGCAGAGGATATTTGGATTTCCACTTTCCACTCGATGTGTGTGCGGATTTTACGAAGAGACATCGATCGCATCGGGTATAACCGCAACTTTACCATTTTAGATACGACCGATCAGCAATCAGTCATTAAAGCGGTTTTAAAGGAAAAGAATCTGGATCCAAAGAAATTTGATCCACGCGGTTTATTGGCCTCCATTAGCTCAGCCAAAAATGAATTAATTGATCCTGAAACGTTCAGCAAGCGTCAAGGCGGTTACATGGACCAAGTTGTCAGCGAAGTGTATACCGAATATCAAAAACGCTTGAAGAAAAATCATGCGTTAGACTTCGATGATTTAATCATGGTAACGATTCAATTGTTCCAGCGCGTACCAGAAGTACTTGAGTTTTATCAGCGGAAATTTCAATACATTCACGTTGATGAGTATCAGGATACGAATCGAGCCCAATATATGTTAGTGAAACTATTAGCGAGCCGCTTCCACAATTTATGTGTGGTTGGGGACTCAGATCAATCGATTTATCGCTGGCGCGGCGCAGATATTGCGAATATCTTGTCATTTGAAAAGGATTACCCGCAATCCAAATCGATTTTTCTTGAGCAAAATTACCGCTCGACTAAATTGATTTTACAAGCGGCGAATGAAGTAATCAAAAATAACTCTAATCGTAAACCGAAGAAATTATGGACAGAAAATCAAGAGGGACGTAAACTGTCTTATTATCGCGGAGATAATCAGCAAACCGAGGCGCAGTTTGTTGCTGGGAAAATTAAAGAAATGACAGATAGCGGAAAGCGTAAGCGGTCGGATATTGCGATTTTATATCGCACGAATGCCCAGTCTCGTGTGATGGAGGAAGTATTGATGAAGTCGAATATCGAGTATGCGATTGTCGGCGGCATTAAGTTCTATGATCGTAAAGAGATTAAGGATTTGCTTGCTTATTTACGTCTAATCTCTAATCCGGATGATGATATTAGCTTACAGCGGATTATTAATGTGCCGAAACGTGGCCTCGGTTCTACTTCTCTCGATAAAATTTCTCGTTACGCCCAAGAAAATGATTTAACGATGTATCAAGCATTAGCGGAAGCGGATTTTATCGGTCTTAGTGGGAAAGCGGCGAAAACAGCGATTGAATTTCGCCGCTTAATTGAAACATATACTCAACAACAAGAATATTTATCTGTGTCTGAATTAGTAGAAGAAGTGTTAGATCGCACCGGTTATCGCGATATGTTAAAAGCGGAAAAAACGATTGAATCGCAAAGCCGACTTGAAAATATTGAAGAGTTTTTATCAGTAACGAAAAGTTTTGAAGATGCGAACGATGATAAAAGCTTAATCGCGTTTTTAACCGATTTAGCGCTTGTAGCGGATATCGATCAGCTTGGCAAAGAAGAGGAAGAGCAGGATGCGGTTGTATTAATGACGCTTCACTCGGCAAAAGGTCTTGAATTCCCGGTTGTCTTTTTAATGGGCATGGAGGAAGGGGTATTCCCACATAGCCGTTCGTTGATGGAAGAAGACGAGATGGAGGAAGAGAGACGTTTGGCCTATGTTGGAATTACTAGGGCAGAAGAAGAGCTTTATTTAACAAATGCCCAAATGCGTACTTTATATGGCCGCACAAATATGAATCCTGTTTCCCGTTTTATTAGTGAAATTCCTGCTGATTTAATCGACAACCTAGCAGCGGCTGAAAAAGTTAATACACCATTTGGATTACGCGCTCAGTCACAAGCGCCGCGCCGTCCAGCAGTGCGTCCGCGAATCAATTCAGTTAGCGGCGGAACTAATTGGAAAGTAGGCGATAAAGCCATTCATAAAAAATGGGGAACAGGCACGGTCGTGAGCGTAAAAGGAAGCGGAGATGGCGTGGAATTAGACATTGCTTTTCCAAGTCCGATTGGTATTAAACGTCTGCTGGCTCAATTTGCTCCAATTGAAAAAGTGTAAAAAGAAAGGGTGTTTTAATGGACAGAAAGGAAGCCGCACAGCGAGTACAGGAGTTGCATCATGTATTGAATCAATACAATTATGAGTATTATGTACTAGATCAGCCGTCAGTACCCGATGCTGAATATGACCGCTTAATACAAGAATTAATGAAAATAGAAAATGAGTTTCCTGATTTACAGACGCCAGACTCTCCTACCCAGCGCGTGGGAGGAGAGGTGCTGGATATGTTTCAGAAGGTACGTCATGATACGGCGATGCTCAGCCTCGGTAACGCCTTTAATGAGGGTGATTTGCGGGATTTTGATCGCAAAATAAAACAAGCGCTCAAAGAAGAAGAATACTCCTATGTTTGTGAGCTTAAAATTGATGGACTGGCTGTGTCGTTAAAATACGAACAAGGATTATTTGTTCAAGGGGCGACTCGCGGGGATGGAACGACAGGTGAGGATATTACTACAAATTTAAAGACGATTCGCTCGATCCCTTTACGGATTAATCAGCCTTTTACGTTGGAAGTTCGCGGTGAGGCATTTATGCCAAAGCAGTCCTTTATTGCGTTAAATGCTGTCCGGGATGAAAAGGGAGAAGAGCCTTTTGCCAATCCACGCAATGCGGCAGCCGGGTCGTTACGTCAGCTCGATCCTCGCATTGCTGCTTCTCGTAATCTTGATATATTCTTATATGGTGTAGCCAATCCAGGAGAAACAGGAGTCACGTCACATAGTGCTGGTCTTGATTTGCTGGATGAACTAGGCTTTAAAACGAACAAAGAGCGAAAAGTGTGCGATAATATCGATGAAGTGATTGAATATATCGCTAGCTGGATGGATAAGCGGCCTAGCTTGCCTTATGAAATTGATGGAATTGTGATTAAAGTGGATTCACTCAAGCAGCAACAAGAGCTTGGAGCGACGGCGAAAAGTCCTCGCTGGGCTATTGCGTACAAGTTTCCAGCAGAAGAAGTTGTGACGAAGCTGATAGACATTACGTTAAGTGTCGGGCGAACTGGCGTCGTCACACCAACCGCGATTTTACAGCCTGTACGCGTAGCGGGAACAACGGTGCAGCGGGCCTCTCTTCATAATGAAGATTTAATTAGAGAGAAAGATATTCAGCTTGGAGACTACGTCGTGATCAAAAAAGCGGGTGACATTATTCCGGAAGTGGTGAATGTCATTGCGGAACGCCGAACAGGGGAAGAAAAGGAATTTCATATGCCAACGCACTGTCCTGAATGTGACGGTGAGCTTATTCGGTTAGATGGAGAAGTGGCTCTTCGTTGTATGAATCCGAAATGCCCGGCGCAAATTCGAGAAGGGATGATTCACTTCGTCTCCCGTAATGCGATGAATATTGATGGTCTAGGTGAAAAAGTGGTCGCCCAGCTGTATAGGGAACATCTTATTCAGGATGTTTCAGATCTTTATAAGCTAACAAAAGAGCAGTTAGTCAATTTAGAGCGCATGGGCGAAAAATCAGCCGATAATCTACTCCAAGCAATTCAAGCATCTAAACAAAATTCATTAGAAAAGTTATTGTTTGGTCTCGGTATTCGCCATGTTGGGGCGAAAGCGGCGAAAACGTTAGCTCAGCATTTTGAAACGATGGATGTATTGGCTGAAACGACTGTTGAACAACTAACGGCTATTCATGAAATCGGAGATAAGATGGCGGAAGCAATTGTTGCTTATTTTCACTTGCCGGAAGTGTCCGAGTTGATAGAAAACTTGAAGGCTGCTGGTGTCAATATGGTATATACAGGACCAAAGCTGGCTGTTGTCGAACAATCGGATTCTTTCTTTGCAGGAAAAACGGTCGTTTTAACTGGAAAGCTCCATCAATTGACGCGCAATGAAGCGAAGGAGCGAATTGAGACGCTTGGCGGAAAGGTATCAGGTAGTGTGAGTAAGAAAACCGATCTTGTCATTGCTGGAGAAGAAGCAGGCTCGAAATTAACGAAAGCGACAGAGTTAGGCATTGAAGTATGGGATGAACAAAAGCTATTGGACGAACTTAATTAAATAAGAGGTGGCTCGTTTGAAAACGAAAATATTTTTGGCGGCACTGACCGCTTCTTTGCTTATTAGCGGGTGTGCGCCGAAATTAGAAAAAACAGAAGAAATTATTAAAGGTGATGGCAAAGGGGAGAAAGCGATCATTCCGAATTATCAAATCTCTGAGGATTTTTATCGGACGCTGACACCATTTAAACCTGGAAAGGCTAGAGGGTTGGTCGTTTCAAATTTAAATACACGCTATGATATTGTGGAGTTTGAAACAGGCTTAATGAGAATTGCCCAAGAGAACTTTTCTCCGGAAAAATATTTATTCCAAGAAGGTCAAATGCTTGATAAAGAAACGGTACAATCTTGGTTAGAGCGAAAGTATACTGATGCACAATTGAAAGAACAAAAAATGAAGCCGGAAGAAAATGTAGGGTTAAACCCCGTTGATAGCGGCAATGGTTCCGTGCAAGAGCGCAATGAAAAAAGCCCTATCTATTTGGCTCATATTATGGAACATGATTATTTAACGAAAACAAAAGAGAATTCACTGCAACTTAGCGGAGTGGTCATCGGTTTAGCTTTAAATTCCGTTCATTATTACACAAAAGAAAAATATGGTGCGCAGTATGAACATAAGATTTCAGATGAAGAGATAGAACGGGAAGGAAAGAAAATTGCGGAGGAAGTAGCGAAGCGGATTCGGACAATGAAAGGGATCAAGGATGTGCCCGTGACGATTGCTTTATTTAAACAGCAGGCTCAAAACTCCGTTGTCCCAGGTAATTTCATCGCTTATACCCATTTAGATGAAGATGAGGATACAATTAGTGAGTGGGAAAAAGTAAACGAAAAATATTATTTATTCCCTTCACCAAAAGCAGAAGAAGAGCGAAGAGACGATATGACTTACTTTTTAAACTTCAAGCAAGATGTGGAAAAATATTTTAAAAATTATAATGGCGTAATCGGAAAAGCTTTATATAACGGAGATGAATTGGTAAGTTTAAGCATTGAAATCCCTATTCAATTTTATGGAAAAGCGGAAGCGATCGGCTTTACTCAATTTGTTACAGGATTGACAATGGACAGCTTTCCGGCTTATACACCAATTGAAGTGACAATCACATCGACAAATGGGCCAGAAGCGTTAATTGTGAAAAAACCGAATGCAGATAAACCATATGTTCATATTTACGAGTAAAGGAGCGGGGGAACCGCTCTCTTTTTTTTGCAGAAATTTGTCGAAAGAAAATTTGAAATTGTTTGAAAAATATATTCACTTTCATTATTATCTGTTATATAATACAAATAACAGAACTAACAACTGTAATATAACAAAGGAGATGGAATCTATGGCCACTCAAACAGCTGGCATTAACGTAACAGGTGCAATGCGACCGGGTTATGCAGAAGTTTTGACTCCCGATGCACTGCAGTTTATTGAACAGCTTGAAAGGCGTTTTGGAGAACGTAGACTCGAACTTCTGCAAAAGCGTCAAGAAAGACAAAAAGAGTTTGACCAAGGGAAACAACCTAGTTTTCTAGAAGAAACAGCACATATCCGCAACAGCGAATGGTCCATTGCTCCACTACCGAAAGATCTCCAAGACCGCCGAGTAGAAATTACTGGACCAGTTGACCGGAAGATGGTCATTAATGCATTAAACTCGGGCGCCAAATGTTACATGGCTTGCTTTGAGGATGCAACTTCACCAACATGGGATAACATCATCGAAGGACAAATCAATATGCGAGATGCGGTTAACCGCACAATTAGTTTTGAAAACCCTAACGGAAAGAAATACGAATTAAAAGAGAAAACAGCTGTACTCATCGTTCGCCCACGAGGCTGGCATTTAGAAGAAAAGAACGTACAGCTCGATGGAAAGCCGATTTCAGGAAGCCTGTTCGATTTTGGCCTATTTTTCTTCCATAATGCTGTGAAACAAGTAGAAAACGGCACGGGCCCATATTTTTATTTACCGAAACTCGAAAGCCATTTAGAGGCAAGACTTTGGAATGATGTCTTCCTTTTTGCACAAAAGTATATCGGCATTCCAAGAGGAACGATTAAAGCGACTGTATTGATCGAAACGATTGTGGCAGCGTTTGAAATGGATGAAATTTTATACGAACTTCGCGAGCATTCCGCTGGTTTGAACTGCGGACGATGGGATTACATTTTCAGCTATATTAAAAAGTTCAGAAATCAAGAGAATGTCATTTTACCAGATCGCGCCGAAGTAACGATGACGGTTCCATTTATGAGAGCGTATTCACAGCTCACAATCAAAACATGTCACCGCAGAAAAGCCCCAGCTATCGGTGGAATGGCGGCCCAAATTCCAGTGAAGGATGATGAGAAGAAAAACGAGGAAGCCTATGCAAAAGTACGGGCGGATAAAGAGCGTGAAGCGAAGGATGGACACGATGGGACTTGGGTAGCTCATCCAGCGCTAGTGTCAGTTGCTCTTGAAGCGTTCAATGCAGAAATGAAAGAAGCGAATCAGATTGAGTCGAAAAAACGTGAGGATGTTCAAGTCTCTGCTGAAGAACTTCTTGCTGTACCAGATGGAAATATTACTGAACAAGGGATCCGCGTCAATATTAGTGTAGGCATTCAATACATTGCCTCTTGGTTAAGCGGACGTGGAGCAGCACCGCTACATAATTTAATGGAAGATGCGGCGACTGCGGAAATCTCACGTGCTCAATTATGGCAGTGGATTAGACATCCAAAAGGTGTGTTAACCGATGGCCGCAAAGTCACAATGGAATTATATAAAGAAATGAAAGAAGAAGAAGTACAAAAGCTGAAACAAGAAGTAGGGGAAGAAGTATTTGCTGCTAATCGCTTTGAAGAAGCGGCTGAGTTGTTTGACCAATTAATTGTTCAAGATGAATTTGAGGAGTTTTTAACTTTACCAGGTTACAAAATTCTTTAATATAAAAAACTTTGGGGAGGAATTATCATGACAAACGAACGCGTACAACAATTACAAGAAAGCTGGGAAAACGATGCAAGATGGCAAGGAGTGACTCGTCCATACTCTGCAGAGGAAGTAATTAAGCTTCGTGGATCGATCGATATCGAGCATACACTAGCACGTCGCGGGTCTGAAAAGCTATGGAACTATATGAAAACAGAAAACTTCATTAATGCACTTGGCGCACTAACAGGTAACCAAGCGGTTCAACAAGTGAAAGCTGGTTTAAAAGCGATCTACTTGAGCGGTTGGCAAGTAGCAGCGGATGCGAATCTTTCTGGTCATATGTATCCTGACCAAAGCTTATATCCGGCAAATAGTGTACCACATGTCGTAAAACGTATTAACCAAGCGCTTCAACGTGCAGATCAAATTGCTCATATGGAAGGCGATGATTCGATTGATTACTTCGCACCAATCGTTGCTGATGCAGAAGCCGGCTTCGGTGGGCAGTTAAACGTATTCGAACTAATGAAAGGTATGATTGAATCAGGCGCGGCTGGCGTTCACTTTGAAGATCAACTTTCTTCAGAGAAAAAATGTGGACACTTAGGTGGAAAAGTTCTTCTTCCAACACAAACAGCGGTTCGCAATTTAATTGCCGCTCGTCTAGCTGCGGATGTGATGGGTACACCAACTGTATTGATTGCACGTACAGATGCGAACGCAGCGGATTTAATTACAAGTGATGTCGATCCTTATGATGCGCCATTCATCACGGGTGAGCGTACATCTGAAGGCTTCTATCGAGTAAATGCTGGTTTAGATCAAGCGATTTCTCGTGGGCTTGCTTATGCTCCATATGCTGACCTTATTTGGTGTGAAACATCTGAACCGAACCTTGAAGAAGCACGTCGTTTCGCAGAAGCAATTCATGAGAAATTCCCTGGTAAATTACTTGCTTACAACTGCTCTCCTTCATTTAACTGGAAAGCAAAGTTGGATGACGAAACAATTGAGAAATTCCAAGTCGAACTCGGTAAAATGGGATACAAATTCCAATTCGTAACATTGGCTGGCTTCCATGCGCTTAACCACAGTATGTTCCAATTGGCTCTTGGCTACAAAGATCGCGGCATGGGTGCTTACTCTGAGCTTCAACAAGCTGAATTTGCGGCTGAAAAAGATGGCTACACAGCAACACGCCATCAACGTGAAGTAGGAACAGGCTACTTCGACCAAGTATCAATGGTTGTTACTGGTGGAGAATCTTCTACAACCGCTCTGAAAGGTTCAACAGAAGAGGAGCAATTCCAAAAGCAGTAATCAAAGTGAGAAATAACCTCTGGGTCAATAGGCTCGGAGGTTATTTCTTTTGATTTCTTTTATACGAAGCTACTAGAAAGGAGATGAGCATGGTAAAATAAACTTTGTGCGAATTGCTATAAAACCGGGAAATTTGATAAGATGAATAGTATTGTGACATGCTTTAATTTTTATGGAGGTGAAGGAAAGTGACACGTATTACAGAAGAACAAGTAAGACATGTGGCGAATTTAGCGCGCCTTGCCGTGACAGATGAAGAAGTGGAGAAGTTTACATCTCATCTTGATGCGATTATCTCTTTTGCTGAACAACTAAATGAATTAGATACAACGGATGTATTGCCAACGTCCCATGTTTTAGATATGAAAAATATTATGCGCGAAGATGAGGCGAAACCAGGCCTTCCGCAAGAGGAAGTATTGAAAAATGCCCCAGATCATGAAAATGGGCAAATTCGCGTGCCATCTATTATTGAGTAGGGAGGGAAAACAGAATGTCATTATTTGATCATAAGCTAACGGAGCTTCACGATCTTTTACATAAAAAAGAAGTATCCATTCCGGATTTAGTGGATGAGTCTTTTAAAAGAATTCAAGAAGTAGAAGACAAGGTTCAAGCTTTTATTACATTAAATGAAGAAAATGCTCGCAAGCAAGCAGAGGCATTACAAACGAAAGTCGGAACGGATGAGGCGAAAGGCCTTTTATTTGGGATGCCGATTGGAATTAAAGATAATATCGTCACAAAAGGATTACGCACAACGAGCGGAAGCCAAATTTTAAACAACTTCGATCCGATCTATGATGCAACAGTGATGAACAAGCTTCATGAAGCAGACACGATTACGATCGGTAAATTAAACATGGATGAATTTGCAATGGGGTCTTCTACAGAAAACTCCAGCTATCAAAAAACGCGTAATCCATGGGACTTAGATCGCGTACCTGGCGGATCTTCCGGTGGTTCAGCAGCAGCTGTAGCCGCAGGACAAGTGCCATTTTCACTTGGTTCGGATACAGGTGGTTCCATTCGTCAACCAGCTGCGTTCTGTGGTGTCGTGGGATTAAAGCCTACATACGGACGTGTATCTCGTTTCGGTTTAATCGCCTTCGCTTCGTCATTGGATCAAATTGGTCCAATCACACGCAATGTTGAGGATAACGCTTATTTACTGGAAGCGATTTCTGGTGTCGACCCGCATGATTCGACATCTGCGAATATCCCAGTTGATTCTTATGCTCAAGCATTAACAGGCGATGTGAAAGGTCTTCGTATTGCTGTGCCGAAAGAATACCTTGGTGAAGGGGTATCAGAAGATGTACGTCAATCAGTTCTTGATGCATTAAAAGTACTAGAAGGTATGGGCGCAACTTGGGATGAAGTATCTTTGCCACATTCTAAGTATGGCGTTGCGACTTATTATTTATTAGCGTCTTCTGAGGCGTCTTCTAACTTAGCTCGCTTTGACGGTATTCGCTACGGTTACCGCGCTGAAAATGCGGAAAACTTAATCGACCTTTACAAGAAAACGCGTGCGGAAGGCTTTGGCGATGAGGTCAAACGCCGCATTATGCTTGGAACTTTCGCTTTAAGTTCCGGTTACTATGATGCATATTACAAAAAAGCGCAACAAGTCCGCACATTAATTAAAAAGGACTTTGAAGATGTCTTTGAAAACTATGATGTCATCATCGGTCCAACAACGCCAACACCAGCGTTTAAAATCGGTGAAATCATTAATGACCCATTAACGATGTATGCGAACGACCTATTAACAATTCCTGTGAACTTGGCGGGTGTACCAGGTATTTCTGTTCCATGCGGATTCTCAAATGGTATGCCGCTTGGTCTGCAAATCATCGGTAAGCATTTTGAAGAGAAAACAGTATACCGTGTTGCTCACGCGTTCGAACAAGCAACAGACTTTCATAAACAAAAACCAACATTGTAAGGGGTGAACAAAATGAACTTTGAAACGGTCATTGGATTAGAAGTCCATGTAGAGTTAAAAACGAATTCAAAAATCTTTTCATCGGCGCCTGCTCACTTTGGAGCAGAACCGAATACAAATACAACTGTCGTTGATCTAGGCTACCCAGGCGTACTCCCAGTTGTTAATAAACGCGTTGTTGAATTTGCGATGAAAGCAGCAATGGCACTGAATTGTGAAGTGGCATCTGTTACTAAGTTTGACCGCAAAAACTATTTCTACCCGGATAATCCGAAAGCTTATCAAATTTCGCAGTTCGACCAACCAATCGGTGAGAACGGCTGGATCGAAATTGAAGTAGACGGCAAAAAGAAAAAAATCGGGATCACTCGTATTCACATGGAAGAGGACGCAGGAAAATTAACACATGCGGGCAACTACTCTTTATGCGATTACAACCGCCAAGGAACTCCGCTCGTGGAAATCGTATCTGAGCCGGATATTCGCACACCAGAAGAAGCGTATGCTTACTTAGAGAAATTAAAATCGATCATCCAATATACAGAAGTATCCGACTGTAAAATGGAAGAGGGTTCTCTTCGTTGTGACGCCAACATTTCGTTGCGCCCATACGGTCAAGAAGAGTTCGGTACAAAAACCGAGTTGAAAAACTTAAACTCTTTTAACTTTGTTCGTAAAGGATTAGAATACGAAGAAAAACGCCAAGCAGATGTGTTATTATCGGGCGGCGTGATTGATCAAGAAACTCGCCGTTTTGACGAAGCAACTGGTAGAACATTATTGATGCGTGTGAAAGAAGGCTCCGATGATTATCGTTACTTCCCTGAGCCAGACTTAGTCGACATCCATATCGATGACGAGTGGAAAGAGCGTGTACGTGCGTCGATTCCTGAACTTCCAGATCAGCGAAAAGAGCGTTACATGAACGAGCTTGGCTTACCTTCACATGATGCGAACGTATTAACAATCACGAAAGAAATGGCCGACTTTTTCGAAGCAACGGTGGCAGCAGGCGCTGATGCCAAACTTGCTTCTAACTGGTTAATGGGTGAAGTATCTGCTTATTTAAATGCAGAAGGCAAAGAGTTAGATGAGTGTGAATTGACGCCAGAAGGTTTAGCCGGCATGATCCGTCTAATCGAAAAAGGCACAATTTCTTCAAAAATCGCCAAAAAAGTGTTCAAAGAATTAATTGAAAACGGTGGCGATGCGGAGACAATTGTGAAAGAAAAAGGCCTTGTTCAAATTTCTGATGAAGGTGTGTTGTTGAAATTCATCAATGATGCATTAGATGCGAACCCGCAATCAATCGAAGACTTCAAAAACGGAAAAAGCAAAGCAACAGGCTTCCTAGTAGGTCAAATCATGAAAGCCTCCAAAGGACAAGCCAACCCAGCTGTGCTGAACAAATTATTATTAGAAGAAATCAAAAAACGATAATGAATGGACCTCCCAAGTGAATGCTTGGGAGGTTTTTTTCGTGGTGGGGGCAGTAAAAAAGAAAAACAAATCATCAAATCTCCCGAGTTAAATCAGCCCTCGTTTCGAATTTTGAACAAGCTCAAAATGTTTAAGTTTAATCTGTTAAAAATCTAATTTTTCTAGCGGATTTTTAATTGAACTTTATTTTAAACCGACAGTATGGTAATATGATAACATAAAACCGACAGTCAGTCGGTCTATATGGAGGTTGTCAAAATGAGAGTTACAAAAAAAGCCGAGGAACGTAGGAACGAAATTCTTGACGTGGCAGACGAGCTTTTCGGTCAGAAGGGCTTTGATGGTACAAGTACGAACGATATTCTCGAAAAAGTCGGAATTGCGCGGGGAACATTATATCATCACTTCAAGTCGAAGGAGGATATTATGGATGCGTTGATTGAGCGGTATAGTATCCGTCTTTTAGATGTGGCGCAGGAAATTGCCGCAGACAAGAGCATACTCGTATTCGACCGTATTATCCGCGTTGTCATGTCACTGAACATCAGTGGAGGAAGCAGTCAGGAAATAATGGAGCACATTCACAGGCCGCAAAACGCGCTTATGCATCAGAAAATACAAAAGGTCATAATCAATGGCGTTCCACCGATACTGACGGAAATAATCCGCGAGGGCATTGAACAAGGACTATTCAATACGCCGTATCCGTATGAATGTATGGAAATGGTTGTGGCGTATACGAATACTGTTTTTGATGATGATATGGTGAATATGACGAATGAAGAGCGTGTTTCACGTATAAAGGCGTTTATTTTCAACGTAGAAAGGCTGCTCGGTGTCGAAAGCGGAAGTCTTACACATATGATGAAGATGTTTGACAGCGGAAATGGAGATAGAAGAGATGGAAACAGCAATGAATAAGTCAGGGGGATCATTCAGGAAATTTCTTCTTCTATGGTCAGGACAGCTTATTTCAACGATAGGAAATGGGCTGACTTCATTCGGACTTGGGATTTATGTTTTTGAGCAAACGGGAAAGGCATCGGCAATGGCACTTGTAACCTTACTTGCGTTTATGCCGTCGCTTCTTTTAAGTCCCGTGTCAGGAGTGCTGGCAGATCGCTATGATCGCAGGCTTCTAATGGTGCTGGGCGACAGTCTTTCTGCGATAGGACTTATATTCATTTTGATTTGTATGCTTAGTGGAGAAGCGCAGCTATGGCAGATTTGCGTGGGAGTGACAATAAGCTCGTGTTTTTCATCGCTGCTTGATCCCGCATACAAGGCTACGGTTACAGATTTGCTTACCGAAGAGGAGTACACAAAGGCAAGTGGTTTTGTTCAAGTTGCAGGCTCGGCAAAATACCTAATTTCCCCTATAATTGCGGGATTTCTGCTCACCGTTTCGAATATAAAGCTGCTACTTATAATCGACATCTGTACATTTTTTGTAACAGTTATTTCAACTCTTGTTGTACGTAAAGGTCTTGTTACAAAGAAATGCGAACAGGCAAAATCGTTTATCCAAGAATTCCAAGACGGTTGGAGCGCCATTTCTAAAGACAGAGGTGTACTGGTTCTTGTAATAATGTCATCGGTAATGACTTTTTTCCTTGGCTTCATAGAAACACTTTCCGTGCCGATGATACTTGCTTTTTCAAACAGTGCCGTAGTAGGAACAATTGAAACAATTGTGGCTACAGGGATGCTTGTATCAAGTGTGATTATAGGAATTCTTCCGATAAAAAAAGGCTTTATAAAAATTCTTTCTATTTCGCTGTTTTGTGAAGGAATATTTATGGCGGTATTCGGACTTCGCGAAAATATTGTACTTCTCTGCATTTCAGGATTTCTCTTCTTTGCCATGATGCCATTTGCAAACACAACCCTTGATTTTCTTGTTCGCACCAACATTGATAATTCTGTTCAGGGCAGAGCATGGTCAGTTATAGGGGTAATTTCACAGTTTGGATTTATTGCTGCTTATACGCTTTCCGGTGTGCTGGCGGATTATGTGTTCACGCCTTTGTTAGTGGACGGCGGGGTGCTTGCTGACAGTGTAGGAAAGATCATCGGCACGGGAAGTGGCAGAGGAATGGGATTACTCATTATTATCGCTGGAATTTTGTTATGTGTTACTTCAGTAATTCTGTACAACTTGAAATCGGTTAAAAAGCTTGAAAACAGAGGTGACTTATGTATTACAGAATAATTCGTAATGATATTTTAAAAAGCAAGCTGATAACGCTGACAACAACGATATTTGTCGCTGCCGCGGCTATGCTTGTTGCTCTTTCGGCGATACTTGTCGTAAATCTTTCGGGTGCGATAGATACACTCATGAAGCAGGCGAAAACCCCACATTTTATGCAAATGCATTCAGGTGATATTGATATTGGACGGCTTGCGGATTTCGCGGAGCAGAACAGCAATGTCCATGAATTTCAAGTGGTTGAATTTCTCAATGTTGACGGTGCGCAAATTATAATTGATGGAAACTCGCTTGCGGACACGGTTCAAGATAATGGCTTCAGTACACAAAGTGAGAAATTTGATTATCTCCTTGATCTTGACGGAAATGTTATAAATGTATCCGATGGGGAGCTTTATGTTCCAGTAGGTTATATGAAAGATGGCATTGCAAAAGTCGGTGACAAAGTTGTGGTAGGTGGAAAGAAATTTACCATTGCGGGATTTCTCCGAGATTCACAGATGAATTCGTTACTTGCCTCGTCAAAGAGATTTCTTGTGAGCGAAAGTGATTATGCGGCAATAAAGGATCTCGGAAGCACGGAATATCTGATTGAGTTCAGATTAAAGGACTTGTCTGAAATTGGCGCATTCGAAACTGCTTACACTTCCGCAGGACTTGAAGCAAACGGACCGACAATTACATATCCGCTTTTCAAAATGCTTAATGCCATTTCGGATGGGCTGATGATTGCAGTTATACTTCTTGTAAGTGCACTTGTCGTTGCCATCTCATTTATGTGCATACGCTTTACACTCTTTGCGAAAATCGAAGACGACTACCGAGAAATAGGTGTTATGAAAGCAATAGGGCTACGTGTTTCCGACATAAAAAAGATTTATTTTGCGAAATATGCAGTCATTGCAGCAGTTGGTTGTACTCTCGGATTTGTACTTTCCTTTGTGTTCAAAGGTATGCTGCTTGAAAATATACGGCTTTATATGGGGGAAAGTGAAAAGTCTTCTTCCACTCTATTGTTCGGAATAATCGGTATATTGTTTGTGTTCCTTGCAATTATTGCCTATATAAGCAAAGTGCTGAAACGTTTTCAGAAAATATCAGCAGCGGAAGCCATACGATTTGGTACTTCACAGGAAAAATCCGCACAAGCAAAATCTTTTTGCCTGAGTGGAAATAGGCTGTTTAACACGAATATTTTTCTGGGCGTAAAAGATGTCCTTGTAAGAAAAAGTCTTTACGTCACAATGCTTGTAGTGCTTGTGATCTCGACATTTATCATTATCGTTCCGCAAAACCTGTACAACACTATTTCCTCGAAAAACTTCATCACATATATGGGGATAGGAAGTAGTGATATGCGTATCGATATTCAGCAGACTGACAATCTTTCTAAAAAAGCAGCGGAAGTTGTCAAGACGCTGGAGCGTGATAAATCTGTAGCGAAATATGCTGTACTTACGACCAAAACATTCAAAGTAAAGACAGAATCTGGGACGGAGGAAGGAATAAAAATAGAGCTTGGCGACCATTCAATATTCCCAGTAGAATATTCCGAAGGCAGAGCACCCACCTCAGAAGACGAAATTGCGCTTTCAGCTATTAACGCTGATGAGTTGGGCAAAAAGGTCGGCGATGTCATTACATTGATGATTGAGGGGAAGGAGAAGAATCTCACAGTATGCGGAACTTATTCCGACATTACTAACGGTGGTAAAACCGCAAAAGCTGTTTTCGCTGACAATTCGGCGGATATGATGTGGTGCGTTATTTATGTGGAGCTTTCGGATCAATCTCTTGTCGAAGAAAAGACTTCGGAATATACAGACAATTTCAGCTTTGCAAAGATTTCGGGTATTGATGAATATATTACACAGACATTCGGCTCAACAATAAGCTCCGTCGGAAAGGCATCCTATACTGCAATTGTCGTTGCACTGATTATAGCGGTATTAGTTACACTGTTGTTTATGAAAATGCTTGTCGCAAAGGACAAATACTCCATTGCCGTAATGAAATCTTTAGGTTTTACAAACTCGGATATTACAATACAGTATGTTTCACGTTCGGTATTTGTTCTGATTGCCGGAATTGTTCTTGGGACGCTTCTAGCAAACACTCTTGGGGAGATACTTGCGAGCGCGGTTATCTCATCGTTTGGAGCGTCATCATTTGAGTTTGTTGTTAGTCCACTTTCTGCGTATCTATTATGTCCAATGATGATGATATGCTCAGTGCTTATCGCAACCATTATCGGTACATCGAGAGCAGGAGAAATAAAAATATCTGAAAATATAAAGGAGTAGATTATGAAGAAGATTATTATCGGTGAAAATATAGTAAAATCTTTCGGAGTAGGCAATGAAAAGCACAATGTTCTCGATAGAGTGTCCGTTGAAATAAACGAGGGAGAGTTCGTTTCGGTTATGGGGCCTTCGGGTTCAGGAAAATCGACGCTGATGTATGCGATGAGTGGAATGGACGGCATTGACGATGGCAAGGTTTCTTTTGATGGTAGGGATCTGTCAGCACTTAGTGAAAAAGAACTTGCCGACATACGCAGAACAAAAATGGGGTTTATTTTTCAGCAGCCGACTTTGCTTAAAAACCTGAACATTCTAGATAACATTATTCTTCCTTCAATGCGGGATAACAGAAAAAGCGCTACGAAGGTTATTGAAAAAGCAAAAATGCTTATGAAAAAAGTTGGTATTGCGGAACTGGAGAAGCGTGATATTACCCAGGTTTCGGGAGGACAGCTTCAGCGTGCAGGAATATGTCGCGCACTTATTAGTAATCCTAAAATTATCTTCGGTGACGAGCCGACTGGCGCGCTTAATTCAAAATCTGCACAGGAAATTATGGACACAATTTCCGAAATTAATACAGAAGGTACGGCGGTTATGCTTGTAACTCACGATGCAAAGGTTGCAGCTAGGACTGAGCGTATTATGTTTATGTGCGATGGAAAAATTGTGAGCGAAATGCGGTTTAACAAATTCAATGGCACAGATATGGATGACAGGATGAAAAAAATCACGGCAAAAATGCGGGAAATAGGAATATAATATGTTGTTTCATCATCACAATTTTTACTGATATATGACACATCATTCAAAATAAGCACATGTTGGAGAAAGTTTTTGGATGAGCTGAATATGTTTATATATCGTATTTTGATCAATCTTGTTTAAATTTGTTTTATACCTCTTGTAACCAGTTCGCTTATTATTTATTAGGTTCAATGAAACTATCAAGTTCTAGTCCTATGAAAGAGGTTGTTTTGCCTATAAAGATTCAATTCATAGTTGACATGTAGGATATAAAAACATAAAATAAACACATGAGAATAATCGGAATTAAAAGTGGGAGGGACGAGCATGCAAGAACAGTATAAGGTAATACCGGGTGCTGAGGCATTTTATTTTGAAGGAAATGAAATTGGAATTTTGCTTTCGCATGGATTTATTGGCACACCACAAAGTGTTCGTTTTTTAGGAGAAAGCTTGGCAGCTAAAGGGTTTACTGTTCTTGCTCCTCGCCTTAAAGGACATGGAACGCACTACTTAGATATGGAAAAATGTACGCATGAAGATTGGTATCAAAGCTTTAAACAAGGCTATCAAACATTAAAAGCTCGTGGCAAACGCATATTTGTGATGGGACAATCGATGGGGGGCACGTTAACGCTTAAGTTAGCATCGGAGTATAAGGATATCGAAGGGATTATTACAATTAATGCAGCCCTTACGATTCCAGAACTTGAATATTTAAAAAAAGCGCCAGTTCCTCGTTTTATCGATGAAGGAGCTCCGGATATAAAGGCAAAAAATGTGGAGGAAATTACGTATGATCAAGCACCAGTTCGAGCGATTCGTGAATTGCAGAGCTTGATGATAGAGGTTCCAAGCAAATTATCCACTATTAGCGTCCCTGCGCTTTGCATTAAATCGTTTATTGATCATGTCGTTCCGCCTGAAAATACAACCTTTATTTATAAATATATTTCGTCAAAAAACAAGCAACTCGTCACTTTGCCTAACTCGTATCATGTCGCTTCGATGGACAATGATAAAGAAATGATTGTTGATTATGTGACTCGTTTTATTTGGAAGCATGCCACCAACATTTCAACATACGCTAATGTAAAATAAACAAGGGATGGTGGCTTTAGCCCACAACCTTCTGAAAGTAGCCGGCATCCGCCAGCTACTTTCAGAGAAATATTGGAAACAGACAAAAAGAAGTGGAGAAAAACGATTCATTTTCCTCCACTTCTTTTATTTTAGGGGCTTATTGAACGGGCCCCTTTTGGAAAAGAGAATTATTCATTAAGGTAAGAAAGAACGGTTTCTAAAAGTACATTTACCCCTTTTCCACAGTCTTCCCAAGTTGTTCGTTCTTCTTCGCAGTGGCTTTTTCCGTTGATGCTAGGTACGAAAAGCATGGCGGTAGGAAGGTAGCTGGCGAGAAACTGGGCATCATGACCCGCGCCACTTACCATTCGTTTGTAGGAGTAACTTAATGATTGAGTGGACTGTTCAAGTCGCTGGCAAGCTTCTTCGTCAAACCAAACTGTTTGTCGGTCCCAAAGTTTTTCTGCTTGTATGGTGCAATTTTGCTCGGAGGTATGTTGAGTTAACTCTTGGATGATGGCTTCGACTTGCTGGATAATTTTTGCTTCTTTATGGCGGGCTTCTAATGTGAAGACAACGCGGTTCGGGATGACGGTGTGGATATTAGGAAAGACATTCATCCGTCCCATGGTAAAGACTAAGTCGGAATCTAGGGCACTTAGTCGTTCGCGCGCTTTCATGATTAATTCATTAGTGGTAAATAAAGCATCCTTTCGCATATGCATCGGCGTTGTGCCGGCATGATCGGATTCCCCAGTCACCGTAAATTCGTAACAGACCATTCCCAGCACACACTCGACGACGCCAATAGACAGTGATTCTTGTTCAAGAATCGGGCCTTGTTCAATATGCAGCTCTAAAAAAGCGGTGGCTTCTTTTAAACGAGCCGCCTGATCTCCGGCATAACCGATGTCTTGAAGCGCTTGACTAAAAGTAATGCCATCCATATCGGTTTTTTGCAACATCGTGTCTTTATCGAATTTGCCGGAAAGGACACCGGATGCCATCATAGATGGTTCAAACCGAGCGCCTTCTTCATTTGTAATATTGACAATGGTAAGCGGTATTTGAGGTTTAATATTATTTTCGACAAGTGTGCGAGCAATTTCGAGACCTGCGACAACTCCAAGAATGCCATCAAAACGGCCGCCTTTTTTCACCGTATCGATATGCGAGCCAATCACGATAGGTGGTTTGGGTTCTATTCCTGCTAATGTAGCGTAAATATTCCCCATATCATCCACTTGAATGTTCATGCCGAGATCTTTGCAACAGGAACAAAAATAATCTCTTGCTAAGCGATCTTCTTCTGAGAGGGCGAGTCGTGTGACACCATTTTTGGGTGTGCGTCCAAAATCAGCAAAACGTTCCAATGTGTCTTTCAATCGTTCCCCATTGATCAACAGTTTTTGCTTCTTCAAATTGCTCACTCCTTCATACTTTTTATAGAAAAAATGATAGCATTAATATTCTGAAAATTCCACAAAAATATTTAAGATGAATTCTGAATCAATAAATAAAAATATGATAAATGATTGCTTATTTCTTTTCTTGATTGTATTGATCCAGTCCTTTTTTGAATAAATCAAGAATGATATCATGCTGTGTTTTACTGATGACATGGTTTTTAATTTCGTTTAATTCGGCCACTAAGTCTGCATCGAGATGAAGGTTAATCGTTTTGCCTTTATCTTTCGGTCTAATTTCGTAGCCGTTTTCTATTTCTTTGGCCTGTCCTTCTATGATTATTGCTTCAGAAAAGAAGGACTTATCAGGAATGATGATTATGTCGCCTTCAAAATATATTTTTGATAGATCCTGTTCAAATGAAATAGTTAAAAAATGATTCGCTTGTTGGTTAGCTTGCTTAATTTTCCGGGCGATTGTCTGATTCGGAACGTTATTTTCCAGTGCGATTTTGACTTTCAATTACTCGTCAACTCCTTGCATCAGTTGAATATTTCTTTCCTTTACATTCTTCAATGTGTCAAATGATCCTTCTATTTGAATGACATAGTGAAATTCATCCTCGTGCAGGTGAGAGTCAATGATGATGCCAATCAATGGTTCTCCTTTTGATTGCGTGACAAGTACGCGATCAAGCACTTCATATTCTGGCAATAAATAACCTTTTTCTTCGTACAAAAAGCGATATGTATCTACTTTTGCGTATAAATATCTTTTCTTTCCTTGTTTAGATTGCAATGCCCAAAATTTATCTTTCTCATCAACAACCTCACCAAGGTACCCTTCATCGGCCCATCTTTTAATCGTGGACATGTTTGTTTTCTTCCCCACTTTTCTTTCAATTAAGTCGATTATTTCTTTCGAAGAGATATATTTTTGGCGCTCTTTCTCTTGAATAGTTAAAGCTTCTAAGCGCTGATATAGCTCTTGCAGAAGCTCTTGCTGTTCTTTGAGCTTTGCTTCTGTTTTCTGAATAAGCCATTCTAATTCCGATCGCTTCAAATACAGTCACGCCTTCCTTTTGCTGATACAGACATGTATTTATTGTACAACACTTTAATTGATAGAGAAATCATCCACAATTTTATGATGAATTTATTGTTGAATAATCATTGAAAAATGACAAAAAATGATGAAAATACAAATAATAAAAACGCAATCATTTAATTGACAAAACAATAATGATATCATACTATAAATTTTAATAATATTTAGAAAATTATCGTTTTTTAGTGGTATGGAAATCAGTGAGGAGGGAAGTCGTATGCACTTAAATCGAATGAAGAAGAAAGGTATCTCCTTAGATGATTTAAGAGCCAATTTTTATGAATTGGAGCCAGATTTGACAGCGAAGGAAGCGATTGAGGAGTCCAATCGTTGTTTGTATTGTTATGATGCTCCGTGTATAAAAGCTTGTCCGACTGGTATTAACATTCCATCATTTATTAAAAAAATTGCCTCAGGAAATATGAAAGGTTCAGCACGAGTCATTATGGAAGCAAATCCTGTTGGCGCCAGTTGTGCGCGCGTCTGTCCAACAGAAGAACTGTGTGAAGGAGCGTGTGTTCTCAATGAAGCCTCTTTGCCGATTATGATTGGTAATTTACAGCGTCACGCAACCAATTGGGCGATGAAAAATGAGGTGCAGCTATTTGAAGCAGGCGAAAAAATTGGAAAGAGCGTAGCGATTATTGGCGGTGGACCAGCCGGATTAGCAGCTGCTCGTGAACTCGCTCGATTAGGCTATGACGTAACAATTTTTGAAGCAAAGGAGAAAGCAGGAGGGCTCAATACACATGGAATTGTCTCATTCCGTTTACCTCAAGAAGTTTCGTTATGGGAAGTAGAGCAAGTGGAGAAATTAGGTGTGACCATTTGTATGAATACAAAGGTTGGAAAAGATATTTCAGTCGATGAAATATTAAATCAGTTTGATGCGATTGTGCTAGCCGTTGGAATGTCCAAAGTGCCGATGCTAGGCATTGATGGAGAAGAAGCAGAAAATGTGTATGATGCGATTGATTTTGTGGAAAGGACAAAAACGCCTCCTCTCGATCAGCAATTTATTGGCAAGAGGGTTGCAGTGATCGGAGCGGGAAATACAGCCATTGATGCGGCCACTTGTTCCGTTCGATTAGGAGCTAGCGATGTGAAGATGATTTATCGCCGGACAGAAGCAGAAATGACGGCCTATGAATTTGAATATGAGTTTGCGAAGCAGGATGGAGTGGAATTTAGATGGTTGACACAGCCGGTGAAAATGATTAAAGACGAGACAGGAAAAGTGAAGGCTTTAGCTTGCACACGTATGGAGCTTGGAGCACCTGATGAGTCAGGGCGCCGACGTCCAGTTCCAGTAGCTGATTCCGAATTTATTATGGAAGTGGATGTCGTCATCAAAGCGATCGGTCAAACTCGTTACATCAATCTGATTGAACAGTTAGGATTGGAGCATACAAAAGGAATCGTCAAAATTAATACAAACACGCATCAAACTTCTAATCCTAAAGTATTTGCGGCGGGGGATGTTATTTTTGGAGATGGGCAAGGAGAGGCAATGGTTGTTACGGCAGCTCAACAAGGGAAACAAACCGCTTATGCCATTCATCAGCAATTCATTGCCGATCATGTCTCTTTAGAAAATGTATAAAAAGGTAGGGGGGAATCCAAATGGCAGATTTACGAGTAAACTTTGCCGGCATTAAAGCACCTAATCCTTTTTGGCTGGCTTCTGCACCGCCAACTAACTCTGGCTATCAAGTACAAAGAGCATTTGAAGCTGGTTGGGGAGGAGCTGTGTGGAAGACGCTTGGAGATCCAATTTTAAATGTTTCTTCTCGTTTTGCTGGTGTTCATTTTAACGGTCAGCGAGTGGCTGGATTTAATAATATTGAATTGATTACAGACCGGCCGCTTGAAGTCAATTTAAAAGAAATCTATGAAACGAAAAAGAAATTTCCTAACCATGCCTTAATTGTTTCGCTGATGGTTGAACCGAAGCAAGAAAAGTGGCATGAAATTGTGAAGAAGGTTGAAGCTGTTGGAGTGGATGGGCTGGAGTTAAACTTTGGCTGTCCTCATGGAATGGCAGAGCGAGGCATGGGGTCTGCTTCAGGGCAAGTCCCAGAATTAGTCGAGAAGCAAACGTATTGGGCGAAAGAAGCAGCGAAAACGCCTGTCATTGTTAAATTGACTCCAAATATTACAGACATCACGGCGACCGCCTATGCAGCTGTGCAAGGGGGCGCCGATGCGATTAGCATGATTAACACGATTAATAGTTTAGCAGGAGTAGATATTGATTCGTGGAACACGATTCCGCATGTTGGTGGAAAAGGGGCTCATGGTGGATACTGTGGACCGGCTGTTAAACCAATAGCATTAAATATGGTCGCGGAATGTGCCCGCAATAGCGAAATCAATGTTCCCATCTCAGGGATGGGCGGTGTCTCTAGTTGGAGAGATGCGGTGGAATTTATGCTGATGGGAGCAGGAAGCATTCAAGTATGTACCGCCGCGATGCACCATGGGTTTAGTATTGTAGAGGATATGGTAGATGGATTAAATAATTATTTAGACAGTAAAGGGATTTCTACACTGGATGGTCTCATCGGTCAGGCGGTCAAAAACTATTCCGATTGGGGCAACCTTGATTTGAATTATAAAGTAGTCGCTCGAATTAACCAGGATGTTTGCATCAATTGCAATAAGTGTCATATCGCTTGTGAAGACACATCGCATCAATGTATTGAAAGGCTGACTAATAAAAATGGCGAGGCGTATTTGAAAGTCCGTGAAGAAGATTGCGTAGGATGTAACCTTTGTTCCATCGTCTGTCCAGTGGATGGAGCGATTGATATGGTGGAGATACCGAATGGGGAGCCGATGACATGGAATGAACGTCAAGCAGCGATTAAACTACCAATGTGTCAATCATAAAGAAACAATACGAGGATGAAAGAGGAGGACAGGCGAAAATGAAAAAGTTGATTACAAATGGAATGATTGTGACTGCAACAGATCAATATGAAGCGGATCTCCTCATTGAAAATGGAGTAATTAGTGCCATTGGACGTCAACTAAATACAGCGGTTGATGAAGTGATTGATGCGAAAGGGTCGTATATCTTTCCTGGCGGAATTGATCCTCATACCCATTTAGATATGCCTTTTGGTGGAACAGTCACCATTGATGACTTTGAAACGGGAACGATCGCAGCAGCTTATGGCGGAACAACAACGATTATTGATTTTTGTTTAACGAATAAAGGAGAGCCGCTCCAAACAGCTATTCAAACGTGGCATAATAAAGCAAAGGATAAAGCAGTCATTGATTATGGTTTCCATTTAATGATCGGCGAGGTCAATGAAAAGGTATTACAAGAAATTCCGCAAATCATTGAAGATGGAATCACCTCTTTTAAAGTATTTATGGCTTATAAAAATGTCTTTCAAGCGGATGATGAGACGCTTTTCCGCACACTGGTGACAGCGAAGGAGCATGGGGCACTTGTCATGGTCCATGCAGAGAACGGTGATGTGATTGATTATTTAGTGAAGGAAGCATTGAAAAATGAACAGACTGATCCGATTTACCACGCACTCACACGTCCCCCAGAAGTAGAAGGAGAAGCGACGGGAAGAGCAGCTCAATTAACGGGTCTAGCTAACTCTCAACTATACGTGGTGCACGTCTCATGTGCAGAGGCTGTGGAAAAGATTGCGGCTGCTAGGCAAAAGGGCTATCAAGTGTGGGGGGAGACTTGTCCACAATATTTAGTGCTAGATCAATCATATTTAGAAAAGCCTAATTTCGAAGGCGCGAAATATGTGTGGTCTCCACCATTACGGGAGAAGTGGCATCAAGAGGTGTTATGGAATGCCTTGAAAAACGGTCAGCTGCAAACGCTTGGTTCCGATCAATGTTCATTTAATTTCAAAGGACAGAAAGATTTAGGACGAGGAGACTTTACGAAAATACCGAATGGCGGCCCAATTATTGAAGATCGCTTTAGTCTTTTCTTTTCTGAAGGGGTGAAAAAGGGGCGCATTTCGCTGAATCAATTTGTTGATATTGTGTCTACAAGAATTGCAAAATTATTTGGTTTGTTTCCGAAAAAAGGGACGATTGCCGTTGGTAGCGATGCGGATCTTGTTATCTTTGATCCAGATAAAGAGCGGATTTTATCAGCGGATACGCACCATATGAGCGTCGATTACAGTGCCTTTGAAGGAATGAAAATTACCGGAGAACCGATCTCTGTTTTATCACGGGGAGAATTCGTGATTCGTGATAAACAGTTTGTCGGTCAACTAGGGGCAGGTCAATTTTTGAAAAGAAAGCGGTTTCAAACTACCGATACGAAAGCGGAAAGCAGTGTGAATATGGAATAGTGACATTCATATGAGGAGAGTGGCCATGAGAAAACGTAATCAGTATTTGAAATCACCAGATCTTCTACCGATTGCTCATGGAGACAGAAAGATTGGAACGTTTGGGTTTTCAATGATGTGGGTTGGAATGGCTGTTGTGTTAGCGGCATTTGCCATTGGTGGTACGGGTGTACAGACAATGCCGCTTACATGGGTGTTGATGGCGTCTTTCCTTGGCTGCCTCATTATCGGTTTTTTAATTACCGTTATTGCGGATATAGGGATTGAACACGGCATTTCTTTTCCAATCTATTTGCGGGCACCGTTTGGAACAGTTGGCACGCATTTGCCGTCTCTTCTTAGGGGAGTAGTGGCATCCATTTGGTTTGGAATTAATTCTTATTTTGGGGCGGCGGCCATTAACGGCATCTTAAATATTATGACAGGTTTTGATAACTGGTTTATCTGTTTTGCTATTTTTGTAGCTCTTCAAGTGATTAATACATCGGTAGGCATTAAGGCGGTTGAACAGTTTGCTAATTTAGCGGCTCCGACGATTATCCTAATTTCTATTTGGATGTACTACACGCTAACCGACCAAGCTAGTACAGCGGATAAAAATGTTTGGACATGGATGGAAACCCCCATCTCGGGTATTGCGTTATTGGCGCCTTTTTTAACTGTTATATTAGGAAATATGGGGTATTGGTCCACTTTGTGTGCTGATATTTCCTCGCTATCTCGGTTTATTAAAGCTCCTATGTATGAGCGGAATTGGATCAAACGCAATAAATCCGTGCTAGTTGGTAGCGTCGTTGCTTTGCCGTTAACTCAAACCTTTATTGTAGCGATCGGTGGAGTCGCTTACATTGCTGTAGGCAATTATGATCCAATTATTGCTTTACAGGAATCGGCTGGTGGCTTGATCTTAGGTGTATTACTTGTGATGATTGTGTTCGCTCAATGGTCGACGAATACAACCGCAAATTTAGTTCCAGCGGCTACCGTGTTTTCCAACATTGGCGGCCCGAAAGTTCCTTTTTATGCGGGCGTGATCTTTGCTGGGATCATTGGGATGGTGACTCAGCCTTGGAATTTGTTTAACACATTAATCCCTTTCTTGCTAATTAGCGGGGGAGTACTATCGGCAATTGTTGGGATTTTATATACGGACTATTATTTGATACGCAAACGTCGAGTGAATGTCGTTGAATTGTATGAAAGCAATGGACAATATAGTTATCATTTTGGCATCAACTGGGCCGGTTTGATCGCATGGTCGATTGGAGGAGGAGCTTCTGTTTTATTTTCTAATTACTCTTTTATACTAGGTTTTCTACTATCAGCCACCAGTTATTATGTGTTAGCAAAATATTGGTGGTTCAAAAAATATAAACAAGCCGAATTAGAAGACCCTAGTGATGAGAAGTATTTAGGCATTACAGTCGGGCGCGATTGGATCATTGAAAGAGAAGATGAAATCACAAGTCAAACAGGTGCGTAAATAGTAGATTCGCATGAGATGTAAGGAGGGAAGAAACATGTCATCCTATCAAGAGTTTCAAGCAGAAAAACAGAAAATTGATCAATTGTATGAAAAAGGGTATGTCATTACTCACGTGCATGAAAATTTAAGTGGTGCCTTTATTACATTTGAAAGGCCAAAAGGAAAAGGGAACCATCAATCAAGGAAAATCAAGCTGCACATTTTAACTGCGGATGGACGAAAATATTTTTCTAATCTTATTATTGCTCGCCAGAAAAGCTTAGTTTAATGACCCTCTTCCTGAGAGGTGGCAGAAAGAGGGTCAGGGCCAGAAATGTTAAAGACAAGCGCCACCTCGATATCTTTCACTTGTTTTACTTGATCATATAACACATAATAAATAATCTCATCATCGATATGATAAATGATTCCGTCATGAGAATGGGCCAATAAAAAATCGCGTGTGTCATTGCCAAGTTGGATGGATCGTTCTAGAGGGTCTAGGGGTAGGGGATGCTTCGTGTTTTTATATTTCCAGCGCCATGCTTCTTGCTTTAAACGAGCTTCACTATATCGGTAATTTAAGATAAATGGATTTTGTAAGTGAATTTTTTGGGTTAGCACGACCGCTTTTTGTTCGTGTTCAGTATCGGCATGGCAGAAGGCATAACGGGCAGCAAGCTCTAAATCATTAATCAGATAAAGGCCGGAGCCGAATAATGATCGGGCAGCTACATGAGGACTGAAGGCTCTAAATTCCTGCCTTTCATATTTTTGGTGGTGGATGACTTCTTTCGCTTCTCTATAACTAATCCCGCGGTAAGCTTTTCTCTCCAAATTAAAACCTCCCACTTTATTTAATATAAAAGCGCTTACATTTATGTGCCACAGAGATTCAGAAAAATAACTCATCCTATACATTTCTAGCCTCTATAAAAAACTCCTCTTTTAGTTTTGTATTTCAAAAAACGGAGGTGTCCAGAAAGCCAATGAAAACTGACTTTCTGGACACCTCCCTACTTAAGAATGTCTGCAAGAACTTTTACGGCTTGTTCCATCTCTTTTTCTGTTACTGTCAATGGCGGAAGAAGACGAAGGACATTCGTTCCGGCTGTTAAAATGAGCAAGCCTTGTTCGCGGGCAGCGGTAACAAACGGAGTCGCTTCACCATCAAGTTCAATACCGATCATTAACCCTTTGCCTTTAATTTTTTTCACGTGTGGAGCCGCTGAAAGGGCAGATTGTAGCATGCTTGCGAGCATTTCGCCTTTTTTCGTGACTTCATTTAAAAAATGATCATCAAAAATAGTTTGTAAAGTGGCTTTCGCTGCTGCTAGAGCAACAGGATTCCCTCCGAATGTGGATCCGTGCGAACCGGGGGAGAAGGCGGTTGCTAGTTCTTTCTTTCCGATAATGGCACCAAGCGGCAGACCGCTCGCGATTCCTTTCGCTGTTGATACGATATCAGGGTTGAGGTTCAAGTGCTGAAAGGCAAAAGCTTTTCCTGTTCGGCCGATCCCCGTTTGCACTTCATCAATGATGACAAGGGCCCCTTTTTGATGCGCAAGCTCGACCGCTTTTTGTAAAAATTCCGCTTCCCCTGAATTAATTCCACCTTCGCCTTGAATCATTTCAAACATGATGGCAGCGGTATTTTCATCGAGCATTTGCTCAAGGGCATGCCAATCGTTTAAAGGAACGTATTCAAATGTCGATAACATTGGGCCAAAGCCTGTTTTTATTTTATCCTGCCCAGTAGCCGCCATTGTCGCAAATGTCCGTCCATGAAAGGAATCTAAAAATGTAATAATCTTGCTGCGGCCGGTGGCTTTACGAGCAAGTTTAATTGCGGCTTCATTCGCCTCAGCGCCACTGTTGGCAAAGAAAACGAGGTCAAGACCGGAGGCAGCTGTTAATTGTTCAGCTACTTCTTCTTGCAATTCAATTTGAAATAAATTAGAGGTATGCCAAAACTTAGATAACTGTTCCTCCACTGCTTTTTTCACTTGATCCGGAATATGACCGAGATTGCAGACACTAATGCCGGAAGTGAAGTCTAAATATACTTTTCCGCTCTTATCTGTCAATGAAGCGCCTTTTGCGGCAACGGGTGTGACATCCCAGCGAGCGTAAGTAGGGAATAAGTAGCTCATAAAATCACCTTTTCTTTCACGAATTTTGTTCCATACCATTCACCATTTTGGTAAAAGGCTTTCTTTCCAGACACGATATGAACTTGTTTCACATGGTCAGAAAACGTTTGGATCGCTGATTGAACTTTCGGAATCATGCCTCCGCTAATGACGCCGCTTGCGATCAGTTCATTTGTTTGTGCTTCAGATAGTTCTGGAAGTAGTTCCCCATCTTTCATCACGCCATCAACATCCGTTACCATAAGAAAGTGTTCCACTTTTAACGCATTGGCAACAGCCGCTGCAGCAAGGTCTGCATTAATATTTAACACCGTACCATCTGGGCCGGCTGCAATTGGGGTTAACACCGGAAGCAGCTTCTGCTCGCACAATAATTGTAGAAATGCACTGTTCACTTTTGTTACTTCGCCAACAAAACCTAGCTGTTCTTGATCAATGAATTTGGCTTGAAGCAGTCCATTGTCGCTTGAATTTAATCCAATAGCAGCTAAGCCGTGCTTTTCCAAAAGACGAACGAGCTTGCGGTTCAAACTGCCAGACAGTGCTAGTTCTGCTGTTCTTAATACTTGTTCGCTCGTCACGCGCAATCCGTTTTTAAATTCGCTTTGCACATTGAGCGTCTTAAGCATTTCATTGATTTCTGGACCACCGCCATGAACAAATACAATCGCATAACCTTGTTCCGTCAGTTCTTTCATACTAGTAAAAAATGCTTCGGATAATTCACTTAATACACTTCCGCCGCATTTAACAACAATTGTCTTCATCGGGAAACCTCCTTGAGAAAAAATAGGAAGGAGCCTGATAGATGGGCTCCTTTGTTTTATTTAGAAAATGTTATCGAGTGTTCTGCTTTTCCATACGTCGCTAAACGGTGCCTTCCGCTTTTCGATTGTCCAGCTCCAGGCACCAGCGCCTAGTGGACTTCCACGATCCTCCTGGTGATAAGTCAACATCGGATCACTATCGTTCACCGTGTTGCCTTTATCTCATACGGCTCGCTCCAGTCCATACGTCGCTAAACGGTGCCTTCCGCTTTTCGGTTGTCCAGCTCCAGCAGCCAGACTCTCGGTCATAAGCTTGTCACGCCTGTGTGGCAAAGAACGCCACTCCGGCGGTCCATCTTATGCCTGCCGAGTCTAAACGGCTGCTTCCGCATTTCGATTGTCCAGCTCCAGGCACCAGCGCCTAGTGGACTTCCACGATCCTCCTTGTGATAAGTCAACATCGGTTCACTATCGTTCACCGTGTTTCCTTTATCTCATGCGGCTCGCTCCAGTCCATACGTCGCTAAACGGTGCCTTCCGCATTTCGTTATGTCCGGTAGCTTGCATTAATTTTGATGTAGTCGTAGGAGAGGTCGCAGCCCCAGGCCATTCCGTGTCCTTCTCCTAAGTGGAGGTGGATCGAAATTTTGACGGTTTCTCCTTTAAAGTATTCGATGATTTGTTCCTCTGAATAAGGGACCACTTCGCTTTGTTCCAAGATCGTTTGGTCACCGATGGCGATATCGATCGTGTCTGGGTTGACTGTGATATCTGCATATCCAACTGCGCTAATGATCCGTCCCCAGTTCGCGTCTGCGCCGAATACAGCAGTTTTGACGAGGTTAGAGCCAACGACTTCTTTCGCTGCGATTTGGGCCTCTTTGTCATTTAGTGCTCCGACCACTTCAACTTCTACTAGTTTCGTTGCGCCTTCTCCATCTCTAGCAATCTTCTTGGCTAATATTTCGCTTACTTCTTTCAACATTGCCTTAAATGTATCCCATTGCGGGTGGTCTGGTGTAAGAGGATTATTTCCTGCTAAACCATTCGCCATGACAACGACTGTATCATTCGTTGAAGTGTCGCCATCAACGGTAATTTGATTAAAGGTTTGATCTGTCACTTGGCGAAGAGCTGTTTGCAAGTGTTCCGCTGAGATGACTGCGTCGGTTGTAATAAAGGCAAGCATCGTAGCCATGTTTGGATGAATCATGCCAGAACCTTTGGCAGCTCCGCCTACTGTGACCGTTTGACCGTCAATGACCGCTTCAAACGCACATTTTTTCGTCATTAAATCGGTTGTTAAAATGGCAGTTTCAAATTGCTCGGCACTTGTTTCATCAGAAGCTGGCTGCAATTTTTGAATGCCGCTTTCGATTTTATCCATTTGTAAATGTTCACCGATTACACCTGTGGAAGCAACAGCGACGTAATGCTCAGGTAGCTGAAACTTTTCTGCCAGCCATTTTCTTGATTGATACGCATCTTGTAATCCTTGCTTTCCTGTGCAAGCGTTGGCGCATCCACTATTGACGAGGATGGCTTGCAATTTCTGTTCAACGGAAAGGCTGTCTTGTGTTACTTTAATAGGCGCTGCTTGGAAATGGCTTGTCGTATATACCGCTGCGCTTTCGGCTGGAACTTCTGAAAAAACCACTCCTAGGTCATTTCTCGTTTCACGAACGCCTGAGTTCACTCCAGCAGCGGCAAAGCCTTTTGGTGAGATCAGTGAGCCGTTTGTTATTTCACTAATAGCTGACATGTTTGTTTCCTCCTACGGGAACATCGGGAAGCCTTTTAAACCAGCTGTTTCTTCAAAGCCGAACATTAAATTGGCGTTTTGAATGGCTTGCCCTGCTGCCCCTTTCATTAAATTATCGATAACGGCCACAATTGTGACGCGGTTTGTTCGTTCATCTATATCAATTCCGATATCACAGAAATTAGATCCTGCAACTTCCTTGACGCCCGGAAACTCTCCAAGAGGGCGGACGCGGACAAAGTGATCATGTTGATAGGCTTCTTCATATATTTGATGCAGCTGCTTTGCTGACATCGATTCTTTCAACGGGGCATAAATGGTAGACATGATGCCGCGTGAAATCGGAAGCAAATGGGTAGAGAATGTGATCGGTCCTGTTGTTTCGTCCCATAAGTTCAATTGTTGCTGAATTTCTGGAATGTGCTGATGTTCATTTACTTTATAAATTTTAAAGTTGTCGTTCATTTCAGCAAAGTGAACCATTTGTGATAATCCGCGGCCAGCGCCGGATACACCAGATTTAGCATCGATGATGATCCATGAAGGGTCGATGGCTTTTGCTTGCAATGCTGGTGCCAATCCTAATAACGTCGCTGTCGGATAGCATCCTGGGTTAGAAAGTAAAGTAGCTTCTTGAATGTTTTCACGGTTCCATTCGGTTAAGCCGTATACTGCTTGCTCTAGCATTTCAACAGCAGCTGGTTCTTTTTTGTACCATTTTTTATAATTTTCTGGATTTTTCAGGCGGAGATCTCCTGATAAATCAACGACTTTTGTATTGTTTGCCAGCAGTTGCGGCGCGAGTGTCCCAGCCGCTCCAGATGGTACAGCAAGAAAGACAACATCCGCTTCTTGCGTAATTTTTTCGGTATCAATTTTCAGTAATGGTAAAGAGCAAATATTAAGCAAATGAGGGTACTCTTCTGTTGCAGGTACCTTGTCTTTGCTCGATGAATAAATAGCATCAAGGTGAAAATTCGGATGATTGGATAAAAGACGTATAAGTTCAATTCCACCATATCCGCTTGCTCCAATAACAGCAGCTTTCATGGGAACCTCCTAGTGTATTTTTATTTATCTCGTTACATAAATATTAATTATTTTTTATAATTATAAGATTGTTATATAATTAAATCAACCGTTTTTGCAAAAATATGTGATAATTGAAGGGTTTATTCAAAAAATATAGAATATATAACAGGTAATTCTATTTTTAGAATTGATATGGAGGCACAGGTTATGACCTTGAAAGATTGGTTTGAAAAAGGACTACCATCAGAGCAGTATGTGGAGCAAATGGAGCAAAATAAGGAAAATGTGAAGCGCATTCAATCTAGTTTTGAATTGCCGAAGACGGAGGCATCCTTTTTGTCCCGATTGCAGGAGGAGAACTTAAAAGCCATCGTCATCACAGAGGATTGGTGTGGGGATGCGATGATGAATGTTCCGGTTTTTCTTGAGCTTGCCCGGCATGCACACATCGATGTCCGGATTCTATATAGAGATCAAAATTTAGAGTTGATGGACCAATATTTAACGAATGGAACATCACGTGCGATTCCGATCATCATTTTCTTTAACGAGGAGGATGGAGAGAAAGCGGTATGGGGACCGCGTGCACAAGCTGTTCAAGAATTAGTTACTAGCAAGAGATCTGCTTTGCCGCCTCTTGATCATGAATTGTTTGAGGAAAAGCAAAAAGAGATGTATCAAGAGTTAACTGAAGCCTTTCTAACGGAAAAAGGCTTATGGCAAGAAGTGTATCGAAGTATGAAAACAGCTCTAACCGAGAAATTAATTTAACGATGGACAGGCTTCAGGAAACAATCCTAGCCTGTTTTTTTGTATAAGACGTGATCTGTTTCGACTAGTTTTGACTCATTTTTTGGTCACTATTATGAGGGGGGAGACAAATGGATGTCGTATCAGGTTATTTAAACCGGCTGAAAATTGGCAGAGAGAAGCCAAGTCTAAATTATTTACAGCGGCTGATACAGCATCATTTATCATTTATTCCGTATGAAACGTTCAGCAAGTTTCATTATTATAATCAAGGGAGCCAGCACGTGCCGGACTTTGATGTGTTTGTTCGAAATTTACAAGAGAGAGGCTGGGGCGGAACGTGCTACTCGTTAAATATCAATTTTGCCCGGCTGCTGCAAAAGCTTGGCTTTCATTGTTCATTTGTTCGAGTTCTTCCTGGTCATGCTGCCATTATGGTGACGATTGATCATAGCCGATATTATGTCGATGTCGGTTACGGTTCGCCGATGACTAGGCCGATTGAATTAGAGAGCCGTCATTGTCATGTGCTCCATGGCTTTGGAGAAGAGATCATTTTTACGAGCCGCGGAGAGAATCAATTTTTACTAGAGCGCCGAGCGAATGGGAAAACGTTTGTGACGAAGCACATTCATTGGCTCCCTTTAACGGAAGAAGAAATCATCGAAGAGGCTGCTTCGTCGTTTCAAGATCACGATAACAATATCACAATGCGGAGAATATCGGCTGTTCGTTTTCAGGGGAATAACTGTTATTTTTTACGGAATGAAACATTAAAGGTGATGAATTACCGAGATATTCGCGCTCACCATTTTAAAGAGAAGGAAATGTGGCTGAAGGCCGTAGCAGAAGCTTTCCAAGTCGATGAACAGGGCGTGGAAGAATCGCTTGTTTTTTTGGAACAAAGGGGCGTTGAATTGTTCGAAAAATAGCTTTTTTAGTTGAAAAGTAGTAAGATATTAACACAAGTGTTATATTGGGAAAAATAAACATAATCTTACATGAAGACTAGGATGGAGACAAATGAAAAGAGCAAGAATTATTTATAATCCTACTTCAGGCCGAGAGCTTTTTAAAAAAAGTTTGCCGGAAGTGTTACAAAAACTCGAACAGGCGGGCTATGAAACTTCTACTCATGCAACAACGGGAGAAGGAGATGCGACGCATGCGGCTCGAATTGCTGTGGAGCGCAAATATGATATCGTGATTGCTGCCGGTGGAGATGGGACATTAAATGAAGTAGTGAACGGCTTAGCTGAACAGGAATATCGTCCGAAATTTGGTGTCATTCCGATGGGCACAACGAATGATTTTGCCCGTGCACTTCATATTCCGCGAGATAATATTCAATCCGCAGTAGATGTGATCATCAATGGAGATACGATTCCTGTTGATATCGGTCGCATGAATGACCGCTATTTTATTAATATCGCAGGCGGCGGCCGTTTAACGGAGCTGACGTATGAAGTGCCTAGCAAGTTAAAGACGATGCTTGGTCAAATGGCGTATTATTTAAAAGGCATCGAAATGCTTCCGTCCATTAAAGCATCGGAAGTGACGATTGAATATGATGGCAAGCTATTCGAAGGAGAAGTGATGCTCTTCTTGATCGCTTTGACGAATTCTGTCGGCGGCTTTGAGAAATTAGCACCAGATTCCTCGGTCAACGATGGCTTATTTTCTTTGCTCATTTTGAAAAAGACGAATTTAGCGGAATTCATTCGCATCGCCAGCCTTGCTTTACGGGGAGAGCATCTTCAAGATGAACACGTCATTTATACGAAGGCTAATCGAATTAAAGTTCATTCGCCGGAGAAAATATTAATTAATCTTGATGGAGAATTGGGCGGAGCGTCACCGGTTGACTTTGAAAATTTATATCGTCATCTAGAGGTATTTGCTCCAGTTGACCAATTACGTCCGCAAGATCGAATATATTAATTAGAAAGCTCGACTCTTTATGGGTCGGCTTTTTTATTATTCATTATTTCGTCATTCGAAAAATATGCTACAATTTAGAGATGGTTAATAGTTACCTAGGTAAATAAAAGGGGTGTTTTCATGGATTCGCATGTTTTGTTTCATGCGCTTCATCAGCTGTCAAGGCAATTGACGAAGCGGGTGAATACGGTGTTGCAGCCGTATGGGCTGTATAGTGCACAATGGTCTGTGCTGTATGTCTTAAAGCAGAAAGGCAGTTTAACGCAGACTGAGTTGTGCGATTATTTGGCTGTGGAAGCACCGCCGATGACACGGACGATTCAGCGGCTTGTGAAGCAAGGATATGTGAAGCAAGTACCAGGCCGGGATAAGCGTGTCAAAATTATTCAATTGACGGAACAAGCAGAGAAAGAATACCCAGTGTGGGAAAAAGAGATTCTTGCGGCTAATAAAGAGCTGTTAGCCCATTTTCCGCAAGAGCTGCAACAGCAATTGTATCTTCTTGTGTCCGATTGGCTTCTCGTATTAACGAGTGAACAGAAAGAAGGGGATGGAGATGAATAAGCCTGCTTTATGGACAAAAGATTTTCTTAGTGTGTCGGGAAGTAATTTTTTGTTATTTATCGTTTTTTATATGCTGTTAGTGACGATGCCGGTGTATGCACTGCAAGACATGGGCAGCTCGCCAAGTGAGGCCGGTTTAGTGACGACGCTCTTCTTATTATCAGCGATTCTTGTTCGACCGTTCACAGGACAGTGGATTGAACGGTTTGGGAAAAAGAAAATATTGATCGCTTCACAATTCGTCTTTCTGCTTGCATCGGTGCTCTACTTTGTGCCCGATTCTTTATGGAGCTTGCTTGCATTGCGATTTTTTCATGGGATTGGTTTTGGGATGGCGACAACGGCAACTGGAGCGATGGTCGCTGATATTATTCCGGATTCTCGACGCGGAGAAGGCATGGGGTATTATGTAATGTCCACCAATTTAGCGATGGTTATTGGACCGTTTCTTGGATTGACAGCGATGCAAAAATGGGGCAGCTTTACGATGATTGTTCTATGTGTCATCATTTCTGGACTTGCTCTAATGGCAGGGGGGCTGATTGATCGTCGTGAACAGCGATCTGGTCAGGGAGTGCTGTCGATTTTTGATGTCCAATTGCGCGCCCGCGATTTATTTGAATTTTCAGCGTTGCCGATTGCGATTGTTGGCATGTTTTTCTCAGCGGTTTATGCCTCCATTTTATCCTTCGTATCGGTCTATGCAGAAGAGTTGCAGCTAGGTGAAGTAGCGAGTTATTTCTTTGTTGTTTATGCCGTTATATTATTGTTATCACGTCCGTTTACGGGAAAATGGTTTGACCAACACGGAGCGCATGTCATCGTTTATCCAGCGATCTTTTTATTTGCTGTGGGAATGTTATTGTTGAGCCAAGTATCGACTGTCTGGGCTTTTTTGACAGCGGCCGGATTAATTGGACTAGGCTGGGGAACGTTATTTCCAAGCTTTCAAACAATTGCGATTCAACAGGCACCGCCGCAGAAAAAGGCACTCGCGACGGCGACATTTTTATCGCTATTTGATTTAGGAATTGGACTTGGCTCTTTTGTAATTGGGCTTACTGTGACGAAGATGAGCTTTAGCACACTTTATTTTTATGGCTGCTTTTATATTTTAGTAGGAATGGTTGTCTATTATGTATTAACGCAACAAAGGAATGTGAACATGCTCGAATTTGAAAAAAACGAACCGGTGAACTATACTGGGAAAAAATATAATTGAGAATTTTTTTCAAATGAAGGGTGGTGCTACCTTGCGATCGGTATTTTCCTATTTAAAACCTTATAAATATTTGATGATGCTTGCCTGGCTGCTCATGTTAGTAGAATTAGCTGTCGAGCTTACTCATCCGTTGTTGATGGCCAAAATCATTGACGAGGGCGTAGTGAAGGGAGATCTCACAGCTATTTATAAGTGGGGAGCATTGATGCTAGGGACGACGTTGTTCGCTTTTGCATCAGGCATTATTAATTCCTTCGTCGCGGCTCACGTCGGCCAAAACTTTGGCTTTGATTTAAGGGGGAAAATGATTGAGAAAGTGCAATCCTTCTCATTTGCTAGTTACAATCGTTTTGCCTCTTCCTCGCTGATTACTCGCATGACAACCGATGTGACTCTTTTGCAAAATGCGGTGTTTATGAGCTTGCGGATTATGCTTCGTGCGCCGTTGATGATTCTTTTTGGAACGGTGATGGCTCTGCTCGTTCATGTGAAATTGACGCTTATTTTGCTCGTGACCGTTCCGTTGATGGTCGCTTTTTTATTAACAAGAATGAAAAAAAGCTCAAACTTATTTCGTTCAGTACAGCAACGGCTTGATCATGTGAATAATGTGATGCAAGAAAACTTAGCAGGGATTCGTTTAATTAAAGCGTTTCTTCGTTGGAAGCATGAAAGTGCACGCTTTACAGAAGCGAGTGAACAATTGATGAAGCAAACGATTCGTGTCGTGCGAATGGTGGAAACAACGACGCCTGTTTTGCTATTTGTGATGAATAGTAGTTTACTATTTATATTATGGTTTGGGTTTGCTGAGTTTCAAGCGGGAACGGCGACAACTGGAGACATTGTGGCAGTCATTAATTACGCAACGAGAATCATTTCTTCGTTATCCATTTTCACATTTATTATAATGATCTTCTCTAGAGGAAAGGCTTCAGCGGAACGGATTGGCGAGCTGCTGGAGGAACCAGAAGAGCAGGCGGACCAACGTTTAAAAGGAAGTCCTTTTCAAGCAAAAGGCGGGAAAATTGAATTGGATCACGTGTCATTCTCTTTCCCGGGAAGCGAGGAGCCGGTGTTAAAGGATCTCACCTTTACTGTTCAGCCAGGAGAAACAACCGCTATTATGGGCGCTACAGGCTCAGGGAAGTCGACGTTGTTTTATTTAATTCCAAGATTATATGAGCCTGATCATGGCACGATTCAGATCGATGGTCAAGATATTGCTGAGGTACAGTCAGCATCCTTGCGAGAACAAATCGGCTTTGTCCCGCAGGAAGCTCATTTATTTACCGGAACGATTCGGGAAAATATTGCTTGGGGTAAAGAGGACGCAACCATGGATGAAATGATCGAAGCGGCGAAGAAAGCGCAAATTTATGACATGATTCAAGGATTGCCGGATCAGTTTGATACGATGATTGGTCAAAAGGGTGTGAATTTATCCGGAGGGCAAAAGCAGCGGCTATCCGTTGCTCGAGCGTTAATTCGCAAGCCGCTCATCCTTTTGTTAGATGACAGCACAAGCGCGCTCGATCTTCGCACGGAAGCGAACATGCTGGACGCGTTGAAAAAAGAAACATGTACAACACTTATTATTACGCAAAAAATTAGCACTGCTCAGCAAGCGGATCAAATTCTGTTATTAGAAAATGGCCGCCTGCTCGCAAAAGGTACTCATGACGAGCTGTTACAACATCAGGAATTATATCAGCAGCTGAATGCGTCCCAATCGAGAGAGGAGGAGCTGCCATATGCCAAGACACATCGCTAGAGGCGGACCGAAGCCGCAAATTAAAGATATGACGCACACATTAAAAAGGCTTTCGAGCTATTTAGCGAAAAGAAAAGGTTTGCTCTTTCTCGTGGTCATAATGGTCGTTGCCAGTTCGGCACTTGGGCTGCTTGGGCCGTATTTCGTCGGGGTAGCGATTGATGAGTTTATCGTCACTGGCAATCAAGAGGGATTACTTTCTTTACTCTTTCAATTAGGGCTTGTCTACTTTCTGTATTCATTGACGATCTTTTTGCAAAATTATTGGATGGCCGGAATCGCTCAAAAGACCGTATTTGAAATGAGAACAGGGCTGTTTGATCATCTGCATCAACTGCCGTTATCCTTTTTCGATCGGCGGCAACATGGAGAGCTGATGAGCCGAGTGACCAATGATATTGAAAATGTCAGCAGCACACTCAATAGCTCGGTTATTCAAGTTGTTTCTAGTGTATTAACGCTGACGGGAGCGGTGATTGTGATGTTGTCGCTCAGTCCTTTGCTGACTGCAATCACATTATTCATTGTGCCTCTCATGTATATTGGAATGAAGTGGATCACTACTCGGACGCGCAAGCTATTTAAAGAGCAGCAGCGCCATTTAGGGGAATTAAACGGCTATATTGAAGAGGCTGTTTCAAGCAAACATATTGTCAAAATGTTTTCGCAAGAAGAGAAAATTGAAGTGGAATTTGCTCGGCGAAATGCCCAATTAAAGCAAACAGGGTATTGGGCGCAAACGTATTCAGGGTTTATTCCGAAGCTGATGAATGTGCTGAATAATTTAAGCTTTGCGTTAATCGCCGGCGCAGGAGGCTGGCTCGCTTTCAAAGGAATGATCTCTGTTGGAACGATCGTCATATTCGCGGAGTATGCTCGGCAGTTTACCCGCCCGCTCAATGATTTAGCGAATCAATTTAATACGTTATTGTCTGCCATTGCCGGAGCAGAACGTGTCTTTGATATTATGGATACGAAGCCAGAAGAACAAGATGATAAGACACTAGAAAAGGTGGAGACGATTCGCGGGGAGATTGAATTTCAAAATGTATCGTTTTCTTATGTGGAAGGGCAGAAGACGATCCGCGATATTAATTTTTCTGTGCGTCCTGGTGAAATGTTAGCTCTTATTGGACCGACTGGAGCAGGGAAAACAACGATTATTAACTTGCTCGCTCGTTTTTATGACCCAGATGAGGGGAAGATTTTGATCGATGGGAAAGAAAGCACAAACATCTCGCGGCAAGATTTACGAAAGCATATGGGATTTGTGCTACAAGATACGTTTTTATTTGAAGGAACGATCCGTGAAAATATTCGTTACGGAAGGCTAAATGCGACAGATGAAGAGGTAGAGCAGGCGGCAAAGGAAGCGAATGCCCATTCGTTTATTATGAAGCTGCCTGATGGCTATGATACGAAGCTAAAGCATGAAGGGAGCGGTATCAGCCAAGGGCAAAAGCAACTGCTTGCCATTGCTCGAGCGATTTTAGCCAACCCAGCCATTTTAATTTTAGACGAAGCGACAAGCAGCATCGACACGATCACTGAACTGCATATCCAGCAAGCGCTAGACCGCCTAATGAAAGGACGAACGACGATCACAATTGCTCATCGCCTCAATACGATCGCCAGGGCCCATCACATCCTTGATTTAGGATCAGAGCCTCGGCCTATGAACGCGTGAGGCTAGAAACGATTGCCGTTTCGGTATGCTTTTGCTATAGTCAAGACATGGAAAAACATTATTTTTTAATTTTCGGTCGTTTTTTATACTTATTTGTTCTTGGATTCGCGGCGTATGTCGCTTATCAAATTGAAGGAGCCACTTCATGGGTTTTTTGGAGCGTGATTGCTTTTATGATCATTACTGTTGTCATGCTTGCTCTGACGGTAAAGCTTCGAAAACAAGGACAGAAATAACAGAAAGACCAAGGAAACCTGCATGGATGCTAAATATCTATGTGGGTTTCTTTTTTTGATAATACAAAGAAATGAACATTTTATTACTAATCACATGTTAAAATAAGGAAGTGAACAGTGCTTGTAAAAGGAGAGATACTATGGATCAGTTTGCAACGTTTGCGTATTTAAGACCCGTGTTCTTTTCATTTATTGTGATTTTATCTCTATTGTTGTTAACCGTGATTTTTCACAAATACACTGAGAAAGCAGTCAATGGATTGTTTGTGATAAGCATATGTGCCATTAGCGTTTTCAGCTCCGCTCTTCTTCTTTACTTGGAAGGGATCATTGTAGATGAGTTGAATTTAGGCGGTGATGAAGTCACTTTTTATCTGTTTATTAGTGTAGTAAGCTTAAGTGTAGCTAATGTAGTGATTTATTTTTGGAAACATAGTAAAAAGGTAGAGTTTTAAATCAAGTTAAAACCAACATATCTACTATTTAAATGGTGGATATATTGGTCTTTTTAGTTTAATCATAAGGTAATTAATTATGTTACATCCAGTGAGAAGAACGGACGTGTTGAAATTAATATCTTTTTCCTAAATATTAAAATTGTTCCTAACTGGATAAATTTTACTAAATCCCCCTTTTTACCTACTCGATTTGATCAATCCCTTGTTTTATATCGATTTCGTCGTTTAAAGAGTTTGTGAAACGATTAGAAACATAGACTCATAACGAATTAGATTTGTAGTATTTTAGATATATATTTTATCGTCATGACATTATTTTTATGAGTTTGTCGTTTTTTTAATTTAGATGTAATATTTCCTATTGTGGAGAATATTGATACAAAGACAAATATTTCAATGTTCTCTTTTTTTGAAAAAAAAAGAATACACGGGGAGAAGAGTATGGAACACGAGAAAATGGGAACTCGCCAAGAGAGAATTGCTAGGTTAAAAAAGGCAAAAGCTTATGAGCGAAATTCTAAATGGATTGGTGCGACTTTAGCTGTTTCACTAACTGCTGTATCGATGTTTGCTCAGCCAGAGGAAGCGAAGGCTTGCGATTGTGCCGCTTCTTATACAGTGAAGCCGGGTGATACGATTTATTCACTTGCAAAAAAATTTCAAGTATCAGTTGAACAACTGAAAAGCAAAAATGGCTTTACCTCTGATGACTTATACATGGGCCAGCAAATGATCGTCCCAACTCTTGATGAAAGTGGTCGACCGCAGCACTTGACCACAGTGGAAGAGAAGGACGAGTCCCTAGAAAATGATGTCACAAATAAGGAAGTTAATAAAAAGACCGAACAATCAATTAAATTAGAAGGTGTTGAAACAAGTTCCGCATCACCTCAAGTAAATACAGTAAGCCCAACAGAAAAAGAAGTCACTGCAGCAGTTACAAAGATAGGCGGGAAACTAGTCGATCAAGGTACGCCTAAAACAGTAGGAAAGAGCGGTTCAGTGACTCATATTGTCCAAACAGGGGACAGCTTATGGAAGATTGCGAACAAATACGGCACAACGATCGAACAAATTCGCAAAGACAATCAATTAAAAACGGATGCGTTAACGATCGGTCAAAAGCTGATCATTACACCAAAAGGGTCTACAACGAAACCGACTCCGGCTCCAAAGCCAGTCGAAAAACCAAAACCAGTGGAAAAACCAAAACCACCAGTGAGTTCGAGTTCGAAAGTGACGCATATCGTCCAATCTGGGGACAGTCTGTGGAAAATCGCCAATCAGTAT
>NZ_JADHDW010000012.1 GCF_016820555.1 Bacillus sp. REN10 | reverse complement strand
GAAGTTAAGCTCTTCAGCGCCGATGGTAGTTGGGGGTTTCCCCCTGTGAGAGTAGGACGTTGCCAGGCACTAATTAAAAAAAACGACTCAAAAATTTGTTGAAAAACAAATTTTTGAGTCGTTTTTTTACTTCCAAATGAAGGAACGAGAAAGATTAGCTCTTTTCATTATATTGTTGGTAATACTTCATTTGGTACCATTTGCACCACGCTGCTAATCGTTTGTCGTCTTATGCCAGCTTTAAAGGTCTTGTAAGAGAGACCTCACCGGTGCCTCATCTACTGGGCAACGAACTTTCTTTCTTCCGTTACAACGCTCAATCCAACATGCTTTTTTCACCTCATTTTAAAATACAAATGGTCCACCATCGAATAGAGCGCAGCTAAACCAAAAAGAAAAACAAACCATCTATTGACAATGATAATCTTTATCATTAAAATAATTAATAAAAGTGATTATCATTATCAATTAGGAGTGTGGAAATGAAAAGGTACATAATGTTTCTTAGTATCATGTGCTCTATGTTTTTTTTATTAGTAGGCTGCGGTACAAAAGAAGAGAAAACAGCAGAGAAGAAAGAAAAGCAAGCAATTGCCGTTACTGATTTTGCAGGACAAACTATTACTTTTGAGCACCCGTCAAAAAGTATTGCGACGTTAAGTGTGGGTGACATGGATATTATCCATACATTAGGCGGAAATGTTGTTGGTCGCCCTAATACAAAACTACCGCTTAGTAAAGAGTTACAAGGTATTCAGGAAATGGGCAATGCACATGAACCGAATTTCGAAAGAATTGCCAGTGTCAAACCGGAGCTTTTTGTGCTCAGTAGCGGATTAGAGAAACATATTCCAACCATAGAGAGTCAAGGAATAAAAGTGATGGTGTCATCGGCAAATTCTATTAAAGATATCCAAAAGAGTATTGATTTATACGGAATGTTATTAGGAAAAGAAGAGAAAGCAAAGGAATTAAACAAAAACATCGATGATCAACTGAAAGCGTACGACACAGCAGGAGATGTGAGAGCGTTACTAGTTTATGGAGCACCTGGTTCGTATTTGGTGGCATTACCTACTTCTCTATCAGGTGACATTTTAGACAAAGTAGGGGGACAAAATATTGCAGTTGACTTCCCAAAAACGAAGGAATTTCCGCAATATGCCCAGCTCAGTACAGAGCGAATCATTGAAGCAAATCCAGACATTATTTTCTTAATTACACATGGAGATCCAGAAGGGGTAAAGAAAGCGTTTGAAGGCGAGATGATGAAAAATGACGCGTGGAAAAACCTTGAGGCTGTCAAGCAAAAGCGTGTTGTTGTTCTTCCACCGCATTTATTTGGATCTAATCCTGGTACACATATTGTGGAAGCAGTAGATTTTATGGCTCAAAGCTTGCAAGATGTGAGGAAATGATATCCATGCAAAAAGAAGCTGTTACTGAAAATACTGGGAAACAGAAGCATCCATTTGCGAAAAATAGGTGGATGCTCACCTTTATTCTTCTTGTGTTAACTGTCTTCACTTTTCTCTATGGATTAGTGGCAGGAAGTTTGTCTTTTTCCGTTCGTGAGATGATCGAAGGAATAGGTGATGAACATTCAACTGTGCATCGAATTGTATGGGATTTGCGTATTCCTCGTGTATTAATTGGCTTCTTAGTCGGTATGTGTTTAGCTACATCAGGGTCTTTATTGCAAGGTGTTATGCGCAACCCTTTAGCTGATCCTGGTATCATAGGGGTTTCATCGGGTGCCGGCTTAGTGGCAACGATTATTATCATTTTGTTTCCGCAGCATATGGCGCTGTTGCCTCTGGGCGCTTTTTTAGGGGCATTGGTCACGGCGTTGCTTATATACGGACTTTCATGGAAAAAAGGAGCCTCGCCCTCAAGAATTATTTTAGTCGGTATTTCCATTAATGCGTTAATTGGTGCTTTGATGTCAGCACTAATGTTACTGCATAGTGATAAAGTGCAATCTGTATTGCCGTGGTTAGCTGGAGGAATTAGTGGTGTTGGTTGGGCGCATGTTCATATGATTGTTTACTATGCAGTGGGTGCGTTACTTCTTGCTTTTCTCGGAATTAAGCAGCTCCGCGTCTTAATGCTTGGCGATGAGATGGCGAAGTTACTTGGCCATAATGTAGAAAGAAGTCGTTTTTTCTTAATTGTAGTCAGTACTTTGCTTGCTGGGATTGCAGTGAGTGTTTCTGGCTTAATTGGATTCATCGGATTAATTGTTCCGCACACGATACGATTGTTAGTTGGAAATGATGATCGTTACGTTGTCCCGCTTTCTTGTCTAGGAGGAGGTATTTTGCTTGTATGTGCCGACGCAATTGCAAGAAGCTGGTTTGATCCAATTGAATTGCCGGTTGGTATTTTGTTGTCGTTTTTAGGTGGACCATTCTTCTTATTATTAGTGCAGAAAGGAGGAGACAACGGTGCTAAACGCTAAAGATATTACCTATACTCATTCCCGCTTTTTTCAAATACGAAATGCGGATATCCAAATTCGTGAGGGGGAAATTGTTAGTTTAATTGGTCCTAACGGTTCTGGGAAATCTACGCTTTTACGGTTGATTTCTCGTTTACTGCAACCGGAAACAGGGGAAATCGTGCTTGATGGAAAAGGTATTCACACGATGGATAGTACAAACATTGCTAAAAAACTAGCCATGCTTCCACAAATGCATGATTATCAATTAGACATTACGATTCGCGAGTTAATTGAGTTTGGAAGGCAGCCTCATAAAAAGTGGCTTGACCGTTTTGAGAAGGAAGACGAAGACATCATTGGATGGGCATTATCTGTTACAAAACTAGAAGGATATGAGCAGCGTTTGTTGAATTCATTATCTGGAGGTGAGCGCCAGCGAGCTTGGATTGCCATGACATTGGCTCAGCGTTCTAAAGTTCTTCTTCTCGATGAGCCGACAACCTTTCTCGACATTGTGCATCAGCTAGAGGTAATGGAACTGGTCAAAAGCTTAAATGAGCAATTCGGAATGACGATTGTGATGGTATTGCATGATATGAATCAAGCTGCTCAGTATAGCGACCGCTTAATCGTGATGAAGCAAGGGGAAATTCAGTATGATGGCACGCCGGAATGTGTTTTATGTCAGCAAATGTTTCAACATGTTTTCGGAATCGAAGTAGATATTTTTCAAGGGGCCAACAAGCCATTTTTCACTCCGAAAAAAGTGTGCGGTAAAGAGGAGAAAGCGTGCAGTAAGAAGCCGTTTAACTAAAGTGAGGGAGTTTATATAAGCGCCCCGCTATTATAACAGAAACAAAGAAAGGAAGATGAAGATGTTTGTTGTAACAAATGCAATTCACGTACAAGTAGGCTATGGTGAGGAATTATTGAAGGGGTTTAAAGAACGAAAAGGTATTGAACAGTCTCCAGGGTTTATTCGTATGGAGATCTTGCGCACAGAGGGATTAGAAGAGTATGAAGAATATCGCGTATGTACAACGTGGAAGAATAAAGAGGCATTTTTAGGATGGACAAAGAGTGAGGCATTCCGTGCGGCTCATCATGCTAAACGTGAGAAAAAAGATTACGTCATTGGCAACCAAGTCTCCATGTATGAAACGGTGCTTTCATATGACCCGCAAGTTATGAACAACTAGTAAATAAGCTACATATCATCGAAGAATAGGCTGATGTCCAAAACAAATTTTGGGGATCGGCCTATTTATTTATCGCTTTATGAAAACATATAAAAATCGAATGATAGTAGAGAAATTTGTTCATACTAAGCTATACATATAAATTGCCATAGACAAACCTCATCATGTATAATTAACGTCAAATATAGTCAAAGTCAGAAATGGAGGAGGTATTGGTGCGGAATATATCTGACATCATTGAAGATTACTTAAAAAGGGTTTTAGAAACGAGCGGCAGTGAAATAGTAGAAATAAAAAGAAATGAAATCGCTGATAAATTCCAATGTGTTCCCTCACAAATTAATTATGTCATTAACACTCGATTTACGATAGAAAGAGGGTATATTGTTGAAAGTAAAAGAGGTGGGGGAGGATACATTCGAATTATTAAAGTGCAAATTCATGACCAGCAGGATTTGATTGATCAAATTATTGCTCTCGTTGGCAAAAGACTTTCACAATCCAACGCCGATGATATTATCACCCGCTTAGTAGAGGAGGAAGTCATTTCAACTCGAGAAGCAAAAATCATGATGAGTGTAATGGACCGTTCGGTTTTGTATATTGATCTTCCTGACCGAGATGAGCTTCGAGCGAGAATGATGATCGCTATGTTAATGTCATTAAAATATAAATAAAGGGGGAAGCTGTTTTGATTTGCCAAGAGTGTAAAGAAAGACCGGCTACTTTGCATTTTACGAAAACGATAAACGGCGAAAAAACGGAATCGCACTTATGTGAAAGATGTGCACACGAAAAAGGGGAACAATATATGATGAGTGGTCATCCTCAATTTTCGATTAATAATTTATTTAGCGGCTTGTTTAATCTCGATTCCCTTTTTTCATCAAAGCCTGCTCAATATCCTCAACAAAAACCATTAAAATGTGATCATTGTCAAGTAACCTTTCAGCAATTTGTTAATATGGGGAAGTTCGGCTGTCCTTATTGTTATGAAAGCTTTCATGACCAGCTAGGTCCTATTTTAAAAAGGCTTCAAAATGGCAATAATGTGCATGTAGGAAAAATTCCTGAACGGATGGGTGGGACTCTTCACTTAAAAAAAGAAATAGAAATGCTTAAAGATGAACTTCAGCAGTTGATCATGCATGAAGAATTTGAGCAAGCAGCAGAAGTACGAGACAAAATTCGCTCTCTTGAAAAAAATTTACACTTTGAAGGAGGAGAGTCTTGATGTCTCTAGAAAGATTTATTAATCAGGCTGTTAGCTCATGGATGAGCAGTGAAGGGCCTCATTCTGATATTGTGTTAAGCTCAAGAGTTCGATTAGCTAGGAACTTAGCACAATATAAGTTTCCGTTCTTATTAACCGCTGAAGAAGCAGCAAAAATGACAGAAGAAATTGCGAAGGCTACACAATCTTACGCTTCTATGGAACTACTAACGATGGAAAGTATGTCTTCCTTGCAAAAAAGGGTATTAGTAGAGAAACACTTAATTAGTCCTCTGCTGGCGGATTCCTCTCCTTATGGGGCCGTTTTGCTGTCGGATATGGAAGACATTAGTGTAATGATCAATGAAGAAGATCACATTCGAATTCAATGTTTGTCACCAGGCCTACAGCTAAAAGAGACATTAGAAAAGGCTAATGCCATTGATGATGCGATTGAAGAGCAGGTGCAATTTGCTTTTGATGAGCAAAGAGGTTACTTAACTAGCTGCCCTACGAATGTTGGAACTGGCTTGAGAGCATCGGTGATGATGCATCTTCCCGGTTTAATGCTCACCCAACAAATGAATCGAATTATTCCGGCAATTAATCAATTGGGATTAGTTGTTAGAGGAATTTATGGTGAGGGCAGCGAAGTGTTAGGGAATATATTTCAAGTTTCTAACCAGCTTACACTTGGGAAATCTGAAGCTGATATTGTAGAAGACTTATTGAGTGTAGTTCATCAGCTGATTGCGCAAGAACAATCCGCTAGAGAGATGTTAATGAGCACCTCTGCTATTCGCTTGGAAGATAAAGTGTTTCGGTCATATGGCGTGTTAACGAATAGCCGTATTATTGAAACGAAGGAAGCGGCTCAATGTCTTTCTGATGTAAGGCTTGGAATTGATATTGGATATATTCAACACATTTCAAGAAGCATTTTGAATGAATTAATGATTTTAACACAGCCAGGTTTCTTGCAACAATATGCGGGGAAAGCCCTTCGTCCAGAAGAAAGAGATGTGAGACGGGCGACGCTCATTCGCGAGAGACTGAAAATGGAAGAAAATTGTTGATGTAAAGGAGATGGATGGACATGATGTTCGGTCGATTTACTGAAAGAGCTCAGAAAGTGTTGGCGTTGGCGCAAGATGAAGCAATTCGTCTTGGGCACAGCAATATAGGTACAGAGCATATTCTTTTAGGGTTAGTGCGAGAAGGCGAAGGAATTGCGGCAAAAGCTTTATACGGTCTTGGACTTAGCTCGGAAAAAATTCAACAAGAAGTGGAGAAATTAATTGGTCGCGGAGAAGGAAGCACACAAACTGTCCATTACACTCCTCGTGCCAAAAAAGTAACAGAATTATCTATGGATGAAGCAAGAAAGTTAGGCCACTCCTATGTAGGAACAGAACATATTTTGCTTGGGTTAATTCGAGAAGGCGAAGGTGTAGCAGCACGAGTTTTAAGTAATTTAGGCGTGAGCTTAAATAAAGCTCGTCAACAAGTGCTTCAATTATTAGGTAGCAATGAAGCGAATGGGCATCAAGGGGGAACAGCTTCTAATGTAAATACACCGACGCTAGACAGCTTAGCTCGCGACTTAACGGTCATTGCAAGAGAAGGAAGTTTAGATCCTGTGATCGGCCGCAGTAAAGAAATTCAACGGGTTATTGAAGTGTTAAGTAGAAGAACGAAAAATAATCCGGTATTAATTGGTGAGCCAGGTGTCGGGAAAACGGCTATTGCTGAAGGGTTAGCTCAGCAAATTATTAATAATGAAGTACCGGAAACTCTCCGTAATAAGCGAGTAATGACACTCGACATGGGCACAGTGGTGGCTGGTACGAAATATCGCGGCGAATTTGAAGACCGTTTAAAGAAAGTAATGGATGAGATTCGTCAGGCAGGCAATATCATTTTATTCATTGATGAGTTGCATACACTGATTGGTGCTGGCGGAGCAGAAGGGGCAATCGATGCATCGAATATTTTAAAGCCATCTTTAGCTCGTGGAGAATTGCAGTGCATCGGTGCAACTACACTTGATGAATATCGTAAATATATCGAAAAAGATGCTGCGCTTGAGCGGCGTTTCCAACCGATTCAAGTAGATGAGCCAACACTAGACGAATCCATTCAAATTTTAAAAGGATTAAGAGATCGCTACGAAGCACATCATCGCGTGTCAATTACGGATGAAGCAATTGAAGCAGCGGTGAAAATGTCAGACCGATATATTTCCGACCGCTTCCTTCCAGATAAAGCGATCGATTTGATCGATGAGGCCGGCTCTAAAGTTCGTTTGCGTTCCTTTACAACGCCTCCAAATTTAAAAGAACTAGAAGTGAAATTAGAGAATATCCGCAATGAAAAGGATGCAGCTGTCCAAAGTCAAGAATTTGAAAAAGCGGCTTCACTGCGTGATTCAGAGCAAAAACTGCGTGAGGAGCTAGAGCGTACGAAAAACAGCTGGAAAGAAAAGCAAGGAAAAGAAAACAGTGAAGTGACGGTCGAGGATATTGCGATTGTTGTCTCTAGCTGGACCGGTATTCCTGTTTCTAAACTAGCTCAAACAGAAACAGAAAAACTGTTAAACTTAGAAGAGATTTTACATTCTCGTTTAATCGGACAGGAAGAAGCAGTGAAAGCTGTTTCTAAAGCAGTTCGCCGTGCAAGAGCGGGTTTAAAAGATCCGAAACGTCCAATTGGTTCATTTATTTTCTTAGGACCAACTGGTGTTGGTAAAACAGAACTAGCGAAAGCTTTGGCTGAGTCGATGTTTGGTGATGAGGATGCGATGATTCGGATTGATATGTCTGAATATATGGAGAAGCACTCGACATCTCGTCTAGTTGGTTCACCTCCGGGGTATGTTGGTTACGAAGAAGGCGGCCAACTAACGGAAAAGGTTCGTCGCAAGCCATACTCTGTTGTATTATTAGATGAAATCGAAAAAGCACATCCGGATGTATTTAATATTTTATTGCAAGTGCTTGAAGATGGACGTTTAACAGATTCTAAGGGGCGTACGGTAGATTTCCGCAATACGGTGCTGATTATGACCTCCAATGTAGGAGCTCAATCATTGAAGCGCAATAAGTATGTCGGTTTTAACATTCAAGATGGGGAGCAAGATTTCAAAGATATGAAGGGCAAAGTAATGGAAGAATTAAAGCGAGCTTTCCGCCCAGAGTTTCTTAACCGGATTGATGAAATTATTGTGTTCCACGCTCTAGAGAAGAAACATCTGAAAGAAATTGTTACATTGATGTCTGATCAGTTAACGAGCCGATTAAAAGAACAAAATATTATTGTTGAGCTGACAGATCAAGCAAAAGAGAAAATTGCCGAGGAAGGATACGATCCAGAGTACGGAGCTCGTCCGTTGCGCCGCGCGTTACAAAAACAAGTAGAAGATCGTTTATCTGAAGAGTTATTAAAAGGCAAAGTATTGACGGGGCAATATGTGATAGTAGATGTTGATAACAACGAGTTTGTCGTGAAAGTAAAGGAACCATCCACTTTTTAATGAACAAGAAAGGATGCACAACAAGAAGTCAGTGCATCCTTTTTTTAAATTTGCTTGTGATAAGGTATATTAGAAAGGAATACGATATGGCAAAGAAAAAAACAAAATTTATATGTCAATCATGCGGATATGAGTCACCGAAATGGATGGGAAGATGTCCCGGATGTAATCAGTGGAATCAAATGGTGGAAGAAGTGTCGATTACAGGAACACCAAAGCGCACATTTATGCATTCGGAATCAACCGTTTCTGCCAAGCCGTCTAAATTATCAGAAGTGGAAACGGTTCAGGAGCCAAGGGTAACGACGGATTTAAAAGAGTTTAACCGCGTGCTTGGTGGAGGTGTTGTGCCTGGGTCACTCGTCTTAATTGGCGGAGATCCTGGAATTGGGAAATCCACGCTGCTTTTACAAGTTTCCTCACAATTAAGTGCAAAAGCGAGTAAAGTGTTATATATCTCTGGTGAGGAGTCGATTAAGCAGACGAAGTTACGAGCGGATCGGTTAGCCGTGAAGGATGATAATCTATTTATCTACTCTGAAACGAATTTACAGCTGATTCACTCAGCTATTGAAGAGTTAGCTCCTTCTTTCGTTATTATTGACTCTATTCAAACCGTGTATCATCCGGAAGTGACATCCGCTCCAGGAAGCGTTTCTCAAGTCCGTGAGTGTACAGCTGAATTGATGCGAATTGCGAAAATGAATGGAATTGCCATCTTTATTGTCGGTCATGTCACAAAAGAAGGCTCCATCGCAGGACCTCGATTATTGGAGCATATGGTGGATACTGTGTTATATTTTGAAGGAGAGCGTCACCACACGTACCGGATTTTACGGGCGGTAAAAAATCGCTTCGGTTCTACTAATGAAATGGGTATTTTTGAGATGAAGGAAGAGGGGCTAGAAGAAGTAGCGAACCCGTCGGAAATCTTTTTAGAAGAACGCTCCCAAGGGGCATCTGGTTCTACTGTTGTTGCTTCTATGGAAGGGACACGGCCGGTATTGGTTGAAATTCAAGCGCTTATCTCACCAACGGTTTTTGGAAACCCTCGCCGAATGGCAACAGGGATTGACCATAATCGAGTGACACTTTTAATGGCGGTACTTGAAAAGCGGGTAGGGTTACTATTGCAAAATCAAGATGCTTACTTGAAAGTAGCAGGTGGAGTCAAGTTAGATGAGCCAGCGATTGATTTAGCCATTGCGGTCAGTATTGCCTCAAGCTTTCGTGATCAGCCAACCAATCCAACGGACTGTATTATTGGAGAAGTGGGATTGACAGGGGAAGTAAGAAGAGTATCAAGAATTGAGCAGCGGGTTTCTGAGGCGGCTAAGCTCGGGTTTACTCGTATCATTATACCTGCGAATAACTTAGGGGGGTGGAAAGTGCCTATGGGGATAGAAACAGTCGCTGTTTCTACTGTCAATGAAGCGCTCAAAGTTATTTTTGGTAATTAACTATTTTGAGATAAACGAACGAATAAAAGTAGTTTTTTTTAAAAAACGGTTTTAAATGGAAAAAAGTGTTTATAATAATATGAGGAGGTGAAGGCAGAATGTTAAGACGTCTTGTGCAGGCGGGCTTTATTATTTTGGGTGGCACATTAGGTATTATTTTGATTCCGGACTTATTAACATTAATTAAATTAGATCAAGTTCACTTAATTAATAACCCGTATGTAGCAGCTATATTAGGAGCAATGCTGTTTTATGTGTTGACCTTTTGGGCGATTGATCATATCGTCAGTTTTGTGAAATGGCTAGAGGATCGCATTGTGACGGCTCCGTTGACGGACATTCTTTCTGGAAGTTTAGGGTTGATTTTAGGGTTGATTGTAGCTTTCTTGGCAGGGAATACCCTGTCTTCTGTTGAAATCCCGCTGGTGAACACCGTGGTGCCGATTTTCTTAACATTGTTGCTCGGCTATTTAGGATTTCAGGTAGGCTTTAAAAAGCGGGATGAGATTACTAGTCTTTTTTCGATCAATAAAGGCGGAAAGAAAAAAGAAGTTATTGAAGAGCCGGCAGTACCGAAGAAGTTTTATAAAATTTTAGATACAAGTGTAATCATTGACGGCCGCATTGCGGATATTTGTCAAACAGGCTTTTTAGATGGATGTATCATCATTCCTCAATTTGTACTTGAAGAATTGCAGCATATCGCTGATTCTTCTGATACGCTAAAGCGAACAAAAGGACGAAGAGGGTTAGATATTTTAAACCGTATTCAAAAAGATATTCCCGTGGATGTAGAGATTGTGGAGCGGGATTTTGAAGATATTCAAGAAGTGGATAGCAAGCTTGTGAAGCTGGCAAAAGAAATGAATGGAATCGTTGTAACGAATGATTTTAACTTAAATAAAGTATGTGAGCTGCAAAAGGTTCAAGTGCTTAATATTAATGATTTAGCCAATGCGGTCAAGCCATTAGTCATTCCAGGAGAGGAAATGCATGTACTTGTTATTAAAGACGGGAAAGAACAAAAACAAGGGATTGCGTATTTGGATGATGGCACAATGATCGTTGTAGAAGAAGGAAGAGACTATATTGGCAAGCATATTGATGTAGTAGTGACAAGTGTACTGCAAACATCAGCAGGACGAATGATCTTTGCTAAGCCGAAAATGATTGAAAAAGCGCTTTAAAGGGGAATCGACGAATGACGTATCAAGTAGTGATCCCGGCAGCGGGGCAGGGGAAGCGGATGAAAGCAGATAGAAATAAGCTGCTACTTTCGCTACAAGGTCGTCCGGTCATTATTCATACATTAGAAGTATTTGAAAAGGACCCGGCTTGTAAAGGTATTGTTCTCGCGGTGAAACAAGAGGAGAAACCGTTATTTGCTGATTTAATTAGCGAATACAAACTATCTAAAGTCTATAAGCTTGTCACAGGCGGGGAAGAACGTCAGCAAAGTGTATATAACGGTCTAAAGCAACTCAATCAGCCGGATATTGTTCTTGTTCATGATGGGGCTCGCCCGTTTATGACGAGAAAGATGATTGCTGAACTAGTTGAGCAGGCGAAACATTCAGGAGCAGCTATTGCTGCTGTTCCTGTGAAAGATACAATTAAGCGTGTAACAGGTGGAACTGTTGTGGAGACAGTGGAGCGCTCTAGCTTGTGGTCAGTACAGACACCACAAGCTTTTCGCTTCTCTTTCCTTCTGCAAGCACACGAGCAAGCAGAAAGGGATGGTTTTTTAGGAACAGATGATGCTTCTTTGATTGAAAGAATAAACGTTCCTGTTCAAATTGTAGAAGGTGACTATGATAATATTAAATTGACGACGCCGGAGGACTTAGTCTTCGCTGAGGCTATTATTCAAAAAAGAAAATAAAGGAGCCATGAATCATGTTTCGTATTGGACAAGGATTTGATGTGCATCAATTAACGGAAGGCCGCCCGTTAATTATTGGAGGAATTGAAATCCCGTATGAAAAAGGCTTGCTCGGACATTCTGATGCCGATGTATTATTGCATACGATTGCTGATGCTTGTCTTGGAGCCATTGCTGAAGGAGATATCGGCAAGCATTTTCCTGATACTGATCCGGCATTTAAAGATGCTGATTCTGCTGTTTTACTGCAGCATGTTTGGAAGTTAGTAAAGGAAAAAGGCTACGCTTTAGGAAATATAGATTGCACCATTATGGCGCAACAGCCAAAAATGGCTCCGCATATCGAAAAGATGCGACAAAGAATTTCTGAATTGTTAGAAGCGGAAGTTTCACAAGTAAATGTAAAGGCAACAACCACAGAGAAATTGGGGTTTGTAGGCAGAGAAGAAGGGATTGCTTCACAAGCAACTGTTCTTTTAGTTAAACCTACGGTGTAATCACCTTTCTTCTAGTCCGTAACAGTGGTAGAATAAAAAAATAATTATTTTAAGCTATAGGGAAGAATCGAGGAGGAAACAGCATGGCTAATGACATTCGCGTGCGGTATGCGCCAAGCCCTACAGGTCACTTACATATTGGGAATGCACGTACAGCGCTGTTTAACTATTTGTATGCCCGCAATAAAGGCGGAAAATTTATTATTCGAATTGAAGACACGGATCAAAAGCGAAATATTGAAGGTGGCGAAGAGAGTCAATTAACTTACTTGCGCTGGCTCGGTATTGATTGGGATGAAGGTGTCGATGTTGGTGGGGAATATGGACCATATCGTCAATCGGAACGTAATGATATTTATAAAAAATATTATGATCAATTGTTAGAAGAAGGCAAAGCTTATAAATGTTATTGCACGTCGGAAGAGCTAGAAGCAGAACGTGAAGCTCAGCAAGCGGCAGGAAAGGATATGCCAGGATATTCTGGAAAGTGCCGCCATTTAACAGTGGAAGAACAAGCGAAGTTAGAGGCGGAAGGTCGTACGCCAAGCATCCGTATTAAAGTGCCAAAAGGCGAGGTTTTATCATTTAACGATATGGTGAAAGGCGAAGTATCGTTTGAATCAGATGGTATTTCTGACTTTGTTATAGTGAAGCAAGATGGCACACCAACTTATAATTTTGCTGTTGCGATCGATGATCATTTAATGGAAATGTCTCATGTTCTTCGCGGAGATGACCACATTTCTAATACGCCCAAACAATTGGTAGTGTACCGAGCTCTTGGCTGGGAGCCGCCTGTTTTTGGGCATATGACGTTAATTGTGAACGAAAGCCGTAGAAAGTTAAGTAAACGGGATGAATCGATTATTCAATTTATTGAACAATATAAAGAACTTGGCTATTTACCGGAAGCTCTTTTCAATTTCATTACCTTGCTCGGCTGGTCTCCACAAGGTGAAGAAGAGATCTTCTCTAAAGAAGAATTTATTGACATTTTTGCAGCGGAACGCTTATCAAAATCCCCGGCTTTATTTGACCAGCAAAAATTGCAGTGGATGAATAATCAATATATGAAAAAAGTGGATGTCGACAGAGTGGTCGAGTTGGCTCTTCCGCATTTAATGAAAGCGGGACGCATCGATGAAAATCCATCTGCTGATCAACTAGAATGGACGAAACAATTAATTGCTCTTTTCCAAGAAAAAATGAGCTATGGAGCAGAAATTGTTGAATTATCAGAGCTATTCTTTAAAAAGGAGCTCACTTTTGAGGAGGAAGCGAAAGAGGTGCTTCAAGAAGAACAAGTACGTGAAGTCATGACTTCCTTCTTGGCGAAAGTAGACGAACTAGAAGTGTTTGTAGCGGAAGAAATTAAACAAGCAATGAAAGCTGTTCAAAAGGAAACAGGTCATAAAGGCAAAAAATTATTTATGCCAATTCGTGCAGCGGTAACGGGTCAAACGCATGGTCCAGATTTACCAAAAGCCATTGAATTGATCGGGAAAGAAACAGTAAAAGAACGTCTACAAAAGATTATCGATTAACATTTTCGCTTAAATGTAATATATTATAGTTAAATTAAATTCGATAACAAAACGTTGAAGAGGAAAAGTAGGTAATCGAAGCTTTCCAGAGAGAATCGTCACCGGCTGCGAGCGATTTAAGTGACTCGATTATTGAAGTGCCCCTCTGAGTCTGTAGCTGAACTAAGAGTAAGCTGCAGCGGGAACTCCCGTTAACAGTTTCAAGTTGGGGAGATAGGCATGCCTATTTCTCAAACAGAGTGGAACCGCGTAAATAAAACGTCTCTGTCAGATATCAGAGGCGTTTTTGTTTTGCTTTTTAATCGGAATCAACATGATGAGGGGAGGAATGAGTATGTTTAAAGTATTAAAAGAAGATATTGATACGATATTTGAACAGGACCCAGCAGCGCGCAGCTATTTAGAAGTCATTTTAACGTATTCTGGGCTACATGCGATTTGGGGTCATCGTTTAGCCCATGCTTTTTATAAAAGAAAGTTCTATTTCATCGCTCGTCTAATCTCACAAATCAGCCGTTTCTTTACCGGGATTGAAATTCATCCGGGCGCTCAAATCGGCCGGCGGTTATTTATTGATCACGGCATGGGCGTGGTGATTGGTGAAACGTGTGAGATTGGTGATGATGTCACTATTTATCAAGGAGTGACACTTGGTGGAACGGGGAAAGAAAAAGGAAAGCGGCATCCGACAGTGAAAGATCATGTGTTGATTGCGACAGGCGCGAAAGTTCTCGGTTCGATTACGGTTGGAGAGAATTCGAAAATAGGGGCAGGCTCTGTCGTATTGAAGGATGTTCCCCCTGATTCTACTGTGGTAGGCATTCCTGGGAAAATTGTTATTCGTGATGGTAAGAAAGTCAAAAAAGACTTGAATCATCGGGATTTACCGGATCCGGTAGCAGATCGCCTTCAAGCGATGGAGAAGGAAATGAACAAACTAAAAGAGGAACTTAATGAGCTACAGAAGGGAGAATATCAGAATGACCATTCGTCTGTATAACACTTTAACGCGTAAGAAGGAAGAATTTATTCCTCTTGAAGAAGGAAAGGTAAAAATGTATGTATGCGGTCCAACTGTGTACAATTATATTCATATCGGCAATGCTCGTCCTGCTATCGTATTTGACACCGTTCGACGTTATTTGCAATATCGCGGCTATGATGTGACGTTTGTTTCTAATTTTACGGATGTCGATGATAAGTTAATTAAGGCCGCTAATGAACTTGGTGAAGAAGTGCCGGTGATTGCAGAACGATTTATTAAAGCTTATTTTGAAGATACAGCTGCCCTAGGTTGCCAAAAGGCAGATGTGCATCCGCGTGTGACGGAAAATATTGAATTAATTATTGAGTTTATTGAGCAATTGATTGGAAAAGGTTTCGCTTATGAATCAGATGGTGATATCTACTATCGCACAAGAAAGTTTGATGGGTACGGCAAACTTTCACAGCAATCCATTGATGAATTAAAAGTAGGAGCGCGCATTGATGTAGGAGAGAAGAAAGAAGAAGCTCTGGACTTTGTTCTGTGGAAGGCTGCAAAAGAAGGTGAGATTTACTGGGAAAGTCCATGGGGGAAAGGTCGTCCGGGCTGGCATATTGAGTGCTCCGCGATGGCAAGAAAATATTTAGGTGATACAATAGATATACATGCGGGTGGACAGGATTTAGCTTTCCCGCATCACGAAAATGAAATTGCTCAGTCAGAGGCATTAACTGGCCAACCATTTGCCCGCTATTGGATGCATAATGGATATATTAACATTGATAATGAAAAGATGTCGAAATCTCTCGGGAATTTTATTCTTGTTCACGACATTATTCAGCAAATTGATCCACAAGTACTGCGCTTTTTCATGCTGTCTGTTCATTATCGTCATCCAATTAATTACAACCAAGAGTTACTCGAACAAGCGAAAACTTCATTGGACCGCTTAAAAACGGCCTATGAAAATTTAAAACACCGCAAGCAAGCAAGCACGAATTTAACGGAGAACAGTGCTGAATGGCTTGTGAAGATTCAAGAGATTCATCAAGCTTTTACGCAAGAAATGGATGATGATTTTAATACAGCAAATGCCATTTCTGTTTTGTTTGATTTATCGAAGCAAGCGAATTACTATTTGATGGAAAAACACACTTCTACAGAAGTGATTGATGCCTTCTTAAAGGAATTTGAAGATTTATTCTTCGTTCTTGGATTAAGCCTTGAGGCAGCAGATCTACTGGATGAGGAAATTGAAGCATTAATTGAACAGCGCGTTCAAGCAAGAAAAGAACGTAATTTTCAATTAGCTGATGAAATTCGTGATAAGTTGAAGGAAATGAATATTATTTTAGAAGATACACCGCAAGGTATCCGCTGGAAAAGAGGATAAATATGCTAGAGTTTGCACCATTGAAAGATGCGAAACAAATGAATAGTTTGGCCCTTGCTTATATGGGGGATGGTATATATGAGGTGTATGTGCGCCGCCATCTTCTCGAACTAGGTAAGGTAAAGCCGCAATTATTGCATAAAGAGGCAACAAAATATGTGTCGGCTAAAGCCCAGGCGAAAATACTATTTCAACTGATCGAAGAGGACCAGCTAACCGAAGAAGAGTTAGCTATTGTACGAAGAGGGCGCAATGCAAAATCCGGAACGGTACCAAAAAACACCGATATACAAACGTATCGATATAGCACAGCATTTGAAGCGCTACTCGGTTCTCTTTTTTTAACGGGTCAAGACCAACGCCTTGTTGAAATTATCGAGTATTGTCTGAATCAAGAAATTTAAGGAAAGGAGGAAGGAAATATGTCAAAAGAATTTATTGCTGGCAGAAACCCTGTATTAGAAGCGTTACGCTCCGATCGCGAAATCAATAAAATTTGGATTGCTGAAGGAGCTCAAAAGGGCCCGATGCAGCAAATCATTAAAATGGCAAAAGAGCAAAATGTACTTGTGCAATTTGTTCCTAAGCAAAAAGTAGATCAAATGAGCGATGAAAATCATCAAGGGGTTGTTGCTTCTGTTGCTGCTTATCATTATGCAGAGCTTGATGATTTATTTGCTAAAGCAGAAGAGAGCGGAGAAGCGCCATTCTTTTTGTTGTTGGATGAAATTGAGGACCCACATAATTTAGGTTCTATCATGCGTACAGCAGATGCTGTGGGCGCGCACGGCATCATTATTCCAAAGCGCCGGGCCGTTGGTTTAACAGCAGCAGTAGCTAAAGCATCCACTGGGGCGATTGAATATATTCCGGTTGTTCGCGTAACGAATTTATCTCGAACCATCGATGAACTGAAAGAACGCGGACTGTGGATCGCCGGTACGGACGCGAAAGGTGCCGATGATTATCGAAATTTTGATGGAACAATGCCTTTAGGTTTAGTCATTGGAAGTGAGGGCAAAGGGATGAGTCGTCTTGTGAAAGAAAAATGCGATTTTCTTATTCAGCTGCCAATGGCTGGTCGGGTTACATCTTTAAACGCTTCTGTCGCCGCAGGATTACTCATGTATGAGGTTTATCGAAGACGTCATCCTCTAGGGGAGTAAGAGATGAACATCCTGATTGTTGATGGATACAACATTATAGGAGATTGGCCAGAACTTCGTGAGTTGAAAAAGCATGATCTTGCTTCTGCCCGTGATCGGCTGATTGAAAGGATGGCTGAATATCAGGGGTTTACTGGCAGCCGGGTAATCATCGTGTTTGATGCTCATTTCGTAAAAGGCACAGAAAAGAAGTATCGCGATTCAAAGATAGAGGTTATTTTCACAAGAGAAAATGAAACAGCGGATGAGCGCATTGAAAAGCTGGCTATTGAACTCAATCATATTAAAAACCAAATTTCAGTCGCCACTTCGGACTTTACAGAGCAGTGGGTCATCTTTGCCCAAGGAGCGTTGCGAGTTTCGGCGAGGGAGCTGCTTACAGAAATTAATTCGGTCAATAAACAGATCGGCAGCAGAATAAAAAAAATTGAAGAAAAGCGTCCAAACGCGAAAATCCAGTTAAGTGAAGAAGTGGCAGAAATTTTTGAAAAGTGGCGACGAGGCCAGAAATGAGTAGTTGACGTTCAAAAAAACGGTACTGTATAATATTGCTAGTCTATGCTTTTGCAAGCAGAGGGGATGTGTGTGTGCTTGAAACGTTCAAATAGTTTAGCGCTAGAAACACTTAATGACGAGCAACTCATAGAACTTGTTCATAATGGAAATAGTGATGCTCTAGATTACTTGATCCATAAGTATAGAAACTTTGTTCGGGCAAAAGCACGCTCTTATTTTTTAATTGGAGCGGACCGGGAGGATATTGTCCAAGAAGGAATGATTGGTCTATATAAAGCCATTCGTGATTACAAAGAGGACAAGCTCACTACCTTTAAGGCTTTTGCTGAATTGTGTATTACAAGACAAATTATTACAGCTATTAAGACAGCCACTAGACAAAAGCACATTCCGTTAAACTCTTATGTGTCACTGGATAAACCCATCTATGATGAAGAGTCAGATCGCACATTGATGGATGTGATTACAGGAGCAAAAGCGATGAACCCAGAAGAGTTAATTATTAATCGAGAACAATTCAGTAGCATTGAAGACAAAATGAATGAATTGTTAAGTGATTTAGAAAGAAAAGTATTGGCTTTATATTTGGACGGGCAATCGTATCAGGAAATTTCAGAGGAATTAAACCGCCATGTGAAATCGATTGATAATGCCCTTCAACGGGTGAAACGTAAATTGGAACGTTATTTAGAATTTAAAGAAATTACAATGTAGGGAATCACTTGACTAGTTTCTATAACAATGATATTTTTTACAATTGAGATAGAGAAGGTGGTTTCACAATGGCAAATAAATTGATTTTAGCTTGTTCGGAGTGCGGATCAAGAAATTATTCCACTTCGGGGAAAACAACGAGCGATGGACGATTAGAGATCAAAAAGTTTTGCAGTACTTGCAACAAGCATACCGTGCATAAGCAAACAAAGTAAAGAACCGGTGTGCCAGTTATCATACGGAGGTTCTGAACATGTCGAAGATTACACAATTTTTTCGCAATGTAAATTCCGAGATGCGAAAAGTTAGCTGGCCGAAGAAAAAAGAGTTAACTAGCTATACAATTACTGTTATTGCAACAGTGGTGTTTCTTGCTCTTTTCTTTTTAGCTGTTGACCAAGGTATTTCTGCTGTGATTAATTGGGCCATGTCAAAGTAATTGGTCAATTTATTATTAAGGCTTGAATATACTGTTTTTTAATATGGTATAATGAAACATCATAGAGACAATAAAAAGCCCGCTTCAACGGGTTTTTTAATTTGCCTTTAACAAGTAAAGGAGGGAAGGACGCTTAGTCCCTTTCAATGGAGAAGAATTGGTATGTTGTTCACACATATTCTGGATATGAAAATAAAGTAAAAGCGAACCTTGAAAAGCGTGTAGAATCAATGGGGATGCAAGATAAAATCTTCCGAGTAATCGTTCCTGAAGAGGAAGAAACAGATATTAAAAACGGCAAGAAAAAAGTAACGAAGAGAAAAGTGTTCCCAGGTTATGTTCTAGTAGAAATCGTCATGACAGATGACTCTTGGTATGTTGTTCGAAATACACCAGGAGTAACCGGCTTCGTTGGCTCTGCAGGTCATGGCTCGAAACCAACCCCGCTACTTCCAGATGAAGTAAAGAATATCTTGAAGCAGATGGGTATGGATGAAAAACGAAAAGACATAGACTTTGAATTGAAAGAGACAGTCATCGTGAATGAAGGTCCGTTTGCTAATTTTGAAGGTACGGTTGAAGAGATTGATCATGACAAAGCTAAATTAAGAGTGCTTGTTAACATGTTTGGTAGAGAAACGCCTGTTGAGCTTGACTTCGACCAAGTAAATAAATTAAAATGAAAACTGCTTGAAATGTTAAACAAAAAATGATAATATTTTTAAGTCAGTATGTCTCGGAATTTGAGACTAATTTTAATTGATCATCTTTATTTGAAATAAAGATATTATTTGAGTGGGAGGGGAAAATCCCCAAATACCACATCACGGACTTAAGGAGGTGTGTCTCGTGGCTAAAAAAGTTATTAAAGTTGTTAAGTTGCAAATTCCTGCAGGTAAAGCTAATCCTGCGCCACCGGTAGGTCCTGCACTTGGTCAAGCTGGTGTTAACATCATGGGATTCTGTAAAGAATTTAATGCTCGTACTGCGGATCAAGCTGGTTTAATCATTCCGGTTGAAATTTCGGTATTTGAAGACCGTTCATTTACATTTATCACAAAAACTCCGCCAGCTGCTGTACTTCTTAAGAAAGCAGCAGGTATCGAGTCTGGTTCTGGTGAACCTAACCGCAATAAAGTAGCAACAGTGAAGCGTGATAAAGTTCGCGAAATCGCTGAAACAAAAATGCCTGACCTTAATGCAGCTAGCGTTGAAGCAGCTATGCGCATGGTTGAAGGTACTGCCCGCAGCATGGGTATTGTGATTGAAGACTAATTGTTAGTCTAGTTGAAGTTGTTGTTCGAGGGTTGCGATGTGGATGTAGTCAAATATACTTCACTCGCAACCTTTATTCGTGGGAGGTTATTCCGCTAAAACCACATAAGGAGGATTTTTAATAATGGCTAAAAAAGGTAAAAAATTTCAAGAAGCAGCGAAGCTTGTTGACCGTTCAACAGCTTATGCGATTGAAGAAGCAGTTGAGTTAGTAAAGAAAACAAACTTTGCGAAATTTGATGCAACAGTAGAGGTTGCTTTCCGTTTAGGTGTTGACCCGAAGAAAGCAGACCAACAAATCCGTGGAGCAGTTGTTCTTCCGAACGGAACTGGTAAAACTCAAAAAGTTTTAGTATTCGCTAAAGGTGAAAAAGCGAAAGAAGCAGAAGCAGCAGGTGCTGACTATGTTGGCGATGCTGACTACATCAACAAAATCCAACAAGGTTGGTTCGAATTTGATGTAATCGTGGCTACTCCTGACATGATGGGTGAAGTTGGTAAGCTTGGTCGTGTGCTTGGACCTAAAGGCTTAATGCCAAACCCGAAAACTGGAACAGTTACATTTGATGTAACGAAAGCTGTTGCAGAAATCAAAGCTGGTAAAGTAGAATACCGTGTTGATAAAGCTGGTAACATTCATGTGCCAATCGGTAAAGTATCATTCGAAAACGAAAAATTAGTTGAAAACTTCAACACAATTTTTGATACAATGATGAAAGTGAAGCCAGCAGCAGCTAAAGGAACATACATGAAGAATGTAACGATTACTTCAACAATGGCTCCTGGCATCAAAGTAGATCCAGCATCTGTAACTGTAAAATAATAAGTTGACAATCAGAATTGTATTTGATAGAATACAATATGTTGCAAAATAAATTTAACATTTATACCGTAGACAGCAGGGGCTTTTATAGCTTAATTTCCCGCCGAGGTAATACGAATATATATAGTGTAGCATCTTGCTGTACTTTTCGTGCCTCCATGTCTGCAAAGCGTGGAGGTTTTTACTTGCTTTGAGGTATGAATGACAAGGTAAAGCGAAAAAGATCGATTGTTCTTTTTCGGAGAAATCTACAGGAGGTGTAAAGATGAGCAGTGTAATTGAACAAAAGAAACAGTTAGTTACCGAAATCGCTGAGAAATTCAAAAATAGTGCGACTACAGTTGTAGTAGACTACCGTGGATTAACAGTAGGTGAAGTAACAGAACTTCGTAAGCAACTTCGTGAAGCGGGTGTTGAGTTCAAAGTATTCAAAAATACGTTAACTCGCCGCGCGGCTGAAATGGCAGAGATCTCTGGTTTAGAAGAATCTCTTACAGGTCCAAATGCGATCGCGTTCAGTGCAGAAGATGTGATTGCACCAGCTAAAATTCTTAACGAATTTGCGAAAAAGCATGAAGCGTTAGAAATCAAAGCAGGTGTACTTGAAGGAAACGTTATGTCTGTTGAAGAAGTTAAAGCTCTTGCTGAACTTCCATCACGCGAAGGACTTCTTTCTATGCTACTCAGCGTATTGCAAGCTCCTATGCGCAACTTTGCTCTTGCAACAAAAGCTGTTGCAGAACAAAAAGAAGAACAAGGCGCGTAAGCTAATCTATTTAGCGACTGCCTAAACTAATAAAACATAATGTAAAAATTAAGGAGGAAATTTATAATGACTAAAGAGCAAATCATTGATGCGATTAAAGAAATGTCCGTTCTTGAATTAAACGACTTAGTAAAAGCTATTGAAGAAGAGTTTGGTGTAACTGCTGCTGCTCCTGTAGCAATGGTTGGTGGCGCTGCTGGTGGAGACGCTGCTGCTGAGAAAACTGATTTTGACGTTGTACTTACTGATGCTGGTGCACAAAAAATCAAAGTTATCAAAGTTGTTCGTGAAATCACAGGTCTTGGTCTTAAAGAAGCGAAAGAACTTGTTGACAACACTCCAAAAGCACTTAAAGAAGGCGCTTCTAAAGAAGAAGCTGAAGAAATCAAAGCTAAACTTGAAGAAGTTGGCGCTGGCGTAGAAGTTAAGTAATAAAGTAATAATAGGCAACAAGGGCTCGCTGAATCCAGCGAGCTTTTGTTTTGTTTTTGCATCTTTAGTGGAACTTTGGTTAAATGAAAGTGGCTAAGGCTTTCGTGTGCAAATAGCACTTGAGCAGTCGCCTCGTTGGAAGATGATTGGAGGGATCTGCATGGCAAATCATTATTATTCGTCAACTCCTGAAAGTGAAAGTAACCCGATATATTGGGAATATACACTAAAAAATAAAGTGTTTCGTTTTAAAACAGATACAGGGGTTTTTTCGAAAAAAGAAGTAGACTTTGGCTCCCGTTTGTTGATTGAACAGTTTAATCTACCTGAAATAGAAGGTCCATTGCTTGATGTTGGGTGCGGTTATGGTCCTATTGGTTTATCGGTTGCTTCGGCATGTCCTAAACGCCTTGTTCATATGGTTGATGTCAACCGGCGAGCGCTCGCTTTGGCGCAAGATAATGCGGAGTTGAATCGAATTAACAATACGATCATTTACGAGAGTGACCGTTTAGAAGCTGTAACAGAAAATCAATTTGCTGCTATTTTAACGAACCCACCTATTCGTGCGGGTAAACAAGTAGTGATGGATATTTTTCGTCAAAGTTTTCAAAAGTTAGCAGTGGGAGGGCAGCTTTGGGTTGTGATCCAAAAGAAGCAAGGGGCTCCATCAGCTATGAAGGAATTAGAGAATTTGTTTGGTGAAGTGGAAACGGTGGAACGCTCCAAAGGATATTACATTCTTAAAGCGGAAAAAGCATTGACTGACTAAAATCTCTATGATATTATTATAAAATGCCAATATAATATTTGTGTCCATTTTCTCGAAAATGATGTATGATTTTTTTAGTAGATGGGAACAATGAAAAAATAATAGTTCATTATGTGAAAAAATGAGGTTTTCTTTGAAAAACCCTTTTTCTTTTTGTCTTATAGAATAGACTGTTCGTCTACTATAAGGAATATATAGGCAACTAAAACGCTTGATTTGAGGGGTGAATCAGTTGACAGGTCAACTAGTTCAGTATGGACGACACCGCCAACGTAGAAGTTATGCACGTATTAGCGAAGTTTTAGAATTACCAAATCTTATTGAAATCCAAACATCCTCCTATCAATGGTTTCTTGATGAGGGCTTAAGAGAGATGTTTCAGGATATTTCTCCTATTGAAGATTTCACTGGTAATCTTGCATTGGAATTTATCGATTATAGTCTTGGCGAACCGAAGTATCCAGTCGACGAGTCTAAGGAGCGCGATGTAACATATTCGGCTCCGCTTCGAGTGAAAGTCCGTCTTTTAAACAAAGAGACTGGTGAAGTGAAAGACCAAGAAGTGTTCATGGGCGATTTTCCGCTTATGACTGAAACAGGAACATTCATTATCAATGGAGCAGAACGCGTTATCGTTTCCCAGTTAGTCCGTTCTCCGAGTGTGTATTACAACGGAAAATTGGATAAGAACGGGAAGAAAGGCTTTACTGCTACCGTGATCCCAAACCGTGGTGCTTGGCTCGAATATGAGACAGATGCAAAGGACATTGTTTATGTCCGCATAGACCGAACACGCAAATTACCAATTACGGTATTGCTTCGTGCTCTAGGGTTTGGCTCTGATCAAGAAATCATCGATCTAATCGGCGATAATGAATACATTCGCAACACGCTTGAAAAAGACAATACGGAAAGCACGGAAAAAGCGCTAATTGAAATTTATGAGCGTCTTCGCCCGGGTGAACCGCCAACTGTTGAAAATGCAAAGAGCTTGCTGATCTCTCGTTTCTTTGATCCAAAACGATATGACTTAGCAAGTGTAGGAAGATACAAAATCAATAAGAAGCTTCATACGAAAAACCGTTTGTTTGGTCAACGTTTAGCTGAAACGCTTGCGGATCCAGAAACAGGTGAAATTATCGCCGAAGCAGGTACTCTTCTTGACCGCCGTACACTAGACAAAATTATTCCTTACCTTGAAAGCGGGGCAGGGTTTAAAACATTCCGTCAATCCGGTGGTGTCGTAGAGGAAGATATCGTTGTTCAATCGATTAAAATCTATGCTCCAAACAGTGAAGAAGAAAAAGTAATCAACGTCATTGGTAATGGTTTCCCTGAGTTTGATGTCAAACACATCACTCCGGCAGATATCATTTCTTCTATTGGTTATTTCTTTAACCTTCTTTACGGAGTAGGAAATACGGACGATATTGACCATTTAGGTAATCGTCGCCTTCGTTCTGTCGGTGAACTGCTTCAAAACCAATTCCGTATTGGTTTATCACGTATGGAGCGTGTTGTTCGTGAAAGAATGTCGATCCAAGACACAAATACGATCACGCCGCAACAATTAATTAATATTCGCCCGGTTATTGCATCTATAAAAGAGTTCTTTGGAAGCTCTCAGCTTTCTCAGTTCATGGACCAAACGAATCCGCTAGCTGAATTGACGCATAAGCGCCGTCTATCAGCGTTAGGACCTGGTGGTTTAACAAGGGAGCGCGCAGGCTTTGAAGTGCGTGACGTTCACTATTCTCACTACGGCCGTATGTGTCCGATTGAAACGCCGGAGGGTCCAAACATCGGACTGATCAACTCTTTATCATCTTATGCAAAAGTGAACCGATTTGGTTTTATTGAAACACCATATCGTCGGGTAGATCCAGAAACAGGAAAAGTAACGAGTCGAATTGATTACTTAACGGCTGACGAAGAAGATAACTATGTTGTTGCTCAGGCGAACGTACCTTTAGCTGAAGACGGTTCATTCCTTGAAGAGGAAGTGGTTGCCCGTTTCCGCGGGGAAAACACAGTCGTTAAACGCGAACGTGTAGATTACATGGACGTTTCACCTAAACAGGTTGTTTCCGCCGCAACGGCATGTATTCCATTCTTAGAAAATGATGACTCCAACCGTGCCTTAATGGGAGCGAACATGCAACGTCAGGCTGTTCCATTAATGCAGCCGGAAGCTCCGATTGTAGGAACAGGAATGGAGTATGTATCAGGAAAAGACTCTGGTGCTGCTGTCATTTGTAAACATGAAGGTATCGTTGAGCATGTTGAATCCCGTGAAATTTGGGTTCGTCGCATTCAAGAAATCGACGGACAAGAGGTTAAAGGAAACCTTGATAAATATCGTTTACTGAAGTTTATTCGTTCTAACCAAGGAACATGCTATAATCAACGCCCAATTGTGAGTGTTGGCGATCGCGTGACAAACGGGGAAATCCTTGCTGATGGTCCATCAATGGAAAAAGGTGAGCTTGCCCTTGGCCGTAACGTAATGGTCGGATTTATGACATGGGATGGTTATAACTATGAAGATGCCATCATCATGAGTGAAAGACTTGTGAAAGATGATGTGTATACATCTATTCATATTGAAGAGTACGAATCAGAGTCTCGAGATACGAAATTAGGACCTGAAGAAATCACTCGCGATATTCCTAACGTAGGTGAAGACGCGCTTCGCAATCTAGATGAGCGTGGAATCATTCGTGTAGGAGCAGAAGTCAAAGATGGAGACCTGCTTGTAGGTAAAGTAACGCCAAAAGGGGTTACAGAACTTACAGCTGAAGAGCGTCTATTACATGCAATCTTCGGTGAGAAAGCACGTGAAGTGCGCGATACATCTCTTCGCGTTCCGCATGGCGGAGGCGGAATTATTCTTGATGTAAAAGTATTCAACCGTGAAGACGGGGATGAACTTCCTCCGGGTGTAAACCAGCTTGTTCGTGTTTATATCGTTCAGAAGCGTAAAATTTCTGAAGGGGATAAAATGGCCGGACGACATGGTAACAAAGGGGTAATCTCTCGTATTTTACCAGAAGAAGATATGCCTTTCTTACCAGATGGTACACCAATCGATATCATGTTAAACCCGTTAGGGGTACCTTCTCGTATGAACATCGGACAGGTGCTTGAACTTCATCTTGGAATGGCAGCTAGATACCTTGGTATCCATGTTGCTACACCGGTATTTGATGGTGCGACAGAAGATGATGTATGGGAGACAATTGAAGAAGCGGGAATGTCTCGTGACGCGAAAACAGTTCTTTATGACGGTCGAAGCGGAGAGCCGTTCGATAACCGTGTATCAGTTGGAATTATGTACATGATCAAATTAGCCCACATGGTTGATGATAAGCTTCATGCTCGTTCAACTGGACCTTACTCTCTTGTTACACAGCAGCCGCTGGGTGGTAAAGCTCAGTTTGGTGGTCAGCGTTTCGGAGAGATGGAGGTTTGGGCGCTCGAAGCATACGGAGCTGCTTATACACTTCAAGAAATTCTTACTGTGAAATCGGATGATATTGTTGGTCGTGTAAAAACATATGAAGCGATTGTTAAAGGTGAAAATGTTCCAGAACCAGGCGTTCCAGAGTCGTTTAAAGTTTTAATTAAAGAGCTTCAAAGTTTAGGTATGGACGTGAAGATCATGTCTGGAGACGATCAAGAAATTGAAATGCGTGATTTAGAAGATGAAGATGATATTCAGCAGGCAGATACATTAAATATTGCCCCTGAAGAAACAGAAACTGAAAAAGTAAGTTCAACGGATTAATTAATGATGCCGGAGAAGTCTTATGCGGGCTTCTCCGGCTATCTTGACTAAAAGCAACTAAGCGATCTTGGGTAAAACCTGTAGACTGAAAGGGAGGTAGGCCCCTTGCTAGATGTTAATAACTTCGAATATATGAAAATCGGTTTAGCATCACCGGATAAAATTCGATCTTGGTCTTTTGGAGAGGTCAAAAAACCAGAAACGATCAACTATCGTACATTAAAACCAGAAAAAGATGGTTTATTTTGTGAGCGTATTTTCGGACCAACAAAAGACTGGGAATGTCATTGTGGAAAATATAAAAGAGTGCGCTATAAAGGTGTGGTATGTGACCGTTGTGGCGTAGAGGTAACAAAGGCAAAAGTTCGCCGCGAGCGCATGGGTCATATTGAACTGGCTGCTCCAGTGTCACATATTTGGTATTTCAAAGGGATCCCAAGCCGTATGGGACTTGTGTTAGACATGTCTCCGCGTTCTCTTGAAGAAGTCATTTACTTTGCTTCTTATGTTGTAACAGAAGCGGGAGATACTTCATTAGAAAAGAAACAGCTCTTATCTGAAAAAGAATACCGCGCTTACCGCGATAAATACGGCAATAAATTCCAAGCGTCTATGGGAGCAGAAGCTATTAAAAAGCTTCTTGCAGACATTGACCTTGAAAAAGAAGTAGAGGTTCTGAAAGAAGAACTGAAGAGTGCACAAGGACAACGCCGTACAAGAGCGATTAAGCGTCTTGAAGTCATTGAAGCATTCCGTCATTCAGGCAACAGTCCTGATTGGATGATTTTGGATGTACTTCCGGTTATCCCGCCAGAATTGCGCCCGATGGTTCAATTAGACGGTGGTCGTTTTGCGACATCGGATTTAAATGATTTATATCGCCGTGTGATTAACCGTAACAACCGTTTAAAACGTTTGTTAGATTTAGGTGCACCGAGCATCATCGTGCAAAATGAGAAGCGCATGCTGCAAGAAGCGGTCGATGCTTTAATTGACAACGGACGTCGCGGCCGCCCAGTTACAGGCCCGGGTAACCGCCCTCTTAAATCTCTTTCGCATATGCTGAAAGGGAAGCAAGGACGTTTCCGTCAAAACTTATTAGGTAAACGTGTTGACTATTCTGGTCGTTCCGTTATCGTTGTAGGTCCTAACTTGAAAATGTATCAATGCGGACTTCCGAAAGAAATGGCTTTAGAGTTGTTTAAACCGTTCGTTATGAAAGAACTTGTTGAAAAGGGATTAGCTCATAATATTAAGAGCGCTAAGCGTAAAATTGAGCGCGTACATCCGGAAGTGTGGGATGTGCTTGAAGAAGTCATTAGAGAGCATCCGGTTCTTCTTAACCGTGCCCCAACGCTTCACCGCTTAGGTATTCAGGCGTTCGAGCCAACATTAGTTGAAGGACGTGCGATTCGTCTTCATCCGCTCGTTTGTACAGCGTACAATGCGGACTTCGATGGTGACCAAATGGCTGTTCACGTTCCTTTATCAGCAGAAGCTCAAGCGGAAGCTCGCATGCTTATGCTTGCTGCCCAAAACATCCTAAATCCTAAGGATGGAAAACCAGTTGTAACTCCTTCACAGGATATGGTATTAGGTAACTATTACTTAACTCTTGAGCGCGAAGGTGCGATTGGAGAAGGTATGATCTTTAAAGATACAAATGAAGCGTTAATTGCATACCAAAACGGATATGTTCACCTTCATACACGTATCGCGATCGCAACATCTTCTTTAAGCAATGAAACATTTACGGATGAGCAAAGAAAAATGTTGCTAATCACGACTGTAGGGAAATTAATCTTTAACGAAATCCTTCCTGATTCCTTCCCGTACATCAATGAACCAACAGGAACGAACTTGGAAGTGAAAACACCAGAGAAATATTTCGTTCATCCTACAGTGAATGTCAAAGAACATATTCAAAAACAAGAGCTAGTTGCTCCGTTTAAGAAGAAAATTCTCGGTAATATCATTGCTGAAGTGTTTAAAAAGTTTAAGATCACAGAAACATCAAAAATGCTTGATCGCATGAAAGACTTAGGTTTTAAATACTCAACTAAAGCAGGTATTACAGTCGGTGTAGCAGACATCGTTGTATTAGGAGAAAAAGAACAAATTCTTCAAGAAGCTCAAAGTAAAGTAGATAACGTCATGAAGCAATTCAGACGCGGTCTCATCACTGAAGACGAGCGTTATGATCGTGTCATCTCTATCTGGAGTGCAGCGAAAGACATTATTCAAGGCAAGCTAATGGCTTCCCTAGACAAACGCAACCCAATCTTCATGATGAGTGACTCTGGAGCCCGTGGTAACGCATCTAACTTTACGCAGCTTGCAGGAATGCGTGGTTTGATGGCCAACCCGGCTGGTCGAATCATTGAGTTACCAATCAAATCAAGCTTCCGAGAAGGCTTAACCGTATTAGAGTACTTTATCTCGACGCATGGAGCCCGTAAAGGTCTTGCTGATACAGCTCTGAAAACAGCTGACTCTGGTTACTTAACTCGTCGTTTAGTAGATGTGGCTCAAGATGTGATCGTTCGCGAAGATGATTGCGGAACAGATCGCGGCTTACTCATTGGGTCGATTAAAGATGGTACAGAAATCATCGAAGCATTAGAAGAGCGTCTAATTGGTCGTTATTCTAGAAAAACAGTTAAACACCCTGAAACAGGAGTTATTCTCGTGAAGGAGAATGAACTAATTGACGAAGACTTAGCGAAAGTGATCGTTGATTCAGGTGTTGAACAAGTATGGATTCGTTCAGCCTTTACTTGTAATACTCGTCATGGGGTATGTAAGAAATGTTACGGTCGCAACTTGGCAACTGGTCAGCAAGTGGAAGTGGGAGAAGCAGTTGGTATCATTGCTGCCCAATCTATCGGTGAGCCAGGAACACAGCTTACGATGCGTACATTCCATACAGGTGGGGTAGCCGGAGATGATATCACTCAAGGTTTACCGCGTATTCAAGAGCTATTCGAGGCGCGTAACCCTAAAGGTCAAGCGGTCATTTCGGAAATTGATGGTGCTGTAACAGCGATTAATGAAGGCCGTGATCGCCAGCAGGAAATCGTGTTGCAAGGTGCAGTGGAAACTCGCACATATACAGTGCCATATACTGCTCGCTTAAAAGTGGCCGTAAACGATCAAGTTGTCCGCGGACAGGAATTAACGGAAGGTTCCATTGATCCGAAAGAATACTTAAAGATTACAGATGTTTCTTCTGTTCAAGAGTATTTATTGCGTGAAGTACAAAAAGTATACCGTATGCAAGGGGTAGAAATTGGTGACAAGCACATCGAAGTAATGGTGCGTCAAATGCTTCGCAAAGTCCGTGTCATCGATGCAGGTGAAACAGATGTATTACCAGGAAGCCTGTTAGATGTCCATCAATTCAGAGATGCGAACGAAAAAGCATTGCTTGAAGGCCGTATGCCAGCAACGGGAAGACCGGTTCTTCTTGGTATTACGAAAGCGTCACTTGAAACAGACTCATTCTTATCTGCTGCGTCGTTCCAAGAAACGACTCGTGTGCTTACAGATGCGGCAATTAAAGGAAAACGAGATGAACTTCTTGGTTTGAAAGAGAATGTCATCATCGGTAAACTAGTTCCGGCTGGAACAGGTATGCAAAGATATCGCAGATCTGAACCGGTATTAGCCAAAACTGAAGAATCAGTCACTGTAGAATAAGTAATTGTATCGGAGCCAATCAAATATTGGCTCCGATACAATATTTGATTTTTCAGTGTTGACATTTAAAAATGTCGGTGATAAGATAATCAAGGTGCTCCTATGAACCTTGTTACTTTGGAGGATGTTCGTATGTCTTATGAAAAAGTAGCAAAGGCCAAAAGCCTTAAAATAGGAACAAAACAAACAGTGAAGGCTCTTGGAAGAAACAAAGCGCAAGAAATAGTTCTCGCTGCTGACGCCAACCCAGCTATTAGTCAAATAATAGTTGAACTTGCGAACAAAAAAGCAGTGCCTATTACTTATGTTGATTCCATGCAAAAGCTTGGGAAAACATGCGGAATTGATGTCAAGGCAGTTGCTGTTGCTATTATTAGTGAATAATGTTTTTGCAGAATACTGCAAAAGCTTTGTTTTTAATTTTAAATGAGCCACCTGGATGTGTGGGCTTAAGAAAAAAGGAAGGGAGGATATTTACATGCCTACTATTAATCAGTTAGTGCGTAAACCTCGTAAATCAAAAACTACTAATTCTAAATCACCAGCACTTAACAAAGGATACAACAGCTTCAAAAAAGCTCAAACAGATGTATCTTCACCACAAAAACGTGGAGTTTGTACACGTGTTGGTACAATGACACCGAAAAAACCGAACTCAGCTTTACGTAAGTATGCCCGTGTTCGTTTAAGCAACGGTATCGAAGTAACTGCTTATATTCCTGGTATCGGTCACAACTTACAAGAGCACAGCGTTGTTCTTATCCGTGGCGGACGTGTGAAGGACTTACCAGGGGTACGTTACCACATCGTACGTGGTGCGCTTGATACTGCGGGTGTTGATAGTCGTCGCCAAGGCCGTTCTAAATACGGTACAAAGCGTCCTAAACCAGCTAAAAACTAATTACAAAACCAATGAACTAACAAAATTAAAGCAACCTTTTGAAAGGAGGAAAACAAATGCCACGTAAAGGTCCTGTAGCGAAAAGAGACGTACTTCCAGATCCGATGTACAACTCTAAGCTAGTTACTCGTCTTATCAACAAAATGATGGTAGACGGTAAGAGAGGTAAATCACAAGCTATTCTTTACGCATCATTTGATCTTATTCGCGAACGTACGGGTAAAGACCCTATGGAAGTATTCGATCAAGCAATTAAAAATATCATGCCAGTATTAGAGGTTAGAGCACGCCGTGTAGGTGGAGCTAACTACCAAGTTCCAGTTGAGGTTCGCCCTGAGCGCCGTACAACTCTTGGTCTTCGCTGGTTAGTAAATTATTCTCGCCTTCGCGGAGAGAAAACAATGGAAGAACGCCTTGCTGCTGAAATTCTAGATGCAGCTAACAACACAGGTGCTTCTGTTAAGAAACGTGAAGATACTCACAAAATGGCGGAAGCAAACAAAGCGTTTGCTCACTATCGCTGGTAAGATTATTTTTATTATAAAAAACAACCTAATTAAGGAAGGAGAAAAACACAGATGGCAAGAGAGTTCTCCTTAGAAAACACTCGAAATATCGGTATCATGGCTCACATCGATGCCGGTAAGACAACAACAACCGAGCGTATTCTTTATTACACAGGCCGTATCCATAAAATTGGTGAGACTCACGAAGGTGCTTCTCAAATGGACTGGATGGAACAAGAACAAGAACGCGGTATCACAATCACTTCCGCTGCAACTACAGCTCAATGGAAGGGTAACCGTGTAAATATCATCGATACTCCAGGACACGTAGACTTCACTGTTGAAGTTGAACGTTCTCTTCGTGTACTTGATGGTGCAGTAACAGTGCTTGACGCTCAATCTGGTGTTGAGCCTCAAACAGAAACTGTTTGGCGTCAGGCTACTACTTACGGAGTTCCACGTATCGTATTCGTTAACAAAATGGATAAAATCGGTGCGGACTTCCTATACTCTGTAGGAACAATTCACAATCGTTTGATGGCAAATGCTCATCCGATCCAATTACCAATTGGTGCAGAAGATGAGTTCCGCGGTATCATCGATTTAATTGAAATGAAAGCAACTTTCTACGGCAACGACCTTGGAACTGAAATCGAGGAGGGTGAAATCCCTGCTGAGTATCAAGACCAAGCAGAAGAGTACCGTGAAAAGTTAATTGAAGCAGTAGCTGAACTTGATGAAGAATTAATGGAGAAATACCTTGGTGGAGAAGAGCTTACGAAAGAAGAAATCAAAGCTGCGATCCGTAAAGGTACAGTAAACGTTGAATTCTTCCCAGTTCTATGCGGAACTGCATTCAAAAACAAAGGGGTACAATTAATGCTAGATGCAGTAATTGATTACCTTCCAGCTCCAACTGACGTACCAGCAATTAAAGGTACTTTACCGGACAGCGACGAAGAAGTAACTCGTCCTTCAAGTGACGATGCACCATTCTCAGCGCTTGCATTTAAAGTTATGACTGACCCTTATGTCGGTAAATTAACTTTCTTCCGCGTATATTCTGGTATCCTTAACTCTGGATCATATGTTCAAAACTCAACTAAAGGTAAGCGTGAGCGTGTAGGTCGTATTCTTCAAATGCATGCGAACTCACGTGAAGAGATCTCCGAAGTACATGCTGGAGATATCGCTGCTGCAGTTGGTTTAAAAGATACAACTACTGGTGACACATTATGTGACGAGAAAAACCTTGTTATTCTTGAGTCAATGGAATTCCCTGAGCCGGTAATTTCATTATCAGTAGAACCAAAATCAAAAGCTGACCAGGCGAAAATGTCTACAGCTTTACAAAAACTTCAAGAAGAGGATCCTACATTCCGTGCTGAAACGAACCAGGAAACTGGACAAGTTATCATCTCTGGTATGGGTGAGCTTCACCTTGATATTATCGTTGACCGTATGCGTCGCGAGTTCAAAGTAGAAGCGAACGTTGGTGCTCCTCAAGTTGCTTACCGTGAAACTTTCCGTGGATCTGCTCAAGTTGAGGGTAAATTTGCTCGTCAATCTGGTGGACGCGGACAATTCGGTCACGTTTGGATCGAATTCGCTCCTAACGAAGAAGGAGCAGGATTTGAATTCGAAAATGCAATCGTAGGTGGGGTTGTTCCACGTGAATACATCCCAGCGGTTCAAGCCGGTCTTGAAGATGCATTACAAAATGGTGTTCTTGCTGGTTATCCATTGGTTGACATCAAAGCAAAACTATTTGATGGTTCATACCATGATGTTGACTCCAGTGAGATGGCATTTAAAATCGCTGCTTCTATGGCTCTTAAAAATGCAGCATCTAAATGTAACCCAGTTATCCTTGAGCCAATGATGAAAGTAGAAGTTGTTATTCCGGATGAATATCTGGGAGACATCATGGGTGACGTTACTTCTCGCCGTGGACGCGTAGAAGGAATGGAAGCTCGCGGAAACGCTCAAGTAGTTAAAGCGTACGTTCCTCTATCAGAAATGTTTGGATATGCAACTTCATTGCGTTCTAACACGCAAGGTCGTGGAACATACTCTATGCACTTTGATCATTATGAAGAAGTGCCAAAATCAGTTTCTGATGAAATTATTAAAAAAAATAAAGGCGAATAATTGATTTATACTTCCTAATAAAGTATAAATACTATTGTAAGCTTTGGTATCTTTGAAGGTGGAAGCCCTTCTGCCTTCAAAGCCCATATATACTTAAATTAAACTTTTATAACTTAAAGGAGGATTTCCTAATGGCTAAGGAAAAATTCGACCGTTCGAAAACACATGCGAATATCGGTACAATCGGTCACGTTGACCATGGTAAAACAACTTTAACTGCAGCGATCACAACTGTTCTTGCAAAAGCAGGTGGCGGTGAAGCACGCGGTTATGATCAAATCGACAACGCTCCAGAAGAGCGTGAGCGCGGTATCACAATCAACACTTCTCACGTTGAGTATGAAACGGCTACACGTCACTATGCGCACGTTGACTGCCCAGGACATGCTGACTACGTTAAAAACATGATCACTGGAGCTGCTCAAATGGACGGCGGTATCTTAGTAGTATCTGCTGCTGATGGTCCAATGCCACAAACACGCGAGCACATCCTTCTTTCTCGTAACGTAGGTGTTCCATACCTAGTTGTATTCTTAAACAAATGTGACATGGTAGATGATGAAGAGCTTCTTGAACTAGTAGAAATGGAAGTTCGTGACCTTCTTTCTGAGTACGATTTCCCTGGTGATGACGTACCAGTAATTAAAGGTTCTGCTCTTAAAGCTCTTGAAGGTGAGCCTGAGTGGGAAGAAAAAATCCTTGAACTTATGGCTGCGGTTGATGAGTACGTTCCAACTCCAGAACGTGACACTGAGAAACCATTCATGATGCCAGTTGAGGACGTATTCTCAATCACTGGTCGTGGTACTGTTGCTACAGGTCGTGTTGAGCGTGGACAAGTAAAAGTTGGTGACGAAATCGAGATCATTGGTCTTGCTGAAGAAGCTAAGAAAACAACTGTTACTGGTGTAGAAATGTTCCGTAAGCTTCTTGACTATGCTGAAGCTGGAGACAACATTGGTGCTCTTCTTCGTGGTGTTGCACGTGAAGAAATCCAACGTGGTCAAGTACTTGCTAAGCCAGGTTCAATCACTCCACACACTAAGTTCAAAGCTGAAGTTTACGTATTATCTAAAGAAGAGGGTGGACGTCACACTCCATTCTTCACAAACTACCGTCCTCAGTTCTACTTCCGTACAACTGACGTAACTGGTGTTGTTAATCTTCCTGAAGGCGTAGAAATGGTTATGCCTGGAGATAACATTGAAATGACAGTTGAACTTATCTCTCCAATCGCGATCGAAGAAGGAACTCGTTTCTCAATTCGTGAAGGTGGACGTACAGTAGGTTCAGGCGTTGTATCTACAATCGAAAAATAATTGATTGACAGATAAACCAAATGACAGATGGGAATCCCATCTGTCATTTTTTACTCTATTGATATCTCTCTTTTATTCATAGTTGAAATGAACAGAAGATATATGTATAATGAAAAAAGTGCGCTGATGAAAAAGTTTCAAAAAATAGTTGCGTATAATTTGCTAACAGTGTATAATTAACAATGTTGGTTTTTGACAGCGATGATGTGGAAGGTTGCTGACACACCCGGCCGCTTTGCCATGGCGCGTGTCGTTAGGATATTTCCGCGGAGAATGTCTATTATCAAATAGGCGATAAAGGAGGGAAAATAATGGCAAAACAAAAAATTCGCATTCGTTTAAAAGCATATGATCACAGAATTCTAGATCAATCAGCAGAAAAGATCGTTGAAACAGCAAAACGTTCTGGTGCAAGTGTATCGGGTCCAATCCCTTTACCAACTGAAAAGTCTGTTTACACAATCTTACGTGCGGTTCATAAGTACAAAGATTCTCGTGAGCAGTTTGAAATGCGCACACATAAGCGCTTAATCGACATTGTGAATCCAACTCCACAAACAGTTGATTCATTAATGCGTTTAGATTTACCATCAGGCGTTGACATTGAAATTAAACTTTAATTTATATAAAACTAACAATTTTAGGAGGTGTGACTCATGACCAAAGGAATCTTAGGAAGAAAAATCGGTATGACTCAAGTGTTTGCTGAAAACGGTGATTTGATCCCTGTAACTGTAATTGAAGCAGCACCAAACGTTGTGCTACAAAAGAAAACAATCGAAAGCGACGGCTACGAAGCGATCCAGTTAGGTTTTGATGACAAGCGCGAAAAGCTTGCTAACAAACCAGCTAAAGGTCACGTTGCAAAAGCAAACACTGCACCTAAGCGCTTCATTCGTGAGTTCCGTAACTTCGAAGGAGAACTAGAAGTTGGTCAAGAAGTCAAGGTAGATATTTTCGCTGAGGGAGATATCATCGACGTAACAGGAGTATCGAAAGGTAAAGGTTTCCAAGGTGCTATTAAACGCCACGGACAAAGCCGCGGACCAATGTCCCACGGTTCACGTTACCATCGTCGCCCAGGTTCAATGGGTCCTGTAGCGCCTAACCGCGTATTCAAAAACAAATTACTTCCTGGTCGCATGGGTGGAGATCAAATCACTATCCAAAACCTACAAGTAGTTAAAGTAGATGCGGAGCGCAACGTTATTCTAGTTAAAGGTAATGTACCTGGTCCTAGAAAAGCATTAGTTAAAATTCAAAGCGCTGTAAAAGCGAAATAATATCATTTTCCGAGAAAGGAGGAAACAAGAATGCCAAAAGTTACATTATTAAACCAAAGCGGAGCGCAAGTTGGCGAAATCGAACTTAACGAATCTGTATTTGGTATTGAACCTAATGAACATGTTGTATTTGAAGCGTTAATGATGCAAAGAGCTTCATTACGTCAAGGAACACATAAAGTAAAAACTCGTGCTGAAGTACGTGGCGGTGGTCGTAAACCATGGCGCCAAAAAGGTACTGGACGCGCACGTCAAGGATCTATCAGATCTCCACAATGGCGCGGCGGTGGTACTGTATTTGGACCTGTTCCACGCAGCTACAGCTACAAATTACCTAAAAAAGTACGTCGCTTAGCGATCAAATCTGCTTTATCTGCAAAAGTAGCCGAACAAAACATTCTAGTATTAGAAGCTCTAACTTTAGACGCTCCTAAAACAAAAGAATTCGCAAGTGTTCTTAAAAACCTTTCTGTAGATACTAAAGCATTAATCGTAACAGAAAGCCTAAACGAAAATGTTGCTTTATCAGCTCGTAACATCCCTGGTGTAACAGTTGTAGAAGCAAATGGCATTAGTGTTTTAGATTTAGTTGGTCATGATAAATTAATTATGACTAAAGCAGCTGTTGAAAAAGTAGAGGAGGTGCTTGCATAATGGAAGCTCGCGATATCATTAAGCGCCCCGTTATTACTGAACATTCAACTGAAATTATGGTTGATAAAAAATATACATTCGAAGTTGATGTAAGAGCGAACAAAACACAAGTTAAAGATGCTATCGAAGAAATCTTTGGTGTGAAAGTTGCGAAAGTCAACATCATGAACTACAAAGGTAAGTTCAAACGCATGGGTCGTTATGCAGGTTATACGAACAAACGCCGTAAAGCGGTTGTTACATTAACTCAAGACAGCAAAGAAATCGAACTTTTTGAAGTATAATTAAAAACTATTAGAAGAGGAGGGAAAAGACATGGCGATTAAAAAGTATAAACCAACCACAAATGGTCGTCGCGGGATGACAGTATCTGATTTTGCTGAAATTACAACTAGCACTCCAGAAAAGTCATTGCTAGCGCCTATTAAAAGAAAAGGCGGCCGTAACAACCAAGGTAAAATTACTGTTCGTCATCATGGTGGCGGTCATAAGCGTCAATACCGTATTATCGACTTCAAACGCGATAAAGATGGTATACCAGGACGCGTTGCCACAATTGAGTATGATCCAAACCGCTCAGCAAACATCGCGTTAATCAACTATGTAGATGGTGAAAAACGCTATATCTTAGCACCTAAAAACCTTAAAGTTGGAATGGAAGTAATGTCTGGCTCAGAAGCTGACATTAAAGTAGGAAACGCTCTTCCTTTAGCAAACATTCCTGTAGGTACAGTTATTCACAATATTGAATTAAAACCTGGAAAAGGCGGACAATTAGTTCGTTCTGCGGGTACTTCTGCACAAGTATTAGGTAAAGAAGGTAAATACGTTCTTGTACGTTTAACTTCTGGAGAAGTTCGTATGATTCTAGCTACTTGCCGTGCTTCTATCGGTCAAGTTGGTAACGAACAACACGAATTAATCAATATTGGTAAAGCAGGTCGCTCTCGCTGGTTAGGTAAAAAACCTACTGTTCGCGGATCTGTTATGAACCCTAATGACCATCCACACGGTGGTGGTGAAGGACGTTCACCAATCGGACGTAAATCACCTGTTACACCATGGGGTAAACCAACTCTTGGTTACAAAACTCGTAAGAAAACAAACAAAAGCGATAAATTCATCGTTCGTCGCCGTAAAAAATAACGTAATTGAACTACGGTTCCCTCGTCGAACCGTAGACCAGTTACGAAGGGAGGTACTACTATGGGCCGCAGCTTGAAAAAAGGACCTTTTGTTGATGATCATTTATTTAACAAGATCGAAAAGTTAAACGAAACTGATAAGAAACAAGTTGTGAAAACTTGGTCTCGCCGTTCAACAATCTTCCCAGCTTTCATCGGTCACACAATCGCTGTGTATGATGGTCGCAAACACGTTCCTGTATTTGTAACGGAAGATATGGTTGGGCACAAACTTGGTGAATTCGCACCAACTCGTACGTATAAAGGTCACGCTAGTGACGATAAGAAAACAAGACGCTAATGAGAGGAGGGTATCCTAATGGAAGCAAAAGCTGTCGTAAGAACAGTTCGTATTGCTCCTCGTAAAGCACGCTTAGTGATTGACTTGATTCGAGGAAAGCAAGTAGGAGAGGCTGTAGCTATTTTGCGTCACACGCCAAAAGTTGCATCTCCTGTCATTGAAAAATTATTGAAATCTGCAGTTGCCAATGCAGAGCATAACTACGATATGGACATTAATAACCTTGTTGTAAAACAAGCATTTGTTGATGAAGGTCCAACTTTAAAACGTTTCCGTCCACGCGCTATGGGACGTGCAAGCCAAATTAACAAACGCACTAGCCACATCACAATCGTGGTATCAGAAAAGAAGGAGGGATAATTCGTGGGTCAAAAAGTACATCCTAATGGTTTACGTGTTGGTATTATTCGTGACTGGGATTCAAAATGGTACGCTGAAAAAGATTATGCAGATCTTTTACATGAAGACCTTAAAGTACGCGGATATATCGAAGACCGTTTAAAAGACGCTTCTGTATCTCGTGTAGAAATTGAACGTGCTGCTAACCGAATCAACATCACTGTTCATACAGCTAAGCCTGGTATGGTTATTGGTAAAGGTGGTTCTGAGGTTGAAGCGCTTCGTAAAGCTTTAAACCAATTAACTGGCAAACGTGTTCATATTAACATCGTTGAAATTAAGAGAGCAGACTTAGATGCTAAATTAGTAGCAGAAAACATTGCTCGTCAATTAGAAAACCGTGTATCTTTCCGTCGTGCGCAAAAGCAAGCGATCCAACGTACAATCCGCGCTGGAGCGAAAGGAATTAAAACACAAGTTTCTGGACGTCTTGGCGGAGCAGACATCGCTCGTGCTGAACATTATAGTGAAGGAACAGTTCCACTTCATACACTTCGTGCGGACATTGACTATGCTCATGTTGAAGCTGACACTACTTACGGTAAGCTTGGTGTGAAAGTATGGATTTATCGTGGAGAGGTCCTTCCTACAAAGAAGAAGTCTGAGGAAGGAGGAAAATAATTATGTTATTGCCTAAACGCGTTAAACATCGTCGTGTTCACCGTGGTAAAATGCGCGGTCAAGCAAAAGGCGGCACTGAAGTAGCATTCGGTGAATTCGGTCTACAAGCTACAGAAGCTTCATGGATCACAAACCGTCAAATCGAAGCAGCTCGTATTGCTATGACTCGTTACATGAAACGTGGCGGTAAAGTATGGATTAAAATTTTCCCACATAAGCCTTACACAGCTAAACCTCTAGAAGTACGTATGGGTTCCGGTAAAGGGGCTCCTGAAGGCTGGGTAGCTGTAGTTAAACCAGGAAAAGTTATGTTTGAGATTGCTGGTGTATCTGAAGAGGTAGCTCGTGAAGCACTTCGTCTTGCATCACACAAACTTCCTGTTAAATGTAAGTTTGTAAAACGAGAAGAAATTGGTGGTGAATCAAATGAAGGCTAATGAAATTATTGAACTAACCACTGCCGAAATTGAACAAAAACTTAAGTCTTTAAAAGAAGAGCTTTTCAACCTTCGCTTCCAATTAGCGACTGGACAACTTGAAAACACTGCTCGTATTCGTGAAGTACGTAAAGCGATCGCTCGAATGAAAACAGTCATTCGTCAAAGAGAGATCGATGTTAACAATCGATAATTGAGAGGAGGTTTGCACAATGAGTGAACGTAACCAACGTAAAGTTTATACTGGACGTGTTGTGTCGGACAAAATGGATAAGACAGTTACCGTTTTAGTAGAAACTTACAAAAAGCACTCACTTTACGGCAAACGCGTTAAGTACTCTAAAAAATTCAAAGCTCATGATGAGTTGAATGAAGCAAAAATCGGCGATGTAGTTCGTATCATGGAAACTCGCCCACTTTCTGCTACAAAACGCTTCCGTCTTGTTGAAGTTGTTGAGAAAGCAGTTATTATCTAATATATAATTGTTCGGATAGATGCTCATCCGAAAGGAGGTAACATAAATGATCCAACAAGAATCTCGTTTAAAAGTAGCTGACAACTCAGGTGCACGTGAAGTATTAACGATCAAAGTTCTTGGAGGCTCTGGCCGTAAAACTGCGAACATTGGAGACATTATTGTCTGCACAGTAAAACAAGCAACACCAGGTGGCGTTGTCAAAAAAGGTGATGTTGTTAAAGCTGTAATCGTTCGTACTAAACGTGGAATGCGTCGTAATGACGGATCATACATCCGTTTTGACGAAAACGCTTGTGTTATCATTAAAGATGACAAAGGCCCACGCGGAACTCGTATCTTCGGACCAGTTGCACGCGAATTACGTGACAACAACTTTATGAAAATCGTTTCTCTTGCTCCAGAAGTAATCTAATGAAAATAAATTTTATCAACTTGGTCATTCAAGGAGGTGCGATAAAATGAATGTAAAAAAAGGCGATAAAGTCATGGTGATCACGGGCAAAGATAAAGGAAAAACTGGCATCGTGCTTGCAGCGTTTCCTAAAAAAGACCGTGTACTTGTAGAAGGCGTAAACATCGTAAAGAAACACTCAAAACCTTCACAAGTAAATCCGCAAGGCGGAATTATTAGCCAAGAGGCACCTATTCACGTTTCTAACGTTATGCTTTTAGATCCTAAAACTAACGAACCTACTCGTGTAGGCTTCAAAGTGGTTGATGGTAAAAAAGTAAGAGTAGCAAAAAAATCCGGTGAAACTTTAGATAAATAATAAGTTAGTTAATGAAGGGAGGTACACTATATGAACCGCCTTAAAGCAAAGTATATTAATGAAATTACACCTGCTTTAATGAATAAATTCAATTACGACTCTGTAATGCAAGTACCGAAAGTTGAAAAAATCGTAGTTAACATGGGGATTGGTGACGCAGTTCAAAACGCGAAAGCTCTTGATGTAGCTGTTGAAGAACTTGCTCTAATCACTGGTCAAAAACCACTAGTAACTCGTGCGAAAAATTCTATCGCTGGCTTCCGCCTTCGTGAGGGTATGCCAATCGGAGCGAAAGTTACATTACGCGGAGAGCGTATGTACGAATTCCTAGATAAATTAATCTCTGTATCACTTCCACGTGTACGTGACTTCCGTGGTATCTCAAAAAAATCTTTTGATGGACGCGGTAACTACACACTTGGTGTGAAGGAGCAATTGATCTTCCCTGAGATTGATTACGATAAAGTAAGCAAAGTACGCGGTATGGATATCGTAATTGTTACAACTGCAAAAAGCGATGAAGAATCTCGCGAATTGTTAACTCAAATTGGAATGCCGTTCCAAAAGTAATCGCTATAAAAGGGAGGCGAAAACGTGGCTAAAAAATCAATGATTGCGAAACAAAAACGCACTCCAAAGTTTAAAGTACAAGAGTATACACGCTGCGAGCGTTGTGGACGTCCACACTCTGTATATCGTAAATTTAAGCTTTGCCGTATTTGTTTCCGTGAACTTGCATATAAAGGACAAATTCCTGGTGTTAAAAAAGCTAGCTGGTAATACCACGACTTGGGAAGGAGGTAAATAATATGGTTATGACAGATCCGATTGCAGATTTGCTAACTCGCATCCGCAATGCGAACATGGTGCGTCACGAGAAGTTAGAAGTACCTGCTTCTAACATCAAAAAAGAAATCGCTGAAATTCTTAAACGTGAAGGTTTTGTACGTGATGTAGAATTCATCGAAGATAACAAGCAAGGCATGATCCGTATCTTCTTAAAATACGGTGCAAACAACGAGCGTGTTATCACTGGTTTAAAACGTATCAGTAAACCTGGTTTACGTGTATACGCGAAAGCTAACGAGGTACCAAAAGTACTTAACGGTTTAGGTATCGCTCTTGTTTCAACATCTAACGGTGTATTAACTGATAAAGAAGCTCGCGCTAAACAAGTTGGCGGAGAAGTATTAGCATACGTTTGGTAATATTTTTGTAATGAATGGAGGTGCAACAGAATGTCTCGCGTAGGAAAAAAACCAATCGAGCTACCAGAAGGTGTAACATTTACAAACGAGAACAACACTGTAACTGTTAAAGGTCCTAAAGGTGAGCTTACTCGTACGTTCAATAAAGATATGAAAATCGAAGTCGAAGGCAACGTGATCAACATTGTTCGTCCTTCTGAGTCTAAAGAGCACCGTACAATTCACGGTACAACTCGTGCATTGTTAGCAAATATGGTTGAAGGTGTATCTAAAGGATTTGAAAAATCACTTGAATTAATCGGTGTCGGGTACCGTGCGCAAAAACAAGGTAACAAGCTTGTTCTTAACGTAGGTTACTCTCATCCAGTTGAAATGGAACCAGAAGCAGGTGTAGAAGTTGAAGTTCCTTCCAACACGAAAGTGATCGTAAAAGGCGTTAGCAAAGAGCGCGTTGGTGCGTTTGCAGCTAATATCCGTGACGTTCGTCCGCCAGAGCCTTATAAAGGTAAAGGTATTCGCTACGAAGGTGAATATGTACGTCGTAAAGAAGGTAAAACAGGTAAATAATGTCGCTTAGGTAAAGGAAAGGAGTGACCACGATGATTACTAAGCCAGATAAAAATAAAACTCGTAAAAAGAGACACGCTCGTGTACGTGCGAAAATCAACGGTACAGAGTCTCGTCCACGTTTAAATATTTTCCGTTCCAACAAACATCTTTACGCTCAAGTGATTGATGACATGAACGGTGTAACTCTTGCTAGCGCTTCTACAATCGAAAAAGATTTCGGTTTAGAGTCTACAAGCAACACTGAAGCCGCTGCTAAAGTTGGCGAACTAGTTGCGAAAAGAGCGAGTGAAAAAGGTATTAAATCCGTAGTATTCGACCGCGGAGGATACTTATACCATGGACGCGTAAAAGCTTTAGCTGACGCTGCTCGTGAAAATGGATTAGAATTCTAATAAAAAGGAGGGACATATTAATGCGTCGCATTGATCCAAATAAACTTGAACTTGAAGAACGCGTAGTTACGGTCAATCGTGTTGCGAAAGTAGTAAAGGGTGGTCGTCGTTTCCGCTTTACTGCTCTAGTTGTTGTCGGTGACAAGAACGGACACGTTGGATTTGGAACTGGTAAAGCACAAGAAGTTCCAGATGCTATCCGTAAAGCTGTTGAAGATGCAAAGAAAAACCTTGTAACTGTTCCTATGGTTGGAACAACTTTACCTCATGAAGTAATCGGTCGCTTCGGTGCTGGTCAAATTCTCCTAAAACCTGCTTCTGAAGGTACTGGAGTAATCGCTGGTGGACCTGTTCGTGCGGTACTTGAGCTTGGCGGAGTTGGAGATATCCTTTCTAAATCTTTAGGATCTAATACGCCAATCAACATGGTACGTGCTACAATCGACGGAATTAAGCAATTGAAACGCGCAGAAGATGTTGCTAAATTACGTGGAAAATCAGTAGAAGAACTGTTAGGATAAGGAGGGATTTATCATGGCTGAAAAATTACAAATTACCCTCACTCGTAGCTTGATCGGTCGTCCGCAAGATCAACGTGAAACAGTTAAGGCTCTTGGTCTTCGTAAGATGCACCAAACAGTAGAGCAACAAGACAACGCTGCTATCAGAGGCATGATCAACAAAGTGTCTCACTTAGTGACTGTGAAAGAAATCTAATTTTAAATACCGAATAAGGAGGTGCACGAACATGAAACTTCATGAATTAAAACCTGCTACAGGTGCTCGCAAAGAGCGTAATCGTGTAGGTCGCGGTCCTGGTTCTGGTAACGGTAAAACTGCAGGTAAAGGTCATAAAGGTCAAAACGCCCGTTCAGGCGGTGGTGTACGTTTAGGCTTTGAAGGTGGTCAAACACCTTTATTCAGACGTTTACCGAAACGCGGTTTCACTAATATCAACAGAAAAGAATTCGCGATCGTTAACCTTGATGCATTAAACCGCTTTGAGGAAGGCACTGAAGTTACACCAGAGCTTCTTATTGAAACTGGCGTAGTTAGCAACGAAAAAGCAGGAATTAAAATTCTTGCTAAAGGGAATGTAGAGAAGAAACTAACAGTGAAAGCTCATAAATTCTCTGCTGCTGCTAAAGAAGCAATTGAAGCTGCTGGCGGTACAACTGAGGTGTTATAATGTTTCGCACAATCTCCAATTTTATGCGTGTGGGTGATATAAGAAGAAAAATTATATTCACCCTTCTTATGTTAGTCGTCTTCCGAATCGGTACATTCATTCCTGTTCCATATGTTAACGCAGACGTGTTAAAAATGCAGGACGGGGCTAACCTGATCGGATTCCTCAATACCTTTGGAGGAGGAGCTTTACAAAACTTCTCAATTCTTGCGATGGGGATCATGCCGTACATTACGGCCTCCATCATCGTACAGTTGCTTCAAATGGACGTTGTTCCGAAGTTTACTGAATGGTCAAAGCAAGGAGAAGTAGGACGACGTAAGCTGGCACAATTCACAAGATACTTCACCATTGTTTTAGGATTTATCCAAGCACTAGGAATGTCTTATGGATTCAACCGCTTATTTGGCGGTTTGTTAGTTGAAAGTCAAAGTTTTGCTTCTTATTTAGTCATTGCACTTGTATTAACTGCTGGAACTGCATTTTTAATGTGGCTTGGTGAGTTGATTACTTCTAAAGGTGTAGGAAATGGTATTTCAATTATCATTTTAGCTGGAATTGTGGCTGGAATCCCTAACGCTGTTAACCAAATTTATGCGCAGCAAATTGAGGGAGCAGGCGAACAGCTTTTCTTAAAGATAGTTGTCTTATTATTGATCGTATTAGCAGTATTAGCTATTGTAGTTGGAGTTATTTTTGTGCAGCAAGCATTGCGCAAAATTCCTATTCAATATGCGAAGCGAATGACAGGAAACGGTGGCATTAGCACACCAGGTGCTCAAGCAACTCATTTGCCGTTAAAAGTAAATGCAGCTGGAGTTATTCCTGTAATTTTTGCTGTAGCATTTTTAATTACGCCACAGACGATTTCTTCGTTCTTTGGCTCTAATGATGTGACAAGAACCATTCAAGAGATATTTGATCACACCAAGCCGATTGGTATGACTCTTTATATTGGCTTAATTGTTGCATTCACTTATTTTTACGCGTTTGTTCAAGTGAATCCGGAACAACTTGCGGATAACTTGAAGAAACAGGGCGGATATATTCCAGGTATTCGACCTGGAAAAAACACGCAAGATTATTTAACTAGTGTGTTATATCGTTTAACATTTGTTGGTGCAATATTCTTGTCTGTCATCTCAGTTCTTCCTGTATTCTTTATTAAGTTTGCAGGCCTTCCAGAGTCCGCTCAAATTGGCGGAACAAGCATACTAATTGTAGTAGGTGTCGCATTGGAAACAATGAAACAGCTGGAAGCACAACTTGTCAAACGTCATTATAAAGGCTTTATTAAATAAAGAATAAGTCTTTGCACGTCTCCAATCAGACTGAGGGGGTTTATATAAATGAATCTAGTGTTAATGGGGTTACCGGGTGCCGGAAAAGGGACTCAAGCCGAAAAAATTGTTGAAAAATATAGCATTCCACATATTTCTACAGGAGATATGTTCCGTGCAGCAATGAAAGAAGGTACGGAATTAGGGCTTAAAGCTAAATCCTTTATGGATCAAGGTGCACTTGTTCCTGATGAAGTAACAATCGGAATTGTACGTGAAAGATTAAGCAAGCCAGACTGCGAAAGTGGTTTCCTTCTTGATGGGTTCCCAAGAACTGTTCCTCAAGCAGAAGCGCTTGAAGGCATCATGGAGGAGCTTGGCAAGAAAATCAACTTTGTTATTAATGTTGATGTAGATAAAGACATTCTCATGGCACGTTTAACTGGACGTCGCATTTGTAAAGATTGCGGGGCTACTTACCATTTGGTATTTAACGCACCTGCTGTTGAAGATAAATGTGATCGTTGCGGCGGCGAACTTTATCAGCGCGCAGATGATAACGAAGAAACTGTTCAAAACCGGTTGGATGTTAATTTAAAACAAACTCAACCATTACTAGATTTTTATGAGCAAAAAGGTTATTTAAGAAACATTAACGGTCAACAGGAAATTCATGTAGTCTTTGAAGACATCGATGAGTTACTTAAGGGACTGAAATAAAATGATCATTTGCAAAACCCCTCGAGAGATAGAGATTATGAAAGAAGCAGGTCGAATTGTCGCTTTGACGCATCAAGAATTGCAAAAACATATCTCTCCCGGTATAACAACGAAAAAGTTAGATGAAATTGCAGAGAAATTTATTAAACAGCATGATGCAATTCCTTCTTTTAAAGGGTATAATGGTTTTCGTGGCAGCATTTGTGCTTCAGTGAACGAAGAGTTGGTCCATGGCATTCCAGGAGACCGAGTATTAAAAGAAGGAGACATCATCAGCTTGGATATCGGTGCAAACTATCGAGGCTATCATGGTGATTCTGCCTGGACGTATCCTGTTGGCTCGATCGCTCCTGAAACTCAGAAGCTATTAGAGGTAACAGAGGAGTCGCTCTTTATCGGTTTAAAAGAAGCGAAACCAGGTGAACGTCTTTCAAACATCTCCCATGCGATTCAAACCTATGTTGAATCTAATGGCTTTTCAATAGTTCGTGAGTATGTAGGACATGGAATCGGTCAAAACTTGCATGAGGACCCTCAAATTCCTCATTACGGTCCGCCTGGGAAAGGTCCAAAGCTCAAACCTGGAATGGTGCTTGCAATCGAACCGATGGTGAATGCTGGAAGTCGTTACGTCAAGACGCTTGGGGATAACTGGACAGTCGTTACCCAAGATGGAAAGATGTGTGCTCATTTTGAACATACTGTTGCGATTACCGAAACAGGTTTTGAGATTTTAACGAAAGCCTAAATCAAAAGGTGTTTTCCAAACGTTGATTCAAGAATTAATACCAGGCTCGCTTAACACCGGTATAGCGCTGCTTACCTTAGCTTTAGCGGGGTTCTGTATGAAAAGAGAAGGGAGAATAAATTCATGGCGAAAGACGATGTTATTGAAATTGAAGGTATTGTGGCCGAAACATTGCCGAATGCGATGTTTAAAGTGGAATTAGAAAATGGTCATACGATTCTAGCTCATGTGTCTGGAAAGATCCGTATGCACTTCATTCGTATTCTGCCAGGAGATAAAGTAACAGTGGAACTTTCTCCTTACGATTTGACTCGTGGAAGAATTACTTATCGTTATAAATAATTAATGCACTCCGGACTATGAAGGAGGTTGGAAAAATGAAAGTAAGACCATCAGTAAAACCAATCTGTGAAAAATGCAAGATCATCCGCAGAAAAGGTAAAGTTATGGTTATTTGTGAAAATCCTAAACATAAACAAAAACAAGGATAATTATAAAGGGAGGTGCACATATATATGGCACGTGTAGCAGGTGTTGATATTCCACGCGACAAGCGTGTAGTTATCTCATTAACTTACATCTATGGTATTGGCAGAAATACTGCTGAAAAAATCTTAGCGGAAGCTGGTGTTTCTCAAGACACTCGCGTACGCGACCTTACAGAAGATGAATTAAACAAAATTCGTGACATCATTGACAAATTGAAAGTTGAAGGGGATCTTCGTCGTGAAATCTCTCTTAACATCAAGCGTCTAATGGAAATCGGTTGTTACCGTGGACTACGTCATCGTCGTGGTTTACCAGTTCGTGGACAAAATACGAAGAACAATGCTCGTACTCGTAAAGGTCCTCGTAAAACTGTAGCTAACAAGAAAAAATAATCGGTAAAGGAGGTCAATTTTCGACATGGCTCGTAAACAACAAACTCGTAAGCGTCGTGTGAAAAAGAATATCGAATCAGGTATTGCACACATTCGCTCAACATTTAACAATACAATTGTAACTATTACAGACGTTCATGGTAATGCTCTGTCTTGGTCTAGTGCAGGTGCACTTGGTTTCAAAGGATCACGTAAAGCGACTCCGTTTGCTGCACAAATGGCTGCTGAAACAGCTGCAAAAGCATCAATCGAACATGGTATGAAATCTTTAGAGGTAACTGTTAAAGGTCCTGGTTCTGGTCGTGAAGCTGCGATTCGTGCGCTTCAAGCTGCAGGATTAGAAGTTACTGCTATTAAAGACGTAACTCCAGTTCCTCATAACGGATGCCGCCCTCCAAAACGTCGCCGTGTTTAATCTTTCTGTATAATTTTTATATCTCTGTCAATAATGGGATATAATAGAATGTTGCGTTCGATGCAGGAATAGTAAACCAGTTGTTGTGCACAATCGGGAACGTAAACATGGGGGAATTTCGGTTGAAGGTTAAACCGGGGTTTCGACGTATTGAAGGAGGTATAATTGAATGATCGAAATTGAAAAACCAAAAATTGAAACGGTTGAGATCAGCGATGATGCCACTCACGGAAAATTTGTCGTAGAACCACTTGAGCGTGGATATGGTACAACTTTGGGTAACTCCTTACGTCGTATACTATTATCCTCACTCCCAGGTGCTGCTGTCACGTCAATTCAGATTGACGGGGTATTGCATGAGTTCTCAACAATTGAAGGCGTCGTAGAAGATGTGACATCGATCATCTTAAATATTAAGAAGCTAGCGCTTAAAATCTACTCTGATGAGGAAAAAACGCTAGAGATTGATGTGCAAGGAAATGGCGTAGTAACAGCTGCTGATATCACGCATGATAGTGATGTGGAAATTCTTAACCCAGATTTGCATATTGCAACGTTAGGTGAGAATGCGCATTTCCGTATGCGTTTAACAGCACAGCGTGGAAGAGGTTATACTCCAGCTGATCAAAACAAAAAGGAAGATCATCCAATTGGTGTGATTCCAATCGACTCCATCTATACGCCAGTTGAGCGTGTCAACTACCAAGTAGAAAGCACGCGCGTTGGACAGCTAACAAACTATGATAAATTATCATTGGATGTTTGGACAGATGGCAGCATTGGTCCGAAAGAAGCAATTTCTTTAGGAGCAAAAATCTTAACTGAACACTTAAACATCTTCGTAGGCTTAACAGACGAAGCTCAAAATGCTGAAATTATGGTAGAAAAAGAAGAAGACCAAAAAGAAAAAGTTCTAGAAATGACAATTGAAGAACTTGATCTTTCTGTCCGCTCTTACAACTGCTTAAAGCGTGCTGGCATTAACACAGTACAAGAGCTTGCAAGCAAGAGTGAAGAGGATATGATGAAGGTCCGCAACCTTGGCCGTAAATCGCTTGAAGAAGTGAAAGCGAAGTTAGATGAGCTTGGTTTAGGATTAAGAAAAGAAGATTGATAACAGAATAAAAGACGATTTCAACAAAGGAGGGTATCTTCATGGCTTACAGAAAGCTAGGACGTACAAGCGCTCAGCGTAAAGCAATGCTTCGTGATTTAGCGACTGACTTAATCATCAGCGAGCGTATTGAAACAACTGAAGCACGTGCGAAAGAACTTCGCTCAGTTGTGGAAAAAATGATTACACTTGGTAAACGTGGTGACTTACATGCTCGTCGTCAAGCGGCTGCTTTCCTTCGTAACGAAGTAGCATCAGTCGTTGAAGTAGAAGACGAGAATGGCAAGAAGAAAGAAAAGCCTGTATATGCATTACAAAAGCTTTTCTCAGATGTTGCTCCTCGTTACAGCGAGCGCCAAGGTGGTTATACTCGCATCATGAAAATGGGTCCTCGTCGTGGTGACGGTGCACCAATGGTTATTATTGAGCTTGTGTAATTATCAATGAAACCACTACAAGGGCAGACACTCCAGCTATGCTTGGGTTTTGCCCTTTTTTTATAACATAAGAAAGTGTTCATTCATCTTTCTCATGTTCGTTGAAGACTGAATAGTATGAAGCTTGAGCGTTATGATGAGCAACTTAGGGTGACTCGTCTAGCTCATGCACCCCTTCCACTCTTATGTGATTAAGAGGCCGCTTCGTTGGCAGAAAAGGATTTTTTCTTTGGAATGGGGTGCGGGCTTTTTTTGTATAGGCAACTTTTTTATGGGGAAGTTGGGAGGAGGAGAGTCATGAAGGAGCCGATTATTTCGATTGAACATGTATATTTTCAATATCCTGAACAAGCCGATTATGCTTTAGAAGATATTTCACTTCATGTATACCAGGGAGAGTGGTTGGCAATTGTTGGACACAACGGTTCAGGCAAGTCGACTCTCGCCAAAATGTTAAATGGCCTTCATTACCCTGGACAAGGCCGTGTGACGATTAGTGGAATTTCGTTAGAAGAAGCACAAGTTTGGGAGATTCGTAAACGGCTTGGCATGGTCTTTCAAAATCCTGATAATCAATTTGTGGGCACGACTGTACAAGATGATGTGGCTTTTGGGTTAGAAAATAATGGAGTTCCATATGCGGTAATGAAAGAAAGAGTAGAAGATTCCTTGCATAAAGTAGGAATGCTCGATTTTCTGAATCAAGAGCCGCACCATCTGTCAGGGGGACAAAAGCAGCGGGTAGCTATTGCGGGTGTGATTGCTTTGCAGCCAGAGATCATCTTACTGGATGAAGCGACCTCCATGCTTGATCCTAGGGGAAGAGAAGAAGTGCTGCAGACGGTCCGTCAGTTAAACGAAGAACAGCATTTAACGGTTATTTCAATTACGCATGACTTAGAGGAAGCCGCGCGTGCGGATCGAATCATTGTGTTAAATGAAGGGAAAGTACACACAGTCGGAACACCTGAAGAGATTTTTCAACTGAATGAGGAACTGGTTCAATTAGGCCTAGATGTTCCTTTTTCAGTGAAGTTAAGTGAGCAGCTGCGCTCCAATGGGTTTTCGATTCAACAAAACTATTTAACAGAAGAAGAGCTGGTGAGGGAACTATGGATATCCAACTTCAAGAAGTAGATTATCATTATGCAGCAGGAACTCCTTTCGAACGTAAAGCTCTTCACCATGTCAGCTTCACCATTCCGAGCGGTACCTATTTAGCGATTATTGGACATACCGGCTCGGGAAAATCAACTATCTTGCAGCATTTAAACGCTTTACTGCAACCGACGAATGGACAAGTGCGCATTGGCGACCGCACCATTTCCGCAGACAAAAAGGAAAAAAATTTAAAGGACGTGCGTCGGCGTGTTGGAATTGTCTTTCAGTTTCCAGAGCATCAGCTGTTTGAAGAAACCGTAGAGAAAGACATTTGCTATGGACCAATGAATTTCGGAGTGTCGGAAGCAGAAGCAAAGCAGCGAGCGAAACAAGTGATTCGGCAAGTCGGCTTGTCTGAAGACATGTTGAAAAAGTCTCCTTTTGATCTGTCAGGAGGGCAAATGCGGCGTGTGGCGATTGCCGGTGTACTGGCGATGGAGCCTGAAGTCATCGTATTGGATGAGCCAACAGCAGGGCTCGATCCGAGAGGGAGAACAGAGATGATGGAGATGTTTGCTACTCTTCATAAAGAGCGAAACTTATCCACCATCCTTGTGACCCACAGTATGGAGGATGCCGCTCTTTATGCCGATGAAATGGTGATTATGCATCAAGGGAAAGTATATCAAAAGGGCAAGCCGCGAGAGTTATTTTCTAAACGGGAAGAGCTGTTTCAGTTAGGGCTAAGTGTGCCAGAGGTTGTTCGCTTTCAGCATCGCTTTGAAGAAGAATCGGGAATCAAACTCGGAAAAACTTGCCTGACGACGAATGAGCTTGTTGAGCAATTGCAGACTGTATATAAGCGGGGTGAAGACCAGTGATGGAGAAAATGGTCTTTGGCCGCTATTTGCCGATGGATTCTCTTGTTCATCGATTAGATTCCCGGGCAAAGCTATTATTTGTTTTTGTCTATGTAGCGATTGTGTTTCTTGCTAACAATGTAGTTACTTATGGCGTGTTAGCTCTGTTCACTTTGTTAGCGATCTTTTTATCTAAAATCAATCTCCGTTTTTTAATTGCAGGGTTAAAACCGGTCTTATGGTTAATTATTTTTACGTTTGTTTTGCATATTTTTCTCACGAAGCAAGGGGACTTGCTTTGGAAAGCAGGCTGGATTGAAATTTATGAAGGCGGATTAAAGCAAGGGGCTTTCATTTCCATGCGCTTTTTATTGTTGATCTTTATGACGTCCTTGTTGACGCTGACGACATCGCCAATTTCAATCACAGATGGACTAGAAAGCTTATTAAAGCCGTTTAAGAAGATGAAGCTTCCTGTTCATGAGCTGGCGTTAATGATGTCGATTTCTCTCCGTTTTATTCCGACATTAATGGATGAGACAGAGAAGATTATGAAAGCGCAAATGGCTCGGGGAGCGGACTTTTCTAGCGGTCCAATCAAAGAGCGAATCAAGGCGATGATCCCACTCTTGATTCCGCTCTTTGTTAGCGCCTTTAAACGGGCAGAAGACTTAGCCACGGCAATGGAAGCGAGAGGCTATAGCGGCGGCGAAGGCCGGACGAAATACCGGTTGTTGAAGTGGACAGCAAAAGATACAGCCGTTTTGCTTGTGCTCGTGCTTTTAGCGTTTGTATTGTTCTATTTAAGAAGTTGATGGAGTGGTAAAGATGAATCGCATCAAATGTACAATTTCCTATGATGGCGCGTTGTTTTTTGGTTATCAAGTTCAGCCAAATGGTCGGACGGTCCAAGAAGAACTCGAAAAAGTGCTGAAAAAAATGCATAAAGGTCGCGATGTGAAAGTGACCGCTTCTGGGCGAACGGATGCCGGTGTTCATGCCGTTGGACAAGTGATTCATTTTGACACGCCATTGATGCTCCCTGCTGAACGATGGCCCGTCGCCCTAAATAGCCAGCTTCCGGGAGATATTTCCGTATTAACAGCCGAAATCGTGCCAGAATCGTTCCATGCTCGCTTTTCAGCAGTCGGAAAGGAGTATCGGTACAAGATCTATCAAGAGCCATTTAGAAGCCCTTTTAAGCGCTTCTATGCCCATCACTGTCCATTTCATCTCAACTTGGAGTCGATGCGTCAGGCGGCTACTCATTTGATCGGTACGCACGATTTCACGAGCTTCTGTTCAGCGAAAACGGAAGTGCAGGATAAAGTGAGAGAAGTAAAAGAGATTACTATTCAACAGCGAGATCATGAAATTGAGTTGACATTTGTCGGAAACGGATTTTTATATAATATGGTCCGAATTATGACAGGCACTTTAATGGATGTAGGCAGGGGAAGACTAACTCCCGATGAAGTAAAAAAAATTTTAGAGGCAAAAGATCGGGGGCAAGCAGGCAAAACGGCACCGGCAGAAGGCTTATATCTTTGGCAAGTATTCTATGGCAACTAATCCGGGTGTGACATTTTTTCTTGACAATGATTTCTGAAAGATATATTATATCATATGGTATGTTATTTAACCCCACGACGAGCCCCGGAAAGCTATTCGTGATATAAATACAGTGAACCAAAAACATATTTCTTTAGGAGGGTAAACAAAAATGCGTACGACTTATATGGCAAAAGCTAGCGAAATCGAACGTAAATGGTACGTTGTTGATGCTGAAGGCAAGACTTTAGGTCGCCTTTCAAGCGAAGTAGCGTCTATTTTACGCGGTAAACATAAACCAACATATACACCACACGTTGACACTGGTGATCACGTGATCATCATCAATGCAGAGAAAATCGAATTAACAGGTAAGAAATTAACAGACAAAATTTATTACCGTCACAGCATGTACCCAGGTGGATTAAAATCCCGTACTGCTTTAGAAATGCGTACTAACTATCCAGAAAGAATGCTTGAGCTTGCAATCAAAGGCATGCTTCCAAAAGGTTCTTTAGGACGTCAAATGGCGAAGAAATTACACGTTTATGCTGGCCCAGAGCACAAGCATGAAGCACAAAAACCAGAAGTTTACGAACTTCGCGGATAATTAATTAAGAGGAGGTCATTATCTTGGCACAAGTTCAATATATCGGAACAGGCCGTCGCAAGAGCTCAGTTGCTCGCGTGCGCTTAGTACCTGGAGATGGAAAGATCATCATCAACGGACGTGACGTAGTAGACTATATCCCATTCGAAGCTTTACGTACAGTAATCAAGCAACCTCTAGTTGCAACTGAAACTGTAAGCAGCTACGATGTACATGTAAACGTAAACGGAGGCGGCTACACAGGTCAAGCTGGAGCAATCCGCCACGGTATCGCGCGTGCGTTACTTCAAGCAGATCCTGAATTCCGTCCAACATTAAAACGCGCTGGTTACTTAACTCGTGACGCTCGCATGAAAGAACGTAAAAAATACGGTCTTAAAGGCGCTCGTCGTGCACCTCAGTTCTCAAAACGTTAATCTGGCGTTTCAAAGACTCTCAACCTTTTTGGTTGGGGGTCTTTTTTGGCTCTGAAAATTGCATGCGGCTATGTTATTTTTTTGACCATATATGATCAGAAATTGAAGCTTAATGTATTTTTGAAATGTAGCGACTGTTTGTTATGTGTTCCATTCCATTGGTAGGTATAAGTTCTACATCATAAAAATGTGTTCTAATCTATTGGACATATGACGTGTCCCTTTCAGATAGCCTTCATAAGATGTATAGAAAAACTGAAAAGGAGTGAGTTAGAGTTGGCTATAAGACATTATGTCCTTTTGGCAACTGATGGGTTTGTTCATCTTCCACCTGGTCCAGATATTCTCTGCCCGGATGATGAGGCTCGCAAGGAAGTCTATGTTTTTGGTTTCGTTGGAGGTCTTTATAGAGTTGATGATACTATAATCAACTCGGATTTGAATTGGGAGAATAGTGCTAAGTGGTCTACACTTCAACAAATGAAGGGTACTGCTACAATTCCATCTCCAATTATTTGGGGAGAAGTAGGGGACCGGATATACGTAACATTAATTAATTTGGGAATGAAAGAACGAGATGATCTCTTGGATTTCCACACGATTCATATGCATGGTGCACATGTGGCAACTCAATTGGACGGTTTTCCAGAGAGTTCCTTCGGCGTTCCTATTTGGAATACACTTCCTCCAGATCAAACGCCAGACTACGCGCCGCCTGCCGTCACTTATTATTTTAATCCAGATCATCCGGGAACTTATATGTATCACTGTCATGTTGAAGCTTCTGAACACGTGCAAATGGGAATGTATGGTGCCCTTGTCATCTATCCGTCTGTTGAAAGCCTAAAGATGGCGGGTATTAAACAAAATAAAAAAGGCGAGTGGCTGCTTAATGGGAAGAAACAACATCAAATTCCTGAGACGGCTACCAACCGTAACTTTGCTTATAATGACATTAATACCTACTTTGATAGTGAATGGCTAATGCTCTTATCCGATCTTCATACAGATTGGCATGATGCAGTCTTCGCCAATGCAGACTTTAATCCTGTCGACTTTAGACCTAACTACTGGCTGGTTAATGGCCGAGCTTTTCCTGATACCTTACTTCCACATCCACAGACCCCACTGCCGACAGTTGACCCAAATCTAAGACAAATCAACTATGAATCTTACGTCAATGTCAAAACTGGTGATAAATTTCTATTGAGAATGATAAATATGGGTTATGCTGTTGTTCCTTGGCACATTCATGGTTGGCACTTTACAGTCATTGGAAAGGATACCCATGTAAGTCCTTTTCTTAAAATTGCTGACTTATTGAGTGATCATAAAGAAGTACATGGAGTGCACGAAATTCGTAATGAAAACTTTACTATAGGTATTGCTTCCGGAGAAACATATGACTTACTTTTAACCGCAGACGATAAACGTCCTCAATACAGAAACTACATTGTGAACGATCAGGATGGTTTTCCGTCCCTTTGTTCCCAGTTGAATGATCTTATTTCCTTTGCAAATGCCCATCCTGAACTTGTAGACAGTTCTCCAGTATTTGATATCCCGACTGAACCTGTCAATTGTTCAAGTCCTTCAACGGTGAATTATGTAGATATTTGTGCAGATTTACAGGGTGAAGACCGATTCTTTCCGCAATTCTATCCTGCCCACAATCATGATGACTATAAAGTAACAAATGATGGTACGTATCCGGGTGGCCAACTAGTATTATTCCAGATCGATGCACCTGATCTGCTTGCAAAAAACGATGATGATTGTGATTGTGATTGCTATTAATAAGTAAGCATCTATCCTTTTGGGTAGGTGCTGTTATAGAGGTGATCTACTTTGAAAATTGGTAGGTGGATGCGAAGAATTTGGTATCTCTCCATTATTAGGTTACGCAGGCGTAAGCTGGAAGTAACAGCGGCATTTTTAAGTGGGAATGGCAGCTTTGTTGATGTGCGGTATCGGTTGACAAGACCTGATAAAGCGGAAGGAAGAAGCCACATTTTTTTGATTGATGAAGCATCTGGAGAAGTGTTGCCTTTAATGGTTTTGCCAAAGCAAGGTGCTGTCAGAACCAAACATAAAAATGATCAAAGGACTGGTGTTTTATTATTTCGCAACCAGAAACATTTCATTAAGTCAGGTTCTAAAGTAACTCTTGTGTTTGGGCAGTTTGTTGTAAAGAATATTGAAATTAAATAAGCGATATATGTTATGCTACGCTCAATAAGAAAAAGGCACAAAATTGTATGGTTCTATTGGCAAGAACACACTTAGATTATTGTTTTAGGGCTTTCTAGAATGCCCTAAAACAATAATTTATTGATTCATCAGCTCTGTTTTGGATCGGAGTAGTATACAACGGTATTTTATTTCACTTTCTTTTGCCTAATAATGCATATCCTACAAAGAGAGTGACGGCAATGGAGGAAATATAAATCAATGTTTCGTTATAAAATAATGTATCAATTATATCTGCCCCGTTTGTACCATTAACAAAAATATCATACGGATTCGATTGACGATAAGAAATAGGAAGTGGGTCTCCAATCACGTAATGACCATAGGTGTTTTCTGTTACCTCTTTTATCACTTTCATTTCATGTCCGTTTCGATCTTCAAATAGTAGTGTAAGTTGATAAGTAGAATCCTCATGTTTTCGGTAGGTAATATATGAATATTTGTCGATAATTTTTGCTTCTGTACTGGCTTTCATCCATGGAATCAATTTGTGAAATAAGTTGTACAAAAATGTACTCGCAAAATACATAAATATCGCCGTTACTCCAATTAATATCCCCATTCCATTAGTGGTACGTCCTAAAAATGTCTTTTCTTCAAGAAATCGTTCGACAGCAGGGAGAATTTCTGAAATAAGGAGAAAAACACTTCCGATTGAAAACAAGCCAAACAGTAGAATGGCTACTAAATAGAGTATATTTCCAAACAGCATATCCCGAATAGTTAAAAAGCTTATCGACGAAGTAGCCAAGCCACTGATCCTATCACCTGGCTCAAGTTCATGGATTTGCTTTTTTGAAATGCGATTAAGAGCATTCACTTCTTCTCCATTCGGAAGTTTTACACGAACGTAATAGGAAGGAGGAGTGAATAAACTTTTCTCTCCGATTTTGTCGATGACGATGGCCTCTTGTTCTGTCGCGGAAAGCAAATTATATTCTTCAAGGTAACTTTCAATTAAAATGCCAGTAACTAGACCGAAAAACAAGATGGACAGAATGATTCCGGCTCTTTCTTTTATTTTTTCTGACATAAAGTCACCACCTAATGCTTCCACTACAATTAATTTCTTTTATTTTACGCTCTTTTATAGGTTCACCAGGAAAGACTAGATGCAGATAAGCTTCGTCCATTCCGGCATCTCGAAGCAAGTGGATCGCTTGAAGCAGCCGATCTTCATTATATTCACTAGATGTATACAAGGTGATAATATGTGCTAGGTCTGAACCTCTCTTTTCCTCGAATTTAGGTCCTAATTCGGAAGAAAAGGTAAAATTCAATTCGTTTAACTGATGAACAATTTTCTCGTTCATGAGCTCGCTTGAGTGGATGGCCACCAATTGTTCCGCCAACACAGAGTGGAAATCATCCGCGGGATGAAGTTCATAAGAAAGAATGTCGAATTCGACGGGCGCTCTTTGAAAGTCCTCTTTTTTATATTCAACTACATATCCATATTGTTTGGCATCCACCTTGAAGGAAAGCGAGGTCTCAAAAGGAACATCACGGACAGTTATGCTCGCCATCTTGTTCATCGTTTCAACCAGTTCATCAACATTTGTTTGCGCTCCTTTATATAATCCCTTGAATGTAATGTTGGCTTCCTTATTTGTCGTAAACGCACTGAAAACGTTCATTTCCCGAAATCCATTGTCTTCAAGAATGGTATATAGTCTCTTGTACTCTTCATCATGCTGCAAAAGCCATTTGTGCTTAGCTGATACATATTCGTCTTTAAATTGATTGAAATCGCCTGAATGGATCGAGCCATGAAAGACGATTTTTGGTTCATTCACCGTTTCAAACGTCAGATCATAACTTTTTCCGAAAAAAGTGGAGAAAAAAGCGATCAGCATGGGGCCAAGGGGACCCGAGGGCTCAACATTAATGGTTTTGACTTCAACCCCATACTCTTTCTTCATTTCTTTTTCGGCATAGGAACTCATTTTTGCTTTTGATGAGGCGCAGCCTGCTAATAGGACACTTACAAACAGAAAGACTATGATCATTTTTTTCATCTCTTCACCTCTTTGTTGAATCGAACGGCACGTCCTCGCTAATGATTTCAATATTTTGTATATGTTTATTTTCACATAAGTTATCCGATGAATCCACCGTGTGCAATATCTTATGAAAGAGCTACATGAATAATTAACTAAGGTTGAAAACAAGTGTAACTAATTTACAGCTCCTCGGGTAAACATCAGAAGAGGAAACGGACATATGGCTTAATTATTTAAGAAAGTGAGCCGTCCTTTTTTTGAAAAACTTCAATCAACCACTATTCATAATCTTTACCTTTGTCCCATAAGTTAGCTACAGGAGGATATAAAGGTGGGGATGAGATGACAAGGTGGAAGAAGTTTAGTGCGATTTGTTTGGCGGTTGCTCTTTGTATTTTTCTCTTTCAACATTTTATCGCCGACCGGAACTCTTGGAAGCCGTGGAATCTTCCGCTTTCCGGGAAAACGATTTATTTAGATGCAGGTCATGGGGGGCCAGATGGCGGAGCGGGAGATGACGAGGCGTTAGAGAAAGATGTCGCTCTGGCTGTGGCGGAAAAAGTTCGTGATTATTTGCAAGGACAGGGAGCGGTAGTATTGATGACAAGGGAAAGTGATAAGGATTTGGCTGATCCAGGTACAAAGGGGTACAGGAAGAGAAAAACAGAAGATTTAAAAGAGCGGTTGCGGCTAATTAATGAGTCCAAAGCTGATTTATTTGTCAGTATTCATTTGAATGCGATTCCTTCTCCTAGATGGAGAGGCGCACAAACGTTTTTTATGCCGACCCTTCCAGAGAATACAAAATTGGCCAAAGCGATTCAAGATGAAATGGTATTGAATCTGGAAAATACCACGAGAACAGCCAAGGCAATCAATCATGTGTATTTAATGAAATATGCCAATAAGCCCGGAGCGCTCATTGAAATTGGCTTTTTATCGAACCCGGATGAGAAGCAGGATTTAATGACGGAGGAATACCAAGAAAAGGTGGCGGCTTCGATTTATAAGGGGGTTATGAAGTATTTAGATAAAGAGCAGAAGTGAAAGCATGCCCAGTCCTTCTTTTGCATCGTGGGAATGTGATATACTAGGTAAGATAAATGATGACAAAAGAAGGACGGTGTATATGTTGGTAACTGTAGAACAAGTTCGTGATATTTTAGAGAAAATGGAAGATCCTTTTTTACATAAAACTTTAGCTGAAACAAATGGAATTCTGGACATTAGCGTCAAGGAAGAGAAGCAGCATGTTAGTGTGAAAGTGGCGATTGCCCAAACTGGAACGGCAGAACAATTGCAGTTGCAAATGCAGATTGTGAATTCGCTGAAAGAAGCGGGCGCGCAAACAGTGGGTATTCGTTTTGCGGATCTTCCGGAAGAAGAGTTAGCGAAATACCGCGACGCAGAGGGAGAGCAAGGAGAAGGTCTCCTTTCTCCAAATAGCAAGACAACATTTATCGCGATTGCCAGCGGAAAAGGCGGCGTTGGTAAATCAACAGTATCTGTGAACCTAGCTGTGGCTTTGGCTCGTCTTGGAAAGAAAGTCGGGCTTGTGGATGCTGATATTTATGGTTTCAGTGTTCCCGATATGATGGGTATCACCCAGCGCCCGGTTGTTCGTGGAGATAAAATTATTCCAGTTGAACGCTTTGGCGTAAAGGTGATTTCGATGGGCTTTTTCGTCGAAGATAATGCGCCAGTGATTTGGCGTGGCCCGATGCTTGGGAAAATGCTGACAAGCTTCTTCCAAGAAGTAGAGTGGGGAGATCTTGATTATTTGCTACTTGATTTACCTCCAGGAACAGGAGATGTGGCATTAGATATTCACTCGATGCTCCCACATTCCAAAGAAATCATTGTGTCCACTCCACATCCAACAGCAGCATTTGTAGCCGCTCGTGCAGGAGCAATGGCACTACAAACGGACCATGAAGTTATTGGCGTGGTAGAGAACATGGCGTATTTTGAAAGCAAAGTAACGGGTGAGAAGGAATATGTCTTCGGCCGCGGAGGCGGAGATAAGTTGGCAGAAGAACTTCGAACAGAAGTATTAGGCCGTTTGCCGCTGCAACAGCCGGATTGGGATGAAGAAGACTTTGCCCCATCCATTTATGCAGAGGATCATCGATTAGGTTTCATTTATAAAGAAATCGCAGAAAAAGTAAACGCGAAATTAAAATAAAAAGGCAGAGCGGCGAAAAAGCCGCTTTGCCTTTTTTCTTGTTATTTCTTTTCGGCTTTTTCTTGTTCTGATGCGGCCTTTAACAAAATGTCTTGAATTTTTGCTTGATACAGCGGACTTTCAAAAGTTTCATTCATGACTGTTTGCAGGTGTTTACGGTATTCTTTGCTTTTTAGCAACTTGGTCACATTTTTTTCATATTCAGGATCCTTTAAAAGCTCAAGCATCATCGCCTGATACTGTGGGTCCTTCATTAAAGACTTTAATAGCGCCTCATGCTCTTTTTTCATACTTTTGGCGACAGCTCCAGCAAAGGCTGGATCTTTAAACGCTTCTTTCCAAAACTTCTCTCCTTTATCCGATAAAATTGTTTGCTCGATCGATTGAGAAACAATCTTTTGGTCCATCACTAGCTGCTGTTTTACTTTTTCATCTTTCATCATTTCTTGCAACGCTTTCTTGCCATCATCTGTTTTTAATATATCAACGACCATTTTCTTTGTCGCTTCATAATCCATTTGAGCATTGCCTGTAGGTGGTGTGCTTCCTCCACAAGCGGATAGCAAACATACGAGTAAGAGGAGCGGCAAAGTCGTTTTTAACATAGGGAAGCTCCTTTCAATGTTTGGTCTTATCATTAATATGAGCAGAGTGGTCGAAAATATACGATGCCGACCTTTGCCTAGATTTTTTTCACTCCCGTTGATACAATCAAAAGAGCATAAATATATTGTTGGGGGTAGGAAAGTGACAATCCGGAATTGGGTAAGGTTTTTTGTACATACATTAATAATTGGCGGAGTTGCAGCTGGTATTATCGGGTTATTTATTCGTTGGAATGAATTATCTCCGCTTATGGCTCAAGGCGACTGGAAAGATGTGTTCTCCATCGTGACTTGGCATGTGGCTGTCGGTTTTACATTCAGTGTGATTAGTCAAATGGGTTTTTTCGCCTATTTAACCGTTCATCAATTTGGGGCGGGAATGTTCCGGTCATTTTGGAATAGCGTTCAGCTTCTCTTGATTGCGTTTGTTTTATTTGATTTAGTGTATTTTCGCTTTCAAGCTTTTTCGGATCAAAGAGAGTCCCTATGGCCTTACCTTTTGTTAGCTGGATTTTTATTGTTAGTAGGAGTAGCTACTGCCACAGCGAAAGCGAAATTAACGAATAAAGGCGTGTTTATTTCCGCTTTGTTCTTTATGGTCGTTCTTACAGTGTTGGAATGGTTACCTGTGTTGCAAGTGAATGACAAAAAATGGCTGTACATCATGTTGTTCACCTTGCTGCCGTGCAATGCGTTTCAGCTTTTAGCTCTACCTAAATATAATCAGCGTATAACGGAAAAAAGCGGAGCTTAACGGCTCTGCTTTTTTAGTGAATTAATTTGGTTTCAGCGACTCCGTTGTCAATTAATTGTGAAATGGTTACCATCCGGTCTGCATTTGACACATGTTGAATCACTTGCGGAAGGAGCTCATTTGTTTGTTTAGCTGAATCAGAAGCATGCATCAAAATGATATCTCCTGGCCGGACCGTTTTCACTTTCGACATAATATGTTCAGAGCCGGGATTTTTCCAATCATCTGTATTAATGCTCCAATGCACATACGTTAAATTCATTTCTTTCGCTACATGAATGACCTCTTTGTTAAAATGTCCTGTCGGCGCCCGTAGCAATTCAATATCTTCTATTTGCAGTTTTTTAAATACTTCCTCAGCTTTTAGTATATCTTTTTTAATTTCTTCATTGGTTAAAGTTGTATAATCTACATACTGATAACCAAGTAGTCCGATTTCAAAATGATGTTCTTTCATTTTTTTGACTAAGTCTGGGTGCCGCTCTGCCCATGAACCCGATAAAAAGAAAGTAGCCTTCGTTTTATGCCGGATCAATGTTTGCACAATTTTGCTCGCTTTCTCATCTCCCCAGCCAATATCAAAGGTTAATGCGATTCCTTTTTCCCCTTTATAAATTGCTTTAGGTGTATCTTTTGAAGAAAAAACTGGCATACTAATCAAATTTTTTGAAAACAATAAAAGGGCAGTAAAAAATGAGACCAGTACTAAAAGCAAAACTTGCTTCGTTTTTTTGGCGTTTAATGTATAGAAATGAGTCATGCTCTCCCTCCGGTCAAGTAGTCTTAGTGAATTTTATGAGCATGTACATAAATATTATGACAAACAAATCAAATCTTTGAATAGCATAGAAGTATAGGGTGAATAAAAAGATAACGGGTGATGAAATGCTAGCACTTTTAATTAACGAGGAAGAGAAAAGAGAAATTTACTATTTGCTTAAAAGAGAAATGGATGAAATATTATTTGATCTTGGAGATACACGAATTGCTGAAGCGGTGAAATCGTCTATGAAAACGAAGTACGAAAGGCTATTTGAGTTATTTAAACGAGTGGCTCCTGAGCGGGAATGTATGGAATATTTAGCTTATCAAAAAACTTTTCTAAAAAAGTTTTAAATTGTTGTTGACTTTATTATTTGATCCGTGATAAATTATTACTTGTCGCCAAGACAACGGCGATGAGAAATGAAAAAAGCAACTTGAAAAAAGGTTGACTGACAGCGAGGCTTTGTGATATATTAAAAAAGTCGCTGTTAACGACAGTGAGTTGAAATTGATCTTTGAAAACTGAACAAAATAAACGTCAACGTTAATTCAAATTTTATTTTATGAGCAAGTCA
>NZ_JADHDW010000011.1 GCF_016820555.1 Bacillus sp. REN10 | reverse complement strand
AGCCCAGTAGAATACCGAACTCAAGTCTTGGAAGCTGCCTAAAATTATTTGTCTAACTTTATTGGGTCAGATCAAATGGGCGGGTTTTCCTCTTACTTTTATCGTGCAATGATATGGAAACCAGAGTCAACATGAAGGTTTTCCCCAGTAATTCCACGAGACATATCGCTGAATAGGAATACAGCTGTATCTCCAACTTCTTCTTGCGTAGTTGTGCGGCGCAATGGTGCATTTTCTTCAATTTCTTTTAAAATCGAGTTGAAATCGCTAATTCCTTTTGCCGCTAATGTACGGATCGGGCCAGCAGAAATAGAGTTAACGCGAATGCCATCTTTGCCAAGGTCAGCTGCTAAATAGCGAACGCTAGCATCCAAAGAAGCTTTCGCTACGCCCATAACATTGTAGTTTTTCACTACACGCTCGCCTCCTAAGTAAGTCAATGTAACGATGCTGCCGCCTTCTGTCATTAACGGTTTCGCATATTTTGCCACAACCGTTAATGAATACGAGCTAATATTATGAGCAAGGAGGAATCCATCACGAGACGTATCAACAAATTCGCCCTCTAGATCTTCTTTATTCGCAAATGCAATACAGTGAGCTAAACCATGAATCGTGCCAACCTCTTCTTTAATTTGCGCAAAGCATTTTTCGATCTCTGTATCAATCGTCACATCACATGGTAAAATAATAGATTCATTTCCTTCTAGTGTCTCTGCTAATTCACGGACATTTTTCTCAAGGCGTTCCCCTGCATATGTGAAAATGAGGCGAGCACCTGCTGCATGTAAAGAACGCGCAATTCCCCAAGCAATACTTCTTTTATTCGCTACACCCATTACAACAAATGTTTTTCCAGCTAATGAAAGCGTCATATTCGTTCCTCCTGTTATTACAAGTTATTAGTACCTAGTAATAATATTAACAGGAATTGCTGAAAATGAAAAGCAATGAATAAAAAAAGAACCCTTAAAGTCTATCATGCTTGTTGCTTTAAGAGTTCTTTTGCTTGTCGTGTCTAAACAGGCGGCTTCGCTTTTCTTGTCCAGCTGCAGGCGCCAGCGACTAGTGGACTTCCACCATCCTCCTTACGATAAGTCAACATCGATTCACTGCCGTTCATCGTGTTTCCTTTATCTCATACGGTTGGCTCCAGTCCATACGTCGCTAAACAGCACCTTACGCTTTTCTTGTCCAGCTCTGCCTCCTAGACACTCGAGTCAAATGCCAGCCTGACTGCATGGCTGAAGAACGCCATTCCGTCATTCTATCATTTGCTTGTCGTGTCTGAACAGTCGGCTCCGCTTTTCGTTTAATCAAATTCTAGTTCGCGTTTTAGTTCGTCTACGTATTCTTTTGTTCCGGTGACAATGAGGCGGTCATTGAGTTGTAGCTCTGTATCCCCGTGAGGAACGATGGAATCTTTGCCACGGAAAATCCGCACGAAGATGACGTCTCCGGTGAACGGGAATTTTCGAAGTGAGATGCCCTCGTAATCAGCATTATGCAGTTCAATTTCATATAGAGATGTCTCTTTATTCGTTAAAATGTTAATAATGCTTGGCGATTCAATAAGGGCCCTTAATAACGCCTTGGAAGAAAGGAAATAAGAGAAGGTTTCAATGCCTACTTCGGTCATGCGCTTTTCCTGTTCTTCCCTTTCCACATGCACAATAATCCGCTCCACGCCTCGCTCTTTCGCTTCAAGAGCCAGATGCACATTATGTGCTTCATTCCCAGTTGTAATCACAAGAATATCGGCATCGAACACCTGTTGTTCAGCCAATAAATCCACTGATAATTCGTCTAATTCAATAATATCAAAGACTGATTTGCTTAAATTCCCCTCTTGCACTTCCGGCTTCTTCCTGTAAACAACGGTGTCGTACAGCGAAGATTTCAGCTCTTTAGAGATCGGCATTGTATATTGATTAGCCCCAATAAAAGCTACTTTCAGCTGTTTTTCTTCTCTCATATAAGGCGGGAATAGTTTCTTAAAAATAACCGGAGTAATTAAACATGTAATAACTGCGACTAAAATTAGCGTGCCAGTCATTTGGGACGTAATAACGCCTAGCCGTTCGGCAATTTTTGCTGCTGCGATTACAAGAGACAATGTCGATGTTAATAGGAAGGCTGATGCCATAATCGTTTTCATATCATACCATTTTTTTAAATATAAAATAGGCAATGCCTTAGAAATGAAAAACGCCAACATTAGTAAAGGGATAAGCAACAGTGTCTTTTTATCGCTTAAAAGCGACCATAATTCCAGTTCCACCCCTACCATAACAAAGAAAATCGGAATTAAAAATCCATATCCGAATGAATCGAGTTGACGAATCAATTCATTGTTAGGTGCCAGCAATGAAACTAGGACCCCGGCTAGAAAAGCACCTAAAATATTTTCAGCGCCAACATACTCGGAAAGAGCCACAAGCACGAGCATTAATGTAAAGACTGCTCGCGTGCCAATCTGCACCGTACCCGTTGATAAAACTTCAAAAAACGGATTGTTTTTGAATCTTTTGGCAATAAAGTAAAGAAGAACTCCAACTCCAAAGAGAACGAGGAGCAACCACGTATTTCCGCCTTCTGTACCATTGACGGATACATAGACAGCGAGCAAGATCATTGTAGCCAAATCAGCAATTACCGCAACAAGTAAGATGATTTGTCCAATAACCGTTTTCATTAAGTGAGCTTCTTTTAACGTTGGCACAACCACTCCTAATGAAATGGTTGAAATAATTAATGTCATTAAAAACGCGTCTTCTATTAAGCCTAATAATACAAACAAATAGGACAATCCATACGATAAAACGAGAATGCCTAAAAATACAACAGTTGCTGCGACAAAAGCATTAGGTTCTTCCATTGCTTTCGATGACTTTTTCTTTTGTTTTTTATCGGTAGAGAAGGCAGAAAAATCGATTTCAAGACCGCTTAAAAACATAAGAAAAAGGAATCCAAGAGTTGATAAAATCTCTAGCCAAGCATCTGGTTCCACTATATCAAAGCCGCTTTTTCCCAAAATCAGACCGACAATAATTTCTGCAATAACAACCGGAATGAAGTTTAACTTCAATCGATGCAATAAGATCGGCGTGAAAAAAGCAGCCACAACAACAATTAGTAATGATAATAACGATGTACTCTCTTCCATAAATTCTCTCCTTTCCCGCGCCTGAGCGATGCTGTAATCACTATACTATCAAAATCATTTGAAGTTGTCTTTCAAAAAAGGTTAATCTTATATTAAGTTTTAACTAGGAAAAACTATTTATTAAAGGAGAGATGTAGGTATGAATATCGATATCGTTGGAGACATTCATGGGTGCTTTCAAGAGTTTAAACAATTGACTACTAAGCTTGGCTATTCATGGGACAGTGGACTCCCTCTTCATCCTCAAGGAAGACTACTCGGTTTTGTTGGTGATTTAACCGATCGCGGACCTTCCTCCATTCAAGTCATCGAAGTGGTTCATGATTTATGGGAAAAACAATTAGCTTATTACGCACCTGGAAACCATTGCAATAAATTATACCGCTGGTTTTGCGGGAACAAGGTTCAAATAACACATGGATTAGAAACCACTGTGGCTGAGCTTGAACAATTAGACAATCGCGATTTTAAACGCGTGAAAAAAAAGTTCATGAATCTTTACGAACAGTCCCCCCTTTATCAAATATTAGATGAAGGGCGATTGATTATTGCACATGCTGGTATCCGTGAAAAAGACATCGGCACATTCACATCTAAAGTCAAAACATTTGTCTTATATGGTGACATTACTGGCGAAAAACACTCGGACGGTTCCCCCGTGCGGCGCGACTGGGCAAAACAATATCAAGGGCAGCCTTGGATCATTTACGGGCATACCCCAACAAAAGAAGTACGAATTATTCATCATACAGCCAATATTGATACAGGCGCTGTCTTTGGCGGAAAATTATCGGCTTTTCGTTATCCTGAAAAAGAAATTATCTCTGTTCCATCATCTATGCCTTTCGTTCCAGAAAAATTGCGAAGCTTTGATTGAAAAAAGCCCGCCGAATCGGATTGGCGGGCTTTGCTATGAGTTTCTTCTACCTTCGCGATGCTTTCTTCGACTTTACAGCCATTTCTCCGATCTTCATGCCGCTTTCTTTAACTTTCACTATTCAGCACTTGCTGTAAGTCAGCAGGAAAAGGCAAATGAAACTGCATATCTTCGTGAGTAATAGGATGACGAAAAGCTAAATCACTGCAGTGAAGAGCTTGGCGTCTGATTTTCTCCATTGGACCACCGTACAGATCATCACCTAATAACGGATGTCCGACATGTGAAAGATGCACACGTATTTGGTGAGTTCGACCAGTTTCTAGCTTCAGCCGGACTTGAGCAAATGTCTCATATTGGGCTAACACTTTATATTTGGTACAAGCATATTGGCCATCTGCTCTTACTTCCCGTTCAATGATACTCGTTTCTTTCCGACCAATAGGCTGTTCAATTATGCCCTTTGTGTTGGAAAATATACCGGAAGCAAGAGCGGTATACGAGCGAGAAATAAGCCGCCTTTTTTGCATCTCAGATAATAAATGATGAATATGGCGATGTTTCGCTATTAACACAAGGCCTGATGTATCACGATCGAGCCTTGTCACAATATGAACAGTTGCTTCAATTCCTTGTCGTTCATAATAGCCGATTAACGCATTGGCCAAACTGCCTGTGGGATGCTCTCTTGAAGGAATCGTATTCATCCCCGCAGGTTTAACTGTAACGAGAACATAGTCATCTTCAAAAACGATCGACAACGGCAAATGTTCTCCTTTCATGCCGTCACTTGGTATTTCCCGGGGAAAGATCAACTCAATCCGATCAGCCATTTTAATCGTATAACGCACATTTTCTTCTCGATCATTGACTAAAATTTGACCCCCATTATATTTAATATCCGTCAACGCTCGCTTAGAAATGTCTTTACCAGCTAAAAAGTCCCGTAATATCTGACCTTGATTTTCTTGCTTCACCGTCCAAGTTAAACGAAACCTCCGATCCATTAGCTGCTGACAAACGAGTCATGCACTCGCTTCCAAAATGGGAATGGACGAAAACGGGCAAACCGAATTTTTTCATTAGCCACTCGATATTGAATTGACTTTACATCTTTATGAAGCAAGGTTAAGTGATCAATGGTGACAAGAAAATCTGGTCGATTAACAGGCCGCAACATACATGTATGATGTGCAGGCAAAATGAGTGGAGAACCAACTGTACGAAATACTCTATTGTTGATGGATGCCATCTCTGCCAACTGCAAGGCGCGAATAGAAGGATGTAAAATGGCTCCGCCAAGTGCCTTATTGTAGGCCGTACTTCCAGAAGGAGTGGATACGCATAACCCATCACCTCTAAATCTCTCAAAGTGATCTCCGCGAATTTCTACATCCATCACAAGTGTGCCTTCTACACTTTTCACGGTCGATTCATTTAATGCCAAATAACGGGTTTCTTTGCCGCCATGCTGGTAGCGAATAATCGTTTCTAACAGAGGGTATTCAATAATTTGATAAGGTGTACGAGCAATGGCAATGACGAGCTTTTCAATTTCATCAGGCACCCAGTCCGCATAAAAGCCTAAATGGCCGGTATGAACACCAACAAACGCTGTTTTATCAAGCCTAGAACTATAGCGATGAAAGGCATACAATAATGTGCCATCTCCTCCAACAGAAATGACAATATCCGGCTGCTTTTCATCATACGTTAACTTAAAATCAAGCAAATAAGTGCGAATTTTATGCATTAAAGCATTGGACTTCGCATCGCCTTTAGACGTAATTGCAAATTTCATCTCAGCCACCCTTTTTCCATTTATTCATTCTTCCTGTGATCATTCGTTTGTTCTTTTTTCTTTGTAAAAAAAGCTTGAGCTTCCTTAATTTCTTCACGAATCAGAGACATTTCTTCGTCGAGCCTGAAAGCAGCCTCTGACGCTCGCTGCAATCTCATTTTAATTTCGTCAGGGAATTGTCCATCATATTTATAATTTAAAGAATGTTCAATTGTTGCCCAAAAATTCATTGATAACGTACGAATTTGAATTTCAGCCAAAATCTTCTTCTCTCCATTAATGGTTTGAACAGGGTATTCAATCACTAAATGATAAGAGCGGTAACCGCTTGGCTTTTTGTGAGAGATATAATCTTTTTCTTCAATGATCGTAAAATCTTTGCGCATGCGCAGTTTTTGCACCACTTTTTTTATATCATCTACAAATTGACACATCATTCGTACGCCAGCAATATCTTGAATTTCTGTTTCTAAATGTTCAAATGGAATGCCCTTGTCATATGCTTTCTCAAGAATACTCGCAATCGGCTTCACACGACCAGTAACAAATTCAACTGGAGAATGCTCATCCTCAAGCTCAAATTGGGTTCGCATCCCTTTCAGCTTAATTTTCAATTCTTCTACTGCTTGTTTATAAGGTGATAAAAACTCATCCCAACGTATCATCTATCTTCCCTCTCAGACATAGTGGCATTGTTATTCTTACAAAAAGATTTTCTCCACAGCCTCAACCATCTCTTCTCCATAGTTGCTATTGCCTTCAATATTACTAATTAAATAGGAGAGCTCTTCCTGCCATTGGGTTAATGAAAGACGACTATCCGATCCAATCGCAAACAGATCCACTTCTTGTTTCATTGCCTTTTGTAACTCTTCCCAAACACTTTCATGTATGTATAAATAAATGAATTCATCATTTTCTTCTGCTAAATAAACAAATGCTTTTTGATCTGAGTCCACAATCATTTGTCCGCTGGCTGTTACTTTAGATAATGAGACTGGATGCTCTGAAAGTAAACCGACTTCTTTCTCATTCCATTCCGCTCTTGTAAAATGGATTGTCTTTCTCATCCTAATTCCCCCTTCAATTCTGGCTGCTTTTTCATTTTATACTTTTCATCGAAAAAACCCATTTTATATTTTAACACATCTTTTCCTTTCAAATATAGACACTTCACCTTTAGAATAAGAAGTAATGAAGAAACTAGATGAAAAGAGGATGCTCATATGAGTCAGCAAGTAGAAATCGAGTTTAAAAACTTATTGGAAAAGAAGGAGTTTTCTCAATTAATTCAAGCCTTTCATGTACGTGAAGAAGATTTTGCTTTGCAGCATAATCACTACTTAGATACAGCATCTTTTCACTTAAAAAAGCACGGATGTGCCCTTCGCATTCGCGAGAAAGAAGCAACATTTGAACTGACCCTCAAACAGCCAGCAAAAGTGGGACTGCTAGAGACGAATCAAATCCTGAAAAAAGAAGAAGCAGAAGCATTAATGCAAAAAAGCATATGGCCAGAAGGAATGGTTAAAGAAGCTCTGCAACCTCTGTTAACCGAAAAAGATCAACTGGAGCATTTCGGCACTTTATCAACGAGAAGAGCAGAAATCCTTTATAAAGAAGGAATTCTCACATTTGACAACAGTTTCTATTTAGGAAAAGAAGATTATGAATTAGAATATGAAGTAAAAGAAGAAGAAAGCGGTAAAAAAACATTTAACGATTTACTAAAACAATTTCAAATTCCTAGGCGAATAACCGATAATAAAGTTAAAAGATTCTATTTAGAAAAATTACGCCAATTAAACGAGGAATGATAGGAGCGAAACAATGAGTAACGATTTTTTTAAAACGATGATTCAAACAAGCATGATGCAAGGCATGTCCATGTTTCCTACTAGTCCCCTTACACCAACGAATCCAGCACAAATATTCGGTGCGGTGCTGCAGCAAGCATTAATGCAAGGGCTAAAGCTGGAAAACGGAGCTTCTCCGTCACTTCCAGGAGCGGCAATGCCCCTGGCAGAACTGCTGCCTACCAAACCTGGTGCTGACGTGATCCAACCAGGCGGCAAACCAATGAAAACTGATTTTGATGACATTATCGCAAGAGCAGCCGAGAAATATAATGTCCCTAAAAAGCTGATCCAAGCAGTCATCAAGCAAGAATCGAACTTCAATCCAAATGTAGTGAGCCACGCAGGAGCAAAAGGTTTGATGCAGTTAATGCCAGCGACTGCCCGCTACCTCGGTGTAGCGAATCCATTTGACCCTGAACAAAATGTCTTTGGCGGGGCAAAATATTTACGGCAAATGCTAGATCAATTTAATGGAAACATTAAACTCGCACTAGCTGCCTATAATGCTGGACCAGGTAATGTAAAAAAATATGGAGGCATCCCTCCGTTTAAAGAAACACAAAACTATGTACAAAAAGTAACCAATACTTACTACTCATAAGTGCTAAGCTGCTTCAGCCGTCCTCGTATAGGATTCTCTCTAGTGATTTATCCTATACGAGAACGACAAAGGTCGCTCAGCACTTTTTTATCGGCTTTGTCCCCCTCTACGATAGTCTGATTAAAAATCAATGAAATATTTTTGAGTAGGCACTTTGTTTGTGTTATACCATTCCCCTTGTTAAAATAAATTTACTACTACAAGGAAAAAAGGAGTTATTGGTATGGCCGAAAAATCAATAGCACCATACGAATTTATCGGAGAAGCGAAACTTTCGGAGCTTGTCGATCTGTTTTACTCAAAAGTAAGCAAGCATCCTGACTTATTTCCAATTTTCCCTGATGATCTAACAGAAACTGCTCGTAAACAAAAACAGTTTTTAACTCAATATTTAGGCGGACCACCTTTATACACAGATGAGCATGGTCATCCGATGCTTCGTGCTCGTCATCTGCCTTTTCCGATTACCCCTAAAAGGGCAAATGCTTGGCTTCAATGCATGGCAGAAGCGATGGATGAAACCGGAATAGATGGTGAGTTTCGCGAATTCTTTTACCATCGCCTGGAGTTGACCGCTCATCATATGACTAACCAACCCGAAGAACTAGGTGAAGAAGATTGAAGCCGGCTGAATTACTTAACAGGATTTGTTCAACTCAACAAAAACCATTGGAAATTTATATGTTTGTTGACCCTCTATGCCCAGAATGCTGGGCACTAGAGCCCATTATTCGAAAGCTGCAAATTGAATATGGTCATTATTTCAGTTTAAAAAAAGTATTAACTGGAAAATTGTCCACACTGAACTTTCAAAAGCAAAGATGCAATAGTATCGCTAAAGAATGGCAAACGACTGCTGCTAGAACAGGAATGTCTTGTGATGGAAACCTTTGGATGGATAACCCAATCTCTTCTCCTTTTATCGCATCTATTGCTATTAAAGCGGCCGAATTACAAGGGCGACGAAGTGGCAGCCGTTTCTTGCGGAAATTGCAGGAAGTTCTGTTTTTGGAAAATCAAAATGTTGCTGATCTGACTGTATTAACTAATTGCGCGGATCAATCAGGCTTAGATAAAGCAGAGTTTTTAAACGACATCTATTCTTCTAGCGCAGCGAAAGCTTTTCAATGCGATATGAAAATCTCAGTAGAAATGGATGTAGAGGAAGTACCGACTCTCGTTTTCTTTAACGAAAATATTGAGGAAGAAGGTATTAAAATTTCGGGTCTTTACTCTTATGAGATTTATGTTCAAATTCTTCAAGAAATGCTTGAAGAACTGCCAGAGCCGCTTTCCCCGCCGTCTTTAGAGGAGTTTTTGCAGTACTTTCGCCTAGTCGCTACAAAAGAAATTAGTGAAGTATATAATTTATCGATCAAAGAAGTAGAAATGACTATGAAAAAGCTCCAATTGCAACGAAAAGTCCGCAAAATCACAGCAAAGTACGGATCTTTTTGGGAGTATATAGAGGGATGAAATCCAAAAATGCCAGCGCCTCGAGAATGTAAGCTTAGCTGATGATCTCGAGGCGCTGTTTGTTTAGTTTGGATAAAATAAGAAAAGACCTTGTATCAGCTACAAGGTCTTTTCTAACGAACAAAGGGGATGGGAGAAATTTTTCACGGTCAAACAAAGGGGTATATGTTTGCTTGTGATCAACTTCACGTTTTCTATATTATCACCTTCAATGTCGATTGACAACACTTTGTATAACCTTTCACATATTTGTCATAACAATGGAATAGTAAGCGTAAACTAACATAAACTGGCACACTATAAAGGAGGGAGAAAGCATGAAATGGCTCGCCTTTTGGCTCTATGTTAGCTTGATCATGATCGCTTTTTTATTTAATTTATTAGGTTTAATGAGATTATACCCTGTATATGTAACAGCCCCTCTTCTTTTCATCGTGCTCTTTTTTCCCGTCTACTTGTTCAATAGAAAACACAAAAAAGTCTCCAGATAACAGAGACTTTTTTGTGCGTGTCGCCCCATAACAGTCGGCTTCGCTTTTAAGACAACAGGTTTTCCATTTCTTCTAGTTTTTGTTCGAAGACTTTGCATGCTTCTTCGATTGGAGCGGCTGTGTTCATGTCTACTCCCGCTTTTTTCAGTACTTCAATTGGGAAATCTGAACTGCCTGCTTTTAAGAATTCATTAATATACCGATCTACAGCTGGCTTGCCTTCCTCTAAAATTTGAGCGCTTAAAGCTGTAGCTGCACTGAAACCAGTCGCATATTGATAGACGTAGTAATTGTAGTAGAAGTGTGGAATTCGCGCCCACTCTAGGCCAATTTCTTCATCGATGACCATATCCTCACCAAAGTATTTTTTATTTAATTCATAATAAGCGCTTGTTAAAGCATCAGCTGTTAATGCTTCTCCATTTTGCGCTTTCTCATGGATCAAATGCTCAAATTCAGCAAACATTGTTTGACGGAAGACGGTGCCGCGGAAACCTTCTAAATAATGATTTAAAATATATAAACGCTTCTTCTCATCGTCAAGATTTTTTAACATATAATCATTAAGCAGTGCTTCATTACAAGTAGAAGCCACCTCTGCTACAAAGATAGAATAATTGCCGTACACATAAGGTTGAGACGCGCGTGTATAATAGCTATGCATGCTGTGACCAAATTCATGAGCAAGCGTAAACAAGTTGTTCACATTATCTTGCCAATTCATTAAAATATATGGATTAGTCCCATACGCACCAGATGAATAGGCACCGCTTCGTTTACCTTTATTCTCAACAACATCCACCCAGCGGTTGTCTAACCCTTGTTTTAATATACCGATGTACTCTTCCCCTAACGGAGCGAGACCGTTGATCATATACTCTTTTGCCTCATCATAGCTAATTTTCATCTTTACATCCTTCACAAGCGGTGTGTAAAGATCATACATATGCAGTTCATCGACACCTAACACTTTTTTACGCAGCTTAATGTAACGGTGCAGCAAATGTAAATTTTTATTGACCGTTGATACTAAATTATCATACACCGTCTCTGGAATATGATTGTTAGAAAGAGCAGATTCTCTCGCGCTATTATAATGACGAACGCGCGCATAAAAATTATCTTTTTTCACTTGGCTGCTCAGCGTACTCGCAAATGTGTTTTTAAACTTTCCATACGTTTCATAGACTGCTTTAAACGCTTCTGCACGCACGCGGCGGTCATCAGACTCTAATAATTGAATAAAGCGTCCGTGCGTGATTTGCACCTCTTCTCCATTCTCGTCTTTAATTGTTGGGAATTCAAGATCCGCGTTGTTTAACATACCAAATGTATTACTAGGTGCCGAAGTCACTTCTGATGCTTGAGCGAGCAAACTTTCTTCAGCGGCCGATAACACATGCGGACGCTGCAAATTAATTTCAGCAATAGCTTGCTTGTACACTTGTAATAATTCATGACTATCGACAAATGTTTTCAACTTTTCCTCATCGATCGCCAACAATTCAGGCGTAGCAAATGATAAAGCATTAGCAATTTGTGTATATAAATTTCTTGCTCGATCATCCATTCCTTGATAATGCGCATTGGTTGTATCTTGATCGTAGCGCATATGGGAATACGTATATAACTTCCCCATCCGTTCTAATAATTGATCTTGATAAGTGAAAAATTCATACAGCTGCTCTGCGCTCTCTCCAAGTGTTCCTTGAAAACTTTGCGCTTTCTTCGAAAGCTGCTTCACTTCCTCATATTCTTTCTCCCAGACTTCATCACTCGAAAAAATATCTTCTAGCTTCCACGTTAATTCCTCTGGGACCTCACTTCTTGAAGGTAATTGATTTACCGCTTGCTCGTTTGTCATCGAAAACCCCTCCTACATCTACTGTTTCACTACTTTATCATAGTATTTCGCCTGCCGAAATTCAAAGGAAAAGCCGGTTAATAATCAATTCTTCATATTGTTCGCTAAACCTTTTTTCTCTTTCCATTTGTTTATAAGTATGAGAACTGCTCTGTAAACTTTCAGGACTAGCCATTTGTATCAAGGAAAGATATTCTTCAACCAACTGATGTAAATTAGGCGATTGAAGCAGCGGAAATACATTTAACTGTAACCTTCCTTTTTCCACATATTTCTCTAAACAAGCTACTGCTTCCTCTATTTTATGCAAAAGACCTTCTTTCCATAAATAAAATTGCCACTCTAACGGATGACTTTTGAAAAGGGCCATATATCGAATGGGAATTCCCACCCATTCCGATAATAAAAATGGATTGTTCCCTGACTCATAGACATCACTTAAAAAAGGGTGATACCTCCCTTGTTGAAAATAAAGTTGCTTGTGAATCCATTGATGCTTTTGCTTTAGCCAATGAGCAAGGGAAAATGTTAAATTCGATGAAGGTTTGGAAAATAAAGGGGGGAAGGATAAACGAGAAAGCGGAATATTTTGTACAGAAGCTGTATATAACGAAGAAGAAAGCGGAGTCAGCCGTGAATAAAAAGTGCATATTTCTTTCTCTGGACAGTAAGCGAGAAGCCAGAAGCCAAAATCAGGTGAATATTGAATAAACAACCGATGGAATGCTGTCAATTTAAAATAGCCGCCTTGCCTTTTAATGGGCGGACCACCGTATATCCAAAAAGGTAAGTAGTCATTTTCAAGATAACCATTTGTCCTCTCTATAAATAGGTGCGTAGAAAGAGGTGAGCATTGAAATTCAATGGCAATTTTATTGGCAGCCAATATATCGGGCCGTTGAGAAAGCGAAGAAAGAAATGGCTCTAGCTGAGCTATGCTATTATGACTAATCCAAGCATACAAATCCGCCTTTCCTTTCAAATGACGTTCTGATTCACGTTCTGAAAAAGAGAAACAAGTAGAAGTGTGTTTATGGGCAAAATGGGGAATTTTAATCGCTCCTGCTTTAAAAATGACCGGACAACGACATTGAGGGCAGTAATATGAAGATTTCCTTAATAAATCCAATTGCTCCTGCGACTGCTTCTGTGCAAGATTAACTAGCTGTCCATTTGAGTCTAATGCAACAAGCATTCTTTTACTCACTCCTTATTTTTAGTCTATACATTAATATTCGACTTTTATTAATGAATTCCTGTTTAAAAAACCATATCAAAATATCCCCCATTGCTTGGAACAATAAAAAACGCTGATTTCAAATTGAAATCAGCGAACTTATTAATGAAAGTATTGACGGACGGTCTGGAATACATCTTTTTCCATTACACATGTTCCGTACTCTTGAAGTCTATGGATCGTCATTCCTGATTCATGAGTATATTCTAAAAGAATACTGAGTGTATCCTCAATATCCTCTTCGTCAAAATCTTCTTCATCAAATTCAACATACAAATAATATTTGTTATTAAAAGAATAGAGCTGCGTGAAGAGATCATCTAAATCTGAACGTTTACTCAACTGAATAATATCTTCAAAGTCATTAAATACGAGCAGAAACTCTAAAGCCGTCTCCTCCGTCTCTTCTTCATTGACAGTAAAGTGTTCATCCAAAAATTCTTCAAGACGGTCATCTACCGGAAAATCCCGATATTTATCTCCAGGAAGCGGCAGTTCAATACGCTGTCCATCTTTCGTTAAATTAGCTCGAGTGACTAAAATTTCTAATCCCTTATCTAAAGCTTGAACTTGAATCCACAGCGGCCCATCGACAGTAAATCCTTCTTCGTCGTGAATTTCCTCCATCATATCCCAGAAAAGCTCTTCACTGCGATCGCGATTATACCAAATCTCATCACGATCAAAGCCTCTCTCCTCTATATCAACGTAAGAAATGTAGAACTTAACTGTGTGATCATTAATGCGCTCAATTTCCATAACTACCTCTCCCTTCCGTCTAAGGGTACTTGAGGATTCCCCCTTATTATTAGGCATTTCCCACAATGCCTTGGTGATATACATTCACCTTATAATTATTGTATGACAAAAGAGCCATAAAAGAAAATATAAAGATTAGAAAAATATTGATGTGTGGCAATTCTATCTGAATCTTTTCATTATTTCAAGAGAAATTATTAAAAAAATAAAAACCCTCACACAATCGCATGAGGGATTTTATCCATGTTAGTTGACCAACCGCTGAGCTTCCAAAAGTTGAAATGTGCGAACTTTTCTTGGAAGGAAACGACGAATTTCATCCTCGTTATAGCCGACTTGCAATCGTTTTTCATCCATAATAATCGGACGGCGCAACAATCCTGGATTGTTTTGAATTAATTCAAACAAATCTTGCAACGGCAACATCTCAAGATCCACATTTAATTTTTGAAAGATCTTAGAGCGAGTCGAAATGATTTCGTCCGTACCATCTTCAGTCATTCTCAATATTCCTTTAATTTCTTCGATGCTCAAAGGCTCAGAAAAAATATTTCTTTCAACGTAAGGAATTTCATGTTCTTCTAACCATGCTTTCGCTTTACGGCATGAAGTACAACTAGGTGATGTATATAGAGTAACCATTCCTCAATCACACTCCTTAAAAATAAAATATAATACCAGTTGTTTATCATGAGGAATCTTCGTTCATACAGATTTCTAAATCAAATCTTTAAACAAGGCTACGATATGTATTATACCATGAACAGAAGATTGTTGAATATACTTTTCATTACTTTGTAATAATAATTTTAAAAGATATGTGTATTGCTATTAATATACATGTACCCTAAACAGAAGAAAGTTAAACATTTACACATCAATTTTTTCATTTATTTTGCCTAAATGATAGTTGTCATTTCAATCATTGTTGAATCAGCCATGCAAAACAGCCATCTTGACATTTTTTTAATATATTATCTTTCTGCTCTTGCTGAATGAAAGCAAAAAGTTCCCCACACCTTTCTCCATCTTTCTATTTATAAACAAGACGATACGTTTTCACGAAAAAAAAGCAGCCTAATGATCAACATCATCGGACTGCTTTTCAACTTATTTATAAGATTCTTGATACATCTTCATTTCTTTTTCTGAACAATAAACAAAATGACCAGGTGCAATTTCTCGCATTTGCACATCATCTGCTTCTGTATACTGATGCACGCTCGGATTATACGTTTTTCTCACTCTATTTCTCTCATAGTCCGGATCCGGCAGTGGAATCGCTGATAGAAGGGATTGCGTGTAAGGATGAAGTGGTTTTTCATATAGCACATCACTTGGCGCCAGCTCCACTAGTTTACCGAAATACATAACACCAATCCGGTCGCTAATATATTTCACCATTGATAAATCATGGGCAATAAATAAATATGTTAATCCTTTTTCTTTTTGCAGCTTTTGCAGTAAGTTGACAACTTGTGCTTGAATCGATACATCGAGTGCCGAGATTGGTTCATCGGCAATGATGAAATCCGGTTCAACAGCTAAAGCGCGAGCAATTCCTAAACGTTGACGTTGACCGCCAGAGAACTCATGAGGATAACGATTCGCATGTTCCCGATTCAATCCAACCGTTTCAAGTAGCTCATACACTTTCTCTAGACGCTCTTTTTTCGTCTTTGCTAACCCATGAATATCAATGCCTTCCGCAATAATATCTGCTACTTTCATGCGCGGATTCAGTGAAGCATAAGGGTCTTGGAAAATCATTTGCATTTTTCGGTTGAATTGCTTTAACTCTGATTTAGATTTTTTGCCATGAACATCTTTGCCGTCAAACAGCACTTGACCGTCAGTTGCATCATATAGGCGGATAATGGTACGACCAGTTGTTGATTTTCCGCAGCCTGATTCTCCTACAAGCCCAAGCGTTTCACCACGGTAAATATCAAAGGAAACATCATCTACGGCTTTCACCATGTTCGGCTTACCTTCGTTAAAGTATTGTTTTAGATTTTTAATTTCTAATAATTTTTCAGCCATCTTAGCGTGCCTCCTCAAACAATACAGGCTTATCATAATTGCCCGGCATTGGACGCCTTTGCTGTTGCACCATTAACGGCGGCTCAACCGCAGGCGCGTCAGGATGCAACAGCCAAGATTTCACAAAATGAGTATCAGACACCTTATAAATTGGTGGTTCTTGCTCAAAGTCAATTTTCAAGGCGTAATCACTCCGAAGGGCAAACGCATCCCCTTTCGGTGGATTTAATAAGTCTGGTGGTGTCCCTGGAATAGCATACAATTGCGTTTCTTCCGATGTTTCTAAGCTCGGCATAGAGGAAAGCAGTCCCCACGTATATGGATGACGCGGATCGTAAAATATTTCATCTACTGTTCCTGTCTCAACAATTTGTCCCCCATACATGACTGCTACTCGGTCAGCCACATTGGCCACAACACCGAGATCATGGGTAATAAAAATAATGGATGTATCAATCTTCTTCTGTAAATCTTTCATTAACTCTAAAATTTGCGCTTGAATCGTTACGTCAAGAGCGGTTGTCGGTTCGTCAGCAATTAAAATCTTCGGGTTACAGGCAAGAGCAATCGCAATAACGACACGTTGGCGCTGACCGCCAGAAAATTGATGCGGATATTGCTTCATTCGTCCCTCTGGATTCGGAAGGCCCACAAGGCTTAATAGCTCGACCGCTCGTTTTCTCGCTGCATCCCTGCTCATCTTTTGATGTTTAATGAGCGGCTCCATGACTTGTTTTCCAACCATCATTGTTGGATTCAATGAAGTCATTGGATCTTGGAAAATCATTGAGATTTCTTTCCCGCGAATCTTCTCCATTTCCTTCTCAGACACTTTCACTAAATCCTTGCCTTCAAACAGCATGTGTCCTTCTTTAATCCGCCCTGGCGGATTTGGAATCAATCTCATTAACGCTTTCGTCGTTACAGACTTTCCAGAGCCTGATTCACCTACGATCGCTAATGTCTCTCCTTTTGTTAAATGAAAGTCTACACCGCGCACAGCTTTCACTTCACCCGCATGCGTATCAAAGGAGACATGCAGATTTTTCACATCAAGTACTTTATCCATTGTTGTTTTCTCCTTTCCTTCTATTATTTACGCATTTTCGGATCGAGTGCATCTCGCAATCCATCAGCTAGTAAGTTAAAGCTTAAAATCAACATACTGATGACAATTGATGGAACGAGTAACATATGCGGATAAACTTGTAATGATTTAAATCCATCATTTACCAACGAACCAAGTGAAGCTTCCGGCGGTAAAATCCCTAGACCAATAAAGCTTAAGAACGCCTCTGTGAAAATCGCGCTTGGAATCGTAAACATCGTTGTGACGATAATTGGCCCCATCACGTTTGGCATTAAATGTCTCCAAATTAAACGGCTGTTAGACGCACCTAGCGTTCGTGAAGCTAATACAAATTCTTGATTTTTTAATTTTAAAAATTGTCCACGTACAATCCTTGCCATACTGACCCAACCAGTGATAACCATCGCCATCGTGATCGAGAAAATACCCGGTTCAAACACGAGAATAAATAGAATAACAACAATTAAATGAGGAATTCCCACTAGAATTTCAATAATCCGTTGCATAATGCTATCTACTCGTCCGCCGTAAAAACCTGAAATACCTCCGTAAGCAATTCCAATTATCAAGTCAATGACAGCTGCGAGCACTCCGATGTAAATCGAAATACGTGTTCCATACCAAGTTCTTGTCCATAAATCACGTCCTAAATCATCTGTCCCGAACCAGTAATATTCTTTTACACCTTTTGCTTCATACATATCAAAGCCGTCTTTATCTTTTCCGTCAAATGGCAACCAACTAACATTTTCAAGCCCTGGCACTTTCGGTGGCAGTTTTGCATGAGCAATGTTTTGCTGTTTATATGTGTATTTGTTCATTGAAGGTCCGAAAATGGCCATAAATGAAATAAAGATAATTAAAATAAGACCGACGATAGCCCCTTTATTTCCTTTTAATCGCAACCAAGAATCTTGCCAAAAATTTAAGCTTGGTCGGCTAATTTTCTCAGCCTCATTCTCACGTCTATCCGCAGGCTGGAAAAGGTCGTTAGAAAGTTGATCGTTCGTTTGTAATTTGTCCATGTTCATCATTTCTTCCCTCCACTTATACGGATACGTGGATCGATCACTCCATATAGAATATCAACAACAAAGACAACAAAAATAAATAGTACACTATAGAAAATTGTAACACCCATAATTACAGTAAAGTCATTCGTCATAATTGAACGAACGAATTGATCTCCTAAACCCGGAATACCGAAGATACGTTCGATAACAAGCGAACCAGTCATAATATTAACAGCAAGCGGGCCAAGTAATGTAATAATAGGAATCAATGCATTACGAAGAGCATGCTTTATCATAATTCCCGTTGAACTAATTCCTTTGGCACGAGCCAGCATAATATAATCAGAATTTAATACTTCCAGTAATTCTGAACGCATATAACGGGCAACCGTCGCAATAACAAATACCGATAAAGCAATCGTTGGTAACACCGTATAAGAGAAGCCTTCCCATCCTAGAACTGGGAACATATCCAGTTGAACGGCTAAATAGTATTGTAAAAATCCAGCAAATACAAACGATGGAATCGAAATGCCGATAACAGCAAATGTCGTCGCCGCATAATCAACCATCGTATTATGCTTTAAGGCGGCTAATAATCCTAAAATAATACCAACCACTGTCCCTAAAAGAATCGCTTGGAAACCTAAATAGGCAGAGGGACCAATACGTTCAGCAACCATCGTTGAAACAGGACGGTTATCGTATTGGAATGACAAACCTAAATCTCCTTGGAATAAGCCTGTCATATAATTGACGTATTGAACGGGAAGAGGATCATTGAGTCCATATTTATCAAGAATAATTTGTTGTTGCTCTGGAGAAAGCTTTTCTTGATTTGTTAATGGAGACCCAGGAAGAAGTTTCATTAAGAAGAAAGTGATCGTTGCAATGATCAGCAAAGTGATTAGCATATAAAATAAACGTTTCAGCGCGTATTTTAACACTTTTGAACCCTCCTTTACTCATTAGTAATATTTTTATTATTTTCGATTAATTCTGATAAATATCGCCCAATCAGGGAAAAAGGAGAGCATATGCTTGTTGTTTGAGCATATACCCTCCCTTTTATATATTTACAATGTTCTTACTGAACTTCTGCCCATTTGTAGGAATAATCTCCACCAGCATTGTGAAGAAGAATACCTTTTACGTTTGGACGTTGTAAGTAAGCACGCGCTCTTTGATACATTGGAGCAATCGCTGCGTCATCTTCTAACAAGATTTTCTCAGCTTTCAAGAAATTATCCCAACGTTTCTCAGGCTCCATTACAAGAGTTGTTTTTGCTTCTTGAATTAACTTATCATACTCTGGATTTGAATAACCTTGTTGGTTATGAGCTCCACCTGTGACGAACATATCAAGGAATGTCATCGGATCAATGTAATCTGGACCCCATCCACCGATAGAGAAGTCATAATTCATTTTTGTTTCAAGATCTAATTTTTGCTTAAATGGTTGTTGCTTAATTTTCACTGTTAAGCCATCTAAATTCGATTCAAGTTGCTCTTTCAAATATTCGCCAACTTTTTTAGACACATCGTCATCATAATTCAATAACTCTAAAGTAACTTGATCTTTGCCAATTGCTTTTTTCGCTTTTTTCCAATGTTCTTTTGCTTTCTTCAAATCTGTTGCTAAATATTTACCGCCCTCTTCACGGAAATCTTTTCCTTTTGGACCTTGGACGAAGTTAGCAGGTACAAAGTAATCAGCTGGTACAGATCCGTTGTTTAGAATAACATCTGTAACGCCTTTTTTGTCATAGCCCATTGCGATCGCTTTACGAGCATCTACATTTTTCAATACATCATTAGACGTTTGGTTTAAACGTAGGAAGAAAACTGACGCTTGTTTATGCGTAAAGAATCCTTCATTTTCTTTATACTTGTCCACAAATTCAGATGAAAGAATGACACGGTCCGCGTCTCCGCTTTCATATAAGTTCACTTGTGCTTGTGTGTCTTTTACAATTTTTGTGTTGATTGTTTCAAGTTTTACTGTGTCTGCATCCCAGTATTCAGGGTTTTTCGTCATAACGAACTTGTCTTCATGCTTCCATTGAGATAGTGTGAATGGTCCGTTATAAAGAGTTGTGTTTGCCTCTAAACCGAATTTATCGCCTTGTTCAGTAACAAACTTCTCATTTTGTGGCATGAAAATTCCGAATGCTGTTAACTCTTTTAAATAAGGAATGGCGTTTTCTAATTGAACTTCTAATGTTTTCTCATCTACTGCTTTCACCCCAAGCTCTTCTGGCTTCATTTTGCCTTCGTTAACCGCTTGAGCATTTTTGATATCATACATAATGTAAGCGTATTCAGCAGCAGTATCTGGATTTAACGCTCGTCTCCAAGCAAATACGAAGTCATTCGCAGTGACGGGATCTCCATTAGACCATTTAGCATCTCTTAATTTAAACGTCCACGTTTTACCGTCTTCGCTAATTGTTGGTTCGCCTTCAGCAATCCCTTCAACCGCTTTATCGTTTTCTCCTAAACGGTAAAGTCCTTCCATTGTATTGTTCATAACAATAAAAGAAACAGCATCTGTTGCTAAAGCAGAATCTAGAGATGGAATATCTTGTGTTTCAACTAAATTTAATACGTTTTTATTCTTGCTCGTTGTCTTTTCTCCTTCTGTGCTTTCCTTCTTTTCACCGCCGCCGCAAGCAGCTAGAAAAGTGCTCATTGCGAGCAGAAGCACAAGAAAAAGAGCTGTACTTTTTTTCTTCATCTAGTAACCCCCTCACTGATAATATCTTCCTGATTATTCAGAAGATTTCATAACTAATTATAAACCATCTTAACTTTTTTGCAATAATTATTTTATATTTTATTTACAATGTTGTCACAATTCAATACTTTTTTTGTTTTTTTTATTAGTTCTTCAGTAGCATAAGCTTTATATTTTAATTGAATAACTATTCACCGCGTTAAAGCGCTTTCTTTTTTCGATTATTACGAATATTTTATCTTTGTTATTGTTTTATATATATAATAATAATGTAAAATATATCGTAACATATATAGGTTCAACTTGTTAGATCAACATAAGAGTGTTTATTTGGATACGCTGTTGATTTTTGGCTAGATAGGATGTAATGATGTCGGAATTAGCTCTTTGCTATATAAAGTTGAATAAATAGCTGCTTTTAGCTATAATTCTGTTGGCTTATATGAAAAGAAAATAGGTGACTGCTTTGACAAAGTTTCTTCGATTATCTCTTATCATTATTGGTATAAATGTCATTTTCCCAATATTACTGTCATTGTTTTCGGTGAATTTCTCCAAAAGTCTTATAGATTATTCTTTCTTTTTCTCTCTGATCAGTTTAACAGTGGGGGCTAGTTTATTCGTCATTGAAGGAGGATTCTTTAACGGAATTCGTTATAGCTTCAAAAAAGTGAGAAAGTCATCGAAGGAAGGCGAATATATAGCTAGCTTTGATGATTTAGATGACACAAAAGAAGTTTATGAAGAATATCCTAAAAAGAGAGTGTTTATTTGGACATATCCGCTTTTAGCTGGCGGAGGCATTGTTGCTCTTGCTTCGTTTATTGCAGCATTTGTCATAAGCTAAACCATTTGTTCTCTTGACTCCATTTTTTGTTTCATTTATAATCGGGGCACATCATATTTGAAGCGTGTAAGAAAGAAGAGTACAAATAGAAGCTGGTTATCAGAGAGCCTGCGTTGGTGTGAGCAGGTAACCACACTGTTTGGAATGGGCTTTTCGATGCTCCTTTTGCGAACGTATACAGTAGCAAAACGGCGTATTCCATGCGTTAAATGGCTAAAAGAGGCTTAGCAGCAGCTTAAGCAACTTAGGGTGGCACCGCGGATATAACCATTCGTCCCTATTTGGGATGGATGGTTTTTTTATGTTTATTTTTAATTGCTTAAACAAGGAGAGAGATTTAATGGAAAATATTTTTTCAGGCATTCAGCCGAGTGGAACCATTACGTTAGGAAATTACATTGGAGCGATGAAACAATTTACGGAACTGCAAGATGATTATAATTGTTACTTCTGTATCGTAGATCAACATGCGATCACTGTACCACAAGATCGCTTACAGCTTCGCAAAAATATTCGCAGCTTAGCGGCTCTGTATCTTGCTGTTGGTATTGATCCTGAGAAAGCGACTTTATTTATTCAGTCGGAGGTACCGGCTCATGCTCAAGCCGGTTGGATGCTTCAATGTGTAGCTTACATCGGTGAACTTGAGCGCATGACACAATTCAAAGACAAATCATCAGGAAAAGAAGCGGTTGTTGCTGGTTTATTAACGTATCCGCCACTAATGGCCGCTGATATTTTATTATACAACACGCATTTAGTCCCTGTTGGTGAAGACCAAAAGCAGCATCTTGAACTTACACGTGATTTAGCGGAGAGATTTAATCGCAAATACAATGACATTTTCACAATGCCAGAAGTACGTATTCCAAAAGCGGGAGCACGCGTTATGTCCCTTCAAGATCCAACGAAGAAAATGAGCAAGTCCGATCCAAACTCTAAAGCATTTATTACGCTATTAGATGAACCAAAACAAATCGAAAAGAAAATCAAAAGCGCCGTTACTGATTCAGAAGGCGTTGTCAAATTTGATAAGGAAAACAAACCTGGTGTGTCTAATTTGCTTTCCATCTATTCTGTTTTAGAACAAGTCTCCATTGAAGAGCTTGAACAACGTTATGAAGGAAAAGGCTACGGCGAGTTTAAAGGAGATTTAGCAGAAGTCGTTGTTCGCCATCTTGAACCAATCCAAAAGCGTTATTATGAATTAATTGATTCAGAAGAACTGGATTTCATCCTTGATGAAGGGGCAGCAAAAGCTAATAAAGCAGCTTCAAAAATGATCAAAAAAATGGAAAACGCCATGGGACTTGGTAGAAAAAGAAAGTAACATTAAAAGCGGAAGGCGCTGTCTAGCAACGTACAAAAGACTGAATCCGAACCGATTCAGTCTTTTATGTTTATTGATTGCTTGATTGATTAATTTTTGAAGCGTGCTCTACTTCCCATAATTTCTCAAAAAAAGCTTGTCCTTTAATGAGGTTTTCGCATAAGCGATAATGCTGTTTCGACCAGCCTGCCTTTGCTTCTTGGTGAAAAGCTTTCTTTACTTCTTCAAAGTCCATTGATTGAATATCTTCATATTTATCAGGTGCCCACTCAGTATACCAATAACGAATTTCGGCTGAATTTTTTGATGAAAACAGCTGGTCTAAAGCCATGAACAACAATTGTTTCAACTGTCTTTCTTTACGAGTGAGCCCCTTCATATTTATCGGATCAATGGATAAAATATGATATTGTTTTTCTTCTAAAGCGACTTCAAATTCGTACCTTTCAACCGGATGAACTTGAAACATTTCATATACAAGCTGCTCTTGCCGAGGGACTAGACGGCTTTTTCTAACAGGGATTGTATAGCCCATTGTATCAATGGCTAAAATCCCTTTTCCATCTGAAACAACAAAGCAATGCTCAAGTTGAATTCGTTCGTGATTTCTACGTAGAAAGGCTTTTTTTCTTACATCTTCAAGTAATTGCTTTGGCAATTCTGATAATTGATTTTCAATATAGTCAAATAATGACTCTTCGATTAAGACGACTGGCACTTGATCTAATAACTCAACAGCATCATCTTTACGCCACTCGTGAAAATGACATACGTTATAGCCATTCTCCTCTCCTTCAAACCAATTCACCCAGACATCATGAAGATACAACATAATGACCCTCCTCACTTCTTCATCTATTTGTCTTCAAGTATGGGCAAAATAAAGTAATATTATTCCTTCTAAGTCTATATTTTCTCAACTTTCCACTTCCCCGGGAAATAAAGAGATACGGCCATTAACACAAAACCAATAATAAATAAGTAGCATTCGGAACGTTCTAAAATAAAAGCAATATATTCTTTCAGCGTCCAACCAGCCGTTAATACATTTAAATACATAATACAGCTAACTCCCCCCAGAACCGAAAAACCAAAACCAATTAAAAAGAGCGCGAGACGAAAGGCCATTAGCTTCTTCCTTTATTTATTTTTTCTGCTTGTCCTATATGTATGATTAATTAATAAAAACATGCAAAAAAGAGATAACTAAAATGAAAGCTTTTAGTTATCTCTTTTTGTTATTATTTCTGGAATTTACGTAAGGCAATCGTCGCGTTATGACCGCCAAATCCTAAAGAGTTGCTAAGTGCCGCATGCACTTCTCTTTTTCGAGATTCATTTGGTGTATAGTCAAGATCACATTCCGGATCTGGAGTTTCATAATTAATCGTTGGTGGAATCATATCATGCTTAATCGCTAGCGCAGTAAAAATAGCTTCTACTCCACCAGCAGCTCCGAGTAAATGACCTGTCATTGATTTCGTTGAACTAATCGAAAGCTTCTTAGCATGATCGCCAAACACTTGCTTAATCGCCATCGTTTCAAATTGATCATTATAAGGCGTGCTTGTTCCATGTGCGTTAATATAATCAATTTTCTCTGGAGAAATACCACCGTCATCCAGCGCTATTTGCATCGCTCTAGCTCCACCTTCTCCACCTGGAGCCGGTGCGGTAATGTGGTGAGCATCTCCTGTTGAACCGTAACCAACAATTTCTGCATAAATTTTGGCCCCGCGTTTTAAGGCATGTTCAAGCTCTTCTAGCACAAGAATTCCCGCTCCTTCACCCATAACAAATCCATCGCGATTCGCATCAAACGGACGGCTTGCTGTCTTCGGATCTGGATTTGTAGAAAGAGCTGTATTCGCACAGAACCCTGCCATGGACATTTGCGTAATTGGCGCTTCACTTCCGCCTGTAATCATCGCATCCGCATCTCCACGCTGAATCACTTTAAATGCATCCCCAATAGAGTTTGTTCCTGTGGCACAAGCGGTTACTGTACAAGAGTTTACTCCTTTCGCTCCTAGATGAATCGACACTTGTCCCGTTGCCATATCCGGAATCATCATCGGCACGAAGAAAGGGCTGACACGGCGGTAGCCACGCTCTAAAAAGGTCTTAAACTGATTTTCAAAGGTTTCCATGCCGCCAATACCTGAACCTACCCAAACACCAATTCGTTCAGCATTCGTTTCATCAATGGTTAAGTCGGCATCCTGTACAGCCATCTTAGCAGCAGCGACGGCAAATTGGGTGAAGCGGTCCATTTTGCGCGCCTCTTTCTTGTCCATAAACTGTTCTGGATCAAAGTCATTAATTTCAGCGGCTACTTTTGCCGGATAATCATCAGGGTTCACTCGTGTTAACGGTTTAATACCGCTTACCCCGCTTAATACATTTGCCCATGCTTCTTCTACTGAACTTCCTACAGGAGAAACAATACCAAGTCCTGTAATGACTACTCTACGTTTTTCCATGTTCCCACTCCTCATATATTCATAAAAAATTTTTCGTTTTAACGTCCCCATCTCATGGCAATAGCTCCCCAAGTTAAGCCGCCGCCGAATCCTACCATGACTAGTAAATCGTCATCTTTAATTTTTCCTGCTTCCAGTTCCTCAACAAAAGTAAGCGGAATAGAAGCAGCTGATGTATTTCCATATTTATTAATTGTTACTGACATTTTTTCAATTGGCAAATCTAATCTTTGTCTAGCCGCTTCCATAATACGAATATTTGCTTGATGCGGCAAGAGGAAATCAACATCCTCTTTTTGCAATCCGGCTTTTTCTAGAACATTTACACAAGACTCTCCCATTTGACGAACAGCAAACTTAAAGACTTCTCGCCCGTTCATTTTAACATGCTCGTCTTGATATAAATGCTTGAAACCAGCACCATCTGCTCCAAGCTCAAAAGATAAAATTCCACGTCCCTCTGAAACTGGGCCAAGCACAGCCGCTCCGGCTCCATCACCAAATAATACAGCTGTATTGCGATCATTCCAATCTAGTATTCTAGACAGTTTCTCCACACCAACAACCAGGACATACTTATAAGCCCCAGTATCAACAAATTGCTTAGCTGTCACAATTCCATACATAAACCCTGTACAAGCCGCACTAATATCCATTGCTGCTGCTTGTTTCGCGCCAATTTGCTCCTGAATCATGCAGGCAACGGAAGGAAAAGCATGATCAGGCGTAACTGTAGCAACTATAATAAGATCAATTTCCTCGGGGGCAATGCCAGCTTGTTCAATCGCGTTTTTCGCGGCCTTCACCCCCATATGGGAGGTGTTTTCTTCCTCACCAGCAATTCTTCGTTCTTCTATTCCAGTCCGGGTCCGAATCCATTCGTCCGAAGTATCCATTACTTTCTCTAAATCAACATTCGTTACAACTTTCTCAGGCACATAGCGCCCCATTCCAAGAATACCAGTATTCATAAGGTTTTCCCTTCTTTCAACCTCTTTTTTAAGATGATATCAATTATTAAGACTTGGTACTAATATTACTGAAAACAGCTCTATTTTGCAATAGGGGGAATTTGTAGAGCGTCGTCGAGCGGTGAAAAAAGGGGGCGAAACTAATTTTCTCGTATTTCCATCTGATCACACCCAATTCGAAACTAATTCCTACGAAAAAAGAGCCTCCTTAAAAATACGGAAGGCTCTCTTATCATTAGTTACTTTCTTGAGCGTCTTTTTTCCCTAGTTCATACGCTTCATTCATCACTTTTAAAAACATACCCATAAACGGTTCCACAAGATCCATGGAAAATTCAATACCTGCTTCTTTTACCTTTTCCTGCGCCTCTGGAAGATATTTCATCGCGATTTGCATAAATTCTAGATTTTTATTTTCGTTCATTTGTTCTCCTCCTTTTTTCTTGGAAGTTTACCGGTTTCGATATAATGATCAATCTCTTGGTTAATTCTCTTCACAAAGCTTTTATCCAATATTGGGCTGAACTTACTTAATGACAGTACACCATCTTGAAAATCAAAATGAAGGTTTCCTGACTTCAAATTTCCTTCAACAAACTGAGTAGCAGCCAATAAATATAACTTATCCACATGCTGAACCGTACTGGTTAATACGGTTTCTTGTCCAAGGTCAGATTGATCAGAAACATAACCGATAGCGTACAATCCCTTTTCTTTTAATTTTTCAATAACAGGTACATTATACCCATCCCCCGCAGGATAAACAACATCTGCCTGCTGAGCAATAATTGGTTCTAGCAACGCCAGCGCTTTTTCTGAATCGTCCCAGTTTCCTACATACCGTGTAACAATATTAATATCCGGCCTTTCGAACTTCGCTCCATCAACAAAACCTTTGACTTCGGGCTGCCATTTATATGTAGCTAAAACGCCAATAGTACCCGTTTTCGAAGCATATGCGGCCGTCATTCCTCCAAAGAACCCCATCGCATGGGCTTCAAATTTTAAGCTTGTTGTATTCTTCTCTTTTGCATCACCATTAAAACTGACAAAGTGCATATTAGGATACTCAGGTGCAATTTTATTAAAATAATCAGCATATTCACTTCCATGACCAAAGACAAGGGTGACACCTTTATGATCAAACTCTTCTACCGCTCTTTCGACTAAAGCTTGGGAGTCTATTCCTTCTTTATAAAAAATCTCTGACCCGTATTGAGACTGGATCTTCATCATACCTTTGTAACCCTTTGTTCCCCAGACTTGATCATTGATCGTTTTCGGAACAAGTAATCCCACTTTTTTCAGTGCTTCTGCATCGTCATTTGTTTGGCACCCCACAGCAGCCGCTGACAAAAGAATGGTGAGTGCCATCAATAGTATTTTTCTTATCATATACTGGATACGCTCCTTCTAGATCGATCTCGCTCCTGTTTCTATCTTACTGTTATTTCGTAAGGAGAAAAAGAGAAATCTTTGATTGAGAACGGATAAAAATACGAATGAACGAAAATATCTCTTTATCGTGCTCTAATTTCTGTGCTAAGATTAGGGGTGAGTGACAAAAAGATTTTCGTTGAAGGAGGAAAAATTCGGTGCAATATATTATGACTTTCTTTTGGTCTTTCTTATTGATTCAAATGTTAAGTTACGTTGTTGGTTCCATGAACGGAGCGGCATTTACTTGGATGCCTGGTACCATCATTTCAATCATCGTAGCTGTTCTTCTATTTGTCATTTCTGCCCTTGTTCCAAACGATCCGGTAGAACATCATTAAGAATCGCATGATACAAAATAGGCTGCCCAACTACGGGACAGCCTTATTTTCATTTGACAGTCAGTTCATAATCAATTACATCAATAGTTGCTGTTTCATGAGCAGAAATCTTTCCAGCAATCATCTCTCGAGCGAGCTTTGTTTCGACTTGATGCTGAATAAAACGCTTTAATGGTCTTGCTCCATATACAGGGTCAAATCCTTCTCTGGCAATCAATTCTTTCGCCGCTTCTGTTACTTCTAATTTGATTTGCTGATCATCTAACCGTTTTCTTAAATCATTCAGCATTCGGTCAGCAATTCCTTTAATGTTCTCTAAACTTAACGGCTTAAATAACACGATATCATCGACCCGGTTCAAAAACTCTGGGCGGAAATGACGACGTAATTGCTGAAGGACTTGCTCTTTCGTTTCTTCTTGAATTTCTTCCGTATTTTCTTTTCGCTCTAGTAAAAATTCCGAGCCGATATTAGAAGTCATAATGACGACCGTGTTTTTACAATCAATTGTTCGGCCCTGGGAATCCGTAATGCGACCATCATCAAGCATTTGCAATAAAATATTAAATACTTCTGAATGCGCCTTTTCAATTTCATCGAGCAACACGACGGAATATGGTTTTCTTCGCAATGCTTCTGTGAGCTGTCCACCTTCTTCGTAACCAACGTACCCAGGAGGTGCTCCGATTAACCGGGAAACCGCATGCTTTTCCATGTATTCTGACATATCGATCCGAATCATTTGCTCTTCGCTGTCAAATAACGTATGAGCCAATGTTTTCGCTAATTCTGTCTTCCCCACCCCCGTTGGACCAAGGAAAATAAATGAGCCGATTGGGCGGTTTGGATCTTTAATGCCAGCGCGCGCCCGCAACACAGCATCACTGACTAGTTGAACCGCTTCATCTTGTCCCACAACACGCTCATGCATAATGCTCTCAAGACGCAATAGCTTCTCTCGCTCTCCTTCAACTAGCTTGGTCACAGGAATTCCCGTCCACCGAGAAACAATCGCTGCAATCTCCTCATCCGTCACTTCTTCTCGCAACAGTCGATGCTCATTATTTTCAGAGGCAACCATCGCTTTTTCCAACTCATGAAGCTCTTTCTCCATCATTGGAATTTTGCCGTGGCGCAGTTCCGCCGCTTTATTTAAATCGTAGCGATTTTCCGCATCTTCTAGCTCTCGTCTCAGTTTCTCAAGATATTCCCTTTTCTCCTGAACTCGCTGAATAGCTTCTTTCTCCGCTTCCCATCTTGCTCTCATTTCATTCGCTTTTTCTTTTAAAAGAACGAGTTCTTCTTGTAATTGCAGGAGACGATCTTTACTCGCTTGATCTTTCTCTTTCTTTAATGCTGCCTCTTCAATTTCAAGCTGCATCACACGGCGCGTCACTTCATCTAATTCACTCGGCATAGAATCAATCTCCGTCCGAATCATTGCACACGCTTCATCCACTAAATCAATCGCTTTATCCGGTAAGAAGCGATCAGTAATATAGCGATTGGATAATGTAGCCGCTGCCACAATCGCTCGGTCGTGAATATTCACGCCGTGGTGAATTTCAAATCGTTCCTTCAATCCTCGTAAAATTGAAATCGTGTCTTCCACTGTTGGTTCTTGTACAAGCACTTGCTGAAAGCGGCGTTCAAGTGCGGGATCTTTTTCAATGTATTTGCGATGTTCTTCTAGCGTGGTTGCTCCGATACAATGAAGCTCTCCACGCGCAAGCATTGGCTTTAGCATATTGCCAGCATCCATTGCTCCTTCCGTCTTTCCAGCGCCGACAATCGTATGGATTTCATCAATGAATAGCAAGATACGTCCATCACTTTTTTTCACTTCATTTAATACAGCTTTCAATCGTTCTTCAAATTCTCCGCGAAACTTAGCCCCAGCAATTAACGAACTCATATCTAATGAGAAAATCGTCTTATCTTTTAAGCCATCAGGCACATCTTTCCGAACGATTCGTTGCGCTAATCCTTCGACAATCGCTGTTTTCCCCACACCTGGTTCACCGATTAAAACAGGGTTATTTTTTGTCTTTCTTGAAAGAATACGGATCACATGACGAATTTCTTGATCACGGCCAATCACCGGGTCCAATTTCCCAGAGCGGACTTCCTCTACTAAATCGCGGCCATATTTACTTAATGCTTCATAACTAGCTTCCGGATGTGGTGATGTCACTTTTTGATTCCCCCTTATATCATGAACAGCCTTTTCTATTTTTTCCTTTGTTAATGTCTCTTTTGTTAAAAAGCGCTTGATGTCATAATCGTTTACACTTGCCAAAGCAAGGGCAATATGTTCAACAGACAAATAGTCATCTTTCCACGCCTCTTTAATACGGTTAGCAGCTTGTATTACATTTTGTGCAGAAACTGATAAATAGGCTCCATATTGTACATTTTCTCCTGAAATAACCGGCTTTTTCACCAGTTCACTTTTCAAAAAAGCTTTCCAGTTACCATCGCTGCTCCCTGCGCGTTCCATAATTCTCACTAATAAACTGTCGGGACGATTCACTAATGCTAGCAATAAGTGATGAAGATCGATTTCCGTATGTTCATGCTCTTTCGCCAATATTTGTGCATCAGCTAAACCTTGTTGCACAGAATGTGTCATCTGTTCAATATCCAATGTCCCCACCTCTTTTGACCTTTTTTGACCTTTTTCATAATTATATTTCTTTCACAATAGACTTGTAAAGTGATAAGCTAGTCACTAGGAGAAAAAAGGTTATTTTAACCAAAACGCTTTACAATTTCTTTAGTTTTAGTGTTCAATAAAAAAGTTAATGATGAGTTGGAGGGTGATAAACGTGAATGATGCTATTTTACTATTAAAATACTTACTATTAGGAATGTTTCAAGGGTTTACAGAACCGATTCCCATTTCCTCGAGCGGCCATTTGCAGCTAGCCAAACATTTTTTTGGCATTGAAATTAAAGGCTTAACGTTTGAATTAATGGTAAATACAGCTTCCTTACTTGCTGTTTTAATGATTTACCGTCAAGATATTATCCGCCTGGCTAGCAACGGCTTAAGCTATGTAAAAACAAAAAATCCAGACGACCGTTCTGAGTTTATGTTTATTATTTATTTAATAATCGCTACGATTCCAGCTGGAGTAATCGGTGTTGTGTTTGGAGATTTTATTGAAAACAAGCTTTCAAGCGTACGGACGGTCGCCATTACATTAATTATTACTGGTATCGCCTTATGGACCATTCGCAACTTGCGGGGGCGAAAAAACGATGGCGATATGAAACTGAAAGATGCATTAATCATCGGTTTCGCTCAAGCCATTGCTTTAATTCCGGGGATTAGCCGGTCTGGAGCTACCATTGTTGCAGCGATGGGGCTTGGGATGAAACAAGAAACGGCTCTTCGCTTTTCATTTTTGTTGTTTATCCCTGTCAGCTTAGGCGGCGCCATTTTAAGTTTTTCAGACATTTTAGCAGATCCTCAGCTTACGCAGCTGGCGATTCCTTATACGCTCGCCTTCATTGGCTCATTTGTCATGTCTTACTTTTCGTTAAAATGGTTTATGAACATTATGGCTCAAGGTAATTTAAAATATTTCGCCATCTACTGCTTTATCGTTGGACCACTTGTTCTTTTCCTTACATAGCAACCCAAAAGGGAGCCATCTTTACTCGGTTCCCCTTTTTCTATTTGCTTCCTTATCATTCAATCAGAAAATTCGTCAGCCTGTTTCTAAAGGAAAAATACTTTTTTTGTACCGCGGGTTGTTTATTACTTTTTTTACTATTAAAATGAGAGTAACTAAATTTGTTTATAGAAGGAGAGTTCAATGAACAGATGCCATTCTCTTTCAGAAAAGTTAACTAAACTATTTGAGGAAGAAAAGAGCGTGAAACTTTTCCGTAAAGGAGATTATTTATTCCAAGAAGCGACTGAAGCAAAAGAACTGTTCTTGCTATTAAGCGGGAAAATTCAAGTAAGCAAATTCTTTCCAGATGGACGTGAGCTGTCTTTGCGTATTTGTGGAAAAGGCGATATTCTCTTTGAATTTTCCGTTTTTTCTAGTAACGCGCAATATTTATCTAACGGAAAAATTTTAGAAAACGGCGAAGCGCTTGTGATGACGAAAAAACGCCTAGAAGAAGTGCTTTCCTCCGATCCTCAATTAATGATGAAATGGTTTGAATATACGCAACTAGATAACCAAAAAACACAATCAAAATTGCGTGATTTAATTATTCATGGAAAAAAGGGCGGAGTATATTCTACCCTCATTCGATTAAGCAATACATTTGGACAACAAACAGACGAAGGTATTCGTATAGATGTGACATTAACAAATCAAGAAATTGCTAATTTATGCGGCACATCACGCGAAGTCGTTAATCGTATGTTCAGCGAACTGCGAAAACAAAACATTATCTCCATCGAAAAGAGCCAGCTAATCATCCATGACCTTGACTATTTAAAAAAAACCATCGACTGCGAAAACTGCCCAATAGAAATATGCCAAATTGACTAATCAAAAGCGAAGGGCGCTTGGTTATCGGCGACAAGCAAATAAAAGGATGCAACTGCAAAATAGTTGCATCCTTTTATTGCGCCTAGCTCCTGTGCTCTTATTGAATACCCAGAGCAATTTTGGCATAGCGAGACATTTTGTCGCGAGTCCATGGCGGATTCCACACAATATTTACTTCCGCTTCTTTTACTTCTGGAATATCTGCCAGTGCGGCTTTGACTTGATCAACAATGACACCTGCTAGCGGACATCCCATTGCCGTTAAGGTCATCGTTACAATTGTCTTTCCACCCTCTTCCATATCAATATCATAAACAAGACCGAGATTGACAATGTCAATCCCTAGTTCTGGGTCGATGACTTGTTCAAGTGCCCCCATAATGTTATCTTTTAAATCTTGATCCATATCTTTTCCCTCCTCTTTCTATTTCACTATTTCTACTATAACAAAAGGAAGAAATAATTATCACCCTTGATGCTTATAATTATTGACAGTTTTAACATTGGACATATCGATTTATTAGAGCGTACACTAAAGAAGTAACTATATAGAGACAAGGAGAGTGCCGCTTGATGACTGAAAAACATTTAATTGTATTAGACTTAGATGGAACTTTGCTGACTGATGAAAAAACGATTTCTCCTCGAACAAAACAAGCGCTTCAAAAAGCAATGAAACAAGGGCACGAAGTCATGATTGCTACCGGCCGTCCTTATCGGTCAAGTGAACTTTATTATAAAGAGCTAGGTTTAACGACACCGATTGTTAACTTTAATGGCGCTTTCGTGCATCATCCGAGAAACAATGCTTGGGGAATGTACCACGAGCCGATGGATGTGAAAACAGCTATTGACATTGTGGAAGCTTGTCATGCATTTAATTTCCATAATATTGTTGCTGAAGTCATGGACAATTTATATTTCCATTATCATGACGAACGGCTAATTGATATCTTTAGTATCGGAAACCCCGGGGTGACAACAGGCGACCTTCGCCGAGTGTTAACTGAGCATCCTACTTGCATGTTAATTCACGCTGTGGAAGAACATGTACCTAGTATTCGCAAGCATTTAAGTGATGTCCATGCCGAGATGATTGACCATCGCCGTTGGGGAGCGCCTTGGCATGTCATTGAACTAGTGAAAGCTGGTCTGAATAAAGCAGTCGGTATTCAACGGGCAGCAGCGGATCTTCATATTCCAAAAGAACGAATCATTGCTTTTGGTGATGAAGATAACGACTTAGAAATGATTGAATACGCAGGAATTGGTGTAGCCATGGGAAATGGCATCGACCCATTAAAAAATATTGCTAACGAAGTAACTTTAACAAACCAAGAAGATGGTATTGCTATCTTTTTAGAAGAAAGACTTAGCCTGTAAAATACTCATATCTACTGTCTTGAGGAGGAAGTTTTATAGATGAAATTATTTGCCGACACAGCCTGTGATTTACCGCTGTCCTTTTTTAATAACGAGCACATTACATTAATCCCGTTGCATGTACATTTAAATGGTCATGATTACGAAGATATGAAAGGGATTGATCCGAAAAAAGTGTATGAAGCGATCAGAGATGGAGAAAGACCTAAAACATCTCAAGCTTCTCCACTTCTGCTAGAAAAATTATTTATCGAGCTAGCTAAAAGCGGTGAATCCGGTATTTACCCCGCCTTTTCTTCTGCTTTATCGGGGACCTACCAAACAGCGATCATGATTCGCGATCAAGTGAAAGAACAATATCCAGCGCTTGATTTAACTATTATTGATACGAAAGCGGCTTCCTTAGGTTATGGTTTAATCATATTGCGTGCTGCTGAACGTTTGCATGAAACTTCAAAAGAAGAACTTATCTCGGATATCCATTTTCATTGTCACCATATGGAACATATTTTTACTGTAGAGGATCTTGACTATTTAGCAAAAGGCGGTCGTTTATCAAGTGGCGCCGCTTGGATTGGAGGGCTGCTAAATATTAAACCGATTTTGCATATGGAAGATGGAAAACTAATCCCTATTGAAAAAATTCGCGGACGAAAAAAAGCTTTTCAGCGCATGTTGGATTTAATGGAACAACGAGGAGAACAGCTTTCTACCCAGCGGATCGCCATTAGTCATGGGGACGATATAGAAACAGCTGAACAGTTCAAACAAATGATCGAAGAACGCTTTAATCCTCAAGAGGTGGTCACCCACATCATCGGCTCAACGATCGCTTCTCATGCCGGTCCTGGAACAATCGCGTTATTTTTCTTAAACCAACAACCGAAAGAATAGGATTTGCTGGTTGTATTTCCTTCCATTATAATGAAAGATAAAGTGAAGCTTCAATTAGTGAGGTTTTCTTCATCCCCGCCTACACGTCTGCCTTTCTTCTGACTTGTTGAGGTGGGAGTCTTACAGCCCGTTAATGCGGGATAAATACTTAAAATTGTTGGAGGTTCCTATGGCGAAAGAAAATTCATTTGATATTGTCTCTAAAGTAGACTTTGCAGAAGTAACAAATGCCATTCAAATGGCAATGAAAGAAATTCAAACTCGCTATGATTTCAAAGGCAGCAAAAGTGATATCAAACTAGATAAAGAAGAGCTCATATTAGTCTCAGATGACGATTATAAGCTAGAGCAGTTGAAGGATGTTTTAATTGGCAAATTAATTAAACGATCTGTTCCAATTAAAAACTTAGACTATGGAAAAGTGGAAGGCGCATCAGGCGGTACCGTTCGCCAACGAGCTAAAATGGTGCAGGGAATTGATAAAGATACAGCCAAAAAGATTAATGCACTTATTAAACAAAGCGGATTAAAAGTCAAATCGCAAATTCAAGATGATCAAATGCGTGTCACCGGAAAAAACAAAGATGATCTCCAGCAAGTAATCGCAGCTGTTCGAGGCGCTGATTTGCCAATAGATGTTCAGTTCGTCAACTTCCGCTAATTTTTCAAATCAAAGATTCTATCCAAAAATCAACACTTGAACATAGTCATAAAAAAGCTTCGAAATCAGCACTGATTTCGAAGCTTTTTTACTTATCTTGATGCTTTTCCACGTTTCCAAACAAAATAAATAAACACCATAAAAATAATATATACAGCAGCTAATGCCGCAATAAAGGAAACATTGATTCCGGACTTTTCAGCTACAACAAATATGTCTGACTGTTCTCGATCCAAAATAATCGTAAACTCATCGTTTTCTGCTCGAGATAAGTTATCATTTAAAAGACCGCGCAGCTCTTTATCATTGGAAAATTCCTTTGCTGAAATCCTGACTTTTTGTGTTTCATCTGTGTTATTGATCGCCACAACTAATGTTTCATCTTGATACTCTCTTTTAAAAACAACCATGCCATTTTTCTCATACAACGGTTCATATGATCCCCGTGTTAAAGCAGGCAATTGCTGACGCAGATCACCAATTTTCTTCATATAATCGATCAGATCTTTATCGATTCTAAAGTTCATGAGACCATGATTGTCTACCCCTTCTCCTCCATCAAGAGCAATTTCTGATCCATAATACACAATTGGCGTGCCTGGAATTGTATAAAGGTATGTTAAAGCCAGTTTCCAACGAGTACCTGGAAACATATTTTCCTGAACAATATCGCGAGTAAACCTTGTCGTCTTATTCGTGTCTAAATAATGAGCAGCTAATTCCGGTGTCTTCCATGTCGTTTCTACTTCTTTTAACAGATTCGGAGCTTCACTAGAATTTTGATTCACATTTTTGAATTGTTCACGTAACGGAGACATTATAGGCCTATTCATCATTCCATCTAAGCCCGCTTTTTGATATGTTGCTAGCTCACTAACAGTCATATCCTTGTTATTGCTTTCACCAAGCAAGTAAATATCTTTATTTACCCCTTTAGAAAAATCTTTCCAGAAGGCAACTGGCGCTTCTGTCGCATCACTTAAATAATATCCATCAATTTTTGCCTGCTCGCTCCAATAATTCGCTACTTTAATCAGTTCTTTTGTTACATCCTTATTTTCTAAATTGAGCGCAGCCATTTCTCCGAGCCATTTTTCTGGCGCCATCTCGCGTTTATTCGTGAACCAATCTGCCTTTTTCGCATCTTTTGTCCACGAGTGAGTCGCGCTTACACGAGTCAATGGAAGATCAATCAGCACCTTTAAGTCACGCTCATGTGCTTCATTGACTAACTTTTTCAGCTCTTTCATCGTTCCAAATTGCTTATTTGTTTGATAAAAATCGGTTGTCCAATAACCATGATAGCCGCCTTTTTCATTTTGAAAGATAGGACTTAAAATAATCGTTGTAAATCCCATGTCGGTTATATGATTTATTCTTCCAGTTATTCCGGTGAAATCACCACCCTGGTAGGCCGAAGGATCATTATTATTCACTTCTTGGTTGTTTTGATTATCACCATTATTAAAGCGATCCACCATTAAATAATACATGGTTTCGTCTTGCCATTTTCGTTCTTCTTTTTCTGCCGCACTAACAGGAAAGGCGTATAAAAGAAGAAACGGCAACAGTATAAGCGAGCATAGTCTTCTTTTCACTTCCGCTTCCCCCCATATGTAAATGATCGTACCGCCTTTAAGATTACGCGTTTGTGGACATTACGTCAAATCACAACCAAGAAAATTCAACAAAAATACAAATATCAAAGAAAGATGTCATAAAGTCAGAGAAAGGCTAGTGAAGGTTGAAGAAACACTCACGCTCCCATTAATCTACAAAAAAGCCTAGCTGTTTTGCTGAATAGCAAAGCAGCTAGGCTTTCAAACATACTAGGCTAAGAAGTTCAGTCCCATCGGCAATTTAAAGCCTAAGTAAAGAGTAATAATTAGCAGCAAAATTGCTCCAATTAATAACTTACTTGTTTCTTTGCCTTTTTTCTTGCGCACTAATACCATTTCCATTAAACCGATCGTCAAGATACCTGCAAGCATCTTCATGCCATACAGCATATCATTAATCGAATGATGTCTGATGAACAGCAATAAGCCTGTTCCTAACACAAGGATATAAAACAATCTTAATCCCATATGCGCACCTGTTGAAGTTTTTCCAAGTGCGATAAAAAACAAGATGATAGCAATCACCCATGTCGTAATATGTAAATGGGTACTGTTAAAGAATAAAGCTTCCACGTTTGCTCCCCCTCCTTTCTCACCTTCTTCATAGTAACACGTTCCGGATTTAGAAGAAAAGTAAAGGCTCCTTATTTAGCGAACATTATTCTGTAAAGTACCAACCTTTTCAATTGTAATTTCCACTGTATCGCCAGCTTTCAATAATTTAGGTGGATTCATACCAAAACCGACACCAGCTGGAGTTCCTGTCGCGATCACATCTCCCGGCTCTAGTGTCATTCCCTTAGAAAGTGTGGAAATGATTTCATCAATCGGGAAAATAAAATATTGGGTATTTGATTGCTGACGGATTTCTCCGTTGACCTTCGTCTCAATATTTAATTGATGCGGATCTTCAACCTCATCAGCAGATACAATCCAAGGTCCCATCGGGCAAGTGCCATCTAAGCTTTTGCCAAGGAAAAATTGCTTATGTCGCTTTTGAATATCGCGAGCCGTCACATCATTAATGATCGTGTAGCCAAATATGTAATCCAGTGCATCTTCTTTATTAATTTCTTTTCCACGCTTACCGATAATCACACCTAATTCTCCTTCATAATCAAGTGCTTCGGTTAAATTAGAATAGGCAGGAATCGTATCTTGGCACCCAATGACCGCTGTTGGCGCTTTTGTAAACACCATTAAATCAGTTGGAATACTCTCTTCTCCACCCATTTCAATCGCATGATCCCGATAGTTTTTACCGATACACATTACATTTTTCGACGGACGTGGAATCGGTGCCAACCACTCGATATCACTCGCTGCTACCACTGCATCAACGCCTGCCTCTGCCATGTATTTCTCTGCCACGCTCGGTAAATTTTCCACCTTATCAATCGCTTCAATGAGCGTATCAGGCAATTGCTCACCCGATAAGGCAACTAAATCCAAAACCAGCTGTTCTTTTTCATCATACACCCCATACGTTTCTTTTCCATTTACGCGAAAACTAATAAATTTCATGATTAATCCCCCTTGTTCTTTATTTAGTTAAAATAGGTAACTTTACGCCATAAGTGTTCCACCGGACCTCTTTTAAACTTCGATAACCACAGTTCCGAAAGTACCACTTGTAAGGCAAAAATAGCGAGTACGAGCCAAACACCTGTTGTTAATGTAATTTGTCCATAAAAAGCAAGTCCATAAGGATAGAAAATCAACGTGCTGATGACGGATTGCAATAAGTAATTCGTTAACGACATCCGACCGACCGCAGCGAAAGGCCTACCTATTAGCTTACAATACTTCCACTTGCCAAAGATAATGATCAATGCCGCATAACTAATTGCTAACAGCGGTCCTCCAATGGAGTCTTGAATGAACACATAAGCAAGATTCGGCTCAGCAACATACGGCAATGATTTTAATACTGCTCCTGTGACAAAAAAAGAAAGAAACGTCATAATAGCCCATCTCGATTCATCACTCCATCGAGCAAACACTTTCAATTTCTGCGCACCAGCACCAATTAATAAATGCGGAAAAATAGAAATCAATTGAAAAAATACAGAGTCCGGTCCATTCACCGCCAACCAGTCCTGCAAGCGCTGGACACTAACCTCCATAAAACTGCCGCTTCCATATGCAGCCATTGACTCATTCACACCCATAATGTCGGTCCATAGCACAACACCTGTTGGATCTGTTTTTGCCATTAATAACATTAATACTCCTAAAAAAACATTAGGAATAAACAATAACAAACTACCAATGAAGACTAGTACTTTTCCTGATAAATGCAAAAACAGTAATAGCAAAAAGCCCAACATGGCATAATTCATTAAAATATCGCCTGACCAAATGAAAAACGCATGAATGACTCCAATGAACAACAGAAAAGAAAAACGACGCACTCCTATTAAAGTATACGACATTCCTCGATTCATTGCACTCTCCCGCTGCATCGCTACTCCAAATCCAAACATCATAGCAAACAGCGGATAAAAACTTGCTTGAACAAAAATATCAATCCAGCGATAATTTTGAAAGTCTTGGGCTGCATCCCACCATTCAAACGGATTGTAGTACAGATAGGGGGAATGAAAAGCAATCATATTGACTAAAAAAATTCCCAGCAATGCTAAACCACGTAAACTATCTAACAATTGAATACGGGCTCTTTCTTCTACAGCTGTCATACAAACACACTTCTTCCCTTCCACTTTCACAATTTTTATTCATTTACATATCATATCATTAAACATAAAGAAAGAGGATGTGAAATATCTTGCCGGCACTCGTTGGAACAGCAACTGTGATCAATGTCTCTTCAGGTGGTGTCTTTAATGTCGGCGATGTCTTCCAAATCCATCCCGTCACCCAAGCAAAAACCTTTTCTGGAGCCGGTTCATTTAATACCGGTCCTGGTTTAACCGTATCTTCTAATTTATCTAGCACAAACACGCTAGATATCGATGGAATCGACCAAGGTATTATCGGCTCTCTTTAGGAGGTAGCTCATGAATATCCATATTTCTCAAACCATTAATATTCGTTTCATTAACATCACTAGTATTACCAATTCATCGATGCTCCAAATTGGTACAACTGGTCAAGTGGAACAATCGTCTTACTTATTAAACACAGGTGGATTCACTCAACAAGCACCTGCAGCAACAGACGAAACTGTCACTGTAGAAGCGAGTCCAACTCCACCGTTTCTCATTCCACTTCCACAGTAATATTCTTTTTTGAACGGAGGGGATTTTATGATCCAATTGCAAGACATCCAAAACCTTTGGCAGTATATTCAGCAACAGCAAAGGCAAATCGATGCTTTAACGAAAAAAGTACAAAAACTTCAACAAGAGATGGTTGAAGTAAAAAAGCGCCCTCCTGTTTCAGTTGATAAAATTGAATATTCCTTTGACCAATTAAAAGTTGAAACACTAGCTGGCACTTTAAACATTGGTTTAAGTCCTAGCGAATTATCAGGCATTAAAGATTATGCGGTAAATGTAAAGGGGCAAAGTGTGCCATCTGGTCAGCAATTACTCCCGCAACTATTACATTCTTCCAATCGCTTTATTGATGAAAACTTAGATCAATTGATTGAAACATATGAAGGGCAATTACAACGATCAATCAACCCTGAAATAAAAGAGCATATGAAACAGGATCTTACAAAGCAGTTACCTGAAAGAATAGGTTTTTATTTAAATCAATGCAAAGAAGAACCTCCTGAGATCGTGGAAGAAAAAGTGCTAGAGAAAATAAAAGAAGATATCCAACAAGCTCTACTATCGTTTATTAGTAAAATCCCAGAAATGGAGTGAGTATATTGTATTTACAAGTTATGAATCGAGAATTAGAGGTGGGGCAAATCTCCATTATTGCCGTCTCCAGTTCTTCCTACTTTCAAATTGGCGATACCGATACGATCACATTGTACTCATCTTTTGATACACCTCCTGAATCATTAATCATCAGTCCTTTTGTACCACTTTAATAGTAGGTCACTACATCATCATGCGTCTATCTATTGTCGACCATTTACTAGTAAACACTGTTTTTTTTAGCTCGATATTAGAAATTGGAGATACTAATCAATCACAAGCCTATTCGACAGTCTATGCAGTTCAAGAACCAAGCAAAGACTTTCTCAACACCACTCAACAACCGAGTATCGTGTTGCCACCTCCTACAGTGATCTGTCAAAAAAAACAACAAAACACTTCTACGATCCATGCCTATCCGTTCATCCATATTGGCCATGTTCACCTTATTGGTGTATCTACTTCTGCCGTTGTGCTCATTGGTTCTGCTAACGAAGCAACTGGATATTGTAGAATTCAACATGTAAGAAAATTGAAAGTAAAAAAATAAATTAAAGTCAAAAGGTGGAGTTTTTATGCCTGCTGTCGTTGGACCTGTACAAATCTTCACCGTGTCTGGTGGGGTCGTTAACTACGGCGATACATTAGTTATTTCTCCAAAAAACCCGGGTAAAACAGTTGCGGGTGCTGGAGCGGAGAATACAGGAGCTTTCGTCGTCACTTACTCTTGTTTAAGCACGAATACTGTTTTTGATAGTACCGGTGCCGACCAACCAATCGTTGGCACTTTGTAAAAATTAAAAAGACCCCGCTTCATCCCCATCTATGAACTGCACCCTAATTGTTAGACACACCTAACAATTGGAGGTGCAGTTTTTTATGACCTCGTTAATCTAATTGAAGAGCATGAGCTCCATCAAAAAAGAACAAATACTTTCTGGCAATCTTTCGTTTCCAAATTTGTTCAACTGCTTTCGCATATAAATCAATTTGCAAGCGATAACGATCCTCCAGCACCGGACGAGCTTCAGCCAATCCCCCTGGGAAGCGACCTGTTATTTGATCGGTTTTATAATCGAGCAAATACAATTGACCGTTCACTTCCATTAAACAATCAATTACCCCTTGAACGAGTACAACCTCATTCTCTCCATCCCACTCAGCATGTAATTCACTAGCTTGTACTCCCATATTAAATGGTGTTTCACGATACACATGATCGGCCGTGAGTAGCATTTGCCCCACTTCGGTCTCAAAGAAGGACACAATACTTGTTGGATCGATGACTTCTGCCTGTTCATTCGTCAGTAACTCTCGTTGTACTAATTTTTCTAACAAAGAGGAAATATCTGTCGCAGTTGGCTGCTTATTTAACGGTACATGCTGCATCACAGTATGCACCGCCGTCCCAATTTCTGCTGGTGAAAGCGCCTTTTGCTGCATAAAGGCAGGGCGACTGAAAACAGGCCGCTGAAAGCTTTTCACCAGTTCATTTTCTGCCCTGTCGTTATAAATATCATTCATCCGTTTTAAATCAGACACCGACTGCTTTGAGCGCAATTTAGTCGCCATTGGATTCGGATATTGCCAGCTCATGCGTTTCATAATCTCCTCTTTATACCTAGAGGAAGAAGTGATCGGTTCACTGCTCTCTACTGTCGTTTGCCAATCTATTTGCTGCTGATGATCTTCTAACTCTTGTTTGAGCAAACTTTCTGGAGGAACGATTTCGACCTTCCATCTCGAAGTGTGACCGTAAATATCAGACAGATGTTCTAAATTGGGTCCCTCACTAATGGCCCAATCACGGTGCCTAACGAGGGATGGGCCGATCCAATCAAAATACGACACAGCTGTCGCTCGGTCCACATCACTTAATAACCAGTCTGTGCTACTCCACCCTTTTTCCCAGTTTGCTAACACTTTATCGACATTTTTCTGCGTGCCAAGCAAAAATAATTTCTCTTTTGCCCTTGTTAAAGCGACATAGAGGACTCGCATTTCTTCCGCTAACAATTCTAGCCGTTTTTTTCGTCTTAAAGCGAGCTGCGGCAAAGATGGATAGCTAATCCGTTTTTCTACATGCGTATATTTAGCCGCAATTCCATAGTCTTGATCAAATAAATACGATTGACGCACATCCATTAAGTTGAATTGGCGGCCAAGTCCGGCAACGAACACGACAGGAAATTCTAAACCCTTGCTTGCATGAATCGTCATTAGACGGACGACGTCTTCTTGTTCACTTAATGCTTTCGCTTCTCCTAAGTCATCGCCTCGCTCTTGAATTCGTTCAATCAAGCGTAAAAAGCGGAACAATCCTCGAAAAGATGTTTCTTCATATTGCTTTGCGCGGTCATATAGAGCGCGTAAATTCGCTTGCCTTTGTTTTCCTCCAGGCATGCCGCCGGCGAAATCATAAAAATGAGTATCTCGATATAATTGCCAAATGAGTGAAGATAGAGCACCGCTTCTACTAATCGTTCTCCAACCCAATAGTTTTTCCAGGAACTTACTGATTTTTTCATAAAGAGCTTCATGTTCTGGTGCTGGCTTTTTCCTAGCAAATGCTTGAACCGCTTCATAATAGGCACCCTTTTTAGAAGCTAAACGGATGATCGCTAAATCATTTTCCGAACAGTTCACAATCGGCGAACGGAGCACAGAAGCCAGCGGAATATCTTGATACGGATTATCAATTATTTTCAGCAATGACAGCATAATCACCACTTCTGTCGCTTGAAAATAACCTCCAGAAAGCTTCGCGTAAATCGGTACCCCAGCCCGACTGCCTTCTTCTATGATTTCTCCAGCCCAAGGCGTTGACCGTAGCAAAATGACGATGTCGCGATATCGAATCGGACGCTCTGTTTTTGTTTTCGGATCATATACTGGATATCTCGACTGAACTAATTCTCTAATCTTTTGTACGATCCATCTTGCTTCTAACTGAGATTGCTCCGCATCTTCAAGCCCGGCTTCATCCTCTTGCTCCGCTGTTCCTGTTTGCTCGATGATCGTCACTTCTACAGGAACAGTAGGCTCTTCTGGATAATCCGCTCCCTTCACAAGTTCAGCTTGGGCATCATATTCAATTTCTCCGACTTTCACGCCCATGATTTGCTTAAATAAATAATTCGTTCCATCTAGCACTTCTCGACGACTGCGAAAGTTCTTAGCTAAATCAATCCGCAAACCGCTGCTTTCCCCTGTTGTGGAAAACCGTCTATATTTACTTAAAAATAAATTCGGCTCCGCTAAGCGAAAACGGTAAATACTTTGTTTAACGTCCCCCACCATAAATAAATTGCCTTCTTCTTCCGTACCCGATGTAACGAGACGAATAATCGACTCCTGCACAAAGTTCACATCTTGATACTCGTCCAACAGTACTTCTTTGAATTTCTTTTGATAAAACAGGGCGGCTTCAGAAGGAACGAATTCTTCCTCTTCGTTGCGATCAGTTAAAATACCTAATGCAAAATGCTCTAAGTCACCAAAATCAACAAGCCCCTTTTCCCGTTTCATTGCTTGAAATTTCTCAGCAAATCGCTGCACAAGCTGAGCAAGGGCAGCAATTACATCCCTCATTTCTCTCATATCTCGCAAATAACTTTCGGGCTTTCGAGAAAAATAATCTTCCTGTAAAGAAGTAATGATTTTCTTTAACTCATTTCTAATCTCTTTAGACTTCTCAACAAGCTCAGGATCATATTCTTCTCCTTTGCAAGTCTTCAATGTTGAAAATTTCACCACTTGCATTTCTGCATACAAGTTGTGCCAAGATGAAATGGCATTACGGAGCCGATGGATGGTTTGCTGATCATCCATAAAATTCACCATTCTTGGAGACGGCCCTCCCGGCATATTTGCTATTGTTAACAATTCATTTACTAGCGCTTCCGCCCCTTCAAGCTGCAACTCGATATCAAATTTCAATTCCTTCATAAAAGGTAGGTCATCAATGTTTGTCGTCTCTTCATTCACATCATAAAGCTGTGGTAAACGGCTTAACCATTCTTCTGGATGAGGATGAGACTTAGCAAAATCATAGAGCCGATTGACAATCATTTGTAATTGCGCATCACTTCTATCACTAGAAAACGTATCTACTAATTGATAGAATTCATCATTTTCTTCTTTTCCGTATTCTTCTTCAAATAACTCATCTAACGCTTCATCCCTTAATAACGCTCCTTCCGCTTCATCCGCAATTCGGAAAGAAGGATCGATATCCATTAAATAATAATATTTCCGAATCACTTCTAGACAGAAGGAATGCAAGGTCGAGATCGACGCTTTATTTAATAAGCTTAACTGTTTTCGCAAATGCTTAGAGGTTGGATCAGATTCCATCGCTTTTTCTAGAGCTGCTCCAATCCGGTGTCTCATTTCAGCCGCAGCGGCATTCGTAAACGTCACCACGAGCAGCTGATCAATATCGACAGGTTCTTCTTCATTTAACACTTTACGAATGATTCGTTCCACAAGCACGGCTGTTTTTCCTGAACCAGCAGCGGCAGCTACTAAAATATCTGTTCCTGTTGCTGTGATCGCCTTCCATTGATCATCTGTCCAAGTTGCACCTGCTGGCTTTTTTGGAATCACTTGCTTAGTCACGTTCATCCCTCTTTTCACTCATCTTTTGAAAAATTTCCTCTTTCTTGTACGGCACAATCGTACGATAATGATTTTCTTCCATCATCTCATCGAACTGACAAACCGGCCGATACGAACAAAAGTCGCAAGGTGTCCGCTTTTTATATTGATACGGGGCAATGTCCACCTTACCGGCAACAATGTCGTCCCCTGACTGTTGATAAATGTTGCGAACATGCTGGCGCATATCATCAAACTGCTGTCTATGAGCCACTTTCGAACTTTTTGCTAGCTTACCGTTAGATTTATTAATCCCAGCAGAAATAATTTTTGAATTTCCTCCTTCAAGGCTTGTATCCATAAGGCGGACTACCTCTTCTTCTGCTAATACAAGACCTTTCATTTTAAAGCTTTTAAAGATCTCTTCTTCAATTTGTTCAATCGTCATCACTTTTTTACTGTTAACCATTGGATTATGAACATGGAAGTATAGTACTCCTGCTGGATGAGCCTTCTCGCCAACAAGTTGCTGCGAGTAAGTGAGCACAATATCCAAATACGTTAGCATTTGCAGAGCAAAACCGTAATACACTTCTGTCATATCTAAATCTCTACCGCTCGACTTATAATCAATAATCCGTAAATACACTTCCTCGTTATTCCTTGCTTGGTCGACCCGGTCAATTCTTCCGGCCAAAGCCATCTTTGTTCCGTTCTTTAATGTGAAGGAAAGCGGCGGCAGCTCAGCTTGCGGTCCAAATCCAAGTTCAATTCCAACCGGTGCAAAGCCGCTCACTTTTGCTTGCCCACTTAAAATATATGAAGCTCTGCCGATAATTTGTTCGAGCTTACGACTGATATAGAGATGGCGATTCGAGCTTAATAAAATTTGATTTTGCAACTGAGGACCTAAGTGAACTACCGCTTCTTTGGCTAATTGTAAACATTGCTCTTTCGTCAACTTCCCCCAGTACAATCCGCGTTTTTCAATTTCCTCCGCAATCCATTTAAGCGCCCCATGAAATAAATCGCCAATATCCGGCGCCTGCAATCGGTACATTTCCCGCTCTCGCAACTTCAGGCCGTGATTGACAAAATGAGAAAACGGACAACTATTAAATAATTCCATCCGTGAAACACTAGCAAGTATTTCTTCACCGTACAAACTTTTACTTACCTGCTCATCTAATACTTCTGTTTTATTTTTATAAAACAGACTAGACAGCACTGTGCTCACTTTCTCTTTTTGTTCTGGGGTATCCAGATAAAAATTGTAGACATCCCACCAATAATCGTACATCGGATAACCTAATCTTTTCAGTTGAAGCTGAGTCGTAAGATAGGATAGTGTTGGGTTTGGATGACATACATAATGTAAACCTTCTTCCTCTGACAGGTCAGACGGTTCATTAACAAGCACTCTCTCTTCTGCGCTCGGAAACATTTCCTTCAGTCTCTTAATAAACAGAGAGGGCTGCAGTGCCTTTCCTTCTTCATCTGCGATTGGATAAGAAATATATAGCCGACTTGATGGAGTGGTAAAGGCTTTATAAGCGATAAATTCTTCATCAAGGAGTCTCGTCTTACTGCTTTGAGCAAGTTTTATTCCTCTTGAAAGCAGCAGCTCGCGGTCATCGTCAGCTAATACCCCTTCTTCTTTCACCGTTCCGGGCAATACGCCATCATTCACACCAACGATGAAAGCTACATCGATATTAGCAAGCCTAGAAAGTTCAAGATTAGCTACCATCACTTGATCGGCAGCAGCGGGAACATTAGAAAACTTAAGTGTTTCTAATCCAGCATCGATCGTCGCTGCAAATTTCTTAACTGTCATCGTTTCTTCGCCTAATACTTCCACATACTGGTCTAATAATTCGATCACAGCGCTCCATGCTTGACTATGCTCTCTCGCAGTAATTAAATCCCCTCGGTCTTGTGCGTCCATACTCAATGTTTCAAGTTTTCTTGGAATCTCCAATTCCTCCAAATACAGATATATCGCTTCACAAAATGCTCTGCTCGTCTTTGCTTGTTTCAATCGACGAGCTAATCGCGAAATCGGTTTAGAAATAAGCCGCTTTAATTCATTAATCTCTCTTTCTATCCGCTGTTCTTCGTCTGTTTGCACACGGTTGATCCCCTCAAGCCCGCGATAGCGCCGATAGCTCCACTGTTCTTCTTTCGTCCATCGATCTCCTCTGATGCCATAAGCTAATACATAATTTTCCAAACGGTCCATTTGTTCGCGCAGCTTATTCCAATTCCCTTTGAGTGGGAACAGCAAATCCGTTTTCACCGCTCGAAAGACAGGTTCATACCGCCAATTACTAGCAACAATTTCTAATGTCGCCCGAATTAACTCAATGACCGGATGATGAATCATTGGATTTTTTTTATCGATATAAAATGGAAGGTTATAATCATGAAAAACAGTTTCAATCAGTTGCTGATATTCATGACCATTACGGACAAGAATCGCCATTTGCTTATAACGATATCCTTCCTCTCTTGACAGCTTTCGTATTTCCCGAGCTATCCCCTCAATTTCAGCTCGCCGATTCGCCGCTTCTAAAAAGGAAAGCGACGTTGCATTTTGATAAGGCACAACAGGGCGATGCTCAAAATATTGCTCTAAATGAATAAGGCTTCTTTCTTGGTAACGTCTTGACGCTTCCAAAATCTGATCTTCTTCTATTGACACACCGCTATGTTTCGCTAGCTCATAAAGAGTTACATACGTTTCACCTGTTTGCCGAAATAAATGTGTATCCTCAGGAAGCCTTGTTCGAAATGCTTGATCGACGGTTAAAGCAATGGTCACTCGTTTCGCATGCTTCATGAGCTGTCCAATAACTTCATATTCTTGCGGTGTAAAACTATGAAAACCATCAATATATATATTTGCCGTCTGTAAATACTCCGACGAAGCAACTGCTTCTGCTAATAAACGTAAATAATCTTCAGAATCGAGATATTTCCCCATTAACGATTTCTCAAATTCACTGTAGATCATCTGTAAATCATGAAGTTTATCTGCTAACGCTTTTGAGCCTTTTTGCTGTTGTACTGCTTCCCTTGTTTCACTCAATGTTTCCGGTGTAACGCAATAGCGCTTAAACTCCGTAAGCATAGCTTCAACATGACTAACAAAACCACTCTTATCTGCAGCTTTTGAAAAAATTGTTAATTCTTCTTTTTGATCTTCAATAATTTTTCGAATCAGTATGTTTAAACCAGCTGCTGAAATATGCTTGCGACTCATTCCGCCTGTCTCTTGCAATACACGCCAAGCGAGACGAGTAAAACTGTACACTTGAGCACGCATCACTCCACCAAGCGCCGGATCAGCAGCTAAATCATATTCTGATAAAAATGTCATTTGCTCCGGAACAAGATAAATCACTGGATCGCCTATCGGTCGCTCTTTCACTTGACTCTTTATTTCCTCTAATATACGAGCTGTCTTTCCGGTTCCAGACCGACCGAGGATGAACTGAATCCCCATACTTTCTCCTCCCATCTATCTGCTACTTTCTATTATAACGGAAAAACCCATTCATTTTTTTAGAATGCTCTATGCAAACATTCCATTCAATAACAATAAAAAAAAGAGCTGATGCCCATATCAGCCTCTTTCTCGTGTCCCTTGTTTATTTAGATGGGCTTCTATTTTCTTCCCACCTAACCATAAAATTAAAATGACCATTGCAACGATCGCTGTTCGTATCGGCTGCTGAATTAAAGCAGCCACATCATATCCGATAAAGCTAATGGTCAAAATCATGACAAACTTCCCTGTCATCACAGCCAGTAAATATTGTGTCACACTTATATTAGAAAGCCCAGCCACAATATTGACGACTGCAGAAGGGGTAAATGGAAAACAAAGCAACAAAAATACCGGACCAAACCCATGACGATCCAACCAATTCATGAGTTTCTTAACTTGTGCATGCCTTTGCAGAAAGGAAAGCATGCGCCGCTGACCATAATTTCTGACGAGCAAAAAGATAAGAAACGCACCAGTGACCGCTCCTCCCCAAGACAAAATAAAACCAAACCATAAACCAAAAGCATTGACATTAGCCAAAACAAACACAAACAGCGGCAAAAATGGAAGAAAGGCTTCTAGCATAGGCAAGATAAATCCAGGGATTGGACCAAATGACTGGTAGCGGTCAATTAAATCCATGATATTTTCAAGTGTAAACCATTCCCGTATATTATTTACATCCATGACGGCTTTTCCCCTTACTTAAACAAACCTCTACATTCGTTTCTTCCATTTTACCATATATGTAGAAAATCTAATAAAACATTACTTATAAAAATAGCTCATTGATCAGGTAAATACGACCTTTTATTCTGTCTCTTAAACAGAAGTAGCCATTTCTCTTTGAATTTTTCTATTTAACTCATACAATTGCTCCTTGATTACGACTTGCAATTTTGAAGCTTTTGCATATTGTTTTTGTAATGAGCGTTCACTAACAGGAAAAGAAAAGCGTTGTCCATTTCGAAACAAAACAGACGTACATTTACTAGAAACCGGTAAAATTCTTTCTACCTTAGATAAAGAAATCCAAGCATTTCCTCGACCGATATGTGAAGCGAGCGGAAATAAGTATATTCCATCAATATGATCAATAATAACGGGGACTTTTTTTTCTGTGGATAATAACAGCTTACTTGCATCTCTTCTACCATTATAAGTAACTCCATAGGCAATACAGCTTTTTTTAATTAGGTCTAGAGGATTCATCGTCACTTCGAGCGTTTGTTTTTCTTCGACAATCATCGTGTGCTCCCTTCCATTGCACTCTATTGCTTTAATAAACATGACTTCAGGACGCAGAACATACTCATCATAGACGACATTCACATTTCACACTTCCTTTCGACTTATTACACCTATTTTAACATATAATGGGATTATTTTCTCCAGAAAGAAAGGATTAATTTTTCTAAAAATTTTAAAATTTCTGTTGATTACACTTTTTAGATCATATATAATAAGAAAAAGGTATCCGAGGTGATGAAAAAATGGAAAACAACAACTATTTCACTGAAATGATGAGGTCCCCGATGCCACGTGAAAAAGAAAGAAATGCTACTGATGTATATATCGACAAATTGTTAAATGGCATTCTTTTTAAACAAGAAAAACAACGAATGATGGTTGCAATTGATCAAGCCCTCGATAAAGGAGATCGCGAAGCATTTATGAAGCTATCCTACAAGCTTAATGAGTTAGAGAGAAACTTCAATTCCCAATGATTTTCTTCTCGTCGAGTTCCTCTTCCATCAACATTCTCCTATAACGCATAAGTACAGAAATTAACTAAAAATAAGTGCCGATTCTCTCTTGATTAAGAGAAAGTCTGGCACTTATTAGTATGTTAGTTATCATAACTTCTCCTCATTTTTATTACTTTTCTTTTGTTTCTTCCAATGGATACGTCTCAATCGTATAAATCCGCTCTGCCATGGAAGGATGACTATATCGGAAAATCTTCACAAGCAGAGGAGGCTTTACTTCCGACAGCCCTTCTTTCGCAAGCTTTTGAAAAGCGGTAATGGCTGCTGCTTTATTTCCCGTCATTTCAATCGCATACGCGTCAGACTGCTTCTCTTCCCACCTAGACAGGATATTTGAAAATGGACTAACTACAAATGAAAGCATCGAAACCATCATTAAAATTAACGGCAAGGTTCTCAGTTGCGCAATATTCGTTATACTCAATTCTTCTCCTTTCCGGTTAATAAACGACTCCATAATTTTAGCAATCAGCCAGAAGCCAATAAAAGCAAGAACTAAATAACTAGCAATACCAATATAAATATGTTTCTTTACATAATGCGCCATTTCATGAGCCATTACGAACAAAATTTCCTCTTCATCGAGCTTATTTAATGTCGTATCCCATAAAACAATACGAGCATTGCTGCCGATCCCTGTTACATAAGCATTTAAAGCATTCGTCTTTTCGGACATATTCACTTCATACACGTGGTTTGCTGGAATATTAGCTTGATCCGCTAAAGACAAAATTTTTGCTTCTAACTGTTTATCTTTTAGCGGATAAAAATCATTATAAAGCGGATCAATAAAGACTGGCTGGACATACATTAAAAAAATAGTAAAAGGCACAAATAGTGTCCACGCAGCAAGCCACCATCTTTTTTTGAACCGTTTCATCAGCTCATACATCACGAAGATCAAAATCATCATCAAACCATAGCCAATCCAAAAGTCAATTAATTCATCTTTCATCCATTGAGAAAAAGTTTGCGTGGAAATGTTGTAGACTTTAGACAAATGAAAGCTAATATATTGCAGTGGAAAAGTCAAAACAAAAGTAAAAACAGATAAATAAAATAAATAAATCGATGTTTGCCAAAAAGTAATACGTACTGTTTCCTGTGCCCATTTCTCCAAACGGTGAGATAAACCAAACAACACAACTAAAAAATAAATGAGCCATTCAAGCGGCGTACTAAGAAAGAATAGGAAATTTTTGATTTTGGAAAATTCCCCACTTAAAGAGCGCTCCTTTTCACTTAAAAAAGTAGCAGGATCAGCACTTGTCCCTTTATAAATATCAGGAAGTTCCCCTGTCGGCATCACAAATAAATAGTAATACATACATGCTGAAAACAATAAATAGCCTACAATGACGATCGCGGCCCATTTGATCTTCATCTTAATTCCCCCTTCTCTCCTTATATTATATGTAGTCCAAGAAAAGAAAATTTAGACCTAAAAAGAAAAAGCCTCTTTCGTTAGCTGAAGAGGCCCTATCGAAAAAATTTAGTTTTGCTGTACTTGTTTTTTAAGCGCTCGTCTTAAAATTTTGCCTGTTGTATTTTTCGGAAGTTCGTTTAAAAATTCTACTTTTCTAGGGAGTTTATATTTCGCAAGATGATGATGACAGTAATCAATGACAGCAGCTTCATTTAAGCGCGAGTCTTTTGAAACAACAAAAGCAAGCACACTTTCTCCATAATCGGGATCTGGAACACCTACGACCGCTGCTTCAACAATACTTGGATGACTGTAAAGTACTTCCTCTACTTCACGAGGGTACACATTATACCCTCCTACAATAATGAGCTCTTTCATGCGGTCAACAATGTAGAAATAACCTTCTTCATCCATTCGGGCTAGGTCACCAGTATGCAGCCAGCCATCTTTCAAAGCAGCCGCGGTTTCTTCAGGCTCTTTATAATACCCCTTCATGACATTCGGCCCACGAACAACTAATTCACCTACTTCCCCTGGCGGCAACTCTTCTCCTAATTCATTAACGACTTTATTTTCTACATTTATAATGGAGCAGCCAATCGAACCCGCTTTTCTTGGTCGGTCTAACGGATTAAAGCAAGTAACAGGGCTAGCTTCAGATAGCCCATATCCTTCTGATACAATGACATGAAATTTCTTCTCAAAGTTTTCAAGCAGGGCAACCGGCATCGATGAACCACCGGAAATACATAAACGGATATTAGCAAAACTTTTTGCATCTCCATCAGGATATTGATATAAAAAGTTATACATCGTCGGCACGCCGGCAAATACGGTCGCTTTATGCTGTTTTGCTAAAGCAAACACTTCTTTCGGACTAAATTGTGGAAAAATTAAAATGGTCGCACCACTAATTAATGGAGCATTTAAAGCGACACTTAAGCAAAACACGTGAAACATTGGAAGCACAGTCATAAAGCAATCCTCTTGTGATACTTGTAAATAACCACTTATATCTCTCGCATTAGAATACAAATTATTGTGAGTAAGCATCGCTCCCTTTGGTTTACCGGTTGTGCCTGACGTATATAAAATAACCGCGACATCATCATCGACTAGCTCTGGACCTTGGTAGTCGCGCTTGCCTAAAGATAGTAAATCCGAAAACGCTTTCATTCTATTCGATGTGAAATCTATTTCTTGCATGCGTTCAGCCTTTGTTTCACAAACAATGTATTGCTCAACTAGAGGTGAATATTGATTCATTTTTTCGGCAAGCGGAAGCAATAGATCAGGCAAAACGACCGCTTTTACATCTCCATTATTCACAATATAACTAATCTCATCCGGTGCATACAACGGATTGATTGGAATAACAGTTACTCCTGCTCTTAACGCACCGTATAAGGAAATGATAAAGTGAGGAGAGTTTCCTAGTAAAAGTGCAATATGGTCCCCCTTTTGAATCCCAAGCTCATTAAGCCCCGAAGCAAACTGATTGACAGCTATATTCAACTCTTCATATGTAGCCGTCTGATCTAAAAAGTGATACGCAATTTTCCCCTTGAATGCCTTTGCTGACTTCGACAATGCAACTGAAAGATTCATCCCCATACTCCCCTTTTTAAATGAATGAATAATCATTCAATTTCGAATTTTCAACTTTTATTATATAGGAAAACAAGCAAGCCGGCAACTATAAACAGCCAAGAATAGGAAAAGGTTACCTTATATGAAAAGCAAGATAGTATAATGTAAGCTTTGATAAACCTCCCCCCACCTACACCTGAGCTTCTTTCTTCGATGTTAAGGTGGGGGTTTTACAGCCCGTTAATGCGGGATAAATAGCACTGTAATCCTCTACTTATAACTCTATTTCTAAATCTTGCTTTGCCAACAGAACTGTACCATAGAATTCAGCTTCCGCTTCTTCTTTGAGCTTCGTCAGTTCGCCAAAATGAGGCAAATGCGTTAAAACTAAAGTTCCCACACGTGCAAAATGAGCAAGCTGGCCTGCTTCTGTACTTGTCATATGGCCAGCTACTTGTCCGTTCATGCCGCTATAAAAGTTGCTTTCACAAAGAAGAAGGTCACATTCTTTTGCAAATGGAATAAACTGTTGTTGAAAGGCAGAGTCTGCTGTGTACACAACCGTATGACGACCAGTTGAAATTTTCATGGCGAAGCATGGAACAGGATGAACAGTACGTAAAAATTCAACCATAAACGGGCCAACGCTTAACTTTTGACTCGGCTGATACACTCTTCCTTCCGTTAAATCTTTATATGTAAGTGAAGCGAATGAAGAATCTTGATCATGACCGTAAATCGGTAAAGTATTTACTTCTTTTCCTAAATGCTTTCGGATTAACAAAGCATGCTGCAGAACACCAATATCCGCTATATGATCGGCATGATAATGAGAAAGTAAAACAGCATCTAGCTCTTCCGGTGCTAGATGACGCTGGAGCTTCGATAATACCCCACTCCCGCAATCAACAAGCAATTTATATCCTTCTTCTTCAAATAAATAGCCGGAAGTTGCTTCATTGACTGACGGATAGCCACCCCAGCAACCAATAATAGTAACTTTCATGTTCTACACACCTCTCCATTCAATTCCATTTCTCTCTCATTGTATTCCTCAGCTCTCTTTACTTCAACTAATCGAGTTTTTCTCTCCATTAATTATTTTTTCTGAAAATTTTAAAAAAGATATTGACGATGTCATTCTGTTATAATACAATAAACACATCAAATAGATCAGTTATATAACAAAAATGAGGAGGAACACAAATATGGTTAAAAATATTGTTGATTTTTTCAAAAATATCCCTGCAAAACAATGCGCAAAATGCGGTTCTTATATTGAAGAACAACATGAGTGCTACGGCAACCATTGTGATGACTGCATCGATATCCAAGATCTTTAATCTTTCAAATCGTGATCCAATTCCATAAATATAAAAAAGAAGCAAGAACCCACCTTCGCCTTGAGTGGGTTCTTGCTTCTTTCATTACATGTCAGAATGTTGTTGATGCTCCTCTGTTTCCGCTGGAGTTTGCGTTGAGTCAGTTGACTGTCCTTGCCCGATGGTGATTGGCTTTTTAGGCATTGTATGCAATCCTCTGGCAGTTACATGAACTTGTACATGATAGATGCCATCTTGCGGAAATGTTTTTTTGGCGATGTAATTTTCTTCTTTGTCTTTTTTAGCTTCAATCATTTCGCTGTCTTCTTTTTTGCCTTCCTGCCACACTTCATACACTACCTCATCGGCATCACTGACAATCTCTTCTCCTTGTGTCACCTTTGTTATCAGTGCCACTTCTTCATTTACTGCCGCTTTCTCAGGCACAGTCAGCTCTGCTACAATCGGTTGCGGTGTTGCATTTTCGTTTGGCTGCTTTTGCTGTCCGCACGCTCCTAATAGAAAGAGGGAACAAATAACAGCTATCATCCCATACTTCTTCATTCTTTTTTCTCCTTTAATCATCGTCTTCTTCAAGTAAAGGAAATTCAATTGTGACCGTTGTGCCCTGGCCATACTTACTAGTGATCGTTAATCGTCCTTGATGGCCTTTCACAATGTTCTCAACAATTGACAATCCTAAGCCTGTTCCGCCATCTGCCCTTGTCCGTGCCTTATTCACACGGTAAAATCGTTCCGTAATCTTTTGTAAATCCTCTGGAGGAATACCAATACCAGAGTCCTTACATTCGACTACAGCTTTTCCAGCCCTTTCAAACAAATGAATGGTAATCAAGCCGTCTGCTTCTGTATACCTTAGCGCATTGTCCACCAAATTGACAATGACTTGTTCGAGACGATCTTCATCTCCTTCAATAATAATATCATGATCCAGTTCTTCTTGCAGATGAACCTTTTTCTGCCTAGCTGCAGGCATCAGCTTTTGAAGTGTTTGATGAATCGTTTCAGCTAATGGTAACGGAACTTTTTCTATAGCAGCAGAATCTCCTTCCAACTTGATCAGCTCGAGCAGATCATTGACAAGCCGCTCCATTCTTTTCGCTTCTCTTGTAATAATATCGACATACTGCTGCTCTTCCGCCTCTCCTTTCACGATTCCAGATGAAAGCGCTTCGCTATAGCCTTTTATGTAACTAAGCGGCGTGCGCAATTCATGGGAAACAGTCGCTAAAAACTCTCTTTTCTTTTCATCTTCCTTATCGATCGACTCGGCCATATGATTGAATGTTTCAGCTAGCTGACCAATTTCATCCTTTGTCTGCACATTGACCCTTGTCGAAAAATCGCCTTCTGACAATTGAACAGCTGCCTGTTTCATTTCTTCAAGCGGTCTTGTTAAATACCTTGCCCATTTTGTTCCAATCACTAACAAAACGATAAAAAACACAGCGGCACCAACGCTCCAATAAATAGTCAAATCAGCTGTTAACTCTTCCATATTTTCAAGCGGCAAGTATAAATAAATAATTCCTTGCAATCGCTGCTCTTCCAATAAAGGCACAACGACCGAAATAATTTTACGATCAAACCGCGCCATATAACCCACTTTTTGCACTGGCTCATTTTTCAGTAGTTGTTCTCGCTCAGCTGGGCCAATTAATGTATCATAATCAACTTCAAAGGGCACACAAGCAGCTAACTCTCTCGGATTTCGAACAGCAAACACTTCAAACTTCACTTTTTCATTATACCAATCTATTTGCTCGATAAATTCATCCGTCATTTCTCCGCCATCATAGTCAAGTGCTAAGCTCTTTCCCACTTGTAGCATTTCCTTCTCCACACTGTCAACGTACAGTTTTTGATACAGCGTATAAGACAGTGCATAGGCAAAACCGATAGACAAAAGCAAGGTCATTAATAAAGTGAGCCATAGTTTTTTTGCTAAGCTCATGCAGTCGGATCCTCAAACTTATAACCAATTCCCCATACAGTGGCTACCGCTGCTCCAGCTTCCTTGCCAAGCTTCATGCGGAGCGTTTTAATATGGGTGTCTACTGTTCTCGTACCACCGCTGTAATCATCGCCCCAAATTGTCGTTAACAATTGTTCACGCGAAAAGACACGGCCCGCATTTTTAATTAATAATAGCAATAATTCAAACTCCTTTAACGTCAATGGAACTGATTTTTTCTTTACTTTGACCGCATGAGAGGTTAAGTCTACAGCAATCCCTGCTTTCTCAATAATAGTTGAAGGTTCATCTTCTTTATGAAAACGGCGCAATACTGCCCGTATTCTCGCTGTTAATTCGCCAGGTGAGAACGGTTTAACAATGTAATCGTCACCGCCAATTTGCAGTCCTTTCACCTTGTCCCATTCTTCCCCTTTCGCTGTTAAGAATATCACGGGAATATCACTTGTTTTACGGATGTCTGCACAAATATCAAAGCCGTTTTTCCCAGGCAGCATAATATCTAGTAACACAAGATCTGCTTTTCCTTTTGCTAATTGTTTCATTGCTTGTTGACCATCCTCCGCATGGCTAACCGTAAAGCCGGCATTCTCCAAATACATGGAGATAAGATGGCGCATATCTTCTTCATCATCAACAATTAATATATGGGTCATCGCTTCTACTCCTTTACAAAAATCATAAATGGGCCTTGCCCTGTTTTTACTTTATTAATAATCTTTAAACTTCCTTTTTCAAGAAAATATAGTTCATCACTGTCATACCCTGCTACTGCGATATAGTCAGCAAATGGCTCAACGGTAAACGGATTCGCTCCTACCTCCACCTTAGCGACTGTTTCTTTCTTTTCATTTAACATATAAACCATATTGGAACCATGGCTGACAACATAGTGATACTTTCCATCAGACGCAAAGTTAACAGGCATGACAGGCGTATAGATTTGCTCTATCTCCTTTGCAGTATCAAGCGAATAAACATGCACTTTAGATTGGGCTTCTTTGCCGTGACCATGTCCGCCAATCCATAATTCCTTTTCGATTGGTTCAATCATTAGTCCTGTTGAGGACGAAGGAATAGAAAATTCTCTTACTACTTTTTTCTTTTGAAGATCTACTTCCGAAAGAATCGTATCTTGATAATTAATGACATAAAGCATTCCCTGATGTTCAGCGAGCGACATCGGGTACTTTCCTGTTTTCACCTGTTCGACTTCTTCACCGTCTTTATTATAGAAATGAAGCGACCGATCTTCTTTATTAGCAAACACCACTTCTTTACTCTTCTCTAAGTACAGAGCACCTGTTGTTCCTTCATCGACTTTCCATTCATCTATTATTTTCCCTTGAGATAATGAGAAAATGGTCGCATGGTCTAATTGCGTACCATAGAGCAACAAATGATCACTATCTGGATACAAAACTCCCCCTGTGTACATTTCATCAAAAACCCAATCGGCTATTCGCTCCCCCTTTTGATCAATGAACGTTAAAGAGGACTCCCTTAAATTTAATGTCAATAAATAGCTTTCCTCTTTAATGACCGGATAAGAAGGATGACTGCAGCCAGCTAATATCCACATCAAGACTGCAACAAACAAACATGTGCGAAATTTCAAGATATCCCTCCTCCAGCTTTCTTTTTACCTTCTATTATAAGAAAGAATTGTGAAATATATTTGAAGAAAAAACGAAAAAAATGCTGAAAAGCGGCCTCGCTCTTCAGCATTTTTATTTTTCTCTTACTTTTCAGTTGTGACCGCTTGATGGCCGTATTGACGTTTGTACATTCCTTGGAAGAAAATGATCGTCAATATTAAGCACACCACAGCAAACGCACCTAGAATGACATTATTATTCCACATAAAGGAATAATCACCGCTTGAAATGACGGCCTTAAAGGCTGCTACAGAATACGTCATTGGTAATAATGCATTAAACGGCTGTAAGGCATTTGGAATTAATTCTAACGGGAAAGTTCCCGCACTTGTTGTTAACTGGAAGATCAAAATTAAAATCGCGACAAAGCGTCCTGGATCTCCCAAAATCGTAACCAGCATTTGGACGAGTGCAATAAATGTTAAGCTTGTGATAACTGCCGTTAAGAAGAACAGCGGTACACTTTGCACTTCAATTTTCAGACCAACAAGTAACACAAGTACAGCTAGAACGGATTGAGCGACACCAGCAATCAATAGTACACCAAACTTACCGATAAACCAGCTGAATCCATTTTTCGGTTGAGTAGCTGGCTCTCTTAACGGGAAAACAATTGATAGTAATAATGCGCCCACAAATAAACCGAGTGATAAGAAATAAGGAGCAAAACCAGTACCGTAGTTTGGCACAGGGTTTACTGCATCTTTTTTCACTTTTACCGGATTGGCAATCATATCGTTCGTATCATCTGTTGCGTTTACTTTATTCGCCTGATCTGCCGCATCCGCTAATTTTGTATGAAGATCATTAGTTCCTTCCTCTAGCTTTGTTGTTCCATCTGCTAATTGTTTCGAACCATCAGCTAACTGCTTCGTTCCTTCAGATATTTTATTGGACCCTTCATCTAATTGACCAAAACCATTGCTTAACGTTGTTGCACCACTTGCTAACTCTGCTGCGCCAGCCTCTGCTTCACCTAGCTTACTAGACAATAGTCCAACACCACTCAATAATTCCTTTTGTCCAGCTTGCAGCTTACCAACACCTCCAGCTAGCTGATCAGCTCCTGATGCTAACTCGTGAACACCTGCTTTTAATTGTTGCTGTCCTTGTTGTAATTCTCCCAATCCACTATTTAATTTATTAATATTAGGAGCTAATTGTCCGCTAATTGCTCCATTCAATTCTCTAGAACCAGCTGCTAGTTGCTGAGTTCCCGATTTCAGCTGACCAACAGCACCTTTCACTTGTTGTTCCATTTGCTGTTGCTGTTGAGCCATTTGCTGCTTTAATCCAGCAATTTGTTCCGGTGTCATACTTTGCTGCAGCGCCGGCATTAACTTTTCGATTTGTTGACTCATCGCACCATTTAATTGTGAAATTAATTGCTGCTCAAATTGATTTAACCCGCTATTTAAACTTTCAGCGCCAGCTGCTAAATTTTGCGTGCCTTGTGTAAGAGCCGGAAGTTTCTGTTGAAATTGTTGAACTCCAGCTTTAGCTTGCTCTGTACCAGCTGTTAAAGCGTTCATTTTGTCATCAACGGTATGCAATCCGCCTTGTACTTTAGAAATTCCAGCCGCTAGCTCTCCTGTACCGCTTTGCAACTCTTTTCCTCCGGCTACAAGTTTATTTCCACCTTCTTCTAATTGAGCCAAACCGGAGTGCAATTGAGAAGCACCTGATACGAGCGCTTTTGTCCCGTTTCCAGCTTTAGATACTCCTTGTGAAAATTGAACAGACTTTTCCGCAAGCACACCTAAATTTGCTTTAATTTTCTCAGCGCCGGCTGAAAGGTCAATCGCCCCTTCATCTAAAGCTCCTGCGCCATCACTTGCTTTTCCTAAACCGTCTCCCATTTCTTTAATCTTATCAAAGATCGTTTCCGAATAGGTTTTCGTAATACTTTCTTGAAGGGAAGCACGAATTTCTTTCATCGCTGTTTCCCCAATTTGTGAAGATAAGAAGTTGAATCCTTCATTTGGAATATACTTCAACTCTAGTTTTTTGGGTTCATCTTCTAATAAGGTTGTTGCATTTTTAGAGAAATTCGGTGGAATTTCAATTAACATATAATATTTTTGTTGCTCAAGACCTCTTCTTGCTTCTTTATCACTAACAATCTGAAAATTAAATTCATCACTTTTGCCTATTTCTTTCTCTAGCTCTTTCCCTAGCGTTAATTTTTCTCCTTCAAAATCAGCGCCTTTATCTTTATTAACAACAGCTACAGGCAAGTCTTTCAAATGCGCATATGGATCCCAAAATGCCCATAAAAACATTCCCGCATATAAAAGCGGAATAAAAAGGACCGCCAAAATCGGAATTAACAATTTACGCGTTCTGATAATCTCCTTCAGTTCTGCAAAAAACAATGATTGTTTCATTACTTCCTCCTATGTTGTAAAAAAACGGTAACCAATGACCGTTTTGTTCATTTAGTCATTTTCTTGTGAAAGAAAAGGACTGTCCTCACAAGGATAATCCCTCAAATAAATGAAGCTCGAATAAGTTTAATATTTCTGTTTCACTTAAAGGCTCCTTATGCTGTTCCCAGTCGAAGATTAAAGAAATATAAAGTTTAAACATAATAAATGCTGTAATCTCTGGATTGCAAGGCTTAATTTCTCCTGCTTGGATAGCAATCGCTACTTTCTCTTTAATGAAAGAAAGTACCTCATCCTCCATTTTCTTCACCACATCCAGTACAGCTGGTGTCCCCATCTCTTTCCCCTCTTGGAACAATTTGATCGCTAGTTGATGCTGTTTTCTAAATTGCAAAATTTGAAAAAGGGCCCGATGAACATTTTCATGAAAAGAGCTGTTCGGGTCCGCCGCTGCTTCCGCCCGACGCCTCATTTCTAGAATAAGCGACTGCACAATTTCATCAAAAAGTTCTTCTTTATTTTTGAAAAAGGTATAAATCGTCCCCTTTCCAACATTAGCTAGTTTTGCCACTTGATCCATTGTTGTTGCCTTATAACCAAACAGCGAAAAAGATTTCGTAGCCGCTTCAATAATTTGCTGTTTTCGGTCAACAGACATCCCATCGCCCCCTTTTTTTGACCAAATGAACATTTCGGTCAATTTGTACGTATTTTAATTTACTATATTCAAACAGCAATTGCAACCTCTTTTTTATAGTTTGTTACTGCTTGTGAAGATCAGTCGCAAAAAAGAAAATTAGTCGTATCTTCCCTACCATCAAGCGATGGTCCTCAAAGAAAAAGAAGGTATCCGAGATGGACACCTTCTTTCTTCTACTCTATAAATTCCAACACTTTTCGCACTGCCGCTTCTCCTTGATCAATACAATCAGGCAGGCCAAGACCTTCAAAAGAGCTCCCAGCAATAAAGAGCCCTGGCAACTCTTTTTCAACTTGCTGATACATCTCATTCATCCGCTGCTTATGACCGACTGTGTATTGCGGCATGGCTTTTTTCCAACGGCTCACAATGGTGAATTCTGGCTTAGCCTTAATGTTCATTGTCTTATTTAAATCTTCAAGGACAATGCGTTCAATTTCAGCATCTGATAAATCCACTACTGTCTCATCGCCCGCTCGTCCAACATAACAGCGCAATAATACTTTTCCGTCCGGCGTAGTATGCGGCCATTTTTTATGCGTCCATGTGCAAGCTGTAATCGTATAATCGCTATTGCGAGACACGACGAATCCCGTGCCATCAATATCTTTTGTAATCGCGGCTTCAGGGAAAGCCATCGCGACTGTCGCCACAGAGGTAGCAGGCATCTCCTTTAACCCATCAAAAAAGCGGTACTGCGGCATCATGGCAGACAATGTGAAATGAGGAGTCGTCACAACAACGCTATCAGCTTGAATAATGCTCCCACTATTTAAGGTAAGGACATAGCCACCATTCGGTTTACGTTCAATCGCACCGACTCTTGTTCCTTTTAAAACCGAGCCTTTATTCAGCTTTTGTTCAATCGCTTCGACTAGTGCCTCTAGTCCATTGGTCACTGTCATAAAAATCCCTTTTTTCTTTGCTGTACCCGCTTGTTTTGGCGGAGCAGGAGTCGTTTTCTTCATTCCTAATACAAGGCTGCGATATTTTTGCTCTACTTGATAAAACTGTGGGAACGTTGACATTAAACTCAACTTATCAATATCACCTGCATAAATGCCAGATAATAAAGGTTCGATTAAATTTTCTACTACTTCATCTCCGAGACGTCTTCGGAAAAAGTGACCTAATGATTGGTCATTTTGAGGATCGGATTTCGGTAAAATAAAGTCAGCAGCCGCTCTCACTTTGCCAGGAATCGAGAAAAGACCAGTGGTAATAAAAGGAGCAATCTGTGTTGGAATGCCCATCACAGAGCCTCCTGGCATGGGGTGAAGCTTCCCGTTCACTAGCACATAAGATTGGCCAGTTGAGTTATTGACTAAGTCATTCTCAAGTCCCACTTCTTTCGCTAGCCGGGCAGCGCTTGCTTTTCTTTCAAGAAAAGAATCGGGACCTCTTTCAATAACAAAGCCATCTTTCCGAACGGTTTGAATTTTTCCGCCAAGACGCGGAGTCGCCTCAATTAATGTGATATCGAGCGGAAGTTGATTTTCCTTTGCTTGCTTTTGCAAATAATAAGCAGTTGTTAAACCGGTAATACCTCCCCCGATTACAACTACTTTCTTGTTATCTTCCAACACAGTTGCATCGCCTTCTTTTTATAATTTTGCGTTCGCTTTTATATGCTGCATAATCACATCAGCCATTGCCTCAATAAATAGCGGCTGTGCATTTGGCATTTCTGGACGGTAATAGCTTGCTCCAATCTCCTTTGTGACCACTTGGCATTCATAATCATTATCGTACAACACTTCTAAATGATCGGACACAAAGCCGACAGGTGCATAAACAAATGCTTGATAGCCTTTTTCATTAAATAGATCGCGAGTTAAATCCTGTACATCCGGTCCGATCCATGGCTCAGGTGTATTCCCAGCGCTTTGCCAACCGATTTCATAGTTTTCCACACCTGCTTTTTCAGCAATTAAATCGGCTGTTTCTTGCAATTGATCAGGGTATGGATCGCCTGCTTGAATAATTTTTTCAGGGAGGCTGTGCGCAGAAACGATTAACACATAATTATCGCGCTCTTCTTGCGGCATCGAGGCGACCGTTTCCTTAATTTTTTGGGCCCAATAGTCAATAAACTTCGGCTCCTTATACCAACTTTCAACTGAAAGAATTGTTGGCCCACCGATCTTCTCTGCTTCTTCTTTCGCTCGTCCATTATAAGACTTCACGCTAAAAGTAGAAAAATGTGGAGCCAACACAATTGACACCGCTTCTTCTATACCGTCTTTTTTCATTTCTCCAACCGCATCTTCAACAAAGGGTTCAATATGTTTTAAGCCAAGGTATAAATGAAAGTCAATTTCTTGTTGCATCGCATTTAAATGTTCTACTAATTTCTCTGCTTGATCTTGCGTAATTTTAGCAAGGGGAGAAATTCCGCCAATCGCTTCATAACGAGAACGCAAATCCTCAAGCATTTCTGGTGAAGGCTTTCGTCCACGACGTATATGTGTATAGTATCTTTCAATATCTTCTTCTTTATATGGCGTGCCATAAGCCATTACTAATAAACCCATTTTTCTTTTTGTCATTGCTTTCACCTCATAAATAATAGAAATACTTTTCTATTTTGACATGTCTTCTTTAAGTTTTCCAAAAAGAATCTTCTTATTTCAGCTTTTCGGCACTATATTCGTGAATAAATGTAGTTAAACGCTTTAATGTGTCCGGATTAACTTCCGGGAAGACACCGTGACCTAAGTTAAAGATATAACCAGGCTGCTGAATGCCTTGGTCAATGATCGCTTTAGCTCGTTCCTCAATCACTTCCCACGGTGCAAGTAAAAGGGCTGGGTCTAAGTTCCCTTGAACTGTTTTTGTCATGCCCATTGCTCGTGCTTGTTCAATTGGCAAACGCCAATCTAAGCCCACCACATCTAATGGAAGGTCATGCCATTCCATCGCTAGGTGACTAGCTCCAACACCAAACATAATTAATGGAACACCTTCAGGGCGCAACTCATTAAAAATTCGCTCCATGACAGGCTTAATAAATGTGCGATAATCTGCTACATTTAATGCACCCACCCAAGAATCAAAAATTTGAATAGCACGAGCGCCTGCTTTAATTTGAGCCTTCACGTAAGTAATCGTCATTTCTGCTAACTTGTCCATTAAGGCAAACCAAGCTTTAGGCTCCGCATACATAAATGCTTTCGTTTTATTATAGTTTTTGGACGGTCCGCCTTCGATCATATAACTCGCCAACGTAAAAGGAGCCCCAGCAAATCCAATCAACGGAACGTTCAGCTGTTCCTGTGTCAGCAAACGGATCGTTTCTAATACATAGGGAACATCATTGGCTGGATCGATCTCTCCAAGCTTCTCCACATCAGCTAATGAACGAATCGGATTGCTAATCACCGGGCCGATTCCAGACTTAATATCCACATCCACACCGATTGCTGGAAGCGGTGACATAATATCTTTATAAAGAATCGCTGCATCCACATCATATTGTTCAACCGGTAATCTCGTCACATATGCACATAATTCTGGCTGATGAGTAATTTCAAACAGCGAATATTTCTCCTTTAACTTGCGATATTCCGGCTGCGAACGCCCAGCTTGGCGCATATACCATACCGGCACATAATCTGTCTTTTCTCCTCTTGCTGCCTGTAAAAAAGTCTCATTAATCGTTCTCATCACGTTTCTTCTTCCACCTTTCCCGCATTAACAATCACTATCCCTCATTATATTAAATCCTCACTCGGAAATAAACGAAAATCCCCGTCTTTTATACGATTTACACTATAGATGTTTTACGAACAAAAGTATAGCAACAGCCCCCAAATGTCATAAATTCGCCAAAGAACACCGAAAGGCGCAAGGCGCTGCTCAGCGACGTATGAACTGGAACGAGCCGTATGAGATAAAGGAAACACGGTGAACGACAGTGAACCGATGTTGACTTATCGCAAGGAGGATCGTGGAAGTTCACTAGTCGCTAGCGCCTGGAGCTAGACATNGAAGTTCACTAGTCGCTAGCGCCTGGAGCTAGACATCACCGAAAGGCGCAAGGCGCTGCTCAGCGACGTATGAACTGGAACGAGCCGCATGAGATAAAAACACACTATTGGTTTACATGGAAAATTTTATGTGTAAAGTAATAGAATAGAGTAATCATTTTTTAATTGAGGTGACGAAAATGAATGTGTATATTACTTCAGGAACGTTTGAGTTTTTAAAGAAACTGAAAGAGAAGCATGCTAATGAAAAAATGATTGTGATGGAGAATGCGCAAGGAGCTACTCTTTTACATGAAACAGAGGAAAAAACAATTTTTCAATCTCCACGCAAATATGAAGTGATTGATGCGTCAGGTGAGTTAGCGAATCATGGCTATGTCGTTTTCAATAATATTCCTGTCACAGATGAAGGCAGGCCCATTTTTGAATACCGCTTTAAAAATCGGGCGCGGCTAATTGAAGAGGTACCAGGCTTTATTGCGATTCGCGTGCTCCGTCCGCTGAACTCAAATACGTATATTATTATGACCCAATGGAAAGATCAGCAATCTTTTAAAGGCTGGCAAAACTCGCAAGCGTACAACAAAGCTCACGAAAAACGCGGTTCAGAAGAAGGAATTGATCAACAGCCAAAAATCTTCTCAAGCCCATCATATGTCACCACTTACAACGTGCCTAAAGAAGAGGAACAATAAATAAATGGCGACACCATCAGCGGTGCCGCCATTTTTTATAGTTCCTCCATCTTCTTTAAGCGTGATGGCGCGTATAGCTTAATAAACACAACTGCCCAAAACAGACCTGCTACTAAAACAACGCCTCCCTGCATCAGCGTTTGACTAATCACAGCTATTGCTCCAAAAATAATGGCTTGCATGATAAGTAAATTACTTAAAAGTCGCAACAAAGCCTTTCTTTTCTCCACAGACGGCACCGGATAAAGCGAGACCCATATTTTCATTTCATGACGCCGAATCATTGGTAACAGCTGAAAACCTGTTAAATAAATAAACAATAACGCAATAATCAGCTGCAATATCATTTGATCACTAAAACCAATCACCAGTGCGGCAATCACTGTCAAGCGAACAAATAAACCGAAGTATTCACTCATCCGGACAAATGTACGACGGAATAAAAAAGCGTAGGTAGATGTTTGGCTAAATGGTAGCCTACCTAGAGTTGGATCAAGCCATTGACGGCGCTTGACTGTTCCCTTTAGATGAGGAACATCGGTAAATAAATTGGCGAAGCGATAAAAGGCGGCCATTCTTTTCTCTTCAAGATCGACAAGTATCTCCCACTTTAATGTCATCCGTTCGGCTGCTTTTTTAAAATAAATGAAATAACCGATCATCATCACAGCTACAGCCACGACAAAGAAAAGATTTGAACTAGAAAATAAGAAATAAAGCAAGACGCCATTAAGAATAAAACGGATCGCTAAATCACTCCAATGGCTTTCTCGCTCTTGCTGTTTAAGTACGTACCAGCGAACATGTAAGTTCCATAGTTTCAAGGCTAATAAGACGAGCAAACCAAGGAAAAATGACTGAGCGGAACCCCCTTTCACTTGAGCATACATTGGCATAAAGAAAGCTAGGGCTGCAATCAGTACATAGATTTGCGAAAAGAAGCTTGTCCGAATCGCTTTTTGAAAATAACCATTCATCTTTTCCTCTAGCGGAAGTAAAAAGACGGTATCTGCACGCATTAAAAACGTATAAACTGGGCTCCAAGCCAACAGTCCCCCAAGCGTCACAGCCATAATGATTGGCGCTGGAAAGGTCTCATCGAGCGTCTTCACCCAGCCGCTATAATAATAAAGCAAGGCTCCGAGACCAAATACAAGCACAAATAAAAGATGATCATTTAGCATATAACGCAAGTATTTACGCAGTTCACCATAATAGGACTGTAGCCTATTTGTCCATAATTGCTCAATATTTTTCATGATTCTTCTTCCTTCGTCAACTGAATATAAATATCATCTAAAGAAGCATCAGGTAAATGAAATTGCTCACGAAGCTCATCAATCGTTCCTTGAGCACGAATCTCGCCATTATGCAAAATAATGAAAGAATCACAATATTTCTCGGCTGTCGCCAAAATATGTGTAGACATCAAAATTCCCGCTCCATTATCACGCATTTTATTCATCCACTCAAGCAAGGATTGAATGCCGAGCGGATCGAGTCCAACAAAAGGCTCATCAATAATATAAAGAGAAGGCTCTGTTAAAAAAGCGCTCATAATCATTACCTTTTGCTTCATCCCTTTGGAGAAATGAGCGGGGAACCAATTCATTTTCTCCTGCAGACGAAATTCTTTTAACAAAGGATCAATCCGCTGTTCATACTCCTTCTCACTCAATCCGTAAGCCATCGCTGTTAATTTCATATGCTCTTCTAACGTTAATTCCTCATATAAAATCGGTGTTTCTGGAATATACGAAAATTGCTGGCGATACTTTTCCGGACCTTCTTGCAAGGTTTGTCCGTTAATTCGCACACTTCCTTGCTTCGGCTCCATCAAGCCGATGATATGCTTAATCGTTGTACTTTTTCCAGCTCCATTTAACCCAATCAACCCGACGATGCTCTCTTTTTCAACCGAAAACGAGATATTTTTTAATACTGGTTTGCGCGTGTATCCGCCAACCAAATCGTCTACTTTCAATAAAGACATAGACAACTTCCCTTCTCATAATGTGATTATCCCTATTTTAGCAAATCTTTTCATAAAACTCATGGATTGTCTTATAGCTTGTCTATTTCATAATCCTTGGTTATGTGATAAAATTTTGACAATTATATAATTAGAAAGGATGAAAGAAATGAGCGACTGCATTTTCTGTAAAATTATTAATGGAGACATTCTTTCCGCTAAGGTGTATGAAGATGAACATGTGTATGCATTTTTAGATATTAGCCAAGTCACGAAAGGACATACTCTCGTTATTCCGAAAGTTCATAAGGAAAATGTCTTTGAATTAACATCTGAGCAAGCCGCTCATCTTTTTGAAGTTGTACCGAAAATCGCTAATGCTATCAAAAAAGAATTCCAAGCAGAGGGATTAAACATTTTAAATAATAACGGTGCAGTAGCTGGACAAACCGTTTTCCATTTCCACATGCACTTAATTCCGCGTTACGGAAAAAATGATGGATTTCATCCAATCTTTCAAGACCACAGCGGCGAATATTCTAAAGAGGAGTTTCAACAAATCGCTCAAAGTATTGCTCAGCATCTTCCAAACTAATCGATAGTCTCTATTTAGGGTCAGGCTCACTGCTTGAGCGCTGACCCTTTTTCAGCCAACTGACTATCCATTCCACATGTACGTAAAAAAAATAGACAAGGCTAGAAAAACGATACCTGCTATTCCTAAAAGTTTGATTCTTTGTTTCATGACATGCCTTGTCATAGAGATTCCAGGTTTGCACATTTCTCGAATGCAATGAATCATGCTCATTAGAAAGACAAAACTAATTGCATAGCACGCAAAAATAACGCCTTCCATTCCTGTCACTCCTCTACTTCTTTCCTTAATTATTGCTTTCCCATGATGATAACAATTACAATAAAGTGAAACTTCAATCAGTGAGGAGCTTCATAGCCCACTGATTGTTAGTTGAACCAATCGGGCGTTTATGGGCTGTTGATCCCCGCCTACACGTCTGCGCTTCTTTCTGCCATGTTGTTGAGGTGGAGGTCTTACAGCCCGTTAATGCGGGATAAAGGATGAAGTTTCTTACATACTATGCAAACAAAGAGACACAATGAACCTGTCCTTGCCCGGAAGTGAAGGAATTTTACAATGGATGAAGAATTAAATAAATGAATGAGGTGATTACATATGGACAAAAAAGCACTACTATTCGGATTAATCACTGGTGCCTTAGCTGGAATGACTACAACTTTGTTTAATGCACCGTTATCTGGTAAGGAAACGCGAGAAAAGATGAAAACTTCCCTAAACTGTGCTAAAAATTCTATCAACACCATTGGCAATGATTTTATTGAAGTGAAAAATTCCGTAAAAACTCTCTCTGAAATTAGTAAAGAGACATTCAGCGACGTTACGGGCGGCTTAAAAACGAGTGTATCTGTATGGCAGGAAAGTACAAAGCCAAGCATTCAAAAGCTGCAGCAAGAACTAGTAGAGATGCAATCGACAGTGGAAGAATTAACTGAATTACAAAATCAATTACCTAAAAAACAAGGAGTCTAAAATAGGCTTCTTGTTTTTTTCGAAAATTTAGTAAATTTATATCTTTATTATTTTTTATTTTATTGGCATAATAATATTAACTATATTCATATTTTTTGTTTATTGGGAGTGAATAATTTAAAAAAGAAGGTGCACATATGGCTAATCATCAATACTCTATGAAAGAAGCGCTCATATTCAGTCAGCGGATGGCACAGTTAAGCAAGGCTTTATGGAAAGCTGTCGAAAAGGATTGGCAGCAATGGATTAAACCATACGATTTAAATATTAACGAGCATCATATTTTATGGATTGCTTATCATTTGCGAGGAGCCTCTATCTCCGATGTTGCTAAGTTTGGCGTCATGCACGTCTCAACAGCTTTTAATTTTTCAAAAAAATTAGAAGAGAGAGGTTATTTAAAGTTTTCTAAGAAAGAAAATGATAAACGAAATACGTATGTAGAAATCACTGAAACAGGCGAACAAGTCTTACTTGATCTCATGGAAAGCTATGACCCTCACCACAACTCTGTCTTTGAAGGCTCAGCTCCACTACGTGAACTTTTCGGTAAATTCCCTGATTTAGTGGAAATTATGACGATCGTCAAAAACATTTACGGAGAAGATTTCATGGATATTTTTGAGACATCGATCCATAATATCGATAAGGACTTTTTTGAAAATGACGGAAAACTCGTCAAAACAACCACTCACCCAAGATAACCACTCCCAATAGTTCCGTGGTACGGAAGAAGCTTCTTCCGTGCTTTATTCCATTCAACTTTGTTCATTTCTTCACATATGTTTACCCCATTTTTAATCATCTTGATTCATATTGCTCTTATACTCTCATAAAAATATATATTGATTTTTCCTTGCAATCATCGTAAATTAGTGAAACAGTTAACTCACTTTTCGTCAATTGGAGGGACGATTCCTATGAAGTGTTGGCGGACATTTGATTTTGAAAGAAGGTACGGTTTCAATAAAATCATGATCTTTTCATTCATTCTCATGATGATATTTTTTAGTTTCAGTTTTGCACTTATGCAATCCATGTATTCTGAAACCTTGTATTCTTCTTATTTTGAATTATTTTTGATGGGATTGCTCGCTGTTTATCCACTCCATAAATTGATTCATATGTTGCCAATTTTGCGGTATTTCCCGCACATTGCGTTCAAATATAGTTTAAAATTAGGCTGTCTTCCGATTATTTTTATTTCAATTAAAAAGCCCGTGCCAAAGAAAAGGTTTATGCTAAGCTTAGCGCTGCCCTTTTTTACACTTAACCCTATTTTACTACTAAGCGGTGTGCTATTCCCAAATTATTTGCATTATTTCACAATGCTCTCAGCTTATCACACCGGAATCTGTGTCATGGATTTTATTTATTTAAAAGCGTTAGTTACCTCTCCGAAGTCAGCTGTTATTGAAGAACATGACCGGGGATACGAAATTTTAATTCCTCAATAGATCAAGCAAACAGTTTAGTAATGAGAGGAAACACTCTCGTACTAACTGTTTTTCTATCTTTTTGGAGCACTTTTTGGTATGTTATTTACATATAACTAAAAAAGGAGGGAAAGCATTTGATTAGCATTATCGTTGTATTCGTGATATTTTCTGCACTCATCTTGTTTAACATTAACCGATTAACGAACATTCTTTGTATTCAAAAAGAGATTCCGGAAGAGAAACACCCGAAGATCTTCCGTACAATAAATATTTATATCACCATTTTATTGATTTCCTCTTATGTAGAGATACTTTATACATAAAGCGAGCCTTCTTTCCAACCTTGGCTCGCTTTTATTAGTGCAAATTTTTGGCTACTTCATGAAAATATGTTATAGTATGTCCTAGAATAAAATTGCAGAAGCCGCAGCTTACCAAAAAGCCGGCTAACTTACCAGGGAGTTGTTAATAAGAATGAAAAAATGGTTACTATCTATTTCTTTAGCAGCAGGGGCAGTCGGCCTTGCTGGATGCGGTGCAAGTGACGATGTCGTTGTCACAACAAAAGCAGGCGATGTGACAAAAGACGAGCTTTATGATGCCATGAAACAAAACAACAAACAGCAAATGGAACAAACTCTTCAAGAGCTTGTGTACGACAAAGTCCTTTCAGAAAAATATTCTGTATCCGATAAAGAATTAGATAAAGAATTAAAGAAAGCAAAAGAGCAACTAGGGAGTCAATACGAAATGTTCCTAGCTCAATACGGTATAGATGAAAAAGGCTTTAAAAAATTAATTAAATCACAGTTGCTACGTGAAAAAGCAGCTACGGAAGATATGAAAATTTCCGACAAGGAATTAAAAGCATACTACGACAAGTGGGAGGCACCAGTCGAAGTTAGCCATATTTTAGTAGAAGATGAAAAGAAAGCGAAAGACATTAAGGCACAACTAGATAAAGGGGCAAAGTTCGAGAAATTAGCTGAAGAGCACTCTGAAGATCCAGGCTCAGCTGCAAACGGAGGAAGTGTAGGTTGGATTGATAACCAAACACGCCAACAATTCGCTCCTGAATTTGCTGCGGCACTGCCTAAATTAAAAGTCGGACAAATTAGCGAGCCAGTAAAAACTGATTTTGGCTACCATATTATTAAAATTACTGACAAAAAAGAGAAAAAATCATTTGAAGATATGAAGGCGCAATTAACGGACGAACTCAAATCTGCCAAAATAGATCCTGCTAAGCTTCAGAAGAAACTAGATAAGGAATTAAAAGCAGCAGACGTTAAAGTAAAAGATACTGACTTAAAAGGCGCTTTCGAAAGCAAATCAGCTCCTGCTGAAGGCGGACCGAAAGAAGAAAACAAAGAAGAAAAATAAGCCACAAAAAGAGATGGTTCCTTTTACACATGGAACCATCTCTTTTATCATTCATTTTTCATTTTCAAGGCTCTCTCTTTTTCCATCCTTTGAATATATACTTGCCCTTCTTGCTCAATATAATCCATCTCAGCCTTTCTTTCAGCCTTCGATGTCTTCACTGTCATAAATGCGCTGAAAAAAATTCCTGCTACTACGACATACATCCATAATGGAAATGTCATGGCTCTCTCCCCTTTCTTGGACTCGCATTCGTTACTATATATATTAGGAATAAAAAAAAACATGTCCCATTCAGGACATGTTAGGAAGAAAAATTCGGTTTATAGAAAGATCGATTATCTAAAGCAAATACTCGCTCTGAAAACTCCCCTGGCTTCGTTCGCTCTAATACCCGATCTAGCATATTCATTTTCGCATCTAAATTATCGATATAATGAAGAATTTCCGCTTCTTTCACCATTGGCGGTTTCGGACTACCCCATTCTGCTTTTCCATGATGAGAGAGAACAATATGCTGTAAAATCATGATCTCTTCCCCTTCAATATCAAGCTCTTCTGCCGCCTTGCCAATTTCATTCACCATAATCGTAATATGCCCAAGCAAGTTTCCTTCTACCGTATAAGCCGTCGCTACAGGACCAGAGAGCTCGATCACTTTTCCTAAATCATGCAAAATCACACCGGCATATAATAAATCGCGATCTAATGACGGGTAGAGATCTGCGATAGACTTTGCTAGCTTTAGCATAGACACAACATGAAAAGCAAGACCTGAGACAAATTCATGATGATTTTTCGTCGCAGCTGGAAATTCAAGAAACGCCGCATGATGCTTTTTTAATAGAAAACGCGTCATGCGCTGAATATGCGGATTTTTCATTTCAAAAATAAATTGCGTAATAATATCTGTCATTTCCTCTTGTGTCATCGGAGCTGTTTCAATAAACTCACTGACTTTCACGCCATCCTGCGGATTAGCAGGACGAATTTGGCGAATTTTCAATTGCATTCTTCCGCGGTAATTTTGAATCTCCCCTGTTACTTTTACAATCGTTTGAGGCTGATATTGTTTTTCCGTCTCTTCTTTCGCATCCCATAATTTCGCTTCAATTTCTCCGCTTTTATCTTGCAGGATCAGCGTTAAATACGGATTGCCGTTGACTGCAATGCTTTTCATAGAAGATTTAATAAGTAAATAACAATCCACACTTTGTCCAGCTTCATAATGTGTAATTCCTTGAGACATGCCTGCTTTTCCCTCCTTCAACTCGATAAGTAAATGATAACATAGAATGTTATCTTGCTTCTTGTACTTTATGTTTCATTGCAAAACGATACGTCAATATGAATCCAACCAACATCACCGCTCCACCAAATAAATAAGGCAAGTGGATATTCCATTCAAATAACATACCGGCCACAAGCGGACCAGCGACATTGCCAAGACTTAAAAATGAATTATTTAATCCCATAATATACCCTTGGTTCGAACCGGCGTATTTGGAAAGCAAAGAATTAACGGATGGCCGCAGCATCGAGTTTCCGATAAAAAACACTCCCGTTGTGATGATGACACCGACAAAATTGGTAGCCGTTGTCATCATCACAAAACCAATTGCACTCAGCATTAATGAGCCAAGCACCGTATTGCGATCGCCAAATTTTTTTGTTACTTTTCCAACCCCATATCCTTGCACAAATGTGCCGATTAACCCAATGATTAACATAATCAGACCTACATCTTTCGGTCCATAGTTATAACGCTCCCATGAATAATAACTAAAGATCGATTGGAAATTAGCAAGACCAAAACTTAATAAGAAAACAAGAAATAGCAGAAATCCAGCAGGGCTCCATATCGTCTGTTTAAATTGTTCCCATTGGTTGACCGATGGTTCATTTGCTTTTTTCTGTGCATCTTGCGTCCGCTGTTCTTTCGAATACGATTCCGGCAAAACAAGCACAGATACAACGGCCGCAACAATGGCTGCGATTCCAGCGAAAATAAACGGATATGATAAATCATATTCAGCGAGCCAGCCGCCAATACCAGGACCGATGACAATTCCAAGTCCCATAGATGCCCCCAAAATCCCCATCCCTTTACCGCGCTCTTCAGGCGTGGTCACATCGGAGACATAAGCCATCGCAGTTGGCATTAAGGCTGAGCCAAATATTCCGGCTAATATTCGCGCAATAAATAACATCCATATTCCCGCAGCAAAGGCAAACAGAAACTCTGCAGCCGCAAACCCAAGCAAACCAGCTGTAATTAATGGTTTTCGCCCAATTTTATCGGATAGCTTGCCCCATACTGGCGCGAACAGAAATTGCATAAAAGAATACACAGCAATCAATGCCCCAAGTGTTCTTGCCCCCGCTCCAAACTTCTCCACATAAAACGGCAAAATCGGAATGACAAGACCGATTCCAACCATGATGATAAATAAATTAAAGCTGAGCAATAATAATGGACCTTTTTTCTTTTTTTCCATAATAGCTTCCCCTCTTACTTATAGCAGTATTGTTATTTTAACCAATTATTACTTTATGTGCGAGTGGTTACATAGAAAAAAGACAGAAAAGAGGCCCTTTATAGCAGGCCCCTTTCTAATCATTGATGTTTCGATAATTGAATTGCTTTTTTGATATCTTTCAATGAACTAGATTTTCCGTATATTAACACGCCACCCCGGTAAATTCTTGCCCCAATCACGCCTAATACGATAATGGAGACGAGTAAAATCCCAATTCCTGTCGCAACCTCCCACGTCGGAATGTTTAACATGCCTACACGGACAAACATAATCATCGGTGTAAAGAATGGGATAAAGGAGCTAATCGTAATAAACGAAGACTCTGGATTTCCAAGGCCATACATCGACAGAAAGAAACCAATCATTACCGAGAAAGTCAACGGCATCATCATTTGCTGAACATCTTCTAACCGGCTAACGAGCGAGCCTAATAATGCCGAAATTGTAGCATATAAAAAATAGCCAAGAAGGAAAAATACAGCCGCATAAATGAGCAGCGGAGCGGAAAGCGTTGTTAACCCTAATAAACTGACAACAGAATCCTCTGATTGACTGGAGAATGCATAATAAGCAACTCCAAGCCAAACGGCCATTTGTGTCATCCCAAGCAAACCAATGCCGATGATCTTAGCAAACATTTGCTTCACCGGGGACACGCTTGAAATCAAAATTTCCATCACTCTTGACGACTTTTCAATCGCTACTTCAGAAGCAATCATATTTGCGTAAATAATCACCGATAGATAAATAAAGAACAATAAAACATATACAAGTGCTTGAGCTTGCATCATTTCTTCTTCTGATTTTGCTTCTTTAGCTAGTGCTACTTTTTCGACATCTACAGGAGCATTCCAAAGAGCCATTTCTTCTGGCGATAACTTTAACTTACTCGCCATCTCTTGACCTTTAATCATTTGTAAGGCTTGACTAATCTCGTTAACTAGCGTACTATTTGCCACACTTAATGCTTTATATGTAGCTGTAGGTAAACCTTGTTCATTTCTTTTTAAAAGGATATATCCCTCATATTTTTCGTTCTCTACATCCTTTTTTAATTGAGCCTCCGTTTGCTTTGGCGCTTTCGTTAATTCGATCTCACTCTTTTGCATCGCAAGCTGTTGCTTAAGCGGTTGAAAAAGTGTTCCATACTCATCAACTACCGCAATCTTCGTCTGTTCATTTTCCCCCTCAAACAGATCAACTATTTTTTCAAAGTTTGCACCCGCCATAATAACGATCGCAACGATGATCGTCGTTAGTAGAAAGGCTTTCGTTTTAAATTTATTTATATACGATTGAGACAGCATTAACCAAAAACTATTCATACGAAGCACCTACCTTTTCAATAAAGATATCGTTTAAAGAAGGCTCTTCTAATTCAAATTTCTGTACGAAACCTTTCCCTTGCAGCTCAGAAAAAATTCGCTGTGAGATCTCTTCCTCAGCAATTTGCAAAATGATCCCTTCAGCTGTCTTTTTCGATTTCAACACTCCTGGAGCGCTCGCTAAAAAGCTCACATCAAAATCCGCATGCACTTTCACATTCTTCTTGCCAAACGAACGTTTAATTTCACTCAAGTTCCCATGCACCACTGGTCGACCGTGATGCATAATGCATAAATGCTCACATAGCTCCTCCACATGCTCCATTCGGTGACTAGAAAAAACAATCGTCGTCCCGTTCTCCTTTAATTCAATGACCGCTTGTTTCAATAATTCAACATTGATCGGGTCTAAACCGCTGAAAGGCTCATCAAGAATCAATAGCTGCGGTTGATGAACAACTGACGCTATAAACTGTATTTTTTGCTGATTCCCCTTCGACAGCTCTTCTACTTTTTTATTCGCATAATCTGGCACATTGAACCTTTCTAGCCATTGATCCGTTTCGCTCGCTGCTTTTTTCTTATCCATTCCACGCAATCTTGCTAAATAAACAATTTGTTCCTTCACTTTCATTTTTGGATACAGTCCTCTTTCTTCAGGCAAATAGCCAATATGAGCACTCATATCGTAATTAATTGATTGGTCTTTCCAAGTAATACGACCATCCGTTTGCTGCATCAACCCTAAAATCATGCGGAAAGTTGTCGTCTTCCCTGCCCCATTTGCTCCTAAAAAGCCGAAAATATCCTTCTCCGGAATGTTTAGTGACAGTTGATTGACCGCTATGAAATCTCCAAATTTTTTTGTTACATGATCCAAAACTAGCATCACTTAATCACCTCCTTATGTTCTACGAATCAAATGCCAAAAAGTTCCGCAAAGATTATTTTTAAAATTTTCTAAATTCATGTAAAATAAATATATACAACGATAAGGGGGAAACCGTATGCAAACTTACAAACTAACAGTCTTTGAAAAAAACGGAGAAAAATTATTAGACGAAGCCTTTGAAGCCAAAAACGATGAAGAAGCAAAAACAATCGGGCAAGAAATCCTTCATCGTCATGCTTACGAAGAACACACCCATCGCTGCACCTCACCTCTGGGAAAACTAGTACTATTTCATGTGTAATGACTAAATTGGAAGTGCCCTTTTGATCTAAAGAAAAGCATCCATTTTGATCAACTATCAAAATGGATGCTTTTTATTCCATATTAACGCCCTGTAAACACCGGTTTACGCTTTTCGATAAACGCTTGAATCCCCTCTTGATGATCTTCTGTTTGTCTCATATCAAGCTGAGCTTGTTTTTCTAATTGCAATGATTGGATTAGTTTGTCCTCTTGAAGCTCTACATATATTTTCTTTGTGGCAATCATCGCTTTTAGAGGCTTTTGCTTAATATAGTTAATCAACTGCTCCACTTTTGTAGCCAATTGGCTATCTTCTGCCGTTTGGTCCACCAGTCCAATTGCTTCCGCTTCTAAGCCGCTCATAACTTTCCCTTCCCAAATGAGCTGTTTCGCCTTCACTTCCCCTACTCGCCTTTCCATCATAAAGTGGCCGGCTCCGTCAGGAATCAAACCTATACCGATAAAATTCATCGCAATCTTGGCTTGATCCCCACAAATGACATAATCAGCGGCAAGTGCTAAGCTCAAGCCTAATCCTGCTGCGGCACCATGAATCGCTGCAATTGTTACTTTCGGCATTTTGTACAACGTCATAACCAAGGCTGAAATAGTATCCATGACTTTAAAGAATTGCCGCTCATCTAAGCCCGTGAGCATTTGCTTAATATCTCCTCCTGAAGAAAACGCATGTCCTTCTCCTGACAGCACGACCACCTTTACATGCTCTTTTTGGCTAACTTCTTGTAAACAAGTAAGCAATTCTTCCATCATTTGCACATTGAGTGCATTCATTGATTGTGGACGACTCAAAATGATTCGTGCCACTCCCCCAGTAATATCATATTTAACCGTTTCCAATTCACTCATTTTACTAATCCCCTCCTTAATATTAAGGATACAAAAAATGAAGCATCATTCATAGGTTATTTTTTAAAAATTTAGAATTTTTATAATAAAAAACTTACTTCTTTAAAGAAAGAAGTAAGAAAAAGTTTTCCTTTATTTGAATAACTCATTTAAAATGGCAATTTTTTTATTCGTATACTCTTCAAACCGTTCGTTATATGTTTTCGGATCTTTCGGGTTAGCAAAATGCTCAATTTTTCCCGTATTCGGATCAATAAATTTACTTGCTGCTCCACAGCCAATGCCGATAATCGTTTGTACTTCTTCCATAATTACAATATTATAAATGCTCTCTTGTCCAGGCATACAATAGCCGACATTTTCTAAATTTCCAAGGATGTTTTTCTGACGGTACAAGTAATAAGGTACATATCCATGATCTTTTGTCCACTGTTCTGCCATGCTCATCATTTGTTCGACCTCTGAGCGATCCGCTACTTTATACTTTTCTTTATTTTGCGTCATTTCTGAAGCTCTTTTAAATGAAAGCGTATGAACTGTTAACGACTCCGGCATCAGCTTTTCCGTCTCATCCAACGAATGCTTAAACTCCTCGCATCCTTCACCCGGCAAACCGATAATTAAATCCATATTAATATTATTCATGCCGTTCGCTCTAGCTAGCTGATACTTATCAATCGTTTCTTCCACTGTATGATGACGCCCGATTGCTTTCAACGTTTCTTGGGTATACGATTGCGGATTAATACTAATCCGATCAATCTTCCACTTCTTTAATACGTCTAGCTTTGCTTGCGTAATTGTATCTGGTCGCCCAGCTTCAACCGTAATTTCACGAATGTTCTCTACATCAGGAAACACTTGATACATGAGCTCATAAAGCTCATCCATTTCCTCGGCAGTGATAGCCGTCGGTGTTCCTCCTCCGTAATAAACCGTCGTAATACGTACACCTTTTTCTTTCAACCAGCGGCCAATCGCTTCCATTTCAAAATGCAATCCGCTTAAAAAGGAGGACACACGCTCTTGCTTTCCTTGAATAGCAAAGGCTGGGAATGTACAATACGCACACTTCGTCGGGCAAAACGGAATTCCGATATAAATACTGACTTCCTTCTTTAAATCATATAGATCAGGAACGATCGCTAATTGCCGTTCTAAAATTCGTTGCATTAACTCCGTTTTCTCTGTTGTCATTAAATAATCTTCCTGCAACTTTTGATGAGCAATCTCAGCTGGAACACCCGCTTGATTTTGACGATGCAATAGCTTCGTTGGGCGAACGCCCGTTAAAATGCCCCATTTTTGTACAATCCCCGTATATTCCTGCAACACATGTAAATACACGCGCGACACAACATTTTTTAATTCCTTAAAATACTCCTTTTCATGATCAGCAGTGATTCGTTTCTCATATTGAGCAACGAATTGTTCTCCGCTTTCCTTTATCGTTAAAACAGCCTCCGCTTTCACATCTGTTTCTCCAGTCACGGTAAAAGCTACTTCAAGAGAGCCGTCCATTCCACTCATATCAATCTCTGTTTCCTCAAAAAATAAATTGGCAATCAGCCGCAACGGCCGTTCATACCGCTCATCATCTAAACCTTTCACACTAATTAACAAATCCAATCACCCTTCTACACAATTTGCTCCATCTAGCATACTGAAAACCAAACAACAAGGTCAAGTCTAGAAAAGCGGAGGGCACCGATGAGCGACGTATGAACTGGAGCCAGCCGTATGAGATAAAGGAAACACGATGAACGTTAGTGAATCGATGTTGACTTATCGTAAGGAGGATGGCGGAAGCACACTAGTCGCTGGTGCCTACAGCTGGACAAGAAAAGCGGAGACGACTGTTCAGACACGACAAGCAAATGACAGAATGACGGAATGGCGTTCTTCAGCCATGCAGTCAGGCTGGCATTTGACTCGAGTGTCTAGGAGGCGGAGCTGGACAACAAGAAAAGCGGAAGGCGCTCGATCATCGGCGACAAGCAAAAGACAAGTCGGCTGAAAGGTTGCTTTTTAACCTTTTGGCCGGCTTGGCTTTTGACCTCGAGCCGATAGCGCCTGGAGCTGGACAATACGAAAAGCGGAAGGCACCGATGAGCGACGTATGGACTGAAACCAGCCGTATGAGATAAAGGAAACACGTTAAACGAAAAAAAGCGGCTTGTTCGCACCGCTTAATCCACTTTATTCATTTCTTCAGCTGTATTTTTACGCTGATGTCGTAAAAGTTCTTTCACTACGTAGGCAATGCCCTCTTGTCTATTCGTTCTTGTAATCCAGTCGGCTGCTTCCTTTACTTCTGGATCGGCATTCCCCATAGCAATGCCCATTCCTGCTTGTTGAACTGCTTGCTGATCATCCGTGCTGACACCAATTACGGCAATTTCTGATCTTGAAATGCCAAGCTGTTCTGCTATATATACAATACTGTTCCATTTCGAAACACCAGCCGCTACAATTTCAATTTTATTATGATCTCTGCTCATAAACTGAACATCAGCAAACATATTGATTAATGCTTGTAACGCTTCATCTCTCTCTTCTCTATTTTGAAAAGTTGCTTGGATAGATAACGGCGAAATTCGTTCATCTAATAAATGGTCTTCTAAAGAGTCGACAAAGTATTGTGAGTAAAGAAACTTTTGAGTTCGCTGCCACAAGGTCCTTTTCACTAATGTCGCTGGCAGTCTTCCTTTATTACTTACAGAAAAATTTTCACTTTCTAACGTCACTTGGCAATCAAACGATTCCAAAAATTGTATTAAATCAAATGTATCCTCTTCAGAAATCCTCTGAATATACATTGGTTTATTTTCACTTGAAATAACATATGCGCCATTATGGGCAACAAGGTGACTTTCTGACTGTAAAGCTTTCGCTATTTTTTTAACAAATGGGTACTGTCGCTCAGAAAATAATAAAATCGACACCTTCTTCTTATTTGCATATTCAATCGCCTCTTTCGTCGCTCTGCTCACACGCCCATTGTCTTGTGAGAAAACTCCGACTACATTTATTGCTAGTAACCGATAAGCCATCTTCGTTCCCCCTTCATGTTGTCTTACGTTAAAAATATGAAGCACAAAATAAAAAAAGAACACCCAATTGGGTGCTCTTCTCTACTTAATCAACAACAGGACCGTACATTTCCTCAAGCGGCTTTAAAATAATTTTGTTTAAATCCGCAATCACCATGCTCATTCGCTGTTCCGCTTCCATTAATTTAGCAATTTTCTCATGTTGCTGAATAAGTGCAACAGATTGTTGTGCCTGTTGAACTTCTGCTTCAGTAATGTCTTGTCCTGTCATTTGCTTTTCCTGTAATTTCATTTGAATATCCCGGAAATCAGAAAAGACTTTATTTGCTTCTGGATCATTATTTACTTCTGCATATAATTGCTTTAACTGCAAGTACTCTGGGCTTTGACGTACACCTTTCTCTAATTCATAAGCTAAATCATATAAATTGATTGCCATTGCTGTTCCTCCTCATATTTTGTGAATTCACTTTAACAGACTGTATCATGATTATGCGGGACTTTAAGAAAATAGTCCAACAATTATCCCTTGAAGCAATCCGATGACTCCCCCTAACAATCCGCCAAGGAAAGTGATCATTTTCAATTCTCGTCTCGCGATTTCTAGCACCATTTCTTCTAACCGCTCTAATGAGAAGGTTTCCACTTGTTGACGCACAATTTCAGCAATGTGAAGTTTTTCCATCATCGCTGGAATACGTGCCGCCACAAAATGACCGCCTTTTGCCACTACAGTTGGAATGATGTCAGAGATAATTTTCTCTTCAAATGGCTTCATGACATCTGACACAGATTTCTCAAATAAAGCATGAAGGTTCAGCTGTCGAAGGACAAACGCTTTTCCTTTTTGTAATGCTTTTTCATCAGAAAATTGAGTCAGAACATAAGACCATTTCCAATCGATAATTTTTTCCCATTCATTTCTTAGCAGTGTATCCATTAATTCTTTTGTGCCAGGGCTTCTTAAAAACTTTAATATTTCTGGCTGAATTTTGTCTTCTAGCGTCGTATTGCCAAGAATCATTTGTAGCATGCTACCAAGCTTGCCCCACTCGGCCAGAAAATCATCCGTCATTTTTTTGATTCGTTGACGCCCTTCTAAGCTAGAGAAATAATCGATGCCTTTATGAATGATGTAATCGGATACTTGTGGAATTTTCACTTCCATTTTATCTAACCATTCAGAAGGAAGTGATTCTCTAACGGTTTGATCGATATAAAAATCTTTTATGTAACGATATTTTTTATCAATCCATTGCTCTACCCATTGTTCTGCTTTTTGTTCTGGTTCATCGATATGCACCTTCTCCAGCACTTCGGCGATCGTCTTATCTGAAGCAAGAAATGGCCTTGCTTCTTGCTGTAAAAGAGAGACGATATCTTTTTGAAAATCGGGGTGACTTAACTTCCGCTCAATACTTTCTGGCGTTAGTAAATATTCCGAAACCATCTTTCCAAGCTGCTCTGCCAATTCGCCCCGCCTTTTCGGAATCAATCCAGGTGTAAATGGCAGTTGCCACTTTCCAATATAGTACGGACGATACGGATGAAACAGCATTCTAATCGCAATGGAGTTCGTCACCGCTCCAATAGCTGCCCCAATGACAACCATAAATACAAGAACCCAAAAGAAATTCACTTCCTATTCACCTGCCAACATGTTCATCACCGATCATAATCGGCTCTTCCATTATAAGTTTTTTTAGTGAATCTTAGCAAATTTTGTCCTCTATAAGACGACTGCATAAAAACTTTGATTATGCACAAATTAATGGTAAAGGAGGTTGTTTTAATGAAGAAAAAAGATACGGAATTTTCCTTTCTTCCAGATACTCAATTTGAAGGAAAGGATAAAGCCTTTTTAGACGTCGATCGCATGATTAATGAGGGACTTTCTGGAGGGTCTGTTCATATGAGAGAAGACGAAATCACTTCTAATATTGAAGAGGCACATATTTTCGTTGATGAAACGCTTCCTGGAGAATAAAAAAAGCTGTCCTGTAAGTGCTTGATACCTACAGAGGATGTCAGGCACTTACTTGTTGGACAACTTATCTACTTTTAACAATCATATTGACTGCTTCTTGAATCGCTTCTTCGGCATTTTGACCTTTTTCATTTGCCTCACGAATACAACTTTCAAGATTTTTAGCAACGATTAACCCAATCGAGCGGTCAACTGCTGATCGAATAGCAGATAATTGAGTCACGACTTCTTTGCAGTGCTTCTCTTCTTCCATCATTTTAATCACGCCGCGAATTTGGCCTTCAATCCGTCGCAATCTATTTGTTACTTCACGATTATGATCCATCTTTCCCCACCTCGTTCAAATTACTCTGTAATCGATAGTTTCTGTAACAACAGTATAGCATAGAGCTGAAAAAAACGCTTTTCTCAGCAAAACAAAAAAAGGAATAAATTACCACAAGTTATCAGTGAATAAACAGTAAAAAAGAAAACATAATAGTAATACAAGCAGCAAGTCACTCATATTAATGGGCTTACCAGATAGTCTGGCCTCTTAAAAAAGGACTGGTGCAATTCCAGTGGCCCAACCAAAAATCATACAACAGGAGATGACAAACATGACAAATTCAAATCGCAGCAACAACAGCAATCAATTACTAGTTGCAGGTGCACAACAAGCTATCGACCAAATGAAGTATGAAATCGCTTCTGAGTTTGGCGTAAATCTTGGACCAGATTCGACTTCACGTTCTAACGGTTCTGTTGGTGGAGAAATCACAAAACGCTTAGTAGCAATGGCTCAACAACAAATGAGCGGCTTCCAACAAAAATAACATCTTCACAACTTCATATTTATGGCTAGAGCCCTTGAATCTTTTCAAGGGCTCATCTTATTTTTTCAAATGAACCATCTCTATTGGATTGACCCAGCTGTCAGTTTGTTTTTTGATTTGCTCTGTCACTTTAGGGTCGAAAGAAGGATCCGTATTAATCCCCTTTACATCATCATTTGGATGAATCCAGTGGCATTTTTTCAATCCCAATTTGAAAATTTTCTTTGCTGCGCTGCGTTTGCGCTCCCCAATATTTATCAGTTTCAACCTGTACTTACCTAAAGTAGCTCTTTCTATTCGATATTGCACATCAATTCTCCCTCTTTGTAAACTTTACCTCTATCACTTTTCCCTCTTTTCCCATAAAACATTCATTAAAAAAAGAAAAGAGCTCATTATTTTTATGTAATAAAATCTATCAGCATTGTGAAGAAATTAGTCGTTTTTCTAAATAAACAGCTGCCCCATCCTATCTGTAAAAGAAAAAGAAGGCATCCCTCTGGACACCTTCTTTCCTCTTTATTGCTGCTGTTCATATGCAGCAATTTCTGCTTCTAAATTCAACGTAACAGCAATTTCATCCCAGCCGTTTAATAACATCTCTTTCCAATAAGGATTAATATCAAATGAAGCCTCAAAGCCATTTTGATCAGTAATATGCTGCTCTTTCAAATCAATGAACAAACGGTACTCTGGCTCCTCTGCCTTTTTCATAATCGTTTGAACTTCATCCTCCGTTAAACGAATCGCTAAAATGCCGTTCTTCACACAGTTGTTATAAAAGATGTCAGCAAAGCTTGGGGCAATGACGACGCGGAATCCGTAATCTAACAATGCCCAAGGTGCATGCTCACGCGATGATCCACAGCCAAAATTCTCACCGGCTACTAATATTTCTGCCTGCTCATATTGCGGTTGATTCATGACAAAGTCAGCTTTTTTTACACCTTCATCATTAAAACGCCAATGATAGAAGACAAATTGACCAAAACCTTGACGCTCAATTCTCTTTAAAAACTGCTTCGGAATAATTTGATCCGTGTCGACATTGGTACGATTGAGAGGGCAGACAACACCATTAAATTGATTAATTGCTTTCATTTCATTCTCCCCCTTATTGTTGCACGCCTACTAATTGGCGAACATCTGTAAATTTACCAGTCACTGCAGCCGCAGCCGCCATAGCTGGACTCACAAGATGTGTTTTCGCTCCATTTCCTTGGCGTCCTTCAAAGTTACGATTAGATGTCGATGCACACCGCTTACCTGAAGGAACGATATCATCATTCATCGCTAAACACATGCTACAACCCGACTCGCGCCATTCAAAGCCCGCTTCAGTAAAAATCTGATCTAAACCTTCTGACTCTGCTACTTGTTTCACCGCTTGCGAACCTGGTACAACAATCGCCGTTACACCTGGCTGTACCTTTCGCCCTTTTGCCACTTCTGCAGCTGCTCGCAAATCACTGATACGTGAATTCGTACAAGAACCGATAAATACATAGTCGATTGGAATATCTGCTAATTTCGTTCCCGCTTCTAGACCCATATATTCCAATGCTCTTGCTACTGACTCTTGATCCGCTTCCCGGTCAAAATCATTAGGGTTTGGAACCGTAGCGCTAATTCCGCTACCCATAGAAGGATTAGTTCCCCATGTTACTTGTGGTTCAATCTCTTCCCCTTCAATTTCAAGGGTTTGATCATATTGTGCCCCTTCATCAGTAGCAAGGGCTAACCACTGCTCAGCTAGTTGCTCAAATGCTTCGCCTTCAGGAACGTGACGACGACCTCTTAAGTATTCTACTGTTTTTTCATCTGGGCTAATTAATCCAGCCCGTGCGCCAGCTTCAATTGACATATTACACACCGTCATGCGCTCTTCCATTGATAAACCACGAATCGCTTCGCCCGTATATTCAACAATGTAACCTGTACCAGCGTTCACCCCGTATTTGGCAATAACCGCTAAAATTAAATCTTTTGCTGTCACGCCAAATCCCAGTTTGCCATTAACTTTAATTTGCAATGTTTTCGGCCTAGCTTGCCACAATGTTTGCGTCGCCAGTACATGTTCTACTTCACTTGTACCGATTCCAAAGGCTAATGCCCCAAAAGCTCCATGAGTCGAAGTATGACTGTCTCCGCAAACGATCGTCTTCCCTGGCTGCGTCAAACCTAACTCCGGACCGATTACATGGACGATCCCTTGGTCTGGATGATCGATATCTGACAGTTCAACTCCAAACTCTTGGCAATTTAGCTTTAATGTTTCCATCTGTGTCTTTGAAACAGGATCTTTCACAATATGACGATTGACGGTTGGTACGTTGTGATCCATCGTAGCATACGTTAAATCAGGACGCCTTACTTTGCGATTGTTCATGCGCAACCCTTCAAAGGCTTGTGGAGAAGTTACTTCATGAACTAAATGAAGATCAATGTATAAAAGATCCGGCTTTCCTTCTTCTCTATGTACGACATGTTTCTCCCAAATTTTTTCAATAATTGTTTTCGGTGTCATAAACAGCCCCCCCACTAGCTTTTTTTAAAAAAGAGGGATTCCTGCTTCCTTCAAGGAAGCGAGGAATCCACCTATGTTTCTTTATTACATATAAGCACCCATAATCGAAGAAATAGCGGACCCTTCTTCTACTCTTTGAACAATTAATTCAATCATTTGATCAGTGCCAACAACCGTTCCGCCCTCCATCTGCAAATCGCTCGTACGATAACCGGCATTTAATACTTCTTGTACCGCTTGTTCAATGGATTCTGCCTCTTCACGAAGGTTAAACGAATATTTCAACATCAATGCCGCTGATAAAATCATCGCCATTGGGTTTGCTTTGTTTTGTCCCGCAATATCAGGTGCCGACCCATGCACAGGCTCATACAAGCCGAAGCCGTCTGCACGTAAGCTAGCGGATGGAAGCATGCCTAGTGAACCAGTGATCATCGATGCTTCATCACTCAAAATATCTCCAAATAAGTTTTCAGTCACAACAACATCAAAATCTTTCGGATGGCTCACAAGCTTCATCGCCGCCGCATCGACATACATATGCTCCACGTCAACTTGCGGATATAATTTTGCCTTCTCATTCACAATTTCACGCCACATTCGGCTTGATTCTAATACATTCGCTTTATCCACAGATGTCAGTTTCTTTTGACGCACAACAGCTAATTCAAACGCCTTATCCACAATTCGTTCAATTTCTTTTCTTGTATATTGAAGAGTATCAACAACCACATCTTGCTGTTCTCCCCTACGTTCACTCGGCTTTCCGAAATATAAGCCACCTGTTAGCTCTCGCACAATCATTAGATTCACATCTTCTGCAATTTCAGGCTTAAGCGGAGAAGATTGCAGCAAAGTTTGAAAAGCAATGACTGGACGTAAATTAGCGAAAAGGCCAAGTTCTTTACGAATAGCTAGTAGCCCTCGCTCCGGACGGATATGAGATGGCAAGTGGTCCCATTTCGGTCCGCCTACTGCTCCCAGCAACACAGCGTCACTTCTTTTACAAAGCTCCAGCGTTTCTGTTGGAAGAGGTGTATTAGAAGAGTCAATAGCGGCTCCTCCAATTTCACCATACTCAATCTCGAATTCATGACCAAAGCGTTGTCCGATCGCTGCTAAAACGGAAGTGGCTCCTTTCACAATCTCTCGGCCAACTCCATCTCCCGGTAATACTGCAATTTTCTTTTTCACGTTAACCCCTCCGTTACATCAAATGTGAGCTTTTTGAACATCCTGTTGCTGCGCTTCAATCGTTAAGACACGATTCACTGCGTTTAAGTAAGCACGCGCCGACGCTTCTAGAACATCTTGTGCTGTGCCGCGACCGCTTGAATCCATTCCGTTATAATTGACACGCACATACACTTCAGCTAAGGCATCACGTCCGCCACTGACTGAATTGATTTTGTAGTCGTGCAATTTCACTGGACCTTTTAACAAACGCTCTAGTGTGTTGTAAATCGCTTCTACACTTCCTGAACCTGTTGCGGCTTCGGTGACATTTTGACCATCCGGAAGAGTGGCTGAAATCGTTGCCGTTGGAATATTTTCTGTCCCATACTGAACTTGGATCGTATTTAAAATATAGTGGCTTACATCAACAGCTTCCGTCTGTTTGTCAGCCAAAATGGAGAATAAATCTTCATCGGTAATTTCTTTCTTCTTATCCGCTAAATCTTTAAATGTTTGAAAAGCTTCATTTAATTTGTCATCCGTTAATTCAAAGCCCAACTCGATCGCTTTATTTTTGAACGCATGTCGACCAGAGTGTTTGCCAAGTACCAATTTATTTGATTTCACACCGATAAGCTCTGGCGTAATAATTTCATACGTTGTTTTTTCTTTTAATACGCCATCTTGATGAATGCCGGATTCATGAGCAAAAGCATTGTCGCCAATGACCGCTTTATTAGCTGGGACGATCATGCCCGTTAATTTGCTCACAAGATTACTTGTACGCTTAATTTCATCTAGCTTCATATTTGTTGAAGCTTTGTAAAAATCATTGCGAATATGAAGAGCAACGGCCACTTCTTCAAGAGCCACATTTCCTGCACGCTCACCGATTCCATTGATTGTTCCTTCCACTTGCCCTGCCCCAGCTTCAATTGCTGCTAATGAATTGGCTGTTGCCATTCCTAAATCGTCATGACAATGTGTGGATAAAATTGCTTTATCAATATTTGATACGTTTTCTCGTAAATACGTAAAAATTTCTTTAATTTCTTGCGGAGTGATGTAACCAACAGTATCTGGAATATTTACCACTGTAGCTCCAGCATCAATCACCGCTTCTGTGACACGAGCTAGAAAATCAAGCTCAGTTCGACATGCATCTTCTGCAGAAAATTGCACTTTAGCAAATTTTTGTTTCGCATATTTGACGGCTTCAACCGCACGTTCGACTACTTCATCTTTGCTCATCTTCAACTTAAATTCGCGGTGAATCGGCGAAGTAGCAAGGAAGACATGAATTCTTGGCTCAGCTGATTGCTTTAACGCTTCCCAAGTGGCATCAATGTCTTTTTGATGCGAGCGGGCAAGTCCTGTGACCGAACTATTTTTGATGGTATTGGCAATTAATTGAACGGCTTCTAGATCGCCTCTTGAAGCGGCAGGAAAGCCCGCTTCAATGACGTCTACTCCGAGTCGTTCTAGCTGTTTTGCGATCTCTAACTTTTCAATGGTATTTAAGTTGACACCCGCTGATTGTTCCCCATCTCTTAACGTTGTGTCAAAGATCTCAATCTTGCGCACCAGCCTTCACTTCCTTCTTCGATTGTTGTTTAACAAATGGCATCATTTCACGAAGTTCGCGTCCTACCACTTCAATTGGATGTTGTTTTTCACGTTCGTTAATCGCTGTAAATTCAGGACGATTTAATTGGTTTTCTAACAACCAGCCTTTTGCGAATTTCCCTGTTTGAATGTCAGTTAAGACATCTTTCATACGCGCTTTCGTTTCAGCTGTAATCACACGAGGACCTGATACGAAATCTCCCCATTGTGCTGTATCAGAGATTGAATATCTCATTCTTTCAAGTCCACCTTCGTACATTAGGTCAACGATTAATTTTAATTCATGTAAACACTCGAAGTAAGCAACTTCCGGTTGGTATCCTGCTTCAATTAATGTTTCAAATCCAGCTTTCACCAGTTCAGATGCCCCGCCACAAAGTACCGCTTGCTCACCGAATAGATCCGTTTCTGTTTCTTCTTGGAATGTTGTTTCGATAATTCCTGCACGTCCTGCTCCCACGCCTCTCGCGTAAGCAAGAGCGATCTCTTTTGCTTGACCCGTTACATCTTGATAAATGCCGATTAACGCTGGAACACCAGCACCTTCTGTATACGTGCGGCGAACTAAATGACCTGGTCCTTTTGGTGCCGCTAAGAATACGTCAACATCAGTTGGCGGAACAATTTGATTGAAATGGACATTAAATCCATGAGCGAATGCTAAAGCTTTTCCTGCTGTTAACTCAGGCTCGATTTCATTTTTGTATACCGCTGTTTGGTACTCATCTGGAAGTAAGATCATGATTAAATCCGCTTCTGCACTCGCTTCACGCACAGATTTTACATCGAAACCATCTTTTTCTGCTTGATCCCAAGACTTCCCTGGTCTTAAACCAACTACTACATCTACGCCGCTTTCGCGAAGGTTTTGTGCATGTGCGTGACCTTGAGATCCATAACCGATGATTGCTACCTTTTTGTTTGCTAATACCGCTTCGTTAATATCTCCGTTATAATATACTTTTGCCATTTTTCATCATCCTCCGAAAATTTAGTTAATTTATTTTAAAATAGAGTACTGCTTCATTTCATTGACTTGCTTTTGTGAACCACGTGTGAGTGCTGTTTGCCCCGTTCGTGACAGATCTTTAATGCCATATGGACGAAGCAGCTCAATCATCGATTCAATTTTTTCAAAATTCCCTACTACTTGAATCGTGACACTGTCCCTGGCGACATCAATAATTGTCGCCCGGAAAGGCTCGATAATGACGTTAATTTCAGCGCGAGTTTGCGGAGTTGTCATTACCTTAATAAGAGCAAGCTCACGGGATACAATCGCTAAATCTGTAATGTCAGTAACCTTTAATACATCAATTTGCTTATTTAACTGCTTTAGCACTTGTTCAATAGTACGTTGATCTTCTACATGAACGATGACCGTCATCTTGGAGATCCCATCTGTTTCTGTTGGGCCTACAGTAATACTTTCAATGTTGAATTGCCTTTTTGTAAATAAGCCAGTAATCCTGTTCAAAACACCGCTTTGATTCAGAACGGTAACAGTTACGATGCGTTTCATGGTCTCACCCCAATCATTTCATGAAGTCCTTTTCCAGGTGCAATCATTGGATATACTTTTTCTTTCGACTTAATGCGAAAATCGATAAGTACCGCTTGACGGTCATTTAATGTTTCTTGTAAAACTTTTTCTGCTTCTGCTTCCGTTGAAACAGAGTATCCTCGAATGCCGTAAGACTCTGCTAACTTAACAAAATCAGGCTGACAAGGAAGAAGGGATTGAGAGTATCTTTCCTCGTAAAATGTTTCTTGCCATTGTCTTACCATTCCTAATGCTTGATTGTTAAAAATCATAATTTTCACAGGTAAGTTTAATTCAGCAACGAGCGCTAGTTCCTGCAATGTCATTTGGAAGCCAGCATCTCCAGCAACAGCTACCACCGTATCGTCTGGATGAGCAATTTGAGCGCCAATGGCAGCTGGGAAGCCGAAGCCCATTGTTCCTAATCCACCTGATGTAATCCAGCGGTTCGGTTTATTGAAACCATAATACTGCGCTGTCCACATTTGATGCTGCCCTACATCCGTTGTGACAATGGCATCCCCATTTGTGATTTTATGGATCATTTCTGTTAAACGCTGAGGAGAAATGCCTTCTTCATTATCCGAATTCCATAACGGATATTCCCGTTTATTCTCTTCTAACTTGCTAAGCCACTCTTTTGCATTAGGAGCAGTTAACTCTAGTGAAAGCAATTTTTTCAATGCTTCTTTCGTATCAGCAACAATCGGAATTTGTGTCTCCACATTTTTACCGATTTCTGCAGGGTCGATATCGATATGAGCTACCGTTGCATACTTGGCAAAGTGCTGTAAATTTCCTGTTAAGCGATCATCAAATCTGGCACCGATGTTAATTAACAAGTCGCTTTCATACATTGCCATGTTGGCTGTGTATGTTCCATGCATGCCCCCCATTCCTAAAAACAATCGATGATCAGATGGGAAGGAACCTAACCCTAACAATGTGTTGACTACAGGAATGTTCATTTCCTCAGCGAATGTTAATAGCTCTTCTGTTGCACCGCCATGTAAAACACCAGCCCCAGCTAGGATAACAGGTTTTTTCGACTCTGCTAGAGCATCCGCTAATTTTTTCACTTGTAGCACATTCGGAATGAGATTTGGCTGATAGCCCGGCAGATTTACCTCTGTGACAAACTCAGGGTTTGTAATAGTTGTAGCAATATCCTTAGGGATATCAATTAGTACCGGTCCAGGCCGTCCTGTAGTAGCAATATGAAAAGCTTCCCGAATAATTCTTGGCAGTTCTTTTAAATCCCTTACTTGGTAGTTATGTTTTGTGATCGGCATCGTAATTCCAATAACATCAGCTTCTTGGAAAGCATCGGATCCAATCACGGTAGTGGCTACTTGCCCAGTGAAAATCACTAGCGGTAAAGAATCCATTAATGCATCGGTAATTCCTGTCACAAGATTCGTTGCCCCAGGACCAGATGTAGCAATAACAACTCCAGGTTTTCCTGAGACTCTTGCATATCCTTCCGCAGCATGGATAGCAGCCTGTTCATGTCTAGCTAAAATATGACGAATTGGATTTCTGTATAAAGCATCATAGAGAGGAAGGACTGCTCCTCCTGGATAACCAAATACGACTTCTACCCCTTCCTGCTTCAATGTTTCAATGAAAAGCTCTGCTCCACTCATCGTTTGATTCAACGGTTTGGTCTCCGTCTTTACTTTTGGGCTCATTTATTTCCCCTCCAAATTGTTGTTTTCTCCTTAATTTGTAAGAGTGACTGGGTTTATTTAAATGAAAACAAAAAGAAAAGCCCCTTCACCCTCACGCCTACTAATCCTATAAGCGCAGGGGTGAAAAGAGCTTATCTTTCCACGGTACCACCCTGGTTTATGATATTTTTTCAAATACCACCTCATGGACAATCATTTATTGTCCTTTTTGATAACGAGTAGTAACTACTCGACCAATCCTACTAGCGAACGTTCAGATCAGCACTCAGAGGGGATGTCGTTGTAAGAGGCATTACCGGGTCTCAGCTCTAACCGGCTCTCTGTGAAATACGGATTCTAACAACTTTTTCCTCGTCAACATTTTACACTATTATATTTTCATAATTCCGCCTGTACTAGCGGAAGTTACTAATTTAGAGTATCTAGCTAAATAGCCTTTTTTAATTTTTGGCTCCGGCTGTACGAAATTTTTCTTTCTTTCAGCCAATTCTTCTTCGGTAATGACCACGTTTAATGTTCGATTCGGAAGGTCGATAATGATTTGATCACCATTTTCAATAAAAGCAATTGGTCCTCCTTCAGCTGCCTCAGGAGAGACGTGACCGATGGAAATTCCTCTTGATGCCCCTGAAAATCTTCCATCTGTCATTAAAGCGACTTTCTTCTCTAATCCACGACCAGCAATAGCAGCCGTTGGAGCGAGCATTTCCGGCATCCCTGGACCGCCTTTAGGGCCTTCATATCGAATCACAACTACATGACCTTCTGTCACGGTACCGTTATTGATTCCTTCTAGCGCTTCGTCTTGTGATTCAAATACAATTGCTTCACCCACGAAGGTTTTAATGGAAGGATCAACTGCTCCTACTTTAATCACTCCACCGTCTGGAGCCAAATTTCCGTATAGGATGGACAGTCCACCCACAGGGCTATAAGGATTTTCGCTTCGGCGAATGACCTTATCATTTTTAATCTCAGCGTCTTTTACATTTTCGTATACTGATTTTCCTGTGATGGTGATGCGATCCTTATTTAATGCACCAATCTTGCATAATTCATTTATAATTGCACTAATTCCGCCAGCCTCATGAACATCCTGCATCGTATAGTCGGATGCTGGGCTTATTTTTGATAAATACGGAACTCTTTTAGCAATTTCATTAATTCGATTGAGGTCGTATTCAATTTCCGCTTCGTTCGCTATAGCTAATGTATGAAGAACCGTATTTGTTGATCCTCCCATTGCCATATCAAGAGCGAATGCATCGTCAATCGCCTCTTTCGTAACAATATCTCTTGGTTTCACATCGTTTTTGATCATATCCATGAGATGGTTGACTGCTTGTTTAATTAAGTTATGCCGTTCATTGGATGTTGCCACGATGGTTGCATTTCCCGGCGGTGTGACACCGAGTATTTCCATTAAGGAATTCATCGAGTTGGCTGTAAACATCCCTGAACAAGAGCCGCATGTTGGACAAGCACTAGACTCAATTTCTAACAACTCTTCTGCTGACATCTTGCCAGATAAATGGGCACCTACTCCTTCAAAAACAGAAACGAGCGAGAGCGGCTTTCCAGCTTTCGTTTTTCCGCCTTCCATCGGTCCGCCTGAAACGAAAACGGAAGGGACATTCGTTCTGACAGCAGACATTAGCATGCCCGGCGTAATCTTATCGCAGTTTGGAATATAAAATACTCCATCAAACCAGTGAGCATTGATGACCGTTTCGGCTGCATCAGCAATCAACTCCCTGCTCGGAAGCGAATATCTCATACCAATGTGCCCCATAGCAATACCATCATCTACTCCGATGGTATTGAATTCAAAAGGTACACCTCCTGCTTCACGAATGGCTTCTTTCACTACTTCAGCAAATTTGTTTAAGTGAACGTGTCCAGGAATAATATCAATGTACGAGTTACATACGCCAATAAATGGTTTGTGTAAGTCCTCTGTCTTAACCCCCGCTGCATAAAGCAAGCTGCGGTGCGGTGCTCGATCAATTCCTTTCTTTATCATGTCACTGCGCATGGTATCTCCTCCAGATGTCATAAAGCTGCATGTACATTACAAACAAATTGAAAATTAGCTTGTTTATTTCGAGTAAAACAATTTATCTAGCTAATCTGAAAATTAAGTTTATGTTGAGGTCAATCATATCTTGCTTTTCCCTATTGGTCAACACCTTTTATTAAATTTTTCGACTATTTTAACTATTGGAGGATTATTCATAAAAAATGGAATCGCTTACAAGATTGAGGGCATAAGCTTTATGCTTTTTTCTAAAAATGAAATTTTTTTTACAGTGATGTGAAAGCGGGGTTTGGATTCATTGCAGACAAATGAAAAATGATTGAAATCCACATCATTGTTTGTAACCTATTATTTGATAGAAAAAAGCGCCATTCATTTGGCGCTTTAAAACAGTTCATTCCACTTTTCAATCAGTTGATCTATTAAGTTTTTCTTCTTTTCTTTCTTTGGCATTTCTTCGATCTCTTGAATATCAAAAGAAGATTGTTCAATATACGGAGAAATTTCCTTCATAATTTCTTTAAACAGCGGTGCAGCCCCTTCTGAACTGTTTGCTGTCAAGTAATGCTCCTTACTAACCGTTTCTACCCCTACCCAAATAGTTCCTACTATACTCGGAGTATAGCCAACAAACCATTGATCTTTTGTACCATCAATGCCTTCAATCGGCACTTGAGTAGAGCCTGTTTTACCACCAATATCCATACCTGGCACACCTGCGTTCTGACCCGATCCGCGTTCAACGACATTTAAAAGTATAGCCGTCATTTCATCTGTCACTTCTTTAGAAGTGACTTTCACTTCTTTTGGTTCCCATTTCGGTGTTACTTGTCCATCTGGACCGATAATCTTGCGGATGAAAAATGTTTCCTTACGAACCCCATTATTCGGGAACGTCGTGTAAGCTTCAGCAAGATTTAATGGAGAGATCCCTTTCGTCATACCGCCTAGTGCAATACTTAAATTTTTATCTTCTTTCTCAATAGGAATACCAAAACGTTTTAACGCACTTAAACCTTTCGATAAACCAATTTGATCTAATAGCCAAACAGATGGCACATTTAAAGATTTTTCAACCGCGCGATACATCGGTACTTCTCCGCGGTAGTTTCCATCGTAATTTTTAGGCTCATAATCACCAAATTTCATCGGCTCATCTTTCAGCATCGAATATCGATCATAGCCTTGTTCTATCGCTGGAGTAAACACTGCTAGCGGTTTAATTGTAGAGCCCGGTGAAGTCTTCATTTGAGTTGCGTAGTTAAACCCCCGAAACACATGCTCTCCTCGTCTGCCCACAATTGCGGTCACACCGCCCGTTTTTGGATCAACAAACACAGCCGAACTTTGCGATGGATCGCCGCTCACATCATCAGGAAAGATCCAATCTTGTTTATATACCTTTTCGAGACTTGCTTGCACGTTTTGATCCATTGCTGTATAAATTTTATATCCTTTTGTTAACAGTTCGTCTTGAGTGAGCCCGAACCGTTGAATCGCTTCGTTAATCACCGCATCGGCGTAATGCGGATACTTCCCTTTTAACGGGTCTCCGCTTTTATCTTCTAAAATAATTTCTTCATATTTCGCTTGCTGCGCTTGTTCATCTGTAATAAATCCGTACTTCGCCATTTGATCAAGGACAACATTTCTTCTGGCAATCGCTTTATCCATATTCTTGTATGGATCCAATGCAGATGGAGCTTTAATAATACCTGCTAACATCGCCGATTCACTTAATGTTAATTCACTTACATCATTGCCGAAATATTTCTTAGAGGCATTTTGAACTCCCCATGAACCACTGCCGAAATAGATCGTATTTAAGTACATTTCTAAAATTTCTTTTTTTGTATATACTTTTTCTATTTCTATTGCTAAAAATAGCTCTTCAATTTTACGCTTATATGTTCTTTCCGGTGAAAGCATGGCGTTTTTCGTTAATTGCTGAGTAATCGTGCTCCCGCCTTGGACCGTTCCGCTTGAGACTAAATTTTTAAAGAAAGCCCGGCCCATTCCTCTTAAATCAAAGCCGTTATGTTCATAGAAACGGTGATCCTCTATCGAAATAACCGCTTCTTGCAAATGTTCAGGCATTTGTTTAATCGGTACGCTGTCCGATCGATTCGCAGATAGCTTGCTCGCTTTATCTCCGTCGACATCATATAAAATAGTGGATTGGGATAATCCGCGTTTTAATGATTCCACATCAGCTGATTTCATAAAATATACAACAAACCCAAGAAAAAATAACACCGATACTGCTACTAATAAAATTGATATTTGTGTTAAATGAAATTTTTTCCATTTATCTCCTATAAATCTAATTACTTTCTTCATTACCTTATTCATTTCCTCCTGGAAAATAAAATGCTTCTTTTGCATAAGATTATTGTAAAGATAATCACAAAGATTGCAATGAAAATGCATATCCAAACTTGAACTAGTATAGCATTCTTTTTAAAGTAATAATAACTTTACGATGAAAGGATGTTCCTTGTGGCAACAACCATTGTACTTCTTAGACAACGAGACTTAAGATTGCATGATAATCCAGCCTTGTATCATGCAGCCAAAAAAGGAGAAGTGCTTCCTCTATTCGTGCTCGATGACACAATAGCAAGCCAACAGAGCAGTGCCCAACATTGGTGGCTTCACCGCTCGTTAGAACAATTTATAGCTAATTTACATGCAATTGGCGGAGAACTGATCATCCGCCGAGGCAATACAGAAACTATCATTTTAGACGTATTAAAGCAAACATCATCCAGCGCTGTTTTTTGGAACCGATGCTATGAACCGGCCGTCTACATAAAGGATCAACAACTAGCAAAGCAGTTAGATAAAATGGGGGTAACCGTTCAAACATTTGAAAACCAATTACTGCTCCCTCCTTGGAAAACAAAAAAAATGGATGGAACGCCTTATAAAGTATTCACTTCCTTTTATAAAAATTTACAAAAACAGGATATCCCTGAACCCCTTCCATCTGTCTCGCATATTGCAATAGCAAACGTGCACACTCAAAGTTTGACTGTTTCCGAATTAGAACTTTTACCAACGATTCAGTGGACAGAAAAATTAAAGCCGTATTGGGATATGAATGAACAAGCAGCCTTAGCAAAACTACAGCAATTTACTGAACAATCCTTGATTCATTATCAAGAAAAACGCGATTATCCATCCGCTGCTAAGCACTCTGCTCTTTCTCCTTATTTGGCTACAGGATTATTATCGGCTCGAATGGTCTATCATTATATTCTTCAGTCTGGTATGTATGGAGAAGCGTTCCTTCGCCAGCTGGCTTGGCGGGAATTTTCATGGCATGTGTTGTTTCATTCCCCCGAATCTACCCAACATCCTTTGAACGCCAAATTCGAGCATTTTCGTTGGGAAAACGACGAAGCCTTCTTGCATTTATGGAAAAGAGGACAAACAGGTTACCCTCTTGTTGATGCGGGTATGAGGGAATTATGGGAAACCGGCTTTATGCATAACCGCATTCGTATGGTTGTCGCTAGCTTTTTAACGAAACATCTACTCATTCATTGGAGCAAAGGAGCAGATTGGTTTTTCGATACACTGGTTGATGCAGACTTAGGCAATAATACGATGGGCTGGCAATGGGCAGCTGGTACAGGTGCGGATGCCGCTCCATATTTCCGTATTTTCAATCCAGTCCTCCAAGGAAAAAAATTCGACGAAGAGGGAGAATATATTAAACGTTGGGTGCCGGAACTACAATCGCTGCCTGCGAAGTATATTCATGAGCCTCATAAAGCGCCACAATCTGTGTTGAGATCCGCTCATATCACAATTGGCAAGGATTATCCTGCCCCGATTGTCGATCATCAAACAGCCAGAGCACGAGCATTGGAGCGGTATGAAGAAATAAAGTGATACTTCATACTTCCATCCGTGAGGATTTCTTGATCCCCCACCGACATGTCTGCGTTTCTTCTCATATGTTGAAATAAGAGATAAAAATCAAACACAAAAAAACCGGCGATCTCTCCCCGCCGGTTTTTTTATTAAAAAATCAATTGGTTTTCTTTGTTTGATCGTCTTCGTCTTCCATAATTCCCTTCATACCGCGCTTAAACTCGTGAAGTGTTTGCCCTGCCGCTTTTCCAAGCTGAGGAAGCTTTGAAGGTCCAAAAAGCAATAAAGCCACAATAACAATAATAGCAACTTCTCCAAAACCGAGATTCATCTTTTTTATCCCCTTTTGCTGAAAATGAAGTTTAACATAATAATTATACACAAAAATAAGCATTTTGAAAATGAAGGAGAATGAAAAGTACTTATTTCGTTATACTTAGCATGCCTTTAATTCATGCTCACATTATGGTGATACTTATTGATTCATCATATAACGATCATGGATTCCCACTTAGCTGTTTGTTACTATTATAGTACGCTTTATTTCAATGAATCCAAAATGAACAGTACATCTCCACATAATTACTATATAACAAAGGCGGGATTGGTTATGGAGAAGAAACATGAAGAATTAGATGAAGAAACATTATTTATCGTTTCTCAAACGTTTAAAGCTCTATCGGACCCAACGAGATTAAGAATTTTAAATTTGCTGTTTAAAGGGGAACATTCAGTCAATGAAATTGCCGAAAATTTATCTTTGCTACAGTCGACTGTTTCCCATCAGTTAAGATTTTTAAAAAATTTACGGCTCGTAAAGTATCGGCGAGAAGGAACGACATTGTATTATTCACATGATGATGAACATGTCATTGACCTGCTCCGGCAAGCCATTGAGCATGCGAATCATCACTGATTTTCAAATGTAAACACGGTGTGTCACCCATTGATAAAGTGAAACTTCAATCAGTGGGGGTGATTCCTTCCCCACCTACACATCCGCACTTCTTTCTACCATGTTGAAGTGGGGATCTTACAGCCCGTTCATGCGGGATAAATAGAACCTTTCAAAATATACTCTTCGTTTAATGGTTACTTTTTCGCAAAAAGGGTAAAAAAGAAATAGCATGATGTCAAAGGGGTTTATTTTTATGCACATACACCGTATACTTTTTCTTTCACCCATCAATCACTTGAGTATCATGGCTGAAGGCTGGGCATCTAAATTAGGTGCCCCAACATTAACGTTTGCTAGCGCGGCTTACTTTCAGGAAAGTGAGGATCACCTCCCCATTTCAGCAATGAAAGAAGTGAATATCGATATTACTCATTTACAAGCGAAACATGTGACCCCTCAATTATTAAAGGAAGCAGATGTCATCATATTCATTTACGACTTTATCCAAGATGAGCAGCCAAATATCACTTCTTTCCATCAAAAAAAAATACTTCTATGGAATATACCCAATCCTTTATATATTCAAGACCCTATCGAGAAATGGGCTGCTTATCAAATCGCTTGTGATCAACTAGCCGACTATGTCAAGAGATTAAAATCATCCATATAGGAATATATATGAATATAAAGATAGAGAAGGCTCGTATAAATGAGCCTTCTCTATCTTTACAAATATTTGCGCTGTATTTTACTTCCGCTGTAACAAAATACAACTTCCCGATCCTCGATCACGGTTTCTAAATGAACCGATCTTCCCCAAAGAGTATATATATAAGGCAACACTTTCTCCAAATACTTCAGATCAAGCTCAATCCCCTCATACCAATGTTTTAAATACAGCTCACCTGATTTCATATAGTCTCCGTCATTCACTGTAATGTACGGAAATCCTCCATTGACTCTCATACTAACAAGCTGGTCTCGGACGTTTGTCCATTCTTTATCCGTTATTTTATAATCTTTTCCTTTTTTTTCAAACAAGTACATATCTTCTCTCATCACAAGATCCTTTGTTAAATAATTACGTAAAAAGGAAATATCTGATTCAATCTCACGGACTTCGAACATCTTCTCTCGCCCGCTTCCTGGTTTCACTCCATTTTTGATCATTTCCTCTGTCGGATTATTATACCTCTCCTCAATATCCTCAAACATTTTCAGACCTAAATAATAAGGGTTGATTGTCGTTCGTGAAGGCTGAATGACCCCCGCATTCAACTTAGCGAATTCAATCGCTTCACCGGATGTGAGCTCCAGCTCTCGAATAATTCGCTGATGCCAATAAGAAGCCCATCCTTCATTCATTATTTTCGTTTCTAACTGCGGCCAAAAATACAGCATTTCTTCTCGCACCATCGTCATAATATCCCGCTGCCAATCCTCTAATTCCCGACTGTATTGCTCAATAAATAGCATGACATCTTTTTCTGGTTGCGGAGGCAGTTTCTTTTTCATCTTTTTAGGAGAATTCTCTTGTTTTTCTTGTGAATCTAACGACCATAAATCGTCATAAGGGCTGACTCTTATCAGTTCTTCTTTTTCCTCTTCTTCGTTTTGCCAAGTTAATTGGTGACGGAGTAAAGAGGGATCGATATGTTCCTCAATCGCCAGTACCGCATCTAAAAATTGTTCAACCGTTTCCTTGCCGTAATCTTTTTCATATTGATGAATTCGATCTGCTGTGGCAGCCATGCTTTCCACCATGTGCCGATTTGTTTGACTGAAACGGACATTATTTTTGAAGAAATCACAATGAGCAAGCACATGGGCAACAATTAATTTATTTTGAATTAAAGTATTGGTATCGAGCAAAAAAGCATAACAAGGATTAGAATTAATCACCAATTCATATATCTTGCTCAATCCAAGATCATATTGGAGCTTCATTTTAAAAAATTGCTTCCCAAAGCTCCAATGAGAAAATCTCGTAGGCATTCCATAGGCACCAAATGTATAAATAATTTCCGCTGGACAAATTTCATACCTCATTGGGTAAAAATCGAGACCAAATCCGGAAGCCACTTCTGTAATCTCATCAATGGCATACTGAAGCTTCCTCATCTCTACCGCATTCATCTCCACTCCTCCTTTTTTCCTTTACCAATACTTATGAAACAAAACAACAAGACATACCACTATAAAGCGATTCTTCAATCAGTGAAGGTTTTCCTCATACTCCATTGATTGAAGCAGAACCCGTAAGAAAATTGGCTGACGAAAAAGGCTGACCCATCTCAAGGCCAGCCTTACATTTTATTGATTTTCTTTTAATCGAGGAAGATTAAACCATATCGCTACGATTCCACAAATTCCGATCAACAACGGATAAATGGAATAACCCATAATACTGATCGGCGAGATTTCCGCCAATCCAGCAGCTGCTAGCATCTGCGCCCCATAAGGAATAACCCCTTGAATAAAGCAGGAAAACACATCAAGCACACTGGCTGATTTCCGCGGATCGATCCCATACTCATCAGCAATATTTTTAGCAAGCGGTCCGGCAATGATAATGGCAATAGTATTATTTGCCGTTGATAAGTTGGTTAAACTAACGAGGGACGCAATCCCAAACTCGGCTCCTTTTTTTGTGCGAATTTTCTTCATGACAAATTGTAAAATAAACTCAATACCGCCATTGTAACGAATCACTTCAATCATTCCACCAATAATCATCGCAACCATTGCCATTTCTAGCATACTGCCGATCCCTTCTGATATCGCTTCAATAAAAGAAAAGAAGGTATAGCTGCCGTCCCACAGTCCGATCATTCCTGCAAGAAGAATACCACCGCTTAATACGACTAGCACATTCATACCGGCTAAAGCGGCCACTAATACCGTGATATACGGAATAATTTTAATCATTGTATACGAATCCGCCGTCATCGAACTTTGCTGTCCGACAGTAATGACTCCTAATAGCACCGCTGTGAGCACTGCTGCTGGCAACACAATTAAAAAGTTGGTGCGAAACTTATCCGCCATTCTTGTTCCTTGTGTACGTACAGCTGCAATGGTTGTGTCTGAAATGATGGATAAATTATCACCAAACATCGCCCCGCCGATAACCGTGGCCATTGTTAATGCTAACGAAATGCCCGTTTCATCCGCAATCGCCACTCCGATAGGCGCCAATGCAACAATCGTTCCAGTAGATGTTCCCATCGATAAGGAAATAAAACAAGCAATAATAAATAAACCGACCATCAATAAATTTTGTGGCAAAATAGATAGGGCTAAATTAACGGTTGAATCCACTGCTCCCATTCCTTTGGCTGTAGAAGCAAATGCTCCTGCCAACAAGAAGATGAAGGCCATTAACATAATATTCGGATGTCCTGCTCCCTTGGAAAAAACATCAACTTTCTCCATCAATGGCAGCTTTCGATTCATCATTAACGCCACTGCTGACGTAATAAATAACGCAACGATAACCGGCATCTTATAAAAATCGCCGGTTGCCACACCACTTCCAATAAAAATCAATAAAAAAATCAACAGCGGAAACAGCGCCCAGCCGTTTGCTTTGTTACTCAATCTTTCCACCTCTTCCATAAAATCGCCAAAATAAAAGACCTTTCTATCAGCAAGAAGAGGTCTCAATGTAAAAAACACCCTTCTTATCTTTCAAGCATCTACTTGCTGGATTTGGCACAGCACTCCCATCTTTAGAGTCCGCTGCCGAGACGTCTTAGGGCCAGTCCCTCAGTCTCTCGCGATAAGAATTGTTTCGTATCTTATTGTCAAAAAATTATGACCTTAACAAGTAAACATTCACTTACGTTTTGTTTAAATAGCCACTTCGATTATTATACATAATTCTTCTTAATCGGCAACCTTTTTTTCGCGATGACAGTGTACCCAATATTTGCAGAGAGAACTTTTAGCAAACAAACATATAATAAAATCAATTCCTCTTAATTAAGGAGGGACTTGATATGGAATACACAGATTACGACCGGGCCCTGCATTATGTCCACCGGTCAGATTGGAACAACTTACTAATTTTAATGGTCAGGACAAACGACCATTTTCTGTCAAAAAAAATCGAGCATTTTCTCCATGCCCGCCGATTCCCTGCTTCTTATTCTAAAGTGGAACAAACCTTTTATACACTGTTTCACTACATCGAGCATGCCAATTCATTGAATGCGTAAAGAATTCCACCAGAAAGGCGACTTTCCAAAGAAAGTCGCCTTATTTTTATAACATTTGCTGGATGGCTTCCATCACTCTCTGCTCTACTTCTTGAAGCTTTTGATCGCTGCTCTCTAACGTGTCGCCTACTACACCAAAATAAAATTTAATTTTGGGCTCTGTTCCAGAAGGACGCATGCATACCCACGTTTCATCATCTAGGAAATATTTCAATACATTAGAAGCTGGCAGTTCAATAGTGGCTGTCTCCCCTGTTTCAGCAATTGTCTTCATACTGGTTAAATAATCCTCCACCACTGCTACACGTCTCCCAGCCATTTCCTTAGGAGGATTTTTCCTAAATGAAGATAAAATCGCTTGTATTTTATTCGCTCCTTCAATTCCTTTTAACGTGAGAGAAGTTAACCCTTCACGATAATAGCCATGGCGTTCATAAAGATCAAGCAGCACTTCATATAATGTTTTCCCTTGCTTTTTGTAGTAAGCACAAGCTTCCACCGCTATAATAGCTGCTTGAACTGCATCTTTATCACGAGCAAAATCAGCCACTAAATAACCGTAACTTTCCTCATAACCAAATAAAAATTCATATTCACCGTTTTGATGATAAGTTTCAATCTTTTCTCCGATAAATTTAAACCCAGTTAAGACATCTTCACAAGAGACGCCGTACGATTCAGCGATCTTTCGTCCTAACTCCGATGTCACAATCGTTTTAAATACTCGTCCATTTTTCGGAAGTTGTTCCTTCTCCTGCTTTTGTGAAAGAATATAATCCATTAATAAAGCACCTGTTTGATTTCCCGTTAGTAAAATGTATTCACCATCTAAATCCTTCACTGCGATGCCAAGTCGGTCAGCGTCAGGATCAGTAGCAATTAATAAATCTGCTTGCTGCGCTTTTCCATCGCGAATGGCTAATTCAAATGCGGCTTTTTCTTCTGGATTAGGAGATTCAACAGTAGAAAAATTAGGGTCAGGCTGTTCTTGTTCGGCAACAACCGTCACGTGCTGATAGCCAAGTGCTTCTAACCCTTTTCTCACAGGCATATTTCCCGTTCCATGAAGGGGTGTGAACACTACTTTCACATCCGATTCCATTGCCAGCTGTGGCTGTTCACATATCATTTTTAAATGTTCAATATAAGAGCGGTCTACTTCTTCACCGATCATTTTCAATAAGCCTTTTGCTTGTAACGCTTCTATCTCTTCTACTTGTATATATAATTCATCATGGATGCTATTGACTTTTTCAATTACGCGGTCCGCTTCTTTCGGTGCAAGTTGCGCTCCGTCTGGCCCATACACTTTATATCCATTGTACTCAGGGGGGTTGTGACTAGCTGTGATTACAATTCCGGCAAATGCCTGTAAATGGCGCACAGCAAACGAAAGCTCAGGAGTGGGGCGTAATTCTTCAAACACATACGTTTGTATACCGTAAGTCGCAAAGGTTTTGGCACTTTCAAGAGCAAATTCAAATGATTTATGTCTTGAATCAAAGGCAATCGCTACACCGCGTTGCTTTGCTTCCTCTCCATGCTCAAGAATATACTTAGCTAAACCGGCAGATGCTTTGCGAACTGTATATATGTTCATTCGATTCGTCCCAGCACCAATGATGCCTCGCATTCCGCCAGTACCGAATTCTAAATTTTTATAAAAAGCTTCTTCGATACTTGGCTCATCCATTTCAATTTCAGCAAGCAGAGTGTGCATTTCTTCGTCTAAGCCTTGAAACTCTTTCCAACGTGTAAATTCAGCCTTCCAACTCATCCGCCATCTCCCCTAACTCATCAAAAATAGATTTCTTTTTCTAGTTTACCACATCATTGGTTAACCTTGACAATTTTACACATTGCATATTGGTTTACATTCTCCCCGTTTAAATAATATACTCAAGTCGAATGAACTTTGAATAAGGAGAAGTTATGAAAAAAGAAAATTTACTATTCACTGCATGGGGTACTTCCTTCGTGGCAATGCTTGGTAGCTTATACTTTTCAGAAGTCATGAAATATGAGCCTTGCGAGCTATGCTGGTATCAGCGCATCTTTATGTACCCCATCGTTATCATTCTTGGACTAGCTGTTATCAAAAAAGAAGTAACTGCGGCGAAATATTCTTTATTGCTTTCTATCATTGGCGGTAGTATTTCTCTGTATCACTATGCTATTCAAAAATTAGATTTTTTAGCCGACAGCGCACCAGCTTGTGGCAGAGTGCCTTGTACAGGGATGTATATTAATGTGTTTGGATTTATTACGATCCCTTTTTTAGCCCTGACAGCATTTATTATTATTTTCGTGATCAGTCTTATGATTATAAAAGGAAAGGATAACGCATAACATGAAAAAGGTTATTATTTTTTCTTCTATTATTCTGATTCTATTTGGTGGTATTGTTTTTCTAACGAAGTATCAGCAAAATGAAGCGTCAAAGGATAATCCCTATGGAAAAGACGATCTTCATCCTGAAACGATTAAACAACTAGACGACCCGAACTATCAAAATTTAATTATGCCAGACGAATTAGAAAAGAAACTAGCCGATGGTGAAGATGTAACCGTGTATTTCTTTAGCCCAACATGCTCTCACTGTGTAGCGACCACACCCATTTTAATGCCGCTCGCTAAAGAACAGAAAGTCGATGTGAAACAATACAACGTTCTTGAGTTTGAACAAGGCTGGGATGAATTTGCGATTGAAGCAACTCCTACCCTTATTCACTTCGAAAACGGAAAGGAAAAAGCTCGTCTAGAAGGCAGCCACTCTAAAGCGGAATATAAGCAATTCTTTAAGGAAAATATCAAGTAAAAAAAGAAGCTGTTTTCACTTGATACGAGTGAAAACAGCTTCTTTTTATTGTTTTAAATAAGGAGTTTATTAACTGGCGTGACATGTACCATATTTACAACATGATCTTTCTTTTCATGAAATTGACTGAGCAGATAAGGAAAGTGAAGATCAAACCCTTTCAAAATGTCAACGTTTCGCTGGAACATTTCTTCATAGTATGCAGAAAGCTGGCTAGGATCTTTCGTTTCAAGAATAGAGATAATGGTTTGTAAACTAGCTATGACTTTAAATGCATCACGCAAAAGATGGAACGATTGATTATGTACCTTTGTTATATTAAGCACATCTAATTTGTGCATTTGCTGAAGTTCTTCATCCGCGAAAAAGCGCGGAAGAATCCGTTCTTTAATATCACAAACAAGCTCAGCAATTTTTTCCTCCTGCTCTTTCGTAGAAGCCATAAAAACCTTCATAAGAACACCTGCTTTACTTCATCATTTTTTCTACTACTGATAGAATAACATATTATTACACTTATTCATTTGGTAATTACAGGGAATTGGAATTTTTTAAAAGGAGCGATCGACCATGTACATTACAAACCGGAAAGGATCTTTGTTTGAAGTAATCATTCCAAAAGAGTGGGATGGAAAAACAGTAGATGCGATATTAAGGAATGTTTGGAAACTTCCTAAAAAAATGATTCATACGTGGAGAATGAATCAAGAAGTACTAGTGAATAATGCCAAAGCCAATTGGCATCTTCCACTAGCTCAAGGAATGAGACTGCAAGTACCTTTTTTCGCTAAAACTGAACAAAGTGTAACAGCCACGAAAATGAAAATCGACATTTTATTGGAAGATGACCACATGTTAGTAGTGAATAAGCCAGCGGCGATGAAAACACACCCAAATGAGGAGGCAGAAACAGACACACTATTAAATGCGGTTGCTTTTCATTTACAATCAGCAGGTGAGGAATGCGACGTTCGCCACGTTCATCGCCTGGATGTCGGCACATCAGGAGTCATTCTTTTCGCTAAACATCCAGCTGCCTATGCCGTTCTCTCACGTTTATTAGAAGAGCGCCACATTAAACGGACTTATCGAGCAGTTGTACATGGACTGTTGTCGCGTCCAAGCGGAACAATTAACAAACCAATAGGAAAAGATAGGCATCACCCAACAAGAAAAAGAGTGTCTCCATCGGGTCAAACAGCGATCACCCACTATCAAGTGATTAGCAGCGATCCGAAAAGAAATGTATCTCTCGTTCAATGCCAGCTTGATACCGGCAGAACGCACCAAATTCGTGTTCATTTTTCAGCGATAGGACATCCGCTTGTTGGCGATCGTTTATACGGAGGAAAACCTCTTGTGCACCGTCAAGCTCTTCATGCGCACGCCATAAACATTCCTCATCCGTTCACAGGTGAAAGAATTTATTGCGAAGCAGAAACACCGAACGATCTTATCCATTTATTTGAATTTCACCATTAATACTTCACTACTTCGCTGAAGATGAAGAGAATGAAAAGAAAACATATTTCTTTTCATTCTCTTTACAAACATCAAAAATCAAAATTATCCGGGTCCGCACCGAATCGCTTATTTTTATTTAAAGCATTGATTTGTCTCATGTCTTCAGTTGTCAGTTCAAAATCAAAAAGATCTGCATTCTCTTTAATCCGCTCTGGATGAACAGACTTAGGAATAATCACGGTATTATTTTGCAAATGCCAGCGCAAAATAATTTGTGAAACCGTTTTTCCATGCTTGGCGGCCAAATGGTTCAAAACAGGTTCATCCGCTAGACGGTTACGTGCGATCGGCGACCAAGCTTCTATAGCGATGTGATTCGTTTGACAATAATTTCTCAATTCGACTTGGCTTAAGTAAGGGTGCAGCTCTACTTGATTAACGACTGGCTTTTCTTGACTATGAGCGAGTAAATCTTCCAAGTGATGAATGTGAAAGTTGCTTACCCCAATCGCCCGTACCGTTCCTTCTTTATACAAACGCTCAAGCGCACGCCATGTTTCTTTATATTTTCCTTTCACCGGCCAATGTACTAAATATAAGTCCATATAATCCGTATGTAATTGCTTTAATGATTTTTCAAAGGCACGAAGCGTTTCATCAAATCCTTGATCGCTGTTCCAAACTTTAGAGGTAATGAATACGTCTTTGCGATCCATTTGACTATCTTGAATCGCTTTCCCTACAATATGTTCATTATTGTAAAAAGCCGCTGTATCGATTAGTCGATACCCTGTTTCAATCGCAGACGTAATGGCTTTGTATGCTTCTTCTTCATCCGTCATTTTATACACACCGAGACCTACATACGGTATCTCGACACCGTTATGTAAAGCACATACAGCTTGTAAGTTCTTGATTCGATTCATTTCGATATTCCCCCTTTGAGCTTATTGTATCGATAAAATGATCAGAGAGCGAATCAAAAGCCTTTTGGAACAAGATAGAAAACCTACTAAAATTCAACAAACATTTACAAAATCTCAATAAATTTTTTACTTTTCTCAACAGACTCTTTTGTATTTAGACAAATTCGAGTAAAATACGAATGTTGAGTATTCTTAAATTTAGGAGGACTTTATTTTGTTTAAAACTAAAAAAGATAAATTTTCTGTTTTGCTTCATTCGATCGCAGTCAATTTAAAGGAAAGTGCAGATTTTTATGCAGATTACAAACTTGGCAATGCAGGTGATTTAAAGAACTTTTATGAAGAAATGAAGAAATTAGAATCAAAAGGCGACACATTCATGCACAAGGTGATCACTGAATTAAACCAATCATTTATCACTCCGATTGAGCGCGAAGATATTTTGGCTTTAGCGATCAGCATGGATGACGTGTTAGATGGTTTAGAAGAAACAGCTGCTATGCTAGAAATGTACTCTGTTGTAAAGCCGGATGAGTATATGCTGAAGTTTGTAGAAGCCATTCGCGGTTGTGCTATTGAAATTGAACAATCAATCAATTTACTTCCAACCAAAAAACTACTGTCTATCCGTGAACATGTCATTAAAATTAAAGATTACGAAACAGCTTGTGATGGGATTTTAAGACAGTCCATCAAGCATTTATTTGCAACAGAGAAAGACCCGATCCAGCTGATAAAAACAAAAGCAATTTATGAGAATTTAGAAAAAGTAGCGGACTACTGTCAAGATGTAGCCAATACTCTTGAAACAATTATTATGAAAAACGCTTAAGGAGCCGCATATTTATGGATTCTCTCTTTATCATTACGATATTAATTGTCTTTTGTGCCTTAGCTTTTGATTTTATTAACGGATTTCATGATACAGCCAATGCCATTGCTACTTCTGTTTCTACGAAAGCGTTAAAACCTCGCCATGCGATTATTTTAGCTGCTGTGATGAACTTTTTAGGAGCGATGACCTTTACAGGTGTAGCGAAAACGATCACGAAGGATATCGTGGATCCATTTATGCTTGAAAACGGATCTATCGTTATTTTAGCCGCTTTAATCGCTGCTATTTTTTGGAATTTAGTTACTTGGTATTACGGGATTCCTAGCAGCTCTTCTCATGCGATCATCGGTTCCATCGCTGGTGCGGCCATCGCGGCTGCTGGATTTGGGATTCTAAACTACAGCGGGTTTCTGAAAATTTTGCAAGCATTAATTATTTCTCCTCTTATCGCTTTTGCTGGAGGATTTATTGTTTACAGCTTATTTAAGGTACTCTTTAAAAACAATAATTTAACAAAAACAAATAGACGTTTTCGTTATTTCCAAATATTCACTGCTGCCTTACAGTCATATACACATGGAACAAACGATGCTCAAAAAGCGATGGGGATTATTACGATGGCTTTAATTGCTAATAATTACCAATCATCAACAGAAGTACAATCTTGGGTACAGCTTTCTTGTGCCCTTGCAATGGGTCTCGGTACATCTGTAGGGGGTTGGAAAATTATCAAAACGGTTGGCGGAAAAATTATGAAAATCCGTCCGGTCAATGGCGTGGCAGCGGATTTAACTTCTGCTATGATCATTTTCGGGGCAACAACGATTCACCTTCCGGTCAGTACGACACATGTTATCTCCTCATCCATTTTGGGGGTAGGTGCTTCTCACCGTATACGAGGCGTGAAATGGGGAACAGCTCAGCGCATGCTGATTACTTGGGTCATTACACTGCCTATTTCAGCGACAATTGCTGGTTTAACCTATTTACTTTTAGATGTATTCTTATAAAAAAATGAGCGGGAAATCCGCTCGTTTTTTATTTATCAAGCTTTTTTCCAACTAAACGACGCATAATACAGTAAGGTACCGTTCTTTTTCAATGTGCTTTGTTGAATATCTAATCCTTGACCTTTGATCATTTTTTTATTAAGGTTGATAATTGTTAGCACTTACGAAAAGTGCTTAAGGAATATAATTATATCTTTTCATTTTTATTTACTTAACATAGGGAAACTAGGAGGAAGAAAGATGTCAGATTTTTTTGAGTTAGCAGCTAGTCGTCATTCGACAAAAATATATGATCCAACGATTGTCATTTCAGAAGATGAATTAAAACAATTGCTAGAAGTTGCTGGTAAGGCTCCTTCTGCATGGAACTTGCAACAATGGCATTTCTTAGTATTCAATAAGAAAGAAACACAACAAAAACTGCTTCCGATTGCCTATAACCAACAGCAAGTAGCTGACGCTTCTGCCGTTATTTGTATTCTTGGTGACTTAGAAGGAAATAAAAATATCGATCCAGTCTTTGATCCTGCCGTAGCCGCTGGAGCGATGACACCAGAACTAAAAGAAATTCTAGCTGGGCAAATTAATGGTGCTTATAACCGTCCAGAATATCCGCGAGATGCCGCTATTTTAAACTCCTCTTTAGCCGCTATGCAGTTTATGCTTGCAGCTAAAGCAACAGGATGGGATACTTGCCCAATTGGTGGCTTTAATGCAGATGCCTTAAAAACAGAATTCCAAATCTCTGATCGCTATTTACCAACTATGCTTATTACAATCGGTAAACCATTACAAGAAGCCCGTCCATCAGATCGTCTACCACTTAATCAGTTAATCACTTTTGTGGAATAAACAACATCAGCCAATGAAAAGGTTCAACACTTTTCATTGGCTTATTTTTATGGCTGCGAAAGTAGCTATTCAATATGAAGGAATTTTTAAAATTATAGTTGCAACTCAAGCTTAAAACGAATATTATATTAAGTGTGAATTTTAATGTTCGTATTTTGGAGGTTCCTTATGTTTAATTTACAGGAAAATGGAACGAGTATCAGAAAAGAAGTGATTGCTGGAATCACAACATTTTTCACAATGGTCTACATTATTGTCGTCAACCCGATGATTTTGCAATCGGCTGGAGTTCCATTTGAACAAGTGTTTACAGCTACGATTATTGCGACAATCATTGGAACATTGTGGATGGGTCTATTTGCAAATTATCCTATCGCTATTGCACCAGGCATGGGGTTAAACGTTTACTTTACTATTTCAGTAGTGGGCGCCCATGATGATATTACTTATGTCACCGCTTTCTCAGCTGTTTTTGTTGCTGGATTACTATTTGTCGCTTTATCACTGACTTCATTCCGTGAAAAGTTAATCGAAGCTATTCCGAGCAACTTAAAACATGGGATTACAGCAGGAATTGGCTTATTTATTGCTTTCATCGGCTTGCGTATGACGGGGCTGATTGCTGATCATCCAGATAACTTAGTCCAGCTCGGTGATCTTCATAGCCCAAACGCCATCCTTGCTTTAATCGGTCTAGCTGTAACAATTGTGCTAATGGTATTAAAAGTGAATGGCGCTTTGTTCATCGGAATGGTCATTACAGGAACGATTGCTTACTTTACAGGTCAGCTTCAATTTACAAATGAACTGCTATCAGTTCCGTCGCTTCCTGAAGGACTGATCATTAGCAATCCGATTACGGCATTTAGCGATGTCTTTGAACATGGATTATATGCCGTTGTCTTTTCATTTTTATTAGTCACGCTTTTTGATACGACAGGTACGATGATCGCTGTCGCTCAACAAGCTGGTTTAATGAAAGGAAATACAATGCCGCGTGCACGTCAAGCACTGCTCGCTGATTCAGTTGCTGCTTCTGCTGGAGCTGTCTTTGGAACAAGCCCAACAAGTGCTTACATTGAATCCTCAACGGGAGTTGCGGCTGGAGGACGTACTGGTTTAACAGCCGTGGTCGTCGCTTTATTATTTGGAATTTCAGCCTTTTTTGGTCCGGTAGTCAGTGCTGTTTCTGGCTTATCAGCGATTACCGCTCCCGCTTTAATTATCGTTGGCTGCCTTATGATGGAAAGCGTGGCGAAAATTGATTGGCATAGCTTAGATGAAGCGTTCCCTGCCTTTTTAATTATTCTCAGCATGCCACTTACATCTAGTATTGCAACAGGGATTGCCCTTGGATTTATCTCTTATCCTCTATTAAAGGTCGTACAAGGAAAATTCCGCCAAGTTCACCCACTTGTCTATATCTTTGCCGTACTGTTCTTTTATCAAATCGTCTTTTTGCCTCATTAATAAAAAAGCTAGGATGCCTCAGGCACCCTAGCTTTTTACATTTGATTTGGTTTTTCTGGTTCGCGTTGGGGCTCAATATCGATCCCTTGCTCTACTTTCTCTTTTTGCTCCAATGATAAATTCTCTTCCTCTTGCCTTTGTTCATCTTTTTTCATCGTTCCATTCCACTCCTTACGTTACATCTACAGCTATTATAGCCAGTAACATAGGGAAATAACCGTTCACTTTTAAGGAAGATCGATTAACATCAATTGAACATTTTCCTTTGCTTCAATTGTTAATGCCGGCACATTCGTGATTCGAGCGGAGTCTCTTGTCCCTAACTCGTATTGACCATTGACTTGTACATTTCCTTCAAGCACCATTAAAAATACTCTCCGACCAGCTGGCTGTTCAAATTGAACCGTCTTTCCTTTATCTATTTCTGATAAATAAATCATTAAATCTTGATGAATATGAGCGATTTCATTGGATGTTGGATTTTTAGCAACCACTGGTAGTAGGTTATTTTTCAGCTTCTTAAGATCATACTTTGTTTGTTCATAAGAAGGCGTCAATCCAGCTTCGTCCGGCATAAACCACAGCTGCAATAAATTGACTTCTTCATCCGCAGATGGATTCATTTCAGAATGAAAAATACCTGTTCCAGCTGACATTCGCTGTATTTCGCCATAAGTCGTAACTGCTGAATGCCCCTTGCTATCTTTATGCTCTAAAAAGCCTTTCAATACAATTGAAACAATCTCCATCTCTGAATGAGGATGCATGCCAAATCCTCTCTTAGGAGCTACCCAATCATCATTAAGTACTCTCATCGGACCAAACTGCATGTTGGCTGGGTCATAATACTCCGCAAAAGAAAAACTAAAATTTGATTTTAACCAGCCATGATTAGCTGAATATCTTGAACTAGCAGGATAAATCTCGATCATTATTATCCATCCCCTTTTATTTTAAAATTATCTCGAATTCAAGATAATTTTAAAACTTTACGTTGGAAAGGTCAAATCTTTTAACTTCTCCGTTAATTTTCCGATTATTATAAAAATATATTAGAAATATTAAATAGATAAGAGAAGGCTTCATTCGAATGTCGATGTCCGTTCCTACTCATCGTCTAAATGAAGGGGTAAAAAGAATAGCTACTTTGAAAGTGAGGAAATAATATATGGTCAATGAGCAAACGATTGAAACAAAAACATTAACAGGAGGCCAAGGGGTTGTCGAATGTCTAAAGAAAGAAGGTGTGACGAAAGTATTTTGTGTACCAGGCGAAAGTTACTTGCCTGTTATGGATGCCATTTACGATACACCTTCAATTGAATTAATTTCTTGCCGTCACGAAGGCGGAGCTTCATTTATGGCAGAAGGATATGCCAAAGCCACAGGTGAGCCGGGCGTCGTCATGGCTACTCGGGCCGTTGGGGGTACAAACTTAGCGATCGGGGTCCATACGGCTTATCAAGATTCTACCCCAATGGTTGTTTTTTTAGGCCAAGTTCATACAGCATTCAGAGGACGCGAGGGCTTTCAAGAGGTAGAGCTTGATCAATTTTTTAGCCATATCGCCAAATGGACCGTTGAAATCAAGGAGGCAAAGAGAGTTCCAGAATTCGTGAGCCGCGCCTTTAAAGTAGCAAAATCAGGCAGACCTGGTCCTGTCGTTGTTTCATTACCAGAAGATATGTTGAGAGATACAGCAATAATGAAGTTTATGCCTACCCCTCCCCGTTCTAAGCCGGCTCCTTCTGTTTCTGAAATCGAAAAGGCCCTCGCTTTATTAAAAGAAGCCGATAAACCACTGATGATCGCTGGAGGTGGAGTCACAAGAGCGAATGCCGAAGCAGAGCTGTTAACATTTGTCCATTCTGCTGGCATACCAGTGATGGCTTCCTTTAGACGTCATGACGTATTTCCAAATAATCATGACTTATATGTTGGACATTTAGGATTAGGTACTCCAAAGGCGATCATAGAAACAGCAGAGCAAGCGGATCTAATTTTAGTGCTCGGTTCAAGATTATCTGAAATTACTTCTCAAGATTACTCTTTATTTAATGACAAGCAAACACTCATTCATATTGATATTAGCGAAGAGATCATCGGAAAAGTATTTATACCAGCCATCGGCATACTGGCTGATGCGAAAGAAGCATTAAAAGCGATGTCCAACCTGTCGCTTACATTAAAACCAGAATCGGTTCAATGGGCGAAAGAGCGCCGGGATATCTTCGTTAAACACTCCGAACTTCATATAGAGGAAAAGACAAATGAATCGGTTACATACCAACAATCGATTCATATTTTGCAAACTGAACTTCCGCAAGAAACGATCTTTACAAATGATGCAGGGAACTTTGCTACTTGGCTCCATAATTACTTTACCTTTACAAAGGAAAAAACTTATATTGGGCCGACGTCTGGTGCGATGGGCTATGGTATTCCAGCAGCAATTGGTGCCAAATGTGCCAACCCTAATATTCCCGTTGTTTCCTTGTCTGGTGATGGTGGTGCAATGATGACGATTCAGGAACTAGAAACAGCGGTACGTTATCAAATTCCTATCATTTCAATTATTTATAATAATCAAGTGTACGGAACGATTCGTATGCATCAAGAGATAAATTTTCCTGAAAGAGTGATTGGTACGACTCTTGGAAATGTCAATTTTGTCTTGCTTGCTCAAGCAATGGGGGCTTCTGCCGAATTCATTAACACTGCTGACCAATTGAAACGAGCGCTACAAAAAGCAGTAAGCAACCCGCTCCCAACATTACTTGAACTAAGAATGGATCCAGAGCAAATTTCTGTCTCAAAAACCATTCGTGATTTAAGAAAAAATCGTTAATTCCTAGCACATCCAAAAAAGCTGTTGACACGTTGTCACAGCTTTTTTACTTATTCGATATAACTAAGCTCCTTAGAGATATGTAAACGTGATTATATCACTAATTCTTTTTTTCCTTACTTGGAAAACAACTCAAAAAAATATCTCCACCCAAGAATGAGGCGGAGATTCTATCTTATAACTCCTCTTTAGCAAAAAACTTCTTCATCGCATAAAAGACATCTGCTTTTTGCCGCAAAATGTAATAGTGGAATTTTTCATTTTTAATATTTTTATAGGCAGTCATTAACGTGCTATTGCGGTTATATTGATTGACTTCACCATAACCGAATATATTAGCTTTGTTCATTAGCTCTTCAACCAGCTTGACACAGCGAGCATTGTCAGAAGAAAGATTGTCACCATCTGAGAAATGGAACGGATAAATATTGTAGCGGTTCGGATCATATTTTTCGTCAATCAACTCCAGCGCTTTCCGGTACACGGAAGAGCAAATCGTCCCACCGCTTTCACCTTTCGAAAAAAAGTGCTCTTCATCCACAACTTTGGCTTCCGTATGATGCGCAATGAATTCAATTTCCACCGTTTCATACTTAGTTCTCAAAAAGCGAACCATCCAAAAAAAGAAGCTTCTCGCCATATACTTTTCCCATACTCCCATCGAGCCGCTTGTATCCATCATCGCTAACACGACAGCTCGTGAATCTGGCTTTTCAATTTCATTCCACGTTCGAAACTTCAAATCTTCAGGAAAAATCGGATGAAATTTCGGTTCGCCTGTAAGGGCATTTCGTTTGAATGCACTCATTAAAGTTTTCTTTTTATCGACATTGCCCATCAGACCTGTTTTCCGAATATCATTGAATTCGATATCCTCTACTGTAAATGGAGCTTGTTCTTTTTGCATTAAGTTCGGAAGGGCTAGCTCGCTAAAAAAGGCCTTTTCAAGCTCCATAAACGATACTTCTGCTTCGTAATAGTCCTGCCCTGCTTGATCGCCTGCTCCGCTTCCTTTTCCCGGACCTTCTGCCGAACTGCCATCCCGAGCCACAACATCCCCAATTTGACTGTCTCCGTCCCCTTGGCCGACATGTTTATTCTTATCATAATTGTAGCGGATTTTGTACTCATCCAATGATCGAATGGGAATTTTAATCATCTCTTCTCCATTGGACATAATAATACTTTCTTCTGTCACTAAATCAGGGAGGTTTTTGCGAATTGCTTCTTGTACTTTATCCTTATGTCTCTTCTGATCATCATAGCCTTTACGATGAAGAGACCAATTTTCCCGGGAAATATGGTAATTTTCACTCATCATAAATCTCCCTTCTTACAAGTACTCTATCCATTGGTTTAATTCATTGATAATAGGGTATGACATAAATAAACGAGGTGACACTTAATGACTAATAAAAAAGACTTAAATACAATGAATGGTTCGATGGCTACTGATTTAGAAGAAATGAAGTTGCTCGGTAAACAGATGGAACGCCAGCGTACCAATCAACAACTCAAGCAAAATAAAAGACAGCCTGATCCAGTTCAGTTTAAAAAACAAGATCAGAACAAAGAATGAACTAACGATCAAAGCTATTCAATAAAAAGGAAAAAAGAGGGCGGCCAATCGTTGGCTGCCTCTTTCTTTCCTATCTGTTTAACAGACTGCCAACATATCGTAAAAGTTCATTCGCCGAGACTGAATTGTAGCCGTGATCATCAATTAAGCGAGCAACGACTTCATTAATTTTCTTTAATTGCTGCTCATCTGGCGTTTTCGTTGAAGTTGTAATTTTTACGATGTCTTTTAAGTCGGCAAATAATTTCTTCTGGATCGCTTCACGTAAGCGATCATGGGAATGGTAGTCAAACCTCTTTCCTTTTCTCGCAAAGGCAGAAATGCGAATCAAAATTTCTTCACGGAACGCTTTTTTGGCATTTTCCGATATGCCAATTTGTTCTTCAATAGAACGCATCAGTTTTTCATCCGGGCTGATTTCTTCTCCTGTTAATTGATCATGAAGCTTTGACTTATTGCAATAAGCCTCGACATTATCTAAATAATTATCCATTAGCGTCTTAGCCGACTCTTCATACGAGTAGACAAATGCTTTCTGCACTTCTTTTTTGGCAATACTGTCATATTCTTTACGCGCGACTGAAATGAAGTTTAAATATTTTTCTCTCAGTTCATTCGTAATCGACGGGTGCTGATCCAGGCCTTCTTTCAATGAGCGCAATACATCAAGCGCATTAATCGATGGCACTTCCTTGCGAATGATGGTAGAAGAAATTCGGTTGATGACATAACGAGGATCAATACCGCTCATTCCTTCATCTTGATACTCTTTTTTCAATTGCTCGACATCAGCTGTATTAAACCCTTCGACGCTCTCTCCATCATATAGCCGCATTTTCTTAATTAAGTCAATGTCTCCTCGTTTAGGTTCCTTCAAACGAGTCAAAATCGTAAACATCGCAGCTACCTTCAACGTATGCGGGGCAATATGCACATCAGCTACATCACTTTCCCGAATCATTTTTTCATAAATTCTTTCTTCTTGAGATAGTTTCAAATTATAAGGAATTGGCATCACGATAATCCGTGAATGAAGCGCTTCATTCTTCTTATTCGCAATAAATGAACGATATTCTGTTTCATTCGTGTGAGCGACAATCATTTCATCCGCACTAATTAAAGCAAATCGCCCAGCTTTAAAGTTTCCTTCTTGCGTTAGCGAAAGCAGATGCCAAAGAAATTTCTCATCGCACTTTAACATCTCCTGAAACTCCATTAATCCCCGATTGGCTTTATTCAGCTCTCCATCGAAACGGTACGCCCTAGGATCCGATTCTGATCCATACTCGGCAATCGTTGAAAAGTCAATACTCCCCGTTAAATCAGCAATATCTTGAGACTTCGGATCAGATGGACTGAACGTGCCCACCCCTACCCGCTTATCCTCAGAGAAAAAGATTCTTTCCACAAGGACATCCTCAATTCGACCACCGTATTCCTCTTGTAATCTCATTGTGTTTAATGGCGACAGACTTCCTTCCACGCGAATTCCGAATTCACGATAGAAATCTTCTCTTAAATGCTTTGGAATAAGATGCAGCGGATCTTCATGCATCGGACAGCCTTTAATGGCATACACGGCGCCTCTCTCCGTTCGCGAATAAGCCTCCAACCCTTTTTTCAGCATAGCAACTAAGGTCGATTTCCCTCCACTAACCGGCCCCATCAATAACAAAATACGTTTACGAACATCAAGTCTTTTCGCAGCTGGATGAAAATATTCTTCTACAAGCCGCTCTAGCGCTTCTTCTAATCCATACAGTTCATTGCTGAAAAAACTGTACCGCCTTGCATCATTCTCTTCTTCTACACCTTGATCTTTAATCATATGATACACTCGTGAATGAGCAGACTGAGCAACCCACGGCTTTTTCTTGACAATATTTAAATATTCTTCAAAAGTGCCTTCCCACTTTAGCTGCTCCTCTTCTTCCCGGTATTGTTCAATTTTCTTTAAAATATCCATATTGACCCCCCGTTTAGTGTGATTAGAGAACGATTAATAAAGCTTATGCTCGTACATGCTTGAACATGCTAAGGAAAAGCCCTGACACAGAGATATCAATAAATTGAAAAAAGTTCGGTTTCCATCAGCTTTACTTTAAGATATAATAAAGATACTGTGTATGAAATAAATGATTGAAAGGGGTACATAACGATGAGACTATTACTAATTTTAGGTGTTATGGGAGCTTTCCTTAGCGCAATCTTTACTGCCGGATACAATGACAAACCTGGGGTAAAATAATAAAAAAGGGCTGTCCAGAAAATCAGTAAATACTGATCTTTGGACAGCCCTTGCTCGTTATAGAACTTTGCTAATTAAGTGCATTCTTTTTTACAAAAGAAAACAGAAAGAAAATGATATTCTCTTTCATTTTCTTTCCGTTTCCTAAATGAACATTAGATTATTTCAAATGTAAAAACTGCTGTTGACGCAGAGCTTCGTATACGAGAATGGCTGCTGTATTCGATAAATTTAACGAGCGCACGTTATCATTCATCGGAATGCGTAAACAACGTTCTTTATTGACAGCAATCACATCTTTCGGCAGGCCGGTTGTCTCTTTTCCAAAAATGAAAAAGTGATCTTTTTCTTGATCGCTATAATCGAAAGAAGCATGATGTTTTTCACCGAACTTCGTTAAATAATAAAACTCTCCGTTCGCATTTTTCTCAAAAAATTCTTCTAGCGAATCGTAATAAACGACATTCACAAACTGCCAGTAATCAAGCCCTGCTCTTCTAAGCATCTTATCATCTGTAGAAAATCCGAGCGGGCGAATTAAATGAAGGGTTGTATCGGTAGCTGCGCAAGTTCTCGCAATATTACCTGTATTCGCTGGAATTTCAGGTTGGTATAGCACGACATTAATAGACAAAATTCTTCAACTCCTATTTAAACTGTAACCAATAGTTTATTATACCACTGATTGATCAATTATTAAGCTTGATCATCGAGGATCTTCATAAATTTATATTGAATATTCTCCGTGTAAGCCGTGGAATCTTCATAACTCCAATAACGCATTCGGCTATTGGCCGTATGAGCGTTAACAAGCGGCATCCCTTCACGATCTTGGGCGATGACAAACACAGTATGATCAAATCGTCCATCTCCTTGAAAATCAATACAAATGACATCACCAGGCTGAAGCTGATCTGGACTGCTGACTTCCGTTGCTCTTAAACCGATTGTCGATGAAGGTAAAAACCAGCGAAGAGCATGGGCGACAGACCAGCTATAGCTCCAGCTTTTCCCCCCTATCCACCATCCCTTTCCTTGATGAGGATGGCCGCGCATCGGTGCGCCTCCAGCCCGCAAACATTGCGAAATATAATTCGTACAATCCACAGAAAACTTCGGATAAGCCGGATTATAGCTATTCCACCAGCGCTCTGCATATTGTACTGCTTGTATTCGATCATACTGAAAAGACGCCCCTCTTTCCTCCTCGTAGCGACCATCTACTACTAATTGTTCTATAGGGATCACTTCAGAAAGGAACGGCTTCTCTCGGTCGTCGATCACTTCTTTTTTATCTTTTACAGCGACGCGATGCTCCACTTCTTCCTCTATATATACATAATCGTTTTGCTTCATTAAATATTTCAAATGGACTTTATATTGAATTTCATCCTGATCTTCAAACAGCACTTTACCTGACGCTTTCACTTTTAAAAGCTGACAATGCCGTGCCTGTAACAACTGCTTCTTTCGCACAATCTTTTCATCCTTGCAAGAAATTCGATCGTCTAAAAGATAATTCAAGCGCTGTTCTAGTCTATATTGAAGCTGTTGATACATATATAGCGCCTCCCTTTTTCAAGCACGTTTTCCGCTGTTAGTATAAGCATATGCATGAAAGAGGGATGGTTATTATTGATTCATGAAAGCTAAGCCCTGCTCGATTTCTTTCATTACTTCCCAATCCGTTTCTTTTTCTTTGGCTGTTAAGAGCGCTTCTTTTGCCTCAAGCCCTCCTATTTTCGCAATTGTCCAAGCCGCTGTTCCTCTCATCACTGGACGCACGTCTTTCATCAACACTTGAATTAAACTAGGCAAGGCTGATGCTTCTTTAAAGTGAGCTAAAGCAATCACCGCATTTCGCTGTATCGGCTTTTTCCCTCGCCACGAACCAGACATATAACCAAAACGCGCCTGAAACTCTTTATTGCTTATTTGAAGTAATGGCTCAAGCAACGGCTTTACTTCCTCACTTGCAGGCTCCATTTCCTCATGAAAATGAAAATCCATTCCTTTATTTTCTGGACAAACCGCCTGACATGTATCGCAGCCGTATAAACGGTTTCCTAAATGATCCCGAAATTCCTCAGGCAGAAAATCCTTCGTTTGTGTTAAAAATGCAATACAACGCTTTGAATTTAACTGCCCTCCCTGCACTAGCGCTCCCGTCGGACAAGCATCTATACATTTCGTACAACTTCCGCATCGCTCTTCGATGGGCTGATCTGGCTTCAATGGCAAGTTCGTGATCATCTCTCCTAAATAAACATACGATCCAAATTCAGGCGTAATAATCGAACAATTCTTCCCGCTCCAGCCAATCCCTGCCCGCTCAGCCACCGCTCGATCGACTAATTCTCCCGTATCCACCATTGAACGAAAACGAGCTTCCGGCACTTTAGATAAGATAAAAGCTTCTAATTTACTAAGGCGATCACGCAAAACAGTGTGATAATCCTCTCCCCAAGACGCCCGGCAAAACACTCCTCGTCTTTCTCCCCTCTTTCCCTTCACAACCTCCTTCATTTTAGAAGGATACGCTAAAGCAATGGCAATAATGGAACGAGGCTGATCAAAAATTTTCGCAGGATCGACTCGTTTGTCAATATCCTTCTCTTCAAACCCGGAAGCATAATCCAACTCCTGCTGGCGGATTAACCGATCCTTTAACTCCACAAATGGCTCAGCAGATGTAAATCCAATTTTATCTATACCAATCTCTCGACTATAATCAATAATTTCTTGTTTTAATACATCGTAATTCATATTGTTTCTCCTTTCAGAGAAGGATTAATTTGCTAAGGCATTATTCCACACAACAGTAAAAAACGCAACATTTTATTCTACAGAATAAAATATTGCGTTAGCAACAATATGTATGGAGCGGGTGATGAGAATCGAACTCACGACATCAGCTTGGAAGGCTGAGGTTTTACCATTAAACTACACCCGCTTAAAACTTATTTCTCTTAACTGAACATTTAATATTATACAATAAAAATCATTTAAGATCAATAGTTTTTTAATTTAAAAAAGTTTTTTTGAAAGCTGGTTGATGTCTATCATTTAATTCATGAATGAATTTATTTATTCAATTAAAGCACCCATTACCTTGAGATCAGCAAATCACTAGTATTTAACGAATGTGGTAATGCTTCGTTTTGATGCAATAGTACGTCTCGAAAGCTCTTCTTTCCATTTCGTTGAGTCTAATTGATATTCACCGTATTGATCTTTATAAGTTTTTTTAAAAAGATTTATCGTTCTAGCCTCTTCTGGATAATTATATGATAAAGGATAACCGTGTCGTCCTTCTTCAAATATATATAGTTCTACAACGTCCCCTATTCCCATAAACGAATCCAAAAGAGTTATTTACTTAATTGCTTATCCAGTAACGATTTAAAGCCTTTTGAGCATATGAACCTCCCCCACCTATTGCTTCGCACTTTGAGGTGGGGGTTTCTTGTCGATCCCCAAGACATCAGAAGCTGGACGATGTCCATAGGCGTATACAACACCCTCGTCTGTCTTGGGGACTGACGCTCCCATACGGAAGCAGTGGTCTTGACGCAAGAAGTCTCTCAACGGCTTGCTGCCACCGTAAGCAACAGAGGGAGAATCGAACTCCCTCTGGGGCGGTTCTGCCCATCTACTACGCCTGTACAGGACGTAGATACGTGATGTT
>NZ_JADHDW010000010.1 GCF_016820555.1 Bacillus sp. REN10 | reverse complement strand
GACTAAGCCATTTGGGACTGACGAAAGCTTCAACACGAGCGGTGCCTGCTGTTTCCCTTGCCATCTTCCTAAGCTCAGGATCAACTTCTGTCCTTTTAACACGAAGGATTTGTCGACCCATTTGGGAGGAAACACGAACTTTTCTTTGTATGGATACCGAATGGACTTGTTCGTTTTCCGCGCTTGGCGGACGCCTTCTCGGGCATGCAAAAACTTGTGGCACACCGCTTGGATCGTCTGACTGTGAAGCGGATACAAACCTTTGAGTTCCGATTGAAGGTCACTTTTGTTGATCCATGTGCCGTGAATTCGATAATAATACCGGGCGAGCTGCACGCAGTCATTCCAAATCGTTCCGCAAATCCGACGTAGGTGAAATAACTGTTGAAGCGTGGACACTGACGCGGTAAAGCTTGTTTTCAACGTGCGATACATCCCATTCCCTCCTTTGTCATCATTATAAAAAGAATGTATGTTCCCATCAAGAACAAATGGAAAATGTCATCCTTTTTTCTTTCGACAAAGTTCGGAAGGTCCTCTACCCAACACTTTTCGGCTGTGCCGAACCGCGATTCATCCCCTCCCTACTCGCTGGGCTGTGCCCTTCACGCTCCTTGAGGAAGAGGACTTCTCTCGGATTATGTTAAACTAGCAACGAAAAGGACTAGGCCACCTTCAAGAAACGCTGAGATCACGACCCATATAATCCCGTCTCTTACTAATGGTCGGATCTCTCCTCCAAGGGCTAAATGATCATTGAACGCTCTTTTCAGCACAAAATAATAAATAAAATATAAAAGAATCCCACTACCTTTTCCGACAGCTCTTATTAAAGCTTCACCGCCACCGAGCATCCCGTGCGAAATGGCGTATACGATGGACAACTTCAACAATAAAGCGATCACACTCGCAGCCACTAGCCCTTGAAAATGTTTTTTCTCAATTAACAGCCATTTTGCATTCCGCAATCCAAGTACAGTCATGGCAAACACGCCACCGAAAAAGGCAACAATAAATAACCCTCCAATGTTGTAGCTTTTTGTTTGCCTAGCCGTTCCTTCTGACAAACTTGGCGTATATAAACTCTCCTCTCGCATCTCTTCCCCTCCCTTCTAAACGGTTACTCTTCCATTTATCTCACATTAACGAGCTGTAAGACCTCTACTGATTGAAGTTTCATTTTATCTCTACAATTATATTGAGCGAAGGATTTTTTTACAACTAAAAGTAAAATGTGAGTAAATAAGGTAAATATACTCATTATTTACATATAATAAAAGAGAGGCTATGTCTTTTATCTCAGCCTCTTTAAAGTATGTGATCATTTTGATTGATTTCTCTGTCGTCTGACGTTCGGAATTGTTCGCAGCACCTCTGAAACAATCAGCCCCATCGCAATCGCTCCTGAAATCATGAATGCTTTCGCTGCTAGCGTCAAGGCCATGTTATAATCATTTTGGACAAAGCTGCGCATCGCATTGTAGGAAATTCCGCCGGGTACAAGTGGGATAATGCCTGCAACTGTAAAAATAATAATTGGCATTTTATATCGCTTAGCATAAATGTGGCTAATAATGGCGATCATAAAAGCGGATATCCCGGTAGAGAGCACCGCGTTGACTCCTTGTTTCCAAAACAGGTAATAGACCATCCAACCAATCATCCCAACAAATCCGCTTGTGACTAGTGATTCTTTCGGCGCGTTGAAAATAATGCCAAAAGCCGCGGCAGCAATAAAGCTTGTGACTAGCTGCAAAACAATGTCCATTTAAATTCCTCCATTCTGAAAAAAAGTGACCACAACAGCGATCCCTGTACCAATCGCAAAAGCCGTTAGAAACGCTTCCGCTCCTCTCGCTAAACCTGAAATTAAATGCCCCGCCATTAAATCACGCACCGCATTCGTAATCAACAAACCAGGGACAAGCGGCATCACTGAACCGATAATAATTTTATCCAGTTCCTTTCCAACTCCCATCCAGACGAAAAAATACGAAAGCAATCCAATAATAACGGCCGCGGTAAATTCCGAAAAAAACCTAATCGGCACAAGCCGGTGTAAATAAATCACTGCGGCAAACCCAACTGCTCCAGTAATCATCGTTGGCACAAAATCATACCATGTCCCTTGAAACATCATTAAGAAACAGCCACTTGAAATAAAGGCAGCCATAATTCGTATCGGAAGCGAAAAAGCCATTTTAACTTGTTGTAAACTCTTTAATTCTTGATACGCTTGTTCCACTGTCATTTCACCAGCACTAATTTTTCTTGAAATGCTGTTCACCATACAAACCTTTTGTAAATCTACGGTTCTTTCCGAAATACGAATTAACTTTGTTTTCGTCGGCTCTTGCGTCTCAATCGAAAACATAATTCCCGTCGGCGTCACATAGCAATGAGATTCTTTAATGCCAAACGATGTCGCAATCCTCATCATCGTATCCTCCACTCGATACGTCTCAGCGCCACTTTCAAGCATCATTTTCCCCGCCAGCAAACTCACATCCATAATGTCGTATTTTTCTTCTAATTCGCGTTCCATCATATCTCTCCATGAGTTTTTTTATCATTATACCCTTCAAACGGGGGAGACGAAAACTAGCTTCGAATGAATTTTTTACTAGTATGAGTATGTTGCCGATAATATAGATCATTGAATAGACTCAAGAGGATAACGATTCTTCCATACAAAAAAGGTGCCACTAGATGGCACCCTCACTGAATTAGTTCGCTAACATCATTTGCTCTAACTGCAATGGCTCGATATATTCACCATGCTTGTACGCGCGCATGTTACCGCCAGAAATCTCATCAATTAAGACGATTTGTCCGTCTGCTAAGCGACCAAACTCAAATTTAATGTCATATAACTCGATTTCTTTCTTCGCTAACTCCTCTTTCACTGTGTGAGCGATTTTTTGTGTTAACTCTTTCAATACGGCATATTCTTCTGTTGTTAAAATGCCTAACATATCAAGAGCATCTTCTGTAATTGGCGGGTCTTGGCGCTCATCATCCTTTAATGTTACTTCAACGAAAGCATCTAATGCTTGGCCTTCTTCTGCATACATGCCATAGCGGCGCAGGAAACTCCCCACTGCCCGGAAACGGCAGATCACTTCTAGCCCTTGGCCAAATACAGTCGCTGGCTTCACCGTCATCGTCGCTTCTTCAATATTGGCGTCGACATAATGAGTAGGAATCTCTTTTTCTTGTAAAACTTCAAAAAAGTATTTTGTTAAACGAAGTCCTGCACGGCCTGCTCCTTCAATCGTTAAGCCAACCGTATTCGCTCCTGGATCAAACACACCATTTTCCCCTGTGACATCATCTTTAAATTTCAATAGATAGTTTCCATCCTCAAGTGCATAGACATCTTTTGTCTTCCCTTTGTAAGTGAGCTTCATCAATGATTCCCCTTTTGCAAATTTTTTGAGTCCTTTCTTATTATGCAATACTTTTTTACAGAAAAAAATCTTTAAATTCAGATTATAATAAAGAGTGATTAACAAACTGAGTGACTTTACGATCAAAATTTTGATATCATTGGTAAAAAGGGTAGATTAAGTCAGTATGTACTCTTTTCAAAAAAAACACTAAAAGGAACAGGACAAACATGATATTTAAAAGTATAAAAGACAATTATTACATAAAGAAAGCACGAGCGATGCGAGACGCCGGTAACAGTCAAATGGTCGTTCACTATTATTCCCGAGCCAACACCCAATCTTTTCAAGCGAAAGACTTTGCGCTCTATGCTGAGCACTTGCATTACTTAGGGCAAGTAGATCAAGCCATTGACATTTTAGAAGAGGGACGCCTCGCTTTTCCAGACGATGCTTATTTGCATGGAATGACAGGCTACATCTTAAGAGAGTCGGATCGGGACGAAGAAGCACTCCCATTTCTAAATCGAGCGATCGAGATGAATGATGATTATTATTGGTATTATTATATAAGAGCGCTCATTCACCAAAATTTAGGTGAAATTGAATTAGCCCTACAGGATTATAGAGAATCGATTAAAAGAGAAGAAGAGCTTGATTATGATCAAGTCAATTCTTCTTGGTATGAATTCGGTTGTGTTTTGTTAGACCATGAATTTGTCGATGAAGCGTTAGAGGCATTTCAAAATGCCCTTAAGAAAGAAGAGAATGCCATCCCGATGTTTTATTACCGACTGGCGAAAGCCTATGAAGCAAAAGGAGAGCTGGAAGCCGCACTAGAAGCGATGGAAAAAGCCATCGAACTCGTCAACGTCTTTCAAGAGAAAGATGAGAGTGAGGTTCAACAGCTATATTGGCAAAGAGCCCGCTACTCTGTGCATGCCGTTGACACTTTGCAATCGATCATTCAAGCCAAGTTCGGTTTCCTGTCCGACTACGCGCATTTATTATATATAACAGGCAGACAAAAAGAAGCTCAACAAGCCATCAATGAAGCGATGGAGCGTTATCCAAATGATTTTACGATTGATGAATTTTATATAGAGAAAGCCCGAGCGATGCGAGACATCGGTAACAATCAAATGGTCGTTCACTATTATTCCCAGGCAAATACTCAGTCTTTTCAACCGAAAGACTTTGCGCTCTATGCTGAGCACTTGCATTACTTAGGACAGGGAGATCAAAGCATTGACATCTTAGAAGATGGACGCCTTGCTTTTCCGGACGATGATTATTTGCATGGAATGACAGGCTATATCTTAAGAGAGCTGGATCGGAACGAAGAAGCACTCCCATTTTTAAATCGAGCGATCGAGATGGATGATGATTATTATTGGTATTATTATACAAGAGCGCTGATTCACCAAAACTTAGGTGAAATTGAACTAGCCCTACAGGATTATAGAGAAGCGATTAAAAGAGAAGAAGAGCTTGATTATGATCAAGTCAATTCTTCTTGGTATGAATTCGGTTGTGTTTTGTTAGACCATGACTTTGTTGACGAAGCGTTAGAGGCGTTCCAAAACGCCCTTAAGAAAGAAGAGAATGCCATTCCGATGTTTTATTACCGACTGGCAAAAGCCTATGAAGCAAAAGGAGAGCTGGAAGCCGCACTAGAAGCGATGGAAAAAGCCATTGAACTTCTCCGTTTCTTCCAACAAAAAGGGGAGGCTGCAGTTCAGCAGTTATATTGGCAAAGAGCCCGCTACTCTGTACATGCCGTTGACACTTTCCAATCGATCATTCAAGCCAAGTTTGATTTTCTGCCCGACTACGCGCATTTATTATATCTAATGGGCAGACAAAAAGAAGCTCAACAAGCCATCAATGAAGCGATGGAGCATTATCCAAATGATTTTACTATCGATGAATTTTATATAGAGAAAGCCCGAGCGATGCGAGACGTCGGTAACAACCAAATGGTCGTTTACTATTATTCCCTGGCAAATACTCAGTCTTTTCAACCGAAAGACTTTGCGCTCTATGCTGAGCACTTGCATTATTTAGGGCAAGGAGATCAAGCCATTGACATTTTAGAAGAGGGACGCCTCGCTTTTCCAGACGATGATTATTTGCATGGAATGACGGGACATATCTTCAGAGAGATGGACCGTGACGAAGAAGCGCTTCCATTTTTAAATCGGGCGATCGAGCTGGATAATGATTATTATTGGTATTATTACACAAGAGCACTACTGCACCAGGACTTAGGTGAGATGGATCTAGCGCTACAAGACTATAGAGAAGCCATTAAGAGAGAGGAAGCACTCGGATATGATCAAGTCAATTCCTCTTGGTATGAATTCGGTTGTGTCCTGTTGGACAACGGTGTTGCTGATGAAGCGCTAGAGGCCTTTCAAAATGCCCTTAAGAAAGAAGAGAATGCCATCCCGATGTTTTATTACCGACTGGCGAAAGCCTATGAAGAAAAAGGAGAGCTAGAATCCGCATTAGAAGCGATGGAAAAAGCCATTCAGCTTGTTCATTTCTTTCAAGAAAAAGAAGAAGAGGAAGCACAGCAATTGTACTGGGAAAGAGCGCGTTACTCTACAGACGCCTTCCGTACTCTCCAATCGATTATTAAAAGGGGCTTTGATTTTCTGCCGGATTATGCACATTTGTTAAACGCGACAGGTAACCATGAAAAAGCGCAGCAAATGATGGATGAAGCACTAAAACGATATCCGAATCATTTTAGTCTGCATATGGACAGAGGGATTCTTTTCTTTGAGCAGGAAAAATATGAAGAAAGTATCCCTGATTTTCAAAAGGCAAGCCAGTTAGACGAAGAAAATCCTAATCCTTATTATTGGCTTAGTCGTGTCTATTATTTTATGGGAGATTATCGCCAAGCTCTCACCTACTGTCATCAGTTAGTCGAGCTGGACTGTGAGGCAGCTTCTGTCTACAGATTGAGAGCTCAGCTTTATGAAAAGCTGGATAGATGGGAGAAGGCGGAATCCGATTATACGACAGCTATCTCCAAAGAAGAAGATGAAAAAGATCATCTTTATCGAGAAAGAAGTTTCACTCGTTATCAACAAGGAAAGTTCGAACAAGCATATGATGATTTAAAACTAGCCCTTGAAGAAAACCCTCAATTGATGGAGTCAAGTGCATTTGATTTAGACCAAGGAATGGTTTTACTAGGCATGGGATACTTAGATCAGGCCGAGGCTATTTTTACTAAAGGCATTGAGAAAGAACCTGACGCAGCCATTCTCTATGAAAAGCGCGCTCGCTGCCGATTATCTCAAGAAAAGCTACCAGAAGCACTAGAGGATTGCAGCAAATCGATTGACATAGCTCCTGACTACTTTGCTCTTTTCCACTTGAGAGGGATCATTCATTTGCACATGGGGCATTCAGAGGACGCCTTTGCTGATCTACAATATTTCACAGAAAACATGCCGGATAACCCTTATGGCTTTCACACGCTTGGACTCATCTGTGAATCTCTCGGAAAAGACACAGAGGCTCTCGCACAATACAGCAAAGCAATCTCATTAAATGCTTTCATAGCAGAACCTTACTATAGAAGAGCCCTTCTCCGCTCAGCTCTTGGACTCTCAGCCGAAGCAGCATCCGACCTTGTTCACTGGGTTTCATTACACGGAAAAGAACTCTCATCCGACATGTGGCCAGCCTTGCTAGAGCAAATTGAAGACATCGACGAATTGATCGTCGAACTAGCCTTAGAGAAAATTAAGAAAACCTACGGAAAAACCTCGCATCTTCTATCTTGAAGAGCGGAGTTTGGCTGATAAAAAAATCCCGCGCTAAAGGCGGGATTTTTTTATCAATAGGCCGTATCTAGTGAAACAGTAACTTTAAACAAGTCGCCATCCACCTCAATGTCTAGCTGCCCTTCATGTAGATCAATAATTGATTTGGCGATAGCAAGCCCCAGACCTGAGCCTTCCGTGTGGCGAGAGCGGTCACCACGTTTGAAACGTTCAAATAATTCATCGAGGTTTTCGCCAAGTTCATATTTAGTCACATTTTTAAAGGTAATCACCGCTTGACTTCCCTCCGTTTTCATCGAAATGTAGACTCTCGTATTTTCCAGCGAGTATTTTAAAATGTTGCCGATTAAGTTATCAAACACACGCCAGATTTTCTGACCATCCACATAAGCATAAACAGGCTCATCGGGGTTCGTCACTCGAAAATGCAAGTCTGATTCACCAATCGCTTCGCTGTACTCCGCTAATGCTTGCTGAAGAAGCTGTACAAGATCAGCTTTTTCTTTGACCAACTCCGCATTTCCACTAGCCATTTTCGAAGCTTCAAATAAATCATCAATCAGTACTTTCAGCCGTTTCGATTTACGGTCAATAATCTCGGTATAGGCTGCACGCTCTTCCTCGCCAAGATTCGGCGTTTTCAACAGCTCCGTATAGGAAATAATCGAAGTAAGCGGTGTGCGCAAGTCATGGCTAACATTCGTGATTAGCTCCGTTTTCAGCCGCTCGCTTTTCGCCTGTTCTCTTTGCGAAGCCTTTACTCCTTGCTTCAACTGATTCATATCTTCGGCCATTTTCGCGAATACAGATTTCCCTTTCACTGGGAGATCAGGTTCTGAATATCCAGCTGCCACCCTCGCTGTATATTGAACAATTTGATTGAAATAAGCTGTACGTTTAAATAGTAAAAAAAGGGTGGGTATAGTAATAATTGAAAACAACACCAAGTATGTGACCAATAAAGATGGATAGCCATCCCACCATTCCATTACTACAATTGGGACTCCTAAGCCAGTAAAAAACAAGACCAACAACAAAAGAAACAATTGCACGCCCACGGAGCGGACTTCGAAGACATTTTTCACTAATTCGATGATTTTCATGAACAAACTATTCTTCCACTCTGCTTCCATTCCTGGGCCTTCTTTTATACGCAACAATAAAAGCTTGGCTTGAAAGAGTACAACCGCGGTAGCGATAGCAGATAAAAGGAAGATAAACAGCACATCTGTTATCACATATAAGGGGTTGCTATAATTATAAAAGTTATAATAGCGAGCCAATAATATGAATGTCATAGATGTAGTGATCATTAAAGTAACAACACTCATATCGATCGGCACTTTATTATAATAAGGACCAAATTTCTCACTGATAGCAGATGGAATCACTGTCGTTTTACAGCTAATTAGTAGACTAACGACTAACGCTAGCAACCCACTAATTACAAATATAGCGAAGTTTCTCTGTGATCTCTTAAAATAAGAATAATCAGTGATAACCGGAGCAGAATCTCGTACATGCTTAGTGACAGCAATCCTTCCTTCATAAGTACCTCCTGTGGTGGTCTGGATTTCTATATTATATCCTCCTGTTTCCATACCAATTTCACCTGTTGTGAAGGACACTAAATTTTTATCTGTATACATAGACGAATCATCAAACTCTAAGTAATTCGGCGAATCATATTTACGAACATGTAGCATATCCTTGTCATTAAATACATCGCTAAGCGAATCATCTGATAAATTCACATTCGTATGCACGTCACCTGTAGAAGTATTTTTCAAATAATATTTAAAGACTTCCTCATAATCGCCAAAGTAGCGACGCTCATTTTGATGTGTCACATAAAACTCATCAATCGCCTTTTCTTTTTCCGCTTGAATCTTCTTGCGGACATGATCCTCGCTCTTAAAGTTATTCGTAATATCTTTAATTTTCTCGTCTCTTTCCTCTTCATACATTTTGGCTACTTCTTGATTTTCTGCTAAAAGAGCCTCTTGAATCCTCTCAGCATACCGCTTTTTAATCGTTGTTACTTGCTCAGATAAACTCCCGTAGCGATTGCGGTACTCTTCAATTTCTTCTTTCGTGACGGTAATCCTTTTCTTCGCTTCTTCGGCTGTTAAACTATTCAACTCATACATATTCAAACCATTAATAAATTCATCGAGTTGGGCTTCAAATTGAGGCGTATGAAAATAATCTTTTTTCAAATACGTGCTTCCATGAATCACTAAAGCAATGACCGCACTTAATCCATATGTAAATAACAAGAGCCAACCAATAAACTTCAGACTACTTCTCCATTTTGTATCCAATTCCCCACACCACCTTTAAATACCTTGGATTTTTTGGATCTATTTCTATTTTTTCTCTAATTTTACGAATGTGGACGGCCACTGTATTTTCGGCATTATACCCGGGCTCTTGCCATACCCGTTCATAAATTTCATTAATTGAAAACACACGACCAGCGTTCACCATAAGTAACTCCACAATTTTGTACTCGGTCGGCGTCAATTTAACGGCCTCCCCATTAACAGCTACTGCCTTCGCCGATTGATCAAGCGTTAAGCCGTTTAAATCAATGACCGGCGTCACGCCTTCATATGTGCCAAGCCTGACATATCGGCGCAGTTGCGACTTTACCCGCGCCACTAGCTCCATCGGGTTAAACGGCTTGGTGACGTAATCATCAGCTCCCACTTGCAAACCTAAAATTTTATCTGTGTCTTCACTTTTGGCACTAAGAATAATGATCGGGATATTTTTTTGCTCGCGAATTTTAAAGGTGGTTGCAATCCCATCGAGTCGTGGCATCATCACGTCCAAAATAATGAGATGGATCGGATAATCATTCAATTTTTCAATGGCATCGATGCCGTCTTCCGCTTTGATGACGGTTATGCCTTCGTTTTTCAAGTATATTTCGATCGCATCGCGAATCTCTTTTTCATCATCGACAACTAACACATTATATTGGCTCATTTTCCCTCACACTCCTTTCGAAAGTATATCATGTGTGCGTTAAGCTTATTGTAACGAGCAGTTCTTAATAAAAAGTGGGGATAAACCTTAAGAATTTCTTAAAAAAGAACCTGCTTCGCAACAGGTTCTTTACTAATTACCAATATAAGCTTGGATCAACCCATGACCGTTATCATCTAAATCTTTAGCGAGCTTCTCAAGAGCAACCAAAAAAGCTTCTCTGCTTCCATCACAAATAGCAAGCACCGGCCAGGTATAGTCTCCTCTTCCTTCCTTTAAAAAGCGAATGAGATGCTCGCGGTTGCTATTGAAAGCAAAACGTCCGCACATATAGCCGCTTTCTCCGCTATGGCGGTATTTAATCGCTCGTAGCAATTCAAAGATGTCATAATAACGCTCAAACTCCGCTTCATCAAAGGCGAGCTGCGTATCGATAAACACTTTCTTCATATATGGATAAATAAAAACAGTTTCCAGCGGTAAGTGATAGGCTTTATCCGAAGAAACATAGTGAAATAAACGCCCGAGCCCTTGTGAAGGCGAAGTATACTTCAAAAAGGAAAGGTGATGACTGTACGGATCATGCACTTTCGGACGAGTAAAAAGTAGGTTCAATAGATGATAATTTTTCTTCATCACAGCCGCAATCCCGACGCTGTACAGAGCAGCTTGAAGCGGCATTTGTTGCAAGCTAAGCAGATGAGGTTGTCCACGATGTCGTCTGGATCCTGTCAGCCGCTCTAACGTTTGCATGAGAAGCGCTTCTTGCTCCTCTTTCTTCATATAGTAGGACAAGACCGCGAGCAGCATCGATAACGCTCGGCTTTGCTCCTTCACCGTTTCGATCTTTTCCATCACAGACTCTGGAGTGATGTGACCATCATATTTTTGTTGTACAAGAAAGGACACGACCTCTTTTGTATGCTCCGTCACCATTTCGCGCAAGTCGATTTCTTGATCATCCGTTATATACCTTTTTAACCGCTTCATTTTAATTTGAATATGCTCAGGACTGATCCTCTTCACTTTCGATATATTGGACACATTTTCATACAAATCAGTGAAAAAGTGATCGGCCCCGCGCGTATCAACAATTTTGCACGCATCACGAAATTTAATGAGCTCCTCCGCGTGGGGAGTCAAGTTTTCCGTAAAGGCATGCCAGTACCACGAATAGCGCCGTCCTTTGACAGACTTAATAATATCCCGCAAAGCGGTGTCCCATTCGGCGGACCAGCCAGAAACAATGACACCGTACTCATCAAATACCCGATGGATCATGCTTTCAAGCGACTCCGAATAATGGTCCAGTTCATCCGTTACATTTTTAAAGCGAGTATCACGATAGTCGCCGTTAATTTTTAAAATGGTACATTGGGCATGAGCAAGCGGTTTCATTCCTTCAATATCCGTTTGATGATACACCGTTTGATACTGAATGCTGAGTTCATCCAAGGCGTGCTCTAATAGCCGATCAAAATTAGTGGTAACAATCACTTTTACATACCCTTTTTGAACTAATTTGGCAATTGCATGATGGGCATCAGTCGGGATTTTTTGCCGCTCCTTGATCTCTTCAGGTGTCGGTTCAAAAAACTCCTTTAGTAGCCCGTTACGTTCTGACGATGTTTTTGCCAATATTTCAATCACTTCATTATATAAAGGTGCTTTCCCATACTTTTTCTCATACCACTCCATTGGATCTTCCTCATTGTCACCGCTCACCTGCATCATTCGACGACAAAGCTCACGCAACACGCCACGCCCTGTAGGGATTCCCGCTGCATAAGAGATGCCAGAACCAAGCAGCAACGCATACACCCCTCTATTCGCTTCCACTGAAAAAGCTAATGACAACAACTGCTCGTCCATTCCACTACAAACTCCTTTCTGAATGGGAACATGAAACAATCAATGTAAATATGTATACGAATCACTTCTGGAATTTATACCGGAAATCCTTTAAATTTACTTTTATTTAACATAGAAAAAGCATCCCACTCTCAAAGTAGGATGCCTTCTCTCCCATTTTTATTTGTTGCTGTTATCTTTACCAAGAACTAATTGTCCCAATGAATAAAGGGAGCTACCTGCAATAACAAGATAAACAGACATCGCTAGCAATGCTAAATCGAATTCATAACCAGCCATTTCGCCATTTCCCATAAACCCAGCCTCTAATTTTACTTTTGAAATCGCTCCAATCATCACGATCACAAAAAGACCAGCAATAATCCGTGTACCTAGCCCTAAAATCATTGCCACACCGCCAACTAATTCAATGGCAGCCACAATGTACGCCATAAAGCTCGGAATCCCAATACTGTCAAACCAGCCAGCTATATTCTCAATGCCGCCTTGGAACTTCGCTAACCCGTGAACGAAAAATGTCAAACCTAAAATTACTCGTAAAATAAGTGCACCTAACTCATGTTTCTTTGTCATATTTAAAATCTCCTTTCGAATATTAGAAAATAATAATTAATTGATTACTTTTCGTAACTTAATTTATATTAATTATATTGTTTCGTCAAGTTATAAATTAAAAAAAGTTAATAATCAATATTTCGACTATTAACTAAATTTGGTTTGAGACTCTTTAATTGTATAGTTTGATCAAAAAAATAGCCCTTGAGTTCAAAGGCTATAAAGGCTATTTCTTTATTGTATTCTGCTTTGAAAAGGATGATTTTCCTGCTAAATCCACCCTTGCTCCTCCGCAATTCGCGCCGCCTGTTGTCTCGAATCTGTTTCTAGCTTTTGAATCGCAGAGGATAAATAATTGCGGACAGTTCCATTAGTTAGAAACAATGTCTTGGCGATTTGTCTGGTTGTCATCCCCGATCCAACCAGTCTTAATACTTCCTGCTCCCTTTCTGTCAAAGGATTGGCTTCATTTATAAAAAGAGCTGCCGCCAGATCCGTGCTGATGACCCGTTCGCCATTCATCACTTTCCGAATCGCATCAATTAAAAAATCAATCGGTTCGTCCTTTAACAAGTATCCTTCAACTGTTAAATCCATTGCCTTTTGCAAGTAGCCGGGACGAGTAAACGTGGTGACGATCATGATTTTGCACGGATGATCTTCACTTCGTAACCTCTCCGCTATTTCCAGCCCTGTAACATAAGGCATTTCAATATCAAGCAAACACACATCTGGCTCCATTGATTCAATGGCTGCTAATGCTTGTTTGCCGTCTGCTGCCTCTGCAACGACTTCAATATCCTCTTCTAATTTTAACAGTGAGGCTAGTGCACCGCTTAACATTTTTTGATCTTCCGCCAGAACCACTCGTATCATCTTGTTTCTTTCCTTTCTTTCTGAATTGGAATATTCAATGTAACGACCACACCACCGTCTACCCCTTCTTCAATAACCGCCTGTCCGCCGACCAGTTTCATTCGTTCCTTCATGGATGACAAACCATTTCCACCCGATGCTTGTTGTAGTCCTACACCATTATCAATTAATCGGATTAAAACAAAATCATCTGCATCTGTAATCGTTAACTGACAATCTCTCGCCTGACTATGCTTCATAATATTCGTCACAGCCTCTCTAATGGATAAAGCTGTCATCGTTTCATTTAGTTTTGACAAAGATATATGTGAGATCTGTCTATTCACTTCAAAGTTCACACCTGCAGCAGCCAATGCTTTTTCCGCATACTGTAACTCTTCATCTAATGACACCCATCTCATCGTCTCCACCATTTCTCGCACCTGCTTCAGTGCCGTTCGCGATGTATTCCGAATATCTGTCAGCTCCTGCTTTGCCCGATCTACATCTTTTTCCATCAGCTTCATCGTTAATTCACTTTTTAATTTAATCATCGTTAACGTTTGCCCGAGCGTATCATGAAGATCTCGTGCAATTCGGTGACGTTCCTCTTCTTGAATTAAGCGTTCATTCGTATCGCTTAGCTCTTGCTTCAACTGTTCCGCTTGCTCTTTAGCAAAAATAACGATCGGTAGTGCTAATTGAATCATCATAATCGGTAATTGTACGGTTTGCAGAAAAGCTGCCGGATGGCCATCAATGAGCGCATGTACAGTAAAAAACAGCCCCAAAATTGCAAACATCCCGACAGCTATATGCCATTTCGAGCGGGAGCGCCCTAATAAGTCAGCAAATATAGTACCGTAAAGCAACATCCAACTGTCCATCAGCACACTTAAGATACCGATGACGGTGAACCCTAATAAACAGGCACCTAGCAGCCTTCCATCTCGGTGCCAGAGCCCCATATAAAAGGAAAATAAAAACAAGATAAATAATAATAGATTCCCTGTCAAACCAATCAAACTTTCAATCGTCACCATATGATAGAACAAAAAAACAATCACAATGACATCAATTAGCAAGTATTTCTCCATTTGATCAGACGGATATATTTTATTTCTCACAACATATTGCCTCCAAAAATTATACCTTTATTAAGCGAACAGCATACTTACGTGCTATCTCCATCGGGCCAAAGGAAAACTTCTTTAACCAAAGTGAAGCAAAAGTAAGCTGAAACATCACGATCAAAAACCAAATAAGCACAACACCAAACCCTTCTACTTTTCCACCAAGACCTACGCCCCAGCCGTAAAAAATGGTCGTTCCCAAAATATTTTGCAGCACATAACAAGTAAGCGACATTTTCCCTGCTTGCTCAAGGCGATGCCATAGCCAAAAACTCTGATGACGTTCCACAAGCCAAGCAATCAGTCCGACATAGCCAAGCGATAACACCGGTGCAAACAAATAACGAACGGGAAAATCAAAGGCACCGCCAGGCACGAAAATCAGCAAATTTAGCGGCACACCAACGACAAGTCCCCACTTCAACATGCGCGATCTCCACACTCTCCCTATTTGGTCTGGAGAAAACGCACCTTTTCTCATCAAAGTAACCCCAAGTAAAAACAAAAAGATATTCATTGGAATCGTAAAAATTGCTTCTCCTCGCAGCCAAATAAAGTGGTTGATTCGGTATTGAACTTGCGCAAGCCAACTTCCTTCTTTATACAGCTGAACCGCCTCTTCCATATTTCCGAATGAAATATTGGCACCTTGTAAATTGGCAGATATCGTACTAACCAATATCAGCACAATCATGATGACGTGAAAGCTTCCCATCCCGATCATCGCTCTTTTGATCGCGCGATCTCCTCGCTTCACAATGAAGGCAACAATCATCGCAGTCACGCCATAGCTCATCAAAATATCGTACTCCATGACTAAAATGAAATGGATCAAGCCCTCGATACATAAAATCAGCGATGTCCATAAATATATCCCTGGCCAAGCGGTTTTCCTCCGCAAAGATTGCTGGTATTTCATCTCTAAACCGACACCAAACATAATCGTCAACAATCCGAGCAACTTGCCATTGGCTAAAAATAAAATAAACAGCCGAATGAAGTCATCAAAGGAAGCCCACCATTCATTGTGATCAACTGTAAAGAGATATGACAAATCGCCTAGGTAAGCAAAGATCCAAATATTCGTCCCTAACGTTCCCAGCACTGCAAACCCTCTTAAAATATCAAGAAGGCGAATCCTTTTTCTTGTAACTTCCACTTTTCTCCCCTCATTTCCTGCGTTTGTACACTCATTTTAGCTTTAAGAAAACAATCTCGGTATTCACAGGAATAAACAGTTTCGGATGACAGCTGTCATATATTCACTGAAGTTATCTAATATGGACACGCAAAGATAAAAGGAGTTTTGGAAACGATGAGAACGGAACAGATTCTTTCATGGATTTGAACTTTGCCCAACAATCCATCACTATACGCAATTAATAATTAACAATTGAAAATTTCACCTTAATAACCGATAATAGTTAAAAAGTAACTATTCAGAATTTTTTCATCAGGTCATTAGGAGGAGAATGATGTTTAACAATAAGACGATTCGCGCGAAGTTACTGATTGTTTCTATTACTTTGTTATTACTCCCTAGCTTAGTAATTGGAACATCTGCCTACTTTAGTTCGAAAAAAAATCTAGATACAACTGGGGAGAAGACATTAAAAAATGGAGTGGAAATGGCGCTTCAAATCATCGATGCTCTCAATCAAAAAGTAGAGGATGGGAGCATGACGATAGAGGAGGCGCAGGAGCAAGCAAGGGTTTATTTAATTGGACCTAAAAAAGCAGATGGAATTCGAGAGATCAAAAATACAATCGACCTTGGAGAACACGGATATTTTAATGCTTTCAACGAACAAGGAATCGATGTGGTCCATTATTCAGATGAAGGGGATAATTCTTGGGACGTCAAAGATGCAAACGGAAAACTTTTCGTTCAAGAAGTGATTAAAAAAGCACAAAATGGCGGCGGATTTACGATATATGAATGGAAACTGCCAAGCAACCCGGACAAAACGGGAGAAAAAATCGTCTACAGTGCACTTGATCCGAACTGGGGCTGGGTTGTCGCTGCTGGTACATATAAAATGGATTTTAACGCCGGAGCGAATCAGGTGCTAGTCATTGTTGCTGCAACCATTGCGATAGCAACGATTATCGGTATTGCTGTCATTATATGGTTCACCAATTCCTTATCAAAGCCTCTTCATTTAGTGACACAGCACGTTAACCGATTAGCTGACGGAGACTTAACAGTTGAACCGTTACATATTAAGAATAAAGATGAAATCGGTGCTTTAGCGAACGACTTTAATGTGATGGCGGCGAATATGAGAGAAATCATCTCGACCGTTGAGCATTCCATTCAACAAGTAGGAGATTCCTCGCAAAACTTAAGCGCAATATCAGAAGAAACCTCCGCTTCTAGCCAAGAAATCGGTAGCGCCATTGATGAAATTGCCAGCGGAACAGCGAAGCAAGCGGAAGATGCAGAGCTCTCGAATAAGAAGGTGGCCCATTTGTCCACACAAATTGAAATGGTTAAAGAGTTAAATGAGAAAATGACAACCCAAAGCCAGGCAGCTAACGACGCGAGCCAATCTGGCTTAGCGCAAATGACGAGTTTGCAAATAAAGTCAGAAGAAGCAAACGAGCTTTCTCATACCGTTTTAGAAGTCATGAATCGCTTATCAGCAAGAGTGAAGGAAATTGAAAGCATTATGTCTGTGATTCATACCATCTCCGATCAAACCAATCTTTTAGCCTTAAATGCCTCCATCGAAGCCGCAAGAGCTGGAGAACATGGAAAAGGATTTGCCGTTGTGGCTGAAGAAGTGAGAAAATTAGCAGAACAATCCTCCGAAGCTACGGGAGATGTGCGCCAAACATTGACGGGCATTATGAATGAATCAGAACAAGCGCTTCAAGCAATTGAGCAAAGCCAACTCTTGAGCGATGAGCAGACAAAGGCTGTATCGGATACAAAATACTCTTTTGAACTGATTGTCGACTCTATTCATGAGATTATCTCATCTATTAACGAAGTCAATCAAGAAGTGCAAGTAATGGCGACGCATAAAAACGAAGTACTAACCTCCATTGAGCACATAGCAGCGATCAGCCAGCAATCTTCTGCTTCAACCGAAGAAATCACAGCTTCGATGGAAGAACAGCTGCGAGCAATCGCTACGATCGCTGAAGCAGCCGAACAGCTAAACGAAGCCGGCGATGAACTGAAACAAAAGATCTCTAAACTGAAAATTCATTAAAAACTAAGGCGAGACCAGTAAAGGTCTCGCCTTAGCTTTCAGGTTGCTGTTTATAATCTTTACGTTTTCTATATTTTTTGTACAGTTCAAAGATGATTTCCTCGTCGATCGGCAAATCGTTTTCATAAGCATATTTGACTCCATACCCTAGCGCGAGAGTAAGAGATGAAGCAACAAGCCCACCGGCAACGGACCCAGCCCCTGGAATAAACTTCACAATTTGTCTATACGCGGCTTGTCCAGCCGTCTTTGTAGCTGTGACAATGATTAAATCTTTCGCTGCCTTTTTCGTCAGTGACTTGTCATATAAAGTAGCTAACTTCAATGTAAGCCCCACTTGAAGAGCAGTTAAAGGAATGACATCCGATCCGGGTATCGGTGAGGCACCGATGATGCCAGCTGATACGCCTGCTGCATTAATCCAACGCTTCGCCGTAGCGGCTTTATCTTGTAAACTTTTTGCGAATAGGATGTCTTTCCCCTTTTTTTCAAGCAACGTCAATATTCGATCCTTTAACACATCAATGTTTTGCCCAGTTTTAGAAGAAATCGGCACGACATCGTACTGACTCCCTGCATGCTGCTTAATAAACGCGACTAGGCTATCTATATCCTCTGCTGCATCAATTTTGTTCAACACAATCAAAATATTTTCATTATGAGCGGCAATCTCTCGAAACTTTGCTTTTTCACTATCGGAGAAAACCGTTCCTGCCGCATTCGTGAAAAATAGAATGATATCCGCTTCGCTAATAAATGCTTCGGTTTTCTTCGGGTTTTCATCATTTGGATCATTTAAACCTGGGGTATCCATTAATTTAATCTTTTCCAATCCCGCTAAATTATAAGGATCAATGCTAACGGTCTCTCCAGGCTGAGGATTTGTTTTCGCCACATCTTTACCAATAATTTTATTAATGGCTGACGACTTTCCGGCGTTCACTTCTCCGACTAAAGCAATCAGTAAATCTTGTTCTAATTGCTCATGTATTTTCCTGACCTCTTCATCAAATACTGCATCTACACGTTGTTGAAATTCCCTTTTCTGTTGCTCATCCATGTCGCATCCTCCATTTATGTCCTATGTTAATGCTTTACCCTACATTGTTATCTTGTACTAACCTTACTTAAAAATCAAACGATTCAAAAATTTTATTTTTCCGCTAATACCCACTTGAATTATCGGATTAAAAGGATTATACTACTTTTACAAAACATTTCAGTAAGGGGTGCTCATATGGTTCAGCTGATTTTAACAGGTTTATTATGCGGCGGTTTACTCGGATTCGTCATGCAGCGCGGACGTTTCTGTGTCACTGGAGCATTTAGAGATATGTATGTAACAAAAGATCATCGGATGTTTGTTGCTTTTTTAGTAGCGATCTCCATTCAAAGTATCGGCGTCTATTTGTTGCATTTATTCGGGGTAATCCAATTTGAATTTGGTAACTTCATGTGGTTCGCCACGATTTTCGGCGCCTTCGTATTCGGAATTGGCATTATCTTCGCTGGAGGCTGTGCGACAGGTACATGGTACCGCGCTGGGGAAGGGCTAATTGGAAGTTGGATTGCGCTCGCTACGTATATGGTTTCAAGTGCGATTATGAAAGGCGGAGCACTGAAATCAGTCACTGCTTCGATCCAATCTCAACAAGTAGAAGCACAAACGATTTACGGCACATTAGGCATCTCTCCGTGGATACTCGTGGCTCTTCTAGCTGGTATTACAGGTTTATTAGTTTGGAAGCAGTTATCAAAACCAAGTATCAAAATTCCAACAATGAAACCTAAGAAAACGGGGCTTGCCCATCTGTTATTTGAAAAGCGGTGGAACCCTCTTTTCACAGCAACGCTCGTTGGCCTCATTGCTATTCTTGCTTGGCCGTTAAGTGAAGCAACAGGCAGAATGTTTGGACTTGGAGTAACAACACCAACAGCGAATATTTTGCAATATGCCGTAACAGGAGATCCATCCTTTTTAAACTGGGGCGTATTTTTAGTATTCGGGATTTTGATTGGCTCATATGTTGCAGCTAAAGGAAGCGGTGAATTCCGGTTTCGAGTACCGGATGCCAGCACTTGCCTCAAAAGTGCATTTGGCGGTATTTTAATGGGATTTGGCGCAAGTCTCGCTGGCGGTTGCTCAATCGGAAACGGCTTAGTCGAAACGGCTCTATTCACATGGCAAGGCTGGATTTCTTTACCGTTCATGATTCTCGGCACGTGGACTGCCGCTTACTTCACCATCGTTCGACCAAGACAAAAAGCGACGAAAAAAATAAAAATAAGCACGCAAACGGCTTAAGGAGGAAACATCATGCAAAAAAAATTAGAAGTACTCGGAATGGTTTGTCCCTTCCCATTAGTCGAAGCAAAGGAAGTAATAGCAGAGCTTGCTAGCGGCGACGAACTCACCATCGATTTCGACTGCACGCAAGCAACCGAAGCGATCCCGCGCTGGGCTGCGGAAGAAGGCCACGAAGTCACTAACTTCGAACAAAGCGGCGACGCCCAATGGACGATTACGATTAAGAAAAAATGAGAATGATCAAGCAAGCATGGAAATGATGCTTGCTTTTTTACTTTCCTGAACCACCCAACTTCACTAAATACTTCTTGAATATCAATTATGATAAAATAAAAGATACACATTTCCAAAGGAGCTGTATCTATCGTGAAAAATGAATTATTGAAACGATTTACTTCTTATGTAAAAGTAGACACCCAATCGGATGAAAATAGTCCAACAACCCCTTCGACCGAGAAGCAGTGGACGTTAATTCGCAGGCTTGAAGAGGAGTTAAAAGAAATTGGCATGCAAGAAGTGACGGTCGATGAATACGGGTATGTGATGGCCACACTGCCTGCTAACACGGAAAAAGATGTTCCTGTCATTGGATTTTTAGCCCATGTGGATACAACGCCTGATTTTACTGGCACAAACGTCCAGCCTCAAATCGTTGACAACTATGATGGACAAGATATTGTGTTAAACAAAGAGCTACAAATCGTCTTGTCGCCAAAGGAATTCCCTGAATTATCACAATACAAAGGACATACGCTTGTCACAACAAATGGAACGACTTTACTCGGTGCCGATAATAAAGCAGGCGTAGCTGAAATCATGACGGCGATGGCTTATTTAATTAACCATCCAGAAATTAAGCATGGAAAAATTCGTGTGGCGTTCACTCCAGATGAAGAGATTGGCAGAGGGCCTCATAAATTCGATGTCAATGCCTTTAATGCTGCCTTTGCCTACACAATTGATGGCGGGCCGCTCGGTGAATTGGAGTATGAAAGTTTTAATGCCGCTGGAGCTAAGATCACCATTAAAGGGAAAAATGTTCACCCTGGAACAGCAAAAGGAAAATTGGTTCACTCCGCCAAAATCGCAATGGAGCTACATGCGCAATTGCCAGCAGAGGAAGCGCCAGAATACACAGAAGGCTACGAAGGCTTCTATCACCTTCTTTCCATCAATGGCGATGTGGAGCAAACCGAAATGGAATACATTATCCGCGACTTCGACAAAGCCCACTTCCAAGCAAGAAAAGACAAGATGACTCACATCGTCAAAAACTTGCAAGAAACATATGGCGAAGACCGCATCATTCTTGAAATGAACGACCAGTACTACAATATGAGAGAAAAAATTGAACCAGTGAAGGAAATTGTCGATACCGCGTATGAAGCAATGAAAAACTTAGGCATTGAGCCCATCGTGAAACCGATTCGCGGCGGTACTGACGGCTCCCAGTTATCCTATATGGGACTGCCGACGCCGAACATTTTCACTGGCGGCGAGAACTTTCACGGCCGCTTCGAATATGCTTCAGTCGATAATATGGAGAAAGCTGTCAACGTCATCGTTGAAATCGCCAAGTTGTTTGAACAAAAAGCTTAAATTTGTAACGTGAACGCGCTTGATTAGCATTCGCACAGATTGATCAGAGGTTACATCAAACAGGAAAGCCTCCCATTAAGCAGGCTTTCCTTTTTGGGATCTGTTACATTTGATAAGCGGTGCGCTGCGGTTCCCAGTATAAAAGAGCGGCTTGAAAATCGTGTTTATACTGATAGGTACCATTGGCGCTCGTCACGTATTTTTCAAGCGCTTTTTCCAAATGCCGATCATCTACATACTCACTTAAAATTTTCGCTTTATTTTTCGTGATTAATTCTTCAAAACTGTGGAATTGATAGGTTCTTTCAAGAGGAATGATTTTACAATTAGCATAAATGCCCATTTCATATAAGATATTTTGCAAATGTATGTAATCTCGTCGCGGATATTTAATTTTGTAGCCATATTCTTTTTCCAAATCCAAGTAATGAGGCTGGATCGGGCCTGACGTCATCCCGATAATCGCTAGTCGTTTAGTCGATTCTTGAATATTTCTTATCGTCTTGTCGATATTGTACATCCGATAAAAGCAATTCATGCCAAATACAACATCATATTGGTCAGAAACAGTATGCTCCTCCCACTTTCCTTCAATAAATTGCATATTGTCGAGTTTCTTTCTCTTACTAGCATGCTGTAAAAATGTCAATACACTCGCTGAGCTATCGACACAGGTTACATGATTAGCCTTGTCAGCTAAGAAGAAAGTGTAATTCCCCCATCCTGGACCAATTTCTAGCACCTTATCTTCCGGCAAAATCAATGTTTCTAAAAAACCTTGAATCTTTTTAGCATAAGGGTCTTCATTCGCCTCCGCCGTTTTCTTCTCAATCAGTTGTTGCCAAAAGGATTCTTCCAATTGATCATCTATCATTCGCTCCGGAAGCACTCCGTCCCAATTCTTCATGCCTTCTTGCCATAATTCGATAAAATTAATTTTGTCATTTACATCTATTTTCATTGCTTCACTCCTCGTTGCTTCATTTGAATAAGTGTAATAATTAGGAAAATCTTCATCTACTATCTTCTCATTTGCCGTTTCCAGCGTCTACTTCATATATGTTATAGAGCTCTGCTTTTTATAAATAAGTAGGAGGCGGAATGAAACATTTTTCTTACTTTTTTAGTAAACTAAAAAGTGAGGTGAAGTAAAATGATGAAATCACGATGGACTACTATATTAAGCTTTTCATATTTTATGATAATGTTAGGCTGTTTTTTATTTTTCTGGTTTGCGAATGATGTGTATCGCTATCAAATTGGCATTGGCGGCATGGTGGCCAGCTTGCTTCCGGTTATAATTGAACGTCTAAGCCGTTCGCAACTAAAAAAGGCGTTAGTCGTCTCCTATTTTATTTTCCTGATTGGTTCCCAAGTATTCGGTTCACTCATGCGCTTTTATAGCCTTGGCTGGTGGGATACCTTTCTTCACTTTCTAAGCGGTGGGTTAATTGCTTTTGCAGCTTTAGAACTGATGGACCGTTGGCTGACGCCAGCAACTAGAAAAGGCATGTCACGCCGCTTTGTTTTCTTGTTTCTATTCGCTGTTTCTGTACTTGGTGGTGTGTTTTGGGAGATTTATGAATTCTCTGCCGATCAACTGCTCGGAACTACGACACAAGGCGGCGGAAACGTGGACACAATGGGAGATTTGATTGCTGATAGTTTAGGAGGTTTATTAGTTGCGGTTATCGTTGCATTCAAAAAATAAAACAACAAACAAAAAAGAGTCCGTTCAACAAACGGACTCTTTTTTTCGACAAATTCCGAGGAATAGCAAACACCTAATCATTGATCTTATCTAACATTGTGATGGTATCAACTAAGTGGTTGTTAAAGATTTGACGAGCAACTGCGAGAAGCTCGATGATCATTGGGTCTCTTAAGGAATAGATGACTCGGTTTCCGTCTTTTGTTCCTGTGACGATATTTTTACCGCGGAGAACGGTGAGTTGTTGGGAAACAGCTGAACCTTCACTTCCAGCTAGACTTTGAATTTCGTTGACGCTTTTATCGCCTTCTGCCAATATTTCTAAGATTTTGATTCTAAGCGGGTGAGCAAGGGCTTTAAAAAAATCAGCTTTAAATTGCTGCATTTCAAGAACCAATTTCTTTTCCTCTCTTTCTGTCATGTGGTAGACATCGCTCTTGTTTCATCCTTTTTCTTCTTCAAGCCTGAAAAATTTTCACATTCTCTAAATGCAAAATGCCTACATCCAAGACATTGATCTCTTTTTAATTGCTTGAGAGCATAATGGATCGCCTCTCCTGTATGGTCAAAAAAGTGATCTTCTCCAATGAACTCATATAGACCTGTCTTAATCAACACTTCTTTCGGTTGAGACTGAATTCCTGAAATCAGCACAACCCCATTCTTAGAGAAGTTTTTAACAATACTTAAGAAATAAGCTTCACCAGTTGTATCCATAAAGGGCACTCTTCCCATCCGTAGCAACAACACTCTCGGCTTGTAATGAATCGTCTTCATAATCGTTTGCTCAAAGGACTGCGCCGCTCCAAAAAACAAGGGACCTTCCACATTGTAAATGCTAATTTGCGGGCAATCGTGAGTATCAGACACAATCTGACTCTCCACTTTTTCATGCTTATTATAAGGATTTGGCAACGCCTTTTCTGTCACCATTATATCACTCATCCGCTTCGTAAAAAGAATCACCGCTAAAACAAGTCCAACTTCCACCGCTACCGTCAAGTTCACAAACACGGTTAGTAAAAAAGTGACAACCAAAACAAAGGAATCTTCCGTTTTTGTCTTTAACACATGATAAAATACACGCCGCTCACTCATATTCCAAGCTACAACCATCAAAATGGGTGCCATGCTGGCCAATGGGATTTCCGATGTATACGGTGCAAACAGCAACAAGACTAAAAGAACAACAACACCATGAATCACACCGGAAAGTGGGGAGTGTGCACCATTCTTGATATTCGTTGCTGTCCGAGCAATCGCTCCTGTAGCTGGAATTCCACCAAATAATGGTGTCACCATATTGGCAATCCCTTGCCCTACCAATTCTCGATTACTATTATGTTTACTATTGGTCATTCCATCCGCCACTACCGCTGATAAAAGCGATTCGATGGCTCCCAAAATTGCAATGACGAACGCCGGCTGAATCAAAAGCTGCACCCTCTCCCACGTTACATCCGGGAAAGCAAACTTCGGCAATGTATTGGGAATCTCGCCATAGGTCGAGCCAATCGTCGCCACTTGACCAGGATAAAAAACAGCGGCAATCACCGTTGAAACAAGCAGGCCAATCAACGGTCCAGGTACTTTGGGAAATAATTTCGGCGTATATAACACCGTTACTAAACAAATGACCGCAGTTAAAATACTATAAAAATTGAGGCTATCAAAATGAATCATAATTTCATTCATGTTTCTTATAAAAGATTCATGTTTCTTTACACCTGTTAGCCCTAAAAAGCTCGGAATTTGACCAACAAAAATAATAATGGCAATCCCAGAAGTAAACCCAATCGTCACCGGCTTAGGTATGAACTTAATTAACGATCCCAGCTTGAAGATTCCCATCAATACTAGAAGAATTCCTGCCATAAATCCGGCAATTAATAAGTTTTCAAATCCGTACGTCATAACAATCCCGAACAAAATCGGAATAAACGCCCCCGTCGGCCCACCAATCTGATACTTAGACCCACCAAACAACGAAATTAATATCCCTGCAATAATCGTCGTGTAAATCCCATATTCAGGCTTCACCCCGGAAGCGATCGCAAAGGCCATCCCCAACGGAATGGCTATTACCCCAACAACAACTCCAGACATTGCATCTTTTTGAAAAGCATCTAGAGAGTAGTTTTCATATCTCCCCGTCCAAAGCCATTTCTTTCTCATCTTATCCCTTCTTCTATTAAATATTTGTATATCTGATTATTTGAATATACTATAATACGAAAATACACCCCATTGTATGTAAAGTCAAAGGGAACCTTCCATCATTGGTCAGATTTTTTGATTCTTGCCCAAGTACATATTTCTTATAAATAACTATATTACATCCATTGATTCAGCCAACGCTCCGTTTTATTTTAAATCCATTAAAAATTCCATGCGGATTTTTCATGCATTATGTCAAAATAATTCTTCCTCATTCAAATATTTGCTAAAAAATACGAAAAATAATAAATTTTTAAAACTTTTTATTTGTATAGAATACTATTTTTGAATAAAATATCCATGTATATACAACCATTCGAATGGCATGTTAACACGCTTTTATTTCGTCTTATCTGTCTTTATTTTAGTTAATTACTACTAGGAGGAATGATTTATGACAAACAAAGCAAGCGAATTTCATATGCCAGCAGTGAATCTCTTAGGCCGTGGAGCTGTTAATGAGACAGGCTCTCGATTAGCAGGCCTTGGTGCAAAAAAAGCACTATTAGTAACAGATGCAGGATTACACGGATTAGGTATTTCTGAAAATATTGCCAAAATCATTCGTGAAGCTGGCGTAGAAGTAGCCATTTTCCCGAAAGCAGAACCAAATCCAACTGATAAAAACGTGGCAGAAGGCTTGGATGCTTATCAAGCTGAAAACTGCGATAGCGTTGTCACTCTTGGTGGCGGTAGCTCTCATGATGCCGGAAAAGCGATTGCCTTAGTTGCAGCAAACGGCGGAAAAATTCATGACTATGAAGGTGTAGACGTATCAGAAAAGCCAATGGTACCTCTAATTGCTATTAATACAACAGCTGGTACAGGAAGTGAAGTAACAAAATTCACTATTATCACAGATTCTGAACGCAAAGTGAAAATGGCGATTGTTGACAAACACGTTACACCTACACTTTCTATCAACGATCCTGAGCTTATGGCTGGAATGCCTCCTGCTTTAACAGCGGCAACTGGATTAGATGCTTTAACTCATGCGATTGAAGCTTACGTTTCAACAGCAGCAACACCAATTACAGATGCTTTAGCCATCCAAGCGATTAAGCTTGTTCCTAAATACTTACCGCGTGCCGTTGCTAACGGAGCCGACATGGAAGCACGTGAGCAAATGGTCTATGCTCAATCTTTAGCAGGTATGGCGTTCAACAATGCATCTTTAGGTTACGTACATGCGATCGCTCACCAATTTGGCGGATTCTATAACTTCCCTCATGGGGTTTGTAACGCGATCCTTCTGCCACATGTATGTAAATTTAACTTAATTGCTAGAACAGAACGTTTTGCAGACATTGCTGAATTCCTAGGTGAAAACGTCAAAGGACTAAGCAAAAGAGAAGCAGCGAAAAAAGGAATTAAAGCCATTGAGCGCCTTGCCAATGACCTGAACATTCCAAAAGGCTTTGAAGAACTAGGTGCAAAAGAAGAAGACATCCCAACACTAGCGGAAAATGCAATGAAAGATGCTTGCGCCTTAACTAACCCACGCAAAGCAAAACTAGAAGAAATCGTCCAAATCATCAAAAACGCGATGTAAGTAGAAATGCGAAAGGCGCTGTTTAGCGACGGATGAACTGAAACGAGCCGTATGAGATAAAGGAAACACGATGAACGATAGTGAATCGATGTTGACTTATCGCAAGGAGGATCGCGGAAGTCCACTAGTCGCTAGCGCCTGTAGCTGGATCTTGAAATGCGGAGTCGACTGCCCTGGGGCGACAAGCAGATGACGGACTGACGCAATGGCGCTCTTCAGTCATGCAGTCAGGCTGACATCTGACTCGAGCCCCAAGGAGGCGGAGCTGGATCTTGAAATGCGGAAGGCTGTTCCCAGTCAATTCACCGGGAACAGCCTCTTGTTATTGCAATCAATAAGCGCACATTTTCCACCTTGAACAAAAAGAGCAGTATAAAAACAGAAAACTCCTCGAAAATAAAAATAGAAAAGCATTTCACTCCTCTTTTTTATTGGCTTAATTCCCATTATAATTAAATTCTTCAACATAAATTTTTTTTTAAATCTAAATAAAGGATGCGATTAACCTGCGACTTAATAAATATATTAGTGAATCCGGGAAAACCTCTAGACGCGGAGCAGATAAATTAATTAGTGAAGGACGAGTCACAATCAACGGGAAAGTAGCCAAAATCGGCAGTCAAGTCGAGCCCGGAGACGATGTTCGAGTCAATGGGGAACAGATTCGGCTCGCTAGAAACCATGTATATATCGCTTTAAATAAACCTGTTGGAATTACAAGCACGACTGAGAAAAAAGTCAAAGGGAACATTATTGATCTAGTCAATCATCCTTTGCGCATTCATCACATTGGCCGATTAGACAAAGATTCCGAAGGCTTAATTCTATTGACAAACGATGGGGATATTGTAAATAAAATCTTGCGTGCAGAAAACAAGCATGAAAAAGAATACATCGTATCTGTAGACAAACCCATCACTCCTGAGTTTCTAAAGGAAATGGCAGCGGGTGTCCGAATTTTAGATACGAAAACATTGCCTTGTAAAGTCGAACAGCTATCAAAGTACGAATTTCAAATTACTTTAACTCAAGGCTTAAACCGACAAATTCGCCGCATGTGTGCCGCTTTAGGCTACGAAGTATATCGACTACAGCGAACACGCATTATGAATATCCACTTAAATAACTTACCTATCGGACAGTGGCGCGATTTAACGAAAAAAGAGAAAAAACAATTATTTGCTGATCTCAATTACGAACCAAATGAATGGTAATTTCCTTGATGAGCCATTATTAATGGGGGAGAATACATGAGTTTACTCAATCTTACGATGAAGATTAAACGCCCATTTATTTTTTGAGTCAATAAGCATAGGGCTGTCACAGAAAATGAGTAAAAACAAATTTTCTGCAACAGCCCTTTTTTCATTTCATCATCTGCTTCACTAATTCTCTATTCCGCTGTTTAAAAACTTCATTGTGGGAAGACACCATCCCAGCTTTGTTTGCCTCAGGTTCAATAAATTGCTTCGCTTTATTAACCGCATTCGCCGCATCTTGAAATGCCCCTGCAATTAAGTGAAGCTTACCGTCATGCTTCAAAATATCCCCTGCAGCATACAGCCCTTCAATCGACGATTCACTGCTAGAATTACCTGCGATAAAATAATCATCGATTCTTTCAATGTTGATTTCACTTTGGTCAAGTAAAACAGTATCGCGTTCATAGCCATGATTGATAATCACCTCATCCACCTCTAAAGTGATCACCTCTTTTGTTTGATGATTCGTCAATTCGACTCGCTCAATCACCTCATGATTGTCACTGGCAATTAGCTTTGTAATTGCGGTCTGAAAGAAACAAATGGCTGAGCTATCCATTAGTTGCTTCACTTGCGCCTCATGACCGGATAAGGTCTCTTTCCGATATGTGAGATACACTTGTTTGGCAATCGGCTCTAACTCATTAGTCCAATCAATTGCCGAGTTGCCTCCACCAGAGATGATCACTGTTTTACCTTTAAAGCGTTGTAATGATTTGACCGTATAGTTTAAATTCGATACTTCAAAGCGCTCTGCCCCTTCGATTTCTAGCTTTTGCGGGTTTAATATCCCTCCACCCACCGCGACAATCACCGTTTTTGAATAATGCTTTTGGCCTGAAGCTGCATGCAACACAAAAATACCGTCATCATTTCTTGAAATGGATTCCACCTTTTCATTCAATACCACTTCTGGATCAAAAGTTAACCCTTGCTGCACGAGCTGCTCAATTAATTGAGCCCCCGGAATCGGCGTCAGCCCTCCGACATCCCAAATCATCTTCTCAGGATACACATGCACTTTTCCGCCCAATTGGGGTTGATATTCTATCAGTTTCGTTTTCATCTCCCGAAGCCCACTATAAAACGTCGAGTATAAACCAGCAGGACCTCCACCAATAATGGTCACATCAAATAGTTGTTCTTGCTCCATCTATAACCGCTCCTCACCACTTGATTGTAATTGATTATCATTATCAATAAATGATACATGCTTTCCCTCTCTTTGACAACAAATATCCTTAGCTGCACAAATTTTCTAAAAATGATGGTTGACAACAGCAAATGAGTAAATTATAGTATTGAGATATATGATATTGAAAATCATTATCAAATAAACTTACTAAACGGAGGTTCATAAATGGTTCGCCTATATACAACGGACTTAAATATCGGCTATGGTGAACGTCTTATTGTTAAAGATCTTAGCGTAGAAATTCCTGACCAAAAAATCACCACCATTATCGGTTCAAACGGTTGCGGAAAATCAACTCTACTAAAAGCCATCACTCGCATTATCGCTCATCAATCTGGAACCGTTATTTTGGACGGTGAGAACATAGCAAAAGAAAACACAAAGCTTCTCGCCAAGAAAATGGCGATTCTGCCGCAAATGCAGGAAAGTGCTAGCGGATTAACAGTTGGAGAACTCATTTCTTATGGGCGTTTCCCCTATCAAAAAGGCTTTGGTCGCCTCACGAAAAAAGATTATGAGGTCATTGACTGGGCGCTAGAGGTAACAGGAACAGCAGAGTTTAAATTCCGTCCTGTAGATGCTCTATCAGGAGGTCAGCGCCAGCGCGTTTGGATCGCGATGGCTCTTGCCCAAGAAACCGATATCATTTTCCTTGATGAACCAACCACCTATTTAGATATGGCCCATCAACTAGAGGTACTTGAACTGTTGCAAACGCTTAACCAAGAACAACAGCGAACGATTGTAATGGTGCTTCATGATTTAAACCAAGCAGCTCGCTTCGCCGATTATATGATCGCTTTAAAAGATGGGGAAATCGTGAAAGCAGGCGATTGTGAAGAAGTAATGACACCCGATGTGCTTCAAAAAGTTTTCCATATTGACGCCCACATCGGGCGTGACCCAAGAACAAATAAACCAATGTGTATCACGTATAACTTATTGAAGGAGAACAAACATGAAAAAATGGCTATTTCCAATCTTTCTACTGCTCGTCTTTATGGTTAGCGCTTGCAGTAGCCAGTCAGAAGAAAAAACAAATAAAGCAGAGAAAAAAGAACCTGAAACGATCACTTATGAATCAGAAAACGGTCCAGTAGAAGTGCCAGCAAATCCCGAACGCGTCGTCGTTCTCTCATCATTTGCGGGTAACGTCATGTCCTTAAATGTCAACCTTGTCGGTGTTGATTCTTGGTCGAAAATGAACCCGAAATTTGAGAGTAAATTAAAAGATGTAGAAGAAGTATCTGATGAAAACTTAGAAAAAATTATTGAACTAAATCCAGATTTAATTATCGGTTTATCATCTATTAAAAACGTAGATAAACTAAAAGAAATCGCTCCTACTGTTACCTACACTTACGGAAAAGTAGATTATTTAACTCAGCATATCGAAATCGGAAAACTATTAAACAAAGAAAAAAAAGCTCAAGCTTGGGTGGATGATTTCAAAGCTCGCGCCCAACAAGCAGGAAAAGACATTAAAGCGAAGATCGGTGAAGAAGCCACTGTTTCTGTCATTGAAAAGTTTGACAAACAACTTTACGTATTCGGCGATAACTGGGGTCGCGGCACAGAAATTCTTTACCAGGAAATGAAATTAAACATGCCTGACAAAGTAAAAGAAATGGCTCTAAAAGACGGCTACTACGCCCTATCGTTAGAAGTGCTTCCTGAATTTGCTGGAGACTATGTCGTTTTGAGCAAAAACAGCGACGCAGATAATTCATTCCAAGAAACTGACACATATAAAAACATTCCTGCTGTAAAGAACAACCAGCTATTTGAAGTCAATGCAAAAGAATTCTACTTTAATGATCCATTAACGTTAGAGCTACAATTAGATTTCTTTAAGAACAGCTTCCTTGGCAAATAAATACATGAAAAGGGGACTATGAGCCAATTATTTCGCTTATAGATGCCCCTTTTTTCTATTCGGTAAGGGGGGATCAGTCGGGAAGTCGCCCTTTTTAGTCGAAAATGCGAGAAAACCAGTCACAAATTATTCCGAATCGGGCGGGAATCTTGAACAATCGGTCGCTTTCCCCCCCTTTCTTTATTTCACTCATAGAAAGAAGAGAAATGAATAATGAAAGAAAAACAACTCATCACCCCATTTATATATAAGCTCATGGCAGCTGTTCTTTTATGTGTAAGTATGTTTATCGTGGCTTGTGTGTTTGGAGCTGCTGATACGACAGTGAAAGATATTTGGCTAGCTCTTACTTCCGATGCCAAAGGGGAAAAAATTTCTCTTATTCGCGAAATTCGCTTACCGAGGGAAGTGGGAGCTATACTGGTTGGCATGTCCCTTGCTGTAGCGGGTGCTATTATGCAAGGAATAACAAGAAACCCCTTAGCAGATCCCGGTTTACTTGGGCTTACAGCCGGAGCCAATGCCGCACTCGCTTTAACCATTGCACTCATTCCTACTGCGAATTATTACACGATTATGGTGACCTGTTTAATCGGAGCAACTGTCGGATCAATGATGGTTTTCGGTATAGGAGCCATCAAAAAAGGAGGATTTTCCCCTCTGCGTATCGTTTTAGCTGGAGCCGCTGTGTCAGCCTTCTTATACGCAATCGCCGAAGGAATGGGCCTTTATTTTAACATTTCTAAAGATGTATCGATGTGGACTGCAGGCGGACTAATCGGCACATCATGGAATCAACTGCAAATGATTTCTCCATTTATCGGAATTGGTCTCTTGATTGCCTTGTTCTTTTCAAGACAACTAACCATTCTCAGTTTAAATGAAGAAGTAGCCGTTGGATTAGGACAAAAAACAACAAAAATCAAAATCGTTTTATTTATAGCGATTATTCTTCTTACAGGTGCAGCTGTCGCACTCGTCGGAAATATGGCGTTTATCGGCCTCATGATTCCGCACATTGTTCGGGCAATCGTTGGAACGGATTATCGCTTCATTCTTCCCATGTCGATCGTCATTGGAGCGATATTCATGCTATTGGCTGATACAGTTGGACGAACCATTCATGCCCCATATGAAACACCCGTGGCAGCCATTGTGGCAATAATGGGCTTACCATTCTTCCTATTTATCGTAAATAAAGGAGGGAAAACCTTCTCATGATTCATCCAACTATGATAAAAAAACAACGTGTGCTGTTAAGTATACTATTAGCTTGTATTATTGGAACAATGGTCATTAGCATCGGAATAGGCTATTCTTCTGTATCTTTTGATAGACTGATTCCCACACTTCTCGGGCAAGGCACATTTAAAGAAGAATTTATTATTTTCTCGATTCGACTGCCACGAATCATTATTACCTTACTAGCCGGAATGGCTCTCGCCTTATCTGGTGCTATTTTGCAAGGAATAACCCGCAATGATTTGGCTGATCCCGGAATTATTGGAATCAACGCCGGAGCAGGCGTTGCTATCGCCGTTTTCTTTTTATTTTTCCCTATAGATGCCGGCTCATTTGTTTACTTATTGCCGCTCGTTGCTTTTGCTGGTGCGATGCTAACGACCTGTCTCATTTCCTTATTTTCATATAATAAGAGGGAAGGACTTCGACCTGTTAAACTAGTATTAGTCGGCGTTGGCTTTTCAATGGCCTTATCAGGTACTATGATTGTTCTGATTTCAGCCGCTGAGCGTTCAAAAGTCGAGTTTATCGTGAAATGGTTGTCCGGGAACATTTGGGGTACGGATTGGCCATTTATTTTGGCAATTCTTCCATGGCTTGTTGTTCTCATTCCTTTCACTTTATATAAAGCAAACCGATTGAATATTTTGGCTCTCAATGAACCGGTAGCGATCGGTGTAGGCATTTCCATTAATAAAGAGCGCATCACCTTGCTTCTTGCCGCCGTTGCTCTCGCTGCTGCCGCCGTGTCTGTGACAGGAGGCATTACCTTTATCGGACTGATGGCGCCCCACATGGCTAAAGCATTAGTAGGACCGCGCAACCAGCTGTTCCTGCCTATAGCCATTCTCATCGGCGGCTGGCTTCTGCTCGTAGCCGACACGATTGGACGAAATGTATTAGAGCCAGATGGCTTGCCGGCTGGAATTGTCGTTGCCCTCATTGGAGCACCATATTTCATGTACTTATTGCTTAAAAAATAACAACCATTGAAAAAGCCATTTGAATCATCTGCAAAAAAAGAGATTCAATGGCTTTTTATTTCTCAATAAGTAAGAGGAAAAAATGAAAAGATATCGTATCTTTAGAGATACGAAATAAATACAGGACGCGAGGCTATCTTCATGTGGAAAAATAAAAATGTGTGGATCTTGTTAGTTGGAGAATTTGTAGCTGGTTTAGGGCTTTGGCTTGGGATTATTGGAAACCTTGAATTTATGCAAGAGAAAGTACCGTCGGATTTCTTAAAGTCTATCATTTTAGCTATTGGACTGCTTGCTGGCATTATCGTCGGACCGCTTGCTGGTAAAGTGACTGATCAAGCAAGTAAAAAGAAAGTCATGCTTGTTTCCGGATTTGCTCGCACAATCAGTGTTATTTTTATGCTAATAGCCATTGAAACAGGTTCCGTATGGTGGATGATTACCTTTCTTATTTTGATTCAAATGTCTGCCGCGTTTTATTTTCCTGCATTGCAAGCAGCCATTCCACTCGTCGTGGAAGAAAACGAACTGTTGCGGCTAAACGGAGTGTATATGAATGTATCCACTCTTTCACGCATTATCGGAACAGCAGTGGCGGGAATTTTTTTAGTCATCATGTCTCTTTCCACGATGTATGTCTTGTCATTAGCCGCTTACTTAATCTTATTTATTTTGACAGGATTTTTAAGTTTCGACGAATCGAAAGAAGGACAAAGAAACTCGGAAAAATCCTCATCATCTAACGCTGGATTTAAAGAAGTGTTTCCTGTAATTAAAGGACTTCCTATTTTACTTATGACGCTTGTTTTGACGCTCGTTCCACTACTATTTATCGGTGGATTTAATCTTATGGTGATGAATATTAGTGAACTACAAGACAGTTCCGCGATTAAAAGCTGGATTTATACCGCTGAAGGTGTAGCCTTTATGCTCGGAGCGTTCGTTGTGAAACAAATAAGCGATAAATTCTCACCTTATACGATTCTATTTTTCTTTTCATTTATGATTGGGTTATCACAGATGCTGTTATACTTTGCGCAAATTCCCTTCCTGTCTGTTTTCGCTTTTACGCTATTCGGCTTTGCTGTCGGCTGCTTTTTCCCAACGGCGGCAACGCTTTTTCAGACAAAGGTGCCGAAAGATTTTCACGGAAGGTTCTTCTCTTTCCGCAATATGCTAGACCGCATCATGTTCCAAGTCGTTCTATTAATGACAGGATTTCTATTGGATGCAGTCGGTTTGCCGTATATGACCGTCATCTTCGGGACAATTTCTTTAATCATGACTACTTTTTTTTATCTGAAATTTAAGCAATTAAACATCGCTTCTGATAGGAACGACAAAAGTAGTGAGCAAAAAAAAACGATCAGTTAGGAGAAAGCCTTTCCTAACTGATCGTTTTTATTGTTGCAGCTGCTCTTGTTTTTCTCCATTTAGAATCAAATGAAAAGTAACATCTGCTTTTAAAGAATCGGATACGGCACAATATTTTTCTTTTCCAAGATCAATTGCTCGCCAAATCTTTTTACTATCAATTGCCCCATCAATGATAAACGTAACATTGATCGAAGTGAACCCTTTCGGAAGCTCCTCTTTTCTTGTTCCATCCGTTTCAATTTCAAGCTTATCAATCAAGGATAGATGCGGCTTTAAAATCATCGTCACATCAATGCCAATACAGCCTGCTAATGCACTTAATAACAGCTCTGTTGGCGTCGACCCTTTTCCAGCCCCGCCGTAAGCTTCCGTCGCATCCATTTCCACCGAATAGCCTGAATCTCCGACTGAAGTAAAGGCACGCTGTCCTTGCCATTTTGTATGTACTTTCATTTCCTATCTCCCTCTTTTACATCATTTTCAAAAATTTCTTCGCCCGCTCCGTTTGCGGATTGGTAAAAAATCGTTCTGGTTTTGCTTCTTCCACAATGACACCATCTGCCATGAAAATGATCCGATCGGCTACCTCACGAGCGAATTGCATTTCGTGTGTCACAATCAGCATCGTCATTCCCTCTTGTGCAAGCTCTTTAATAACGGCTAGTACTTCATCGACAAGCTCTGGATCAAGAGCTGAAGTCGGTTCATCAAATAGCATGACTTCTGGCTCCATCGCTAACGCTCGTGAAATCGCCACCCTCTGCTGCTGTCCACCTGATAACCGGGATGGATAGCTATCCTTTTTCTCTAATAATCCTACCCGGGCAAGCAATTTTTCTCCCCTCTGAATCGCCGCTTGCTTCTCCATTTTCTTCACTGTCATCAAAGCTTCGATGACATTGCCAAGCGCCGTTTTATGAGGATATAAATTAAACTGCTGAAATACCATCCCTGTATGCATTCGTATATCACGAATCGTCTGTTTCTGCTCTTTTTTCGATTGTGCAATTGCCAGCAAAAGATCATTGACTTGTATTTGACCGCTCGTCATCTCTTCTAACCCGTTAATACAACGAAGGAGGGTGCTTTTCCCTGAACCGCTGGGGCCTAAAATCGCAACAACCTCTCCCGCAGCTACTGTCAAATCAATTCCCTTTAACACTTCTTGTCCGTTAAAGCTTTTTGACAATCCTTTAATGTTAATCATAAGAAAACTCCCATTTATTCATAAATTGATAGACGCTTTTCCAATCTTTCAAGGAAAAAGGAGAAGCCTGTGCTCATCACCCAATACATCACTGCAATGGCTAAATAAAAAGGCATATACACATAATACTGGGCGATTAAAAGCTGGGCTGAACGCAATAATTCAGTGACAGTAATGACCGACACAAGCGACGTTTCTTTTAACATTCCAATAAAGGTATTTCCAGCTGGCGGAATGGCGACTCGAATAGCTTGCGGTAAAATGATTCTTCTCATTGTCTGAAAAGGCGTCATTCCGGATGCATAAGCGGCTTCCATTTGCCCTTTCGGAATCGATTGAATCGCTCCGCGTAACGTTTCCGATAAATAAGCACCGATACTAATGCTTAAGGCAATAAAAGCTGCTGGCAGTGGGTCTAGCCGGATTCCATAATCGACTAACCCGTAATAAACGATAACGATTTGCACCAGCGTTGGTGTCCCACGAATAATCGATACGTAGGCACGGGCGATCCATCGAATTAGCCGATTTCCTTTTAGTCTCGCAATTGCGGTAATAACGGCTATAATCGAGCCAAAAAACATCGATACAATGGTGATAAGGAGCGTATAATACGCTCCTTTTAATAAAAAGGTCAGATTATCTAATACAAGATCCATTATTTACGATGGTCCTTTCTTATTCTGTCGGTTCTTCCCCAAACCATTTCACATAAATTTCTTTATATGTGCCATCTGCTTTCATATCTGACAAAATTTTATTCAACTCTTTCACAAGATCTTCATTGCCTTTACGAACCGCAATACCCGCTTGATCAGATTTAACCGGCTCACCAACTGCTTTAATTTTGAAGCCGTTCTTCTCAACCACTGGTTTAATCGCATAAATATTGTTAATCGTTGCATCAATACGACCCGCATCTAAATCTTTTAATGAGGTAATAACATCATCATATGTTTTAATATTGAACTCTCCAACTTCTGGCAACAATTTTGTGCGAAGATACGTTTCATCATTTGTTCCTAAGCCCACGCCAATGTCTTTTCCTTGAAAATCTTTTACCGTCTTAATGTCATTATTATTTTCCGCAACAATCACCTTCACATGATTCGTAATGTATGGATCAGAAAAGTCCATTTGCTTTTTGCGCTCATCGGTAATTGTCATTTGGCTAATCACTGCATCGAACTTTTCCGTTTGTAAACCGGCGATCATTCCAGAGAATTCCTGTGCCACAAATTCAACCTTTACTCCTAATCGCTTCGCTACTTCTTTAGCAATATCCGCATCAAAACCATCCATTTCTTTTTGATCATTTAAAAAGTTGTATGGAGGGTAAGTACCCATTAAACCAACTTTCAATTTGCCTTCTTCTTTAATTTGGTTCAATAAACTCTCTTGACCTTCTTCCTTCGCGTCTTTGTCTTTTGACTTGTCCGAGCTGCAAGCACTAAGTAATGCCGCAAAAACAACAAGCAAGATGATCAAGTGAACTATATTTTTCTTCATCGTATTCTCCTCTTTTCTATATTCCTAATAATCCGAAAAATTCAAAGCGAACAACTTCCCTCGCCAGCTCTTTCGCTGTTTTTTGATGCAAGTTGGAATGAGTGGTAATTGGCCCAAACAGCCATTTCGATAAAATTCCTTCCAGCAAGCTGACTAATAACGCCGATTGGATGGCAGGATCATTATTTGGCAAAATCCCAAACTCAATCGCTCGCTCAATATTTTTCTTAAAGGCTTCCTCTACTTGAAGGCGGGTTTCCATAATGGCTTTGTGAATAGAAGCTTCACTTTCCATGCCCCCTAGTAAAATCTCCATAAAAAATCTGTTATCCCGCGAGAACAAAAACAAACACTCAAATAAACGCTCAGAGGCTCTTACCGTATCTTGCACCGTTCCAGGCGATTGACGATACCCTTGCGACACAACTTCTAATAAACTTTGCCTTCCCTTATGAATAATTTCTAGGGCAATTGCTTCCTTACTTTTGAAATACCAGTAAAAAGTCCCTTGAGCCACTCCAGCTTCACTGACGATATCGGAAATTTTTGTCTTATGATAGCCCCGGCTAGCAAATAATTGCAAAGAAATTTGTAAAATCTGCTCTCGCCGATCTCCACTTTGACCAACTTCACCCATCTCTTTCCCCCTCACGATTGACTAGTCAGTCAATTTAATTTATATCCTACAAAATAAATTTAATTAAGTCAATAAATACTATTAGTTTTATCGGAATTATTTTAATATAAGTTTCCACACTTGATATATTTTTGATACTAAGTACAATATTTATACAAAGAGATGATTTTTACTTTTATGGCTCAATAGCTAAATTTCAACAAAGACAGGGCAATATAAAATCAATGAATAGGGGGATTTTATATGAATAACGATAAAATGATTTGCGATTTAGAAACAGGGGTATGCGGAGAAGTTGGAGAAGACACGATCGAAATGATTGATTTGAGTCCACCACAAAAAAAGATCACACTTTACTATGTGACCGATCCGATTTGCTCCCACTGCTGGGCGCTTGAACCCGTTTTGCGCCGAGTAGAAAAGCAATATGGGCACTACTTTACGATGCACACAGTGATGGGTGGATTACTCAAAGGATGGGATGGATTTGCTGATGTAAAAAATAGAATTGGTCGTCCGGCCGATGTAGCTGATCATTGGAAGGAAGTCGGAGAACATTCTCGGATGCCGATTGATGGTTCCTTATGGCTAAATAATCCCATACAATCCTCTTATCCAGCTTCTCGTGTATTTAAAATCATCCAGCAAAAGGATGAACAACTGGCTAACATGTATTTACGCCGAGCACGAGAAGCCGTCTTTGCCTTTAACCAAAATATCGGGGAAAAACAAATATTGATGGATATTGTCAATCAAATCGGGCTTGATGGCGAAACGGTTATCGAGAAAGCTGAACAAACAATAGGACAGCAGTTGTTAGACCAAGACTTTGCACTTGCTGCGTCGCTTGGTGTACGCGGATTTCCAACGATCATTATCGTAAACGAAGAGAACAAAGGTATCAAAATTGTTGGAGCCCGGCCGCTGGATTATTACGTAAAAGGGCTCATGCAAGCACTAGAGACGAATGAGCTGCAACCTAAGCCGCTTCCTTCCCTCTCTCACCTTCTCGAAAAAGAAGAGCGGCTATTTTCGAAAGAACTAGAAGTCATGTACGATTTAGAACAAAATCAAGTCAAATCATTTATCGAAAAAGATCTGAATACTGATAAATACCGATTAAAAGAAGTCATGGGAGAAATGTATATCGAAAAAGGATAATGTAACAAGCACTTCTTTTACGACTCCTCCATATATTGATGTTAACCCATGATGGAGGAGGAATTTCTTTATGGCTCATTTATATTCTAAAGGCTGGTTTATTCAACAACTAAAACAAGCCAACATCACAAAGCTGGAAGGACGAAAGCTAGAAACATACAAAACTCATGTGGTGCGTAATCTCTATCTTCAGCTTGTGGAACAAAAAGAACTGAAAATAAAATAAAGCCTAGGCCCCGCCTACTATTGAGGGAATGCCTAGGTTTTTTACTTTTAAGTATCCTTTCATTGTTTCACTTTTCGTAACGTTTCATTCATGCGCCAACTCGCATTGACTCCGGCGATGAAAGGAAGTAAAGCGACTAGTCCAATAGCCCAAGAAACCCCCATTACATCTGTAATCACACCAGCCGTTAACGCACCCACTGCATACCCACAATCTCTCCAAAAACGATAAACCCCCATTGCGGATGCTCTCCAGTTCGGTAAAGCAACATCACTAACAGCTGCTTGCAACGTAGGATAGACCATTGCGGTACCCAAACCTAAAAGAATGGCTCCCACTATCCACAAAGAAAAATGATGAACAAATAAGATGAGCCAAATAGCAAAAGCCTGTATCCACATACCAGAAACAATCAATTTTTTCCGCCCGATCTTATCGCTCCATACTCCTGTTACTAGCTGAAAAAATCCCCATGATGCTGGGTACAAGGCAACAATTGTTCCGATTTGACTAACATGTAAACCTACAGTTGTAAAGTATATGGGAAAAAGCCCCCATACCATTCCATCTTTTAAATTGGTTGCTAATCCAGCAAAACTAATACTTGAAAGGTTCTTATCCTTCCAAGTCGTTAACTGAAATACTTCCTTAGAAGAAAACGGTCGAGTAGCATCGCTTTGAATTTGCGCTTTAACATGGTGGCTCGTGTCCTTCACAGCAAAAGATAAAACAATCCCCACGATCACGATAGCAATTCCTAAATAAAAAGGTTCTGGCCGCAGCGAATACGATGAAGCAACATAACCCGAAACGGCGGCCATGATGGCTACACCTGAATAACCAGCAAACTCATTCAAACCAACCGCTGTTCCTCTTTGATTCGCTTTAGCCAAATCAATTTTCATATTCACAGTCATCGACCAAGTGAGCCCTTGATTGATTCCTAGTAAGATATTCGCCAACACAATCACCCACCATGCATGGGCAAAAATAATCAATAACGGTACAAATAATCCTATTGCCCACCCAATCAAAAGAACCTTTTTTCTGCCCAACCGATCCGCAATTTGTCCGGCAAAATAATTAACCACAGCCTTGGAAAAACCAAAACTAATGATAAAAGAAAGAGCAGCGCTGGTAGAAGCTAACCCAAACTGCTCCTCACCTACGATCGGTAACACCGTTCTCTCAATTCCTACCATCGAACCGACAAATAGATTAATGACTACTAACAAAAGAAATTGAAGCAAATTTTCTTTAATGCCCTCTTTAGGCGGATTCACTGTTTGCATCTCCCATCCATTTATTGATCGTCACTTTTAATATAATGATACAGCTGATGCGGCACGGGTTGCTCCAGCACCAAATTCATATGAACGACGGGAATCTCTTTATCATGCTTGTCCTTCATCGTTGTTTGCTCAATGCTGGCAGGGTCAGGGAGGGCTTGTCCTAAATAATAAAAATCCCGTCCTTCGTCATCATCTTTCTTCACGAAAATATGAATATCGATGCCGCTCTTTTCTGCTTCGATAATCGTTTGTACTTCTTTTGACTGTAGCGTCCGATTGCTTCTTGTGTACCATTTGAACAACTCCGGATTTAACAATTCATCCCCATAATCCACACTAGCCTCAACTTCTTGTTTATGATAAGTGACAAATATGATGCAAGATTGATACTTCGTTTTATAACCATATACAGTAGAACTCTCATCATTTTCCCAATTTAATAGCTTACAGGCATCTTTTCTTGAATATTTTTCATACAAAGTGAACGGTTCATCATTACGGTACTTTTTATTATTCTCGAACCCGCATTTAACAATATCTTCAACCATGTTCTTGAAAAATATATTTTTTCTTAAACTTGTCTGCATTTCTGAAGCAAAAAGATATTTTTGACCTTCCGTACATTCAATCACCGGCTGTTGTCCATATTTTTTCTGCTGGCTTTGCGTAAAGAAGGATAACTCAAATAAGCGATGAACCGAACGAATAACTGCTTCACCTGTCGGGCATTGCTGTTCCTGCAAACGGGAGAGGTACGATTGAAAATCGACTTCATCCTCCTCTAGCAGCATCTGTAATAAAATCAATTCATGTCTCCGTTTGCCACCTAACACTTCTTGCGACAACATCGTTAACACCTGATTTTCATAGGCTGATATGACTGGCGTATCCTCTTTTATTTTCGTCAAAAATTGATAATAACTTCCATGCTCATTCACGATGACTAACGGGTCAATGGAGTGATTCACGATAAAATCATATAATAAAGGCACTTTTCCTAACCGATTCTTCAGTTCCACAAACGCTTCCCTTAACATTGCCAATTTGGTTAAGCGGCTTTCACTAATCGATTGCAAAATTTGTTTTTTCGCAATTTCTTCAAAATGAATCGTCGAAACCCCTTTAATATAACTCGTATCCATCGTTTTTCGGCGAATATTGTCTTTATTTTGTGTGCGATCGCCTGACAATGCTACAGGGATCAAGTAGTTATTTTTATAGTTTCCGATAAAATCAATGATCGTCACATAGTGCTTCGATGCGTGTTTACGAAGACCACGACCAAGCTGCTGAATGAAGACAATACTCGATTGTGTTTGCCTTAACATTACGACTTGATTAATGCTCGGAATGTCGATTCCTTCATTAAAAATATCTACTGTTAAAATATAGTCAAGATTTCCATTTTCTAATTCAATTACTCGTTGTTCACGTTCCTCTTGAGAATGATCGCCTGTTAAAGCAACAGTCCGATAACCCAGATCATTTAATTTCGCTGAGAGCTGCTCAGCTTCTTGTTTTCTACTGCAAAAAATGAGCCCTTTCACAGTTTCTCCAGAAAATCCATAGTATTCGATCTTCTCGACTAGATGTTGCACCCTTTCTTCTGTCACAAGCCGTGATAAAATTGTCGCATCATCAATAAGCTCCCCATTAAAGCGGAAGTCGGTAACACCAAAATAGTGGAACGGACATAACATATCTTCCTCTAACGCTTCCTGCAAACGAATTTCATAGGCAATGTTATAGTCAAATAATGAATAAATATTAAAGTCATCTGACCGTTCAGGTGTAGCCGTCATCCCAATTAAAAACTTTGGCTGAAAATAATCAATGACACGCTGATAGGACTTAGCTCCCGCCTTATGTACTTCATCAATTAGCACATAATCAAACGCTTCACGATCAAATGAAGCTAAATAATTTTCTTTTGAAATCGTCTGGATCGTTGCAAATAAATACTTTGCCTCGGTAGCTTTATTCGTGCCCGATAAAATACCAAAGTCCTGATCTGCGCCGCCTAATACCTTTTGAAAATCCGCTTTTGCTTTATGTAAAATTTGTTCACGATGCACAATAAACAACATCCGTTTGGGTGCAAACCTTCTTACATCAAACGCCGAAAGATACGTTTTCCCGGTACCAGTGGCAGAAATAACTAGTCCCTTTTTCTCACCTGTTGCTCGCAATTGGGCGATTTGCTCCAATGCCGCTTTCTGCATATTATTCGGCTGAATTCGTAAAGCCTCTTCGATCGCATTCGTTTGATAAGCAGGTGGCCCTTCAATTACTTGTTCCGCTAATCGTTTATTCGCTTGCTGCTGATATATTTTTTCATACTCTTCAATCCATTGCTCGGTCAAAATATCCGACTGCTGCCACACATCTTCAAATTGCTGCTTAAAATGATGAACAATTTCTCCATTCTCATGAGAAGTGAGCTTGACGTTCCATTCGTAGTTCACTTTTAAAGCATGAGCCGTTAAATTGGAACTGCCTACAATTAAGGAATAATAATGGTCATGAGTGAAAATATATCCCTTTGAGTGAAATCCTTTGACATTCGTTAAGCGAACCTCTACATTGCTAATTTTCATCAGCTCGCGAAACACTTTCGGCTGATTGAATTGTAAAAATGTCGACGTTAAAATGCGCCCGCTCACACCTTTTCTCTTCAAATCAAGAAAATGAGACTTTAATGTCGCTAATCCGCTTTCTGTAATGAAAGCAACCGAAAATAAAAAGGATTGGCAATGATCTAATTCCTCTAGTAAAGAAGTTAAAACATATTCATTTTTTTGCACATTATTAACCAATAACTTCGGACGATAATTTCCTATTTGGCTTGACTGTTGATTAATAAACCCAGTATGTAACGACGCTTCTAAATTATGAATAAAACTTCCCATTTTACCACCTATACTTGATGTTTTTTGTAGCCGCTCCTTTTAATGCAAAACAGATATTTGACTTAATTTCTCAATTGCCGGAACATCCGCTGGCGCCCAATCTAATGCAGTTAACTCATGTGATGCCAACCATTTCACAGCGACGTGCTCTGTTAAAACGGGCTTCCCTTCTATGATCTTACATAAAAAAGTTGTTAAATGAACAATACCAAAATCATATTCATACACGGTATGTTCGACTTGGTCTCCAATCTCGATTTTGCATTGCATCTCTTCTTCAATTTCGCGACGCAATGCTTCCTCAGGTGACTCTCCTTGCTCAATTTTCCCTCCTGGAAACTCCCACTTTAAAGATAATGTTTTTCCTTCTCCGCGTTGAGCGCATAAAATTTTTCCATCTTCAACAATCACTGCTCCGACAACATGTATGTTTTTTTTCATCATAGTCCTCCTCGAAATTTTGTTTCACGTGAAACATTTTTACGTTTCATGTCGAAAAATTAAAAACCGTTCATTTTCATCTTTTTCACAAAGCTCAGGAACTTTCACTTCTTTGAAAAGCTCAAATGATGTATTTTGTTCCAAAAAGTGAATGTATTCGATCGTTGGATAATAAAGAATAAGATCAACCGCCCGCTTATGCTGTTCAACTGAAAGCAAAATATGATGAACAACCCTCATGAAAATCTGGATCGAAAACGGGTTAAAAAAATAGAAACGATTGTCTGTTGGCTCTATTGTATACTTTTCAGCGGGACCGCATAAAAAACGAAGAGTCCCCGCTTTGGAGTGGCTCTTTTTCATATAGCTTACTTTGTTCGAAAGTGCGTCTTCATATAACTGGTTATTCACTTCAATCCCTGTCACCGACAATTGGAAACGATGATGGACATAAAATGACAATCGTCCTTTCCCACAACCAACATCCACCACTCCATCTGTATAATTTAACTCATACGAACGAAATAGCTCGTCCAATGCCGCATACGGTGTTGCTTCATACCGATTGTAATGAACTAATTGCAACGGGAATTCTTTCAGTCCAATCGTGTCAATCCCCAGCATTTGATCATACTCTTGTTCTGTCATAACATCTCTCCATTTAAAAATAACAGACACTTCTTCAAGGAAATGTCTGTTTTCATACATTATATAACAAAAAAATGATACGTGCTGCCAATCAGTTCGCCGTTACATCAAATACAAATGGCTCAAAATCAAGATCATAATTTTCTTAGGAAGCTTCTACATGAATTTGAAATTAAACAATTTATTTTTCAACTGTTTTAAAATAACAATAAATTTTATCCAGCTTCTTGACCTGTTTTCCTTTTGGACTTTCCATATAGCCAAATTCGAAAAATTTTACTCTTTTGATTCCGACAAAATCCAATACAGCTTTTTTCATTAAGGCTTTATGAGCATTGTTTAATAAAAATAACGGATAATTAGTCGGTCCTTTCATAGTCGAAATGCACACGGCCGATCTTCCTTTTAAAAGACCCTCCGATAGGAAACCTCGCTTATCTCGATAAGCAAAATCGGAAGCAAATATTTGGTCGATATATCCCATCAGCATCGCAGGCGGTCTTCCCCACCAGATGGGATAGACAAAGACAATCTTGTCTGCCCACATGATTTGTTTTCTATACTTGTCAAATTCGGGATCACGATGCATATCACGTCTTCGTTTGTTCTCATTAAATACAAGGAGTGGGTCAAAAGCCTCTTCATATAAATCTAATACTTGTAATTCTTTTATATTCGGGTTCTCACGACTTCCTTTGATGACTTCTTGCAAAAAGGCATAACTGAGACTTTGATGATTTGGGTGTGTGTAAATAACTAATACTTTCATTCATTGCACCTCTTTTATTTATCAAATGATAACAAAAAGATAACACCTCCTTATTTAGTTGTCAAATGATAATTGTTTTGAGATAACATTTTTGTTACCTTGTCAATAAGAGGTGATCATTTTGAACAAAGAAGATTTATTCAATAAATTTGTGGCCTTTTCATCTTCGGTTCATCGTGTAACGCATGAATTAACGAAAGATGCTAAATCTAGCGCCATCACGCCTGTTCAATATAGTATTTTGGAATACATCGCTGTTAGCGAGCCTGTTACTCCGAGTGACATTAGCGATTGTCAGCATATGTCTATGCCCAATACAAGCCGGGAGCTTAAAAAATTAACTGAAAAAAATTTAATCGAAAGAATTGCCGATACTGAAGATCGCAGAAAACACTATATTCGTCTTTCAAAAGATGGAGAAATCATGATGAGTGAAGCTTTTCAATATATAAAATCCCGTTTTCTCGATCGAATACAGAATACGTCAAAAGAAGAGCTTGAAGAAATTAACCACGCACTGGATATTCTGCAAAGAAAAATATTTTATTAGGAAATAAAAAACACACTTCCAAAGCGCTTAACCGGAAGTGTGTTTTACTTTATTCAAATAAACTTAAAAATTCGCCGTATCCTTCTTCAACGAGCTTACTTTTCGGCACAAATCTCAAAGCCGCTGAGTTGATGCAATAGCGTGCACCATCAGGGCCAGGACCATCATCGAACACATGACCGAGATGAGAATCCGATGTTTTCGCCCGAACCTCGATTCGTCTCATCCCATGAGAGGTATCTAATTTCTCGGCAATCTCCATGCGGCGCAATGGCTTTGTAAAGCTCGGCCAGCCACAGCCAGCATCGTATTTATCGAGCGAGCTAAAAAGCGGCTCCCCGGAAATGATATCGACATAAATGCCTTCTTCTGTGTGATTCCAAAATTCATTGCGAAAGGGTGGTTCTGTCGCATTATTTCTTGTCACTTCATATTGAATTGGCGTTAATTCTTTGCGCAACTGCTCATCGCTTTTGACTTGCTTCCAATGCTGGCGAATGAATGGCGCGCGGCCCGAGCCTTCTTTATACATATTGTAGTGAAATGGGTTCTTTTTATAATAATGCTGGTGCTTTTCTTCCGCCTCATAAAAAGGAGCTGCGGGCAAAATTTCTGTTACAATCGGCTTTTGAAAACGACCGCTGGCGGCTAGTTCTGCTTTAGAAGCCTCCGCTAGCTGTTTTTGCTCTTCGTTATGATAAAAAATCGCGGTCCGATACGATAACCCTCGGTCGTTGAACTGACCGCCTGCATCAGTCGGATCAATTTGTTGCCAATATAGCTCCAATAACTTTTCATATGGAAATACATGAGGATCAAACGTAATTTGTACTGCCTCATAATGTCCTGTTGTATCGGAACATACCTCTTCATACGTTGGATTGATGGTATGCCCGCCTGTGTATCCGGAAATTACTTCTTTAATTCCTGGCTGCTCATCAAATGGAGCGACCATACACCAAAAACATCCGCCTGCAAATGTAGCTAATTGGCTTGATTCCGCCATCACTAATCCTCTCCTTTACATGTTCTTTACGAAAATCATTAATTTTATTATAACAATGATTGCTTCCATAATAAATTTTCAATACCTCAGCTATGTGCTAACACCTGTTTTCTCTATACATATCCTTCCCGGGATTGGAAAGGATATGACATAGCAGGAAAAAGAGGAAAGGACGTAATAGGATGGATGATTTATTAATTGCCCGTTCTTTATTCGGGACAACGATGGCTTTCCATATTGTGTTTGCGACAATTGGAGTAGGATTGCCGCTCATGATTTTAACAGCTGAATTACTGTATCAAAAAACGAAGGATCTAGATTATGTCGTGATGGCGAAGCGCTGGACAAAAACATTTGCCGTGCTGTTAGGGGTAGGAATTCCGACTGGAACGATTGCGGGCGTGCAATTATCGCTATTATGGCCAGGGTTTATGGAGGTCATTGGTCGCGTCATGCCGCTTCCCTTTCAAATTGAAATTTATGCGTTTTTTGTCGAGGCATTGTTTATGTCTATTTATGTGTATGCGGCGGAACGAATTGCTCCGTGGATGAGAATTATTAGCTTAATCTTCGTCGCCTTAGGAGCGTTGGCATCCGCTGTGTTGATCACCAATGTTCACGCTTTTCAAGGCACCCCCGCCGGCTTTCGCTATGAAAACGGACAGTTTGTTGATCTCGATCCATGGGCTGCATTCTTTAACCCGAGCTTTTTCGTCACAGCCGGCCATGTTGCCTTATCCGCATATATCGTTGGCGCATTTGTTGTGGCTTCTGTCGCTGCCTATAAAATGATGAAGAATAAACGAGAATCAAAAGTGTATCTTTTTCATCAAAAAGCCTTGATGATCAGCTTAGTAGTTGGGGGGATTTTCTCTTTTTTAACAGCCATTAACGGGCATGAATCCGCCCAATATTTACATGAATATCAGCCAGAAAAACTCGCGGCTGCGGAAGGGTTATTCGAAACCCAGTCACATGCCCCTTTAGCGGTTGGAGGATGGACCGATCGTGACACACAATCAGTAAAAGGAGCGATTGAAATTCCATGGCTGTTGAGCTTTCTTGCTGGCAACAGCTTTGATACCACCGTTGTGGGATTAAATGACTTTCCAGAAGAATATTGGCCGCCGCTATTTATCCACACATTATTTAACATAATGGTTGGCATCGGTTCCCTTCTTATTGTTGTAGCGCTCATTGGGCTTGTTTGGAAAAAACTAAGCAAAAAAGAGCATTTTCCGAAAGCTTTGCTTTGGGTTTTTGTCTTTTCAGGTCCACTTGCCATCATTGCAATCGAATGCGGATGGATTTTCGCTTGCAGCGGCAGACAACCTTGGGTCATTTACCGTGTGTTACGAACCGCTGATTCCGTCACATCGGTTCCTAATTTAATGATTCTCTTTATTTTATTCTTTATCGTCTACATCATTTTAAGCACAGCCGTTGTAGCTGTACTTCTATATTTCTTTAGAAAAAATACAGAGCTAGATGATTTAAAGAAAGCAGAAGAAAAATACATAGCCAATTCGTTCAAGTAGAAAGGAGAGAATACCAATGACTGATGCATTACTTGCCATTACCGTGCTTTGGGGATTTGTTTTCATCTATTCTGTCATGGCTACGATGGATTTTGGTGCCGGCTTTTGGTCGATGATTTATATTAACCGAGAACAAACGAGAGCAACGAATGTCGCCAATCGCTACTTATCTCCCACATGGGAAGTGACAAATACGTTTATTGTTGCTTTAGTAGTGGCCGTTTATAGTTTGTTTCCTGCTGCTGCTTACGTGTTAGGCACCATTCTGCTCATTCCGGGAAGCATCATCCTGCTATTGCTAGCGATTAGAAGTGGCTTTCTCGTCTTTTCGAACATTGCCACTGACTATCAAAAACCGTTAACGTATGTGTCAGGCATTACGGGCATTTTTATTCCCGGGCTATTAATTAGTGTTTTGCCGATCACCCATGGTGCGTTTATTGATTATCACAATGGCACGCCCATATTGAGTTTACAAAAATTATTTACGAGCCCTAATGAATATGCCTTTATCGGCTTTGCGATTAGCAGTACGCTCTTTCTCTCTTCTTTATTACTAGCAGACTACTCTAAAGCTTCCCAAGAAAAAGAAGCCTATGAAACGTACGTACGCGATGCTCGCATTCTTGGGCCGATTTCGTTAGGGATGGCTTTTCTTATTATGTGGACGCTGAAAATAGAAGCCCCTTGGCTGTACGAACGCATGATAGATGACCTTCCTTTGCTGTTTCTTTCAATCGGCTTTTTCTTCATTGGAGGGATAGCCCTTTTTCTACCTTCCATTCAAGATAAAAGCGTTCGCGGAATGCCAAGGCTAGCGGTTGTTGCGGTGGCCATTCAATACTTAGTGGCTAGTTATGTATATGGGAAAGCTCACTTGCCTTACATCGTTTACCCCAATGTAACGATTCAATCTGCTTTTACAGACCCCAATTCATTTCGGACGATATTTGTCACTTACATTGTAGGGTTTGCGATCCTTTTCCCTGGTTTCTTTTACTTTTGGCGCTTATTTATGAACGATAAAAAATATTTACAGCAAAAAAGCCGGTAAAAGCCGGTTTTTTGCTGTCATTCAAATTTTTTAAAAAGTTGTTGCGCCTGCTGCTTTATTTGCTTTTTTTCTTCCTCATCTATTCGCTTGAGGTTTTTATACATCATGGCCATGCGAGGATGGGTACTTAATTTTTCTTGATGATCGTCTAAATAATCCCAAAATAATATCGTAAAAGGGCAAGCGTTGTCTCCACTGCGTTTAGCCGGATCAAACACACACTGCTTACAATAATTGCTCATGCGTTTGATGTACTGACCAGATGAAATATAGGGCTTTGTAGACATTTTTCCTCCATCGGCATATAAGGCCATTCCTAACACATTCGGCAGCACAACCCAATCATGAGCATCAATATATACTTGATTAAACCAATCTACTACTTGTTGCGGATTAACTCGAGCTAAATTAGCAAAGTTCCCCAACACCATAAGCCTTTGAATATGATGACTGTAAGCATGTTGATGCACTTCTGATACAACTGTTGCTAAGCAATTCATCTTTGTGTCCGCATCCCAGTAGAAGCTGGGCAACGGATTGGTGTGTTCGAGCTCGTTGACTTTAGCATACTCCGGCATTAATCGGAGATAAACTCCACGAATGTACTCTCTCCAACCTAGAATTTGGCGAATAAACCCTTCTACACTCGCTAATGGAGCCAAACCCGCTCGATAAGCATGCTCGGCTTTATGAATCACCTCAAGCGGATGAAGCAGACCGATATTCATCGCTGCTGCTAGTAAAGAGTGAGACATAAAGGGATCCTCTAGCAACATAGCATCTTGATAATCTCCAAAGGTAGGCAAACGAAACTCGATAAAGTAAGATAGCGTTTCATATGCCTGTTGTCTCGTAACCAGATAAGCGAAGTCTTCCGTTGAACCGAAATGTGTGCTGTATTCCTGCTCTACTTCTGCTATCACCTGCTTCGTCATATCATCCGCTTCTATAAATAATGGCGGAATAAAGCGGAGCCCTTTCTTCGGAGGCTTGCGATTTTCTGCATCGTAGCTCCACTTTCCCCCTGCGGGATGAATGCCGTCCATTAAGATACCATGCTCTTTGCGCAGTTGGCGATAAATCGGATCTAACTTCCATTGGGCACGGGATGGCAGTAGTTGCTCCCATTGTTTTTCTGGAACAAGGAATAAGGAATCCTCTGTAAAGACCTTGATCTCTACTCCTTGCTCGCTTGTTTTCATCAGCCATTTCTCTAGCTTTTTTCGCAGCCGAAAATCAGTTGGCAGATGAAGACGAAGATGAATTGGATGATGCTTGCTCATGTGTTGTTTCCAGCCTTCATCAAATGACTCAACCTTATAATAATCGACTTGATAGCCTTGCGATCGCAACTCGGCAGCAAAATGGCGCATCGCTGAAAAAATAAGTACAAGCTTCTTTTTATGATACTGATGCCAAACAGAACGCGAACGTGCTTCAATCATCAAGATGATGTCTTTTTCTTTCTCTATTTGTTGAAAGCCTTCGAGGTCTGTTGATAGCTGATGACCAAATAACCACCAAGTGGCCATTTACATTACCTCCTTTTCCGAGCTTTCATATCAGTCGCTTTATACTGTTCAACCGACTGAGATAGCGAAACAATCGGCTGAGGATAATCTGTCACTCCATAAAATTCCCGCTCACTGGCAGATAGTTGCTCTGGTTCATGAACAAAAGCAACTGGAAGCGCTGCAAGCTCTGGTAACCAATGTTTCATATATTGCCCGTTTGGATCATATTGCTTCGCTTGTTTGACAATATTGAAATAGCGGAAGGGACGAGGGTCATTGCCTACACCGGCAATATATAACCAATTGCCATAATTGCTTGCTGGATCATAATCAATTAAACAAGATTCAAACCACTCCGCTCCGATACGCCAATCAAGACCAAGGTTCTTCACAAAAAAGCTGGCCGCATTTTGACGTCCTCGATTGGACATAAACCCTGTCGATTTCAGCTCCCGCATATTCGCATCAATAAACGGAAAGCCCGTTTCGCCTTCAATCCAAGCATTCAGTTTTCTCTCATCATACACAGCCTTTTTCAATGGCAACCGGCGAAGCCCGCTTCTTTGAAAAAATTGTTCTTTATATCGCATTAACACAAAGCAAAAATAATCTCGCCATAGTAATTCAAAATAAAGCCAATAAGTGCTTTCATTCGACTGATGTTCACTTTCAAACCGCTTCAATTGCTCATAAACTGTACGTGGAGACAGCGAACCATTCGCTAGCCAGGGAGATAGCTTCGATGAAAAATCTTCACCGAGCAAGCCATTGCGCGTCTGCTTGTATTGAAGAATCCGTTTCGATTCAAATAAGTAATAGGCAAGACGCTTCTTCGCTTTTCCTTCCCCTCCTAAAAAGTGAAAGACAGCTCGATCATCCATCATCGGCTCCGTCATACGAAGATCTGAATAGCTTGGAACACAACTATTCAGTATCACTTTTTTTGCCTTATAAGCGGGAATAGGGAAAGGCGGCCGAATCTTTCCTGTCTTTTCAATCATTTTTCGAAAAGCGGTGAATGTATTCGGCAATTGATCAAGCGAAATAGGTAAATCGTTCGGGTGATATAAGGTATATCCATCGTAAGAGTGAATAACTGTTTCTTGTAAAACGGCCTTTATCTGATGCTCCATCTCCATTTCTTCCGTTCCATACAGACGGTAATAATATAAATCGCTCACATGAAACCTTTCAGATAGCGCAGAAAAGATCTCTTCTGAAGTACCTTGCGCAACATAAAGTGAAATGCCTAGCTTCTCAAGATTTTCTTGTAACTCCTGTACGCTTTCACGTAAAAACTTCGCACGAAAGCTCCCTGTTTTAGCGAAACCGAAGCTCGTTTTTCCATGTTGACGTTCATCAAAAATATAAACAGCCAGCACGGGCTTACCTGACTGACAAGCCCGATAGAGTGGCTCATGATCAGCTATCCTGACATCTTGCCGAAACCATACAATGGAAATATTTTGTTTCATCATTTACACCTCGATTGTATTATAGCCAAACCGCCAAAACATCCGAAACATGAATGTGCTCTTGGCACTTCTCAAGATTTTCCTATACAATTTAATCAAAACCAAAAACTGTGTGGTGAATCTATTGTTTAAATTATTATTAATTGAAGATGATGCTTCTTTATTTCATGAAATAAAAAATCGCTTAGAACAATGGTCTTATGATGTATATGGGGTGACTGATTTCGGCCAAGTCATGCAAGAGTTCACAAAAATCAAACCAGATTTAGTCATTATCGATATTCAATTACCAAAGTTTGACGGATTTCATTGGTGCCGATTGATCCGTTCCCATTCGAATGTTCCGATTATTTTCTTATCTTCTCGCGACCACCCGACCGATATGATTATGTCAATGCAGCTTGGAGCCGATGACTTTGTCCAAAAGCCTTTTCATTTTGACGTGCTCATCGCAAAAATCCAAGCGATTCTTCGCCGCGTCTACAACTACAATACGGAACCAATTGAGCTAAAAGCATGGTGCGGGGCGACCATCGATTATGAGAAAAACAGCGTCACCAATCAAGAAGGGGCGATCGAATTAACAAAAAATGAAATCTTTATCTTAAAACAGCTGATTCAGCAAAAAAATAAAATTGTCAGCCGTGAGGAATTGATCAACAGTTTATGGGACGATCAGCGCTTTGTCAGCGATAATACGTTAACGGTCAATGTGAACCGTTTACGAAAAAAACTGGATGAACTTGGCCTCGGAAGCTATATCGTGACAAAAGTCGGCCAAGGGTATATGGCGAAAGAAGAGGACTTATTCCATGATTAAAACCTATATACGTGAACGCCTGAGCTGGATCATGCTATTTATATTTCTGCAGTTATTAGTTATTCTTGTCGTTTTTATTGATCCATCGATTCCCGTTCAGTCCTCCTTTTATATCGTCTTTTTATCGACGCTTGTTTTTATTTCCTTTTTAATCGTCCGTTATCACAAAGAAACAAAATTTTATCAAAGCCTGCAAAACTGGGATCAGGACCTCGATATTACGAATCTTTCCTTGCCGGAAAGCCCATTTGAACAAATCATCCTAGAAAGCATGACACAGCAAACAAAGCGGCTTAAACAGCAAGCAACTGAAAGCCGATTGCTGCTTGAACAGGAAAAAGATGAGCTATTAGCTTGGATTCATGAAGTGAAAACGCCCTTAACCGCAATGCATTTAATTATTGACCGCTTACAAGATGACAAGCTGAAAGCAAATATGATGCATGAATGGCTGCGCATTCACCTCCTGCTCGATCAACAGCTGCATCAAAAACGGATGCTTTTTATGGAAAATGATTTATACATTGAACAAGTTCAGTTAGAGGACATGATCTTTCAAGAAATTAACACATTGCGTTCATGGTGTATCCAAAAACGAATTGGCTTTGATGTAGAGTTAAACGAAGCTACGGTTTTAAGCGATGCGAAATGGCTCGCGTTTATCATTCGGCAACTGCTAACAAATGCAGTTAAATATAGCGAAGCTGCTGATATTATCATCAAAAGCTATATAGAAAATGAGCAAACCGTACTTCAAGTACAAGATTTCGGACGCGGCATTGATCCAAAGGACCTGCCCCGCATTTTTGACAAAGGCTTTACGTCCACAACTGAGCATCAAGACAACGCAGCAACCGGAATGGGACTGTATTTAACGAAAAAAATCGCCAAGCCTTTACTGATTCATATCACTGTGCAATCTGAACTTGGCAAAGGAACAACCTTCACATTAACGTTTCCTAAGCGAAACGAATTCGTTCATCTCACAAGCATGTGACAACAATGTCACATGCTTTCCTTTTTTGTTCGATCATTCGAAGGAGAAATATACTTAATCCTTTTATAATGAAAAAAGAACATAAACAAGCAATCTTTCAAAAAGGAGCAGATTTAAATGACGATTTTAGAAGCCACTAAAATTCATAAAAGTTATGGAAATAAATTCAACAAACAAGAAGTATTAAAAGGAATAGATTTACAGATTGAAAAAGGGGAGTTTGTCAGTATCATGGGGCCTTCCGGTTCGGGGAAAACGACTTTGCTGAACGTACTGTCCTCCATCGATCAAGTCAGCATGGGAAACATTAAAGTTAATGGAAATGAAATGACAAACCTTAAAGAAAAAAAATTAGCCGAATTCCGTAAGCATCATTTAGGCTTTATTTTTCAAGACTATAACTTACTGGATACATTGACCGTGAAAGAAAATATTCTTCTGCCGCTATCGATTATGAAAGTGTCGAAACAAGAAGCCGATCAACGCTTTCAAGCATTAGCGATGGAGCTAGGTATTCAAGAACTGAAAGATAAATACCCAAGTGAAATATCCGGCGGTCAAAAACAACGTACATCCGCTGCGAGAGCCTTTATTCATCAGCCAAGCATTATTTTCGCTGATGAACCAACCGGCGCCCTTGATTCAAAATCCGCTTCTGATTTATTAAATAAATTAAGTGAACTAAACCAAAAACGGCAAGCAACAATCATTATGGTTACGCATGACCCGGTCGCTGCGAGCTATTGCAGCCGAGTGATTTTTATTAAAGATGGCCAGATCTACACTCAATTAAATAAGGGTAATGAAGACCGGCAAATGTTCTTCCAAGACATTATGAAAACACAAGCTGTGCTAGGCGGGGTGCAACATGAGCATTAATCAACTGATCCTTCGCAACTTGAAAAAGAATATAAAGAATTACTACCTTTATATTTTCGCTTTAGTGTTTAGTGTGGCGCTTTACTTCGCCTTTGTGACACTGCAATATGACCCGGCAATGGATGAAGCAAAAGGATCTATTAAAGGGGGCGCTGCCATTCGAACAGCATCGATTTTGCTTGTAGCGATTGTATCCATTTTCCTGCTGTATGCGAATAAAATTTTTATGAAGCGACGCAGTAAAGAAATTGGCTTGTTTCAATTAATTGGCATGACCAAAAATGAAATCTTTCGTCTCTTGAGCATTGAAAACTTTATTCTTTACTTCAGTTCGTTAATGATCGGAACATTAGCTGGATTTTCCATTTCCAAGCTGGTTATGATGATTTTATTTAAAATACTAGGTATTGAAGAAATCGCTAATTTACATTTTTCCACGCAAGCATTTATTCAAACATTGATCGTGTTTGCGGTAGTCTATCTGTTGATTTTATTAACGAACTACCTCTTTATTAAACGACAAACCATTTTATCATTGTTTAAAGTCACATCTACCACAGAAGGTAAAGTAAAAAAGATTTCGCTAATGGAAATCATCCTCGGTATCACTGGAGTTGTCTCCATTATCGTTGGCTACTATACATCATCGAAGTTATTTGGCGGCGACTTTGTCACAATGAAAGAATTATTTCTTGCGATGACCTTTATTCTTGCGACAGTCATTATCGGTACATACCTGTTCTACAAAGGTTCGGTCCGTTTCATTGCCAACATCATTAGAAAAAAGAAAGATGGTTACTTAAATATTAACGATGTGCTATCACTGTCATCGATTATGTTCCGCATGAAATCAAATGCGATGTTATTAACGATTATTACAACCGTCTCCGCACTAGCGATCGGATTATTATCACTTAGCTATATTTCTTATTACTCCGCTGAAAAAATGTCTGAGAACTATGTGCCTCATGATTTTGCCATGACAAACGAACAGCATGCCGCACAATTCACAAAAGAATTAGAGGCTAAGGATATTTCCTATAGCGAACAAAAACTAGAGATCATTCAAGCTAATGCCGATATGGCACAAATATTAGAGTCCAAGCAGGAAAACGAAAATATGGACCCTGAAAATTCACCACTTCCTGTCATCAGTGACAAGTCTATAAAAGGCGTAGATCTATCCGCTGATGAAGCAATGTTCACTGGATATAACGACTTATTCAAGAAATTTATGCCATTGAAAGAGGCTGGACAAATCGGATTAAAAGGGAAAAATAACGTCCTTACACAAAAATATATTGGTCTAAAGGAAGATTTTGTTGCCTCCTTTTACTTTACTGCCGGAGGATTGCCTGTTCTCATCGTAGACGATACCATTTTTGAGCGATTGAAGAAGGACCTAGATCCAGCAATCCAAAAAGAATCCTCTACCTATATTGGCATTGAGATTAAAGATGACGCAAAGGTGAAAGAAGCAAATAAAATTTTCAATACTTTCTCTTTCAGTCAAGATGGTTTCAACCATTCCCAACTGGATATGGTGACTCAACAGAAATCAGTTATGGGACTAGCTATGTTTATCGTTGGTTTCTTAGGACTTACATTCCTGATCACATCCGGCTGTATTTTATACTTTAAGCAAATGGATGAAAGTGAAGAAGAAAGAGATAATTACACGATTTTAAGAAAAATCGGCTACACACAAGGTGATTTATTGAAAGGAATCCAAATGAAACAACTCTTTAACTTCGGGATTCCATTAATCATCGGCCTGCTTCACAGCTACTTTGCCGTTCAATCCGGCTGGTTCCTGTTCGGTACAGAAGTGTGGGCACCTATGATCATCGTCATGGTCATCTATACGGGCCTATACTCCATTTTTGGCCTGCTATCAGTGCTCTACTACAAAAAAGTAATTAAAGAAGCACTGTGACACCGAAAAGCGGAAGGCGCTTGTTCAGCGACGTATGGACTGGAACCAGCCGTATAAGATAAAGGAAACACGATGAACGACAGTGAATCGATGTTGACTTATCGTAAGGAGGATGGTGGAAGTACACTAGTCGCTAGCGCCTATAGCTGGACACCGAAAAGCGGAAGGCGCTTGTTTAGACACGAAAGTAAAAAAACTACACCACAAAGGCAAGACGAGCTCAAACTCGGCTTGCCTTTTATTTTTTTATCTATTTTCTCAGTTATTGATTGTGTTTTTTTCATTTTTGATGTTTAATATTTAAACGTTAAAATATTTTCTTGGCCATTAGATCGATCAATAATGAGATTTTAATCACAATATACATAAAGGAGGAATTACATGATTAAAGATATAATCGGGAAAACGATTTTATTTATTTTTATTGTAGGCTTTATTATCGGATTTCAATCCGTTTTCGGCACAGAGAATAGCTTAATTGGGGTAACGACCATTACAGCGATGCTTATGCTGTTAGAAAGAGATTTAACCGTACGTCCTATTAATCAAACACTCAAACTCATAGGCTTCAATTTATTTATTGGAATTGCTGCTTTTTTAGCGGGCTTAAATATATGGCTAGCCATTCCTATTAACTTTGCAGCCATGTTTTTCTTAAGTTATTCACTGTTGTATAACGTAAGAAACCCTTTATATCTCCCCTTTTCGTTACAATATTTATTTATTTTAGTCACACCTGTTCCGTTAAGTGATATGCCTCTTCGTCTTGGGTCTCTCATTTTTGGAGCTCTTGCTATTATGGCACTGCAACTTATTGTCAATAAAAATAAAGTATCTAAAAGCGGCAATAAACTTTTAAGTGAACTATGCACCACATTATGCAAAAAAATAGAAAGTCTCAAACAAAATAAAAATATCGACGATTTAGAAGAGACGATTGCAAATGCTATTCACAATTTGAGAAATATGATTTTTGATAAGCGGGAAGAAGGATTTTATTTAGGAGAAGAAGCAAGAATTAAACTAAGCTTATCTGCTTCTTTGGAAAAAATTAATTTATTATTAAATAAAGTCCCAGCAGATGAATGGGACGAAGAAATTTGGGAAGACTTGCATCGCTTTTTAATATTAGTTTCGTCTAATTTGGATCAAAGCGCATCAGTTGATGAGTTAAATGATTCTTTCTCCGATATCTTTAAGAAGTACGAACAGCATGTTACTGACTCGCCACAAACATTAAGTATATTAAACCATATGAACTTTATAAAAGTTCATTTAACTGAGTTGAAGCAATTAAATAAAAAGAATAAAAACCTTGTTAAGCAGTTTGAACAAATACCAAAAAAATATCGGAAATTAAACATTGGAAACAACGTGAAACATACGAACTCGATTAAATTATCTTATGCGGTCCGCATGGGTGTCGGAATCAGTATCGCAGCATTTATATCCGACTTTTTTCAACTCAGTGAAGGAAGATGGATCATCTTTACGATCCTGGCCTTAGTGATCCCGATATATGAGCATTCTCAACAAAAAATGCGGGATCGAATTTTCGCTACAGTAGTAGGCTCTATATTAGTTATTCTTTTATTCAGCATCTTCGACGGTGCAACAGAACGAGTGATGATTTTAATGCTCGTCGGTTATTTAAATAATTATATTAAGCAGTATCGTTACAGCACGATTTTAATCACCGTGTCCGCTATCGGATCAGCAGCTCTAGTAACAGGGACAACAGAGGTACTAACCCTCAACCGTATTTACATGGTAATAGCCGGAACCATTCTCGCTGTATTAATCAATAAGTTCGTGTATCCGTATAAAATGGAAGATGCCAATCGAGACTTAACAGAAATGTATCAAGACATCATTCGAGAAATGTTGCAAGAAGTGCAAGACAAACTGAAAGGCACAGGTAACAGCTATGGACTAAAGAACCTATTCATGGTGACCACGATGGTTGAGAATAAAATGAAATTAAATAACCAAGAGTTACAAGATAATCTGGATACTCAATTATTTGACCATCAACGCTTATTAGTCTGTACGATCTATGAATTATACATGTGGATTGACAAATATGGTGTCACAGACATGTCCCGTTCTACGATTGAACACTATTTAGAGAAAATCATTTCCAAAGATAATAGCCAAATTGATTTACCTAAATTGGAAAAACATACAACAGACAGCGTGAATATAAAAGATCGAATGGTCTTTAACATGTTAGTAGAAATAGTAAAAGAAAGGTGTATTGCCTTAAAATAACATAATTATTTAAGTTCAGCTCCCTTATTTATAGGAATTTATACTTTAACAGAGCTTATCCAAGTCTCACAAAAACAAAGGGAGCTGACCCTACTTTTTCTGCTTTCCCCTCATCGAACCCCTCTCTTGTAACAGCTTGTCCTTATACATAATTATCTTATTTTGGTGGCAAAATTCATTTATATAGATGAATTTCTTCCTTTAAAATGTAAAAGAATAAACGCATGAAAAAATTCTCAAAAAAATTTAGTGGAAAAAGAACTAGAAATGTGTTATTTTTTATGTCGGTTTCTGAAATGCTTTGCGAATCTGATTCAATTGGAGGGAATTTTCTTTGGAGATGACATTAGGAAATAAAGTGGTATTAATTGGAACAGGTGCTGTCGGCTCAAGTTACGCTTTTGCTTTAATGAACCAAGGAATCAGTAATGAACTCGTTCTCATTGATTTAAATGAAGAAAAAACAAAAGGCGATGTTATGGATTTAGACCACGGAGTTGTGTATGCGCCTAGTCCAATGAATATCACTTTTGGTTCATATGAAGATTGTCAAGATGCTGCAATCGTCGTCATTTGTGCAGGAGCCGCACAAAAGCCAGGGGAAACTAGATTAGATCTCGTCCATAAGAATGTCAAGATTTTCGAATCCATTGTTGGCAAAGTGATGGAGTCTGGATTTAATGGTATCTTTTTAGTGGCTACCAATCCAGTTGATATTTTATCTTATGCGACATGGAAATACTCGGGTCTTCAGAAAGAAAGAGTCATTGGTTCAGGAACGATATTGGATTCAGCCCGCTTCCGTTTTTTATTAGGCCAAGAGTTTAATGCTGCACCTACAAGTGTGCACGCCTACATCATCGGGGAGCATGGCGATTCACAACTTCCTGTTTGGAGCTCAGCCAATGTTTCGAGCATCCCGGTTTCACCAAAACTAACAGATGAACGTAAAGCAGAAATCGCTGTACAAGTACGTGATGCCGCGTACAAAATTATTGAAGCGAAAGGCGCTACCTATTACGGGATTGCGATGGGATTAGCGAAAATAACGAAAGCTATTTTGCAAGATCATCAGATCACCTTACCGGTTGGCTCGCTTTTAGAGGGCGAATACGGACATCATGATGTGTATATTGGAGTGCCTACCGTTTTAAATAGAGCAGGTGCCAAAACTGTGTTAGAACTGTCGCTCAATGAACAGGAGCAAGCTCAATTTGACCGCTCTGTGAAAACATTGAAAGAGATTCAAGCGCAGATTTGGAAATAATTCGATTCACGAAGAGGAGTCTTAATTATGTTAGTAGAAACATTTGATCCATTCAATCACCTTGGCATCTCAGCACTAGTTGCTGCGGTGCCGATTATCTTGTTCCTTTTATGTTTAACGGTTTTTAAAATGAAAGGACTTAATGCAGCACTGCTTAACTTAGCTGTTACATTTGCGATTACATTTTTCGTCTTTAAATTGCCAGCAGGTGAATCCGTCGGAAGTGTCATTCAAGGCTTGATTCAAGGAATTTTCCCTATCGGGTATATTATCGTTATGGCTGTTTGGCTATACAAAATCTCAGTGGAGTCTGGGCTATTTGATACTTTACGTGGAAGTATTGCCAACGTAACGCAAGACCAGCGTCTTCAGCTTTTATTAATCGGATTTTGCTTAAGCGCCTTTCTTGAAGGAGCAGCTGGTTTTGGAGTGCCAATCGCGATCTGTGCCGTATTGTTAATTTCATTAGGCTTTCAACCATTGCAAGCAGCGATGCTTTGCTTAATTGCCAATGCGGCCGCTGGTGCATTTGGAGCAATTGGGATCCCTGTAGGTATTATCAATACATTTGGTTTAGAAGGCGTTACTTCAATGGACGTATCGAAAATGAGTGCCTTCACTTTACCGATTACAAACTTTATGATTCCTTTCCTATTAATTTGGGTGCTTGATGGATTTAAAGGAGTTAAGGAAGTTTTCCCAGCTCTTTTAGTAACATCAACGATTTATTCCATTTCTCAAGCGTTCATGACAATGTTCGTTGGGCCAGAATTAGCAGATATTATTCCATCTTTAATAACATTGGGAGCTTTAACTGTATTTCTTAAAAAATGGAAACCAAAAAATATATTCTTACTTAATGGAAAAGAAACGAAGCTTGAGACTTATTCTTTTGGCGAAATCGTCAAAGCATGGTCACCATTCCTATTGTTAACAGTTTATGTATTAATTTGGAGCTCTGCTACGTTTAAGGGCTTATTTGCTGAAGGTGGCGCGCTTAATCATTTAGTGATCAAATTTACAATTCCGGGTTCTTCAATCAATATGAGCATGGACTTAATCGGCGCAACTGGAACAGCTCTATTAATGGCTTGTTTAACAACTATTGCGATCACAAAAACAATTAATTTCGCAGAAGGTTTTTCACTTCTAAAGCGAGCAATTATGGAGTTTTGGACACCAATCATTATGATCTGTGCCATTATCGGGATTGCCAAACTAATGACTTATGGTGGATTAACAACTGCATTAGGTGAAGCTGTCGCAACGGCAGGAAACATCTTCCCACTATTCTCTCCAATCTTAGGATGGATTGGCGTATTTATGACGGGATCGGTTGTGAACAATAACACATTGTTTGCCCCAATTCAAGCAACAGCCGGTCATATTATTGGAACAAATCCAGCATTATTAGTAGCAGCCAACACAGTTGGAGGAGTTATGGCGAAAATCGTCTCTCCACAATCAGTGGCCATCGCTACCGCAGCAGTTGGTGCCACTGGACAAGAATCTGCTTTAACAAAAATGGCTATTAGATACAGCTTTGGCTTTCTTGCCTTCGTATGTATTTGGACATTTATTTTATCGCTCTTCTTATAAATACACCCTTAAAGGTCTGATGACCCCATAGTATGACAAATAGAATTTATTTATATAAACAAGAAACACCTCCAGTCCGCTATGGGCTGGAGGCTTTTTTACACTTGAAACGGCCTATCAAGCTTATAAAGACGTTGGTAACGCTCGTTGGTCTCTAGTAGCTGTTCGTGCGTGCCTTGCAATATCATTTTTCCCTGATCGAGAAACAGCACACGATCAGCTTGATAAACGAACGCTAAATGATGGGTGATCCATAAAATCGACTTGCCTTTTAACACAGCAAATATAGTCGTAAGCAGTTCTTTCTCTGTCACTGGGTCGAGTCCGACAGTTGGTTCGTCTAAAATCACGAGGGGAGCATTTTGCAGCAATATACGAGCCAGCGCAATCCGTTGCCGCTCCCCGCCAGAAAAGCGGCTGCCCATTTCATGCATTGGCGTTTCATAGCCATGCGGTAACGATTCGATCAGTTCATGAATTTGCACTTGCTTCGCTGCTTTATACACCTCTTCATCCGTTGCATCTGGTCGTCCTAAACGAATATTGTTTAAAATCGTCGTATCGAATAAGTGCGGATGCTGATTTAAGACAGCGACCCACTTGGAAATAGTATCGCTTACGTGGGATGTGGCGACACCATTTAATGTGACAGATCCAGCCGTTGGTGGGACAACACCTTCTATTAATTTCAAAATCGTTGACTTTCCTGATCCACTCGGCCCCAATAAAGCAATATGCTCTCCTTGAGTAATTGAGAAACTCACATCCTCTAACACGCGGCGATGCTCTTCGTATTGAAAGGAGACATGTTCAAGCTGAAGCGTTAACGGCTGTTCTTTCAACTCGGCTACTGTTTCCTTATGCTCAGTAGCTATTTGCTGCTTTGTTTCTTCAAGGTTCGATAGACGATCAATCGAATCTTGATACGATGGAATTTCGCTAATGGCATCTGACAGCGGCAAGAAAGCTTCCGTTAACGGAAACAGCACTAACACGAAAGCAGCAATCAATGTATAATCAATGGCCCCGCTAGCACTGGCATTAGCTGTCCATATTAACATCGATACAACCATGATGGCTATCACTACTTGAGCCATTAAATTACGCCATCTCACAAAACGATTACGCTTTTGTTCTAATAACAAGAGCTGATGCTCAGCCTGCTCATATTGCTGAATAAACTCCTTTTGACGACCGCTATATTGCCAGTCACTTACACCCATTACCGCATCTGTTAAACGACCATAAAGCGCATGACGGCCTTGTTTAATTTGCTGCGTTTTCGCTTTCATGACAAGCAGAGAAACAAACGGAAACAGAAAGACTAATACCCCCGCGTAAATCGCCATCAGAAGGGCAAATGGCCAAGAGAAAAAGCCAAGGGCAATAACAGCGATTAAATAAAGAAATAGGCTCACTAAGCTAGGAAAGACAGTTTTTAAATAAATATCCTGCAGCCGCTCAATATCCTCTGCTAGTATGCCTAACACATCCCCTGTTTTCAATGAAGAACGCGGATGTGTCACTTGCGGTTCAATCAGTTGATACACTTTCAGCCGCATCTTCGAAAGAATCTTTAAGACGACATCATGGCCGACTAATCTTTCAATGTAACGCGACACGGCCCGCCCGATTCCAAATGTTCGGACACCGACAATCGGAATGTAAATCATCAGTAAGTTTTCCGGTCTTGTTGCCGCTTTAGAAATTAAGTATCCAGAGGTATACATTAAGAACGATGCTGAAAAAACCGTTAACAACCCGAGTAAAACAACAAATAACAGCAATCGTTTGTTCTCTTTTAAATAAGGGAGAACCCAGCCTTTATCATTCATGTCTCATCCCCCATTTGTATTTTCACCATCTGATAATACTGTCCTTTCTTTTTCATCAGCTCTTCATGCGTACCTTCTTCTACGATACGTCCTTTATTCAAGAAATAGATATAATCCATCTCGAGCATCCAATGAAGTCGATGCGTTGCCAATAGCACAAGCTTATTTTCAAAAAGGTGAAGAAATTTCTCCTTCAAATCATATTCTGTTTCAATATCTAAATGAGCGGTTGGTTCATCGAGGAGAAGGAGCGGTCGATTTTCTAGAAAAGCACGGGCAATCGCCACTCGCTGAGCTTGTCCGCCGCTTAATGAACGTCCGCCTTCTCCAATTTTCTCATCAAGCCCATTCGGACATTCTTCGAGCAACTGCGATAAACCGGCTTGCTCAGCCGCCCACTGTACTTCTTCTATCGTCGCCTTCGGTTGATAAAAAGCGATATTGTTGAACAATGTATCTTGAAACAAATAAGGCTGCTGGGGAATATAGATAAGCTGCTCTTGCCATTCTTTTCTTTGCAAATGGGTAAATGTTTGTTCGTCGATATGGATGCTGCCGGAATTTGTCTCAACAAAACCACCCAGCAAATCAATCATTGTCGACTTCCCCGCACCGCTTTCCCCAACGATTCCGATCTTTTTGTACCCTTTAATTAATAGCGAGATATCGCTCAAGGAAGGCTTTCCTTCTTCTTCATGCTGCACAGTAACAGAAGATAGCTCGATATGAGTCGCTTCACTGACGCGATTAATCGGTTGTCCTTCCTCCGCTTTAAAATGAGGAAGAGACGCGATCTCTTTTAACTTCTTGCCGGCTTCTTGTCCATTTAGCGTTGCATGATAATCCGATCCGATTTCCCGTATAGGGAGAAAATATTCTGGCGCTAAAATCAAAATCGTCAAAGCAGGCTGCAGCAGCAACTCCCCTTCGACTAACCGCAAGCCTAAAAACACCGCCACCGTAGCAACCGAAAGCATTGTAAAGAAATCCATCGCAAACGAGGATAAAAAGGCAAATTTCAATGTGCCCATCGTTGTTTTGCGATAGCGATCACTCACCATTTCAATCTTTTGGCTGTGCGATCGGCTTAATCCTAAAAATTTCAACGTTTCTAACCCTCTTAACGAATCAACAAAATGATTAGAAAGGATGCGATACATATTCCACTGTTTATCAGCCTTTTTCTGAGCGGCCCAGCCGAGTAAAATCATAAAAGCGATCAAAATTGGTAACGTCACGATTAAAATAATGGCAGATGTGCGATCTTGGATCAAAATATACACGACAACCATCGCTGGAATAATCGCCATATTAACCATTTTTGGCGTAAATAACATGAGATATTGCTTAAAATGAGAAATCCCATCTAACAGCAAGGTCACAATATTCCCCGTTCCAAGTTGCTTAGCTGCGCGCGGTCCTTGATGAAATAAGCTATGTAACACGTCTGCACGCAATTTTGCTCCTACATTCGCCGCATAATCATCCATCATTTTTTGTTTGACATGCTGAATCCCATGACGAGCCAGTAAACTAATCACAAACAAAAACGTTTCTTTGTATACCTCCTGAAAAAGGCCGGAATTAAAAAGATGAGTGACCACTTCTGCAAGCATAATAGCTTGCAGAAGAATGGACACTCCTTGTAACACCGTCAATATCGTAAGAAACGCTAATAATTTTTTCATGCCTTCATATTGAAGTAGTTGTTTATTCATTAATAAACCATGTCCTTCCCATCTACACGTTTACGGAATACATAGTAACTCCAAATTTGATAGCCAAGAACAAATGGAAGAAGCGTACAAGCGACAATCGTCATCACTTTTAATGAATAAGCGCCTGATGCTGCATTATAAACAGTTAAATCATAAGCACTATTGATTGAGCTAATCATCACACGAGGGAATAGTCCAACAAAGATCGTCGCAATCGTTAAAGCAATTCCCATACCGCTAAAGAAAAAGCTCCAGCCATCCCGCTGCTTACTTAACATAAAGATCGCTGCTACGTAGCAAACAACAATGAGCCCAATCATAGGAATGGTTACATTGCCTCTATACGTAAATAGATCTGTGTATTTAACAGAAAGAGCAACAAAGGCAACTAGCGCAACAATGACAGCAAATACTACTTTTTGAGCGAGCTTGCGCGCACGTAATTGTAAATCTCCTACTGTGCGCAACGTTAGAAACACTAGCCCATGCATTAAGCATAGCAACGTCACAGCTAAGCCACCTGTTAAAGAATACACGTTCACATAATCAGTAAATCCTGCGTTTAACGTCATTGTTTCATCAATTGGCATTCCTTTTAACAAACTTGTAAATAACACCCCGAATAAAAATGGAGGCAATAAGCTTCCGATAAAGATGACCCAATCCCATGTTTTTGCCCATGTGGAATTATCGACTTTTCCTCTAAACTCAAACGCGACACCTCGGCCGATTAAAGCAAGCAAAACAAAAACAAGTGGAATATAATATCCGCTAAACATGGTAGCATACCAGTGAGGGAAAGCCGCAAAGATCGCTCCCCCAGCTGTCAATAGCCATACTTCATTCGCATCCCAGAAAGGGCCAATCGTATTAATCATAATTCTGCGCTCTAAATCATTTTGCCCGATCAAGCGTCCAGCCATTCCAACACCAAAGTCAAATCCTTCAAGAAAGAAGAAACCGATAAACAGAACAGCTACGAGCAGAAACCATAATTCACTTAATTCCATTACTGGTATGCCTCCTTATCAAACGGATCGATGGTGTCATGCATATCTTTCGACGTATGCCCATGTTCTGTTCCTTTTTTAATCTCTTTCACAAACAAGTACACTAATACAAGCCCAAGAATCGAATAAATCGTTGTAAAAGCAATAAACGAGAACAATAACTCGTTATATGAAACATTTGGTGAAATCGAAGCGGATGTTGTCATCAATCCAAAGACTGTCCAAGGCTGACGACCGATCTCTGTCATAATCCAACCGGCTGTATTCGCGATGAATGGGAACGAAATTAACCAAACCATCGCCTTTAACAATAATTTTTGATTCATTAATGTTTTTCTGTATTGGAACCATAAACCTAACATGGAAACGAAAATCATCGCCATTCCAGCAACTACCATGATTCTAAAGCTCCAGAATGTTGTTTTTACTGGTGGAATATAGTCTCCAGGGCCATACTTTTGTTCATATTCTTTTTGTAATGTCAGCATTCCTGGCACAGAACCAGAGAATTTTTCATATGTTAAATAGCTCAATGCATATGGAATAGAAAGCTCAAATGAATTCTCTTGCTTTTCCACATCAATTTTGGCAAATGCTGTCCAAGGCGCCGGGTCCGCACTATCTTCCCACAACGCTTCACTTGCCGCCATTTTCATCGGCTGTGAATGCATTAAATGCTGCGCTTGAGAGTGACCGCTAAACGCAATCCCTAATCCAGAGATCAATGCCACAACCATAGCTAGAGTAAAAGACTTATTAAAAAATTCTACTTCTTGTTTCTTTAATAATTTATACGCACTTACGCCCCCAATGAAAAAGGCTCCTGTTGCAAACGCACCAAAGATAACATGCGGAAACTCCACTAGCAACTGAGGGTTGGTCAACAAAGCAAAGAAATCATTCATCTCAGCGCGGCCATTTTTCATCACAAAGCCTACTGGCTCTTGCATAAATGAGTTCGCTGCTAAAATCCAAAGAGCAGATAGCATCGTTCCAATCGATACAAGCCAAATACACATTAAATGAACTTTTTTCGATAAGCGATCCCAACCGAAAATCCATAATCCAATAAATGTAGATTCCATAAAGAATGCAAGCAATGCTTCGATGGCAAGCGGAGCTCCAAACACATCGCCTACAAACCTTGAATACTCAGACCAGTTCATTCCAAACTGGAATTCCTGAATAATCCCCGTGACAACCCCTACAGCAAAGTTAATCAGGAATAAATGTCCCCAAAATTTCGCCATCTTCTTGTAGATTTCTTGTTTTTTCACGACATAGAATGTTTCCATTAACGCTACCATGAACACAAGGCCGATAGACAATGGAACAAACAAAAAGTGAAAAATTGTTGTAGCACCAAACTGGAGTCTGGCTAACAATAACTCATTCATTTCTTTCCCTCCACATTTTTATACTTTCTACTTTAGGGTTGAGATTTTGTTCATCAATTCACAATTGACCTAACATAGTTACTATTGTAGCCCAGACCTATGGGAAATTTATGATGCCTTTTTAAACAACTTGTGATAGATTTTCGTATAATTTGTGACAACCTTCACATAAAATAATGACGATTTTTTGTATCTTATGACTTACATAGTTGACAGAATCAAGAAATAACTATTTTTATGGTAAATAGGTGGTAAATAGATAAAAAATAACCTAATACTTCCAAAAGGATTAGGTTATGGATTTGCTTATTTGACTGTCTGATATATTCCAACTATTTTTATACAAATAAATGAAATAAAAACCATTTTCTTGTAAAATAAAAATAACGGATCGTATCATGAAGGGAGAGATTCATTTATGGCAACAACAAAGATTCAAAAAGTCGGTCAAATTGGAGTACCTGTGAAAAATCTAGAGCGGGCAATCCATTTTTATAAGGACAAATTAGGTTTGCCTCTTCTGTTTCATACAGAAAATATGGCATTCTTTGACTGTAATGGTCTGAGCCTTCTTCTTAGTCTTCCTGAAAAAGAGGAGTTTTCTTCTACAAGCTCCGTCATTTATTTTCAAGTCGAACAGATTCAAGAAACTTATAAGGAACTACTACAGCAAGAAGTGGTATTTATTGACGAACCACATCTTATAGCGAAAGTTAACCAAATAGAGACGTGGATGACATTCTTTAAAGATACAGAAGAGAATACTCATGCTTTAATGAGCAAAGTACAGATTTAAACGAGAAAGAATACAAGAATAGACAAAGCCACGGATGTAACCGTCATCGCAAGAAGAGGACGTATTGCTCTTGTACGCAAGTGCTTCAAGTTTACATTCAGCCCAAGCCCAACCATAGCTGCTGTCAATAACCAAGTGGTGAAAGTAACAATAGCATTCATCATGGTTTCTGATACTGGAATGGAATGTCCACCTACATAACTGCCTAACAAGCTAAACAGCGTAAAACCAACCAGAAACCATGGATATTCCAATTTCGTATCCATTTCTTCAGAGCCTTGATGTTTGCGTTTCATCACGTATATTAATATGAAACAAAGCGGGACAAGCAAAAAAACACGCCCTAATTTTGCTAATAGCGCTAACGCCAATACTTCTTCTCCTGCCGGTTCGGCTGCAAGTGCAACATGAGCAATCTCATGCAGACTCATGCCGGACCAAATGCCATATTGAGCCGCATCTAAAGGTAACAATGGCCGCAAAATAGTATAAGTAACCGCAAAAACCGTTCCCATCAAAGCAATCATCCCTACACTGATTGCCGTATCCTCATCCTTTGATTTTATAATCGGCGCCACCGCTACAATCGCGGCTGCCCCACATACACCTGTTCCAACTCCAAGCAACAAAGCAATCCTTTTATCCGCTTTAAACAGCTTAGCCAACCACATTGTCATGAAAATCGAAAACATAATGACTCCCGCATCACGTACGATAAGCCCTGCTCCCTCATCAAAAACGGTAGCGATATTCAGCTTTAAACCGTATAAAATAATAGCAGCCCGCAGCAATCTTTTCGACGAAAAAGCAATACCAGATCGCAGAGCTTCAGGGTAGCCAAACATTTGCCGATAAACAACCGCAATCAGAATCGCGCATGCCAACTGACCAACATAGTGAAAGCCAGGGACATGTGCTAGTACATATCCTAATAAAGCAATAAGAAAGGTAAAAGCAATCCCACCTACCCATGCTGCTTGAGGCGAGAATTTTTTATCTTTCTTTTCAACTAGATTAATCTTTTCTATCCCCATAAACGCACCCCCTACTTCAACTATATGGCAAACACTCTTATAAGAAAAATAACTATTTATGATAATGATGATAAGTAAATTGATATAATAAATAACAGTTAGAGGAGGGGAAATATGGATATCCAATTACAAGTCTTTGTGGCGGTTGCCGAAAAAAAGAATTTTTCTAAAGCGGCCGAAGAATTGCATATGACTCAGCCTGCGGTCAGCCAATATATTCGCAAGCTAGAAGAAAGTATGGGCGTTAGACTACTAGAACGAACGAATAAATATGTGAGATTAAATAAAGCAGGGGAAATCGTCTTTCATCATGCGAAAGAAATTGTTGGGCTATATACGAAAATGCAACATTTAGTGGATGATGTAGCGAATAAAGCAAGCGGGCCGCTTTCTATTGGTGCGAGCTATACATTCGGAGAGTATATTCTCCCCCACATGATTGCAAACATGCAAAAGCTTTATCCAGACATTAAGCCAACCGTAACAATCGGCAATACAGCGGACATATCTAGTTTAGTGATGAATCACCAACTCGATGTTGGCATTGTCGAGGGGCACTTCAAAGAAGAAAAGCTATTACAAACAGAGGAATTTGCCGAAGATTCTATGGTCATCATCGCTTCTCCTTCCCACTCCCTATCGAATAAAGAGGGGGAAGTGACGGTCAAAGATTTAGAACAACAAACATGGATTCTGCGCGAATCTGGTTCTGGTACAAGAGAAGCAGCAGAAAATGTTTTTCGCCTTTTGAATATTTCACCTGCTCACATGATGAACTTTGGCAGCACCCAACCCATTAAAGAAGCTGTTGAAGCTGGGTTAGGCATCAGCTTATTGTCTCAGTGGGCCGTTCAAAAAGAACTCCGTTATAGACATTTACAAAGAATTGAAGTAAACGGATTGCCTTTTACAAGACAATTCTCCATCGTCACTACATCTCCATTTCAAACAAAGGCACTCCAAGTCTTTATCGATGTACTACGCCACGATAAACATTTAACAACTTTTGGAATGAAAGAGAAGTAGAAAGAGCTGTGTCTCTGCTTTATACATACCATATTTAAATGCGACTAGCAGTATCATTATTTTTTGTTTTAACGATAGTTTTGTGGTTACGTTACATTTGACAGAAAAAAGAATGGATACAACAAAGAAGCTATTCGATAAATTTGGGCCCTATTTATTATTTATTAGCTATTTCATTCCAGGTGTACGTCATTTTTGTGCTTATCTGGCAGGAATTAATAATTTACCATATAAAACGTTCGCCTTACTAGCCTACTCAGGCGCTGTTTTGTGGGGATTTACTTTTATCACATTGGGTCGCACATTAGGGCCAGGTTGGCATAAAGTCGAATTGTATATGACTCACTACCGTGTCTATCTCGTTCCTTTGATTATTTTCACTTTATTCATTGGCATTTATTTTTATTGGAGAACAAGAAGAACTGAAGAAGTGTAAAAATGCTACTAACTTTATCACTATCGTTTTCTTGTTCTACTGATTGGAATTAGTTGAATTGACCTCAACGTACATTATCCTCGCGCTGTTCTTGCTAGGTTCTCAGCAGGAGGAGCTTGGCTCAGTATCTGTTTAATCGCGTTAAAAATCATATTAGAAAAAAGAATCATGTGCCTGCTTTATCACAGGAACATGACTCTAAAAGCTAATTATCTTATCTCGTCATCCCAAAAATTAGTCCTGAAATATATGGGATGAGCCAAATACACCATACGACAATGCTGAACTTATGAAATTTGATTTTCATCTTGCTGTCTTTTCTCACAATCACAATTGTTGCCCAAACGGCATGGAAGAGCATTAATAAGATCGCCAATAGCCCTGTGATTCCATGGAAGCTAAATAAAAAGCTTTGTTCTGCTAATTTCCCCATAATGGTTGTTCCCGCTGTATCACATATTAAGCCGCCCCAAAAGATCAACACATGCCAAAGCTTCAATTCTTTTTGAATTTTTTCTCCCCATACTCCAACTGTATAAAAAACAAGAGCTAATGTAATAAAGATAATAGCATACATCAACATCACTTTTTTCCTCCTCATGGCTAGAAAAGCTAATTTACTAACTATCTTGATTGGTTTTTATTATAAACGACAACTATGAACATCGAATGAACAGCGGATTACACTATTGCCGAAACAAGTAGCGGCTTAGCTACATGAAAAAGCGGCCCCCTCACTTAGCCAAGTGAAGAGAACCGCTATTCTCTCTTATATATCAAGTACCACAAAACGTTCGATAAGGCTTCGTGGACGAAGCTGGCAACGTACAATATTCAGCTTGTTCTGAAGAATACGCATATGGCGTTGAAAGAGCCGCTACGAGCTGCTCCATCACGCGATAATCGCCTTGCTCCGCTGCTGCAAGCGCTTCTTCTACTCGGTGGTTCCTAGGAATGACAGCAGGGTTGCTATTGCGCATCCGCTCATTTGTCTCTGCGTTTGATTGTTGCTGTCTACCTAGTCTCTCTTGCCATTGTTGATACCATTTTGTAAACTCTGCAGTTCCAAACAAACCCTTATCTTCTAACTCATTTAACGTCAATGCACGAAACGTATTCGTATAATCTGCTCGGTGCTCCTGCATCATCTTGAGAAGGTCTTCAATTAAAACTTTATCTTGTTCCTCTTCATTAAAAATCCCTAGTTTCGCTCTCATTCCCGCAAGCCAATAAGAATGAAATAACTTCGGAAAATCAGACAGCTTCTCTTCAGCAAGTTCGATCGCTTGCTCTTGATCTTCGTGCAACAGCGACAATAACGCTTCCGCAAATCGCGTAAGATTCCACCCAGCCATGCTCGGTTGATTGCCATACGCATAGCGTCCTTGCACATCAATCGAACTAAACACCGTCGCCAAATCATACACATCCATGAAAGCACACGGCCCATAGTCGATCGTTTCGCCGCTAATTGTCATATTGTCCGTGTTCATCACCCCATGGACAAAACCGACAAGCTGCCATTTAGCAATCAATTCCGCTTGGCGCTTGATCACTGCCTCAAGTAGCGAAAGGTATCTGTTTTCACTCGCATCAACATCCGGAAAATGACGCTTTAGCGCATAGTCAGCAAGCATACGGAGTTCCTCTGTTGAGCCCCAATTGGCCGCGTATTGAAACGTGCCCACGCGCAAATGACTGGCCGCCACACGAGTCAAAATCGCACCAGGCAACTCGGTTTCACGATATACTGGCTCACCAGTCGTCACTACAGCTAAACTGCGAGTCGTCGGAATACCAAGCGCGTGCATTGCTTCACTAATGATATATTCACGGAGCATCGGTCCAAGTGCTGCTCGACCGTCCCCGCCGCGAGAATACTTTGTTCGGCCTGATCCCTTCAGCTGAATATCCACCCGCTCACCTTGAGATGATACTTGCTCGCCTAAAAGCACCGCTCGGCCATCACCTAACATCGTAAAATGACCGAATTGATGCCCCGCATACGCTTGAGCAAGCGGAAAAGCCCCATCAGGAATTTTATTTCCTGAAAATATTGCTGCCCCTTCTTCACTATTTAGCTCCTCCACATTCAAACCAAGGGAAACGGCCAAACGATCATTGAACACAATGAGTTTCGGGGCGCGAACAGGAGTCGGATTCGTACTAGAAAAAAATAATTGTGGCAAGCGAGCATAACTGTTATCAAAATTCCAACCTGTTTCTTTATTATTTGTCATAGTGGCTCCTTTTCTTCTTATTTCATTAGCGTATTATTCAAACATCCTATAATCTTTTTTAATGTATACTTCTCCCAATTTATTATACACTGAAGGCCCTTCGCCTGCTTCTTTCATAAATTTAATTTTACAATGAAGGAAATGCACAGAGAAAAAATGAAAGATGAAAAAATCGCTTGCTCTAGAAATAATTTCTCTAGCGCAAGCGATTGTATGTTAGAAAATGTAAGACCTTATTCGTTATTTCGCGTTAGCATTTTTCATAAACTCATTGAAGTCAGCAATGCTTGGGTTGGCAATGTAATGTCCGCCTTCTACTTGAATTGTCTGACCCGTAATATACTTCGATTCATCAGAAGCAAGGAATAACACAGTGTATCCAATATCATCCGGCTCACCATTGTAAGGAAGAGCATTGAATTTTTGGAAAATATCTATTACCGGCTCTGGCATATTGTTTTTAGCTGCTGGAGTCAAAATCAGGCCTGGAGCAACGGCATTACAGCGAATACGGTTCTTTCCGTATTGAGTGGAAATATATTCCGTTAACGAAACAACTGCCGCTTTTGAAGCGCCATATGCTGTACGGATGGAGTCTGCTGCAAATGCAGACATCGAAGCTGTATTAATGATCGATCCGCCGCCAGCCTTGATCATATGCGGAATCGCATATCGACTTCCTAAAAGTACGCTTTTTGCATTTATATCCATTAATCGATCCCATTCCTCAAGATCGATATTCACTGCATCTAAATCCTTCTGCAAGTTCGTGGCACCAACATTATTAAAGAGAACAGTAATTTTTCCATATGTTTCAACTGTAAACTCTACAGCCTCTTTAATCGATTCTTCCTTTCCAGCATCCAGAAAAATGCCCATAGCTGTTCCGCCTTGTTCAGTAATTGCTTCTGCAGCTTTTTTTGCGCCTTCTTCGTTGAAATCAGCAATGACTACTTTGGCTCCTTCTTTTGCTAACAAATTGGCTGTGGATAAACCAATCCCAGAAGCTCCGCCTGTTACTAACGCTACTTTCCCGTCCACTCTTCCCATCTCGTTACCTCCAATATTTTTTAAATGTATATATGGTGTACTAATCATGGAACACAATTATTTTAACATTTAAATTTTAAATATCAAATGATATAGATTGGAGTCCGTATGATCCACAGCGGATTTGCTTGTCTATTTTATTTCCCAGAAAAAGTGGACGAAAGCTTTGGCACCGTTCATGGCCCAATCTTTTGCATAAACGGCCGATTTGAAAGAAAGCAACTAAAGAAATCCATCAACTGGAGCTCTTTTTCTGTTGCAGAAGAATATATTTAAAGAAGTTTTCTCATTATATATACTAGCCATTCCGCTAAGTTGGCAGCAACATTCATTCACCTTTCGTATTCAAAGATCCAAAAGACTGTTGATTGAGAAAGGTGAATTGTAATTGAAAATTATCTTTTTGCTTCTCTTGTCTTCCTTTTCTAATTACACTTCCTAACATGAATTCAAAACAACTATTAAATTCAAGATAAAATGGATCGTTTTGCTTGACAAACAATAAGGTGTATATAATAATAAATATGTAATTAGAATTATTATTAATAACTAATAAAAATCACAATTTTACTAGGAGGAAATCAATTATGTCTTTAATCGGAAAAGAAGTACAACCATTTAAAGCATCAGCTTTTCACAACGGGGAGTTTATCGAAGTAACAGAAGAAAACTTTAAAGGACAGTGGAGCGTTGTTTGCTTCTATCCAGCAGACTTCACATTCGTATGCCCTACAGAGCTTGAAGATCTTCAAAACCAATACGCGACTCTAAAAGAGCTTGGCGTTGAAGTGTACTCTGTTTCAACAGACACTCACTTTACACATAAAGCATGGCATGACCATTCAGAAGCGATTAGCAAAATCGAATACATTATGATTGGTGACCCTTCACAAAAACTATCTCGCAACTTTGATGTACTAGATGAGGAAGCAGGTCTTGCTGATCGCGGTACTTTCATCATCGATCCAGATGGTATCGTACAAGCTGTTGAAATCAACGCAGGTGGCATTGGCCGTGATGCAAGCACGCTTGTTGGCAAAATTAAAGCAGCGCAATATGTTCGCAACAACCCAGGTGAAGTTTGCCCTGCCAAATGGCAAGAAGGCGGCAAAACATTAAAACCAAGCCTTGACCTTGTAGGTAAAATTTAAGGAGTAGAATCCATGATACTAGAAGCAGATATTAAAGCACAATTACAGCAATACCTTCAATTGATGGAGGGGGATGTACTACTCAAAGTCAGCGCAGGGACAGATGACGTTTCCCGCGACATGGTGGCTCTAGTAGATGAATTGGCCACCATGTCCCCCAACATCAAAGTTGAAAAAGCGACTTTAGAGAGAACACCGAGCTTTAGCGTGAACCGCGTCGGAGAAGAGACTGGCGTTACTTTTGCTGGTATCCCTCTCGGACATGAATTCACATCATTAGTATTAGCTTTGCTACAAGTAAGTGGCAGAGCGCCAAAGGTTGAGCAAAGTGTCATTGATCAAGTGAAAAAGATCGAAGGCCAATATCATTTCGAATCTTATATTAGCTTAAGTTGTCACAACTGCCCTGATGTTGTACAAGCACTCAACTTAATGAGCATTCTCAACCCTGGAATTTCGCATACAATGATTGACGGTGCAGCATTTAAAGAAGAGGTCGAAAGCAAAGACATCTTAGCTGTCCCATCTGTTTACTTAAACGGTGAACCTTTCGGCAGCGGCCGTATGACGCTTGAAGAAATTCTTGCTAAAATGGGCAACGCTCCAGATGCATCAGCATTTGCAGACAAAGAGCCATTCGATGTACTCGTTGTCGGTGGCGGACCAGCTGGTGCAAGTGCTGCTATTTATGCAGCGCGCAAAGGCATTCGTACAGGCATTATCGCTGAACGCTTTGGCGGTCAAATTATGGACACGATGGGGATTGAAAACTTCATCAGCGTGAAATATACAGAAGGTCCAAAACTTGCCGCAAGTCTTGAAGAGCACGTCAAAGAGTATGATGTAGATATCATGAACTTACAGCGTGCGAAGCGTTTAGAGAAAAAAGATCTTGTTGAAATCGAACTAGAAAACGGTGCGGTTCTAAAAAGTAAAGCCGTCATCCTTTCAACAGGTGCTCGCTGGCGCAATGTAGGCGTACCAGGAGAACAAGAGTTCAAGAACAAAGGAGTCGCTTATTGCCCTCACTGTGATGGTCCTTTATTTGAAGGAAAACACGTGGCTGTCATTGGCGGCGGTAATTCCGGTATTGAAGCGGCTATCGACCTTGCAGGTATTGTTAAGCATGTAACCGTTCTTGAATTTATGCCTGAACTGAAAGCTGATACAGTCTTACAAGAGCGTCTTTACAGCTTACCGAACGTCACGGTATTAAAGAATGTTCAAACGAAAGAAATTACCGGAACTGACAAAGTAAATGGTATTTCGTACATCGACCGTGAAACAGAAGAAGTGCACCACATTGAATTAGAAGGTGTCTTCGTTCAAATCGGTCTTGTTCCTAACACAGACTGGTTAGGTGATGCGATTGAACGTACGCGCATGGGTGAAATCGTCGTTGATAAACATGGCGCAACAAACATCCCTGGCGTATTTGCTGCTGGTGACTGTACAGATAGTGCATATAAACAAATCATTATCTCTATGGGATCTGGAGCAACAGCCGCTCTAGGCGCATTCGATTATTTAATTCGAAATTAATAAGCCATCAAAAAAAAGCCACTGTATGATCTAATAGATCATACAGTGGCTTTTTATATGTTGAATACAGGCTTTTTATCATATACTATGAAACATACACTAGTTTTTAAGAAAACATCATAGGAGCTTTCAAAAATGAAAAAGTTACTAAAAGTAGTCCTTATTTTAATAGGAATTGTTGTGGGAAGTTTAGGTATATTTCTAGCCTATATGACGATGACAAATAAAAAGCATGAAGACGTTGAAAAAGTGCCAGTAACAGCTAATACAGAAAAAATATTAAAGGTAGGGGAACCCTTTAAAACGACAACCTTTAATATTGGCTATGCTGGCTTAGATAAAGACCAGGATTTTTTTATGGATGGAGGAACAGGCTCTCGTTCTAGCAGCAAAGAACAAACGGAAGAAAATTTAAAGCATATGCTGCAGTTCCTGCAAAAAGAGAAATCAGATTTTCTGTTGCTGCAAGAGATAGATACAAAGGCTCTGCGCTCCTACAATATTAATCAACTAGATTATATGAAAAAGGGCTTAAAAGGGTATGCATCCACATTTGCATTCAATTACAATTCCCAATGGGTGCCAGTCCCTATTCAAAAGCCAATGGGATCTGTAGAAGCTGGTTTAAGTTCTTTTTCCACTTATAAGATAGAGGAAGCAACGAGATTTCAACTACCGGGCAAAGAGCCTTGGCCAAAGCGATTATTTGACTTAGACCGCTGTATCGTTGAGCATAAAATCCCTGTGGAAAATGGCAAGTTTTTGAGATTAGTCAACCTTCATTTATCTGCTTACGATAAAGGCGGAAAAATTAGGAGCCAGCAAGTCAAGTTTTTAAAGTCTTATATGAATAAGCATTATAAAAACGGCGATTACGTCGTTCTTGGCGGCGATTGGAACCAGCTTTTATCCGATGTACAATTAAAGGATCCAGAATTTAAGAAAAAATGGCCTGAATGGCTAGTGCAGCTGCCAAAGAATTTCAATGAAGGCGGATTCCAATGGGCCGTCGATCCAAATGTATGGACGGTTCGTGACGATGTGAAGAAGTATGTAGAGGGAGAAAACTTCGTCACCATTATCGATGGCTTTATCGTTTCCCCTAACGTAGAAATTGTGAGCGTTCAAGGTCATGATTTGAAATTTGAACATAGCGATCATAACCCTGTAAGTGCCACACTTCGGTTAAAAAAGTAGAAACTAGATCAAACATCATAAGGGCATCTGTTCATTTTCTCCTATTGAACGATCTTTCTCAGCGAAGTTAGTCTTTGATAACTTCCCTAATTCAATAAAATTTAGAGCTAAGCTGGAGGGTGGCTTAGCTCTTTTAGTAATAATATCTATTGTTAAAATATCTATATCTTTATATATACGTTTTTTCAGAGATCAATACCACTAATAGAATAATTTTTTGATAGGATCCTGACTTTGCTTGCTTCATATCAACTTTCAATTTAAACTGGTACACCAAGTAGTTTAGGAAGCATTAATGAAATCGCTGGAATAAAGGTAACCAGTAGTAAAACAATGATCATTACCAATACCCATGGAACGATTGCTTTAGCCAGTTCATCAAACTTAATATCACTCACCTGACTGGCCATAAATAAGTTCGCGCCTAAAGGCGGTGTAATAAATCCAATAGCCAAGTTCAGAACCATGATAAGGCCAAAATGTATCGGATTCACACCCAATGCTGTCACAATCGGTAAAAGGATAGGAGTAAGAATAATAATAGAAGCATTCGTTTCCATAAATGTTCCTACAATTAAAAGTAGCAAAAGGATCAAAAGCAAGATGAGTATTTTATTTGCTGTGATATTTAAAATAAACTCTGCAATCGTTGTAGGCACTTGAGTAATGGTCAAAATACGTCCGAAGCCGGAAGAAATACCGATAATGACAATGACGGGAGCACAAAGCAGGCTTGAATGAAAGCCTATATAAGGTAGCTCACTAATTTTCACTTCTTTATAAACGAAAACGCTTACTATAATTCCATATACACAGGCAATTGCAGCCGCCTCAGTCGGAGTGAATACCCCTCCATAAATTCCGCCTAAGATAATTACTGGAACCAGCAAAGCTGGAATAGCTTCTTTCAAAAGAGTTAATACTTCCTTAGAAGTATATACACGTTTTTCCCCTTTATAGCCATGCTTTTTGGAATAGTAAATAGTATAGACGATCAAAGCTATCCCTACTAATAATCCCGGACCAACTCCCGCCATAAACATCCCTGTTACTGATACACCTGCAGCAACTGCATAAATGATCATACTAATACTTGGCGGTATCAACGTTCCTACCGTTCCAGCTGTAGCAACAAGGGCACCTGCAAATGGTTTATTGTAATTATTAGCAAGCATAGCAGGAATCATAATCATCCCAATCGCTGCTACAGTAGCAGAACCTGTACCCGATATAGCAGCGAAGAATAAGCAAGCTACAATAGAAATGACCCCCAAACTGCCTGTCCATCTTCCAAAAAACACAGCAGCTAAATTAAGAAGCCTCTTCGATATACCGCCTTTGCCCATAATATCACCCGCAAAGGCAAATAAAGGAACAGCCATTAATGGGAAAGAATTTAATCCTTGGATCATTGTTTGGGTGAATGCTTCTACACTAATCGGCTGAAGCCCATAAATGGTGACAATAGAGGCAAGTCCGAGCGCTATAGCAATTGGGACAGAGAGAATTAAAAATAAGGTAAAACTACCGAATAATAGAAGCACTTCCATTATCCTCACTCCCTTCCTGAGTATCACCTTTTGGCACTAAGCAGATACTCTCTGCACCTGTATATACTCCTCTTTGGTTTTCAAAATATTCCATCGAACCGTTGAAATGCTTAATTTTCCAAATAACACTTTGAATGAGACGGATTAATAATAAAACAAAACCGATAAGGCCAGCACCGTAAATAATATTCATAGAAACATCTATGGTAACAGCTCGATCATTAAATTCCATGGTTGCTTGGCAAATGCTAATAGCAGATACAAAGATTACAGCGGAAAAAACAATAAATAAGAGATCAACAACAATCATAATGCTTTTTCGAATCTTTTCATTAAACCGTTCGACCAAAAAGGAGACTTTAATATGAGCATGCACGCGCGTTGCATATGAAATACTAAAATACATCAACCACACAAACATAAATCTAGCGGCTTCCTCGCCCCATGAAAAACCAGAATCAAATGCAAACCTTAAAATTACTTGCAACGTCACTAAAATGGTCATGGCATAAAATAGAATTGTCATTAAAATAGGCTCAAAATTACGGTCAAGCCAAACTAAAGCATTTTTCATTTGCTCTCAACTCCTTATAGAGGCTAATGTTCTAAAGATGGACTAAAACAGATACATATAAAGGGAACTTCCATCCGTAAAATGTTAGACGGATGGAAATTGATCTTATCATGTCTTTATGCAAGAACAAACAACCATTGCTGTAAAGTAGAGCCTCGCTTCTAACTAGAAGACAAAGAACAGTACCTTGATGTGCTCATTCTTTCGTTATCCCGAATTTTCTATATTGATCTATAAAGAACGCTACTTCTTTCTCTGCGCTTCAACCTCCGTTATTACGAGCTCATACAATTCTTGACCAGCCTTATCAACGATGTCTTTTTTGACAGCTTTATTCATGATTTTTCCCATTTTTCTTCGTTCTTCTAATGAAACTTCATTCACTTTAATGCCTAAGTCCGGCAGCATCGCTAACGTTTCTTCTTCCTGCTTAGCCATTAACTCTCTCTCTAAATCAATAGCAGCTTTGGCCTCCTCCTCAATGATTTGTTTTTCCTCAGCAGATAAGTTATTCATAAATTCCTTATTGGCATACCATAAATAGTCTGTATAAATATGCTTCGTTAATGACCAATATTTTTGAGCTTCATAAAATTTAGCTTCATAGAAACTTGTCGTTGCGCTTTCTTGTCCATCTATTAAATTTTGTTGCAAAGAAGTAAATACTTCAGGCCAAGCAAGGTTCGTCAATGAAACATTAAGTGATTCCCAAGCTTTGATTTGGATCGGACTATAACCTCTAATTTTTAAGCCTTTCAAATCAGCTATGTCTTTAATCGGACGCTTACTATTTGAAAAGTTTCTAAAACCTATTTCCATATAACCTAATCCAGTAAGACCTTTTGGCTCCAATACCTTCATTAACTCTTGTCCTGCTTTTCCATCTAATACCCGATGAGCATGGGCTACATCGTCATATAAATAGAAGCTATCCCACACTGCAAATTCAGGAATGGATTGAGAAAAAAGTGTAGAAGCCCCAAAACTCATTTCGATATCACCGCGGCGAACCTGTTCCATCATATCTGTAACATTTCCTAACTGAGCGGCAGGAAAGATCTTAATATCGACTTTGCCATCCGTTTTCTTTTCAACAGATTTTTCAAACTCTAGTAATGCTTTATGGACTGGATGTTGAACATTGCTGTCATGACCAATACGAATTTCAATCTTTCCCCCTTTTGAACTGCCTTTTTCCCCCTTCTCTTCAGCAGTTGATTGGGAGCACCCTGCAAATAACCCACACACCAACACAACAATGGTGAACCATACAAATGTTTTTCTTCTTAACATCTTTACCCCTCCGTTTCTTTATATTGCATACATTCTTCGCACTCCAACCGATGGTAAAACCGATTTAACATGTACCCATAAAAAGAAGCAATTACTTGCTGAAAGAGGATTCCAATAACTACGGGAACAGCTATAGAAGCCTCAAAATAAGATATAGCTAAAACAGCACCGGCACTAATATTCCTCATTCCGCCAGTGAACGTCAGTGCGATGATCTCATCTTTTTCCAACCTGGCAAATTTACCGATGAACCATGAAAATGCGTAACCAGAAGAAGAAAGCAATAGTACAACAAACACGATAGTCAGTAGTTTTCTATCCAAATTTACCAAATAAGGTGAGATGACAGCGCCGTTAATCATGATGACAGCCATAACACCTATTTTAGAAAACACAGCCAGTCTTGGTCCTAATGTCTTCTGTATGTTTCCAGCAGTCATTTGATTTAGTATCATGCCTAAAATTGAAGGAAAAACAATCATTCCAAAAAGACCTTTTGTCATTTCCCATACATCCATCATCACACTTTGTCCAATCAGAATAGAAAGGCTATAAGGAACAATGAATGGTGACAAAAATGTATCGATCAAGATAATACAAAGAGTTAACGCCACATTCCCTTTATGGATCGATACCCAAATAAGGCTTGTAATTCCGGTCGGTATAACCGTAGCTAATAGCAGGCCTGTAATGGTGAAATGGTCTCCGCTAAACACTAAATGACCTAATCCCCATGCCCATAAAGGCATCCATATGTGCAAAATAAACAGCACAAGCAAAATGGGCAAAGGGTGGGAAAGCGTTCGCTTAAAAGAGGAAAAGTTTGAACGTAAACTTCCTGAAAAAGTCATAAAAGCAAAAATCCACGGAACTAGAAATGAGTAAGCCTGAAAACTATCTGCAAATAATACACCGACAATCACACTTGTTGGTGTAATCAGCGGCATGGCTCGATCTAGCTGATCATTTAATCTTTGCATATGAAAATATTAACGATCAGGGTATTTCTCGTTAAACTTTTTGACGTTCTCCAAAGCCAGCTTTCCAAGAGAAACACTGTCCGACATCCCAACTACAAATGTGTACCCCTTTTCATATAGCCCGATGGCTTGTTCCATACTTCCTGCCACTGTTCCAAGAAATTTATCACTGTTTAAAACAGCCTCTTCAACCTTTTTTATCGCTTCCTGCACTTCTGCTGCGGCCGGATTACAGAAATGCCCCATAGAAGTGGCCAAATCCATAGGTCCAATAAACACACCGTCAAGACCTTCCACTGAAACAATCTCATCAATATTTTTTAAAGCCTCTGGTGTTTCAACAGCTATCATGACTAACGTTTGCTCGTTTGCATATTCAAGATAATTTTGGCTGTTCATGCCAAAGCCTCCAGCTCGCGGACTCGGTGCAATCCCTCGAATTCCTTCCGGCGGATATTTTGCTGCAGCCACCGCTTTTCGTGCATCTTCAGCTGTATTGACATGCGGTACTAATATTCCATAAGCGCCAGCATCTAAAATTCGTTTAATAGTAACAAAGTCATTCCACGGCGTTCTGACAAGCGGATCAACATCATAAGCTTTTAATGCCTGACATTGTGCAACAAGAGTCATAATATCCCCTGGCCCATGTTCCATATCAACTAAAGCCCAGTCAAAACCAGCCTTAGCGAAAATTTCTGCTGTAAGAGGGCTTGCTAGCTGAAGCCATGCTCCTGCAGTTTTTTTGTTCTCTTTCAAAAGCGTTTTCGTTGTATTTTGAAAAACTTCATTTGCTTTCAGCATTTCTGATGACCACCTTAACAATTGTATTAAACAACCAATTATTTACTGAATAATCTGACAAATCTTCCCATAGATTGCTCAATCACTTTTTGCATATCTTCCATCAAAACAGACAAGTGTACACAATCATTTTCAACTAAGGACCTTTTTAAAAAAGAAACTGCCTCCATCGATATGTCCGTATTAATATTGATTTTACATATTCCTCGTTCAATTACTTCTCTCAATTGTTGTTCAGGCGTATCCGATCCTCCATGAAGAACAAGTGGTATATCCACTTGTTTCCGGATACGTTCTAAAAGTAATAAATCAATATTGGGTTCTGCTACATACATACCATGTACTGTTCCAATCGCTGCTGCTAAAAAGTCAACTTTTGTTTGTTTTACAAATTCCCCAGCTAAAACAGGATCTGTTAACATACCACTTCCTTGCTCTTCATCTGAAAATGCTCCTCGAGCTAAAGAGCCAATTTCTGCTTCGATAGACACGCCGGCCAAATGTGCGATTTCGGCCATTTCCTTTGTGAGACGAACATTTTCATCAAAAGAATAACTTGAGCCATCAAACATGACAGATGTAAAACCACTGCGAATAGCGCGAAGAATAGAATCCTTTCGGTAAGCATGATCTAAATGAAGAGCGATAGGAACTTTTGTTTGTTGAGCCATCGTCTTAACTAGCGAGGCAAAACCCTCAATATTTACCGATGAAAAATAGCGTTCACCTACTGCTAAAATAACGGGTTGCTGCTCTTTAGTAGCTACATTAATAGCTGCTTGTACCATTTCTAAATTATATATACTGAATGCCGCCACCGCATATTTGTTATGTTGAGCATCCTGTAACATACATTTCGTATTGACTAGCAATTGAACACCTCCGCTTCTCCAAAAAATTAACTTAATTTTAAGTAACAACAGATAAATTTTTGTAACTATAAAAAACAAAATTACATGTTAATTACAATGGCTATAGTGCTTTTCATCTTGCTACTCCCCTCTTGACAAAAAGCAAGAGTTTCACGAACTAGCTATATAAAAAACATATCAAGGATACTTTAGTACATGACTTTTAGAGACCTTCACCAATCTCATCCAGTTCAGTAGTTAACCATTTCCTAAATACTTTCGTAACAGTTTCAGGTTGTTCGATGCTGCTTAAATGACCACAATCCTCAATAATAACTAAATCAGCATGGGGAATTTCTCTTTTCATTTCCTCATGCATTCTGACCGTACAAAGAGCATCTTCTCTTCCGACAAGCAATAAAGTACTGCACTGTATATTTGGCAAAACGTCGAAGCCATTTGGTTTGGTCATAACCGCTTTCACTTGATTGATATATGCATCCTTACCGATACATTCCGCCATCTCAATAATTGTTGCTGATAAACGTTCTTTCATAGGGTGTTGTTGATATATCAAATGCGGTAACAGTCTTTCTTTCGTTACCTCTAAAAATTTCCCGTTATTTGACATATCGATAAACTGAGTCCATGTGTCCAGCTGTTCAGGCCTTGGAGGATTGGCAGTTGTATCAAGCAACGCTAGTTTCAATACACGCTCTGGCGCTTGACGCATTATTTCGATCGCAACAATCCCACCTAGAGACAATCCGGCAAGAAAAAATCGCTCCGGTGCGTGATCTAGTACATATTTGGCCATTCCTTGAATGGTAGGTTCAGTTGTCAAATCCCCGACCTTGACTTCAGCAATGTCGGATAGATTTTCAATTTGATGTGCCCACAACTGTTCTGTACATAGCGTTCCCGGCAATAAAAGGAGCGGCATTTTCATCATTTATTCACCTCCACGTTTACAAAATAGAAATACTACTGAATTAAAGTAAGCGTTTTCATCATTTGTTAGCTCTCTCTGTTCAGAGAGAGCTACACCGTTTATCATTGGTGTGAATTTCTTTCATGATAAACCATGGTTTTATTCCTTATCATTCCTTCATCTCTGCTCCGCATGATTCACGAACAATCAGTTTGTCTTCAAGAATGACATGAGGACGATCAATCTTTTCATGTTTAATCTTTTTCAAAAGCAGGTTCATCGCTCGCTTTCCAATTTCATATCGTGGCTGGTGAATGGTCGTTAAACGAGGTGTTGTATAACGGGACATGTCCACATCATCAAACCCAACAACCGCAATATCATCCGGCACACGCAACCCTGCATCCTGTACTGCTTTTAAAGCGCCAATGGCTACATTATCATTGCCACCATAAATTGCTGATGGTCGCTTTTCAAAGCTCAATAGTTTTTGCGCCGCTGCGTAACCATCTTCAAATAAATATCCGCCTTCTTGAATCAATGCTTCATCAACAGCTATTCCATTTTGGTACAGCGCCTGTTTATATCCAGACAAGCGAGTCTGACTTTGCAACCTTCTCATATCACCAGTGATATGAGCAATTCGCTGATGTCCAAGTTTAATGAGATGATTAGTTATTTTTCTACTAGCACTTTCATTATCAATAGAAATAGAGGGGATATCTTGATTCGGCACATAGTCAAATGTTAAAACAATAGGGCTGTTTCGACTAATTTCTTCAATCGCGGAATTCATTTCTACACTTGCTGTCGTTAAAATGACTCCATCTACGCGGCTTTCTCGAATAAGATCAATATATTCTTTTTCCTTTTCCGCTTCTCCGTCTGTGCTACCAAGTAATAGATAATATCCCGCCTCACGAGCTACTTCTTCAATCCCTCGTATAAACTCGGAAAAAAACGCATTTTTAATATTAATCATCAGCACAACAATAATGTTACTTTGTGACATTCTTAAGGTGCGAGCAGCGCTATTAGGCTTATATCCTAGTTCTTTCATCGCCTTCAGCACACGTTCTTTTGTTTTTTCATTTACAACATTTTCATTGGATGTGACCCTTGAAACCGTAGCAATAGATACTTTGGCCAATTTTGCAACATCATGAATAGTAGCCATATATATTCGTTCCTTCCCTTCAAAAAATCGATAAATATGAAAAGGTTTACAATCATCTTATCATATTTTATCAATTACTGACATACACAATCGGAAGGACGCTGTTTATTCAAGAAAGTTGTGTAACGATGTCGAGCAATGTAGAGTCATCTCCTACATTTCCAGGAAAGATAATATAAGGAATACTAGAAAACTTCGCTTCTTCACCTGTAAGCCAAACCGGAATGCCTGGTGCTGCCTGTCCGACAACTTGGGCCATTTGAATACCAAGGCCCATAGTAGCAATATCACTGGAAGTAATCCCACCCTTAGCAATGACAAATTTAGGAGGTAATACTAATGACTGAACCACTTCAGTAAGCGCTTTGGATACATGCTGGCTGATTTTCAAATTATCATTTTGTTCCTTTACAGCAATCAACTCTCTGCTCGTATAGACAACGACGGTTTGACCTGACTGAATCAAGTCGTTCAACTCTCCATGAATTCGGTCAATTTCCTCTTTCCTTTGATCTAGTTCAAGCAACTTCTTCACTTTCATTTCAATGGCAGTGATCGATCCCTTTTGTAACAGCGTATTCAGCTGGCTTGTCGTTTTTTGCACATGAGATCCGACAATGATCAAACCGCCTCTTTTTTCATTTCCTTTAATGATCATTTGTTCTTTTGATAGATAAGGCTTGTCTTCTATTCCAGCATATGATTTGACAAAGGAAGCTGCCGTGCGATGTATGAATTTTTTCCCTTGTATTTCAGCTTGAATAAGAGCCATAGCTAAAACATTCAAGTCTTCATAACAAAGTGCATTCACAATAACAGGCTGGTTATTTCTCACTTTTAATAAAATAGCGAGGACGGCATCCGGGCCTTTTCTTAACTGCTCCACGGAAATGGACTGACATTCAGATTTATTTATCTGTCCATCGGTTTTCTCTTCTATCCACTCACATAAGTTACTTTTTTTGAATCCAAAAGCTTTATCATTGGAGAATTCTGTTTCACCTAGTGGAATCAACTGTTCATTTTCTTTTATATAATGAACATCATGATACGTAAAGCGCTTCCCTTCAAAAAAAGCTGGAATAATTAGATGACCATCAATTTCCTCGCCCATTAATCGCCGCAATTCCTCAGTAGCCACGTCAATCTCTAACGGGTAATGACCTCGCAAGGTCGAATCGCCTCGATTAATAATTGTAAAAGAACAACCTTGCTCCTTTGCAACTGATGCAAGGTTTTCCATTATTTTGCGATTGATAGCTTCCGCTCTTTTCGGTTCAAAACTTCGTGTGTTAGTTAATATATAAAAAATAAAATTTGAATGATTGAATGCCTTGCGTAGTATCTCTTTGTCCCAACGCGTAAGCACAAAAAGATCATGAACTGTTTGCGATCCAGTTGGATCATCATCCAACACGATGATTTTCCTATTTAACTTCATATTTAATGAATAGATTTGCTGGCGCAAAGACGCATCGCTCCATGGCGGCGGCAATGATTCTATCACACTTTTATAATTTACATTAGACGGCATAATCACTTCCATCCATCCTTCCGAAAAACATGATGATTTTAATTTTTTGATCATCATTTCATTCGTTACTTGCGTTTTGTCTTTCTAGTAACTGCCTAAGCACTCAGAATAAAAAACGTCCTCTCATCTTTTAATCAATCTTCCGCGCTCATCCAATTCCATATTATTCTTTTTGGCCTCTTCTACTACAGCATTGCTCCATTGAAGCGGTACCCACTCATCTCCACCATTCACCATATAAAGAAAACCCGTTTCATCCCCAACATTTTTAATGCTGCGAACAAGATTTTTAGGAACAGACATCACATCTTTTTCCGTCAATACTCCTTCACCTTCTTGACCATCTTCTCCCCAAGATACTTTCCATTCTCCTTTGTATACAACGAGAACTTGAGAAGTAGGCTGACTGTATGCACTCAACCCGTTTCCAGGTTCCGCTTCCACTAGCTCAAGACTAAAGGTATGTGGATTCGTAACAATGGTTGGGCGGTTTTCATCTGTCGCAATTCCTGGTCCAATGATGCCGTATGTCAGCTTTTTTCCACCTTCCGAACGACCATCCAAAAATGCTTCCTCATGCGGAACGCGATCTTTAAACCAAAATACACGCGCTTCCATTTCTTCCTGAGTGACTTTGCGAATCTTTGCCAGTTCTTCCTCACTCATTGGTTCAATAATTTTGGCTCCCTCCGGAATTGTCATCCCAATTGAAGTATCAATTAATTCGCCACTTTCGAGGAGAACAAGACCAAATTCCTTTGCATCACGCAATACTTGTGGTCCCCATGTTACTTTTTTCGGATCATCTTCACCTAAAATGGAGAAAAGAAAACCGTCATCAGAACCAATATTTTTAAACCCTCGGAAAATATGGGTTGGAAGCGATATCACATCACCTTCAGTCAAAACAGCTTCCCCGTCTGTTCCTTCATTCCCCCAAATAAACCGCCATGTGCCCCTCGCCACAATGAAAACTTCTGCTGTTTGATGAAGATGAAGCGAATTCACACAACCATTAGGCATCGCCGCAGCCCCGATATTAAAGCCATGAGGTTCCTCCAAGTTAATGACACGACTAGCATTTTCAGAAACTCCCGGACCAATGATGCAATAATTCTCCTTTTTATCCGAACCAGGCGTTCGAGCATCAATAAAAGCCGTTTTATCTGCTACAAAGTCCTCTTTTCGAATTACCCTTTTTAAGATCTCCTCTTTACTTATTGTTTGAACACTCATGATATTTTCCCCTTTCCTCACAAGAGATATTAAACTTACAAGTACGTTATTGATCTTTCTGAAATTATTGTACTCAATTATGTAAAGGTTTACAATAATGAATTTAAAAAATTTTTAGACTTTTTAAACAAAACCTTATTTATTAAGGTTTGTTCTGCTTTTAAAATTAAATAAACATTGAAAAAGTCATTATTTATAGTAAAGGTTTACATAAATAAACCACATTTTCAATTAAAATGGCAGCACTCTTGAAAGGGAGTATGATTGATGCATTAACTGTTGAACACTTCCCTTGCTCAATAAAATTAGAGCTAAGCTGGATTTTCAGCTTAGCTCTTTTAATACAGGGGTAAAAATTGAGATCAAACCATCTTTGTTCATAAAAATGAAGCATGGAGAGCGTGATTTCTAGAGAAAGATCCAAAAAAGGCTGAAATATTCATTATTCATACATAAAATAATGAGCATGTCAGCCTTTCTCCCCTAATCAAAAACCGCACTTACTTATGGATATGGTTCGCCGTAACAAGAAGTATAAGTGCGGTTTTTTTGCCTAAGCTTTATAATGAAATAAAGGACGGTGATAGTATGCTAAGCAAAGAAATTCAAGCACAGATCATTGAAAAATTGAAACAACAACTTGATCCAGATTTCATTATGTTATTTGGTTCTTTTGCAAAAGGAACTGCTCATAAAGACAGCGATATTGATATTGCTTATTTTAGTGACAAACTACTATCATCATATGAACGTTTTACGCTTGCTGGCGATTTAGCAACACTTACTGGTCGTGAAGTAGATTTAATTGATCTTAAACTAATCGACACAGTTTTCACGATGCAAATTTATTCTGAAGGTGTTCCAATCTATATAAACGATGAAAACGAATTTACGCGTCAAAAAATACGTGCTTATAGTATGTATGCCACATTAAGCGAGCAACGCGCAGGCATTATTGAAGCAATTAAAGAAAGGGGAAGTGTATTTGGCGATGAATGATGTCATTTTAAATAAAACAACGACGATTGAACGCTGTGTCAATCGTATTCATGAAGTATATGAAGGTAACCCAGAGAACTTAAAGGATTTCACAAAACAGGATAGTATCATTTTAAATATTCAACGTGCTTGTGAGGCGAGTATTGATTTAGCGATGCATATTGTCAGCGAACGTAAACTTGGCGTACCAAAAGCGAGTCGTGAAGGGTTTAAATTGTTGCAAGAGGCTGGGCTAATTGATGTTCCATTAGCCCAAACATTAATGAATATGGTTGGCTTTCGTAATATAGCCGTACATGATTACCAAGCTTTAGAACTCGATATTTTAGAAGCGATTTTAGAAAAACATATTGATGATTTTAAAGATTTTGCAAGGGTAGTATTGCTGCTTGAAATTTGAATGCCATCATTTTCAAAGAAGCCGATTGGAATCGTTCAGAAGAAAAAAATGAATGATAATCAATTCAACCAGGAAGAACCATCAGCTGTCATTATCAGCGATTTAACCTACGTCCGCGTCTGGAAAAAATGGCATTATGTATGCTTTTTGTCGACCTTTTCAATTGTGAAATCATTGGCCATAGTGCTGGTGGAAATAAAACAGCCGAACTTGTGTATCAAGCCAATTTGAAGGATGTTAAAATATTTTATACCGACCGTAGGAAAGAGTTTGATCATCCACTCATTTCAGAGGCGCTTGAAACATTCAATATCTAGCGATCATTGAGCATGAAATAACATTATTTTTTGAGCCTCAATAACTTGAGGCTCTTTCAAAAAAACAAAATGTTTGTCCCTACTTGTGATACGGTTCACCGTAATGGGACTAAGTGCGGACTTTCATTTTGACATTTTGAATTAAATTCTCTGTAACTTCTCTACGCTTAAATACATCTCTATTAGATAAATCACCAATTACCTCATCAATTATTTTGGTAATATCAATAAATACATTTAATGCTTTTTCGTTATTATTTAATATCTCTATTAAATGATTACAATATTTATTAATGTTTTTATGTTCAAATCCACACATATCTTGTTCACTTACTACTAACCTAAATAACATCAGCATATGATACTTAGCTTTCTTATACTTAGCATCAATCGATCCATTTCTGAGGAAGCTTTCCAACTTATAGTAAGCTAATCCACTTGTATAATAAGGAGATAACTCATGGTTCTTTTTAAATATTTTTTCGCCCATTTCCTTAGCAATTGTTCCATAGTACCTAGAAACTAAATGTGGATTTTCTAAAAACATCGCAGAAAAAATTTTTATTTGAGTTGGAATTGAAATTATAGTTGTTTTGTAAATTGAATTTGATGTGTACTGATTTGTTCTTCTTTCATAATATAATTTCGTATCGCCTGGGTGCATTTCATAATATTGCTCAAGATCTTTTTGGAATTTTGATAAAGCTTCCAATTCCTCTTGTTTAACCTCTGTTTGACTATTTGTAGCTTTAGTAATGTCATTTTTTATATCATCACTGCTAGTAATAATTAGTCTAAAAGGAATATTAACATCCTCAATTCCCTCAATATTCATATGATTGTATAACACGTGACTTGTTTGACAGCCGTTAACTATCTGATAGTTTGTAATCGTAAACTGATCACCTGTTGATTGTAGTTTATCAGCTACTATAGTTATACCATTATTTAATACTCCAAAAAAACCAAATTTCTTTTCTTCTAAAGTTTGAGAAATACTTTTGTTTACTGGATTTTCACCCAAGAAATCTCTTACATTATCATAAAAAATACTTCTAATTTGTTCTGACTCATCTGTAATAATTTTTTTCAATTCAACAAATGGAAGAATCCCAAAATAAGATTCACTAACTCCTTCACCTACTGGTATAGTTACTCTTTTTTCAAATTTAAATGTAGTTGAAAGTTCCAGTTTATTTTTTCTATAATAATTTTGAATTTCTTTTGCGCCAAAAGGGAAAAATTTAATATTATCGAATAAATTCGTATTCGATAGTTCATTTTCATAATTTTCTTGAATAGCTAATAAATTTTGGTCGTTTTGCCAGTTACCAGTTGTAACATAATATAATCTTATATCTGGATTTTTATTTAATAAAGAAGGATTTGCATATATTAAGTTTTTTATTTCAATAAAATTACGCATTTTTTCTTTAGGGAAATAACTAAAATGTTGTTCAGAAAAGAAAAATTTAACCGCTGTATTAAAATTATGTATATCTCCACTATCAAATTTCGATGAAGTCTTTGATTGAATAAAGATAAAACTACAATCTATATTTTTCTGATTTTCAAGAATATCTTCTAAAACATTTATGTCGACTATTAACTCACCATTGACTACAATGCCAATACCATCTATCCCTTGAGTATGAGGGTCGGTTAATAAATCTTCATAATCGATTTCAATACTATATTCATTGCTTAAAATTGTTCCACATACAAACTTCTCGAAATCATCTTGTAAACCTTTTGATTTTATTTCATTTATCTTTAAAAATTCCTCGACCATACCTTTAGTAATAATATCCACGAAAAAACCTCCTATTTGTAATATTATAGCATTATAAGAAAATATAAAACCATCTAAAAAGCTGAAAAATCGACATTCTAAATGGTTCTTTTAAAAACCGCACTTACTTATGGTACGGTTCCCCCCGATTAATACGAAAACTCCGATAAACCTGCTCCACCAAGATCAACCGCATCAACTGGTGAGGAAATGTCATCTTAGAAAACGATAGTGTGTCATTCGCCCGCTGCATAACATCTTTCCCCAAACCAAGTGATCCGCCGATGACAAAGGCGATTTTGCTTTTGCCGTAGGTCGCAAGCTGGTCGAGTTGTTTCGCTAGTTCTTCGGATGTTTTCATTTTGCCTTCGATGGCGAGAGCAATGACGTGGGTGTCTGGGCTGATTTTGGCGAGGATGCGTTCGCCTTCTTTGTTTTTGACTTGTTCCATTTCAATCGGGCTTAATTCTTCTGGTGCTTTTTCATCGGCGACTTCGATGATTTCGATTTTGGCGTAGGCGGAAAGGCGCTTCGTGTATTCGTCGATTCCTTGCTTTAAATATTTTTCTTTTAATTTTCCTACTGTAATAATTGAGATATTCACAGGTTTCCCTCTCTTTACAAACAATTTACAAACAGGATATCCACAAAAGTTATCCACATATCAACATAATAATCTGTTTTTTCTATCATTTATCCACTGTTCATTATTTTAGATTATCATAACATACTGTTACAACTGGCTTCTATTTTTTCCAGCTGTTTTCTGTTTTCCACAACGATCTGCCTGATGACGGTGGGTACAAAGAAGTTAATTTCCTTTTTTTCTTCAAAATTAAAATGCGGTTAATATTTCCTTTACATTCTCCTGTAAAAATGAAAGCAGACTTTTCTAAATTCCAAGGAGGATGACACATGAAAAAAATCCGAACAAAGACGCTTCCATTCATGCTAGCGGCAGGAATAGTACTTAGCTCTGCCCCGATGATTCCTGAAGCCGCTCCAGGAACATTCTTAGAAGAAAATTTCGATGCTTCCGCTTCACTGCCAGCTGGGTGGAAGGTGGTAGAAGGACAAGCGTCTGTACAAAACGGCAAGTTGACATTAACATCGCCCTCTACTTCTCAACCAGCCCGTGTAGTTGTACCACTTGCTGAAAAAACAGGTGATTATGTAATCGAAGCAGATATAACGTTCTTATCGGCTGTAGAAGACACTCGCTGGGCTTCAGTCATGTACCGCGTTCAATCCGAAAATTATCCTTATTATCAAATGGCAATTCGCCGTGGAACGACAGCTTTAAATGGCGTAGAGTTTGCTTTACGCAACGATCGCAACCAATGGGAAGTTTACGATAAAACATTTTACTCCGAGCCGTTTGCTTTTAATCAAACATATCGTTTGAAAATTGTCTCCAAAGGCAATCGTGTGCAGCAATACATAAACGATCAGCTCGTGACTGATACGGATGCCGCTTCAGCGCTTATGAATGGCGATATTGGTTTTCAAGCCGCTGGAACGACAGTACAATTTGACAATGTGAGAGTGTCTTCTCAAGAGGCTGAATTGCCGCCATTATCACAATCTGGCGCCTTTTTACCGAAAGAAGCAGAAACAAATATTTTAAACGCACCGACGATTTTATCATCTGCCGCCACACCACAAGCAGTAGATGCACTTGCTGACACAGGTGTTTCTTCGATGGTGTTGAAAACAGATCACCGCTTACTGGTCAATGGCACACCGCTTCAAATGATGCTCGAAAAAATGCAAGGAAAAATGATCCCGGTTATTCAATTAGAAGATGAAAAAGCCGTTGAGCCACTGGTGACTTTGTTAAAAGAAATGGCGATTCAAGACGTTCATATTGCTTCATCTAATCCAGCACTCGTCCATCAAACGAAACAAGAGATCCCTACAGCTAGGGGAGCAGTCGTTTATGACAAACAGTCAATGAATAAGCATGATATTAATGGTTTGATCCGAAAAATTCATGAAAATAATGCAAAAGTGGCAATTATTCCACAAAAATTATTGACGGCTGATCTTGTGCACACGCTTCATAGCCGGACCGTTTCCGTATGGGGCATTGCTGGTTCTCAAGAAGCGGATGCACATACATTAATTCATACGGGGGTCGACGGGATTATCGCTCAAGATCCAGCTCCTGTATTAACAGCATTTAGCCAATATCCTGAAAATACGCTTGTTCAACGTCCAATTGTAGCAGCTCACCGTGGAATTCCTTCTCTAGCTCCAGAAAATACGATGGCTGGCTACCGAAAGGCATACGAGTTAGGCGCTGATATGATCGAAACAGACCTTCATCGAACAAAGGACGGACAACTCGTGATCATGCATGACTACACGGTGGACCGTACAACGAACGGCAAAGGGAAAGTAGCTAATATGTCGTATGAAGAAATTCGTCAGCTTGATGCGGGCATCAAATTCGGCCCAGAGTTTGCAGGAGAGAAAGTGCCTTCTTTCCGCGAATATTTACAGGAATTCAAAGGAAAAGACGTCGTTCTTTTAATCGAATTAAAGGCGGCGAATATTGAAGAACAAGTCCTTCAGGAAATTGAAGAGGAAGGGATGTCTGACCAAGTATTGATCCAAAGCTTTAGTTTAGATAGCGTGAAAAAATCACATGAGCTAAAACCAGCGATTGGCACGGGCTTTTTATATTCAGCAGCTGTCCCTGGAACAACAGAGGGCCGATTGAAAGATGCTAGAAAAATGTTAAATTACGCTGCTACAATGAATGCGACACTAAACTCCAGCTACGGCAGTTTGTCTAAAGAATTCATTACGTATATGCGCCAGCGTGGCATGACGAATCTTCACTGGACGTTCCGCAATGAACAAGCATTAGAGGAACAGCTAATGAACGGCATGATCGGCCCGATTACCGATTATACGCAATGGCTCAGCGCCGCTCCTGTTCGCTTAGAAACGCCAATTAAAAAACGCAATTTAAAAGTAGGAGCAACGGCAACCATTCAAGCGAAAGCGTTCGTCAACTATCGCACAGAGAAAAAAGAAAATATCGAAACAAGCTTATTTGTCTCGGATCACCAACAAATTATTTCAATTGAAGGTAACACCATCAAAGCGCTGGCACCAGGCAAAACGAATGTATTTGTGCAGCACACCTTTACGATGCTTGGAAAAGAGTGGCGCTTAGTCGCCGAACCAATTGAAGTGACAATAAAGTAAACAGTTCAGGCCTTCCTCAATCGATGAGGAAGGCCTGAACTGCTGATAAACTGGAACGAATACCGATAAACCTCTCCTTCCATAGAAAAAGCCGTTCTCTATGAGAAATCGGCTCTTCCTCTATTTATTCACAACGTTAACAACTCATTCACAAGATGTTATCCACATATCCACAATATCTATCCACATATAGTGGGGCGAATATTAGTTTGCTACTACATATTCCGCGTTGTTTTGACAATATTCACAGGTTGTGGACAGTTTTTTGTCGTCATCTAGTTTTTCAATCGTTGGTGAGGTTTCGTACTCATCCACAATGACATCTAAGGCGAGTTCCGCATGTTCTTTACAGCAATAAATCATGTTGTTTTCCTCCTATACATGTTCGAAAAGAAACGCAGAAAAGCGGTTCGCGATTCTGCGTTCTCTTATTTATAAAGCTCCTTCAGTTGTCAGTACAACGGTAATTGTTTTCTTTTGGCCGTTTCGGTAGAACGTTACTTCCATCTTGTCGCCCACTTTTTTCTCTGTGTACATATATTTACGAAGCTCTAAAATATCGTTGATTTCCTGATTATCTAGTTGAACAATTACGTCTAGCTCTTGTAAGCCTGCTTTTGATGCTGGTGTTCCTGGATAGACTTGTTCAATCATCGCGCCATCAGTGACTCCTTCTGGCAATTTTAATGTTTGCTGCTGGTGATAAGCAGGGATTTCGTTAACGTTTCGCAATTGTACACCCATCGATGGGCGTTTCACTTTTCCGTACTTCTCTAAGTTATCAATGATTGGCATCGCATAATTGATTGGGATCGATAATCCGATACCTTCAACGGCTTGCTGGGCAATTTTCATCGAGTTAATCCCGACAACTTGCCCGGAAATATTAACGAGCGCTCCGCCGCTGTTTCCTGGGTTGATAGCTGCGTCTGTTTGCAGCACTTCTGCTTGCCAGTCGATCATCCCATCTTCATTAATATCAACGGGAATCGTACGCTCAAGTCCAGATACAATTCCTTGTGTGACAGAACCTGAAAATTCCAATCCTAATGGATTTCCGATGGCCATGACAGGCTCCCCAATTTTTAATGCATCGGAATCGCCAAATTCAGCTACATCTTTTATTTTGTTACTGTCAATTTCAATAACCGCTAAATCCGTCCACATATCGTTTCCTCGAAGTGTAGCAGGTACTTTAGTTCCATCAGCTAATGACACTTCTAGCTTTTCAGCGCCTTCAACCACGTGGTTATTCGTGACAATATAAGCCTTGTCTCCTACTTTTTTATAGATCACACCTGATCCTGTTCCCGCTGGTTGGGCCGCTCCACCTTCCCAAAAGTTACCGGATTGAATATTTGTGATACCTACAACCGCATCCTTTACTTGATCAACAGCCTTTGTGACATCCGTTGTAACATCTAAGGAGACGTTTTTCGTTTTTACTGATGGCTGTGCAGTATCTTGGTCATTTACCCCGAAAGTGTCTGTCATGTTTGAAGAAACAAAGGTGACGAGTAAAGCACCTACAATCAAACCTGCCAAACTTGAAAGAAAATATCCGCTTTTTTTAGGGCCATTTTGTTTTCCTCGTGTTCTTTCGTGATCATCATAATAACCCAAATTCCTCACCCTTTACAATTGATGTTGTGATTATTTTCCCCATTTTAAAAAATTATAACGCTTCCTAGGAAAAATTCAATTAATATGCAAGGGCACTAAAATAAACCGCCTTACGGACAAGACGGTTTATTAGCTTATAATTCAGTTAAAGCCGTTGGCGTTTTGGGATCCGTATCAAATAATTCAAATTGCTCGCCAACCGGCATATCTTTTCTTTCGAGTGTTTGTGTCACACTCATTCTCGCCAAATCTTTCATATTGTTATCTTGACTTAAGTGAGCAAGGTAAATGCGCTTTGTTCGATCACCAATGACATCGCACATCGCAAGGGCCGCATCTTCGTTAGACACATGGCCGAAATCACCTAGTATTCGACGCTTAATGTTCCATGGGTAACGCCCCATTTGTAGCATTTGAACATCGTGATTACTTTCAAATACGTAGGCATCGGCATCTTTAATGATCCCCTTCATGCGATCGCTGACATAACCTGTATCTGTAATCAATACAAGTTTTTTTCCTTGATAATGAAACACATAAAACATCGGCTCTGCCGCATCATGAGAAACACCAAAGGACTCAATACTTAATCCGTTAAAGCTTTTGACTGTTTCCATGTCAAAAATGAATTTCTGATCCGTATCGACTTTTCCAATCAGCCCATCCATTGCTTTCCACGTTTTTTCATTCGCATAGATCGGAAGCTTATACTTTCTAGCTAACACCCCGATGCCTTTAATGTGATCACTATGTTCATGAGTAACGAGTATGCCCGATAAATGTTTGATGTCTCGATCGATTGAAGCAAATAATGACTCCATTTGTTTACCGCTTAAACCGGCATCCACTAAAAAGGAGTGTCCATCCGCCTCTACATAAAACGCATTTCCTGTGCTCCCGCTCGCTAGCACACTAAAATGCAACATCTTTTTCACTCCACTTATTTCTGACTGTCCATTTCGCTTGTATAAATCGTTCCTTCTAACGCATTAACATACACTTTCTCGACTTTGTCATTATTTTTTATTTTAAAGTACCAAGTAGGAGAAAGAACTTGTGCCTCCGTTAACCGAACCACCGTATAATACCCAAGCTCCGTGTGCAATATTTTACTATTTTGTTTAATGAGCCCGTTTTTATAGAGGCTCTGAATTGCTTGAAAGGCTGAAATAATCGTCTCTTTCTTAGAATTCTCTTCTACTTCTCCTAGAAGCGTTTGTTTATATTTGATAACCTCTCCGTTATCATTTAGATGAATTTCTAACCTGCCTTTAATGTTTTCGAACAGCTTTTTATTATTGACATGCTGATAAAAAGTGACTATTTTTCCCTCTGTGCCCCAGTAACGATATTCTTTCCCGTAAACAACTTGATTGTTCACGAACGAACGGATGTCATGAACTTTATTTTCTCCTAACGGCACTGGCTTTTGCAACACGCCTTCAATAGTCATTGGACTATCTAAAAATTGGATTTGCTGATTATCCAGCTTTTCAAATTCTTTTTTGGAGAAGCTTTTGGACTTAGCAGTAATAATAGCCGCTTCCGTCACATCATTCGGTAATTCTCCATAGTCAATATTGTATGCCTTTAACTTTTCCTCAATAGGCTCTTCTTTCATAGTGACGTACTGGTTGGCACGATCTTTATTAAAAAACACGAGCAGTAGGAAAATGTTCAAAATGAGAAAAACAGCAATAAAGATTGTTTTTGCTTTACTCCAATCCATGAATATTGCCCCCCATTTCTTCATCCCACAACAGTTCCTTCCAGCTTCCATCGTATTTATAAAACCAAGCTGGTTCAAGAACGAGAATTTTATCCGTTTGCACATCATGACGCAATTGATAGCCAACCGTCATATCTTCTAACATTTCTACATCAAAGCCAGGCTGTTGCTTTACTTGATTAAACGCAGTCAAACCGTCTTGCAGTTCCACTTCATCTGCTTCAGAAGGGATCGAAATATTTAAAGTAAAATAAGGACGAACATATTTATAAATCTGTTCTTTCCCCCAAATTTGCACGATTTCAGCCATACCTTCTTGATTAAACACCGGCTGACCGTTAATGAACAACCGATAGCTAATTTGCGGAGAACCTGGCACCGCTTCAAATAATCGATATTGATCGGTCCAGCCACTATGTTCATTCACAAAATTAATACTTTTATCAATTAATCCATGCAAGCTTCCACCGCGGCCTGTTTCCATTTCTTTCGCTGGATTCACATATAATATCATCTTATCTTTCGTGCTTACCCGCATTAAACTTGAGCCGTCTGTGTACTCTTCTCCATCCGTTTTTGTTCCTTTTTTCACAATGCCCGGATCTGTAAATAACGCATCCTTAAACTTTACTGTATCAATATCATCAGGATAATATTTATATCTCATTAAAGAAGGAACCCCTTCTGGTAAAAACAGCTGACGATTTTCATCTAATTTCTTAGAAACATAAATATCCCATTCACGAGATTGGTTCAAATAATTTTTTTTAAATGTACTTAATGTTGGAGAAGAAACTTCACTTTCAAACACAAGCCGTTCATTCGTTGATATAAAATATACACTCGTTTTTTTATCTTTTATATGCATTCGGTTGATGACGATACGATCAAAAACAGCATTAGGCACTTCTCGGCTTTTGAATGACCATATTGTATTCATTGTATAAAAGGGAATAAAGGTTGGAAAAACCAATTCCATTTTATTCATTCCATACACCAACTGCTCAAATTCTTTCTCATTTAAAGCATTAGAAATGTTTTTCGGCTCATTGAATGTCCAGCCTTGCAGCTCTTCCATGACCGAATCAATCTCTTTTTCATTAGTGGTACCAAAATGCTGATCTTCATCGTGAAACAGTAGCTTAGTTGGCTTAATGAGATCAACCGCTTCCCTTGTTTCACCAATGGATACTTCATGAATGTAATCATCTTCAATAGTTTCCAAGTTCGGCTTGTAGTTCCAGATGCTTAACGTCAACATAATGCTAGTACAGACAAGCACCACTAAAACAACATTTTTGATTTGTTCATAGTTCATAACCAATCATCCTCTTGAGATAACTCATACGGAAGCGAGAAGAATATAGTGGTTCCTTTCCCTTCCACACTCGTTGCCCAAATATCACCGTCATGTGCGGTAACAATTTCTTTAGCGATTGCCAAGCCCAAACCTGTACCTCCCATTTTGCGGGTTCTGGCACGATCTACTCGATAAAAACGTTCAAAAATCCGCTCAAGATTTTTCTTTGGAATCCCCATTCCTTGGTCACTGACACTAACGACAATCGCATTAGATTGTTCCTCTACCTTAAACGTCAGCTGTCCACCTTCTGGAGAGTACTTCAAGGCATTAGAAATAATATTATCTAGCACCTGAGTTAACTTATCTGTATCAATTTCTACATACATCGGGTATTTAGGTAACTCCCGTTTGAACGTAACATCTTGAGCTTTTGTCATTTCAAATCGATCAATAATTCGATTATAAAATCTCGTGAAGTTCACTTCTTTTTTCGTTAATTGAAAATCACGGCTATCGAATTTAGATAGCTGCAGCAAATCATTGACCAGTCGAATCATTCGCTCTGTTTCTGTCTGGGTCACTTCTAGAAAATGAGGCGCGATATCCGGATCTTGCCATGCGCCATCCGCTAATGCTTCTAGGTAACTTCTCATGGTTGTCAAAGGTGTTCTTAATTCATGAGACACATTCGCCACAAATTCACGACGGTCTGCTTCAATTTTTTCTTGTTCCGTAATGTCATGCAATACCGTAATTAATCCATTCACAAAGCCCGTATCTTTTTGAATAACGGAAAAGTTCGCTCGCAAAATATAAGGCCCTTCTTCATTGCTGTAATCTAGGATCACAGAATCTTGTTCATTCATTAAATCTTCAAACGAATATTCTTCTTCAAGACCTAACAATGAAGTAATCGGTTGAGACATCACTGTTTCACGTGAAACATTTAATAACTTCGCTCCAGGTTCATTGATCAAAATGACACGACCTCTTCGATCGGTTGCGATCACTCCATCTGTCATATAAGACAGAACAGATGATAACTTCCGTTTCTCTCCTTCCGTCGTCGCTTGAGCTTCCTGAAGCCGTTTCGTTAAATTATTAAAGGTAACCGCTAATTCACCGATTTCATCCTGTCCATATACTTTTACCTTGCGCGAAAAATTTCCCTTTCCAAGAGCAACTGCTTGACGGCGCATATCAGTAATTGGACGAGTAATTGTCCGGGCTAACACCACACCTAAAATAGCTGTGATTCCTAGAGCAAGAGCTGTTGCGGAAAATAGGATTTCATTAATTTCATCTATTTGTCCGTACACATTCTCCACTTTCCCTACTAAATAAACCGCACCAATGACTTCTCGATTTGAAATAATGGGAGACGTTAACACCCAAAAACGCTTATTCGTTTGTTTATCAACATACATCTTGTCTTCTTCTGCTCCAACAGAAAGCGTCCTCTTCACAGAGATTTCCGTTGTTCTTTGACCGAGTGTTCCTTGTTTCGCCGGGTCCGATGTTCCAATAATTCGGCTGCGCGCATCAATAACCCTTACTTCTGAAATATCAGGGGCTGAAAAATCCTCTAATATTTTTTGGATATCCTGTTCTAATGTCGGCGTATCCTCCGTTCGCTCTTTTAACATTTCTTCTCTCAAATTGTACTCAAGCAACGTCACTCGTTCTTGCAAAGATCTTTTAAAATTGGTCACTAGCTTCTGTTCTAATTCATTGACAAAATAAACGCCGATAATTTGCATAGCAAATAAAATGAGCAACACATAAATTAATACAAACTTTAATTGTATTGAACGAAAAAAACCCACTTTTTTCATGTATTATTACTCCTGTTCAGGATTGCGCAAATAGTAGCCGACTCCTCTTCTTGTTACAATCCAAGATGGATGACTCGGATTATCCTCAATTTTTTCACGTAAACGGCGAACCGTCACATCAACTGTACGAACGTCCCCATAATAATCATAACCCCAAACGGTTTGCAACAAATGCTCCCTTGTCATGACTTGACCAATATGTTTGGCTAAGTAGTGAAGCAATTCAAATTCACGATGAGTAAGCTCAATCGTTTCTCCCCGCTTAGATACCATATAAGCATCTGGAAGAATCGTTAAAGTACCTACTGTAATTTCATTTGTATCTTCCTCTTCCTCTGCTGGAGCAGGCGCCGCTTGATGGCGTCGTAAGTTCGCTTTTACGCGGGCAATCAATTCCCTTGTACTGAATGGTTTCGTCACATAGTCATCTGCACCTAGTTCCAGACCGAGCACTTTATCAATCTCGGAATCTTTAGCCGTTAACATGACAATCGGCATTTCATATTTCTTTCTTACTTCACGGCACACTTCCATACCGTCTCGTCCCGGAAGCATAATATCTAATAAAATTAAGTCTGGCTGCACTTCTTCTACCATCTCTACAGCCTGATCGCCATCATATGCACAATGAACTTCATAACCTTCTTTTTTTAAGTTAAACTGCAAAATATCTGCAATTGGCCTTTCATCATCTACAACTAATATTTTCTTTTGCATACGTTTCTCCTCTTTTCTTCAAAATAAAAAATATTTATCGTCACACTATTCAGTGAAGAGGCTATTCCTCTATTTTATCATAAGAAAACTCTAATTTCTTCCACCTTTTATTTACTCCCATAGAGCCACATCACATCTATTAACTGTATCACGAACAACTGCCTTTTTCATCTGCCAATAGCCACTAGGAAAACATATCCAAACATCTTTCTTTTTATTGGTTTTCTTCATAGAAAAAAACACCGCGAGAGTATAATCATCGCGATGCTTTTTTGATGGCTCAGGACGGAATCGAACCGCCGACACATGGATTTTCAGTCCATTGCTCTACCAACTGAGCTACTGAGCCAAACCAATATGTATTTCATAAAAAGTTGAGCGGCCACCAAAGAGGTTACTCTTAGAAGTCATGGCCGAATAATGAGAAAATAGGATTCATTAAACTAAACGGTAAAAAGTAAATGATTAATTAATGGCGGTCCGGACGGGACTCGAACCCGCGACCTCCTGCGTGACAGGCAGGCATTCTAACCAACTGAACTACCGGACTATAAATTTATGTCACTTTCATTTCCATATAAATGGTGACCCGTACGGGATTCGAACCCGTGTTACCGCCGTGAAAGGGCGGTGTCTTAACCGCTTGACCAACGGGCCACTTAGTAAAATGGTGAGCCATGAAGGACTCGAACCTTCGACCCTCTGATTAAAAGTCAGATGCTCTACCAACTGAGCTAATGGCTCTAAATATTATTTGTTGTTAGCAACGTTGTTAATATTATCATAGCATTATCACTCTGACAATAGTTTTTTAAAAAATATGTCGAAAAAAGTTTCACACTAGAAATAGAACTTGCTAGAGTACAATTTCTATATATGTTTAACTTATTAAATCGATATAAGAATGTTTATTTGGATACGCCGTTGATTTTTCTAACTAAATAGGATGTGATGATGTCAGACAATCAATTTAGATTTATATAGTGTAACAACAGATGGTCTGACAAACTAAAAAAACCGACTTCTCTTTTTTAAGAAGCCGGTGATGTTTATATTATCTTTGTGCCCAAACACTGCGAACCACATTTGTTTGGTTACGGTCTGGTCCTACAGAGAATGTAGACAATGGAATACCTGTTAATTGAGATACACGCTCTACATAGTGACGAGCATTGACTGGAAGATCATTTAATGTCTTGCAGCCAGTAATATCTTCTGTCCAGCCTGGAAGTTCTTCATAAATTGGCGTACATTCAGCTAAAATGTTTAAATTCGCTGGATACTCTTCGATGACTGCATCTTTGTAACGGTAAGCCACACAGATTTTTAATGTTTCAATACCTGTCAGTACATCGATTGAGTTAAGAGAAAGATCTGTTAAACCGCTGACACGGCGAGCGTGACGAACAACAACACTGTCAAACCAGCCAACGCGGCGCGGACGACCAGTTGTTGTACCATACTCGCGGCCTACTTCGCGAATTTGATGGCCGATTTCATCATGAAGTTCTGTTGGGAATGGGCCATCTCCTACGCGACTAGTGTATGCTTTAGCTACACCGACAACGTGATTGATTTTCGTTGGACCTACACCAGAGCCGATTGTGACTCCACCTGCTACTGGGTTAGAAGATGTAACGAATGGATATGTACCTTGGTCGATATCCAACATTACGCCTTGAGCACCTTCAAATAATACACGGCGACCTTCATCTAATGCATCGTTTAACACAACAGATGTATCACAAACGTATTGTTTAATTTGTTGGCCATACTCATAATACTCATCAAGAATATCCTCCATCTTGAAGCCTTCTGTTTCATAGAAGCGCTCAAGCAAACGATTTTTCTCTTCTAAGTTGCGAGCTAATTTTTCTTCAAATGCTTTGCGATCTAAAAGGTCAGCCATGCGGATACCAATACGTGCGGCTTTATCCATGTAAGCTGGACCGATTCCTTTTTTCGTTGTACCGATTTTGTTATCGCCTTTGCGCGCTTCTTCGACTTCATCAATTTTTAAATGATAAGGAAGAATAACATGAGCACGGTTACTGATGCGCAAGTTATCTGTAGAAATGTTTTGATCATGTAAATATTTCAGCTCTTGAACTAATGCTTTAGGATCTACAACCATTCCATTACCGATCACGCAAATTTTATCTTTATAAAAAATACCTGATGGAATTAAATGCAATTTGTACGTAACACCGTTAAATTTAATCGTGTGTCCCGCGTTGTTACCGCCTTGATAACGCGCAACTACTTCTGCGTTTTCTGAAAGGAAATCAGTGATTTTCCCTTTTCCTTCATCGCCCCATTGTGTTCCTACTACTACTACTGACGACATGTATAAGCACCTCCGAAGGGTCCATAAATTTCTTTATTTCAAGCATCTTTTATTTTAACAGGTTAAAGTAAAAGAAGTCAAACGTGAAACACGAACATTTTTGTGAATTTATTGTAAATTCGTTCGGTAAAACAATAAATACCAGCAGTCTCTTGCTTAAACTGCTGGTCTCTTATATGCTTTATCCTGTTTCATCAAACCGCCGCTCTAAGTTCACAAACTTATTATACTCTTTCACAAATGCCAGCTGAACGGTTCCAACTGGGCCATTCCGCTGTTTCGCGATAATAATTTCGATAATGTTTTTGTTCTCTGATTCTTTATCATAATAATCGTCTCGATATAAAAAGGCAACAATATCTGCATCTTGCTCAATCGATCCAGATTCCCGAATGTCAGACATCATCGGACGCTTGTCTTGCCGCTGCTCTACACCACGGGATAGCTGCGAAAGAGCAATAACAGGAACCTCAAGCTCACGAGCAAGCGCCTTTAGTGAACGGGAAATTTCGGATACTTCCTGCTGACGGTTTTCACCAGCACGACCGCTTCCTTGAATCAGCTGCAAGTAATCAATTAAAATCATACCTAACCCTTGCTCTTGCTTTAAGCGACGACATTTCGAACGAATTTCTCCAATACGGACACCTGGCGTATCATCAATGTAAATGCCTGAATTAGACAAACTGCCCATAGCCATTGTCAGCTTGCGCCAATCTTCATCAGTTAAGGAACCCGTCCGCAAGTTTTGTGCATTAATATTTCCCTCCGCACAAAGCATACGCATGACTAGCTGCTCAGCCCCCATCTCGAGGCTAAAGATCGCTACATTTTCATCTGTTTTAGTGGCTACGTTTTGAGCGATATTTAAGGCAAAAGCGGTTTTACCAACAGAAGGACGAGCTGCTACAATGATTAAATCATTGCGCTGAAATCCTGCTGTCATGCTGTCTAGTTCAGCGAACCCTGTTGGAATCCCAGTGACATCGCCTTTCCGATTATGAAGCATTTCAATGTTATCATAGGTGCGTACAAGAACATCTTTAATATTATGAAAGGCGCTTGTATTTTTTCGTTGCGCCACTTCCATGATGCTTTTTTCCGCTTCGCTTAATAAAGCATCTACTTCGTCTTCCCGGCTATAACCTTCTTGTGCAATATGAGTCGCTGTGCGAATTAATCGGCGCAAAAGCGATTTTTCTTCGACAATTCGAGCATAATATTCAATATTGGCTGCTGTCGGAACAGACTCAGCTAATTCTGTTAAATAGATGACGCCGCCGACATCCTCTAAATCTTTAACAGCTGCCAGCTCTTCCGTCACGGTCACTACATCCACCGCTTTTCCGTGATCATTGAGCCTCAGCATATGATTATATATTTTTTGATGGGCGGTACGGTAGAAATCTTCTGGTATCAAAATCTCAGAAGCAACCGTTAAAGCGGATGGCTCTAAGAAAATGGCTCCAAGAACAGCCTGTTCCGCTTCAATACTTTGCGGCGGAATCCGATCAGTCATAACATCGCTCATCGCTTACCTCTCCCTTAAAGAACAATCTCGTTGATAAAAAAATGTGACCAGAACAATCCGATCACATTTTTTCAACCTTATTATTTTAGCATGAAACAGATTATTTTTCTTCTGTTACATGAACTTTTAATGTGGCAAATACTTCATTGTGAAGCTTTACAGGTACATTTGTGTAACCTAACGCCCGAATGCCATCCGGCAGATCCATTTTGCGCTTATCAATAGCAATGTTATGTGTTTTCTTCAGTTCATCAGCAATTTGCTTCGTCGTTACAGAACCGAATAAGCGGCCGCCTTCTCCTGCTTTTGTAGCAACTTCTACTGTTAACGCTTCAACCACTTCTTTTAATTTTTTCGCGTCTTCTAGTTCTTGCTTAGCAAGCTCGGCTTCTTTTCTTTTTTGTGCATCTAACGTTTTTTGGTTGCCGGCTGTCGCTTCCACAGCTAAACCATTTTTGATCAGAAAGTTATGAGCGTAACCATCCGCTACATTTTTCACTTCCCCTTTTTTTCCTTTTCCTTTTACGTCTTGTAAGAAAATAACTTTCATTCTTCATGACCTCCTTCAAAAAATTCATCAATTGCTTTTTGCAGTTGAATTTCTGCATCAGCAACGGTTGTTTCTTTCATTTGCGTGGCGGCATTGGATAAATGGCCTCCACCGTTTAGTTGCTCCATGATTACTTGAACATTCACATCTCCTAGTGAACGGGCACTAATCCCGATTATATTTTTTTCACGGTAGGCAATGACAAATGAAGCTTGTACCCCATCCATAGTCAGGAGGGTATCAGCTGCTTGTGCAATCATGACACCATCATACACAGAGTAGTCGTTTCCTTTCGCAATGGCAATACCATCGCGATAAAAATAAACGGTTTCAATGATTTGTGACCGTTGAATATACGTATCAATGTCCTCTTTCAAAAACTTTTGAACAAGAATCGTATCTGCTCCATGCGCTCTTAAATAAGAAGCCGCATCAAACGTTCGTGATCCCGTTCGAAGCGAGAAGCTTTTCGTATCGACGACAATTCCAGCTAATAAAGCCGTCGCCTCTAGCCTATTAATTTTCTTCACTTTCGGCTGATATTCCAACAGTTCAGTAATTAATTCCGCTGTAGATGAAGCATAAGGCTCCATATAAACAAGCAACGGATTCTTAATAAACTCTTCCCCGCGACGATGATGATCAATCACCACAACCTTTTCCATTTTATTCAGAAGCTTTTCTTCAATGACTAAGGAAGGTCTATGTGTATCAACAATAACAAGCAGCGTATCATCTGTTGCGATATCTAAAGCTTCTTCTGGCGTAATCACATGAGAATATAGATCGGAATAATTCTTCACCTCTGTCATTAACCGCTTAACAGCTGTATCAATTTCTGAAGTATTAAGAACAATATACCCTTCACGATCATTCATTTCTGCCACGCGCCGAATCCCCATAGCAGCCCCTATTGCATCCATGTCAGGATATTTATGCCCCATGACAATGACTTTATCACTTTCCATGACTAATTCTTTTAAAGCATGCGAAATGACACGCGCTCTGACACGCGTTCGCTTTTCCATAGGGTTTGTTTTCCCGCCATAAAACTTCACTTTTCCATTTAATTGCTTGATAGCTACTTGATCGCCGCCGCGGCCAAGCGCTAAATCTAAACTGGATTGCGCTAAATCTCCAAGCTCCGGCAAAGACATTTCTCCCTGCCCTACACCGATGCTTAATGTTAAGGAAGCAGCTTGCTTAGCTGTACTTTCTCGCACTTCATCTAAAATAGAAAATTTCGTTTCCTCGAGTCTATGCAGGATTTTTTGGTTCAGCACTGCAAAAAAACGTTCCGAAGAAATGCGTTTTAAAAAGATGCCATACTCTTTTGCCCAATTATTCAAAATAGAGGTAACCATACTATTTAAATGACTGCGGGTCTGATCATCCATCCCCTGTGTTAAATCGTCGTAATTGTCTAAGTAAATAATCGACAATACTGTCTGTTCTTCTTCTTGTTTTCGGGCCACCTTCATCTCTTCTGAAATATCAATGAAGTAGAGGAGTTTCTCTTTCGGCTTGATTACCACATTAAATTCCCGTTCATTTAACTGAATGATATCGCCTTTTTCATTTTTAATAATGGGAATGACTGCTTCTGCCACCTCATATAAAGAATCCCCTGCCAATGTCTCCTTTTGAAAATAGGACAACAGAAAAGAATTTGCCCATTCTATGTAATATTCTTCGTTATATAGAAGGATCCCAATTGGCATTTCCATGACTGCTTCTTCTCCGACTCGACGCACCCTTTTCGAAAGATTCGTTACATATAACTCAATTTCTTCATGAATCTTCTTTTCTGCTTTCAGTAAGAGAAAAAAAGCAATGGCACCCGTTATGAAGCCAACTAACGCCGCAACCCAGTTATAAAAAGCAAGCACAACTAATACAAGAAATAAAACCGACATGATTCCGTATAGCAGAAGTTGAATCCTCTGCCGACTGTAGTAAGAAAGCATCATTTCAGCTCCTAAAATTAAAAGTAAACCCGCAAATTATAGTTTTTGTTGAAGGCGCTGTCGCAAATCAAAACCTAAGTCAATTATACCTAATAATCTTACCAGATAAAGAAGCGGAAGAAAGAGAATTGAAAAAATCGTTAAAATAATGGGTACAATTTTTGACCATTTCTTGACATGAGCAAGGAAATAAATGAAAGAGATCCCTTGTATAATTAAACAAAATTGTAGCATAAACATCAAATTTACATAGGCTGAATACCATAAACTGCCTACTTCTGGAACAGCAACAAAGCTCAAAAGCAACAAAATTAAATAATACCATAAAATGCTTTTAGGCATTTTCCACATCCGAAATGGCTGAAAACGAGGTACATCCACTTTGAACTTTTTTAATATAGGAAAATTCACAACCATAAATAAAAATACAGCTGTGATAGCAAATAAAACAAATAAACTAGGCGTTAAAGCATAGAAAAAGGCGAATCCTTCCTGCACCTGTTTCGCGGCTTCTTCCGGCAATGGCTGCCCCATCTCTTTCATCAAGTCCATCGATTCCTGAAAAGAACGCTTAAACGCTTCGTTCATTTCTGTTGCCATATTGACTCCTGTCACTATAATCATGGATACGTATAACAAAACAATATTCAACAAAAACACGAGACTTCCTGCCATAAATATAGACAGCTTATCTAATTTCTTACGGAGCATACTCCCCATCACAATTCCAGTCGAGCCAAAAAGAAAGGCTAACGGTACGGCACCTAATCCTCCTGCCACACTTGCTGCCAGCAAACTAATGAATCCAAAAATCACAGACGATTTCATTGAATATTTAGCGCTAAACACCAAAAAAGGAAGGACAAGAAATAAGCTAGATATAATCGACAATCCCGGAACGTAGATAGATACCAATAAAAGAATAACAAACAAGGCTAACATCCACATTCCTTCATTTAATACTTTTTTCTTTTCCACTCAAACACCTCATTAAGTAATAGCTAACACAAATTCCTAATCATTCATCCTAACATAAAAAATGATCATTATCCTTACTATTTTATCCTCCTTTCCTCCTTCCTTCAACTAAAGAAAAGTGGAAGGCACCGTTTAGCGACGTATGAACTGGAGCGAACCGCATGAGATAAAGAAAACACGATGAACGGTAGTGAATCGATGTTGACTTATCGTTTACACAAAAAATACACTCACTCCGCTGTAAAAAACAGAAAGCGAGTGTCAAAACATATGATTGATACCAACTTAGTTCACCAATTCATCTTCTTGATTCTGAACACGAAAACGCTGAATAGATTGCTGAAGCTCTCGGTTCAATTCGTTCAGCCGGTCAATGGAAATTTTAACAGATTGTACAGTATGTAATTGCTCCTCCGTATGATTATTTACTTTGTCACAGGCTACTGCCGTCTGCTCGGAAAGCGCCGCCATATAACTAGATAAATCAAGCAGTTCATCTTTTCTAACTCCTACTTGTCGCATATCAAGATGTAGTGAATGGATTAGTTCTTTCATATCTTTCATTAGTATGGAGTTGTTTTCAAAAATTTGATTGGTCTGTTTAACAGCTTTTGTTTGTTCGGTGAAATTTTTCTTTGTTTGGACAATGTGGCTCACTGCCTTGTTGGAGCCTTGTAAAATCATTTCTATCATCTCTTGAATTTCTTGCGCTGCCTGGCTAGATTGTTCAGCAAGCTTGCGAACTTCCTGAGCAACAACTGAAAACCCTTGTCCGTAAGTCCCTGCTCGAGCAGCTTCAATACTCGCATTTAAAGCTAACATATTCGTTTGAGCTGAGATATCAGTAATTGTATAAATAATTTTTTCAATTTGTTGAATTTCCGTCCCTAACTCGATAATCACTTCTTCTGTTGAATCAATAAACTGTTGCGACAGATCATTAGATTGCTGTAGAGAGTCAATATGATGCACTCCTCGCTGATTCGCGCGATCCGCATCTACTGCAAAAGTCGCCATCTTTTCTGTTTTCTCAGAAACAGCATTAATAATTTCACTTAAATCTGTGGAGAGCTCTTTAGCAGATTTAGCTTTATTTGCGGAGCTAGCCGACTCAACAACAATTTCGTTAATAGCATAAACCGTTCGTTCACTTGAAGCAGCCGATAATTGTGTCGTTGTTTGTAACTCATGAACAGATTCTTTCACATTTTTTGCTGATTGTGAGACTACTTTAATAATATTTCTCATACTGTCCATCATATGATTAAAATTACAGCCTAGTTGTGCCACTTCATCTCTTCCTTTTATCTCCACTTTAGTATGTAAATGACCTTTTGCTACTTCACTAACCGATCGATTTAATTGCTCAATCGGTTTTGTTATTTTAGCTGATAAGTAATAAATAACGCTGACCATCACCACCAAAATGGACAGAGCGGTAAGGAATAGTATCGTTCGAATCTCTTTGGAGACGCTGATCAGTGCTTCTTCGTTAAACACGGCTCCCACTGTCCAGTTCGTATCATTCACCCTCTGATAAACAAATAAATGCTTTTCCCCTTGGTCTAACGCTATTCCATTATCTCCCTTATTCGTCATTGCACGTTTAAATAAAAGTTGTCCTGTTAGTTTTTTTCCTTTTTCTGTTGGATGGACAATTGCATCTCCACTTTCCGCCATAATAACAGGATATCCTTCATATCCAATATCTAAATCATTGATATGATTGGTTAGACTTGTTAAATTAATATCTGCCCCTACAACTCCAATTAAGTTCTTTCCACTATATATTGCCTTTGATACGGTAATCACATAATGGCCTGTCTCATTTTCGTACGGCTGGCTCCATACAGCCGATTTCTTCTCTTTCACCGCTGATTGAAACCAGCTTTGGGCTGTTGGATCATAGCTATTATTTAATTGAGTAGCAGGCACTATTTTAAATTGTTTATTCGGTGTAGCGAAGTATACATTTAATACATCTTTATATAAGCGCGTATACTGATTAAACATCTCCTGAAGCTCTCTTTCAGCTAGACCTTTCTTTTCAGCAGATGCATTAATCGATTGACCGTATACTTTGACTTGTTGGCTTTCTGATAATAACTGAAGACTCTCATCATATTTTTGTAAAAATTGTTGAGAAGAATGCTCTAATTCTTTCACAATTCCTTTTGTTTGTGCTAATACATTTTTCTTTGTTTTCTCTTCGACTTTTGCACCTGTAAACACAATCATAAAAGCAAAGGAAATGAATAATAAAAAAGAAATAGGTACTATGAACTTAAATCGAATAGATTTCAGTTTTTTCACACCTTTCTGTTACATCACTATCGTTCATTATAGTGTTTTTTACCTATATAAAATACAAAGTTATTGTAAAGATTTTATTTATTTACCTTTACAATGGAAAGAGCACACCGACTAAGCCGATGTGCTCTTTCTCATTCATTCAATTTAAAACGATTGACTGCTTGTTTTAATTGTACACTTAGTTCCATTAAACTTTCTGATGATTTCGTTACCGATTCAATCGCTCGAAGCTGCTCATCAGCAGAAGCGCTAATTTCTTCGCTTGCTGCTGCCGATTGTTCCGATGCCGCTGCAATACCTTCCATCACTTGCAACATTTCATTTTTGGCCTCAGCAGCTTCAAAAATTTCACTATTAATTCTCCTAATAGCACTTTCCATGTCCTCTACCAAGGAAGATAAGCGAGTAAATATTTCTTCTGTCGCTTCTACAACGGCTGTCTGCTGATCAAAATTCGCTTTCGTTTTCATCATTTGATTCACCACTTGCTGCGATCCGCTTTGTATATCGGTAATAATCTCTTTTACTTGATCTGTAGCTTGACCAGATTGCTCCGCTAGCTTTCGAACTTCCTCGGCTACAACGGCAAAACCTTTTCCATGTTCTCCTGCACGAGCCGCTTCAATGGAGGCATTTAAGGCAAGCAGATTCGTTTGAGCAGAAATATCGGTAATCGTTTGAATTACAAGCTCAATCGATGTAATCTTTGTTTCTAAAGCCGTAATTACTTCTTCCATTCCATTAATATATCGCTTCGATTCTATGCTTGATTGACCAAGTTCTTGTATTTGCTGAAGACCCGCTCTATGCGCTTCTTCCGCTTGTTTAGCTGCATTCTCCATCTCTGATGCTTGATTCGTAATAATATTCATCTGATCACCAAGATGGTGGGCCTGTTCCGTTGCTTCAGCAGACTCTTCTGCTGATTTGGCAGCCCCCTTGGCAATCTCATTAATAGCGGCTGCAATTTGCTCACTGGATGCATTTGTTTCCTCTGATACAGCACTTAAGTTCTCAGCTGCTTCTGTCACATTGGAAGCGGACTGATTGACCATTGAAAGAATTTCTTTCATGCTTTTCGTCATGTCATTGAAAGAAGAAGCAAGCTCTCCTACTTCATCTCGCGTCATCACTTCTGCTTGTACACTTAAATCACCCGTTGCTACTTTTCTAGCAGATTGTTGAAGGACTTTAATTGGCTCTATAATTTTTACAGAAATTACCCAAATCGCTCCAATCATTAACACTAAAACAACCATTCCAGTCAAAATCAATGTTTGTTGAATAGAATTGGCTAAACTAAGCATATTCTCTTTTTTATAAGATGCTCCAATTTTCCATCCTGTGTTTTCAACTGTGCTGTAGACAAAAAAACGATCTTCACCTTTCAATTGATAAGCGTTAACACCTTTTGGCGAAGAGGAATTGAATATGTTCTGAACAAAATCATATTTGCTCAAATCTTTCCCTTTCTCTGTTGGATGAACAATACCTAATCCTTGCTGAGAAAAAATAATCACATATCCTTTATACCCAATATTTATACTGCTAATTTTCTCTGTTAATGTCGTTAAATTAATGTCCGCTCCAAGTACACCAATTGCTTTATTCTGATACTTCACTAATCTAGAAATAGTAACCACATATTCACCAGTAGCTGCATCGACATAAGGTTCACTCCAAATCATGTTTCCACCCGCCGCTATAGCTTGCTTATACCAATCTCGCGTTAACGGATTATAATCTTTAGGAAGTGAGTTCGGATAAAGGTCAATCGTTCCCTTCGGCGTAGCAAAAAAAATATTTTCCACATCACCGTATGAATCTAAATAATCCCTTAATACTTTTTCTAAAGAGGCTTTTTGTTTACTATTGCCAGACTTCACTATTTCATTTCCATAAGTTAATACGACAGGATGATCCGACAGCAAATCGATGCTTTTTTCATGCTGTTCTAAAAATAATTGTGTTGCCTCGTTCATTTCTTCAACCATTACCTCTGTTTGATTAATAATTTCCTTTGTCATTCTTTTTTCTGTCTGATAGTTCGTAAACATAATAATCATTGAAAACGACAGGACAAGTAATATAATCAAAGGGATAATTAACTTAGCTTTAATTGATTTCAATGTTCCCACCACCCGATGTTTAGATAAAATACTTCTTATCTATTTATCGGATTTTTATAAAATAAATATATACATGCATTCAATTTTTTTATTTACCAAATCATGTACATGATCGTCATATAAATCTCTTTCTAAAACACAAAAAAGCAACAAGGATATTATCCTTGTTGCTCAAACGCTCTTAAATTATTCTCCAGATACGAATGGAAGAAGAGCTACCATACGAGCGCGTTTAATTGCGATAGTTAAACGGCGTTGGTATTTAGCGCTTGTTCCAGTTACACGACGTGGAAGAATTTTTCCACGTTCAGAGATAAATTTTTTCAAAAGATCTACATCTTTATAATCGATATGTGTAATACCGTTAGCTGTGAAATAACATACTTTCCGGCGTTTACGTCCACCTCTGCGTCCTGCCATGTTTATGTCCCTCCTTTATTTATTAGTTAGAATGGAAGATCGTCGTCTGAAATATCGATCGGCTGACCATCATTTGCAAACGGATCTTCATCCATGCGTGTATAACCTGAGTTATTGTTTCGTTGTTGATTCTGTTGCTCAAATGGGAAGTCTTGTTTCCTTTGTCCGCCACCGTACATGCCGCTGTCACCGCCGCGCTGTTCATAATTAGAAGAAGCGCTTTTCGGCTCAAGAAACTGTACACTTTCGGCAAGAACTTCAGTTACATATACTCGACGGCCATCTTGTCCCTCGTAGTTACGAGTTTGAAGGCGACCATCGACTCCTGCTAAACTGCCTTTTTTCAAGAAGTTTGCTACGTTCTCTGCAGGACGGCGCCAAACAACACAATTAATGAAGTCAGCTTCACGTTCCCCCTGCTGATTCGTAAAAGAACGATTAACAGCTAATGTAAATGTAGCAACAGCGACTCCATTTGGCGTATAACGAAGGTCCGGATCTTTAGTTAAACGTCCAACTAAAATGACTCGGTTCATCATCAGAATCAACTCCTTTATAGCTAAATGTTTCACGTGAAACATTTAGCAAGTATAGTTTATTTAAAGATATTATTTTGCTTCTTCACGAACAACGATGTGACGGATAATGTCATCGCTGATTTTCGCTAAACGGTCAAATTCTTCAACCGCTGCAGCTTCAGCGTTAGCGTGTACTAGTTGGTAGAAACCTTCACGGAAATCGTTGATTTCATACGCTAAACGACGTTTACCCCAATCTTTAGATTCGATGATCTCCGCACCGTTAGAAGTTAAAATACCGTCAAAACGCTCAACAACAGCTTTTTTCGCTTCCTCATCAATGTTTGGGCGGATAATGTACATGAATTCGTACTTTTTCATCTTTCTTTCACCTCCTCATGGACTATACGGCTCTTTTTCTTTTGAAAAGAGCAAGGAGTAAGTATTTCATTACTCACAATATAGAATTATAACATAATGATTTTGACGATGCAACGTTATACATTAAATCTAAAATGAACAACGTCTCCATCTTGCATGATGTATTCTTTACCTTCTAAACGAACTTTCCCCGCTTCTTTTGCTGCAGTCATTGAACCAGCTGTCACAAGATCGTCATAAGAAACCGTTTCGGCACGAATAAAACCGCGCTCAAAATCCGTATGAATGATACCGGCACATTGAGGAGCTTTCATTCCTTTGCGGAACGTCCAAGCCCGGACTTCTTGAACCCCTGCTGTGAAGTAAGTAGCTAATCCTAGTAAAGAGTAAGCGGCACGAATTAATTGATCTAACCCAGATTCTTTAATACCTAACTCTTGTAAAAACATTGCTTTTTCTTCTTCATCAAGTTCAGCAATTTCTTCTTCAATTTTAGCACAAACGACGATCACTTCTGCATTGTCTTCGGCAGCAAATTCACGTACTTTTTGCAAATATTCATTTCCTGATGGATCAGCAATCTCGTCTTCTCCAACGTTCGCTACGTATAACATTGGTTTTCTCGTTAATAGATGAAGCTGCTTAACAATTTTTTCTTGTTCGTCGGTAAATTCTACCGTACGAGCTGGTTTATTTTGTTCTAAAGCTTCTTTCAGCTTCACTAAAATATCATTTTCGATGACAGCTTCTTTATCTTTCTGCTTCGCTAATTTCGCTACTCGCACCAAGCGCTTTTCCACTGATTCAAGGTCAGCCAAAATTAATTCTAAGTTAATAACTTCAATATCATCAATTGGATCAACTTTTCCGGATACGTGAGTAATGTTATCATCTGCAAAACAGCGAACAACTTGACAAATCGCATCTACTTCGCGAATGTGAGCTAAAAACTTATTTCCAAGCCCTTCTCCCTTGCTTGCTCCTTTTACAATTCCCGCAATATCTGTAAACTCAAACGCTGTTGGTACTGTTTTTTTCGGTTCTACCATTTCCGTTAATTTATTTAAACGCTCATCAGGCACTTCAACGATTCCAACGTTCGGATCAATCGTACAGAAAGGATAGTTCGCTGATTCTGCACCCGCTTTTGTAATCGCATTAAATAATGTGGATTTCCCTACGTTCGGCAACCCAACAATCCCTGCCGTTAATGCCATTTCTTTCACTCCTCTATTTAAAATCAAAAGATTTTTTCTCTACCCTAAACCCTTCCCAATTATAGCAGAAGGCTTCAAACAAGAAAACAGCAGCGTTCCTCACTCGCTGCTGTTTTCAATGGGACCTAGCACTTTTTTCATTTTTTTTGTGAATTCTCGTCGCGGAAGAATGACGCTATGTCCGCACCCTTCGCATTTGATGCGGATGTCCATTCCAAGACGGATAATTTTCCAGCGGTTTGTGCCACATGGGTGGGGTTTTTTCATTTCTACAACATCATTTAAATTAAAAACTTTTTCCAATCCATCATCCCTCTTTTCTTTGTTTTGCTACAGCTTCTGCCTGCTCATCCCGAGAATACATAACAAGGCGCGGAAACGGAATTTCTATTCCATTTTGCTCTAAGCATTCTTTCACTTCTTTTCGAATATGCCTTGCTACAACAAAATGGTTCATCGGAGTCGTTTCTGCTGTAATTCTCATCACAACATCTGAAGCAGCTAAATTTTGTACACCAAGCAGTTGCGGCGGTTCCACAATTTGCTCGTATTTTTCAGGCAAAGTTTTTAGCAACTCATTAATTACTCGTTCGGCCTCATTAATATTTTCTTCATATGCAATGCTAACATCCACAACAGCGACGCTATTGTGAACGGAAAAATTAGTGACTTCTATAATGGAACCGTTCGGTAAAATATGGAGTTCCCCTGTCCAATTTTTGATTTTCGTTGTCCGAAGACCAATTTCTTCTACTGTTCCTTCAAATTGACCAATACGAACAAAGTCGCCAACCGAAAATTGATCCTCAAAGATAATAAAAAAACCAGTAATCACATCTTTCACAAGACTTTGTGCACCAAAACCAATAGCTAAACCTACGACCCCAGCACCGGCAATTAATCCTTTAATATCAAATGTCAAAATAGCTAAAATGTTAATTAATGCAACGAAATAGACAACATAGGAGATGACGTTCTCTATTAATTTTAATAGTGTATTTTCTCGACGTTCAGAGAAACCAAGGGGAGTCTTCGAACGAATTAGGAAGAAATTACGTACAGCCGTTTTCGCTACTTTAATTACTATGGCTGCTAGAATGAGAATTAAAATAATTTTTAATGCTCCTTCACCAACGGCAAACCATAAATCTTCTTTCGTATATTGATCCCACTTTTTTTCTATTATCCGCTGTAATGCATTCATTACTATTTCCTCCTCTTCATAAACTGAAGAATCGTTTTTATTTTACCAAGAACCATCCCTAATTTGTAGTAATGTCTATTTGATATAAAATTCTGACTTTTCTTATGGATTGATGTATAGAAAATAAAGGATTTCCGTATACTCTTACTATAATCTGCAGGAGGTGTGATATGAATCTTAAAAAAATGTTTGATCGCAAACCTGACTCATTAACTATTCATTATGCAGAACAACAAGCTTCGTCTATAGTAGCTGAGCACTTGCTGTCTTTACTGCCGCTACCCGGCACCCGCCCGATCGTTTTTGCTTTTATTGGTACAGATCGGTCAACTGGTGATTCCCTAGGTCCACTGATCGGCACGCTGCTTTCAGAAAAACTATTACCTAGCTTTCATGTGTATGGGACATTGGAACACCCTGTACATGCTGTGAATCTTTCTGACAAGTTATCTCTTATTCATGAACAGCATCAACAGCCTTTTATTATCGGAGCAGATGCTTGTTTAGGTACAGTAAAAACGATTGGAAATATCCAATTAGGAAACGGACCCGTTAAACCCGGGGCGGGAGTGAAAAAGGAACTGCCGGCTGTAGGCGACATTCATATTACTGGAACAGTTAATGTCAGCGGATTTATGGAGTTTTTCGTTTTACAAAATACCCGGCTCCATTTAGTGATGAGCATGGCCAAAATCATTGCTAATGGCATCGTAAAAGCAGGGGTTCGCTATCAGCTTTTAACTGCTCAGCCCTTGATTAAGCAGGAATACCGTCAGCCTTCGTTGTTAAAAGTAGAAGAGCAGTCCATTCATAAAAAATAGCTGCCGAGTATTGGCAGCTCATTAATTAAGCAAATCAAGAATACGGTTTAAATCTTCGACAGATACAAATTCAATTTCAATCTTTCCTTTTTGTTGGTCTTTCGTTTGTTTAATATGAACAGCTGTACCAAATCGTTCACGCAAGATTTCTTCTCTTTCTTTTAATAAAGGATTTTTGTCTTGCTTCGAAGACAATGTTTCACGTGGAACATTTTCATTCATTTGTTGAATCATTTTCTCCAACTGACGGACATTTAAGTGTTCTTTGACCGTTTGTTCAGCTACTTGGGTTATTTTCTCTTTATTTTTTAGCCCAACGAGTGCTCGGCCATGACCCATCGATAGTTTTCCATCCATAATATATTGTTGTACTTTTTCTGGTAATGTCAGCAAGCGAACATAGTTAGCGATATGTGAGCGGCTTTTTCCCATTCTCTGTGCTAATTGTTCTTGTGTGAAGTCTAGTCTTTCCATTAATGTTTGGTAAGCAGTAGCTTCCTCTATCGTAGTTAAATCTTCACGTTGAAGATTTTCTAAAAGAGCCATCTCCATCATTTGCTGATCAGAGAGCTTGCGAACAACAACGGGAACCTTTTCTAAGTTAGCAGCTTTTGCTGCTCGAAAGCGCCTTTCTCCAACGACAATCTCATATCCTTTAATACTTTGACGAACAATAATGGGCTGTAAAATCCCATGCTCAATAATCGATGCTTTTAATTCTTCTATAGCTTCTTCGTTAAATATTTTACGAGGTTGATAAGGATTGGGACGTAACTCTTTTAACTTTATTTCCTTCACAGCTTCTTCATTTTCAGGTTCTAAGTCTTTGAAAATGGCATTAATTCCTTTTCCTAATCCTTTAGCCACTAGCAGCTACCTCCTTTGCAAAATCTGTATACATTTCTGCTCCCCGTGAACGAGCATCATATAAAATAACTGGTTGACCATGACTCGGTGCTTCACTCAGGCGTATATTTCGAGGAATAATCGTCCGATAGACTCGATCTTGAAAGTATTTTTTTACTTCTTCAATCACTTGAAGCCCTAAGTTTGTGCGGGCATCCAACATCGTCAAAAGTACGCCCTCAATATATAAGTCTTGATTTAAATGCTTTTGAACGAGCCGCACGGTGTTCAGTAACTGGCTCAAGCCTTCAAGTGCATAGTATTCACATTGCACAGGAATAATGACTGAATCCGCTGCTGTTAACGCATTAATAGTGAGTAACCCAAGTGAGGGTGGACAGTCAATGATAATATAATCGTACTCCTCACGAATTTCTTCTAATGCGCGTTTTAAACGAACTTCTCTTGAAATGGTTGGTACAAGTTCAATTTCTGCGCCAGCAAGTGCAATGGTGGCTGGCACAACAAAAAAATGCTCAATTTCTGTTGGTTTAATCGTATCGGCTATATCCACATCGTCGACTAATACATCGTAAATACAATGCTCGACTTCTCCTTTTTCGATGCCCGAACCGCTTGTTGCATTTCCTTGAGGATCGATATCAATTAACAACACTTTCTTGTTTAAAAAGGCTAAACAGGCTCCTAAGTTCACACATGTTGTCGTTTTACCTACTCCGCCTTTTTGATTAGCGATAGCAATGACTTTTCCCATTTGAACCACCTACCTTCTCTTATCCCTTGAAACTATGTTTTCTCTATTTTAACAAATATACCCTCTTTCGTTATCATTCCACAGACAAATTCTTTAAATCTCAATAAATAAAAAGGGTGAAGTCCATCTCTGGTCATTCACCCTTGCGATTTTTTCTTCGGTATTTTAATCGTAATTTGATAAAAGTCATCAAATTCTTCTTCTTGTGACTTCAAATCAATTCCGCTGTCTGACACCATCGATAAAGACTGGCGGATCGTATTCACTGCAATTCGGACGTCTTTACTAAAAGCTTTGCGGCGAGGTTTCGGCGCTTCCTTCGATACGGTTAGCATTTGGGCCACTCGATCTTCTACTTGCTTCACATTTAATTGTTTTTCAATCATCTCATTCATCAGTTGAATTTGTTTTTCGGCATCCTTCAGCGGAATTAATGCTCTAGCATGGCGTTCAGTTATTTGCTTGTTCATAAGCACCTCTTGTATTTCTTGAGGGAGCTTTAGTAGACGTAACTTATTGGCTACCGTTGATTGTCCTTTTCCAAGACGCTGGGCAAGGGCTTCTTGCGTTAATTGATGAAGCTCTAGTAATTTCGCATAAGCTAATGCTTCCTCAATTGGCGATAACTCTTCCCTTTGTAAATTTTCTATCAAGGCAACGGAAGCTGTTTCTGTATCGCTCATATTATTGATAATGGCAGGAACAGTTTCCCAATTTAATGTTTGTACGGCTCGCCAACGACGTTCGCCAGCAATCAATTCATAGCGGCCATCTCCCATTTCACGAACAACGATTGGTTGAATGATTCCATGAGTATGAATGGTCCGAGCTAATTCTTCTATTTTCTGATCATCAAATATTGTTCTTGGCTGAAAACGGTTGGGAACTATTTCGGAAACCGGAATCTTTTTGATGTTTTCTCCCTTGGCTAACGGTTTCCCAGGCTGTTCTTCAGCTGTTTTTTCTCCTAAGTTAAAAAAACGAGAGAAAGGATGCTTCATGATCCCTACACCACCTTTAACAAACTCCCTGTATACGTATTCTCTCTACACTTATCATGTTCCTTCTTCATTTTACACCATGCTTATGTGAAGTAAAGTTGTCCACATGTGGACAACTTTACTCGATTGGTGATTTGTTTGGTGTGCCTGGTTTTCTTGGATACTTTTTCGGCGTATTTTTTTCTTTTTTGATTACCATAATGGTGCGGTCACTTTCTTCCATTGGCAACATAAACGAGTGGATGTCTTGTACTTTGCCACCAAGCACGGTAACAGCTTTCTTGCTGCTTTGCAGTTCTTCTTCTGCACTCGCTGCTTTCATCGCAAGAAACACACCGCCTTTTTTCACAAGCGGCAAGCATAATTCACTTAATACAGACATTCTTGCCACTGCCCGCGCCATCACAATGTCATATTGCTCACGATGTTCTGAAAGCTGACCAAATGTTTCAGCACGATCATGGAAAAAATGGACATTTTCTAATTTTAATTCGTTCGCTAAATGATTTAAAAAGGTAATTCGTTTATTTAAAGAATCAACAATATTAACACGCAAGTTCGGAAAAGCAATCTTTAATGGAATACTTGGAAATCCCGCTCCTGCTCCAACATCACAAATGGTTAACTCTCCGGAAAAATCATAGTAAAAGGCGGCTGATAATGAATCATAAAAATGTTTTAAATATACTTCTTCTTTCTCTGTAATGGCCGTTAAATTCATCTTTTCGTTCCATTCAACGAGCAGCTTATAATATAAGTCAAATTGCTCAAGCTGAGAGGAGGAAAGGTGGATTCCTTTCTCCTCAAGTAGCTTTAAAAATTGTTCTTGATTCATGGCTTCACTCATCCCTTCACTAAAGTTCATTTCCTACACGAGCAATCCGACCTTGTTCAATGTAAACAAGCAAAATTGAAATATCTGCCGGATTGACTCCTGAGATCCGGGAAGCTTGAGCAATTGATAGCGGCCGAACTTCAATGAGTTTTTGGCGAGCTTCTGTTGCTAACCCGCTAATGGCGTCATAATCAATGTCTTCAGGAATTTTCTTATTTTCCATCTTTTTCAATTTATCTACTTGCTGAAGTGATTTTTCAATATAACCTTCATATTTAACTTGAATTTCTACTTGTTCTTCTACTTCAGCGCCCATTTCCACATCAGCTGGAACAAGCTGTTTAATATGTTTATAAGTCATTTCTGGACGTTTCAGTAAGTCTGCTGCACGAATCCCATCTTTTAACTCACTTCCGCCTGCTTCACGAATTAATGTTTGTGTGGCTTCGTTCGGTTTAATAATGATTGATTTTAATCTCTCTATTTCCCCGGCAATATCTGTTTTCTTCTTCGTAAAATGATCATAACGCTCTTGTGAAATTAAGCCAATTTGATGACCAATTTCTGTTAAGCGAAGATCCGCGTTATCGTGACGAAGAAGAAGGCGATATTCAGCACGAGACGTCAGCAAACGATACGGTTCATTCGTCCCTTTCGTCACTAAATCATCAATTAACACACCGATATAGGCATCAGAACGGCTTAAAATAACTTCTTCTTTATTCAGCACACGGCAAGCGGCATTAATTCCAGCCATTAATCCTTGGCCAGCTGCTTCTTCATAACCAGACGTTCCATTAATTTGGCCAGCTGTATAAAGATTTTTTACTTTTTTCGTTTCCAACGTTGGCCAAAGCTGCGTTGGCACCATTGCATCATATTCAATCGCATAGCCAGCGCGCATTAGCTGAGCTTTTTCCAATCCAGGAATGGTTTTCAACATGCGGTATTGCACATCTTCCGGCAAGCTGGAGGAAAGCCCTTGAACATATACTTCCTCTGTATTTCGTCCTTCTGGTTCAAGGAAGATTTGATGGCGCGGTTTATCGTTAAAACGAACAACTTTATCTTCAATCGACGGACAATAGCGTGGCCCTCTTCCTTTAATCATGCCAGAAAACATAGGTGAACGATGAAGATTTTCACCGATAATCGCATGTGTCTCCTCATTCGTGTAAGTTAACCAGCACGGTAATTGATCGGTGATGAATTTGGTTGTTTCATAGCTGAAGGCCCGCGGCTCATCATCACCCGGTTGAATTTCTGTTTTGCTGTAATCGATTGTGCGGCTATTTACACGTGGCGGAGTCCCTGTTTTAAAGCGTACAAGGTCAAAGCCAAGCTCTTTTAAATGATCGGACAGGCGAATCGATGGCTGTTGGTTATTCGGTCCGCTGGAATATTTTAAATCCCCGATAATGATTTCTCCGCGTAAAAATGTTCCCGTTGTAATAATAACCGCTTTTGAATAATACATAGCACCCGTTTGTGTGATGACGCCACGGCATTCTCCATCTTCCACAATTAAACGTTCTACCATGCCTTGAATTAATGTTAAATTCTCTTCATTTTCGATCGTTTTTTTCATTTCCTGCTGGTAAAGAACTTTATCCGCTTGCGCTCTTAACGCGCGTACAGCTGGTCCTTTTCCTGTATTCAGCATTCGCATTTGAATATGGGTTTTATCAATGTTTTTTCCCATTTCTCCGCCCAACGCATCAATTTCACGAACAACGATCCCTTTTGCTGGTCCGCCAACTGATGGATTGCACGGCATATACGCGATCATATCTAGATTAATCGTTACCATCAGTGTTTTTGCACCCATGCGAGCAGCAGCCAGCCCCGCTTCAACTCCCGCATGGCCTGCTCCAACAACAACCACATCATATTGACCGGCTTCATATTGTGCCATAACGATCTCCTCCTTTATTTTTTATTTTCCTAAACAAAATTGTGAAAACAGTTGATCAATTAAGCTTTCATGAACGCTTTCACCAATGATTTCACCTAATAGCTCCCACGTTCTCGTTAAATCGATTTGAACAATATCAATTGGTGTACCCATTTCTGTATTTTCAATCGCATCGGTAATCGCTGTTAGCGCTTGATTTAATAAAGCAATGTGACGCGAATTAGATACATATGTCATATCACTTGCTTCAATCGAGCCTGAAAAGAACAGGGAGGAGATGGCTTCTTCTAGTTCATCAATTCCTTGTTCTTCTAGTAAGGAGGTTGTCACAAGCTGCTTATCACGCGCTAGTTCTCTCACTCGATCCATATCAATTTTTTGCTCTAAATCCGTTTTATTGACAATGACAATGACATCCATGCCCGCGACGGCTTCAAATAAATTCTCATCTTCCATTGTTAACAGATCAGAGTAATTTAACACGAGTAAAATCAAGTCGGCTTCTTTTAAGACTTGCCGAGAACGTTCGACGCCAATTCGTTCAACAATATCTTCTGTTTCACGGATCCCAGCTGTATCGACTAATCGAAGAGGTACCCCACGCACATTTACATACTCTTCAATTACATCGCGCGTCGTCCCAGGAATATCGGTTACAATCGCTTTATTTTCATGGACAAGGGCATTCAGTAGCGATGACTTTCCAACGTTAGGACGTCCGATAATCACAGTAGATAATCCTTCACGCAAAATTTTTCCCTGTTCAGATGTACGTAGTAATTTGTCGATTTCACTTTTTACATGGGTTGATTTTTCAAGCAGCACTCGATGCGTCATTTCTTCCACATCATCATACTCCGGATAATCAATATTAACCTCTACGTGGGCAAGAATCTCAAGAATCTCCTGACGAAGTTTGCGGATCAGCTTCGAAAGACGCCCTTCCATTTGATTGAGCGCAACGTTCATTGCCCGGTCTGTTTTCGCTCGAATTAAGTCCATCACGGCTTCCGCCTGTGATAAGTCAATACGGCCATTTAAAAAAGCCCGTTTTGTAAACTCTCCAGGCTCAGCTAGACGGGCTCCTTGATTCAGAACAAGCTGAAGTACACGATTAACAGACACTAACCCCCCATGACAGTTAATTTCAATTACATCTTCGCGCGTAAATGTCTTCGGCCCTTTCATTAAAGACAACATGACTTCCTCCACGATTTGGTTTGTTTTCGGATCGATTAAGTGTCCATAATGAATCGTATGGCTATCTACTTCCTTCAAAGATTTCCCGCTTGGGCTTTTAAATACTTGATCGGCAATGGCAATGGCTTCCTCTCCACTTAAACGGACAATCGCAATCGCTCCTTCTCCCATAGGAGTTGAAATGGCCGCTATTGTATCAAATTCCATGTTCTTCACCTCTTTCTTCGTTTGTGCTCATTTATATAAACCGTAAACGTTTTAACCTTAAATCATTAGAATAACATAGGATAAATGTTTTAAAAAGCAACTGATTTATCCACACCCTTCTTTTTAACCGTTACTATTTTAACTTATTCATGTGTGGATAACAATAAAATATGTAAGCAGACCCTATAGTCGTTTGGCATGAATGAATATGATTGTTTCATTACACCTACCGCAAAAAAGAGGTAACCCATTTTTATATCAGGGATACCTCTTTTTTCATTTGGTTGCACATGATTTTTTATTTGCTTGCTGAAGCAGTTTTGCTTGTACTAGGTTTGTTAATAATTAACGTCTGAATAATCATAAATATATTACCTACCACCCAGTATAAAGATAAAGCCGCTGGCAAGTTGACTGCAAAGATAATAATCATGATTGGCATTAACCAAAGCATCATCGCCATTTGCGGATTTTGCTCCGTCATTCCTGCCATCATGAGCTTTTGTTGCAGGAATGTTGTTACACCTGCAACAAGCGGCAGAATAAAGAACGGATCTGGCGCGCCAAGATCGAACCACAAGAAACTGTCATGTTTAATTGCTTCTGTTCTCATAATCGCTTGATAGAAGCCAAAGATGATTGGCATTTGAACAAGTAATGGAAAACATCCCGCTAACGGATTGACGCCATGTTTTTGAAACAGCTCCATCGTTTCCTGCTGCATTTTTTGCTGAGAAACAGCATCTTTCGATTTATACTTCTCTTTAATTCGCTGCATTTCTGGTTGAATGGCTTGCATTGCTTTCGTATTTTTCGTCTGTTTGATCATTAATGGCAAAATAATTAGACGAATAAGGATCGTGACAATAATAATCGCCCAACCAAAGCTGTTTACCATATCTGCCGTCTTTATAATTACTTGAGAAAGCGGGTAAACGACAAATTCATTCCAAAAGCCTTTACTTTCTGGCGTAATCTCTTGATTTACTTCTGTACAGCCAGATAACAACATCATAGTTGCCACAAGGAAGGCTAGGGTGAAGATCTTCCGTTTCAAACTATTATTCCCCCTGTCAACTTTCTTTTCAGTCCTCATTTTTATATTTAGGATGATTTACATTTAATGCTTTTGCTCGTTTTAATACATGAACCATACTTTTCTTAACTTCAAGACAAGTCATTTCAGCTGCTGGCTTCCTAGCAATAACAACATAATCAAAACCAGGTTGAATTTGTTCTTTTAGTTCTGTAAAACTCTGTCTAATGTAGCGCTTAATCCGATTGCGTGTGACCGCATTACCGATCTTTTTACTTACAGATAAGCCAATCCGAAAAGGTACCTTTTGTTCGGATTTGTACATATATACCACAAACTGTCGGTTGGCAAATGACTTTCCGCCGTTAAATACGGATTGAAATTCACTATTCTTCTTAATTCGAAACGTCTTTTTCATCAGTCTAGCCACCTGCTCAAACATATAGTAAATAAATGAATTGATTAAAAAGACTCTGTTAAAGAGTAGTGTTGATGTTTATTTCATACATGAGACAACAATCAACATTCTTGTTTAACAGAGCTATTAGAAAAAAAAGACCACTGAGATTTTTCAGTGGCCTATGCAGATAATACTTTTCTTCCTTTAGCACGACGACGAGCTAGTACACGACGGCCGTTTTTAGAACTCATACGGCTACGGAAACCGTGAACTTTACTTCTTTTACGCTTATTTGGTTGGTAAGTTCTTTTCATTATAAAACACCTCCCTAAAGGATCGGTAAAATTTAATCGTTAAAGACAGTCTTTTTGATTATAAAGATGAAGTTTTATTCTGTCAACCACTTCTCTACAATTTTAATTCTTGTATTTAATTGTTGTAAATTTTTTCGCACTGAACTTTTCTCCAAAAATCTTTAGATCTTGGCATCTCAGCTTGTTATTGTTTTATTCTTTGTATAGCTGTGGATAGTTGTCAGCATCTTTTCTCATTATCCACAAGTCTTATCGACAACTTTTTCACAAACGCACCCCTGTGGAAAAGTTTTTTTCACAACTGGATAGGACTGTGGATAATTTTTTAAACTCATTGCAACTACTCTAATTATCTGCTATTATTATTTTGTTTTCACTCTGGATGAGTTATTATGGATTTATAGTTATCCACAACATGTGAATAGTTTGTGGAAAAGATATTCAGCATGTCTGAAAAAGTTTATCCACAACTTGTGAACTGTGTCGAAAAACTATTACTTTCATTATTATATATTTACTCACAACCAAAGGGTTGCATAAATATAAGTTTGCGCTCGAAGTGCTTAAACAAAGGTTGTACAAATCAACAAAAGGAGGGGGACAATGGAAAACATCGACGATCTTTGGAGTAAGGTTTTGCAAAGTATAGAGAAAAAAATTAGCAAACCCAGCTTTGACACTTGGCTGAAATCTACAAAAGCTCATTCGCTACAAGGAAACTCTATTACAATTACTGCACCCAATGACTTTGCACGCGATTGGTTAGAAGGACATTATTCGCAGTTAATTTCCGGAGTGATTGGAGAGATTACTGGGGAACAATTAGCCGTGCGCTTTATCATCCCAGAAAATCAAGAATCTGAGGAATTTGATGTCTCTAGTACTAAAAAACAAAAAAAACAAAAAGAAGATACACACGAATTTCCGCAAAGTATGCTGAATCCCAAATACACATTTGATACGTTCGTTATTGGTTCAGGAAATCGTTTTGCCCATGCGGCCTCTTTAGCTGTTGCTGAAGCACCTGCAAAAGCTTATAATCCACTCTTTATTTACGGAGGAGTCGGATTAGGCAAAACCCATTTAATGCATGCAATCGGCCACTATGTTCTTGAACATAATCCAGGGGCAAAGGTTGTTTACTTATCATCGGAAAAGTTCACTAATGAATTTATTAACTCCATCCGGGACAATAAAGCGGTTGATTTCCGCAATCGTTATCGCAATGTTGATGTTCTGTTAATTGATGATATTCAATTTCTTGCTGGCAAAGAACAAACACAGGAAGAATTCTTCCATACGTTTAACACGTTGCATGAAGAAAGTAAGCAAATCATCATTTCAAGTGATCGTCCTCCTAAAGAAATTCCAACACTAGAGGACCGTCTTCGATCTCGGTTTGAATGGGGATTAATCACTGATATCACACCACCAGACTTGGAGACTAGAATTGCTATTTTGCGCAAAAAAGCGAAAGCCGATAATCTAGACATTCCAAATGAAGTGATGCTCTATATTGCCAATCAAATAGATACGAATATCCGCGAGCTTGAAGGGGCACTTATTCGAGTGGTCGCTTATTCTTCATTAATCAATAAAGACGTAAATGCCGATCTTGCAGCAGAAGCGTTAAAAGATATTATTCCAAGCTCGAAACCAAAAACGATCACCATTGAAAATATTCAAAAGGTCGTTGGAGAACATTACAACGTAAAACTTGAGGATTTTAAAGCGAAAAAACGAACGAAATCCGTCGCTTTCCCTAGACAAATTGCGATGTATCTATCTAGAGAGCTGACTGATTTTTCGTTGCCTAAAATAGGAGAAGAATTTGGAGGCCGTGATCATACGACTGTCATCCATGCTCACGAAAAAATCTCCAGATTATTAGAAACGGATAGCCAACTTCAATACAATGTGAAAGAAATCCAAAACATTTTAAAATCTTAATAATGTGAATAACTTAGCTGACTTTACAAACAGTCTGTCCACATGTGGATAGACTGTATTTACTTTCGTTCTATAGGGTTATCCACATATTCACAACCCCTACTAGTACTACTATTATTTTTTAATATAAAATAATTAATATATGCAGTTAGAAAAGCAATTATTCTAAAAAAGCAGGAGGCAGAGAAATGAAATTTTCTATTCAAAAAGATCGATTTGCTCAAAGTGTGCAAGATGTTTTAAAAGCGATCAGTTCAAGAACCACGATTCCCATTTTGACAGGAATAAAAATAGATGCAGGTACAGAGGGAATTAAATTAACAGGTAGCGATTCTGATATTTCAATTGAATCTTTTATCCCAAAAGAAGAAGACGAGATAGTTCTAGCCGATATTAAACAAACAGGATCCATTGTATTAAATGCTCGTTTTTTTAATGAGATTGTGAAAAAATTGCCTTCTGATACGATTGAAATCGAAGTCATTTCATCTTTTCAAACAGTGATTCGTTCTGGTCAAGCTGAATTTAACTTAAATGGACTAGATCCAGACGAATACCCTCATCTGCCAAGAATTGAGGAAGAGGAAGTATTCAAATTGCCTACTGATTTGTTGAAAGCGATGGTACGACAAACCGTATTTGCCGTGTCCACCTCAGAAACACGCCCCATCTTGACAGGTGTCAACTGGCGGATTGAAGATGGAACCTTGAGCTGTGTTGCAACAGATAGTCATCGATTAGCTTTAAGGAAAGCGGCTGTTGAAACAATGTCAGATGCAGAATATAACGTAGTGATTCCAGGAAAGAGCTTAAGCGAATTAAGCAAAATTTTAGATGATAGCCAAGATGCAGTTGAAATTGTTATTACTGAAAATCAAGTTTTGTTCCGTGCGAAACATTTATTGTTTTTCTCTAGACTTTTAGAAGGAAACTATCCTGATACAAGCCGCTTAATCCCTACAGATAGCAAAACTAAATTAGAGTTAAACTCTAAAGAATTTTTACAAGCTATTGACCGGGCTTCTTTATTAGCAAGAGAAGGACGCAATAATGTTGTAAAACTTTCCATGATTGGAGATGAAATGATTGAAATCTCTTCCAATTCTCCTGAAATCGGTAAAGTGACAGAGCAAGTGCGCAGTCAAGCGGTAGAAGGGGAAGATCTGAAAATCTCTTTTAGTGCTAAATATATGATGGACGCACTGAAAGCACTTGAAGGAACAGAAATTAATATTCAATTCGCAGGCCCGATGAGACCTTTTGTCATTCGTCCGCAACATGACGATTCAACGTTACAGTTAATTTTGCCTGTTAGAACGTATTAATTCTCTTAAAGACATAAACAATGAGAAAAAGGCTGTTTCCCAAAGCTGGGCAGCCTTCTTTTTTTCGTAAGTGGCCGAACGGCTGCTTCCGCTTTTCCTGTCCAGCTATAGCAGCCAGACTCTCGGACATAAGCTGTCACGCCTACGTGGCAAAGAACGCCACTACGGCGGTCCATCTTATGTCTGCCGAGTCTCAACGGCTGCTTCCGCTTTTCTATCTTTGTGTTAATGTGAAAAGTTTAGTAAAATAAAGTATTAGAGAATTCAATCGAAGGCAGTGATGAAAAATGGAAAATAGAGTAGTGATTGAAACGGAATATATTGTTCTTGGGCAGTTTTTAAAGCTGGCTGAAGTAATTCAAACAGGTGGGATGGCTAAGTGGTTCTTGAGTGAGCATGAAGTGTATGTGAACGGAGAATTAGATCAGCGCCGAGGTAGAAAATTGCGGGTAGGAGATCAAATAGAAATCCCTGGATTTGGTATTTTTATTATAGCGGATTCATAAAACAAAAGGGTGTTTTGCTCATGCACATTAAGGAATTGCAATTAGAAAATTATAGAAACTATTTGAACTTAGATATGCAATTTGAAAATAAAGTGAATGTTTTTCTTGGCGAAAACGCTCAAGGAAAAACAAATGTTATGGAATCTATTTATGTGCTTGCTATGGCAAAGTCTCATCGCACCTCTAATGATAAAGATTTAATTCGCTGGGAAGCGGAGTATGCTAAAATAAAAGGGAGAGTAGAAAAATCTCGAAATTCCGTCCCTTTGGAGTTAATTATTTCTAAAAAAGGGAAGAAAGCGAAGTGCAATCATTTAGAGCAGCAGCGTCTTAGTCAATATATCGGGAATATGAACGTTGTCATGTTTGCGCCTGAGGATCTTCATCTTGTGAAGGGGAATCCTCAAGTAAGAAGGCGTTTTATAGATATGGAAATTGGGCAAGTCTCACCAGTGTATCTTCACGAGATTAGTCAATATCATAAAGTGCTCCAACAGCGAAATCACTATTTAAAGCAATTGCAAATCAAAAAAACAACGGATTACACCATGCTCGACGTGTTGACGGAACAGTTGATTGATCTCGCTGTGAAAATTGTCAGAAAACGTTTTGAGTTTATTCACTTACTTCAAGACTGGGCAAGTGCTATTCATTCTGGCATCTCCCGAGGAACAGAACAATTAAATATTGCATATGAACCGTCTGTTGGGGTATCAGAAGAGAACGATTGGTCGAAAATGGTAAGTATATTCGAGGAAAAATATCATTTGCAAAGACAGAAAGAGGTTGAACGAGGAGTGACCCTTAGTGGTCCGCATAGAGACGATCTTGTCTTTTATGTCAATGACAAGAATGTTCAAACATTTGGCTCACAAGGACAACAAAGAACGACGGCACTATCTGTGAAATTAGCGGAGATTGAATTGATCCATTCTGAAATCAAGGAGTACCCTATTCTCTTATTGGATGATGTATTGTCAGAGCTTGACGATTATCGCCAGTCTCATTTGCTAAATACAATTCAGGGAAAAGTTCAAACATTCGTTACGACGACAAGCACAGAAGGAATCAATCACCAAACTTTGCAAGAAGCGTCCACCTTTACAGTTGAAGCTGGAACGATGACACAAATAAAGTGAGGATTTAGCCCATGTATGTTCACGTTGAGGTCATCATTCTTCAAGTAAATGACATAATCGCGATTGCTGATTATGAAATAATAGATTTAACATCCTAAGAAACAATCGACATTATTTATGATGACGCTTTATTAAAAAATGAAAATTGTAAATCGATTGTCGGTATAGACAACCAATTATATCTTTCGGCGTTTTCATCAAACACATTAAAAAAGAGAATATTTGATAATTATTTGCAAAAGCCTGAAGTATAACAGACTTTGCTGAAGGTTTTTGAAGAAAGAGCAGGTGAATGAATTTGACTATGGAACAACATAATACAACGAACCAGCCTTCTTATGATGAAAACCAGATACAAGTTTTAGAAGGTCTTGAAGCTGTTCGAAAGCGGCCAGGGATGTATATTGGCTCAACAAGCGGAAAAGGTTTGCACCATCTTGTATGGGAGATTGTAGATAATAGTATTGATGAAGCACTAGCAGGCTACTGTGATGAAATTCGTGTAACAATTGAAGAAGATAATAGCATTACAGTAAAAGATAATGGCCGTGGAATTCCAGTCGGCATTCATGAAAAAATGGGCCGCCCGGCTGTAGAGGTTATTTTAACAGTACTTCATGCCGGCGGAAAATTCGGAGGCGGCGGATATAAAGTATCTGGAGGCCTTCATGGAGTGGGTGCATCTGTTGTTAATGCACTGTCTACCCAACTAGAAGTATACGTTCATCGAGATGACCAAATTTATTATCAATCTTATAGACGCGGTGCTCCTGAAGCAGATCTGAAAGTAATTGGGGAAACAGATCATACAGGTACAACAATTCACTTTCGTCCAGATCCTGAAATTTTTACGGAAACATTAGTCTATGATTATGATACGTTAGCGCACCGTCTTCGTGAACTTGCCTTTTTAAACCGCGGCATTAAAATCATCATTGAGGATAAGCGAGAGGAAGGCAAAATCAATGAATATCATTATGAAGGCGGAATTAAATCTTATGTTGAACATTTAAACCGCACGAAGGAAGTCATTCATAGCGAACCGATTTACATGGAAGGAACGAAAGAAGGCATATCTGTAGAAATCTCTTTACAATACAATGAGGGATTCACTAGCAATATTTATTCTTTTGCTAACAATATTAATACCCATGAAGGTGGAACACACGAATCCGGGTTTAAAACTGCTTTAACTCGTGTCATTAATGATTATGCCCGCAAGCACGGATTAATTAAAGAAGCAGATCAGAACTTGTCTGGAGAAGATGTGCGTGAAGGATTAACAGCCATTGTATCGGTTAAACATCCAGATCCTCAGTTTGAAGGACAAACGAAAACGAAATTGGGCAATTCTGAAGCAAGAACTGTGACGGATTCTGTTTTCTCTGCTCGGTTTGAGTCCTTTTTGCTAGAAAACCCAGCTGTTGCTCGTAAAATTGTTGATAAAGGGCTGATGGCTGCTCGTGCACGGCTTGCTGCAAAAAAAGCGAGAGAATTAACGCGTAGAAAGAGCGCTTTAGAAGTATCTAGTTTACCAGGAAAATTAGCAGATTGTTCTTCGCGTGATCCGAAAATTAGTGAACTCTATGTTGTTGAGGGAGATTCAGCGGGTGGATCAGCGAAGCAAGGACGCGATCGTCATTTCCAAGCAATTTTACCCCTACGCGGAAAGATTATTAACGTAGAGAAAGCAAGATTGGATAAAATTTTGTCTAATAATGAGATTCGTACCATTATAACTGCTTTAGGTACGGGTATTGGAGAAGACTTCGATGTTTCTAAAGCTCGTTATCATAAGTTAGTGATCATGACAGATGCTGATGTTGATGGTGCACATATTCGTACATTGTTGCTTACTTTTTTCTTCCGCTACATGAGACAGCTCATTGAAGCGGGGTATGTTTATATTGCTCAACCGCCTTTATATAAAGTGACGGTAGGGAAAAAGATCGATTATGCTTACAATGATCGTCAATTAGAAGAGATTCTTGCTGGGCTGCCTGAAAATACGAAACCAGGACTTCAGCGTTATAAAGGTCTTGGAGAGATGAATCCAGAACAACTTTGGGAAACAACGATGAATCCTGAGACAAGAACATTACTTCAAGTAAGCTTAAAAGATGCTATTGAGGCGGATGAAACGTTTGAAATTCTCATGGGGGATCGAGTGGAGCCCCGTCGTCAATTTATCGAAGAAAACGCTCTCTATGTAAAAAACTTAGATATATAATGCCCGTAAAGGCTGCTTTATAAGCAGGATAGATTGAATCTATCCTGTCTCTCTTTCTATAAGTGTCCGTTAAAGGAGGTCTTTGAAAATGGCTGAAACGCCTAACTCTCAAGTAAAAGAGATTAATATTAGTAAAGAAATGCGCTCATCCTTTTTAGATTACGCGATGAGCGTCATTGTCTCTCGTGCTTTGCCAGATGTACGAGATGGATTAAAGCCTGTTCACCGCCGTATTTTATACGCCATGAATGATCTTGGCATGACGGCTGATAAAGCATACAAAAAATCTGCTCGTATCGTTGGTGAAGTAATCGGTAAGTACCATCCTCACGGCGATACAGCTGTATATGACACCATGGTGCGGATGGCGCAAGATTTTAGCTATCGTTACATGCTTGTTGATGGTCATGGAAATTTCGGATCTGTCGATGGCGATGCAGCAGCTGCGATGCGTTACACAGAAGCGCGCATGTCTAAAATTTCGATGGAACTATTACGTGACATCAATAAAGACACCATTGATTATAAAGATAACTATGATGGATCGGAGAAAGAGCCGGCTGTTCTTCCAGCTAGATTCCCTAATCTATTAGTTAATGGAACGTCCGGTATCGCTGTAGGAATGGCCACCAATATTCCACCACACCAGCTTGGGGAAGTAATAGATGGAATTGTTGCTTTAAGTCACAATCCAGATTTGAATGTGCTTGAGCTGATGGAGTATATTCCAGGGCCGGATTTCCCAACAGCAGGTATGATTATGGGGAGAAGTGGCATTCGTCGGGCTTATGAAACGGGTAAAGGTTCCATCGTTATTCGGGCGAAAGTAGAAATCGAACAAAAAGCAAGCGGCAAGGAAACCATTATTGTCACAGAGCTTCCTTATCAAGTGAACAAAGCCAAATTAATTGAAAAAATTGCTGAACTTGTACGCGATAAGAAAATTGAAGGCATTACTGATTTGCGTGACGAATCTGACCGCAAAGGAATGCGGATCGTGATGGAAGTCCGTAAAGATACGAACTCCAGCGTACTTTTAAATAATTTATATAAATATACTGCTATGCAGACAAGCTTTGGAATTAATTTATTGGCGCTTGTTGATGGCCAACCAAAAGTGTTAAATCTGAAAGAATGTTTGCATCATTACCTTGAACATCAAAAAGTGATTATTCGCCGACGAACAGAGTTTGAGCTAAGGAAAGCGGAAGCAAGAGCTCATATTTTAGAAGGGCTGCGTATTGCGCTCGACCACATTGATGAAATCATCACGCTTATTCGCAGTTCACAAACAACGGATATCGCCAGACAAGGGTTAATGGACAATTTTTCTCTATCCGAAAAGCAAGCACAAGCTATTCTTGATATGCGTCTGCAGCGTTTAACAGGATTAGAAAGAGAAAAAATTGAAGATGAATACCAAAATCTATTAGTGTTAATCGCTGAATTAAAAGCGATTTTAGCAGATGAAGAAAAAATATTGGAGATTATTCGCGAAGAACTATTAGAAATTAAACAGCGCTTTAACGATGAGCGACGCACAGAAATCATGGATGCTGGTGTGGAAGGGATTATGGATGAAGACCTTATTCCGCGGGAGCAAGTCGTTGTGACATTAACCCATAACGGCTATGTGAAACGTTTGCCAGCTTCTACTTATCGAAGCCAAAAACGCGGAGGTCGCGGCATTCAAGGAATGGGAACAAATGAAGATGATTTTGTTGAACATTTACTAACGACATCGACTCATGATACAATTCTGTTCTTTACAAACAAAGGGAAGGTATATCGCTTAAAGGGATATCAAATTCCTGAATATAGCCGAACAGCGAAAGGAATTCCACTTATTAATTTGTTAGAAGTGGAGAAAGATGAGTGGGTGAACACGATGATTCGTGTTAAAGAATTCACAGCAGATTCGTACTTGTTCTTTGCTACAAAATCAGGTATCGTCAAACGGACATTGCTTGCTGATTATGCCAATATTCGGACCAATGGTTTGCGAGCTTTGAATTTAAAAGAAGACGACGAATTAATTTCTGTACGTTTGACAGATGGAAAGCAGCAGATTGTTATGGGGACAAAGGATGGCATGATGATTCGCTTTGCTGAAGAAGATGTACGTGAAATGGGACGTGTCTCTACTGGTGTGAAAGGAATCAAGCTCTCATCGAACGATGCTGTTGTCGGAATGGAACTGTTAGAGAAAGATGGCTATATTCTCATCGTTACCGAAAATGGCTACGGAAAGCGCACGCTTGAAACTGAGTACCGTATTCAAACAAGAGGCGGTAAAGGATTGAAAACATGTAATATCACTGAAAAGAATGGCTCTCTTGTAGCGGTGAAAACTGTTACTGGTGAAGAAGATTTAATGCTAATTACTCTCGGTGGTGTCCTCATCCGAATGGATGTAAATGATATTTCCATTACCGGAAGAAACACGCAAGGTGTAAAGCTGATCCGACTAGACGATAATGAGACGGTAGCTACTGTCGCTAAAATTGCCAAAGAAGAAACGCAAGAAGAGATGATAGAAGAAGATGAATCTTTTGAATAACAGTAAGAAAGCCTGGTTATGTATTTTTAATAACCAGGCTTTCTTGCTATAAGTAAACAGATTTAAAAATTATATTCCTCCTTTCTCTAATGATTTGGTAGAATAGAAATAAAAACTTGGAGATTGGGCCTATGTATATAAAAGTAGAGGATCTGCAAGCGGGGTATGTATTGCAAGATGATGTTATGGGTAAAACATCCTGCCCCTTAATTGCTAAAAATACAATCTTAACGGACCGCCACATTGAATTGTTAAAAGCTTTTTTGATCAAGGAAGTAGATGTTCAAATAGATGGTTCGACTCTACCTGAAGTAACAGATGAAAAGAGTTCGCTGAAAGTTACACTCGATTTTTCACAGGAAGAATTTTCAAAACAGTACATGGAAGGTGAACAACAATACAATAAAGAATTCCTTAAATGGCAAGCTGGAATGAGTATAGATATAGTGAAAATTCGAGGAATTATCCTGCCTTTACTTGAGCAAGTTCGATTAAATTCTGATCTTTTCCTTCATCTGCATAAATGGACAAGCGGGCATTATCGTTTTCACCATCCTCTTGCTGTTGGATTAATGAGCGGTAGTATTGCTGAGAAATTAAATTTTGAAAATGGAATGATTATTCAAGCTGCTCTTGCAGGCGTGTTAGCTGATTGTGGTTTAGCTAAAGTGCCTACGAGCATATTGAAAGTCTCTACTAACGAAAATGAAAAAGAACTGCGAAAGCACCCTTTACATAGTTACAATATGGTGAAGGAATTAAAATTATTGAAACAAGAAGCGAAGATTGCTATTTTCCAGCATCATGAGCGACTAGATGGCACCGGATATTCTATGGGAGATAAAGGGGAAAAGATTCATCCACTTTCACGAATTGTGGCAGTAGCGGATACGTTTTACGAGTTAACGGCTCCAAAAGAGGATCAAAGTCACGTCCCTCCTTTTAAAGCACTTGAAATAATAAAAGAGGATTATTTCGGTAAGTTTGATATAAAAGCAGTAAAAGCTTTAATTTCTATTTTTATGAAAATGGGTCCCGGAACAGCTGTACGACTATCTAATGGTCAACGTGGGAACATATTTTTTATGAAGCAACAGTATCCAACGAGACCATTAGTGCAACTTTCTGGAGATAACAGTATTGTAGATTTAGAAAAAATGAGAGAGCTTTATATAGAAGAGATTTTGTAATATATCAACTTTAATATGATTGCAGGAGTGGCGCTTGAAAAAGCCCTCTCCCTTTTTATCTTTAGTAAAGCAAATTTTTTTATAAAAAAGTTATAGAATCTATTGACGGTATTAAAATAAGGTGATATATTATAGAAGTCGCTTGAGGGTGACAGGAATTGAACATTGAAAACTGAACAAAATAAACGTCAACGTTAATTCAAATTTTATTTTATGAGCAAGTCAAACATCT
>NZ_JADHDW010000001.1 GCF_016820555.1 Bacillus sp. REN10 | reverse complement strand
CCTTCGTCATCGTATGTGAAGGTGGCGACGGTGGTTCCGGCATTGGTTTTGATGGAGGTTATCTGATCGAATTTATTATACACGTATGTGTACTTATTATCTTTTGTCCGATTACCGTTAGAATAGGTTTGTCCATTTACAGATGTGAGACGATTATTAGCATCATAGTCGAACGTTGTATTAGTCGTTTTTCCATCTTTTATTGTTGTTTTGGTTTTACGATTTCCTACTGCATCGTAAGTATATGATTCAGTTAACTGAGCAGAAGAAATGGTTTGAGATTCTAATTGATTGGTTTTATCGTACGCAAAAGCTTTGTTGTCAGTTGAACTAGTCACCGAGTTTACATTTCCGTTCAGGTCATAGCCTAGGGTTTCGTCCAATAAGACGCTTGTACCTTTAGTCACTTTTAGCGTTTTCATTTGCTGGTCGTCGTCATACGTATAGTTAGTGTGAATACCGTTCACATATCTGCGCTGTTGTGGCTCGCCTGTTGGATAGTATTCATATGCTCCCTGTATACCCCCATTTCGGTACCAGTTTTTTAGCTGGTCTGCATCGTCAAACGCAAATTTCTGAGCAAATGAGCTGCCATTTGAGGTTCCTTTAATGTCTGTTAACGTTTCTGTTGGTGAGTAACTGTACTCAACAACCTGTTTACCGTTAGAAGCTGTTTTCAACTTGTCTGCTTTATCATAGGTAAACGTGGAAGTATCATTGTTCTCTCCATTTTTCACAGCTGTTGTGTTGCCGTTTTTATCATAATCATAGTGCCATTTTAAATAACCATTGATAAAAACATCTGTCGATATGCCTATTTTCCATAACTCTCTCGTTTGGAAACAAGAATTGCTTCGTATTTAGCCATTTAGATCCTTAGCTCGATGGGCATGCGGCAGGGTTCCTTATAAGGGTGAAAAAATATTTTTCTGACACTCTGGTTAACAGCAATTGATAAATATGTGAAACTATCACAATGATTTGGCATAACAACACGATCTATTTTAATGGAGTAAACGATTATATCGCGAAAATATTCTTTAATAATCAAAAAAAGAAGACTGCCGAGAATATCTAAACAGTCTGAAAATTAAATTTCTTCTAGGGTGAGGTTCATTGTTTGCAAAATAATGAAGATTTTTTCTGAACATTTAATTGTATTTATTTTGATGATGGATAATTGAATAGCATGTTCATTCCTTCAGACTATTTAATATTTCACGTGCTAATTCATGCCTTTTTAATTCCTCGCTGAAATCTGGATACTTATCCAACACCTTTTCTAAAAAAGCATAGTTAGGATATCTTTCAAAAAACCCTTTTCCCAAAAGTGTTTTTTGATACTTAGGGATTTTTTTTCCTGAAAGAATATAATCAGCACTTCCGGCTACAACCATAAGAAAATCATTGAAGTCTTCTATTAACTTATTTTCACCCTGTGGACAACCAATTTTTTCCTCATATTTTTTTTGGATTAATTCAAGGTCTTCATACGGAAACCCAACTTGAAAATTAATTTCTTTTAATTTGTTCTTTAGATTATCATTTAAATCTTTTTTCATTTAAACCCCTCTTTTTACTTAATGTTCACAATTTTTTATTTTTTTAACTTTTTTCCAACCATTATTCCAATATGATACTATTTTATCGTTTCTGGTATAGAATCCACCTTGTTTGCCATTCTTGATTCTATATCCTTTTTTCCCAGTCTTTAAAGTTACTTCTTCTCTAAGACTTTTATTTTGTTTGTAAAAATTTTTTGCCATTTTTGTATACTGTCGTTTTGAGTAAGTCTTTCCTTTATTTATAACGTATTTGCCATGATGGTAATTAAGAGAATCTTTTGCCGTTTTAAAAGTTCCTTTATACCAGTGTCTGGATACTGGAGCAGTTCTCCAACTGCCGCCACCTACTGCCCCCAAGGCAGCTCCTCCTGCTACAGCACCCCATTTTTTCCAACCTTTAAGTTTCTTCTTTTTAGCCCATTTGTATGAACTATATCCACCTAGTGCTCCTCCGACAGCCATCCAAGCCCAATTACCATCCGGATCAACCATCATTACAGGATTGTTATTTGCATAAGCGTAACCATTCTGTGTCTTCGGATCGTCTGTGTCTCCACCTTCTGGATCTGTTGTGAGGAAAATGCCCTTCTGCTGGCAGAAGAAATAGTTTGAGACTCTAAAAAATTAAAGAAGAACCTACTTCAATAATAAATATTAAAGTAAGTCCTTCCTGTATCATTCGATTAAAGTGTTTTTATCACTCACAATGCGAACAATTGAGTCAATTGCTTTACCCAAATAAAAAAAGTCACTTGCATGTCCAAATAATTCTAATTCAAATTCTGAAGAATAGTTGATAAATTTCAAATCAAAATTATGGTATTCCTTTAAATCTATCGTTACAAGAAATTCTCCATCAACATCTCCTAACAGTTCAAGAGAATCATATTTACTTTTGTTTTTGTTCTTATCAAGTTCTTTAATAATTTTTTTTAATACTGTCTGAGCAATAAAAAGAATTTCTTTATCAAATGTCATAAATGTAGTGTTTATTTCAACAATATCTAGGTGATGAATTCTAAATCTAAACTGCTCATTACTATTTTCGAGAGTTATTTTCCAATGCTTATCTTGCATTAGGGTAATCATTTAGTAACTCCTTTCATTTTTTCTTCTTTTTCTTCTGATGCTCATAGTGATAATGTCTGACTTTTTTTGTTCTAGGTGGATGTAGTATAGATGTATGGACATATCTCGATTAGGTCATTGTGATGAAATGAACGAGAGGATGTGTTCAGTTTTGAAACAAAAAATAAAAACCCTTTTAAAGAGCTTATTTTTTTCCATATTTCCGGATCATTTTCTCGCCATATTCGTATACCGAATGATAGCTGGTAGAATCCTTGATAAGATACTGAAAAACTAAGTATAAAGGCAATAATAACACCTGTGTTTTCCGATTATATAAAAGTTCCTGGAATTGAACGATATCATAATAATTTTCATGGGAGTTAAGTTCTTCTTCATTCAAGAATATAAATACATCATCATATTCATACCAATCAAAATATGAACCGGTCTCTTTACGAATCACTTCTCCAACATAAATGCCAATACGAGAAGACAGGGTAATTAAATGTCTTGAACAGAACTCTGTTCCGACCATTCGATGAATGTATTCGTCTATGATAGATAAGCTTTCTAAAGAATAATCTAGATTTTCCTTTGTAAAGTTCTGTTGCTCCCATTCATCATCTGATCGGTCTCTATATAACAGTGTTGAAAGGGACTCAGCTTCACTATTTTTCTTTTGAAAACGTAGTAATTTTTCAAATAGCATATATAATGCTCCTTTCGTTTGATATGCTTTTTTATTGACGAGGACTTACAATTGAAGGTATCCATGCAAAAATGATTTTTCCATAGATACCTTTTGCGTAAATTAGATGGTTTCTTTTATACGTCTACTGTTATTCAATGACAAAGAGCTGGAATCGCCTTTTTATATTCAATCACACCTAATACTTCTACAGCAGAAATCCGAACTAAGCTATCAGGATCTTGCAATTTAGAAAGTACGGCCTCTCCTACATCCTCTCCTGAAAACTCCCCTAATTGTTCGAGTGCATACATGCGCTCTTCACTTGAGAAGCTATTTGTTAATTGAATGAGTTTATTCTTTGCTTTTGGGTAACAATTAAAAGCAGATAATGCTTCTACTGCTGAAAGCTTTACTCTAAAATCTTTGTCATCCGTATATAATAAAATTTCACTAAGCACTTGATCGGTCTTGTCAGCTGCTTGCCACTCTTCTATTTTTCTCATTTTACCCTCAGGATTCATTACATCACCATTTTCTATGAAGCATTCTAATTTATAGCATAAAGAAATTTACTTAACAAATACACTAAAGAGATCACTACTAATGGAGAAATAGCCAATACTTTTTGCAGAATCACAGAGTTCAATGATCTTTTAATAAAATAAAACATCATTGAGCCAGCTGTAGTTAAAGTGGTAAGAATTATAAAAAAATAGAAAAACTCATAGTTGATATACACTAGAGAAACAGTTCCACCGCTAAGTATCCCAATGAAAAAATAAAAAATAGCGCTTAATTGTTTTTTGTTTTTCAATAAAAATATTTCAAATAAATAAGCTATTAGACATAAAGAAGTGACTAGAGAAATAATTAAGAACGTAGTTAATAAATACGGAACAATACTTGGGTCGGAGTAGGGATGAAAACCTCCTAACAAAAAAAGTTCTGAATAGATTAAGGCAAATACTATAGTCGCTCCAAGTGCTGAATATAAATTTAGATGCTTTATCTTCATTTTTGATTCTCCATTCAACCAATCCATTCTTTCCATATCTCTATAATTTATCTCTTATCTTTTTCAGGCTCCTATTTAAACTTTCGCCATAATTGAATTGCTGATAATAAAGTGCCTATTCCTAATGATAAAAAGGTAAGCCGTAGCCAAATATCATCAATGGGTTCCACAAATAAAAATAAGTGTGGCCATGGCATAAAAGTACCTTGCGTCGCTACTTCCATAAAGGTATATGTTGCCACGATGGCTAAGGTAATATCTAAACTATTTGTAGTGCTCAAAACGGCGAGCCCTATCATGTGATAGAAGATAAACAGCATAACTAGGTGGACAATGATAGTACTAGTAAAGAAATCTGTCCCATTCATCCAAATCGTTAAGCCTACAAGCGCCAAGATGAAGGCCCCATGTAAAAGAGCATAGCGAATCATATCAACGATTAGCACTTTACGGTAATAAACGAGTAACGTCTCTCTTGCTCCTTCCTCATACAAACTGTTGTAAAGGAAAACTAAATGTAATCCAGCCATCGGCACGGCAATACCCTGTACAAAAATGTATGATGTAAACGGAGAATCGGATCGTGCTCCAACTGTTAACATTAACAAGATACATAGAGCATAAGCCACAAATGGAAAACTGTATAAATACCGAAGTAATTTAATATCGAATGTAAACAAATGAATGAGCTTATTCATGGATCGCCTCTTTTAGAAGTGCCAGGTACCCATCCATTAAGCGTGGACTGACAGACTGACCGATTGGCTCACCTGATAGTACACGCACCACAATGTGGGAGGGTTCTTCATTCATCTGGACAACTTCTTTTGTCGCAATAACTTCATCTAAATCTTCGAGTGGAATGTTCATTTCATACGTACAGTGAGCGGCTTTGTGTTTTAGTTCTTCTGGACTTCCTTCAAATAACACCTCTCCATTTTTGATAACGCCGATTTTCGTGCAAAGAAATTCAATATCTTCAACAATATGAGAGGAAATAATGACCGTGTGTCGCTTTCCTAGCTGCTTCAAAAGATTGCGAAAACGTATACGCTCTTCAATATCCAACCCAGCCGTTGGTTCGTCAAAAAGTAGGATAGATGGCTTGCGTAATAAAAGTTGTGCGATGCCTACACGCCGGCGCATTCCACCAGATAATTCGTGCATTTTTTTATATAAGTGATCAGATAAATTAACCTGTTCTACGACTTCTTTAATTTGAGTACCATACGACGCGGACGACTTGTTTCCTTGCAGAATAGCGATATGTTCGAGTACTTCATACATCTTGAGCTCAGGATAAATCATAAAATCTTGAGGTAAATACCCAATATGAGCTGTTCGCTTAACATAAGTAGAGGTACTTATTAATTCCCCGTCAATCTCTACACTTCCTGTATTAAACTCAGTCAAACTCGCCAATATTTTCATTAATGTCGTTTTACCAGCACCATTGGGTCCTAACAGCCCATAAATTCCAGAGAAAGAAAGGGTGACATTAGATAATATTCGTTGCTTTTTGATGATCTTTGTCAATTCTTGAACGTGAATTTCCAATCTATCTTCGCTCCTTTACTAAATCCAGCACCTGATCCCATGTCCACTTCTCGTCCATTTTCTGATACCATTCTCGCAGAAACTGCTGTTGTTGAGCATGATTTAATTGATAAAAGTGATGGTAGATGAATTCGATTGATTCTTGTTCTTCTTTCGGCAAAGAAAATGATTCAACACTTCTTTCTTTGGATTCAATTTTCCAGTCCTTTTTTTGCCGAATAAATTGACTGGAAAGATTTGTCCACTCTCTATACAATTTGTATGAACCCTTTCTTTGTACGGCAAGCTTTAACATATTTTCTTGGAAATCCTTGGTCGTCTCGTATGAGTCCACCGCATCTCCATAATTTGTGTTATATACAAGGTGATCTTTCGTCACTAAGGAAGACAGTCCATAGTTGGAAAACACAATAGATGTAGGTAATGATTGGATCGTTGTAGGAGCAAGTTGCTGCACTTCATGCACCGTCTTTTCTAATTGTGACAACACCTTTGGCACTCTCTTTTTCATTTCGGGCCAGTCTGCGGGATACGCAATCTGGTAATCGCCATATGTTAGCCGATTCCCCTGCCCCTTTATAAGAGTAACAGCTTGTGCCTCACCGCTGTACACCTCTCCATGCCTCGGCAAATTGCTGAATAGCACTTCTTCTGTCTTCACCGTAAAGAAATAACTTTCTTCAGGTGAGAAGCGTTCACTCAACTCGATCTCTCCTATGTCTTTATTTATCTCGTACATGTGTGAGTCTCTCTTTTTGGGATACCAAGCTTTATCTGCAAGAAGTACGATCCTATTATTAGTATGTGGGATAAAGCTCGAGTCAACTATTTCGTAATGAAAAGTCAGGGATGGCTGATTCATGGGCAGATGGACCGTAAGAATATCTCCATCACGCTCAAAGTTGATCTTTTCACTACCGGCTTGAATCGACTTGACTGGGTAGGCATGATATAGTTGAAAGCTTGGCTCAAGAGTGTTCATCTCAGAAAATTTCACCTGTACAGTTGCTTTTTTTCCTTCCAATGAAATCGAATACGATTCAATCTCATAACGCAAGTCTGCTTCAGCTTCATTTACATTTATATAGTAGTCTGTTTCAGTAGAATCATCTGCTCTACTAAAAGCCTTTGTACTTAGTTCAACCACTCCATAGGTTGTAACCATAGAAAGACATAACACCCCCAACAGCACTTTGATGACAAGGCTTCGCTCCCTCTTTCTGCGTGTCCAACGAAGTGACAGAATTAAAATCATTCCCGTGAGAATCAGAAACCATGTGATCAGCTTTAATTCATTTCCCCAATGCACATCGAAGCCAATATAGGAGTTATATACATGCTGTACCGTATTCATTCCGATGAAAAGTAAAGACTGCCATTCACCCGCATGAACAGTATGAAAGAAATCAAAAAATAATTCTGTGCTCATACTTCCAGTCACAATCCACATCAATAAAATAACAATAAAGCTACTCTTTTTTGTGCCAAAGATCATTGCTACAACCAAGCCATACAACATACTTAACATCAATGGGGTGAACATATAAATGACCAAAAAACGAAGCAAAGACAAATAAAAGCTAGAAGGCTCTATACCAACACTGAAATAAATCCCCGTATAAATGGTATATGTAACGACTAACATCATTCCCTGATACATAAAATGCGCCACAAACATTGCACAGATTTTCTCTAGCATAATTCGATAACCATCTACAAAGAAAGACTGAATCCCATAAAGTAGTTCATTTGAATGGATACGGTAGAAAAAAATCATATAAAAAATCGATACCATTTGGACAATCATCGCTACCTCACTCGGAAGTTGCCCATATTGCTCCATGTCATATGGATTGGAGAAGAACAAGATTAGTCGACTGATTAACAGAAGGAAGAATAGTACACTTGCTCCAATGTACAGCTTACTTTTAGCTATTTGTTTGATATAGAAGAGAAAAAGATATTTCCATCGCAATTTATTCACCCATTCTATTACAATCAATATGTTTTTTACTAACATTACTTCTAGTACGGAATAATCACTCCTGTGCGCACAACTCTTACAGATGGTTTAGTGGTATAAGGTAAAACTTCATCTACAGTTCCTGTTAAAATAACACCTGCTATCGGAATTTGATCAGGATCATACTGTTTCAACATCTGCGATACGTCTTTTGCATCTACTAAATCCTCTGATTTTTCCTTAAGAAATGTGGTATATTGTGTAGCGCCTTCTTTAAATAGTGTGTTGGGTTCAACAGGAAATCCAAGTGCTTGATCTCCATCAACCTCACTAAAATCTTGTTTAACAGATAAAGAGTTGGCTTGATCCGTTGAAGCTGAATCTTCATATAGATGGTCTTGCAACAACCAGACCCAGCTGGCTGTCGGAAAGGCTTGTTCAACGTCCCTTAATGGTATTTCTTTATGAAAAGACAAAGCAATTTCTACACTATAAAAACCAGGTAAAGTTTTTAAATAGCTCAAGTCGTCATGAACCGTTTCTTTATTAGGCAAATGAAATTTTACCATCTTATAATCATTTTTATAGGTACTATCATTCTCATCGATAAAAGATGATGTATTTACGGTAGCTTTTGTTCCTAAAATCGTATGAAAACTGCTTCTCGAATCCCAATTAATCAAGTGACCATTAACTTCTTTGTATGCTGAGGCATTTGAGCGGCCTACAACGAAAAAATAATCGTATGATGCCCCGCTAGGATATACATTTGCACCATACATACGATAACCATCATTTGTTTCTTCTGTATCTTCATACATTCTTTCATACATAAAATATTGCCCGATATACAAAAGTATCCATAAAAAAACTAATGTACTAATGGTTACAAGCAAGGAGATGATAATGTTTCGCTTAATCGATTTACGTTTGGCCTTTTTCACTAAATCTGAAAATGCATCATCTTGCTCAAATATTGATTTATTCTTCATTAAGGATATCCTCCTCTAGTAATTTCACCAATTTTTGTTTTGCTCTTGCTAGCTGTGTTTTAATTGTTTTATCCGTTGTATGAAATAATATGGCAATGTCCTTCAAAGAAAAATTCGCACTATATTTCAGTAAGAGTAGTTCAGCCTCTTTTGGCTTCATTTGTCTCAAAACACGTTGGATATCTTTCTGTAATTCTTTTCGTAACAAAACATGTTCTGGTGTGTCATGATTAAAAAGTTGGCTCATATCAAAGGCCAATATGTAGTTTTTATGTGATTTCTTTTTCCTTAGCAAATCATAATATTTATTAACTGCTACTCGGTATAGCCACGCTTGTGCAAAGTCGATATCAACCCCATCAATATACTGAAGGAACTGAATAACTGTTTCTTGCGTAATATCTTCAGCATCTTCTTTACTTGCTCCCATTTTTATTAGAGTTAGGCAGACCGAATGTAATTTTTGCTGTAGCTTGTTTCCCAATGTATCATTCATATCACTCCTCCTACTTATATAACGATTGATTTTTTAAAAGGTAAACAAAAAAACAAAATTTTCAAGTTTAATTTGGTAAAAATACAAAAAACACAAGTGAATAGAAACAATCTTTTAGAATAGATTTTTGACTGAAGTTCGTTATCCCGAATATTCAATCTAATTATTTTTGATCTTTTTATATACCACTACTGATTTTGTATAAAAAGAATAGGGTCAAGCAAATTGCTCAACCCTACTTCATTAGCCCTCGTTCTTTCGCAAACTGCAGCGCCATGTTTCTCGATGTAATTTTTTTCTCTTTTAGCCGCTCCAGCAACGATAGATAAAAGCTTCCATCGAATGTTTTTTGTGCCTTCAATGTAATTTCAATAGCCGCCTTTACTAAGTGATCTGAAGCGTCCGTCGACCTTTGTCCAAAATAAATAAAGGCAATTCGATCATCTGAAAATTTAAAGCCTTTGTCCTCTAATCGCAGTAAATAATTCGCCACCGATGAATCGCATTTCATCGCACTCACCTTTAGGCCCATGGATTGCTGGATACGACCTCTACCAAATGACGGCGGAGAACTTTTAATTCCAGCTGTTCCACTACTTGTTCCGCTTCTTTCGAGATGCCTTCCCAGCTTGCTTCTTGCACGTTCCACTCTAATGGCACATCGCAATTAATTTGAGCAAGTTTGTGAGATAGATAGAGCATATCGATGTCGTCTGTCATCTTCTTCCGTTGCGAAGGTGTCAGCTTGTCGATATTGTTCATGATCTCTCCCACCGAACCAAATTCTTTCACGAGCTTAAAGGCTGTTTTTTCACCGATGCCTTTCACGCCTGGATAACCGTCGCTCGTATCCCCCATTAAGGCCTTCACATCGATAAATTGCTGCGGAGTGATGCCGTATAGTTCAGAAAAACTGCCTACTGTATGCGTTAAATAATTGCCGTACCCTTTTTGCAAAAGCATTACATCAACTTGATCGTCTAATAATTGTAATAAATCTTTGTCTCCACTTAAAATCGTCACCTTGCGCTCTTCTCGTTTCGCAATCGTCCCAATGCAATCGTCGGCTTCATAACCGACAACACCGATATTCGGAAGCAAAAAAGAACTGGCGACTTCTTTCGCCAAGTCAAATTGCGGAATTAATTCTTCAGGCGGCGCGGATCGATTTGCTTTATACCCTGAATACAACTCATTTCTGAACGTCTGACTGCCCATATCCCAGCATACAGCCACATGGGTCGGGCGTTTGTGATCGACCGCCAATAATAAATGCTTCATAAATCCTTGGACACCATTTGTTGGCAACCCCTGTGAATTGTACATAAATTGGCCGCTCACCGCTGTCGCGTAAAAAGCACGAAATAATAAAGCCATTCCATCGACAAGCAAAATATGCTCTTGTTTGTTCATGTTGTCACCTCAACTGCTATTCTATCATATTCGCAAAAAAACGCTTTAGAAACATCATTTTCTAAAGCGTTTCACTATTGCGTTAACGTTCGTTCTTTTTCTCAACCGGCAAATCCTCGTAGGAAGACCAGTCACTATAGCTTCCTGCGTATAATTTTACATCACGAAATCCAGCTTCCTTTAAGGCAATAATATTCGGGGTAGCTGACACGCCAGATCCGCAGTAAACAATAATTGACTTATTAGCATCTAGCTCTCGAAAACGAGTGATTTGCTGTTGCTGCTCTTTCCAGTTCGTTCCTTGCAGTCCGTCTTGGAAGAAATAATTGACCGCAGTCGGAATGTGACCGGGTACGCGATCGAGCGGTTCTACTTCGCCGTTGTAGCGTTCCGGTGCACGTGAGTCGATCAGTACCGATGACCCGCTTGTGACAGCTTCTTTCACTTCCTCGATAGAAACGAGCCAATCAGTTTGAATATTTACCGGGAAATAACTAGGAGTAGCCATTGGAATTTCTTGAGTAACCGGAAGCTTGCGGTTTGTCCATTCTTGAAAGCCTCCATCTAACAAATACACACGCGAATGACCAAGATAAGATAATAACCACCAGCATCGGCCAGCAAACATTGCTTCCCCTTGATCATACACAACGACGGTTGTCTCCTCGGTAATTCCGAACGATTGAAACACAGCTTGAACATCTTCTACATTCGGTAGCGGATGTCTGCCTCCATGCTGCTTTTTCTCCCCGGATAGGTGGCGATCTAAATGAGCGTAAAAAGCACCTGGAATATGCCCTTCCATGTAGGCTTTCTCCCCTGCTTGAGCGTCGGCTAAACTGAAACGGCAGTCAATCACACATACATTCGGATCGTTTACATGACTCGCTAGCCAATCAATCGATTTAATGAAATTCATCCGTTCTCCCCCTTATTTTCCGCTGCTTTTAGTCTTTTTTCCATCAGTTGCTTCACTTGTTCTTTAGGGTCCCAACAATCAAAGGTATAGTCCGGCTTTGTGGCAAATCCAAGCCGGCTACACATATAATTCATTCCTGATTCACCTTTGATCGCCCGAAAGTGACAGCAAGTAGCACATGTATGAAAACGACGGATAATCTCCTGTTTACGCTCGTTGAAGCTCAACTAAAATGCGCTCCCATTCATCAATATTTTCCGCATGATCTAGTACATCTAACCAAGCAGTAAATTGTTCTTTCGCATCCGACTCAATCGTTGCTTGGATCAAAGCCATGCCCGTATCTAGCTCATTATGAGCCCATGTCCATAATTTGTCTTTTTCCGTTTCTAAATAGGCATCGGCCAGGATCGATAATTTCTCTTCTAATTGCTCCTGCATTTGCTGCTTTTCATTTTTCTCAAAGAATGATTTTGCATTTTTAAACAAGGAGAGCGCTTGGCTGAACGTCGATAGCGGTTCATTCGCAAACGCCGTTGGAAACTCTGGCGTTTCTTGTGACGACCACTCCAATGGCGTAAACGACAGCTGCGGCTGAATCGTTTGATAATGCAATTGCAGGTTCGCATATTTTTCCGTCAAGAGTTCATGCACGTGATTTTCTGTCCGCAAACTTGTTGCCCGCATTTCTTGAGCCAAGTCATATCCGACCGCTTCAAGGAGCTCTTTTAATGCTTGATTTAGAGCGGATTTTATTTGATTACTGTTGAGTGTCGCCGGGTTAAATGACTCTTTAAAGAAATCGGAAAAACGGTAAAATACACGCTGTTTTAAATAGTACACAAGTTCATCAATTTCTTGCGATAATCGTTTTTCTAATAATTGAGATGTTTCATTGGTTAAATGAGTCGCCACTTGTTGTTGCTGATCGTTTAACTCCTGTTGCTTTTGTTCCCGGTTGTCGCGATTTTCCTTCGCTGTCGCAATCAGCTGACGTAGTCTTTCTATTCCACGCTCCCACTCAGCCTCTGCTGATTGCACCGCCATTTGTGCTAAATCGCCCTCAAGGAACTGGTGAAACGATTGTTTAAACGGCAAAATATTGGAGTTTGGATGATTGGTCTCGCCGCGCTCAATTTCTTGAATCGCCTGCAAGCTGGAAACGCCAAATAACCTCGGAAAGCGAATGCCGTATTGCAATAGTTGCTCCGTCACATAGTTTTTCACTTCTTGTACTTCTTCTTCATCTTTCGCTAAATCAATGGCATTAACGATAAAGAACATTTTATCGAGCTCAAACGCATCCTTGACCCGACCGAGCTGAATTAAAAATTCACGATCGGCTTTCGAAAAGGCGTGATTATAGTACGTCACAAACAGAATCGCATCGGAATTTTTAATGTATTCAAAGGCCACGCCCGTATGACGCGCATTAATCGAATCAGCCCCCGGTGTATCAACGAGCGTTACCCCTTGTCTCGTGAAATCACAATCATAATACAGATCGATCGATTCAACGAAACAGCTTTGCTTCTCATTCGCCACAAATCCTTGGAACGCCTGTAGATCAACCAATAACGTCGTGCCGAGCTGATCCTGATATTCACGATAGCCTTCATGAAAAGCTTTCAAAAAGGAGAGATGAATTTTTTCGCGCCCTTCTCCTTCATTCGCTGTTAACAATTCCGGAATCACTTGATCCGCTTCAGCAAGGGACATAACGGATCGGTCAAATAATTGCAAGGAATGCTGCAAATCCAATAATAAATCTTTTTCTGTTTTCAAATGAACAGCCGCTGTCCGGTGCGGATGCTGTTCATCAGGCGGATGAATGCGGTTGACTGCCGCAGTTGTTGGGTTCGGTGATACCGGAAGCACCTTTTCACCGAGCATGGCATTCGCGAATGAGGACTTCCCTGCACTAAACGCTCCGAATAAAGCAATCGTGTATTTGCGCTGCTCTAGACGATCCGCTTTTTGACGAAGCCCATCAATGAAACGCTGGAACCCCGGAATGCCATCTAGCTGACGGTTCATGTTTCTTAGTTTCGAGACTGTGTCACTAACCGCTACCGTTCTTTCATTCGATACAATGACTTCTGCTTCTTGTTCTACTTTTTCAATCGTGACCGCCGCTTCTTCTTCCCACTCTCCGCTAAAAATGTCCACTTGTTCCCGTTCTTTTTCCCATGCCTGAACAAATTGATCGAAGCTCGCAGGTGCATCAGGGAACGAACGAATCATCAGCTCATGCAAGGCATTTCGATGCTCTTCCATTGTCGAATCAAAATTAGATAATTGCTGGATGGCTGTTAGTTTTCGATGCCAAGCTTGCCATTTTTCTTTCAATCCTGCTTGTTCAGACGCAAATTGAACCGCCATTTCTTGCGCGGCACGAACCTTTAGCTCCTCTGTTGCCATTCGCGCCTTTTTCTTTAATTGATTGGCAACGTCATCGCAATAATTAAGAACATAGTCCCCTGTCACTTTAGCCCCCGTTTTGATCGTATCCTTTAATAACGATTCATCGAACGGAAAGGACAGCTCCTCCGCTTCTAGCTGCAAGGAATCACTCATTAACCCACTTGACTTTAACCATGAAGCAAACAATTGACGAAGATGCCACTCGAGCTGCGCTTCTGTTTTCTCCTTTAAATCCACCATTAATACATCGAGTCGGCGCTGTCTCTCTTCCTCTGTTTTCTTTTTACTAAAGAATAGACCGACTTTAAATTCAGGCTGCATCGCTTCTAAAAAGTCCTTCGCCAATTGCCGAGTAGAGGCCGGCATTAAATACGCATTTTGCAGCACTTTTTCGCGGCCTTCTTCGACGGATTTCACTAACGCGTTCGCGTCACGCTTATCCAGCTCCGCCTTTGTTTTTTGTTCATTAGCGATGATTTCTTCCGCCTTCCAAGCTTCCCCAAGAATGGCTTGCAATTGTTCTCGTGCTTCTTCTTGTCCGTCTTGCAGCCACTGTAGATGCTCACTGACGAGTAGACTCATCATCGTTTCCGCCGAACGAAGCGTTAACTGTTCCCGATTCGCCATGCTTTGATGAATCAACTCTTTCACTTCTGCAAAATCATTATAAGGAAGATCTGGCTCTCTCAAGCTCGTGAAATAAAATTTCTCCGGATGCACATTCCAAGACGCAAACGAGTCATAGACCGATTGCTTAAAGGCATCAAATGATAGCTCCTCGTCGCGGTGTTTATCAATTTGATTAATAATCAAGTTCAATTTCACACCGTGAGAAAGCAAATCTTTCGTGTAGATGAAATTTAATTCCGACTGCACATGGTTGTAATCCATTACATAAAACACCATATCCGCTAAATGAAGCGCTGATTCGGTTGAAATACGATGGGCATCGTCTGTAGAATCGACTCCTGGTGTATCCATGACCGTCACTTCCGGCGGCAAGCTAGATTCGCTGTGACCAATTTCAATCGCTTCGACTTCTTCCCCGTTTTTACAATATTCTTTCACTTTTTCAAAGCGGTATGGTGCTTGAAAAAGGAGCGGTTTTCGGTCTTTATAATACACTTTCGCAAAGTCCTCAGGAGCTTTATGAATTTTCACTAAATTCGCACTCGTTGGGATCGGACTCGACGGCAATAGCTTCTCACCCGTCAGTTCATTGATCATCGTCGATTTTCCGGCTGAAAAGTGTCCGCAAAACGCCACAATAAACTCTTCGTCGTGCAACTTCTTTAAAAACAATTTGGCCTTTCTCGCCCGCTCTTCATCTCCATATTGTTCAAATAAATCATGAAGCCAGGCAGTTCTAGCAATGGTTTCTGATAATGTTTGTTGCTGTGTTTCTAATGACATGATCTCAAAACTCCTTATACACTGTCCTTACGTTAGGAAGCGGATTCTTTTTTTCTATTGTATCTGATTTCCGCTTTATTGCCCATCGTAAAAAAGAAAAAAGAAGGCTTTCTATCAGCCTTCTTTCCAAATTATGCCTGCGCTTTATTTACGTGATCGACCACATATTTCATGACTCCACCGTACACCACTACTGTGGCTCCAACAAACATCCATACCATGATCTCCACACCGTCCTTTTTTGTTCAGTCCTTATATATTTATCATTCGGTTGATAATAATATTCATCTTCACTTCTACTTTATCATGAACGATAATGATTTTCAATACCGGTCATGATTTTCCTTATTTACTTTTCTTTTTTTGTATTAGCAAGTGGACAATTTGAACATTTCCCGCAACCTGTTTTTTTGCACATCTTTCATTCCTCCAATTTTTTATGGTGGGCTAGGAAACGAAAAAGCCAGTGATATCCACTCCAAACAAGGAAGGTATCACTGGCTCGATCTGCGCACAGGTCTCTTTTTCTAGAGAATTTAGCAGATTTGACAGTTTCGGTTTATCTCTAGCAGCATGCTTTTTCACTTGATCAAAAAGAGGAAGTCTTTAAGGAAGTGACTTTGCATATCTGCTTCAGTTCTTATTGTTATTGGTTACAATTATAACCCTCTCGCAATTTTCTGTCAATTATTTTTTAATAAAAAATTCACCTTTTGGCAAATGCCTCTTGATAGTTGGTCAGTTGCTCTAGCGCTTTTTCTTCTTCGTTTAAACGAATCATTAAAATGAACTGATTCAAAAAGAAATAAGCCACCAATGTCCAATATGCTTGAAACATTAGCGGAATGACGATCAGCTCAGCCGTCACAACGAAATAGTTAGGATGTTTTAAAAAGCGGAATGGACCTTTAACAACAACTTCCTCACCTTTTAACACAATAATTTTCGTATTCCAGTAGCGGCCGAGCGTGCGAATCGTCCACACCCGCATCCACTGTAAGCCAAGAAAAAGAATGAGTAAAACAGGCCATAATGAATGAAGCGTTGGCTGTTTTATGCTCACTTCGACCACTAGAGCAACAAAAAACGTCATATGCATCAGCACCATAAACGGATAATGCCCTTGCCCGAATTCCTCCGCTCCCTTTGCCTTCATCCACTTTTCATTCCGTTTCGCATGGACAAGCTCCACTAACCGTTGCGCCACCACCAATATAATAAACGCATAAAAGAACACTACTCCCACCTCATTAACAGCATTTCCGAACTAAACCCCGGCCCAAGAGCCAGCATCAAACCTAAATTATTTGTATGTATATCTCTTTGTACATATTGTTCCAACACAAACAGCACAGTAGCGGATGACATATTGCCATATTGGCTTAACACGCTCCTTGATACATTCAACTGATCCGGCGCTAGCCGTAAACTCTGTTCATACGCTTCTAATACTTTTTTACCACCCGGATGAGCGACGATATGACCGATTTCTTCTATTTTTGTTTGTTGGCTCGCTAAAAACTCTGTCACTTGCGGCTCCAACCACTGGTGGACAATCGCAGGAATATCTTTTGAAAAAATCACATAAAAGCCGTTGTCCTTAATGTCCCATCCCATTACTTCCTCGGAATCTTCCATCAAAACGGTTTCGGTTTTTTGAATCACCGGGAGCGAGCGTGATCCGTTTTTAAACAACGAACTTTCCTTACCAGTGACAAGCACACAAGCCGCTCCATCGGCAAATAAAGACGTACCGATTAAATTACTTTTTGATAAGTCCTCTACTTGAAAAGTAAGACTGCACAATTCTACTGCCACCACTAACACATTCGCTTTCGGATGGGCTAAGCAATAATCATGCGCCCGGGCCAACCCCGACGCTCCACCTGCACACCCTAGCCCCCAAATCGGTAGCCTTGTCACTTTTTTGGAAAAAGGCAAGCGATTGATCCAGCGCGCTTCTAAGCTAGGAGCAGCCAAACCTGTCGTGCAAACGGTAATGATGGCATCAATGTCTTCATATCGCACTTGAGCTTTGTCTACGCATCCCTTGATCGCCTCTTCTCCAAGCTCCACCGCCGCCTCTAAAAATAACTCGTTTTTCTCTTCAAAGCTATGCTTCTCTTGATACCATTCCAACGGTTTCGCCAAATATCTCGTATCGATGCCTCCGTTATCAAACACTGATAACAACCGCTCAATTTTCGGATAGGTAGGCTGAAATAATTGATAAATCATCTCCTTCGCCTCTTGCTGATGAACAACATAATGAGGTAAAGCCGTTTGAACCGCAATAATTTTTGACATAGTCAACTCTCCACTTTGATTGATAGGCTTATTTTACCTATTTAGCCATTAACTTATTCATGAAAAACGAGAGTGCTTCGACGATAAAGGGGACTATAACTTTTGACACGATTTTAAAGGAGTGTATTGGAATGCGGACCACACTAGTTACTTTACTAACATTTTGGGGTTTAATCCTCTTTCCGGTATTTGTCCAGGCCAAAGAAGACTTATCAAAAATTGTTCAGAAGTTTAAGCCACCGAACTCCCTACTTATAAGCCCTGAAAAGCCTGCCTCTACCTCATCAATTCAACTTTATGACTTTGATCAAGATGGACAGAATGAAATCATTTTTACTTTTGAAATAAAAGCCAAAGAACAGCCCTCTCCTTCTCAAATCGGAGCAATGATATTAAAGAAAAAGAATACCGGTTGGAAAAAAGTTAGGGAAATAAAAACTCAAGGAGTAGGTTTAGATTTTTCAGGATTAGCTGATATAACTGGTGACGGTACAAAAGAATACTTATTTGGTGTTACACGTGGTGCTGCCATAGGAAGTAACCTTGAAATTTTCCAATGGAGCAATCATTCACTCCAAAAAATTGCCGATGCTCCCTATCATATAATGGATATTGTGATAAAAAACAAAAAAATAGGTATAGCTACTTGGAATATGTACATTGGTGATAGTTATTTAGTTGATGTATCGAAGTGGAATGGAGAAAGTTTGGTCTACAATCAAGAACTATATTTGAAATACTACCCAGCAATTAAAAAGTTCTATAAAGAGAAAATCTCTAAAATGAATGCCTGGTTTTATTGGTATTGTTTAGCCGATGCTCAAATAAAGGCAAACAAACTTGAAGAAGCTTCTAAGTCTATTCAAAAAGGGCGTTTTTTAGCCGAGAAATTACCTTTACCTGATGCAGTACATCTTTTTAATGAATTGAACCATGTACTTAAAGAAAAAACTGCGCTAATTATGTTTAGAGAAAATCAAATAATTGTTTAATTATTTAATGACTTAGCATCATAAAAACGGGACTATTTTATTATTTCAAGCATTGTTTAACATGTAATTTATGGAGATAAATAATCTCGCTATCAGGATTGAGTATAAAAAATAGCATCAAAAACGATGATTTTCGTTTTTGATGCTATTTTTAGTATATTCCTGCCGTTATTACGACACTTTAGCCCCACTCAACGTCACTACTTGCTTGCGTTTACCACCAATTTCATTAAACAAGATATTCAAAACGATCGCTGTCATGCTACCAGCCACAATGCCGTTTCCTGTTAAAATTCGCAGGCCTTTCGGCAAGTTCGCGAATAAGTCCGGCACAACGGTAACACCAAGCCCCATTCCAACGGCACAAGCAATAATTAATAAGTTCTCTTGTTTCGCCATATCGACTTGGCTTAACATTTTAATCCCTTGAGCAACAACCATCCCAAACATAGCGACCATTGCTCCACCTAAAACGGATAGCGGAATAATCGTTGTAAACGCCGCAATTTTTGGTACGAGTCCGAGCACGACTAAAAATCCCGCTGTGTAGTAAATCACTTGCTTCGATTTTACACCTGACAGTTGCATTAAACCGACATTTTGCGAGAAAGCGGTGTAAGGAAAAGCATTAAAGAGACCGCCCAGTATAATCGCAAATCCTTCTGCACGATATCCTTTGGCAATATCTTTTTCTGTGATGTGCTTGTCACATATATCACTTACCGCAAAGTAAACACCTGTTGATTCTACAAGGCTCACCATCGCGACTAAAATCATCGTTAAAATCGCCGTCCATTCAAATGTAGGTGTACCGAAATAAAACGGCTGTACCATATGGAAGTAAGACGCTTCTTGTACAGGTGAAAAATCGACCTTGCCCATAAAGAAAGCAATCGCCGTTCCAACGAGCAAGCTAATCAACACGGAAATCGAGCGAACAAAGCCAGTAAAAAAACGATATAACACAATGATTAATAATAATGTCGCTCCGCCAAGAGCAAGATTCGATAACGAGCCGAAATCTTCACTGCCGACGCCTCCACCCATATTGTTCATCGCGACTGGAATTAATGTAATCCCAATAATCGTTACAACGGAGCCCGTCACAACAGGAGGAAAAAAGCGAACAAACTTACTAAAGAAAGAGGACACGAGTAAAACAAAAATGCCTGAAGCAATAATCGCCCCATATACAGCTGAAATGCCAGATGATTCACCAATGGTAATCATCGGAACGACCGCAGTAAACGTACATCCTAATACAACTGGCAAACCTATTCCTAGAAAACGCCCCTTCCACACTTGCAAAAAGGTAGCGATCCCGCACATGAAAATATCAATTGATACTAAGTATGTGAGTTGCTCCGCTGTTAACCCTAACGCTCCGCCGACAATCAACGGAACAATGACCGCTCCAGCATACATCGCTAGTACATGTTGCAAGCCGAGTGAAGCGGTTTTTAACACCGATGTTTTCATACGCGAGCCTCCTCGACAAAGGTCACTTCGCCATTTTCAAGCGATTGCACGCGAGCCAGTGACTCAACGCGGACATTCTTTTCTTCCAGTAGCTTCCTTCCCTCTTGGAACGACTTTTCAATGACAATTCCAATGCCAGCGACGTGCACACCTGCCTGCTCAGCAATGTTTAATAACCCTAAAGCGGCTTGTCCATTCGCTAGAAAATCATCAATAATCAAGACGCGATCCTCTTTATGTAAAAAGACACTAGAAACGGCAATGCGATTCGATTGCTGTTTTGTAAAGGAATACACATCCGCTGTGAGTAACCCTTCCGTTAAAGTCAGTGATTGACGCTTTCTAGCAAAGATGACCGGTACACCCAGCTCTAGCCCCGCCATCACACTTGGCGCAATTCCACTGGATTCAATCGTCAAAATCTTTGTAATGCCGTCTTCAGCAAATAAACGGGCAAACTCTTGTCCCATCTCTTTCATTAATACCGGGTCAATTTGGTGATTTAAAAAGGCATCCACTTTTAATACTTCGTTTGAAAGCACCTTGCCTTCTTCGATAATTTTCTGTTTTAAACGATCCATCTATATTTCCCCCTCAACAATAGTTGATCTTTGGGGCATAGAAAAAGCCCAAAGATCATTACATTCCTCAAAAAGAGTGAAGCAATGCCCTTTGGGTTTTTCGCCGCATTCATAATGAAGGCAGCCACTGCTCACTCATAGTCAGATGATTTACGGTCATCCGGTAGAAACTTGCAGGCCCTATTCCCGCGATTATATGAGCGAATGCTATTTTTTAATGTATTCACATTATATCAGCAAAACAAAGAATTTCAAGCTTATTCACGAACATTAAGAAACATTTCCGGAAATAATATTCGTAAAATGAACATTTTTCCATTCTTGGTTCTTATTCACTTGATTTTTTCTTTATAGACTCTTCATACATTCTTCACACTTTTTTCACAAATCCAGACTTCTTTTGTGATAATTCTCACAGAGGAAATCCAGTTTCGACCTTATGCTAAGGGTAACGAAAGTCATTCACTAGCATAAAGAAGGAGTGAGATCCATGGCAAAGCTTGAAACGAAAGAAATGACAGAAATCAAGGTAAATCCAGAAGATTCTTCATCATTAAAAGGCACTTTATATGCTGTATTTGGAATAGGAATCTTCTTAATCATTACTTGGCTTATTGTTTTTTCTGTTTTCTTAGAACGCAATTAAGAGAGGAGTTATAAATTATGCATCTTCACCGTTATGAAAAATGGTGGCTAACCTTTGGGATTTCGTCCTTAGTTGCCTTCCTTGTCATTTTAGGGATTAGCGCCTTCCACCAAGGCCATCAGCCACCTAGTGCTAATGCTGTGATCAATCATGAGAAAGTAGAACAAATTAAACCTTTTGATAAACCAGGTTTAACGAAAGTAGAAGGAAAAGACTGGGACTATGAATTAGTCGTTCTGGCATCAGCCTTCTTCTATAACCCTGGCGAAGTTGAAATTCCTGCCGGTTCAAAAGTGAAAGTAATGGCTACAACAAAAGATGTCGTTCATGGATTTGAAGTGGCTGGCACGAATATTAATATGATGCTTGTTCCTGGTCATATCAATGAAATCGTTACCACATTTGATAAGCCTGGCGAATACCTTGTTGTTTGTAATGAATACTGTGGTACTGGTCACCACACAATGAAATCGATGTTTAAGGTGGTGGAAAAAGAATGAACAGCCCATTAGCAAAAGTTGATCGCCGCGATGCTAAGCTGGCAATGGCTCATATGTATGTGGCATTTGCAGCCCTTGCACTAGGTGGACTCGCTGGTTTACTGCAAGTGTTAGTCCGCTCTGGACGCTTTGAATTACCATTAAATATTGGCTATTATCAAGTATTAACGACCCATGGTGTATTACTCGGACTTGTATTAACAACATTCTTTATTCTTGGTTTCCAAACAGCTGGCGTCAGCCGTACAGCCGGTACCTTATCTAAAGGACAACGGTTAACAGGCTGGATTGGATTTTGGGTTATGTTAATTGGTACAGCTATGGCGGCTGCGATGATTTTATTAAACGAGGCCACTGTTTTATATACATTTTATGCTCCATTAAAAGCTCACTGGATTTTCTATCTTGGCTTAACCTTTGTTGTCGTTGGTAGCTGGTTAGTTGGCTTTGCTCAAGTGGCAAAATATATTTCTTGGCGCAAGCAAAACCCTGGCCAACCTGGACCGCTCTTTACCTTTATGGCTGTGATCAATGTGATTCTTTGGTTCGTAGCTACGCTCGGAGTAGCAGTTGAAGTCATCTTCCAATTACTCCCTTGGTCTTTAGGTTTAGTTGAGCGTGTAGATGTGCTCGTTAGTCGTACACTATTCTGGTATTTCGGACATCCACTCGTTTACTTCTGGTTACTTCCAGCGTATATGTGCTGGTATGTGATCATTCCGAAAATCGTTGGAGGAAAGATTTTCTCAGATTCATTAGCGCGTTTGTCTTTTATCTTATTCTTATTATTCTCTGTACCAGTTGGTTTCCACCATCAGTTGACAGAGCCGGGAATCAGCCCATTCTGGAAGTTCCTCCAAGTTGTTTTAACAATGATGGTTGTTATTCCATCACTCATGACAGCGTTTAGCTTATTTGCCACATTTGAATTGTATGGCCGTTCTCGCGGAGCCAAAGGATTATTTGACTGGTTTAAAATGCTTCCTTGGAAAGATGCTCGTTTCGCCGTTCCATTTATCGGTATGGTCGCGTTCATTCCTGCAGGAGCAGGTGGTATTGTTAACGCATCTAACCAAATGAACCAAGTGGTGCATAACACGATTTGGGTCACTGGACATTTTCATTTAACATTAGCTACTTCTGTTGTACTAACATTTTTCGGTATCGCTTACTGGCTCATCCCTCATTTAACAGGACGTGTACTAACGCCTGCGATGAATACATTAGCGATTGTTCAAGCGTTCACATGGGCACTAGGTATGACCATTATGTCAGCGGCTATGCATGCGGCCGGCTTACTAGGGGCACCACGTCGTTCATCCTTCTCCACTTATGGTGATGCGGCTCAAGCACTAGATTGGATTCCTTATCAAATTGCTCAAGCAGTTGGAGGAACCATTCTATTCTTAGGTATCATCTTAGTCTTAATCATCTTCGTGAACCTTGCTTGGTTTGCACCAAAAGGAGAAGAAGAATTCCCGATCGGCGAAGTAGCGGAAGGTGCGGAAAAAACACCAATGGTCTTCGAAAACTGGAAAATTTGGATTACAGTAACGGTCGCATTAATTTTGATCGCTTACACCATCCCAGTTATGGATATGTTCCAATACGGGCCAATCGGTTCTAAAGGATTTAAACTTTGGTAATATTCAAAGGCGGAAAGATCTATTGAACTTTCAAGCAAAAGAAATAAAAGCTGTAGAGCACATGCTCTACAGCTTTTATTTCTTTTTATACGGTACGTTGAATGATTCTCTCGCGTAATACGGATAATGATCGTCAGGCTCCTCTTCTTTCTTCGCCCATTTTGACATAATCACAAATAAAGCGATGCCATACGTCGTTAATTGAATTCCCTTTAAAAGCCCGCCTCCTAGCTGCTGGTCACCTAAAGCAGATAGGCTCGGGAGAATTTGCTGGCCTTCTTGATATAATGTGTAATGTGGGTGTCCTGAAGCGAGCAGAAAAATTCCAATTGGCAGAAGCAATAGCGATGCCAAAAAAATATAAAGCACGCGAACAGATTCTGAAAGCTTCGTCATTTCCGGCAGCGGCGTAATAATCGTCCACCACATAATAAAAGCAAACACCAGCAATGCTCCTTGGCAAACAACCACTAGGAATGAATGATCAATCATTCCATTAAAAATAGGTGGAGCAAAATAAGCCGATAATGAAATATTAAATAATAAGGCAGATGAGAATGGATGAGTGAGCCACTTCATCACTCTTCTTTTTTGATAGGACCAAAAATAAGAACGCAAAAAATCAACAGGCAAACTCATAATGCTAAGAGGCGGCACAATGAATAACATCACCATTAGCTGCAACACATGGGCACTAAATAGCTGGTCAGCACTCACAACAGCGATCGGACTTCCTTTAAATAAATAAAATAGCACAACTGCCGTGAAGAAAAAGAAGCGCTGCCGATTCGTTACTTTATATTTGCTCGTTAATTTTAAATATAATAACGATACCAATACAAGTATGATAAAAACGCCAACGCCCCAAAATTTGAACCAGCCGTAGTGAGAAATTAAATGGACGTTCACTATAAAAATAACCTCCTCACCAAAACAATAATCGATTCATTTCCTAATTATTCACTATAACAAAATATTCTAACTTTTTCACGAATAAATAGACCTATTATGAAGCAAAAGGATAAAGAGCGAAGACAACTAATCACTCCGCTCCATCCCTCTGTTCTATTGTTCTTTTCTCGGTGGACGTTTACCCCAATATTGATAATAGTCTGTTCGAATAAAACCGTTAAACAACTTCCGCTTTTTCGTAGCCGGCTTGCCGTAAAATTGTTCAAATCCTTCATGTGAGGTCATCATGTACACAGACCAAGTATCATATGGTGCTAGAGCTGCCCCCATCGCTTTGTACATTTGCTCTACTTCCGGACGATCCCCTAAGCGTTCTCCATATGGAGGATTCCCGACGATCACGCCATACTCTTTTGCTGTCGTAAAATCAGCGACATTCATTTGTTTAAATTCAATCAAATCACCAAGCCCTGCTTCAAAGGCATTCTCTCTAGCAATCTCAACCATGCGATGATCGATATCATAACCGGCGATATCGAGCGGTTGATCATAATTCGCTTTGTCTTCCACTTCAATTCTTGCTTGATCCCATACCGCTTGTTTCATCCATGGCCAGCTTTCAGATACAAAGTCACGATTGAAGCCTGGCGCAATGTTTTGGCCAATTAAAGCCGCTTCAATCGGAATCGTTCCTGAACCGCAAAACGGATCAACAAACGGACGGTCCGGATGCCAGTTCGTTAATTGAACAAGCGCTGCAGCTAGAGTTTCTTTTAACGGTGCGCCTCCTTGCGCAATCCGATATCCGCGTTTATGCAAGCCCGCGCCGCTCGTATCGATGGTTAGTGTAGCTTTATCTTTTAATAAAGCCACTTCAATTTTACAGAGCGGTCCTGATTCTTGTAGCCATGTTTGCACTTTATACTTCGATTTCAACCGTTCCACAATCGCTTTTTTCACGATTGCCTGACAATCAGATACGCTGAATAACGTCGATTTAACAGACTTACCTTGTACCGGAAATTCTGCATCTACCGGCAAATATTCCTCCCAAGGCAATGCTTTTGTCGCTTCAAACAATTGATCAAAAGTGGTTGCCTTAAATTCGCCAACGACAATCTTTAAGCGATCCGCTGTGCGCAGCCATAAATTACAGCGAGCAATCGCTTCTTCGTCTCCCTTAAAAATCACTTTACCATTTTCTGTTTGGCCTTCATAACCAAGTTGCTTTATTTCATTTGCTACAAGCGCTTCTAGCCCCATGGCTGCTGTAGCTACTAATGTATATGTCGCCATCGTTTCACCTGCACTTTGTAAATTCCCATTTACCTTTATTTTCGGTACATGTCACCTATGTATACAGTCTTTCACCACTAAATATTGTACGAAATAGAATAAAAGCCCTCCTATAATAGGAGAGCATGTGAAGTTAGTTTCCCAATAATAACGTTCTGTAAGCCATGTTTTGTTCCATCGTACTACAAGCGATCTGGGAGATCTTGTACTCCGGTGGCAATCATCTATCTCCGGATGCTTCCATTAGCATCCGGCCTTCTTATTGTTCATTTCCTTAAAGAAGGTGCCCCTACCTAAATTTGGGTTGCTCACTCGTGGGGTTTACCTCGTTCCACCTTTATAATTTCTTATAAAGCTACGTCACTGTGGCACTTTCAAGGTACTCATACCATATCTGACCGACTTAGGTATTTTCCCTGCCGTCAATCGGACTTTCACCGAACTGCCCTAGCTTATTTATTCACTAGGCACGAACACTACGGGCATCTCAGCACCGTGTGAGCATGGACTTTCCTCTACAGCCAAACGGCTGCAGCGATTACCCGAACGTTATTATTATCACCTGAATCATTATAGAGGAAAATCAAACTCATTGCAATGGTTCATTTTAATTCCCTCTTTTGGAAGCTTATTCATTGTATAGCTTGTCCCCAAAAACGTGTCTTTCTAAGTTGGATAAACGTTTTAAAATATCAAAGTTTGTCGATCCGGCTGTTGTTTGTGGAACCGGAGCTGGCTGTGAACGTGTCGTTGTTGTTTCACTTTGCTTCTTTAAACGCAGATTTTCTCGTTGCAGTTCTTCAATCGCTTGATGAAACACTTCATAGTCTTTAATAATTAGGTCAAGAAATTGATCGACTTCCTCTGGATGATAGCCTCTCATGGACGTTTTAAATTCTTTTTCTAAAATTTCTTTTGTCGTTAATTTTACTTTATCAGATAACATCTTCGTCATCACCTCAATATAGTGCAGCTGTTTTATTCATTTTTTCAAAAACAGCCTATTTTGTCAATTGAAACAGTCCTTATTCCCAGTCTAAATTATTTAATTGCTCTTCTTCAACAATGAGTTGAAGATCATAAAAGCCAATTTGCCAAATTTCATAGGAGTGCTGTTCTTTCCATTGTTTGGCCATACGATATAAGTATTGTGGCGAACCTTCTTTTTCCTCATCGTATAACACGAGAAGCCCTTCTGACTTTTGCAGCATCAATTGATTTTTATTTCTAAATTGCTGCGGATTCACATACGGCTGTTTAGAAACAGCAGCGACGAAATCCGCCCGACTGATTATCGTTTCATAATATGTACGGTTTTCCTCTTTCCAGCTTTTCTCTTGATCAAGAAAAGGCGTGAGAACAGCTAGCTTAATGTTTCTCTGTTCCTCTTGTAGCTCAAATACCACCTCTGCTGTCCAACATTCCACACCTAATTGTCCGCTGATTAGCACCCACTCAAGCCCTTCATCTACAAGCTGAAGCAGCTGCTGCCGAATCGCTTTCTTAATATAATCAACAGCTGGATCTTGCTGTTTAAACACGCCTATTTCATAAGGCTTATAGCCAGTGACCGCCCAAACAGACATAGACATCTTCCCCCTATACAATGATAAAAAGTAAGGGCTGCCCCTTACTTTTTATTTACAATTAATAGCCAAAAGGCGGTCTAGGACGACCTCCGCACATCTGTTGCTGATGTTGGGCATTTTGAACAAAGGACTCTGTATGCGGAAAATAATGCTGATGCTCAAACATTTGATGATGCACATTTGTTGTATGACTTGGATGAATATGTGGGACAATAATATTCTCAAACGTGTGGTTTTCACAGCATGTTGGCGGATGAACCACAGCTGGCATCACTCTAGGCGGTCTGCAAGGAAACATGTCGGCTCCCCCTTTCCTTTTCCTGTTTACATAAGCAGTGTATGACAGGACAAGGGGACATGTACTATTACAAACACCTATTTTACATAAAGCTATAAAAACTTGTTTTTAAATTCGTCATCACCAAGGCCGTCAAACAGACAAAAACAAAAAACAGAACAAATATTGCGCGATACACCGTCAATCCACCCCAAAAGTATTTTCTTAATATTTCTACATCCTTCTACATATTACTATCTTTTTTTCGGATATACAATAAATAGACAGTTGGAATTTGGGGAATTTAATAAGAAATTACTCATTTTTTGTATAAAAGCAAAGCGAGAGGATGATTATGGTTGGATACCCATTTTTCTCTCGATGCGTTTTATTCTTTTGGCGGCTTTTTCATTCGTTTCAGCTAGCATATTCGCTGCTTGTCGAGCATGCTTTAACGCCTTGTCATAATCTTTCGCTTGATGTTCATAGTATTTACTTAATTCGAGGTGAGCTTCTTTCTTACAGCGGTTCGAACCATAACGGCATACTTCACTCCATAACGGGATCGCTTCTGGCCATTGTTTCTTCCTTTTATAATGAAAAGCAAGGGCATGTTTCGCTTCGAATCCGATGACCGATGAATCCTGTACAAGCTGTGCATAGGCTTGTGTCGACTTTTCTTTCTCGCCAATATAATCTAGCCATTTCGCCACTTCTATGCGCTCTCGTTCTGTGCTTTCTTCGCTTTTTTGCAAAATCTGATGGCTCAAATGTGTATACAGCGTAATCAAGGTTAAAATATCTTTCTCATTATGTTCCATCACTTTCAAAATTCCTTGAGGATCTTTCCGTTCTAAATAATCAAAGTAGATCATCGGAGCTAAAAACCCTGGAACATCTTCTTGCCGCTCAATATTTAATACATGTTTCTCCACATTCACAAGCTTCACCGATTCTATCGTATGCTTCCACAGTCGTCTAGATGCATGAAATAAATCAAAATGACCAAACGTCGGTAGCTTTGGCACATGGTCACGAACAAGCGTATGTCTCGTTTTCACTTGCGGCCAATCAAAAGCCTTTCCGTTATACGTGACAAGAGTTGTATAATCAACGCGTTCAAGAAAACTGGCGTACAGCGCCACCTCATTCCCTGGCTCCGGCAAAAAATGCTGGCGCACGATTACTTGATCTTCTGCTAGCCGTGCATAACCGAGCAAAAAAACCGTATTACCTGCTCCTCCGCCAAGACCGGTCGTCTCCGTATCAAAGAAAAACAAATCATCCGCTTGCATCCCTTTGGCGGACAGAGGGTGATTCCCGTCCCAATCATTCCAATCTTTCACCACATTCTTTATTTCAATTAAAGAATAACGACCATGCTGATAACTAAGCGGATAACGAACCTCCCGAATGAAACAATGCTGTTCTCCAAGCACATAAGGAGTGATATGAGCATCGCCCCATCCTTCTATCGAAATAGTCCTTTCTTTTTCTACATTCACTTTAGGCTCTTCTTTAATTAAATGAGACTTCATTCGCTGAAGCTTATTGGATAAACTCATCTACTTCCCTCCTTCCCGTTTTAAAGGATACCTTTAACATTGAGCGAGCAATTGGACACTTCTTTGTTTTGCCTGAATACCTTCGATCTCCGTTCCAATACAGGAAGGACATCCATCCTCACAAGGGCAATGTTGAATTAAATGGATCGCTGCTTCTTTAATAGCATCAAAGCGTTTATATACTTCTTCCGCTAGCCCGATGCCACCCGGATAATGATCATACAAAAAGATCGTCGGCAACCCTGAATTTGTTGCTTTCACTTGCGATACGACATGAATATCTTTGCGGTCACACATCACATAGACGGGAACGATGTGTTGCAACACATTAGCGATACCTAACAATAGTTGCTCGAGCGTTTTTTCTGCAATCTCATCATCTGTTTCTGTTAGTTCGATCCACATGGCACTCGTATGCAATTCTTCTTCTGGAAGATGAATAGGGCCTGATCCGATATTCTCAAACGTGGTTAGTTTGATTTTCTTGAAAATCGTTGGGAGTATATTGATCGTCACATCTCCATAGTGAACGGCTGTCCGCTCTCTCTTTTTCGTTTGATCGATTTCTAGCAATTTCAGCTGCACCGCTAAATTCGCATCTGTGAAATATTCAACATCTACTTCCCTAACGTATGCCTTTTTATGTGCCCAATCTAGCTTTTCAACCTGGTACTGAACCCCTTCATGTAAATAAATCGCTTCATCATGTAATAAGGTCATCGCACTAAAACGGTCCATCTCACCAATGATTTTCACATTTCCTGTTTCTGACTGATCCACAATGACAACATTCTCTTGAGAAGCCGACCGTAAGCTAATCTCTCCTGCCGGAAATGACTGATTCGCCCAATAATAAGTGTCACCATTTTGATAAATCACGCGTTCTTCCGCTAAAAATTCCAAAATATCATGAACATCTAGTGATCCAAACGCCTCTCCTTTTTTAAATGGCAGCTCATAGGCCGCACATTTTAAATGATCAACTAAAATAATTAAATTATCGGGATTAATTCTAGCGGATTCAGGCGAACGCTCAAAAAAGTAAGACGGATGCTGCACAATATATTGATCAATCGGTGTTGAACTCGCGACCATAATAATCAATGCTTCCCCGTGCCGCCTTCCTGCTCTCCCAGCTTGTTGCCATGTGCTGGCCACACTGCCTGGGTAGCCGGTCATGATGCACACTTGCAGCTGTCCAATGTCGACTCCAAGCTCTAAGGCATTGGTGCTCACTACACCTAAAATGTCTCCTTCTCTTAAACCTTTTTCAATTTCTCGGCGCTGCTTTGGCAAATAGCCGCCGCGATATCCTCTAATCGATTTCGTGGCGATTTGATGCTTCACTAGCTCTTGTATATGGCTTAAAATAATTTCCACTCGCACTCGGCTTCTAGCGAAAACAATCGTCTGAATACGATTTTTAAGAAATTCCTTCGCTAATTGATTGACTTCAACAGTGGCGCTTTTGCGAATGTTTAATGGTTTGTTCACGACTGGCGGATTATAAAAGACAAAATGCTTTCTTCCTCTCGGTGCTCCATTATCATCAATTAAACGCATGGAGTTGCCTGTCAGCTGCTCCGCTAATTCTCTCGGATTGGCGATCGTTGCCGATGTGCAAATAAAGATCGGCTCACTTCCGTAAAATCGGCAAATCCTTTTTAATCGCTGAATCACATTAGCGACATGACTGCCAAACACCCCTCGATACGTATGAAGCTCATCAATCACGACATACTTTAAGTTTTCAAATAAACTCACCCATTTTGTATGATGAGGCAAAATCGCCGAGTGTAGCATATCTGGATTCGTAATAACAATATGTCCAGCTTTTCGTACGACTTGCCGAATAGCAGGCGAAGTATCTCCATCGTATGTATAACTTTTAATATCCATACCGATTTCATCGATCAGCTCATTCATTTCGCTTTTCTGGTCTTGCGCTAACGCTTTCGTCGGAAAAATATAAAGAGCTCGATTCGTCTCACTTTCCACAATCGATTGCAAAACCGGCAAGTTATAACATAACGTTTTTCCTGAAGCAGTCGGTGTAACGGCGACAATATTCTCTCCTTTTTGTACCGTTTCAAAAGCAGTCAGCTGATGACTGTACAGCTCACTAATCCCCCGTTTTTGCAAAGCAAACTTAATACGGGCATCAATACATTCAGGTATCGGCCTCGTCCTCGCCTCCTGAGGTTCGATTTCATGCCAGTGAAGAATATGTTCATTCTGCTTCAGCTCTTGAATGAGTTCTGAAAGTGATTTCTTACCGATCATATATTTCTGCCCCCTTTTATCTATGTAATAGTTTAGCGAATAAACGTTTGGTTTGCCAGTTGGAATTTATAACATGAAAATAGGACTCTGCTGGCTCGAAATCGCACTCAGTAGAAAATGAAGAAAACCGCAAAAGGATGAGCATCCTCATGCGGTTTTCTTCACACTTATACTTTCAACCATCCGCTGACACCTTTCACAATGCTGCCTAACTGTGAAACCGTATTCATCATCATTCCCGCTGTATCCAATGCTTTATTGATATTCAAGGAGCCATCTTCATTTTTAAATGATTGGATAAACATGTTACCCGTATTCTTTTGCTGGCCATAAGCAGGATATGGAGCAACAGGCATTGGCGAATAAGGCGGGTATTTTTGTTCAGGCATTTGTACTTGATACAAAGGATGATCAAATAACTGACCAGCAAATGAAGCTTGCGCTTGTGGATGAACAGCAGGATAAGAAGGACTATACGGGTGATACATATAATAATCAGGCCGAGGCGGCATCACTTCCCAAGGATTCATTCTTTCTCCCCCTATTTTACCGTTTATTCATATTATCGTATGAAACAGCAAAGGAAAAAGTGAGCATCAGCCCAACTCATTCAACAAACTATCAAGTAAAAAACTCGTCGATTCAATATAATTTTTAAACCGAGTATAACTTGTTTCTGGAAAGAACGCCTGAACAGATACAAGCTCTATATTTTCAACCACTGCCTCCACTTGCGGCGGATGGATATATTTAAAATCTCCCTGTTGAACAAAAGGACCTATTTCTTGTTGCCATTGTATGCATACTTCTCTTGCTCGATCAGCAAATGGCTTCACTTCTTGATAAAAATCACCTTTCTCTTTTGTCTTTCTTTTTTGAAGATAAATATCATTTGCTTCTGTGACGATATTCAGCAACTCTATTGTGAACACTTTTAGTTTCTCCATCAGACATACTCCTCTAGCTACAGCGCTTTCCTTATAGATGTACACATTCTATAAGTTTTTTTTCGAGACTTCAAGTAAAGGAGTCATAAAGGCTCATATGTCACTTTAAATGACTGAACCATTCGGTAGGAAGAAGGAGCGGACAAGAGATACTCTGCACCTTCTTCAAGGTGTTCCAGTCGTTCTAAAATGAGTTCTTTTTTTCTTAAGAGACGATTGCAATGAGCTTTATGCAAAATGCTCACACGCTTTTTCATTTCTTTCTCAATTTGCCCGACTGCCTGTTCAATCTCCATTAAAGTACGCAGTACCTCTTCTCTTGTCACGTTCACCACTCCTTTTCTTATAGTTCTTTCATTCTAAGGACAGGACTTTTAATTATGTAAGCTATATTCGGTCATCCATTCACCATCTCCTTCACACCTGACAAAACTAGTACTCATTCGGCAAAGAAAGAAGTTAGCTTACAACTAATATCCCGTATTTCGACAAAGTCCAAATACCTACTTTACATGAAGAAGCCAAAAGCCTTGAAATCAACATCCCCATTCCACAAAGCCTTTGGAAAAAATGCAGAATCTAAAAGAAGAGGGTATAATAGAATAAATGAGACGTGCTGAAGCTATCGCTGTTTTCGTGCGCTCTTTGAATGTTTCACAAAAACAAATGTTTTTCATGCGCCATAAATAAATTTTTCTGTTATGATATGTAATATCTTGTGAGGTGTATTCAATGGTGATAAAATATCCAAATGGAAAAAAGTATGCTCCACAGTCCCAGGCATTATCGATGCCCCCAAAATTGAAACAACAAAACTATAGTAACAGAGGAATGACGCTTGAGGAGGATTTAAACGAAACGAATAAGTATTATTTAGAGCGTGGGATGGCAGTGGTACACAAAAAGCCCACCCCCGTCCAGATTGTTCAAGTGGATTATCCAAAGAGAAGCGCAGCGGTCATTAAAGAAGCTTATTTTAAGCAAGCCTCAACAACTGATTACAACGGTGTGTATAGAGGAAAATATTTGGACTTTGAAGCGAAGGAGACAAGGAATGTAACCTCTTTTCCATTAAAAAATTTTCATGCCCATCAAATCGAGCATATGAAAATGGTGGAAAAGCAAAATGGGATCAGTTTTGTTATTCTTCGTTTTGCCTTGTCAGAGGAAATCTTTTATCTTCCGGCTGCTCACTTGTTTCACTTTTGGGACCGGATGAACAACGGTGGAAGAAAGTCGATTTCAAAATCAGAACTAGAAAGTGTCGCCTTTCAAATCCCATTAGGACTTCATCCACGGGTTCCCTATTTATCTATTATTAATCAACTGCACTTTTAATGCTAGCTTTGTGACACGCTGTTAGCACATTGCCTTAATAATTAGATAATAAAGATTAATTTAGGAGAGCAAGTTTGATTGCTTACTCCGTTTGAAAGCGAGGATATTAGACAAATGTCTGATCAATACAAATCACGTACAGAAAGACGAAAACAACAGAAAACAAGACGGCCGAAACAAGCAGCAACATCTGGAGCGAAAAGCAGTAAACGATCCATCGTAAAGAAAATATTCTTTACCCTTGTCGTTCTGATGTTCCTTTCTCTTGCTGCTGGCGTCGGCACATTTGCTTTTATGGTTAAAGATGCGCCTAACTTAGATGAGGCGTTGCTAAGAGACCCAATTGCGTCAAAAATTTACGATAAAGATGGAAAATATATTACAGCTGTCGGTTCAGAAAAACGGGACTACGTCAAATATGAAGATATCCCTCAAGTGGTCAGAGACGCAATTTTAGCGACAGAAGATGTGCGCTTTTTCGACCACCACGGCGTTGATATCATCCGCATCGGTGGTGCAGTGATCAGTAACTTTACAAATGGCTTCGGTTCTCAAGGAGCCAGCACCATCACCCAACAAGTAGTCAAAATGTCTTTCTTAAAACCTGAGAAGACGATAAAAAGGAAAGCACAAGAAGCTTGGCTTGCTTTCCAGCTGGAACGAAAATATTCCAAAGAAGAAATTTTTGAGATGTATGTTAACAAAGTGTATATGTCTGGCGGTATCCACGGTATTAAAACAGCATCTAACTATTATTTTGATAAAGAGTTAGATGAATTGACGCTAAACGAAGCGGCATTGCTCGCTGGTATGCCACAAAGTCCAAATAATTATAATCCATTTAAGCACCCTGACCGCGCTGATAAGCGAAAAAATGTGGTTCTGTCTCTAATGGAACAGCATGAGAAAATTACAAGTTCAGAAATGGCAACAGCTAAACAAGAGTCCATCACCGCTTACTTAACGGAGCCAAAAGAAACAGAGGATAAAAAATATAACTCTTTCATTGATATGGTTGTCGAAGAAGTACAGGAAATGGGCGAGTATAATCCTTACTCAGATGGCTTAAAGATTTATACGACACTAGATCAAGATGCTCAAGATTACATGGATAAACTGTTAGACACAGAAGATATCATTAACTATCCAAGCGATGATTTTCAAGCAGGAATTGCGCTGACAGATACGAAAACAGGTGAAGTGCGCGCGATTGGTGGCGGACGCAACCAAACAGTGGAACGAGGATATAATTATGCGGTCGACTTAAAACAGCGTCAGCCTGGTTCTGTTATTAAACCGTTAATTGATTACGGTCCTGCTATTGAGTATTTAAAATGGTCTACATATCAACAGCTCGATGACAGACCTTACTCCTATTCTAACGGAGCACCGATCCGCAATGCTGGTGGATCATATATGGGGCCTATTTCTATGAGAACAGCCCTTACTTACTCTCGCAATATACCAGCTCTGCAAACATATCAAGAAGTTGGACATGAAAAAGCAAATGAGTTTTTAGGAAATGTCGGCATTCGTTTAAGTAAAGAAGAGTCTGAGAATGAGTCAAACTCCATCGGTGCTATGAGCGGCATTTCTCCGCTAGACTTAGCAGGTGCCTATGCGGCATTTGGAAATGAAGGACAATACAATAAGCCGCATACCGTGAAGAAAATTGTGTTATCTGATGGGGAAACAGAAGTGAAAACGAATATTAAGCCGAAAGCCGCAATGAGCGATTATACGGCTTATATGATTACAGATATGCTCAAAGATGTATTAGACGAAGGAACGGGAAGAAAAGCGAATATTCCAGGGCTTCCTGTTGCTGGAAAAACAGGGACGACCAACTATACGGAGAAAGAGAAAAGCGAATTTGGTATTCCGGATAGCGGTTCACCAGACTCTTGGTTCGTCGGTTATACAACGAACTACACAGCGGCGATCTGGACAGGTTATCCAAGTAAAAAAGAGTATTTATCGACGGAAAGTCAGCAAATTTCAAAAGAGCTCTTTAAGTACTTAATGGAAGAAGTGTCTTCAGACGTTGAAACGAACAATTTCAAAAAGCCAAAAAGTGTCGTCGAATTACCAATTGTAAAAGGTTCGAACCCGCCAGCTATTGCTGGAAAAGGGACACCTGATAGCGAAAAAGTATATGAACTGTTCGTTAAAGGAGAAGAACCGAAAAAAGTATTTAATGATTTCAAAGAAAAAGAAGAAGAGAAAAAAGAAGAGACGAAAGGCGGAATCACAGGCTTAAGTGCCGCATATAATGCAGCCTCGCAGAGCATCTCTGTCTCTTGGTCCTTTAGTGGAGAAGGCACACCAAGCTTTACGGTCTCTTCAAATGGCGGCTCACAAGCAGTAAATGGGACATCCGCTGTCATTAGCAATGTACAGCCGGGACAAACATATAATATTAGTGTGACTGCGACTGTCAATGGCCAAGTAGTAGATACAGCTTCTACTTCTGTCACCGTACCAGGTGAAGCACAACCAGAAGAGCCTGAAACTCCACCTGTTGATCCAAACAATCCTGATGGAGAAAATCCTGATGGCAACAACAACGGTGGTGGTACTCCTCCAGACGGCGACAACAACAATGGTGGCGGTACTCCTCCAGACGGTGGCAACAACAACGGTGGTGGTACTCCTCCAGACGGTGGCAATAATAATGGCGGCGGTACTCCTCCTACCAGTGGTGGTAACACTGGTGGCGGTACTCCTCCTACCAGTGGCGGTAATAACGGCGGCGGTACTCCTCCTTCTGGCGGAAATACTCAGCAAGGGGAACCAACAGAAACATAAACACAAAAAAGGATGGTCATTTAACCATCCTTTTTTGTTTGTAAACTTATTTTTTATGGTTCCTTCTCAAATTATGTTTAGCCAATTGTTTTTGTTGTTCAATCATTAAAGCCTCTATTTGTCGATAAGCTTGATAAGAAAAAGGACGAGCAAGGATAAACGAAAGCCTCTCCTCCACATTCAACGGCTTAATGTTGAATAAAGCCACCTTTTCTTCCCAGCCATTTAAGACAACTGGCTTATGATTACTCCAAAATAAACTCATGAAAAATAAGGCCAGTGATGCCTTCATCATGGAATGTACGGCTTGGTCTTGCTCCTTAAATGTCGTCTCTATTAATGGCTGCAAGGATTGATAAGCCTCATCAACCATTTTTAAATAAAGAGAAGGATTTTCCCAAGGAACTTCATTTTCTTGAAGTTCATATATAAAATAAGGAGGGGTCTCTAAGCTAGCTGATCTAGGAACGATGACCGTCTCCGCTGGAAAAAACAAGGGATGCTTTAAGCTAGCTGGCACAATCACTTTGCTCATTAGCTAGCCTTCCTTTTCATCCGTTTCTTTCCTTCACGGCATAAATCCAGTAACGGACATTCTTCACATTTAGGAGATTGTGCCTTGCAATGATAGCGTCCGAAAAAAATGAGACGATGATGCGTCACCGACCACTCTTCTTTCGGAATTTTTTTCATTAATGTTTCTTCTACTTCTGTAACAGAATCCTTCCAGCGGCAAATACCTAATCGTTTACTAACTCGCTCTACATGGGTATCGACCGCAATGGCTGGTACACCGAAAGCAACAGATGCAACAACGTTCGCTGTTTTTCTACCAACACCAGGAAGTTTCACTAATTCACTTTGTGTTTGCGGCACTTCTCCATCCATTTCTTCAATCAGCATCTTACTTAATTTTTGAATATTTTTTGCTTTGTTACGATAAAGTCCAATCGAGCGAATATCCTGTTGCAGCTCTTCTAACGGAACAGCCAAGTAGTCTTGTGGCGTTTTATATTTTTGAAATAATTCCTTCGTCACCTTGTTCACTAAAGCATCTGTACATTGGGCGGATAAAGCGACAGCAATCACTAACTCAAACGGATTAGCATGCCGCAACTCACAATGTGCGTCCGGAAACATTTCGGCTATTTGGTCTAGACAATAACGAATTTGCTGTTTATTTAACAAAATGATTCTCCTCCCTTCTATTGTTCTAGCCAGTTATAAAAGTGAACAGCCTTTTTCGAGCGCTGTACTTGTTCAGGAGAAGACTGCTGTTTTCGAAATCGTTGTCCATAATCTCTCGCTTGTTCCAACGTTTCAATCCCTTGCTTTTTCCATTCAAATAAAATGCGGTCAATATAACGAAAGTTCATCTTTCCAGAAATGACTGCCTCTCGGAGAGCTGCTTTAATGATCACTGGATCATGGTGATCCTGATCAATCCAAATTGCTAGCGTTTCACATTCAAGTGGCGACAGAGGACGACCAAACTCCTGTTCAAAAAGCGTGTATAAGTCTTGCTCATCGCTCATCGTTTGCTGTAAAGCTGATTGTCTCGACTGCTGCAACATCGATTCAGCTAACTTCTTCCATAAAGGCTTTAACGAGTAGCTCTCATACCCCGTCGAATTACCTTGTTCAATTGTAATCAATTGATGCTGCATCAGTTTTTTTATTAAAACCGCACACTCGCTAGAAGAGATCGTCATTTGACTAGCTAACTCTTCAAATGTAGGAAAATGATGACCTTTTTGCTTAAAAGCAAAAATTTGCAATAACAACACCAGTTCGATTTCAGACACATTTAAGTTACGATAATGCATGAGCAGCACTTGAGGCACACTTATCATGCCTTCATCCATCCATTGCATTACTAATTCTTTTTGTTCCATTGTGTACACCTCATAGCTAGTATATCACGATAACGTGATAAAAATGAGAATTGACATTTACAAACATAGAAATACCGCGCTTCATCAGCGCGGTGATTTTCTATCCATATCATGAAACGATCCCCTAATCAGTCGACTACGCTTTTTTATTGTCCAGCTCCGCCTCCTAGACACTCGAGGCAAATAACCTGTCGCTTACAAGACTGTCGTCTTTCTAGCGCCAGAACATTTGCTTGTCGTGTCTGATCAGTCGGCTACGCTTTTTTATTGTCCAGCTCCGCCTCCTAGACACTCGAGGCAAATAACCTGTCGCTTACAAGACTGTCGTCTTTCTAGCGCCAGAACATTTGCTTGTCGTGTCTGATCAGTCGGCTACGCTTTTCTATTAAGGATATAGGCGATTTAGTAAGCGCGGGAATGGGATTGTTTCACGCACGTGCTCCACGCCGCTAATCCAGGCTACGGTACGCTCTAAGCCAAGACCGAAACCAGAGTGAGGGACAGAACCATATTGACGAAGTTCCGCATACCATTTATATGCTTCTGGGTCTAATTGATGTTCTTTTATTCTTTCATTGAGCAGTTCAAGATCATGAATACGCTCCGAGCCGCCGATGATTTCTCCATAACCTTCTGGTGCAATTAAGTCCGCACATAATACCACTTCTTCGCGATCTTTCGCTGGCTGCATATAAAACGGCTTTAATGTCGTAGGATAATGCGTAATAAAGACCGGTTTATCATAGCTTTCAGCGATCGCGGTTTCATGCGGGGCACCAAAGTCATCCCCCCATTGAATATCAGTGAAACCCTTTTCATGAAGGAACTTGATCGCTTCATCGTAAGTGATACGCGGGAATGGGGCTTGAATGTTTTCGAGCTTCGATGTATCCCGACCAAGGCGATCTAGTTCAAGACGACAATTTTTCAGCACAGATTGCACGATGTGAGACACATACTGCTCTTGAACTTGTAAGTTCTCTTCAAATTCACAAAATGCCATTTCCGGTTCAATCATCCAAAATTCAATTAAATGACGGCGTGTTTTAGACTTCTCCGCGCGGAACGTAGGACCGAAAGAAAATACCTTTCCAAGTGCCATCGCTGCTGCTTCCATATACAACTGGCCGCTTTGAGATAAATAAGCATCCTCATCAAAGTAACGTGTATGGAATAGTTCAGACGTTCCTTCTGGCGCACTTCCTGTTAAGATTGGAGGGTCCACTTTTGTAAAGCCATTCTCATTAAAAAACTCATATGTGGCACGAATAATTTCATTGCGGATTTTCATGACCGCATGCTGACGGCGAGAACGTAACCATAAATGGCGGTGATCCATTAAAAACTCTGTTCCGTGTTCTTTCGGTGTAATCGGATAATCCACTGCTTCTGCAATCACTTTGAGCCCAGTGACGGTTAGCTCATAGCCAAAAGGTGAGCGGTCATCTTCCTGCACCATCCCCGTGACATATATAGAAGACTCTTGTGTCAATGATTTCGCCCGTTGAAACAATTCTTCCCCTACTTCACTTTTCACAACGACTCCTTGAATAAAGCCCGTTCCATCACGAAGCTGTAAAAAAGCAATTTTTCCACTTGAACGTTTATTTGCTAACCAAGCACCAATCGTTACTTCTTGACCAACAAATTTGCCCACTTCTGCAATTGTTATTTTCATATGAGATTCCCTCCAACAACTTTCCTCTATTAATCGTCTAATATTATACCTGTCTTTTGCAAATAAGTGCAAGAAAGGAACATAGTACAAAACACCTTGACGATCGTCAAGGTGTTAAAAAGAAATTACATATGTTCTTTTACGTAAGTTGCCATACGTTCAACGGCTGCTTCTAATGCTTCTAAAGAAGTCGCATAAGATAAGCGAATGTTATCAGGCGAACCAAAGCCACTTCCCGGAATGACAGCCACTTTCGCTTCTTCAAGTAAAGCCGCTACAAATGCATCAACATCGGCAAAACCTGTTAATTTCGCTGCTTCCTTCACGTTCGGGAACAAGTAGAACGCTCCTTGCGGTTTTAAGCAAGAAAAACCAGGAATTTCATTTAATTTCGCATGAATCACATTTAAACGCTCTTCAAAAGCCTTCTTCATTTCTTCTACCGGTTCTTGCGTTCCTTCATATGCCGCGATGGAGCCATATTGAGAAGGTGCTGTCGGGTTAGAAGTAGAATGACTCGCTAAGTCCGTCATCGCCTTAATTACTTGCTCATTTCCAGCCGCGTAACCAATACGCCAGCCAGTCATGGAATGAGATTTGGACACTCCGTTAATAATGATTGTTTGCTCTTTTAATTCAGGGGAAAGCTCCGCAATGGATACATGCTTGTTGTCCCCGTATACAAGCTTTTCATAAATTTCATCTGAAATGATCCAGATGTTTTTGCGAAGAGCTACTTTTCCTAATGCTTGTAACTCTTCAGCTGTGTACAGCATACCTGTTGGGTTGCTTGGTGAGTTAATGATCACTGCTTTTGTTTTCTCAGTGATCGCTGCTTCAAGCTGCTCCGGTGAAATTTTGAATTGGTTTTCTTCCTTGCCTTCGATATAAACAGGCTTTCCGTCTGCTAGTTTCACTTGTTCTGGATAGCTCACCCAGTAAGGAGTTGGAATGATCACTTCATCATCTTTATCCAAAATGACTTGGAATAATGTATATAAAGCATGCTTTGCTCCGATTGTAACGATAATTTCACTGCGCTTATATGTAATTCCTTGATCCTTTTGAAATTTAGCGATAATGGCATCTTTTAATTCAGGTAGTCCGCCAGCTGGCGTATATTTTGTTTGTCCTTTTTTCATGGACTCATAAGCCGCTTCAATAATATGTTCTGGTGTATTAAAATCTGGTTCTCCAGCACCAAGGCCAATGACATCAATGCCTTGTGCTTTCATTTCTTTTGCTTTCGCTGTAATTGCTAAAGTCGTTGAAGGAGTTAGCGCCTTCACTCTTTGTGCTAATTCGATGTCCATCAATAATTCCTCCACTCTTAAATATGTTTAATTTTCTTCCACCATTCTCCGTTGTCCGCTCGAAGATAATAATAGTTGACCTGATCATTTTTATCCAAAAACACGAGTTCCCATACTGGGCCGGGCTTCTCAATACCCAGTCGCGCAGAAAGCAACTTCTTGACTAATGGGTCATTTTCGAGCTTTTTCACTGCCTCTTCTTTTGAAATTCCCTTTGTAATATCTTTAGTAACCGGCTGTTTCTTTGTTTCTTTTGGTACAAATACAGCGAGCTGTTTGTTCTTATCGGTCTTCCCTATGACCGCATAATAGGTCTCTTTACTATTATATATATTAAAATCTACGACAGAGGTAATGGCGCTTTCTTGCTTAGCCACCGAGACAGCATACTCTTTCGCTTTTTCATGCGGCTTTTGTGCATGATTATACACACTTAGCAATAATGTACAAATAAGCAGGAGTGGGATTGCTGTGACTGCTAGCCATATCCATTTTTTCTTCATCTTCTGCCCTATGTACGATAAATCGTAAAGACGGCTTTATTTTGATCCTCTTGATCTAATGCCAGTCCAAACATTAAATTTTCCCGTTTTAATGTGCGGTTTAACGCATCGACGATTTTATACAAATCAGCATGGTTGTCAACCGTAACGGTAGATAATACTTCGATCTTACTTTCCATTTATTACTCCTCCTATTCTCACTTATTATACCAAGAAATCCGACATTCGCATCAATTAATTTGTTGAAAAATGCGAATTCTTTCAATCAGTAATTGTAAATACTTCATAGCCAATTTTGTTAAACTTGATCATCACAAGCCCGTGCTGCTTTGTGTAATATACATCAATCCACATCTGATGAAGCATTTCCATTAATTCCGATGCTGGGAGACTTTCTTTTTTCGTAAAAATAAGCGCGGTTTGAGGATCGATATGTTTTAGTAAACGATAGGACATACTATCATTTTGAGCAAAGTTTGGTATCTTAACAATATTAATATCTTTTAACTCTTCTTTTAACAAACTTTTCTCTGCTTGCTTGGAGGCTGATGACATCCATAAAAATTGCGAATGAAAGTGCTTGAGGGAAAAATCGATGCCTTCTTTTTGTCCACTGCCATTATACAAAATTTTCAGTTCTAATCCCGGCTGCAACTGTCTTACCTCACCCACGCGCATGTACTCTCCGTAAACATGCCGCAAATCATAACCGCTTTTTAAACGGACAATAAATGAATCAACTTCTTCTTGTTTTTCAGTAATGATGACTCCTGAAAGCTGATCAATTCCAAACTTTTTCATATACGAAAGAATAAGCGGACGGCTCTTTCTCGTACCTGTATTTATTAAATAATGATGTCCATCTGCCGTGTGCAAAAAAGCGGCTTCCCCGTCTGGCAACGGCAAAAAAGTGATCGCCAATTCATCTTCCTTTAAGTTCAAATCAATCGTTTCTGCTTGAACATTAGAACTGCTGCAAGCAATGGAAAGCGACAAACAAACAGCGAATAACATTCTCATTTTGGCTTCTCCCTTCTTTACCGTTAGAGTATGTTATTCGCCTTAAAATTAATCAGCTGTCACAGCCAGTTTTCAATGACAGAAACTGTCTCGCTTAGTGAAGCTTCTTGCACGGTCACTGGAGGAATAGACGCTAAAAAAGTTTTGCCGTATATACTCGTTTGAATACGACGATCAAAGACGATAATAATGCCCCTGTCTCGATTGCTTCTAATTAAGCGCCCAAACCCTTGCTTAAAGCGCAGAACCGCTTGTGGCAAAGAATACGCTGAAAACGCATTCTTTCCCTCTTTCGCATACTGCTCATTTTTCGCCTGCGTAAAAGGTTCGTCTGGTGCAGAAAACGGCAGTCGAACGATGACTAAACAAGAAAGATCCTCTCCTGGTATGTCAATCCCTTCCCAAAAGCTGTTCGTTCCAAACAAAATAGCCTTATCAAACTTTTGAAAATTGCGAGTCAAGCGAGCGCGGCTCCCATTTGTAATTCCTTGAGCTAGCAGGACATAATCATCTAACAGACCGCTATCTTTCATTAAGTCATGCGTTTTCTTCATCATATCATAGGACGTAAACAACACAAGCATCCGTCCTTTCGCTGCCTCAGCTACTGCCATTAAGTGATTGGCTAACGCTTCGATATACTCCTCCGTCTTTACTTCGTTAATCTCTGGCACATCATTAGGAATGATCATTCGGCAGTTTTCTTTATAATCAAAAGGAGAAGGAAGCATCACTTGTTGATACGTTTGCGAAGTTAAACCAACTTCTTCAGCAAAAAAGCGAAACGAGCGATTCACCGTTAATGTCGCTGAAGTAAACACTACTTGCTTTTGATTTAATAGCTTTTCTTTAATCAACTCTGCACTTGAAACAGGATGAGCCCTCATCACAAAAGTATTGGCAAAAGAGCGACTATCTCCTTCCATCCAAATGACTTCATCCTGCTCCGGGCGGAAAATGATCCGTTCAATACTAAATAAAAAAGATTCCCATTGAGCCATCAGCGCTTGCAAGTCATCGATCTTCAGTTGCTCCTTGGCCGCCATTTGCTCTCGGTATGGCTTTATTTGAGCCACTCGTTGCTGCAATAGGCGACTGAGCGCTTCCATTCTCTCATATAGCCGTTCTGCTCCGTATTCTACCGCTTCCCATATTTTTAACTGGCGAACATGTTCCGTCAAGCGCAGCTGTCGGCGATGGCCGTTTCCTGACCATTTTTTCGTATGCTGTTCAAAGAATGTTTGAAGAACTTTAAACCATTCCTCTCCTTCAAACAGCAGTTCATTAAATGTACGTTCAATCACTTCCCGCTTATTCTCTTGTTCATTTTCTTCGAATTTCTCATGCAGTTGTTCACATTGGATAAATAAGCCTTCTGCTTGGTCACATGCTAATTTAGCGGTTAAATATTTGAAATTAGACAAATCGATCGAAAGACCCATTCGATCTCTTGCTGCCTGTTCGAAATGATGTGCTTCATCAATAATTACATTGGTATATAGCGGCAATAACGGCGATGCAGCCATTAAGTCTGCCACCAATAAGGAGTGATTTGTAATGACAAGGTCCGATTCCTTCGCTTGCTTTTTGGCAAATAAATAAAAGTCTTTATCCAGCCATGCTTTTCGACCTTTATTCATATAATCGCCATCTTGCTTGACTTCATTCCAAAAGAGCGAGCCGCCAGATGATAAATTTAATTCATCGACATCACCGGTTTCTGTCTCTAATAGCCAAGTCAATATTTGCATTTTCGCTAAAGCAACATCGTAATTATCCTTTGTGTCTCGCAAACTTTGAAAAAACTTATACAGGTCTAAATAATGGCTTCTTCCCTTTAATACCATAACAGACAATGGGAAGGGAAGCATATTCCGTAACTGCTTAATTTCTTTATTTAATAGCTGTTGCTGCAAAACAATCGTGTGCGTACTCACAATCACCGGATCGCCTATTTGTTTACTCCGATATACTGCTGGCAGTAAATAACCGAGTGATTTTCCTGTTCCCGTCCCTGCTTCAATTGCTAAATGAACGGATTGTTGCATCGACTGATACACTTGATCCATCATGTCCATTTGACTGTCTCTTCGTTCGAAATGAGGCAGTTGGGCCAATAGCTGAATTTTTTCTTCTTTACTTGCTGGATAAGTTAACGAAGTTTGATCCGTCCATCTTTTTTGAATCATTTTCTTGCGCAATCCCAATCCGCGATACACTTCAATCTGCTCAGGCAATTGCTCCATATGCAGCTGTTTCTGTGCAATCACCGACTGGATTAATAAGTAAATATCACTTTTTAAATGGGTAGATATTTTCGCTAAACTTTCTAACGTCACTAGCGGCATCATTTTCAACTTGTCGATCATCATCAATAACAATTGGGCCGTCACATACGCATCACTGTCCGCTTGATGAGGCCGGTCATGTTCAAAGCCAAGACTGGACGTCAAATCAAAAAGCTTATAGCTGTCAGATGTCGGCAGTAAAACGCGGGCTAGTTCAACAGTGTCAATCGAAGGCCCCGAAAAAGGCCGATATCCTGCCTCCTCTAGCTCCGCCTGTAAAAACTGAAGATCGAATTGAACATTATGGGCAACGAATACCGCATCCTTTAATAAAGGCAACACTTTCGGCGCCACTTCATGAAAAAAAGGCGCATCCTTCACCATTTCATCATTAATGCCTGTTAATTCCTCAATAAAAACCGGAATCGAACGTTCCGGATTAATAAAAGTTGTATATTGATCAATAATTTGTTCGTTTTCAATAATCACAAATGAAGCTTGAATCATTCGGTCTCCGCCTTTGGCAGCATGACCCGTCGTTTCCAAATCAGTAACGACAAAACGTGGATATGTCATCACGGCTTACACCCTTTTTCTCGTAAAATCTTTCTCAAGTGTACCATATCACCTTCTGATGCCGCCAGACAAAGAAAAGCGAAAGGCGCTGTTTAGCGACGTATGGACTAGAACCAGCCGTATGAGATAAAGGAAACACGATGAACGACAGTGAATCGATGTTGACTTATCGTAAGGAGGTTGGTGGAAGTACACTAGTCGCTAGCGCCTGTAGCTGGACAACCGAAAAGCGGAGCCGACTGTTTAGACACGACAAGCAAATGACAGAATGACGGAATGGCGCTCTTCAGCCATGCAGTCAGGCTGGCAATTGACTCGAGTGTCTAGGAGGCGGAGCTGGACAAAGAAAAGCGAAAGGCGCTGTTTAGCGACGTATGGACTGGAACGAAATCAACTGAGCCAATGAACAGGCTTTTGCAAGTGGGGAGGTAAGATCGTTCGATTGTCACCTCTAGCTGAATTAATTTGCATTTGAGTTAAAAACATACTAGTCGAAAGATCGGCTCCGCTTAAATTAGCGTCACGCAAATCCGCTCCAATAAAATCAACACCACGCAAGTCGGCATATCGCAAGTCAGCTGCAATTAAATAAGCGCCTCGCAAATCCATTGTTCGTAAATCTTTTCCTTTTAAATTTTTTCCAACCCAATCAACACCTCTACAACTTTTCCCCTTCTTAATGACAAACACTTTTAAGCTTAATTCACTTCGAACATATTCACTTGTTTCTAAAAGCAATTCATTGACAGGGAACCGACACATGCTCATATCCAATGACAATAAACGCTCCGCATCCATCTCCGTCAAGCTTTGTAAATGAGCTAATTGTTGCTGTAATTTGTCACGCAATGTATGTGACAGCTCATAAGTTAATGCTTCAGTGAGAAAGGCCATCATTTCATATAATTGCTCCATAATGGGAAATGTACGAAACATCTCTTCAGCTATCTCTGGATGCTCTCGCCAACTTTGTCCATTGAACGTAACTTGAGACACTTGTTGACCAGCTCCTAAGCAGTCAAACACTGTACATCCTTTAAAGCCTTTTTCTCTTAGATTCTTATGAATCTTACATCGATAATCTTCCTGCAAATTAGGACAAGGTGTTCCTGCCGCTTTATTGATGGCAAAATCATTGGATGCCGCTATATTCAACGCTGTACAACAAAGTCCAAAACAATTCGTACAATCTGGTGTTAAGCTTGCTCGAATACTTTTAGCTACTTCAATATTCATTTTTATACCCTCTTAAAATATTTGATCTTTGAATAGAATAAAATTTCTTTGTTTATTGTACATGAATAGGAAAAAATCCACATCTTTTTTCACAAATACTGCACAAAAAAACTGTCCTTTGTACAAAGGACAGCCCCATAAATTATAAGATCGTTCCCGCTGGCTCATAATGAAGTAATTGTTCAATTTTGTTATTCTCTCCAACAATCACTACTTTCGGCTGATGATCTTTCACTTTTTCTTCTGGCATCATCACATAGGAGATAATGATGACGATATCTCCAGGCTGTACAAGTCTAGCAGCTGCTCCATTTAAGCAAACCACCCCACTCCCCCGCTCTCCTGGAATGATATACGTTTCTAATCTCGCGCCATTGTTATTATTGACAATCTGCACTTTTTCATTGACCGCCATGCCAGCCGCATCAATTAAATCTTGATCTATCGTAATACTGCCTACATAATTTAAGTTCGCCTCTGTCACCGTTGCTCGGTGAATTTTGCCATTCATCATTGTTCGAAACATCTTTCGTCTCCCCTTTATTTACATTCAAAGATGATATTATCGATTAAGCGTGCATTTGAATATTTAACGGCTGTTGCAAGAATCACTTGTCCCTCGATCGTTTGAACAGGTGTTAAATCTGGGAACGATAGCAACTCCACATAGTCAACCTCAGTCCCTGCATGCTCGTTTAAATAGGCGATCGTTGTATTTGTCACTTGTACAGGGTCCTTCTCTCCTTGTTCCATAAGAGCTTTTCCTGTCTGCAACGCATGATAAATATGAGGAGCTAACTGCCGTTCATTTGCCGTCAAATACACATTGCGCGAGCTTTTCGCTAATCCATCCTCTTCCCTTACCGTTTCGACACCAATCACTTCAAGTGGAAAATTCAGTGATTCTACTAATCCATGAATCACCGCTACTTGCTGGGCATCTTTTAAACCAAAATACGCCCGATCCGGCTGCGCCAAATGAAACAGCTTCGTCACAACCGTCACGACACCATCAAAATGACCAGGGCGTTTCGCTCCGCATAGTCGATCCGTCCGATCGACGACGTTCATGACAATCATGGATGGTTTCGGATACATTTCATCCGATTCCGGAGCAAATAAAAGATCAACGCCCGCTTCATCCGCTAGCTTTTGATCACGCTCAAAGTCGCGAGGATAGCTGTCAAAATCTTCATTTGGACCAAATTGCAGCGGATTAACAAAAATACTCATAATAACAACGTCATTTTCTTCTCTTGCCTTTTTGACAAGCGTTAAATGACCTTCGTGAAGATAGCCCATCGTCGGTACGAGTCCGATCGAAAGTCCTGCTTTTTTCTTTTCACTAACAATCGCGGTTAATTCATTCATCTTTTTAACGACAATCATGAACATGACCCTCCATATAGCTGCAGTAGTTCTTCCTCTTTCATCGAAAACGCATGCTCTTCACTTGGAAACTGCCCTGCTTTCACTTCACGAACATAACAATGAACCGCTGAGCTAATCACTTCGCCTACATCGCCATATGTTTTTACAAATTTCGGTGTGCGCTCGACACCGTATTGAATCAAATCGTGGTACACAAGAACTTGTCCGTCCGTATCTACTCCTGCGCCAATTCCAATGACAGGGATGGTGAGTGCTCGAGATACTTCCGCAGCCAATTGATGCGGTATACACTCTAACACAAGCATACAAGCTCCTGCCTCTTCTGCTTGCTTGGCTTCCTCAAGCAATTTCGCCGCTGCTGAGGCGGTTTTCCCTTGAACTTTATAGCCGCCTAGTACCCCGACAGATTGCGGCGTCAACCCTAAGTGAGCCACGGTAGGAACACCCGCTTGCGTCAACGCGCGAATCGTCTCGATCACTTCTCCGCCACCTTCTAGCTTTACCGCATGAGCGCCCGCTTCTTGAAGCAACTTTTGAGCCGCTTTCATCGTCTCTTCTTTGCTAATGTGGTACGTCATAAACGGCAGATCAGTCACGATGAACGTGTTCTTTGCTCCCCGCTTAACAGCTTTCGTATGATGAACCATGTCCTCAAGCGTCACAGGTACTGTTGATTCATAACCGAGAACGACCATCCCTAAAGAATCGCCCACTAAAATCACATCTACTTCCGCCTGCTCAGCATACTTAGCAGAGGGATAATCGTAAGCCGTCACCATCACAATTTTTTCACCGTTTGCTTTCATGCTTAAAAAATGACTCGTTTGCTTCATTTCCGCTTCCTCCTTTTTCATCAGAGGAGACGAAACAATATTTAATAAAAAAGGGTCCTCCAGACAGAAGGACCCGATTTATCATCAGTAGTTGTTTCGACCCTCTGTCCCTGTCCATTGCGGATCAAGGCAGACTTTCGCATATTCAATTCACCATAAACTAAACATCAACAAGGTGCAGCTCTTATTGGATACTGCCCGAATTTATTATAACAAGCTCATTGTTTTTTGACTATTAAAAATTAATAAAACAGCGGGGACTACTCCGCTGTTTTATTAATCTCAATATCGGCTGAATAAATATCGTGAATCGTTCCTTCATCATCAAGAAGCTTTAATACCCCTTCTTCTGTGATGCCAAGCGCTTTTCCTGTAATTGTTGCCATCACTGTGCGGGCGGTAATACGTTTACCGATCGAAACGGCATATTTTTCCCAGCGCTTTTTAATATCGGTAAAGCCGTCCTTCATATACAGATAATAATACATTTCAAGATTCTTTAATATTTCTTGCACAAGCTCAGAACGAGAGACGGGCTCTCCTTTTTCAATCGCTAAAGATGTCGCAATCTCCGCCAACTCTTCTGGAAACTCCTTCTGGTTGGCATTCAAGCCAATCCCAATAATAATCGAATGAATTTGATCCGCATCCGCTTGAAGTTCCGTTAAAATACCGGTAATTTTTTTGCCGTTTAATAAAATATCATTCGGCCATTTAATTTCAGCCGCCAGTCCAGTTACGCTCCTGATCGCTTCAACAACAGCTACAGCTGTAATCAAAGTAAATTGCGGAGCTTTGTACGGAGGAAGGGCCGGCTTTAAAATGACACTCATCCAAATGCCAGTATACTTTGGTGAATGCCACTCTCTTGCCATTCGCCCGCGTCCTGCGGTTTGCTCTTCAGCGATAACGACCGTTCCTTCTTTAAACGGCTCCTGCGCCAATCGATGCGCTTCTTTTTGCGTAGAATCGATCGTTTCTTTAAACACAATTTCTTTTCCAAGCCATTCTGTTTGCAACCCGATTAATAGTTCGTTTTCTGTCACTTTATCGGGCTTATCAATAATGCGGTACCCTTTTTTGCGCACCGCTTCTAGCTCAAAGCCTTCATTTCTTAACGCTTCAATGTGCTTCCAAATCGCTGTCCGCGAGCAGCCAACGATTTCTGCTAACGCTTGCCCCGAAACAAACTCCCCATTTGCTTCTGAAAAAGCTTCCAATAATTTTTGTTTCACAGAAGATTGCAAGATTTGAGCCACTCCTTTATTTGTTCTTTCGAATTCTCTACTTTTCCTTCCACAACGGCACGTTCAATAGCTGATAAGTATTGTTTCATCCAAGGTCCGCCTTTTTCTCTTTTCCAGGAAAGCAAATCTTTTCCTGAAACGGCTAACTCACTCAGCTGTTGAATCGCTAAGCGGGCATACCGCTCACCTAACTCCTCCGCCTTCGCTTCCCGGTCATGAAGAAGAGCATGTACCGTTTCTACATCAATCGCCGCTTCACTTCCCGCTTCATATAAGAAAAAGTCAGACCAAGCTTCTGTTTCCCGTCTGTATAACAGCTGAAGTGCGCCCGTTAAATACTTCACTTTTTGGGCAGGCATGCGCCACTCAGATAAAAATGTTTTCGGAGACGGATGATTCAATAATTTCAGCAACAACAGCCACGTTTGATGGGAAGTTAAATGATCCAACGAGAAAGAAAGCAGTTGCTCCAGCGCTTTCTCTTGCTCCATCATTCCAGGCAAATAAGTATGAAGTCCGGCTTCTAACAGCACGAGGATGCCGCTGTTTTTGTAGGCCCCTGCAAATAGCTTTTCGATTTCATTTAATTTACGCTCGACAGCAATATACTGAAGAAGTGGAGCGTGCTTTTTTAATGCGGCGGCCGTTTCCTCATGCAACCCGAAACCAAGCTGACTGACAAAGCGAGCCGCTCGCATCATTCGTAAGGCGTCTTCCGAAAAACGTTCACTTGCCTCACCAACCGTTTGAATTTGTTTGTGAGCTAATGCTTGCTGCCCGTTAAACGGGTCGATGATACGCCCTGATTGATCCATGGCCATCGCATTCATTGTAAAGTCGCGCCGTTGCAAATCCTCTGTTAACGACCGCACAAATGACACCGTTTCTGGATGCCGATAATCTTTGTAATCGGACTCGGTTCGAAAGGTCGTTACTTCATAGCCGACACCTTTCCACAGAACGAGGACCGTTCCATGCTCAATACCGACATCAACCGTTTTCGGAAATACATTTTTCACTTCTTCCGGCAGAGCGGATGTGGCGATATCCACATCCCCAATTGGCCGCTTTAGCACATAATCTCTCACCGCTCCGCCAACATAATAAGCTTCAAAACCTGCTTGTTCTAATTGGATGAGTAAAGGAGCCGCTTGTTGAAACATATCCTCATTTTTCATGCTGTTCACCTGCACACTCTAGCAGCTCATAGTACAACTGCTCATACTGACCGACAATTTGCTTTGAATCAAAGCGCGTCCGAACTGTTTCTAATGCCTTTTCTTGAAAGTGTTGATATAGCACTTCATCGGTTAACAGTTCAATCGCTTGGCGGCTCATGTTTGCAATATCTCCTACTTCCGAAATGAAGCCGTTCAGCCCATGCTCAATTACTTCAGGAATGCCGCCTATATTCGTCCCAATACAAGGAACTCCACAAGCCATCGCTTCTAACAGGACAAGCCCAAAGCTTTCTTTTTCTGATAAAAGCAGAAGGAGATCACTAATAGAGTACAGTTCTTCCAAGTTATCTTGTTTGCCAAGAAACAATACTCGATCGCGTAGCCCCAGTTCAGATACAAGCTCACAAGCAACCGTCATTTCCGGCCCATCGCCGACTAATAATAGCTTGGCGGGAATCTCTTGTTGAATGCGATCAAACACCCGAATGACATCCGGTACCCGCTTTACACTGCGAAAATTAGACACATGCATAATCACTTTTTCTTCTGGCTGAATTTCATATTCATGACGAAGCCGCTCCGCTGATTCAATTCGACGATATACGCGTTCATCGATAAAATTATAGATCGTTTGTATCTCTTGTTGCGGCTTGATGACAACCATCGTTTGTTGCACGAGTGCTTCAGATACAGCAGTAACTGCGTCAGACTGCTCAATACCAAACCGAATCGACGCCGTCAAAGAAGGATCTTCTCCAAGCACAGTAATATCGGTCCCATGCAAAGTCGTCACAATCTTGATATTAGAATGCGCCATCTGTTTTCCTAAAATCGCACAAATCGCATGCGGCATCGCATAATGCACATGCAGAAGATCGAGGTCTTCTCGTACGATCACTTCTGCTATTTTGTTAGCTAAAGCAATATCATAAGGAGGATATTGAAAGACCGAATATTGATTGACGTCTACTTGGTGAAAATAAATATTGTGATACATCCGGTTTAGCCGAAACGGCACACCCGAAGTGATAAAATGAATTTCATGCCCTTTTTCCGCAAGAAGCTTCCCTAGCTCAGTTGCTACTACCCCTGATCCGCCAACCGTCGGATAGCAAGTAATTCCGATTTTTAACTTTCTCATGTTACTCTCCAATGACATCATTTTCTAATAGTAGCGGCTTTACTACTTTAAACCCTTCTGCATAAGGTACGCCTACCTCTTTGCCCATCATTCGTTCTCTTGCCTCTACTGCTTCAATATAACCGTTTGTTAAAGGTGTCTCGACTTCTCCTTGAAATTGACTGCGATAAGCAAGCAAACTATTTTTCTTCTCCTCCATATAGTCGCTAATATCGACACAAAAATCCGGTGTATGAAAACCATTAATCATGTAAAAATAGACGTGTGTCACTTTATGGGCAGGCAAATGACTGATTGTTTCGTACTTTCGAATGCCAGCGGAAAACACCGCTTCCTGCACAAGTCGCGAGCATTGGCCGTGATCCGGGTGACGATCCTTTTCATAGGGAGCAAAAATGATTTTTGGCCGAAAATAACGAATGACATCAGCTACTTTACGAATGGCTTCGTCCGTTATGAACAACCCACGGTCTGGCAAGCCTAAATTGAGGCGTTGTTGCACACCTAATATGTTAGCTGCTTCTAGCGCTTCTGCCCTTCTCAATTCAACCGTTCCATTCGACGATAGTTCTGCTTCTGTTAAATCACAAAACACAATACTCTTACCTTGTGCCGCATATTTAGCGACAGTTCCCGCCATGCCAATTTCAATATCATCCGCATGAGCACCGAACGCGACGATATCTACCTCATTCGCCATCGTAGCTTAACCTCTTTCCTTGCAAATAACTTAAATCGCCTCGTTCCATTCCTTTTACAAGCATCGTTGCTGTTCCGATATTAGTTGCAAGCGGAATGGCATAGACGTCACATAAACGGACTAGCGCGGATACATCCGGTTCATGAGGCTGAGACGTGAGCGGATCACGAAAGAAAAAGACAATATCCATTTCTTTTCGAGCAATGCTAGCTCCAATTTCCTGGTCGCCTCCTAGGGGACCTGATTGGAAGCAATGAATCGTTAGCCCCGTTCTGTCGGATATTCTCCGCCCTGTTGTTCCTGTAGCAAATAAGTCATATTGCTCAAACACGTGCCGATGATCGGCCACAAATTCAATGAGATCCGCTTTTTTCTTATCATGGGCAATTAACGCAATTTTCATAAACAACCTCCCAAATTAGTCAATAATATGTTCCATGCCATAAATTAACGTCTTTACATTCATTACTGTCTCTACACACACTTTGACACCTGACATAAAGGAAGCGCGGTTATACGAATCATGGCGAATCGTTAACGTTTGCCCATCTGCCCCAAACATGACTTGCTGATGAGCAATTAAGCCTGGCAAGCGCACGCTGTGAATATGCATCCCATCCATAGTTGCTCCGCGAGCTCCCGGCATCGTTTCCTTTTCATCCGGATGCCCCTGCTTTTTCGGTTGTCTCACTTTGCTCATCATTTGGACAGTTTTTAACGCCGTTCCTGATGGCGCATCCAACTTTTGATCATGATGCAGTTCAATAATCTCTACATCTTGGAAATATTTAGCCGCCATTTCAGAGAATTTCATCATTAAAATGGCGCCAATTGCAAAGTTTGGTGCAATGATACAGCCAATTCCCTTCTCCTCTGCCAATGCGGTTAATTCTTGCAACTGCTCATCCGTAAATCCTGTCGTTCCTACTACAGGACGAATATTATTTTGCAACGCTTTTTTCGTATGTACATAACCGGTTTCAGGCGTTGTTAAATCAATCAAAACATCTGCTTGTTGTTCGCTAAAGCATTGGTCAATATCCACATAAACAGGAACATCTACCCCTTGAAATCCTTCGATCTCACTTAATAATTGGCCATCATATTTACGGTCAAGCACAGCTACCAGCTGAAAATGTTCTGTCTCCTGCACCATTTTTACCGCTTCTTTTCCCATTCTGCCGCGAGGGCCTGCAATGATCACTTGAATTGTTTCCATCATTATTCCTCCTCTTTCTTCGTCCAACGATCTTTATCCCTTGTATTAAATTTCTCCATTACTCGTTCATGTGCCGTCTGCAAATCAATATTTAATGAGTTGGCTAAACAAGTGATGACAAATTGTAAATCCCCTAACTCTTCTTCAATTGTTTTCGGCTGCTCTGATGCTTTTTTCGGCTTTTCCCCGTAATGATGATTGATTTCACGGGCTAATTCACCTAATTCCTCGGTTAATCTCGCGAGCATTGCCAACGGGCTAAAGTAGCCTTCTTTAAACTGGCCGATATAGTCATCCACTTCTTTTTGCATTTCTTTTAATGTCTTATCCATCTTCTTCCCTGCTTTCTATATACTCTTTTTTATGTTAGCTAATTCTTTCGTTTATGACAATCAATTTATCCATTTCAATAGGAGAGATATTGTCGAATAGTCAGTGGTTCTATATAATGACAAGTACCGGCAGAAAACGCAGAGTTTTCATACAAAGGGGGACACATCATGCTGTTTGGAATGAAATTGAAAAACATTTTTTTTATTTTATTAGGAAGCGCTATTTTTGCCTTTGGCCTCGTTCATTTTAATATGCAGAATAATCTAGCAGAAGGCGGACTGACAGGGATCACCTTATTATTATACAGCTTGTATAAAATTGACCCCTCCTATTCCAACTTACTTTTAAACATTCCGCTGTTTTTTATCGGGTGGAAACTGCTCGGACGCACGCCGTTTTTATATACAATTACAGGCACCGTGAGCCTTTCCATTTTTTTATGGATCTTCCAAAAAATCCAGTATCCAATTCCCCTCCATAACGATCTATTCCTAGCCGCTCTCTTTGCGGGTGTCTTTATCGGTGTAGGACTTGGCATTATTTTTCGTTATGGCGGAACAACAGGAGGAGTGGATATTATCGCTCGGCTCGTCCATAAATATTTTCATATCAGCATGGGAAAAACGATGTTTGCCTTTGATGCTGTCGTGATCACCGTCTCTTTACTCACTTATATTGATTACCGGGAAGCAATGTATACACTTGTCGCTGTTTTCGTTGGCGCTCGAGTGATTGACTTTATGCAAGAGGGAGCCTATTCGGCAAGAGGGGCCATGATTATTTCCAACCTTCACGATGAAATCGCGGACAAAATTTTGAAAGAAATGGAGCGCGGCGTCACCGTGTTACAAGGTCATGGCTCTTTTACAAAAGAACAGCGTCCTGTTCTCTACTGTGTGGTGGCTAAAAATGAACTCGTCCGCTTGAAGAATATTATCTCATCCGTTGATCCCCATGCCTTTGTTTCCGTTACCATCGTCCATGATGTACTAGGAGAAGGTTTCACACTCGATGAGAATAAACAACCAATCGAGGTGTAAAGAAAAACGAAAGGCACCTTCACTTAAAACCCTATAGAACTAAAAAAGCAGTCAACTTCCGAGCTGACTGCTTTCTCTTTTTACTCTTCATTTTGATTTTGCATACCTGTAAAGACAAGCAATAAACGAACTAATTCAAGCACAGCGACAGCCGCTGCTGCTACATACGTCATCGCCGCAGCATTTAACACTTTGCGTGCTTCTCTCTCTTCATCATTACGAATAATGCCAGAAGAAACGATTTGATCCATCGCTCTTGAGGAAGCGTTAAACTCAACTGGAAGTGTAACGACTTGAAATAAAACTCCAAATGCCATTAACACAATACCTAACAGCATCATCCCTGATAACTGTGTAAAAATCCCAATCATAATAAAAATCCAAGACATATTCGATCCAAGATTAGCAATTGGAACTAATGCGTGGCGAAAGCGAAGAAATGAATAATTTTCAGCATCTTGAATCGCATGCCCCACTTCATGGGCAGCGACAGCCGCACCAGCAATAGAATGATCGTGATAATTATGAGGGGACAAATGCACCGTTTTGGTCATCGGATTATAGTGGTCGCTTAAAAAGCCCTGTGTTTCTACAACCTGTACATGATACAGACCATTGTCATCTAAAATTTTTCTTGCCGTTTGAGCTCCATTCATACCAGTAGACACTGGTACTCTTGAATATTTATTATACGTACTTTTCACTTTCATTTGTGCCCAAATCGGGACAATCATTAGCAATATAAAGTAGACGAGATAGCCCATAGTGTAAATATTACCCCCGTAAGTCAATTAATAGTTGCACTTATATATTATCGTTACCATGAAATTTTTTCAATGATTAGGCTTATTCCTCGCTTCCTCCTGCTGTCCTTTATATTTTCTCCAGCCAACGTAAGATAATGTAGTAATAATAATTCCGCCCGTCATACTAATCACCCAGCCAAGCGATGGCTGAACGCTCTCTTCTCTCGTTTTCTCATAAAACACCGCCTTCACTTCCTTTTCCAACCGCTCAATTGCGTCCGCTTCTGTCGGAGTAGCTAAAATTTCTTCTCGGTAATGATCAACATAGCGAACTTGTGCATCTAATACTTGTAGCTGATCCGCATCTAAGTCTACCTGCAAACTCGGTTTCAACGTTTCATAATTAGATAAAAAAACATTGAACGTCTCATGAAATTGTGAAGAATCTAACTGGGAAGAGGATTGCTTAACATCTTGCAAGGAGGACATGACCGGCTCTTCCATTTGCATCCATAGCGGTGTACTAGTTGAGCTAATAGCATTAACAACTAAGCGAAAAGAAGTCATTACTTCTAAGCATTTTTGTTCTCTTCCATCTGGCTGTTTAACTAGTGCAAATGCTTCATGAAATACATTCATAATAACGGCCCACTCCTCCGCTGACACAAGACGATCATCTTGTTGCAAGACAAGATAGTCCTTGTTAAATTGCTCCATCAGCGCCTCAGCCTGATCGTAACGGCCTGCTTTCGTGAACTGTAAAGCTTGCTCAGAGAGGGTATCTAACTTAAGAAGGCGAGAATTAGTGATTTCCGCCTGAGTAGAAATAGGTAGCATAAACAGGAAAAAAATTATGAACAACTGTCTAAATTTATTCATCGCTCTCCCTCCTCAATCCTGCTTATAATATATGCAGGTAAGGAAGAAACGAGAAGAAAATAATCATGTCACAAGCGATTAGGAAAATCCCATGTCAAACGCTGTCTTCTCATCCCAGCGTACCAAGCAAGGAAGATCGAAAGAAGACTAAGCCAAAACGTGAAATAACCAATTTCTTGAATGTACAAATTCAATTGAGGATAAATAGGATACTGCATAAATACGTAATCAATGATTTCATTATGTAAAGTCCAAACCGCAGCCACAATCAACTGCCAGCATTTAATTCGATAAAAAGGAGCATATAACACTCCCTGAACAGCCATCCCAAGATGCGAGGCCATTAGCATATATCCTTCCCAAGGCAAAGTGCCACTTACTTTTAGCGTTAATATATTCATAACGACAGCCCAAATTCCATATTTAAATAGGGTAATAATCGCTAGTGCTTGAAACAATCCCCAGTGCTTATTTAATAAAAACCCAACCAAAACTACTACAAAAAATAAACTGGCTGTTGGACTATCAGGAACGAAAGGAATGAAGTACCACTTCGTTTGCTGAAGTTGTGAACCATACCAGATATACCCATATATCGTTCCAAAAATATTAATGATTAATAAAGTCCAAAGAAAGGACTTATTTGTTAATATCCAATATAAATAGCGCACGTTGTTTCTCCTCCTTCACTTTATTATATACAAAAACTTGATCTGGAAGTATATTGTTGGTCTTTGATTAGTATAAATCCACAGCATTATGAAACAAAAGCTAAAAAAGATGCCCCGTACAATACGGAACATCTCTGATTATTACTTCTTCGATTCTAAAGTAGAAATATACTCAGCTAATTTACCTAATTCTTCATCGGTACCTTTGAACATGCCAGCTGGCATAGCACCACGGCCTTCTTTAGCGATTTTGGCAACTTCCTCAGGTTTTAATCCTGTATCCACAAGTGATGGATTGGCTCCCGAGCCAGTTAATGTATCACCATGACATCCGATACAGCCATTTTTTTGATAAAGTTGATAGCCTTCAGCATTTTTGTCAATGTCAACTTCAACCTCTTCTTTAATCTCCCCTTGAGCTTTCGCTGCATCCCAATCGTGAGTAACAACGGATTCCCAAGTTAAGAAAACGATTGATGCTAATGCTAACATCATAAAGCCTGTCGCAAATGGACGTTTTGACGGACGACGCTCTGGTCCTCGGTCAATAAATGGAGCTAATAACAAACCTCCGAATGCAAGACCTGGAATAACGAAAGCACCAATTACGTTATAAGGTCCAGATGCATAAGTGTATTTTAACAATTGATAAAGAAACAAGAAATACCAGTCTGGAAGTGGAATATATCCTGTATCTGTTGGATCCGCAACACGCTCAAGCGGAGACGGATGCGCAACCGTTAAACATAAATAACCGATTAAAAAGATAGAACCGACCATCCACTCTTTTAATAAAAAGTTCGGCCAAAAGGCTTCTGTTTTTCCTGGGTATTCCGAATAGTCTTTCGGAATATTCGGTTTACGTTCAGCCGGGATACGCGAATCACCAACAAACTTCATCCCTTTTCCACGATGCATAGCGTTCCCCTCCTTCTATAAAGATACAAATCAAATGAATTGTCTGTCGAATTTTACAATGGACCTGAGATTCCTTGCTTACGGATCATAACGAAGTGAGCTCCCATTAACGCAAGCAAAGCTGCTGGAAGGAAGAACACATGAATCGCAAAGAAGCGAGTAAGTGTCTGCGCTCCGATAATATCCGGATGACCGGCAAGCAATGTTTTCACTTGAGCCCCAATAAACGGTGTAGCCGCCGCGATTTCAATACCAACTTTTGTCGCAAATAGCGCTTTCATATCCCAAGGTAATAAATAGCCTGTGAAACCTAATCCAAGCATAACGAAGAAAATTAATACTCCGACTACCCAGTTTAATTCACGAGGTTTTTTGTAAGCACCTTGGAAGAATACACGTAGCGTATGTAAGAAGATCATAACGATTACTAAACTCGCACCCCAGTGGTGCATTCCGCGTACAATCATTCCGAAAGCGACTTCATTTTGCAAATAATAGACTGATTCCCAAGCATTTTTAATGTCAGGCACATAGTACATCGTTAAAAACATACCTGATAAAATTTGAATAACAGTTACGAAAAACGTTAATCCACCAAAGCAGTAAACAAACGCAGAAAAATGATGCGCAGGGTTTACGTGCTCAGGCACTTCATGATCAGCGATATCGCGCCACATCGGCGTAATATCTAAACGCTCATCTACCCAATCATAAATCTTGTTAAGCATGTATTACGCCTCCTTTACACGATATTGTTCGGTTTCGGCTTACCAAGGTGAAGGAAACCGTCTTTCACTTTTGTTGGATACACATCCAACGGTTTTGTTGGTGGTGTACCTGGAATGTTTTTACCATTCTTCTCGTACAAACCGTTATGGCATGGACAGAAGAACTTGTTTTTGTGGTCTCCACCTTGCCAGTCCACTGTACAACCTAAATGTTTACATACTGGTGAAAGAGCGACGATTTCGCCCTTGTCATCTTTGTAAACCCAAGCTGTTTGTGTTACTTCAGATACATACCATGCATCTTTTTGCTCATAAGAAAAGTCGACGCGCGTTGGAGTTTTGCTTAATTCATCCACTTTTTGCTTCGTTGCATGAAAGTCGCCTTTACCACCAGCTTCTAGCACTGGATCGACTGCAAAACGAACCATTGGCATCAGCATACCTGCCGCCATAAAACCTCCTACTCCCGTAAGAGTGTAGTTAAGGAATTGACGTCTTGATACCCGTTGTTTGCTCATTCTTTTCCCCCCTCTATCATAAGGTCTGTCCATCATGGACACAAAATAATCGCACAAACATAAACTAGGACATCATTATGATAATCCAAACTTGATTTTTGGTCAATATGATACTGCTTTAAAAAAGCGGAAAGCCTGTGACGAATTTCCGAAATATTGCTAAATTTCCTGCCATTTTTGAACAATGATATTGACAAACTGCTTGGCTTGCTCTTCGATCAAAGAATATTTGTACGAATCCTCCATATGCTCCAGCGGAACAGATGGCACCCAAATGAGCGTGCCTTTCAGTTGTTCTTCAACAAACTTCCAGTCGCTATCCGAAGTAAAGAAGAATGTATGCTTGAAACCGGCATGGTCAAATTCATCTGTCCATTCATTAATAGCTTTTGTCTTCTCTTCTCCGCTTTGCTTTTTCATGTAAGAAAACGGCGGAACAAGGAGAATGCGGCCTTTAAATTGCTTCTCTAATAACATCGTCAATAATTGAATAAATTCATACTGAGAGGCCGTTTGCTTCATATCCGAATCAAAAGAAACCGGGACAAGCGGCATGATCAGTGTATCAATGTATTCCTTTTGCTGCTGAAACATTTCCGTATCTTTTCCATTCCAATTCATGATTGTTCACCTCGCTTTTCATCATATCACGATGGCGAATAGAGGGCTACCTTTCCTAAATGAAAATAACCCTTTGCCCGGGTGAGCAAAAGGTTATTTTAGTTGATTTAGTCTTTCTGTTAACTCGAGAAACCGTTCTTTATCGCCATGATCGAGCGCCTCATCTATTGCTTGCAGAAGTCGCTCTTTTTGAAAGCGGTAAATGCTATCTTTTAAAAATTTCTCAGCCAACGCTTTATCTTTTTCGGTAATTCGTAAATTTCTCGGCATGAACGGATTTTCTTCTAACACGGCTGCATATTGGTGAGAAGTATTCGATCCTCTAAACTTCAATTCAATGTATATATTCTCTTCTTTGTTTAAACGAATATCATGAAAGGATTTTTCGGCATCGGTTGTCATAATGTTTTCTTTAAAAAAACGAAATGGCGCACTATCGACACAATGCGTGGACATAACCATTCCTCTTGGACAATATTGAGCATCATCGACGAAATGAACCTTCTCCATTAGCTGATCATGGCTCATTAAATAATTTAAGATCCAAACAGACTCTCTTCTCTTTAATTGATAATGATTTAAAAACCAACGGATAAAATCTTTTTTCTCATGAACAGATACAGGGGCAGCCATCGATAAATCCCTCCTCTGTAAAGAATAATATTAGCCTGTTAATCCCTTAACCGTTCAATTAGCGACAGCCATTCCTCATTCGTCGGGTCCGTTTTTAACAGTCCAGTGAAGATCTGCAACGCTTCCTGACGTCTTCCTTCTTCTGCTAAGAAATAACCGTACTCCTCTAAAAACAAATGATTCGTGTTAAAGAAATTATATGCTTCTTCATAAGATTTTAATGCCTGATCATAGTCTTCGATTCCATGATACGCTTTTGCTTCGTCCCAAATAAATTGAGGGTCTGCCTCTCCTTCTTTCTTCAACAATGCTGATATTTCAAGAACCTCTTCATAGCGTTCTTGATGCAATAACAGCTTGTTTAATGTTAAACCAGCCTCTGAATACTCTGGATCTAGCGCCAATGCTTCTCTGAAAAAGTTTTCTGCTTCTTGTTCTTTAGCAAGCTTCAAGCTCAGTTTGCCAGCGATAACGAATAGCTCTTTATGAAACTCGTCATAACGAATCCCTTCTTTTGCTGCTTCAAGCCCTTTTTCCAACTCTTCTTCTCGCTCATACGCTCTTGCTAAATATAAATAAATCGAATGGTAATCCGGGTCTAACGCTTTCACTTCATTAAACTTGTCAATTGCTGTCCGATTATGCCCTGCCTGCAATGCCGTAAACGCATAGCCAAATAAGGTATTGATCTCTATTTTATGTTCGAGCGCTTGTTCATAATGATAGAGACTCTCCTCAAATGCGCCACCAGCACTTAATGCCTCCGCTAGTCGCTGATGAATCGAAACTCCTGCGATCACGTCTTCCTCAAGTTCAAGCAGTTCACGATAATTTTTAACCGCTTCGAGAAATTTCCCTTGTTCTAGGTACAACTCAGCTAAAGCAAATTGAATCACTGGTTCATCAGGAAGCAGCTTTTTTGCTTGTAATAGTTTCTGCTCACTGACTTCATATAAGCCTTGCATTTGATATAAGTCCGCTAACAGCAAGAGCGACCTTGGGAAGAATTCATCTAATTCATCCATTTGATCTAATTGTAACATCGCTTCCTCTTCTTCATCCATCTCGACAAGAACTTCCGCTAGCAGTACTCGAAGCTCGCCTTCGCTTGGATATTTCTCTAACAGCGCTTCATACAGTTCCCTCGTCTCATTGAGAAATCCTAAATGATACAGCTGCTCAGCAAGGCTATATTTGTCGTCATCCGATGAAAAAGTGAGTACCTTTTGAAATAGTGATCGAGCCTGTTGTTCATTTCCTTGTTGTAAGCAATCCATCATTTGTTGTGCATAAGACATATGTTCGAACCCTTTCTTTCCTTCAGCTTTTCATCTTTTTTACAAGATAAGCAGCTACTTGTTTTCTTTTCTATGATACATAAATTCTCCACATTAATAAAATTTCCTTCTTCATCACGAAAAGGAGCTGATAAATTCCTTCTCAGCTCCCTCTCTTTATTGAATTAATCTTGTTAAATCCTCAAAAAATTGCGGATAAGATACAGCAATCGCTTCAATGTTTTCAATAGCCACTGGTTCAGAAGCGATCAATGAAGCAACAGCAAGCATCATCCCGATTCGATGATCACCATAAGATGTCACATGACCGCCTGTCAGCGACTGGCCGCCATAAATGATCATTCCATCATCTGTCGCTTCAATCTTTGCTCCAAGCTTTGTTAATTCATTCACGACCGCATCGATACGGTTCGTTTCTTTTACTTTTAATTCTTCAGCATCTTTAATAATCGTCTTGCCTGATGCTTGAGTCGCCAACAAAGCAATAATTGGAATTTCATCAATTAATCTAGGAATTAAATCGCCGCCAATCTCTATCCCTTGCAATGCAGAGCTTCGAATAATGACGGTACCGACTTCCTCACCTTTTGAACTTTCCAGCTCTACTTCCATATTGGCTCCCATTTTTTTCATTACATCAATAATACCCGTTCTTGTCGGATTTAAGCCAACATTTTTTAACACGATTTCACTGTTTGGTGCAATGGCACCAGCAACAAGGAAAAAGGCTGCCGAAGAAATATCTCCTGGCACGTAAATATCTGTTCCTTTCAACACTTGACCGCCTGTCACAATAATCTCATTTCCGCGCTTTGTAATGTTGCCGCCAAACTGTTCAATCATTTTTTCTGTATGGTCTCTTGTCGGTAGCGGTTCCGTAATGATGGTCTCTCCTTTTGCTTGCAAACCGGCAAAAATAATTGCGGATTTCACTTGAGCACTAGCCACTGGAAGCTCATAATGAGTCGCTGTTAATTCACTACCTTTCACGGCTAAAGGTGTAAAGCGCCCCTCTTCTCTTCCTGAAATTTGTGCACCCATCTGCCTTAAAGGTACAACTACGCGATCCATCGGGCGTTTGGCAATTGATTCATCGCCAATTAGTACAGAATGAAAAGGCCTGCCCGCTAAAATGCCTAACAGCAACCTTGTCGTTGTTCCAGAATTTCCTGCGTCTAAAATATCAACCGGTTCTTTTAACCCATCCCAGCCATTTCCATGAACAATGATTTCTTCTTCTGTTTCTTCAATTTGCACCCCGAGTTTTCGGAAAATATCAATCGTACTTAAACAATCCGCCCCCTTTAAAAAGTGGCGAATCGTCGTTTTTCCTTCCGCTAAAGCTCCGAACATCACAGAGCGGTGAGAAACGGATTTATCCCCTGGTACTTCAAGCGTTCCTCGCAGCACTGAGTTCGTTAAATTCAACTTGATCTCTTTCATCTATACCACACCCTTTTAGGCTAAATATAAGTCATAATTCGTCTGCTTTTCAATGCAGTTCATCCCCCGCATACGATCTTTATCATTTTGAAAGCTAATGACAAGAACACCAAACACATCCTCGCGCGTTTCTAAAATACGAATATTCGTAATACTAATTCGCTCTTCCGCTAAATAAGCGGTCACTTCAGAAATGATCCCAGGATAATCGGGAACATCGACATACAAATCGTAAAAAGCAGGGATGGCCCCCATCGATTGAGCAGGCAATTGATCGCGAAACTCTTTCGCTACATGGAAATAGTTAAATAAATCCGTCGCTTTTTCTTCCTTTAACATATCGATGACCTTATTCATTTCGGATTGCCAATTTTCTAACAACCCCAACAATACTTCCTTATTATGTAAAGAAATATCTTTCCACATTTCTGGATTAGACGAAGCAATGCGAGTAATATCTTTAAATCCGCCAGCAGCTAGTCTAGAAACAAGTGAATTGTGATGGTTATAGCTTTCGGCTTGATGAACGAGCGATGCGGCGACAACATGAGGAAAATGGCTGACCACTCCCGTCAATTCATCATGATCCTCCGCTGATAACTCAATAATTTTCGCCTTCGTGCCTTCCAACCATTTTTTCAAAATCGCGATTTGCTTTTCATCTGCATGATTGCTTGGTGTCAATAAATAAAAAGCATTTTCAAATAGATGTTCCTTCGCTGCAGCGACACCGCTTTTATGAGAACCAGCCATCGGATGGCCGCCAATGAAGGTAATCTTTTGATCCAATAATACTTGCGCACATTCCATAATTTTCTTCTTTGTACTGCCCGTATCTGTGACAATCACATGGTCTTTTAAGCGAAAGGTCGTCAATTCACGTATCATTTCTTCTGTTTGCATAACAGGAGCGGCCAAAATAATTAAGTCGGCTTGCTCCGCCCCTTCTTGAAAGGAGGAGACGCTTCTATCAATGACGTGCAGCGCCTCTGCCAGTCCCATTTCTTGAGGACGGATATCAAAGCCAATGATTGTAGCTTGCGGATGGGACTTTTTAATGCTTTTGGCAAGAGAGCCACCAATTAATCCTAAGCCGGCAATAAACACGTTTCCTCTCATGATTTACACCTACTATCTTATAGCTGTTTCGGCTAAAAAGCTTTTCATCGCTTGCATAATACCTTCATTTTCTTCTTTCGAACCGACAGTCACCCTCACAAACGTCGGGAATCCGAGCGCTTGACCAGAGCGAATAATATATCCTTTCTTCATTAAATATTCAAATAGTATATCACTATCACATTGGAAATCTATTAAAATAAAGTTCCCTTGTGAAGGATAGTAAAACAGACCTTCTTTTTGACAAAATTGGTAAAACCGCTCCAACCCTTTGCGATTTTCCTCTCGACATGTGTCGATAAATTGCTGATCTGAAAGCGCTGCTGCTGCGGCTCCTTGTGCCAACGTATTTACATTAAACGGCTCGCGTACAGGCTCTAGTCGCTGAATCATTTCTTCTGAGCCAAAGCCGTAGCCGACACGGAAGCTCGCTAAACCATATGCTTTCGAAAATGTTCGAGTCACTAACACATTCGAATAGCTTTGAATGATATCGAGCGCATTGTAATAATCATCCGCTACCACATATTCATAATACGCTTCATCCAGCACGACTAACACATCTTTAGGTACTTGATTTAAAAAGTTTACTAACGCTTCTTTCGTTAAATGAACACCTGTTGGGTTATTGATGCTACAAAGCCAAACAACAGCGGTTTGTTCATCTATTGCTGCTCTCATAGCATCTAAATCATGCGCACCGTCCACGAGCGGAATTTCTCGTACTTCCGCACCATCCACAATCGCATTATGGCGATATTGTGAAAATGTCGGAGTGGCCATCACCGTGTTTTTCCCAGGCTCAAGCAAAGAGCGTGACACAATTTGCAAAATCTCATCCGATCCATTCCCGAAAATAAATTGCTTGGCATCTAACCCAAGGTGCTCGCTCAACGCTGTTCGCAAAATGGTCGTATAACCATCTGGATAAATAGCGAAAGAACTTGCATAAGATTGAATCCATTGTTGCACCTTGTTGGACGAACCAAAGGGGTTCTCATTCGAAGCTAATTTAACAATTTTCTCTAAACCGAACTGCTTTTTCACTGCTTCTGCAGAGCGACCTGGCTGATACGCTTTTAAATTAATAATTTGCTCTTTCCATTTCATGAATATCCCCTCCGTTAGATTAATGATTTTGCTTTTGTAAATCTGGCCGTAAGCTAACGGCTTTTTCAAGATAAATATGTTTCACATCTGCTGGCGATAACTTCGTGTTCACATGCATCATGACGCGTATGCATTTTTCTAAGCTTTCAGGAACCGGAATTTCTTTCATACACATCACTGGCACATAGCTCCAGCCATCGAATCGTCTTAACGCCTTCGCTGGAAAAGCGGCTGTTAAATCTTCTGTCACCGAGATAAAAATAGAACATACATCATCAGGCTGCACCTGATTCTCTTTAATCATTTGCTGCAGCAACTTTTCCGTAGCGTCTGTCATTTCCGTTTCATTATTTACTGTAACCGTTGTTGCTCCCCGAATCCCCCTGATCATCTCATCATTTCCTTCCTTACTAATTGATCTGTCTCTACTAATTCTTTCGAGCTTACTTCACAAATGACAGGCTTCCCAACCGCTTCTAATAAAACGAAGCGAATGTGCTCACCAATCGTCTTCTTGTCCCTTTTCATCAAATGATGAAGTTCTTCAAACGAAAACGAGGCATTTAAATCTAATCGATAGCCCAGCTTATTTAACCACTGGCAAAACGTTTCTACATGAAACGCTAAACCTGTCTTTTTCTGACTAAGGTACAATGCATACACCATGCCAGCGGCAACAGCCTCACCATGAGTGACTTTTCCATACCCTAAAGCCGCCTCTAGCGCATGTCCATACGTGTGACCAAAGTTCAGATAAGCGCGAATACCTTGCTCTCTCTCATCTTCACTGACAATGGTTCCTTTAATCTCGATTCCCCGTTCTAAGCAATAGGCTAAAAAATCATCTGTGAGATCATCGAGACTGCTGACATTCTTCATAATCTCCTGTAAAAATGCTCGATCAGCAATTAATGCATGTTTAATCACTTCAGCAAAACCAGAGCGAATTTCCTGCTCGGGCAACGTCTTTAAAAACCTCGTATCATAAATTACAGCTTCCGGCTGGTGAAAGTGACCAATCATATTTTTTCCTAACGGATGATTAATCGCTACTTTGCCTCCCACTGCGCTATCATGAGCGAGGATTGTCGTTGGAATTTGCACAAAACGAATGCCGCGCATAAAGCTTGCTGCTACATAACCAGCAAGGTCACCAGCTGCTCCTCCACCAAAAGCGAGAATACAAGATTTTCGATCCAGCCCTTTCTCCAGGGCAAATGTTAAACATGCCTCAAACGTGGCAAATGATTTCGCTGTTTCCCCCTTCGGAACCGTTAACCATTCATAAGATACATTTGACGGAATCGCTTGCTTTAATGTATCCCCATGAAGAGCAGCGACATGTTCATCAGCAATGACCAATATTTTCGTAGTTTCTTGCAAAGGACCTTGAAACAATGGGGCTAACTGAGTGAGTGCTCCTTCCCCTACATAGACGGGATACGTCTTATTTGGCATTTCGATGATCAATTGCCGCATGCTCAAAACTCCCTTGCATAACGTTTCGCTTCTTCTATAGAAGCAATGAGTGTCTCCATCCGGTCGCTGTAAAACTGATTCACAATCGCAGAAGCTAATTCCCAAGCGACTACCGCTTCTGCTACCACAGCAGCTGCTGGTACTGCACAGCTATCGGACCGTTCAATGCTTGCCGTGAATGGTTCTTTCGTATCAATATCGACACTTTCTAACGGCTTATAAAGCGTTGGGATCGGCTTCATCACTCCACGGACGACAATTGGCATGCCGTTTGTCATCCCGCCTTCAAAGCCCCCTAAGCGGTTCGTTTTTCGGTAGTATCCTTGCTCTTTCGTCCAAGCGATCTCGTCATGCACTTCACTGCCAAACTTTTCAGCGGCTTCAAAACCGATGCCGAACTCCACCCCTTTAAAGGCATTGATGCTGACAATCGCTCCGGCAATTTTAGCATCTAACTTTTGATCATAATGCACGTAACTTCCAACGCCAACCGGCATCCCTTCTACGATTACTTCCACAACTCCTCCAATCGAATCGCCATTTTTCTTCGCATCATCAATCGCTTGCATCATTTGCTTTTCCGCTTCTTGATCTAAACAGCGAACGGGCGAATTCTCGCTCTGTTCTTGAATTTGCTCAATGGTGTCTACAGCCATCTGTTTGGCTTTTATTCCTCCAATTTCAACGACATGGGAAGCAATTTCAATCCCCAGCAGCTTTAATAATTTTTTAGCTACAGCACCCGCTGCTACTCTCACCGTCGTTTCACGTGCGGACGATCGCTCCAACACATTTCTCATATCGCGGTGACCATATTTAATGCCGCCATTTAAATCCGCATGTCCTGGACGCGGACGTGTAATTTGACGCTTGACCTCGTCTGTTTCATTTTCATCTAACGGTTCAATTCCCATAATTTTCGTCCAATGTTTCCAGTCATCATTTTCAACTACTAATGATACTGGAGAACCGAGCGTGTAGCCGTGACGCACTCCACTCTTAATGCTCACTACATCTTTCTCAATTTGCATTCGGCGGCCTCGTCCATGTCCTTTTTGACGGCGGCTTAGCTCCGTATTAATATCCTCTGCTAAAAGCGGCATTCCCGCAGGCAACCCTTCTATAATTGTCGTTAACTGCGGTCCATGTGATTCTCCTGCTGTTAAATATCTCATTTCACTTTCTCCCTTCAACTCGTTAAAGCGGTTATGTATCACTATAACATAATTTTTTTAAATTACCACATACTTATTTACTTTTTGAGATTTTACCATAACTATTGATGTATTTGTCTAAATTCATAATATTTTCAAAAAAATTATCCATATATAAGAATAGAGACCTGCACATAAAGGTCTCTATTCTTATATACTGTTAACTTTTCACCATATGAGGTGCCCGTTGATAAAAGAACGTATCTTCGACTTCAAATCCATATTCATTCGGATTGAAAATTTGTTCTGTACTGCCGACAAACAGCACTCCGCCAGGCTTTAATGCCTGATTGAATTTATGATATAGCTGATCCTTCGCTTCTTCAGTAAAATAAATCATCACATTTCGGCAAATGATCAAGTCAAAATTGGAGTCGAAACGATCAGACAATAAATTTTGTTGTTTAAAGGTAACCGTTCGCTTAATTTCATCCGTCACTTTAAAAAAGCTTCCTTCAGCCTTAAAGTATTTTTCTTTCATTTCTTTCGGAACTTCCGCCAGTGACCGCTCAGAGTAAACGCCAATTTTCGCTTTCTGAATCGCATTTTGATCAAGATCTGTCGCTAAAATCGATATTTGCGATAACGGCATAAATTTCGATAATACCATGGCTGTTGTATAGGGCTCTTCCCCTGTTGAGCAAGCGGCACTCCATACTTTCAGCTTTTTATTAGAAGCAAGCAACCGAGGGAGAATTTTCTTTTCTAACACTTCCCACCGTTTGGCATTTCGATAAAACTCCGACACATTAATCGTCATTCGATCTAAAAATTCATTAAAAATTTGTGAATCACGATTCATCGCTTCAAAAAATTCTTTAAATGAGTGAAATCCCTTTTTTTCGTATAAGGAAATTAATCGTCTCTTCATTTGAGCTTCTTTATATAAACTAAGATCAATGCCTGTTTTCCGATTGATTTGTTGAATAAATTCTTGATAGTCACCCATTCCCTAATTCCTCTCCCTATTCAGTAATTGACAATAAATTGTAGTTCTTTTGTCTTATTATATCGCAACAAGGAAGTAGTACAATAGATGTTTTTGACAAAAATAAAAAACACTGCCCTAAAGGCAGTATTTTTTAATATAATCAGTAGATCCACTCATTCACTGGTTTGCTGTAAGTTGTTAATTCTTCTTCTTTGAAGAAAATAGAGATCTCTCTTACTGCGCTTTCTGGAGAATCAGAACCGTGGATAATGTTTTTACCAACTGTAATGCCGAAATCGCCGCGGATTGTTCCTGGTGCTGCATCTTTAGGGTTTGTTGCACCCATCATTTGACGAGCAGTTGCGATTACATTTTCACCTTCCCAAACCATAGCAAATACTGGGCTTGAAGTGATGAAGTCCACTAATTCACCGAAGAATGGGCGCTCTTTATGCTCTGCATAATGCTGCTCAGCCGTTTCTTTAGAAACGCTCATTAATTTAGCTCCAACTAGTTGGAAGCCTTTTTTCTCAAAACGAGCAACAATCTCGCCGATTAGTCCTCTTTGTACGCCGTCTGGCTTAACCATTAAATATGTTCTTTCCATTGTAGTCACTCCTATATTATGTAATTTTTTTTAAAAAATAATGAATCCTTCAAAATAGTAACATTGATTGGTCAGCTTGACAATCTTTTCGTAAAAAAACTAATATTTTCGTTTACCAATATACTTGGCAATGTCGCGCAACGATTTTTTATTTCGGTTAGAAGGCAGCTCCTTTAATATATCTAATGCCCGATTTAAATAACGCTGACTTAATGCATGTGCCCGTTCAATCGCGTCACTTTGTTTCAATAATGTAATGATTTCATTCATTTCCGCTTTTGTCGTCTGTTCATTCACTTGAATAATTTTCTGTTTCAGCTTCTCATCCTGCATCGCATAGAGCACAGGTAAAGTAATATTTCCTTGCCATAAATCACTTCCAGCAGGCTTTCCAAGTTGGGCTTCCGTTGCCGTAAAGTCAAGAATATCATCCGTTATTTGAAAAGCCATTCCAACATTATAGCCAAATTGATAGAGCTTTTGATGAATGTCTTTTGGAACATCCGCAGAAATTGCTCCGAGCTGACAGCTAGCCGCAATTAACAGCGCTGTTTTACGTTTAATTCTCCGTAAATAATCCCGCAAGTTTTGTTCATAGCGATATTTATCTTTAATTTGAACAATTTCACCTACGCATACTTCGACAATTGTATTGGACAAAATCCGATGAGCCTCAATGTTCTCAATGCTTGTCATATATTCAAGCGAACGAGCAAAAATATAATCGCCTGTATACATAGCGACACGATTATCCCATTCCGCTTTCACCGTTGGTTTTCCCCTTCTAAGCTCAGCATTATCAATGACATCATCATGAACGAGGGATGCCATATGAATAAGTTCTAAAGCCACAGCCACATTTTTTACTTTCTCAATTTCATAATGGCCAAATTTTGCAGAAAGTAAAACAAATACTGGGCGAATTCGCTTTCCGCCCGCTTGCAACAGATGAAGGGACGCATCACGCAACGATGGTGATTGAGAAGAGATAGCTTGTTCCAATTCTTTTTCAATTAAATCAATATCCGCTTTTAAAAACGAATACAGCATATTTAACTTCATGTTTTCACCCAACTTATTTACTTTTGTTTATAACCAATATGGGTTGCTGCTACTCCTCCTGTATGTGGCTTATAGCTGACGTTGACCAATCCAGCCTGTTCAAACATACGGGCAAGTTCTTTCATGCCAGGGAAATCACGAGCAGATTCTTGCAACCAAGAATATTCTTTATAACTTTTCGCAAACAGCTTACCGAACAGCGGCATAATAAAGCGGAAATACAAAAAGTACAGTTGTCGGTAACCGATCATTGTCGGTTGTGACGTTTCTAAGCATACTGCCATGCCCCCAGGCTTTAATACCCGGTTCATTTCTTTAAGAACATGCATGTAGTCTGGTACATTGCGCAATCCAAAGCCAATCGTCACATAATCAAATGTGTTGTCCTCAAATGGAAGCTCCATTGCATTTCCTTGAATCATCTCAACTTGAGCCAAATTCTCCGCTTTAATTTTTTCGCGGCCGACCTCTAGCATATTATGGCTGAAATCAAGCCCAATGACTTTGCCTTCCTTTCCGACAGCCTCGGCAAGCGCCATCGTCCAGTCGCCGGTCCCGCAGCATACATCTAAAGCTTTCGCTCCTTTTTTTACAGCCATCTTTTTCATCGTATCTTTTCTCCAGCGTTTATGCTGCTGAAAACTAATTAAAGAATTCATATGGTCATAGTTGTTCGAAATTTTTTCAAAGACCCCATGTACTCTTTCTTCCTTTGATTGTTGCATTATTTACCCTTCTTCCACATAAGTTTTATTTCCAAAAAATTCAGCTGACATTTTTTCGAAAAGATGAAGGATCGGTTCATGAACGAGCTCTGTGCTCAACATTTGTTCGACAGCTGTTCTTGCTTTTCTAATATATTCTTCACAAATATCAAAAAGACTTTGCTGTTGCTCCATCGAAAGCGATCCTTTTACCTCAGGGAACTTCATCTGTTTAAGAGAATCGATCACAATGGCTTTCTCACCTGCAAAAAAGGCTTCCTTTTCCTTCAGCAACCTTTTAACAAACAATACATGCGAAACACCTGAAAAAAGGTATTGAACATCGAAAAACCGATAAAACCTCTCGACAATCTCAGTCTCTATTTTATAAACACTCTCCATGATCGCTTCAATGGAATATCGTTCTTTTTGGTATAAGGCAATCTTGTTTTCATTAATACTTTTTACTGCATCTGCAAGTGTTCGAATCATATGAACATCATTCAAATCAGCGAGAATCTGATAATATAAACCACTGAAATAATCACCAGCCAAAACAGTTAGCTGTTGTTCTTTTATAATATCACTTGAGGAAGCTGTCACTTTTTCATGGGTATCAAGAGCGATTTGAATCAGCGTGGCAGTTGTAATATATTGTTTTGTTTCAGAGGAAGATAAGCGTTCTGTGTTAAACGGAAACATTAATATCTCCAGACGAGTTTCGTCAATATCAGGCTTATCAATATACTTTCGCAAATAAGGATAGGAAAGTTTATATTGGACCTCTTTTTCAATTAATGATTTTTGTTGTAGCCATTCATTCATCGTCTTAACCCCTTAATCCCGTTTCTTTTTATTATGATTATTTATGTACTATTTTTTATTTCATCATGTTATAAAACAAGCAACATTATATCACATTTACTCGCTAAATACGAACCGATGTAGAGAAATTGAACAGAGAAGGCTCCTTTTCATAAAATAAAAAAGAGCCAGCCTTCTCCACCGTCTGATATAGCATAAATACTAGGAGGAACACTATATATTGACGTTGGCAGAGAAGCTCGGCACTATACTGGATAGCCCTCCTTCTTATCCGGCTCTATTCTTTCACACTTCCGCTTTCCATTTGTCCAAAACTTGTCACAATTTCGGCTTTACCGCGAACTTTAATGGCTGAAGTATGCTCTGTGAATTGAGCAACCATCACTTCACCTCGGTCTAGCTTTTCCGAGTGATGAAAGCGAGTATCTGACCCTCTTGTTAATCCAATTACATTTACACCATCTTCAAGCGCACGAATCATGATGTAGTCAGCTTGATTTAACTTCATGCCTCATCCTACCTTCCTTTTCTTAACCTTTAATTAGTTGAAGAAGTTCAGAACGAGCCTGTACATCATCAGCATATTTACCTCTTGCAGCCGTCGTTACTGTTTTTGAACCAGGCTTTTTCACTCCTCGCATCGCCATGCACATATGTTCTGCTTCAACTACGACCATTACGCCATGGGGTTCAAGCTTTTCCATAATGGCATCAGCTACTTCGGACGTAATGCGCTCTTGTAACTGTGGACGTCGTGCGACCGTTTCTACTGCGCGAGCTAACTTGCTTAAACCTGTCACTTTTCCATTCTTCGGAAAATAAGCCACGTGAGCATGACCAAAGAAAGGCACAAGATGATGTTCACACATCGAATAAAACGGAATATCTTTCACTAACACTAATTCTTCATAATCTTCTCCGAAAACCGTTTCAAAATATTCTTTCGGATCTTTATTTAAACCAGAGAAAACCTCTTCATACATCTTTGCTACTCGCTTAGGCGTATCTAACAGCCCTTCACGATTCGGATCTTCTCCTACTGCTTCTAATATTAATCTAACTGCTTCTTCAATCTGAGCACGATTTACTTCAGCCATATCTATACAACCCTCTCCATTAACATAAAATAAAATATCACTTTACACTATAACAATATAAATATTAGCACAACGCCACAACCACATCAAAGAGAAGTGTTCTATTTAGAAAAACGGAAGCGGCTGTTTAGACTCTCAGCAAACATAAGACGGACCAGTCTTTGCCACATAACAGAGCCTAAATATGAGAAAAGGAGACCTTTTTGAGGTCTCCTATTAGCCAAAAGGCTATGTAATTATTTTACCGCATCTTTCAATGCTTTACCTGGTTTAAACGCAGGTACTTTGCTAGCAGCGATTTCAATTTCTTCACCTGTTTGAGGATTACGTCCTTTACGAGCAGAACGCTCACGCACTTCAAAGTTACCAAAACCGATTAATTGAACTTTATCGCCGTTTGCTAACGTGCTTTGGATGGCATCAAAAACGGCCTCAACCGCTTTAGTAGCATCTTTTTTGGATAGTTCAGCTGCTTCTGCAACTTGATTAATTAAATCTGTTTTATTCATGCCATTCACCTCCTCCCAAAGAGGGATCAACGAAAGTTTTGTATTATTATCCATTACTTTCATTAGTAAGCTATTTTTTCTAATTCTATACATAAAACTAAAAAAAAGCTATAGAATCAATGTTCCTGCATTAATTCTGTTAAAAGATTATCACATAAGAATTGGCTTATCAAGCAGAATCCCTTAAGTTTTAACCATTCTTTCATCGTTTAGTAAAAAATACAAAACAGACCCTCCTTAAATAGAGAGTCTGGAGCATCAGTATATTTATAAAATAATAGCGATCATCCCTCCTGAACCTTCATTAATGATCCGCTCTAACGTTTCTTTCAGTTTATATCTTGCGTTTTCCGGCATTAAAGCCAGTTTCCCTTGAATTCCTTCGCGAACGATGGAACTTAAATTTCTGCCAAATATATCTGAATTCCAAATAGATAACGGATCATCTTCAAAATCTTGCATTAAATAACGAACGAGCTCCTCGCTTTGCTTTTCTGTTCCAATGATTGGAGCAAATTCTGATTCTACATCCACCTTAATCATATGAATCGATGGAGCGACCGCTTTTAAACGAACACCAAATCGGGATCCTTGACGAATAATTTCTGGCTCATCAAGGCTCATATCTTCAAGGGAAGGCGCCGCAACACCATAACCCGTCTGCTTTACCATTCTTAAAGCGTCTGACACTTGATCGTATTCCCTTTTCGCATTTGCAAAGTCTTGCATTAACTCCAGCAAATGATCTTTCCCACGTATATCAACTCCAACAATCTCTTTCAGCACTTGATCATATAACTCATCTGGAGCAAATAGATCGATTTCTGCCACCCCTTGCCCCATATCCATACCTGCTAATCCGGCACTTTCAATAAACTCATAATCATCGAATTGCTGAACAATGCGATCCACATCTCTAAGCCGCTTAATATCTTGCACTGTTTCTTTAATTGCCTCTTGATAATGTCCTCGGAGCCAATGATTATCTTTCAACACCATCACCCAGCCCGGCAAGTTCACATTCACTTCATGAACAGGAAATTCAAATAGCGCTTCCTTGAGCACATTAATCACATCAGTTTCTCTCATGCTTTCTACTGACATAGAAATAACAGGAATATCATATTTTTCGATCAAGCTGTCTCGTAAACTGTCTGTTTCTGGATGAAATGGCCTAGCAGAGTTAACAATCATAATAAACGGTTTTCCCACTTCTTTTAGTTCGTTGATGATTCTCTCTTCTGCATCAAGGTAATTTTCTCTAGGAATCTCTCCTACTGTACCGTCTGTTGTGATCACTACACCAATCGTGGAGTGTTCCTGAATGACTTTGCGAGTGCCTATTTCCGCTGCTTCATGAAAGGGAATCGGCTCTTCAAACCAAGGTGTATTTATCATTCTCGGCCCATTCTCATCCTCGTATCCTTTCGCTTCCGGAATCACATACCCTACACAATCAACAAGGCGAATATTCACATCAAGGCCATCGTCTACTTGAATGGAGATAGCCTGATTTGGCACAAATTTAGGTTCAGTCGTCATGATTGTTTTTCCAGCTGCACTTTGCGGCAGTTCATCAAGCGCACGAGCTCGTTCTGCTTCATTCTCTATTTTTGGAAGCACAAGCTGCTCCATAAATTTCTTAATGAACGTCGATTTGCCTGTTCGAACAGCTCCTACAACGCCTAAATAAATATCTCCTCCTGTGCGTTCCGCTATATCTTTAAAAACATCTGTTTTTTCCACTTGATTCCCTCCCTGCTTTATTGCATACGTTTTCTAGTAGCAGTCCGCTTCTCATACATTAAATTGTATGATGTTGTCCCTATTTTATATGCCTGAAAATAATAGATAGAAAAAAAGAGACCCCAATAGGCAAACTGAGGTCTCTTTCTTTCTATTTATCCCGCATTAACAGGCTGTTAAACTCACACAATCAACAAGAGATACAGCCCTCACTGATTGAAGTGTCACTTTATTTCGCCATAAAAACAGGCACATTCTTTTCATCTACTGTATAAGGAAGGGAAAATCCTGGAGCAATTAAAGAATCTTGACAAAGTAATGGACGAATATCCTCTCCTTTTTTCGGCTTATCTTTTGCTGTTTGCAAGGCTGAATACAAATCACTGCTGTAATCAACATAAATAGTGCCATCTCCTGAAATCACGAGTGGCAAATTGTTATTGGAGTATGGACTAACCACATAAGGCTCTTCTTCATAGCCAAGCTCCTTGTATTTTAATGAATACACATTAGGAGCTAACTCTCTATGATACGGTGGATATTTATGGGACTTGACACGCAATTGTATATCACGAATTTGCTCCGCCATTCTTAAATCAATCAGTTTCACAGTCGGGTTTTTCTCAACATCTATTAGAACGTATTGAAAGATCCCCCCTGATTCAAAAGCATTCCCTGGAGGTTCTGCCATAAATTGCGGGGCTAACTTTTTAAAATCAATCGGATACTTTTCGTATAATGGCGTATCAGCTTCTTTGTTTTTAATAGGTAAGAGGCCGCCATTTTGCTCTTTATATTGATTTACTGCCGTTTGCACCGACTGTACTTGATCTTCATACGGCACTTGATTAGCCGCTAACTGATCTTCCGGAAACATACAGCCGCTCATAATGGAAGAAATAAGAATAAATAATACGATGATTGAATATTTTTTCATTGTTGCCCCCTAAGCTCCTGTTGGCCCGCTGAACACGATATACACCATGATCATTCCACCAATAATCAAACAAGCATACGCCAACATAGCAGAGATGAATTTAAAAAAACCATTTTTCATTTTATAACGACTTAAATAAATCATCATGACGGCGAGAATCATAAGTCCCATACCGGCAAAAGAAATCCACATATTTAACATTGATGGTGACATCTTGCACTACCCCTTTCAGTTATCGACCTGATTATATCACAATCACTAGCTAAATTGGACCTTGAACGTGTTGAAATCCAGCTCTATGAAGCTCGTCTATGTACTAATTCAGCTGGATTCAAAAAAAAGCTGAAGCAGACTGTTTCACTGCCTCAGCTGATTCGACCGCCATCTCCTAATATCGCTGGCTTTCTCACCATATTATATGGGGAGGTTCTGACTTTTGACTCAGCGAACGTCTCTATATTTCATCAGATTGACGATCTTCATATACATTTACTAAGTCTTCCATTTCATGTGTTTTCATACGAGCCATTAATTCGTCAACGACAGCTTTTGGATCATGGTCTTCGAATAATATGCCGTAAAGTGCTTCAGTGATTGGCATCTTCACATGATACTTAAGAGATAATTGTCGAGCAGCTTTCGTCGTCCGAACCCCTTCAACCACCATCCCCATATTGGCCAATACTTCTTCTAGTTTTTTCCCTTGACCGAGCATATTCCCCGCACGCCAGTTACGGGAATGAACACTCGTACAAGTAACAATTAAATCGCCAATACCGGTCAGTCCAGAGAAAGTCAGCGGCTTCGCTCCCATTTTTGTTCCTAGTCGAGCGATTTCGGCTAGCCCTCTCGTAATTAAGGCCGCTTTTGCATTGTCTCCATAACCTAGACCATCGGAAATCCCTGCAGCTAAAGCAATAATATTTTTTAAGGCCCCGCCAATCTCGACTCCGACTACGTCTGAGTTCGTATATACGCGAAAATGCTGATTCATAAAGATATCTTGAACTCTTTCGGCTGCTTCCATATCTTTCGAGGAGACCGTTACCGTTGTTGGATGACGCAGACTCACCTCTTCCGCATGGCTAGGACCAGATAGAACAACAATAGCCTGGCAAAGCTCTTTCGGCATTTCTTCTTCAATCATTTCAGAAATGCGCAAAAGTGTATCCGGTTCGATTCCTTTACTAACATGAATAATGGTCAGCGGTTTGGTTTGATGTTTTTGGACAGAACGAAGCACTTCACGAATCGCTTTTGTTGGTACTGCCAACACCATTAAATCAATCCCATCCAAAACTTCCGCCATAGAATGATAGCCCACAATATTTGCAGGAAGCTCAATATTCGGCAAGTATTGATGATTCGTATGCTGTTCATTGATTTCTTGAATGCGCGCTTGATTATTTGCCCATAAACGAACATCATGGCCATTATCAGCAAGCACAAGAGCTAAAGCAGTCCCCCAGCTTCCAGCTCCAACAACAGCTATTTGTTCCTTCTTCTTCATGTTTTTTCACCAGCTTTTCATTATTTTCGAGCACGTGAAAGAATGCGAATTGGTGTTCCTTCAAAGCCAAACGCATCACGAATTCGATTTTCTAAGAAACGTTCATAAGAAAAGTGCATGAGTTCCGGTTCATTCACAAACACCACAAAAGTAGGCGGCTTCACGGCTACTTGTGTGGCATAATAAATTCTTAATCGCTTTCCTTTATCTGATGGAGTAGGATTCATAGCTACCGCATCCATGATGACATCATTGAGCACACTAGACTGTACGCGCATCGCGTGATTTTCACTCGCTTGATCAATGACTGGCAACAGCGTATGAACCCGTTTTTTTGTTTTCGCGGATAAGAAGACGATCGGCGCATAATCTAAGAACAAGAAATGACTGCGAATACTTTGTTCAAATTCCTTCATCGTTTTCTCATCTTTTTCAATCGCATCCCATTTATTCACAACGATGACGACCGCCCGTCCAGCTTCATGGGCATAACCAGCAATATGCTTGTCTTGCTCGCGAATGCCTTCTTCCGCATTAATCACTACTAGCACCACATCAGATCGTTCAATCGCCCGTAACGCACGCAAAACACTATATTTTTCTGTCGTTTCGTATACTTTCCCTTTTTTCCTCATGCCTGCTGTATCAATAATGACATACTCTTGTCCATCGTACATATATGGAGAATCAATAGCATCTCTCGTCGTTCCAGCCACATTACTTACAATGACTCTTTCTTCCCCTAGCAAGGCATTGACTAGAGAAGACTTCCCTACATTCGGACGACCAATTAACGAGAATTTAATGACATCTGGATCATAGTCCTCTTCATCCACTTGTGGAAAATGGGCGACGACCGCATCTAACATATCTCCTAATCCAATTCCATGCGCACCGGAGATCGGAAACGGCTCCCCAAAACCTAAAGAATAAAAGTCATAAATTTGACTGCGCATTTCTGGATTGTCCACTTTATTTACAGCAAGAACGATTGGTTTTTTGGAGCGGTATAAGATTTTTGCAACTTCCTCATCAGCTGAAGTCACACCCTCTCTTCCACTTGCTAAAAAGATGATCACATCCGCCTCTTCGATGGCAATTTCCGCCTGTTGACGAATTTGCTCTAAAAACGGTTCATCTCCTAAATCAATTCCACCGGTATCAATAAGGTTAAATTCATGATTTAACCATTCTCCTGAACTATAAATTCGATCTCTTGTTACACCAGGAATATCTTCGACGATTGAAATCCTTTCGCCGACAATTCGGTTGAAAATGGTTGATTTCCCTACATTCGGGCGCCCTACAATGGCGACTACTGGTTTCACCATTTTATTCATCCTTTCCACACTTACATTCTATTTTGGTTATCATCATTATTGTCTACGTCCGTATAAATAAAACCCTTCTGACGTAGAAGGGTTTTCTGAACTTATCCATTTTATCAATATTCTCCTTAGCAAGCAACCAAAACCATGAAAGAGTTCTAGTTGAGGGAGTTTACTTGAAAGGTCTTTGACTCAAACCCCTTGGCTCAAACCCTCGCACATCCAACCAATGATAAGTTTCTCCTTTAATCACCACAGGTACGCGATGCAATTCTTCTACAGTAGTAGCACCTAAAGCACACATCATCATTTTTAAATCTTCATGCAGTTCGTTTATTTCTACTAACAACGACTCAAACCCTTCCTGCAACAAGGTTTTCAGCAGAAACCCTGCCATTCCAACTGCATCAGCTCCAAGTATAAGGGCTTTTAACACATCTAAGCTATGCTGTATACCGCCAGAAGCGATGACATTTAAATGTTGAGGTGCTGTTTGCCTTGCTTCGACAATGGATGCAACTGTAGAAATGCCCCAGTTATTAAAATAAGCAAGAGCCCTATTCCTGCGAGCATTTTCAATAGCAGCAAAATTAGTTCCGCCAAAACCGCCCACATCAATAGCAGCTAACGGTAAAGCAGATAATTGATTGACCGCTTCTTTGCTTAAGCCGAATCCGGTTTCCTTTACAATGACAGGCACTGGCAAGGACTCTGTGATCGCCTGAATCCGCTCATAAGCGCCGAAAAAGTTACGGTCTCCTTCGGGCATCGCCAATTCTTGAATCACATTTAAATGAATTTGCAGCGCATCCGCTTCAAGCATCTCGACAGCCATTGCGGCCTGTTCGATCGTCGCCTCACTGCCAATATTAGCTAATATGATTCCTTTCGGGTTCATTTGACGAACGACGCGAAAGGTTTGTCTTTCAGCATGATTTTTAATGGCGGACATTTGTGATCCTACTGCCATGGCTACACCAGACTCCCGTGCTGCTATAGATAAGTTCTCATTAATTTTTTCCGTTTCTCTACCTCCGCCCCCAGTCATCGCATTGATAAAAATTGGCGAACTTAAAGTAAGTTCGCCAATTTTAGTTTGAATGGAGAGGTCATTCAAAGCGATGTTTGGAAGACTTTGGTGAACGATGTCAATGTCATCAAAGCCAGTCGCACGACTTTGGCCTGTAGAGAGTGCATATTGAATATGTTCTCTTTTTCTTTGTTCCCTAGTCACAACTCATCACCATTTTCTCATTCAAATAGTTTTACCTATTTAATTATTGTTTTTTAATCCTTTTAATTTATCTCCAATCATTTCTCCAAGTTGGAAGCCTGTGCTTTCTTCAGGCATTTCGTAAGCACTCTCTTCAGGTTCCACTTCTGCCTCTTGTAATTGCTTGATGCTTAAAGATAAACGGTTTTCCTCTTCGTTCACATCAAGAACTTTCACGTTCACTTCTTGCCCTTCTTGGAGCACTTCATGCGGTGTGCCAATGTGTTTGTTAGAGATTTGTGAAATATGAACGAGCCCTTCCACACCTGGGAATACTTCAACAAACGCTCCGTATGATACAAGGCGTTTTACTTTTCCAGTTAATTCAGAACCGATTGGTGCCTTATCTGCGATGTTCGTCCATGGTCCAGGCAAAGTTTCTTTAATGGATAAAGAAATTCTTTCGCTATCCCGATCAACAGATAATACTTTCACTTTCACTTCTTGCCCTTCTTTAATGACATCAGAAGGTTTATCTACATGTTCGTGTGACAGTTGAGAGATATGAACAAGTCCATCTACCCCGCCAATATCGACAAAGGCGCCAAAGTCAGTGAGTCGCTGCACTTTACCTTCTAACACATCACCTGCTTGAATTTCTGACAGTACTTTCTTTTTATTTTCTGCTTTCATTAAATCAAGAACTGCTCGATGAGATAAAATCAGTCGGTTTTTCTCTTGTTCTAATTCCACGATTTTCAAACTTAATGTTTTACCTTTATAATCTTCAAAATCTTCCACATAATGATCTTCAACTAATGAAGCAGGAATAAAACCGCGAACGCCAAGATCAACAACAAGTCCGCCTTTCACTACTTCTTTAATTTCAGCCTCAAACACTTCACCAGCTTCAAAACGCTTGTTCATTTCTTCCCACGCTTTATCGGCATCCGCTTTGCGCTTAGAAAGAACATAAAGATCGTCTTCTTCTTTTGTTACGAGCAGTTCAAGCTTATCGCCCTCATTTACTACATCTGTAGCTTTTTCCACATGAAGGCTGGATAGTTCACTGATTGGGATGATACCGTATTTTTTGCTTCCTTCAATTTCAACTTGCACTTGCTTCTCTTCCACTTTCACCACTGTTGCTTGGACTTTGTCGCCTACTGCATAGTTGTTCACTTCTACTTGGTTCATATCCTCTGTCATATGTACTCCTCCTTAATACGAAACTGCTAACATTTAGTTAAATAAATATTCTTTCTATTAACTTCTAACAATTACAGCCATTTGTCAAGCAAGAAGCTTTTATTTATGACTGTCATGTAACTGACGGATACGGCTCATAATAATTTCCGTTACTTCATCCGCATTCGCTTTTCTTTCGCGAAGTTCTGACATATCAATCGGCGGGCCATAAATCACTTTTAGTTTACGAAAAAGCTTATACGGACCTACAATCGCACAAGGTACAACATATGCCTCCGTGCGAAGGGCAAAAAAACCGGCACCGGCTAGCCCTTTGCCAATCTCTCCTGTTTTGGATCGCGTCCCTTCTGGAAAGAGACCCAATACTTTTCCCTCTTTCAAGAAGTTTAGTCCTTTTCGTAATGCTTCGCGATCGCTCATTCCTCTTTTTACCGGAAATGCTTGCAACTGAGAGATCATTTTTCCAAGGATCGGGACTTCAAACAGCTCTTCTTTAGCCATAAAGGAGACCGTCCTCGGGGCTGTAATTCCGACGACAGGGGGATCTAAATTATCAATATGATTAGCACAGAGAAGCACCCCTCCGTCCTTTGGGAAATGTTCTCTCCCATGAACTTCGATTCGATACATCGGCATTAAGATCGTCTTCACGACCGTCTTGGCAATCGAATAAAAGGTCGTCATTTTACCTTCTCCTCTTTTACTACCGCCATAATTTTTTCTACAACATCGTCAATTGTTAAAGATGTCGTATCGAGCTCAATCGCATCATCCGCTTTCTTTAATGGAGCAGCTGCTCTTTCTGAATCAATTTGATCGCGAAGAGTAATCTCTTCTTTTAATTTCTCTAAATCTGAAGGAATTCCTTTCGAAAGATTCTCATTATATCTTCTTTTTGCACGTTCTTCTGTGCTTGCCTTCAGAAAAATTTTGACTTCCGCCTTTGGCAGTACGTGAGTGCCGATGTCTCGTCCATCCATCACTACTCCTCCAGCTTTAGCAAACGCTTGTTGACGTTTCACCATCTCTTGTCTCACTAAAGGATGTTTCGCGATGAAGGAAACCGTATTTGTCACGTCATTCGTTCTAATTTCATTCGTTACATCTTGCTCGTCAACAAACACCTGTTGCCCGTTTTCTCCAGGCTTTAACACTATTTCTATATGCTGAAGCAGCTGTAATAAATCGCTCTCGCTTTCCGGGTCTACATGCTGCTGTAAAGCTTTATAAGTAAGTGCTCGATACATCGCACCAGTGTCGATATAAACATATGATAATTTCTCCGCAATTATTTTCGCTACTGTACTTTTTCCTGCAGCAGCTGGTCCGTCGATGGCAATTTGCATTGGTTTCGTCATTATTTCACCTTCTAATCAATTTGTCCTTTCATTTTACCATACGATGAAAAGATATTCTTCAAAAAAAAACTCGGTAAAAGGCAACCTTTATACGAGTCCTTTTCTTTTTAAAATAATTTGACGCTCAAAACAAAAGCGCATCAATAATTGCTGTTCTACTCTAGACATATCATTTAGTTGGAGAGAAGCAATGGTTCGATTGCTTTTTTCCTCTTCATACACCCTTACCACTTTAGCTGTTAATTCAAAATAATGATGATCTCCAGACTCAAATGGAATGGAAAGAAACACTTTTCCTTGATCTCCTTGCTTTATGTCCATCCCGCTAGGAACAGGAATAGCTAATCCGCCAGCACTTAAATCAATCGTCACGGCAGTAAAAGGGGCTTGTGCCTCTAAGTGCACAGCTACATCTGCGGCTGTGGACACACGTACATATTTACGCCGCTGAATTCGTTGATACTTCTCCAAACCAGGATCCTGCAAAACTAACAACGGAATAGAATGTTTGACCCGACCAATGACTTTTGTACTAAATACATACACCGCAGAAGCGGCTGTCGGGTCGATAAATTCCGCTGTTAACTCGGTATTGTCCATCAATAAGACCGTGCGGTTCGATTTTATATTCACGGGGTAATTAATAAATACTTGACCATCTTTTATATCTGCCACCTTGCAGCGGTAAGCTTCTTTTTCCTCTTCATCTGACACATCTAACGGCTCAAGCATTAAATCTATTCCTACTTTAAGCATTACAATCCCTCACCCTAATTTCTGACTGCCCATAGTTCAATTTTACTATAATGGGTATAATCCAAATTATAGATGGTGATTTCTGAAAATGCAATGTAAGAATACTATCCCCATCATTTACAATACATTTTCATAGACCGGCTCCGCATTGCGTAATTTCTCTACTTGTTCCTCCCGCCCATCTTTGGCATTAATTAAAATTCGATACGTGTCCTCTCCAAGCGTTCCTAAAAATTCATAACAAAGAACTTCTTGATTTAATGCATTTTCAATAATTGCTAACCGCTTTTCTTCTATTTTCACTTTTGGATTAATAAAGCTTTGAGCTTTACCTTCAGGTATAGCCGGCTTCGAGAACTTTCTTGTGCGATGGTTTTCTAAATATTCATTGGCTGTGACACCAATAATCTGCCCATTATCTAGCGCCACCTTTACTTTCACTGCATCTGGATAAATTCGCACACCATCTTGCTTTCCAATGAAAGTAAATACCCCTATATGATCATATTGCGTACTATCATCCAGTTCTAAATCTGTAAATTGATGCTTCTTTAAAAAAGCCGCCGCTTGATGATTTGCTTCATTTAATCCGATCGTTGGCTGCTTAATGTCCCTATTGATAATGAACCAAATAGGATGGCCCCCTTTTCTAGTCACATCAATACTTGCTTTCTCCCCATTTCCGCCTTTCATATTAATACTATAGAAAGAGAAATCAGAGCCCTTCCCGCTTTTTGTTATCTTTACTTGTTCCGGATTTTTGATGTTTGTAAATGTTTTTGCTTGTTGAACAGCTTCTTTTTTAGAAATCGCGGTTTCTTTCAATTTTTGCAACTGATGATGAGTCAATTGCTTTGCTTGTCCAGGCAAACTGTTCACATATGATTCACTAAAGCCTTCCGATCTCTTCTCTACCGTTTTGAATCCATCAATAATTGTATTATCTGCTCCTTCTTTGTTCGTTGCTAACGCCAGCTCTACATCCATCCAACGCAAGTTGTTTTTCAGTACCATATGTTGTACTTTTCGTAATTCATTTTGAATATCGGCTGACTGCTTATATAAATTCTTTAAATGATTATACTCTTGATCCGTTAAGGGCTCTTTCTCTAAATCTCTCACTGCTGCTTTATAACTGAAATCTCCAATATTCCCTAGAAATTCTTCCGTTTTATTAAAAGGTAATAAAGTGAGCGGCAATTGTCCGACATCGCTGTGTGCCTGTGAAGTTAATCTCCATACATCTGCTAAAGCAGGGGATAGAGAATGTCGCGTATTCATCGCTAACGTTGCGCCGATTTGATCATGAAGTTTATCCACTTCGTACGTTAAATCATGGAATGCCCGCTGATAACTGTTTTCGGCATTAATTAATACCGCGTTTTTTTCACGATGCTCTTGATATCCCCAAAGGCCTGTCCCCACCGCTACTAATGATAGAAAAACCATCGTTAGTATTCGCAACATAACTGCTTCCCTCCTTATTTGCAGAAAATATGCTTACCAATTCGTTTAATTTGCGGACGCGTCCAAATCCACTTGCTCGTTGCAGTGTTCGGGTTAAAATAATATAACGCATTGTTCGTAGGATCCCATCCATTAAGGGCATCAATCACCGCCCGTTTCGACGTCTCATTTGGCGTCAACCAAATTTGTCCATCGGCCACTGCTGTAAAAGCTCTCGGTTCAAAAATAACCCCTGATACAGTATTAGGAAAATTTTGACTAGCCACTCGATTTAAAATAACAGCTGCTACTGCTACCTGTCCTTCATATGGCTCTCCACGCGCTTCACCATGGACAGCATTAGCCATTAAACGAATCTCATTTTGAGAAAAACCTCCTGGCACACTTGTCGCTGCTGCTTTGTTATTATAGGATTTCCTACTGCTGCTCTGATTTTTTACATAACTTTTATTATATTTAGAGGCTTTAATTAGTTTATTTTTTGTTGTTTGACCAACGAGACCATCGACAGGCAAACCAAAGGCCTTTTGAAAGTTTCGAACAGCCCAATACGTTCCCCATCCATAAACACCATCTACTCTCCCCTTATAATAACCAACATATTTCAGCCTAGTCTGCAGCTCAATAACATCGTCTCCATAAGCCCCCTTTTGAATGACTTGCCCTGAAAAAGCGGATGTATATAACGGTGAAATAAATAGCCCCCCAATCACCAAGCTAAGTAGCATAACAAAAGCGATTGCTGTCTTTATGACTCTTGCACCCATTCGCATTTTTTTACCCTCCACATGAAGTATGATGTGTATTCGTAGTTTTTTCTGCTAACCTTTTTTTATTCAGTAAAGTTTCATAATCAAACAGCTTTCCACTGTTAAAATGATCCAGAAACACAAAAAAGAAGCCCTTTTCATGAAGAGCTTCTTTCTTGAAATAATTCGCGATGATGCTGTTCAGTTAAAATATGTGCTTGCTTTACTTTTCTTAGAGCAAACCACCATAGGAAAAACATAAAAGGAACAATATAATAGACCCAAATGGTTTCTAAATATAAAATATAGTCAAAGAATCCGTGCAGCAAAAACGGAATGAGAAAAGCTAAGAATAAATATGTCTTCTCTCTTCCATCTCGATGAAACTTCGCTTTTCCTAAATAAAAGCCCATCACTACTCCAAATAACGCGTGGCTGGATACAGGTAAAAGCGCCCTTACAAAAGCATGTTCCACCCCGTGAGCAAGTAAATAAAGTACATTTTCAATCGTAGCAAACCCTAAAGACACACTCGTCGCATACACAATGCCGTCATAGGGCTCATCAAAATCAACATGTTGATAAATTAAATAAAATAAAATAAACCATTTTACAAACTCTTCAAGAAATCCGACCGTAAAAAGGGCTTCGATTATAGTGGAAAACGTGATCCCTTCTTCTGCCAAAACATATTGAATAAACATGGTTGGAAATGTAAGTAACGCCCCATAAATGAAAGCTTTCGCTACAGTAGTGACAGGCTCTGTTTCATATTTATCGCGAAGATAAAAATAGCATAATAGCGCAAGCCCTGGTGCGATCCCTGCCGAAAAGATTGCCAGCATCCATCTGTCCTCTTTTCTTTCTGTTTTCTTCATCGTATCATTAATAAAAGGGATTGAAAATACAAAATTTGCAAAAAGAATTAGGAGGTTTGTTCTTTTGTCTAAAAAACACGTCTTTGTTATACATACAGGGGGAACCATCTCGATGATGGAGGATAAACAATCCGGTGCTGTGACACCAGGGGAACAAAATCCTCTGCTTCTATCCACTAGCTTATTAAACGAAGCAGCTCATGTTACAACGGTAGAGCCTTTTCATTTACCATCCCCTCACATCACACCAAAAGAAATGCTGCACTTGAAACAACTAATCGAGGAGCGGCTGCGAAAAGAAGCGTTTGACGGGGTGGTGATCACACATGGAACAGATACGCTAGAAGAAACAGCCTACTTTCTCCACTTAACATTATCAACTGATGTACCTATCGTCCTTACAGGGGCGATGCGATCGAGCAATGAACTTGGAGCAGATGGACTATATAATTTACTAAGTGCCGTTCAGGTGGCCGCTTGTGACTCCGCTAGAGGGAAAGGAGTATTAGTTGTTTTAAATGATGAAATTCATTCAGCCGAAAACGTTACAAAAACACACACCAGTAATATTTCCACTTTTCAGAGTCCACAATATGGACCTATCGGCATTGTGACGAAAAGTAAAATCGTATTTCATCATGTGCCGACGAAGCGACAACAAATCGATGTCACAACTATTGATCAGCGAGTCGCTCTCATTAAAGCCTACGCCGGAATGGATGCTTCTCTTTTATCAGCTTTACATGAGCTCCATTACGATGGCGTCGTTATTGAAGCGCTTGGTCAAGGAAACCTCCCTCCTGCTGCTGTTGCCGGGGTAAAAGAGTTGGTTAGACAGCAAATCCCCATCGTCCTTGTGTCTCGGTGCTTTAACGGCATTGTACAGGACGTTTATGGGTATGAAGGCGGTGGCAAACAGTTAAAAGAGTTCGGAGTGATTTTCTCTAATGGTTTAAATGGCCAAAAAGCCCGAATCAAACTTTTAATCGCCTTATCGGCAAAATACGATGCTACTGCTCTCGAAAACATATTTAATTAACGAGCTTCACGCCATTCATTGTTCAAAAGGCGGAGCAATCAAATAACCGATCGCTCCGCCTACTTTTATTCTATTTCTTCTCGAAAAGCAATAGCCTTAGCAATGTCTCCCCCATGAAATCGACCATTTTCAATAAAAATTTCATTGGCATTATTCCCAGCAGCAATCACCCCTGCAATGAAAATCCCGTTCACATTCGTTTCCATCGTCTCCGGATCATAATGCGGTCGACCGCTTTCAATATCGATCTTTACACCCATTGTCTTTAAAAATTCATGGTCCGGATGATACCCTGTCATGGCGAACACCACATCATTTTTCAATCGTTTCAACTCACCGTTTTGCTCATATATGACTTCTTCTTCTGTCATTTCCTTCACCACAGCTTGAAATTCCATGCGAATCTCCCCATTTCTCACTAATGCCTCAAATTCAGGAAGAATCCACGGCTTGATGCTTGGTGAATATTCACTTCCGCGGTAAAGAACAGTCACTCTAGCCCCCGCCTTATGCAGCTCTAGCGCAGCATCGACAGAGGAATTTTTGCCGCCAATAACGACAGCATCCATATCGAAATAAGGATGTGCTTCCTTAAAATAGTGAAACACCTTCGAAAGATGCTCTCCTTTTACGTTCATCATATTAGGATGGTCGTAATAACCGGTAGCAATGACGACGTAAGGTGTTTCATATTGTGCTTTAGAAGTATACACATGAAATAAGCCATTTTCCTGTTTCTCGACTTTATGAACCGTTTCATAGCGATTGACCCGAATATCTTTTAATTTGACGACTTCTCGATAATAAGTGAGAGCCTGATTTCGTTTCGGTTTCCGTCCCTCGATAATAAATGGCACATCACCAATCGCCAACTTTTCACTTGAACTAAAAAAAGTTTGGTGCGTTGGATAATTATAAATAGAATGAACGATGTTTCCCTTTTCAATGACAAGCGGGCGTTTTCCGATCTCCATTAACGCAATAGCGGCAGAAAGCCCACAAGGCCCTCCGCCTACAATAATACAATCTTCCTTCTGCATCTTACTCACTCCTCGTTTCCAACATCTATCTTTTCACTGCAGCATTATTTCCGTAAGGCTTTGTCGAAAAATAAGCTTACCGGACGTTTTCTTCTCATTTCATTCAAATAGGTCAACAATCCACACGACACGTTAACAAAGCTTTTCAAAAAAAATCTCCTATCCATTTAAATGATAGGAGAAAGAACAGCTAATTTCAACGATTTCAGCTTGACACACGCTTAATAAAATACTGATAAAGCTTTCTCATAGCGTTGGAAGGAATGATCGTCAACGCATATTCCTTAAGCATTTCTTCTGGTAAACTCGAATACATCCCATATTCCATTAAGACAGCTTCAAAGACATCGAATTGACTATCAAAGTCAAAGGAAAAATTCACATAGTACGCTCCTTTAAAATAAAACAGCGAGCTTGAAATGGAGCGGATTCTTGGATCATCGTGAACGAGGCCAATGAGATCTTCAATATCTAAAAACTTAATGGTTTGTTCAAAGCCGTGTTCATCACTTTTTCCTCCTGCCACATCCTCCAACTTATCAAAAAAGTCTAAATGCTCAATCGTTAAAATAAGCACTAACTCATCCCCCGCCATCGAATGTACTTCAATAGCGATCATTCCTTCTGTGTCAATATTTAACTGCTCTTCAATGGCATCTAACATTTCATCAAAGATTTCATGCCAAATAAAAGAATCCTCCAAAATATGTTTCTTTAAACAGCCTCTTTTTCTTAACTCATCATAAGTAACGGAAAGCTTCACTTTATTCTCTGATAATCTTTCTATCCTCATCATCTGCTGCCCCCTGCTTTAAAGGACCTCTTTAACACATACTATGATAAGAAGCAGAGATGGTGAGTTATAAACGCATGATTATATTTGCTGATTCAGCCAATCTTCCCATTCTTCTTTCGTGTGACCAACGATATGCTGTTCATAGCTTTTCGCTAGCTGTTCAGCCATTTCATTCACAGCTGCTCCACCGATGCCAATCTGAAGATCCGCTTGCTCTGCCTTCAGCTGATCGATTAATTGCAGCGTTTTAGGTAAGTTTTCCATTAAAGTGACTGAAAGAAAGAGAAACTTTGGTTTCACTGTATCTAAAACGACTTCTATATCTCCGTCTTTTAAACTCGAACCTAAATAAATCACTTCATAGCCTCGCCGGCGAACAAATAAAGTAAAGATGAGCAAGCCGAGCTCATGCCACTCTCCTGGACCACATACAGCTACCACTTTAGGAAGGATGCCATTATGAGGAAAAGAATGCATAATCATGCCGATTCGTGAGCGTAAAATCGAAGTGGCAAAGTGCTCATGAGCCGTTGTAATTTCTCCTTTTTCCCACATATACCCGATTCGAACAAGCAGCTCTGCTAATATTTCAACCGTTACTTTATCAATCGTATACAACGAGAAGGCTTGGTTAATTAATTGTTGTGCCTTTACTTCATCAAAAGAAAGCAAGGCCCGCAATAGTTCTTCAGAAAGAGAGGATTGCTCCTCGTGTGCGTGTGAAGTGACCTGTTGATCTAAACCTACTTCGTGCTGATCCATTAATGAAACCGCTTGACTAATCGTAAACCCCCGGTTGACTTTCTCGACGAGCCATTTTAACTTTTTTACGTCCTCTTCTGTATATAACCGGTGCCCCGAATCGTTTCGAACAGGATTTAATATTTTATACCGTCTTTCCCAAGCACGAAGGGTTCCTGGTTGGATGCCAACTAAATTGGAAACCGCCTTAATATTGTATTTACCTTCGCTCATTTCTTCAACTTCCTCTCTACACCTTCACATATTACCCCCATTATATAGCGAAGGCTGATCTGTGTAAAATTTGTATAGGTCATTTTCACCTTTTGTACTCACTCAAGAAGACATAATGGTGATCAAGTGCGTCTCGGCTTTCGCTCCCAATCGAAGAGGAAGAGCACTCGTTCCGTAGCCGTTGCTGACAAGCACCATCATATTTCCTCTTTGTGTCCAGCCGCCTTGTTTATATAATCCCATTCCTAACAGTCGAATCTGTCCCCCGTGTGTATGACCGCTCAAAAAAAGAGCCACTTGATCTTTTTCCATCATTCGCCTAATAAATAACGGGTTATGGCTAAGCAGGATTTTAAAACTTTCGTCTGGCACCTGTTTAAAGGTACTTTCTTTATCACTGTAGCCGACACTTAAATCGTCTACACCTAATAAATAAATCTCTTTTCCTTCCACTGTTTGAACACAAAATGATTCATTCCGCAACATCACTACGTCATGCGCTTTTAATAATTGCTCAAATGATTGTTTTGGGAGTTCATAATCATTATTACCCCACACAAAAAAAACAGGAGCAACCTCCCTTAATAATTGCAAATTATAAGCGATTCGTTCAAAGCTTACCCTTTTCTCGGCTAAATCTCCCCCGATTATGATGAGTTCTGCTCTTCCTTTAATGGCTTCAATAATCGATGGATGGATTTTCCTCCTATGAATGTCCGAAATAAAAAAGAACGTAAACGGTTCTTTTCCCGGGTAGCTGTTCAATACAATTGTTTCTTCCTTCACTTTGTTTCCATGAGCTTCTTTCCACATATAAAGCAGTAAAGCCACTCCAAACGAAATTATTCCGAGTATTAACCATATCATATACGCTACATCCTCTAATACAAATTTAACCAATCATTTCATTCATTCAAATCCTCTTAAAAATCAATAATATCTCACTCCAATCGCCCATACAATAGATTGAAGAATAGACGATATAAGGAGGCAAGGCATGGACAAAAATCAATGGTATCGAACGTATCGGCCTTTTATCAGCCCGATGGACCCTTGTCCACCCATTAAAATAAAAAGATACTCAACTGGTCCGCAATTATTTATAGGGTTTCAACCGCCGGGTCTAGAGCAATTTCCCCCTCTAGCCGCCTTGCAAAAAGGAACGTTATGGAAGGCTTTTTTCGATCCTTACTTTCCATTTAAAGAACCAAAGGAGGGAGCTAAAAAATGAAGTCGCTTTCTCAAGAATATTATCGTGAACTTGAACAAATTCAAGCGACTGACTTTGTGATCGTAGAATTAACCCTTTATTTGCACACCCACCCCGATGATCTGCAAGCTGTACAACAATACAACCAAATGGTGAGATCGAGCAAAACACTGAAAAAAGCATTTGAGAAAAAATACGGAGCGATGACAAGCTTTGGCTACAGCTATTCCCATCACCCTTTCGACTATAAAGAAGAACCGTGGCCTTGGCAAGTATAAACTAAGAGAGGAGAACAACATGTGGATTTACGAAAAAAAGCTACAATATCCAGTGAAAGTAAGTACATGCAACCCTACTTTAGCCAAATATTTAATTGAGCAATACGGCGGAGCAGACGGGGAACTTGCCGCCGCTTTACGCTACATGAACCAGCGCTATACCATTCCAGGATCTGTTGTTGGATTATTAACCGACATTGCCACAGAAGAATTAGGGCATTTAGAAATGATTGCCACAATGGTATATAAGCTTACAAAAGACGCGACACCTGAGCAAATGAAGGCTGCTGGACTAGGAGCTCATTATGTCAATCATGACCGCGCCTTATTTTATGAAAATGCAGGTGGGGTTCCCTTCACAGCCACCTATATTCAGGCGAAAGGAGATCCGATTGCTGACTTGTACGAAGATATTGCTGCAGAAGAAAAAGCGCGGGCGACGTATCAATGGATCATCGATGTCAGCGATGACCCTGATTTAAATGATGGCCTCCGCTTCTTAAGGGAGAGAGAAGTGATTCACTCGCAACGGTTCCGAGAAGCGGTAGAGATTTTAAAAGAGGAACGCGATCGAAAGAAATTCTTTTAAGGTCATCATATATAATAAAAAGGGCTGGAGTGCTTGTCTCCGCCCTTTTATTCATCTATGACCTCGGTCATCTCCTCTAAGCTATATGCTTTTTCAATCACTTCGGAATTAGACGGTTCTTTTTTGCTTTGTTCGTACGAATACCATAAACCCGTTAAAATGGGAATTAAAATAAATGAGAATAACAGGATTTTTAATAACGGATTTTGGCGTTGTTGCTGTTCTTGTTCTTCTCTCCTCTTTATGCGGGAATGATTTTCTATTTCGTTAGATTCCAGCTTCTCCACATGAACTTTTTGTATTTCCTGACGATTCTTTCTCGCTAATTCACGATAAGGATCTACTGTCATTTATTCTCTTCCTCTCTAACACTACTTGCCTGTTTCCTCGCTTGTCTTCGAATCGCTAAGCCAAGGAAAAAATCAATTACAAAATGCATCATAATCGTCGCGGCTAGGTTGTTTGTCCATTCAAATAACCAGCCGATTGCAAAACTTAAAAGGACCACATTCAATGTTAAATACCATTGGGATAAATATCGAATATGAATCAAAGCAAAAATTAAACTAGTGACGACCAACCCTACAGAGGTTTGTAACATCCCCCGAAAAAAAACTTCTTCGGAAACGGCCACTACCGCCGCGATCCAAAAAATGTCCCAAATAGATCGCTGAGCAAATAACCGCTCATTAATTCCGCCGTCATCATAATATCGATCAGGCAACCATTTCATTAAGGAAAGATCAAATATTACAACCATCATTCCTACTCCTGCCCCTATGATGACAATTTCGAATAACGACCATTGAAACAAATTGTAAAATGATGAAAAATCAGGAAACAAAAAGAAGCCTGCAATAAATGAAAGAAGCAATAAAAAAAATTGTGTAAGATATAATGATTTTAAAAGTTCCTCATCTGTGATTTGTTTAATGAGTTCGGATTGTTTATTTTTTTTCATTCGAAAACTTGATCATCCTTTAATATTTAATAACAATTTCAGCAAGGCTTCCCAGTCATTGTTCGCTTCCTCTGTAGCGACTTTTGTCCGCCCGCAGAAATCAGGCAAATGAATGCCGCAAATATCACAGCAGCGATTCGGCCGTTGATTGACCTTTTCCTCAAAAAATTGCAAAGCCCCTCTCCGGCGACACGCTTTAGACGATACCCATTGAAGCATCTCATCAAGTTTTTGTTTTTTTTGTGTTAACCTGCTTTCGCGCTGCTTAATGATCAAGCGGATCTTATCATCTAAAGAATCCTCCTCAATCGACATGGCATAACGAGAAACAAACCGGTACTGAATGTCACTTAAACCGAGCATATTCATGAGTTCTTCTTGTGAATGATGTGGCTGATACCGAAAATAATTTTTTATTTGCCAATCGTTAGGGAATTCATTTTCTGTGATCATCGTATGGAGTTCTCCATCTCCTGGAGTATATAATAAAACGGCGAGCGACTGCCCTCCATCCCTTCCTGCACGGCCAATTTCTTGCAAATAAGATTCCATCTGCGAAGGCAGTTGATAATGAATAACAAATCGAACGTTTTCCTTATTCACTCCCATTCCAAAGGCGCTGGTAGCACAAATTACATCTAATTCGTCATAGAGAAATTGCTGCTGAATTAAAATCCGGTCTTCTTGAACCATCCCTCCATGATAGAAGGCCGTTTGCTGAACCCCCTGCCGCTTTAACCACTCGGCTCCTTCTTCTGCTCCGCGCCGGCTCGAAAAATAAATAATTCCAGGCTTTTCTAAGTTAACAACTAACTCAGATAAGCGTTCAAACTTTTCCGCCCTCGAAGAACAGTGCTGAATCACCATGGCGATATTCGGGCGATCCACAGAAAAGACCCATTCCTGTGCGTCTTCAATGTGTAAATAACGAAGAATATCTTTTCTCACTTCAGAGGTAGCCGTAGCGGTTAAAGCTAAAGTTAACGGATGACCCAGCTTTTCTCTTACTTGCCCAAGCAACAGATAATCCGGACGAAAATCATGTCCCCATTGAGAAATGCAATGCGCTTCATCGACAACGAATAAAGCAATGTGCACTTGTTGTAACGCTTGAATCATCCACTGATTCATTAGCATTTCAGGCGATAAGAAAATAAAGCGATAATGGCCCAAGCGGCTCAATACATGACTTTTTTCCGTAAAAGTTAAGAAAGAATTAATGGCAATCACTCGTTTTTCTCCGCGCATCTTTAACTGCTCTACTTGGTCTTGCATAAGTGACAAAAGCGGGGAAACAATGATCACGCTACCTGACAGCACATAGGCAGGTAATTGATAACATAGTGATTTGCCTGTTCCTGTTGGTAGCATAGCAAGCGTGTGCTGCCCTGCTAATAAAGAATCAATGACTTCCCTTTGCCCCATTCGAAATTGAGAATAACCAAATTGCTCGAATAGAATTTTCTTTATTTTTGCCATGCCCTCACCTGCTATGCCTAGCTAATACTAGTCGAATTTGAAAATATGTGACATCTGGAATTTGATCTTTAATGGGCTTTAACTTTTTATGACTTTGCTTTAAAGCCACAGCTAAAATGTGTTGCGCTTGCTGATCGTTCACATACTCATCAAGCGGGAAATGAGACATATTGAAAGCAAGTTCAACAAGATGGTCTTCTACCGTGCTCATTTTTAGTCTTCGCTGCTGAGCAATTTCTGTAAGCGAATAGCCTTTCTTTAGTAACTCCGCCGTCTTCTTCGTTGATTGCGTCAGGTTCACTGACTCATATATGTCCTTAAGGGCTCCGTATAACAATGGAAATTGTGAGGCATGCTGATAAATGTATTCAATCAAAAAATGAAGCAAATTTAAAAAGCGATACCAATATTCCGTTTCTTCCATATGAACAATTTCAGCCGTTTGCACAGCGGTTTTTCCTGTTTTATTGTTCCCCGATAAACGAAGAACAAGTATCAGTGGATCTTCAAAGCTTTGACTTTTTAAACTGCCTGCCAGTTCATCATATAACTTTACAGCCAGTTCTTCTTTCAATAGCATTTGCTCAGAAAGGAATTGCTTCATCCAAAAAAGAGTGGGCTCATCCCTTGTAATTGGATGGTACTGCTTTTGCTTGTACACAAGATGAGAGGTCACTTGAACAAGCAACGCCAGCCTTTTCCAAAACAATAAAGAGCAATCTTGCAGTTTCAAACCGTTTAAATGCTCAAGAGTCGTTAACGTATCGCGAAAATGAGCAAGCCATTGTTCGCCTGCTTCCGTCACTAACAGGCAGTTGGAGTCACCTTGCACATACCCCATTTTCAACAATTGTTGAATCCATTCATCATATACATTTCTTTCGAGAAATGGTGCCGTTTGAAACCATCGATCGAATTGAAATAAGCGAGCATCTTGTATCGTTTGAGAAGATTTCTTCCCTTTTAATAAATGATAGATGGACGAGGCCGTTCTCTCGCCGTTTAACTGCTTAAACATCAATAGCATAACTGCATGGATGAACAACTTTCTCGTCTCCTTTTTTTCACTTTTGTCCATTTTACCACGAAATACGTCAGATGTTCTCGAAAGAGTGTTGATAATTTATGAAAGCCTTATCATTTTCAGAGAGAGAACTTTTTATTGAAAAGTAAATACATCACATATAAAATAAAATATAGAAGTTTTCTAAGGATTTAAGATTGGCTTAATCCATTGAGGATTTGACATACACTAAGGAGGTTTCACAATGCCAAAATATACAATTGTTGATAAAGACACATGCATTGCATGCGGTGCTTGCGGAGCAGCTGCACCAGACATTTATGATTATGATGATGAAGGAATTGCGTTCGTTATTTTAGATGATAACGAAGGGACAGCGGCTATTCCGGAAGTGCTTGAAGAAGATATGCAAGATGCATTTGAAGGCTGCCCGACAGATTCCATTAAAGTGGCGGACGCTCCGTTTGATGGCGACGCTTTAAAATACGAATAAAACAGTAAGAAACCCGCCAATTGGCGGGTTTCTTTTATTTTGATTGCTCTTGCTTGACTGTTCGGTAGAAAAATAATTCATATAGCACAGGAATCAGAATAAGTGTTAGCACAGTAGAAGACGTCAAGCCTCCAATCACTGTAATCGCCAAGCCTTTTGAAATCAGTGTTCCAGAGGATGTCGTTAACGCTAACGGGATCAATGCCGTAATTGTCGCAAAGGCAGTCATTAAAATTGGACGCAGTCTCGTTTTTCCTGCTTCTAACAATGCTTCCCGAATCGTCATATCTTTGTTCTCTCTATTTTGTCCGATTCGATCAACAAGCACAATCGCATTGGTTGTCACGATACCAATCAACATTAATAAACCAATCATGACACTAACAGACAATGGCTCATTAGCGATCGTTAGTCCTAATAGTGAACCGATTGGTACAAAAATTAAAGAAGAAAGAACGATAAATGGAATTCTCGCTTGACCAAACGTAATGAGCATCGTAATGTACACTAATCCAATCGCAATGACCATTGCTAACCCTAATGCTTGGAATGTTTCGACGGTTTCATCGCTTCCGCCTCCTCCTTCAAAGCTCACTCCTTTTGGTAAATCTACATCCTGTTTGACTCCCTCAATCACTCGCTCAGATACAGTTCGAATGTCATTGCCTTCAATTTGCGCAGAAATTCGAGCAAACACTTTGCCATCAAGCTTTTGAATGGACGTAAATGCATCTCCCTCTTTGATATCCGCTACTTCTGTAATCGCTAATGGACCTTTTGCTGTGAATAGCTGAATCTTTTTAATATCATCAACAGCATTGGCGTTTTCTGTATATGCTAGACGAACAGCTTTTTCTTTTCCATCCAATTCTAGCTTTCCAACGTCCACCGGCTCCGTTTGATCAGCGATGGCTCCAAGAATTTGAAAGCCCGATACTCCTGCCTTCGCAGCCTTTGCAGGATCAACCTTTACGATGAGCTGCGTTTGCTTTTCACTGAAATTATTGGAAACATATTTCAAGTCATCTTGCTTCTTCATATACGTTTCAACCATTTGAGCGGCTGTTTGTAATTGATCAAGATCATTGGAATATAAATCAATATTGACATTATTATTAGATGGCGGGCCACCCGTTTGCTGCTCCTGCACCCCAAGAACGGCTTTCGGCTCTGCTGTTAAAATCAGCTCTTCCATCTCACGTTCAAGTTTGTCGATATAATCAGCTACATCGACTCCATCTTTTAACGTAATAAAATAGTTCGCTTGATTCGGTCGCTTCAATCCTGATTGGAAATCCCTCGTACCAATCCCTGTTGTCACATTTTCCACTTCTTTTGCATCAGCTAAATATTGTTCAAGCTGTAAAGATAGTTCATTTGTTCTCTCAAGTGGCGTAGACGAAGGTAAACGAAACGTGGCTGCTAACAGCTTCTGCTCTTCATTTGGAATAAAGGTAAATCCTAATCTGGACGCAAAGGCAAAAGAGCTGAATAACGTAACTAAAGATAACATGATCACAATTACTTTATGGTTTAATGACCACTCAATCGCCCGTACATATCCTTTTTGTAATCGACCTTCTTTTTCGGCCTGCGGAACTTTCTTAAACGAAAACTTCGCTAAAATCGGTACAATCGTAATGGAAACGAGTAAAGACATTAATAAAGCAATCACGATCGTAATCGCAAACGGAAGAAAGAATTCTCCTGTAATCCCTCCGACAAGACCAAGCGGTAAAAAAACAACAACAGTCGTGATCGTAGAAGAAGTAATGGCTTTTAATATTTCCTTTGTTGACTGAATAATTAATTCATTCGTCACACCTTCTCCCGATTTGCGTACTCGCCTAAAGATATTTTCTATAACAACGATGCTGTCATCGACTACTCGACCGACAGCTACAGCCATGCCACCAAGTGTCATAATATTTAATGATATATCTAACTGATACAAAAAGATGGATGTGACAAGCAAAGAAAGCGGAATTGAAATAATGGCGATGATTGTCGCACGCACATTTCTTAAGAACAATAACACGGCCAACGAAGCAAATAACGCGCCTAGTAATCCTTCTTTTATTAATGTGCTAACTGATTTGGCAATGCCTTCAGCTGAATCAAATCCGATGGCGTACTCAAATTCTCCGTCGTACTTGTTCATAATATTGATGACTTTCTCAGCCACTTCAACGGTATTGGCATCTTGCTTTTTCGTTATCGCCATGGACAAGGCATCTTTTTGATTATAGCGTGTGATTTCTGCCCGATCCTTTACTTCTTCAATGACGGCAATGTCTTTCAATACAACCGGCTGACCATTCGGAATAAAAGCCGCTGGTGTGATTATAAATTTCTCTAACTGCTCTTTCGTCTCTACCTTTTCTTGGACTCGGACAGGAACTTGGATTTGATTCCCTTCAATAGTCCCAGCCGGAAAAGATAGATTCCTTTCATTGATTTGATCTTTAATTTGCGAAAGTGATAAACCGTAGGCGCGAGCTTTGTTTGGATCCACTGTCACTTGAAGCCATTCTTCCTGCAATCCGCCAACAGATACACTGTTCAATCCATTAATCTTATTCAATTCAGGAATAACTTCCTCATCAAGAAGCTGTTGAAGATCCGTCCCTTCTTTAGCGAATAAAGAAATATTAAAGATCGGAAAGCTACCGAAAGAAAAACGGTTAATTTCCGTTTTTGTCTGTTCTGGCAAGTCCGCTTCTTTAATTAAATTGTTCACTTGCTGCTCCATTTCATCCATATCGGTACTGAAAGGGAATTCCATACTAATTACAGATAACGTTTCAAAAGTAGAGCTTTGGACTTTTTTAACACCTTCTACCCCTTTAAACTTTTCTTCAAGCTTAGAAGTCACCTGCTCATTTAAGTCTTGTGGAGAAGCACCAGGGTAGATAACTTCCACACTTAATTGCGGAAACTCAATATTCGGCAATAAGTCCACTTTTAACTTCGTAAACGAGTATAAGCCTCCAAGAATAAGTAAAAAAGAAATAATGAAAACGGCAAAGGCATTTTTCAAACTAAACCTCGTTAAAAAATTCATAATCTTCCCTCATTTCTATCAAAAAGAATCATTTACGTTTATCATAATCTATTTTTGTTCTTTCCGCATGTTTAAAATGTTTTCCTCAAAAAAAGCCCCTGCTATTAATTTAGCAGAGACCTTCGTCATTTATTCATTAAGCATTTTATGCCATTGATTGTTTTTTCATCCATACTTGAATGCGGGAATAAATGAAGAAAAAGACTACAGCCATCGCCATTCCTTTAATGAAATTAAACGGTAAAATAGCTGTGACTACTAGCTGCTTCGTTTCGGGTGCTGTCATCGCCGGTGCATTTAAGAAAAGCGTATAAGCTGGTAAAATGACATAATAGTTCAACACACTCATCATAACAGCCATCACTATTGTCCCTGCGATCAAAGCAATAGTCATTCCCTTTTTCGATTCAAATTTCTTATACACATAGTACACCGGAAGGATAAACGTGACACCCGCTGTGAAATTCGCTATATGCCCTACAGGCACACCCGTTGGACTGCCTGCTGCTAAAAAATTTAATACATTTTTAATGAATTCAACCGTAATACCGGCAAGCGGACCAAAGACGATCGCAGCAATCAGCGCAGGGATTTCACTAAAGTCAATCATTAAAAAGCTTGGAAATGGCGGGATTGGAAAGTTAAGCAACATTAATAAATAGGATAATGTACTTAATAAACCCACAGACGTTAACACTCGAATCTTTTTGTTTCTCACAAAACTCTCTCCTTCTTCTCATTCATCCTGCACAAGAAGAAAGGCTGCCAACTAAATAACCCTCAAGCAAAAGGCTTGAGGGAGTTTGAAGTCATACTCAAATAGACGTTCAAAACTGTACTTTTTGAACGCTGGCAGACCTTCACCTTCTCCCATCCAGACTATACTGTCGGCTTTGGATTCTCACCAAATCTGCCTTTGCGGCTCGCGGGCTCAGAAGGGATGCTTCTATACCGCCGGTCGGGAATTTCACCCTGCCCCGAAGATGAAATGATATTGTATTTTAGAGTTTATTATACATAAATTTAACGATTGTGTGAAGTATTTAATCTCTATGTAATCACATCTGAACTTCTTCCATGCGAAATGCTCGTTTTTTTCAACTCCTTTTCCTGATGAATCATCCCTCCGCCAAGAATAAGCAAACTGACACACACCACCATCGCCAACACGATACAAAACCGCTTTATATAGTCTGTCATATTGATCGGCCTCCTTGCGACTCTATTTGTTCTCTGCCTTTCTAGTTGTATGCACGAAAACGTTTTCAATATGACTTAAAAAAGAGGAAGCTACTAGACAATAGCTTCCTCTTTCATTTATTTTCTTCGTGGCAAGTAAAAAGTGAAGGTTGTTCCTTCTCCTAGTTGGCTTTCTACTTTAATACTTCCTTGATGTGCTTTAATCATATTTTTGGCAATAGATAGACCAAGTCCTGTGCCTGATTGCCCTCGTGTTCTCGCTTTGTCGCCTTTATAAAACCGCTCAAACACAAACGGCAAGTCTTCTTCGCTAATGCCGACACCTGAATCTTGAACATGAACTTCATACCCATCCGCTTTTCGTTCTAATCTAACTTCCACAAAGCCTTTTTCCTGCGTATGGCGAATAGCATTATCAATTAAATTCGTCAACACTTGCTCAATGCGGTCTGAATCAATCTCAATATAATACTCCTCATCAGGAATATTTTCTCTCAATTCGATTTGCTTTTCTTTTGCTAAGCCTTGAAATTTATTGCATACTCGCTTCATAAACGAAGACAGCTCGATTTCCTCTAATTCTAGATTAATATGCCCTGCTTCCATTCTCGCCAAATCTAACAGTTCATTCACAAGACGCCCCATTCGAAGCGATTCTTCATGAATAATTTTAGCAATTTCTCTTTTTTCCTCTTCCGTTCCTGCAATATCATCGACAATCGCTTCACTGTAGCCTTGCAACATCGCAATCGGTGTCCGTAATTCATGAGAGACGTTAGCAATAAAGTCTTTTCTAAGCTTGTCTAATCGCCGCTCTTCGGACATATCCCGAACCACCGCTACTGCACCGCGAACGGACTTATCATTATAAAGCGGACTGACGATCACTACATACGAGCGGTCTTTTAAGGACAATTCACCAATTTGCTCCGTCTCAGTTTCAATCGCCTTTCTCAGCAAATCAGCCACTAAAGTAGGCATCGTTTGATTATCGTAATTATTTCCCATCTCATAATACCAATTTTGCAAAAATCGCTCCGCTGGCGGATTGGTGATGAGTATTGTCCCATCGCGATTAAAGGTAATCACACCATCCGCCATACTGCTTAGTATACTGGAAAGCTGTTCTTTTTCCTGGTTCAGCGCATGAATATTATAATTTAATTGCTTGGCCATTTGGTTAAAGGACGTAGCAAGCGCACCGATTTCATCCGTTGTTAAAATGGGTACTTTCGTATCGAATTTTCCTTTTGCTACTTCCGTCGCAGCTTCCCTCATCTTCCTTAAAGGAGCTGTAATTCTTGTGGATAGGAAAAACGCAAAGATAGTTGTTAACACAATGGCAATTCCCGCTGCTAGTAAAATTAGTCTTGTTGTTTGCTGAGAGGTTTCCTTAATGACCTCTAATGATTGATAAATAATGACAGCTCCGTCTTCTTTATCTGTCATTCGAAGCGGAACAGCAATGACAATGGAATTCTCATGCCGATTGGATTGGATTCCTCCTTGAATAGGAAGCTCCGTTCGTACTTTTTTATCTTCAGTAAATACTTGAGAGAGTACAGGGTCATTGATCACTTTCGATTGATCTAATGTCGTGCTCGCTTCATCGCCGGGGGCGTAATGAAAACGCTCTTTATTTTCCGCAATGATCAGATGAACCGGTTCATCTACTAAATCCCAAGCGACTTGCATACCCGTTTGTTTATCTTCATGATCAGAAATAACTTTAGAGATCTTTGTCGCTGTGTCAGATAATTCTTTCTCGACTTCTCTCGCATGGTAATTCTCAAAAAACTCAAGCAGCAAAATCGTTAAAAAGAATAAAACAAACGATACAAGCAAAAGAATGGTCATCCAAAGCTTTCCTACTACACTTCTCCAAAGCTTCATTCATTCACAACCTCAAATTTATAGCCTACTCCCCATACAGTGACAATCATTTTTGCCGCTTTCTCGGATACTTTGTTTAATTTTTCACGCAGGCGCTTTACATGTGTGTCTACCGTCCGTAAATCTCCAAAAAATTCATAATGCCAAACTTCTTTTAATAAATGTTCACGATCAAATACCTTATCTGGCGCTTTCGCTAAAAAGTAAAGCAATTCATATTCTTTCGGTGTTAAATTGACCTCTTCTCCATCCGCAGTTACTCGATGGGCATCATTGTCAATCGTCAAATGCGGATACACAATCAAATCCTTTGATTTCGTATCTGTCTGTAAATAAGTTGTTGGAGACGATCGTCGTAATAAGGCTTTCACACGAAGAACAACCTCCCGCGGACTAAAAGGCTTCACAATATAATCATCTGTTCCTACTTCGAATCCTTGAACGCGATTGGCTTCTTCTCCTTTCGCCGTTAACATAATCACCGGTGTAGCCTTCTTCTCTCTCAGCTCTCTACATACTTCAATACCATCTTTCCCCGGCATCATTAAATCCAACAAAATGCAATCGTATTCTTCGTTTAAAGCCATTTCGAGAGCTGTTTCCCCATCTTCCGCTTCATCGATTACATAATTTTCTCTTTCTAAATACATTCGCAGCAAGCGGCGAATTCTCTCCTCATCATCTACCACTAAAATCTTTAATTCAGTTTCCAACGTAGCAACCTCCCAATCATACAATGAATCATACTTTTTATTCATTGCTTTCATTATTAACTAATCTTTGTTTTTTTTCAATTTATCAACTATTCTTATAGAAAAAAGCCTCCGCATAAAAGCGGAGGTTTCATATTTACGGCGTTGCGTACGAGTGAAGACCCGCTATGACTAAGTTCACCGCTACTAAGTTAAACATAATAATCACAAATCCGATGACGGCCAACCAAGCCGATTTTTCTCCATGCCAGCCTTTCGATAAGCGAAGATGTAAAAAAGCCGCATAGAACAACCATGTAATCAGTGCCCATACCTCTTTCGGGTCCCATCCCCAAAATCTAGACCAGGCAATTTGGGCCCAAATCATGGCGAAGATTAATCCTCCAAGAGTAAAAACTGGAAAACCAATGAGAACCGAACGGTAACTTACTTCATCCATTAAGTCTGAATTAACATTTTTCACAAAAGGCTGTACAAGCGCACCGATTCGTTTGCGAGTCACGAGACGAATCACGAGATAAAGAAGAAGTCCAGATATAAGTGACCAAACGAGCGTATTTAGCTTTTTCGCATTAATAAAACCAGGAACCTCCATGATCGGTTCAAATTTTCCGTCTGTTAGTAATTGACCTTCATTTGGACCGATGATGGCTAGCATATGAAATGTTTCTTCAGCCGGATTTCCATCTTTATTAATATAGTCAAACTTCGCTTCGTATCCCGCAAGATTAAAAGATGTTGTCACAATGACGAACCCGATCGTTGCCACAAGGCTAAACATCACAACTTCTAGCCAAATCGTTTGTTTGTTTCTTTTCGATTGATCAATATTTTTCACTAAATAAACCAACCCTGCAACAAAGCTAATCGCTAAAATTCCTTCCGCTGCCGCAACCGTCGTCACATGAATATGTAGCCAATCACTTTGAAGTGCTGGAATGAGCGGACTGATTTCTTTCGGGAACATGCTTGCATAGGCAATGACGATCGTCGCAACCGGCAAGGCAAACAACCCTAATACAGGCAGACGGTACATTAAATAAATGACAATAAAAGCTCCAACTAACATCATAGCAAAGAAAGTAACAAACTCGAACAGATTACTAACAGGCGCATGCCCTGAAGCCATCCAGCGTGTAATAAAGTAGCCTAGCTGGGCAATAAAACCGATCACTGTCACTGTAAACCCTAATTTTCCCCAGCGATTTTCCTCTTGTTTTTGCCCATCTTTCTTTTGGCGAACAGCTCCTCCGAATAAAAATGTCGCCACTAAGTATAATATAAATGAAGTGTATAGCAGATTCCCACTCCATTGAACTAAGTCAGACATTTTGGTTCCCCCTCCTTATGATGACTTCTGTTGATCTTCAAGCATCGGTATTTTCGTTGATTCGAGCGCTGCGTCAATTTCTCGTTTAAGTCCATGCCAATTTTTATTTGTATGGGCGGCAACGTACACTTCGCTATCAATTCGGCGAATCCATAGACGTCGATGATTCCAATAAGCTCCTTGGACGACCCCAATCATAAAGATCGCTCCTCCAACTGCTAAAATCCATAGCGTTAAATCTTTACGTACAGTCAGTACAGAAATATTGCGCGTTTCAATTCCTTTGAACTCCATTTTGTACTCAGTTTCTCCAACAGGCTCGAGCGTTTTACGAATCGCCACGAAACTAATTTCCCCTTTTGGATGCTCAGGAGAGATCATTTTAAAGAAAAAGGCCGGATTATTTGGTAAAGGCGACTTAGTTGTTGGTTCTCCTTTTTCAGAAAAACCATCATAATCTGGATAATAGCCAATCAGCTCTACTTTATATCCATTTCCTAAATCGTACACATCTTTAGGTTTTAATAAGTCGATCTTCACTCGACCTACTTCTTCTTGTGTCGCTTTATTCGTTAACCCAAACTCCATAGACTTCATTTCATCTTTGCTGAAACTATCTTGATAAAGAGCGAAATGGTCAAACTTCAAAGGCTCATTCACGCGAATTTCCTCTTCTTTCACCTTTTTGAGCTTTGGTTCTGCCCCAGGCAGCCCTTGGTTTTCATCCCGGTAAAGAACTGCATTCGTTTGATACGTCTTCACCACGCCATTCGCTCGATCCAGCGCTTGATTGAACACTTCTGGATCTTTTTCTTTATCATAGTTTTCAATAATGAATTTTTCATTTTTCAAATAATACTCACCATTCGTTCCAGGAATCTCCAATGTTGCTCCTTCACGAATCCATAGGCGGTCATCCACATACATTCCGTCCACTGAACGAAGCATTGCACCAATTAAAAAAATGATCAGACCGATGTGATTCACATAAGGTCCCCAACGTGAAAAACGGTTTTTCTCCGCCAACAAACTGCCATTTTCTTCGCGAAGTTTATAGCGCTTGCTTGATAATTGATTTTTCACTGCATGCCATTCTTCTTCACTCAGCTTCATTTCCTTTTTCGCAAAGAAGCGTTGCTTGCTCATAAATGACACATGCCGATCTACCCGTTGGTTTTTCAGTGCCCGATAAAGCGGTATGACACGATCAAGACTGCAAATCACAAGAGACACACCAATAGCGGCAATTAGAGCAATAAACCAAGCAGAATTATATAAATCATAAAACCCTAACACATAATACAGTTTCCCAGCAAACCCATAAACCTCTTCATAATATTGCTCTGGCGGTATATTTTGAGGAATAAATAGTTTTTGCGGAAAAATAGTTCCAATGGATGATGCAACAAGCGTTAAAACAATGAGCCAAACCCCAACTTTGACCGAAGAAAAGAAATTCCATACTTTATCAACGACGGTCTTTTGATATGTTTGTGATCGGCGGGCACTGCCTTCATAGCGCATATCATGCAGCTTTTCTTGCTTCGCTTCTTCCGTTAATGCTCGCCCGCATGATTCACATAGAATCGTCCCGTGAGGATTGACATGGCCGCACTCACATTTAACTTTCTCCATTTTAAAACTCCTTAAAATTATGGTTTCACTTTTTCAAATAAAGCCCTCACTTGTTCTTCTTTCACTAATCCACCAACAATCACTTCTTCGACTTTCCCGTCTGCATTAATCATGTATGTAGCTGGAAGCCTGCTCACACCATATGCTTTTTCTACCTCTTTCGTTGTGTCGATCGCAATCGGAAAAGTTAAGCCATACTGCTTTGCAAAATTCTTCGTTTGTAATTCCGAGTCTCCAACGTTTACAGCTAGAACTTCTACTCCTTGATCTTTAAACTCTTTTGATATCGTTTCCATATGAGGCATCTCTTCTTTACATGGGGCGCACCATGACCCCCAAAAATTAAGAAAAACACCTTTGCCTTTATACTCAGACAATTGATGCTTTTCTCCTGAAAGATCGGTTACGACAAAATCAGGTGCCTGATCACCTACTTGTAAAGTGCCTCGAGCCTCTTTCGTCAAATTCGTATAAAGCGTATAACCGACAGCAATCGCTAAGACTGCTAGAATAGCGGAACGCATCATAAATCTTTTCTTTCTTTTATCCAAGCAGCTGTCCCTCCCGATGTAACATACCATTGTTATTATTTTAGTAACCAATGCTTATTTCATTATACCATTTCCGTGTTTTTCCTAAAAAAAATGGTTTTGAAGGATGTGTGACAATTTCTTGTCAACGCAACATCCCTGTTTCTGCCAAAGTGCGGAGTTGTTTCACTTCATGAGCTGTTAATTCGCGGAACTCTCCAGCATTTAACCCTTTTAACGTTAAAAACGCATATCGTTCACGTTTGAGCTTTTGAACTTCAAAACCGATTGCTTCAAACATACGACGGACTTGACGGTTTCGTCCTTCATGGATCGTAATCTCAATCGTTGCCCGCTGTTTCTTTTTATCGACCGCAAGTTCCTTTACTTTTGCCGGTGCTGTTTTCCCATCTTCAAGCTTAATCCCAGTCGCTAATTGCTTTAACATATAACGCTGAGGAATACCGTTAAGACGCGCCACATACGTTTTATCAATTTCATAACGCGGATGTGTCAGCAAATTAGCAAATTCTCCATCATTCGTTAAAAGCAATAACCCCGATGTGTCATAATCTAAGCGTCCAACCGGAAAAATCCTTTCTTCTACAAACGGGAAGTAATCTGTCACCACTTTACGGTTTTTATCATCAGAAACCGCTGAAATGACTCCGCGTGGTTTATAGAATAGGAAATAGACTTTTTCCTGTCCTTCCACTGGAATGCCACCTACTTCGACTTTATCGGAAGGGGATACCTTCGTTCCAAGTTCTGTTACTACTTTCCCATTAACGGTTACTTTTCCTTCTATTATGAGTTGCTCTGCTTTACGCCTTGACGCAAAACCAGCCTGCGCGATCACTTTTTGTAGCCGCTCCATTCCATCACCTCTAAATTCTTCAATATGTGTCATTATGCATTATTACACATCGGTTGAAATAAGAAAAGCCACAGACATCATTCAAATGATGCAGATTCGCTTTTTAGCCAGCAGGCTTTTCTAAACAATCGTGTTCGTTTCAGTTGTTTTTAACGGGTTGGACTAGAACAAATAGAAAATGCCGAGAAAATAAATTTTCTCGACGGAATGAGAGGGGAAATTGTAGACGATATTCTGCCATAATTATCGTTCGTTAAGAAAACATCCATGAAACAATAAAAACAGCAGCCACAAACCCAGCTAAATCAGCAAGCAAACCGACTTTTAACGCATCTCCCATTTGCTTGATGCCGACTGCACCAAAATAAATCGTTAACACATAAAAAGTCGTATCCGTGCTTCCTTGCATGACAGAAGCTAGACGGCCAATATAAGAATCTGGACCGTAAGTGGCAATTAAGTCACTCACCATTCCTAAAGCAGCGTTTCCTGAAATAGGACGAATTAATGCAAGCGGAAAAACTTCTGGTGCCATGCCAATCCATAACAGCACCGGTCTCATCCATTCCACTATACTTTCAAGCGCTCCAGATGCTCGAAAAATAGCAATGGATACCATCATCCCTACTAAATAAGGAATAATAGAAATAGCGATGTTTATCCCTTCTTTTCCTCCTTCTACAAAAGTTTCATAGGTAGGAACTTTCTTCATCGTACCATAAAACAAAATAAAGCCGATCATTACAGGAATAATCCATATAGAAATGGTCGAGAGCCACGTCATTTATCCCCCTCCCTTTCGCTTACGGCGCAAATAGAAATAGCGGTCAATTGCAATTGCAAAGACGGTTGAACAGGCGGTTGCAAATAGAGTCGGTGCCACGATTTCTGCAGGTGAGGCGGAATGATAAGAAAAGCGAATTGCTAAAACAGTGGTTGGAATGAGTGTGATACTCGATGTATTAATAGCTAAAAAGGTAATCATCGAACGGCTCGCTTCACTCTTTCCCCCATTTAACCGCTTTAGCTCCTCCATCGCTTTAATCCCAAACGGAGTCGCTGCGTTTCCAAGACCAAACATATTAGCTGTCATATTGGATAAAATATACCCCATTGCTGGATGATCAGCTGGAATATCCGGAAATAATCGCTTCGCAATCGGCTTAAACAAACGAGCAAATTGCTGTAGCATCCCAGCCTTCTCAGCTATTTTCATTAACCCAAGCCAAAAAACTAGCACACTAATTAATCCGATACAAATGGTGACGGCGTCTCCAGAAGCTTGAAATACAGCTTTATTCACTTCATTCATTTTGCCGTTAATCCCTGCAAAGATCAGTCCAATTAAGGTCAGCCCTACCCAAATGTAGTTAACCATAACTTATTTCCTCGTTGTTGATCATGACCACCATTCCTTCCACTTATCGAGGAGAGATTTCCGCTGTTTTTCATTCTCCGATTTATAATAAATAGGCATGGTAAATACTTTTTCTTTATCAATATATACTTCTGCTTGTCCAACCACCTCAGGCACTTTCCCATCCTTCCAGCTTCTCTTCGGCTTCAAAAGCTTATAGTGAATAGAGAGTTGTTTTTCCTCTTCTTTTGTGAGAGGGAATAGTACATCTCTGTTTAAATAAAGATGATCATCATAAAAAGGAAGACTATCAATCTCAAGCTCCCCTTTCTCCAAAATCACTTTTGGATCGTATTGCTCAAAGCTCCGTTCATACATATAAATATGATCCTTCCAGTCATCCGGGGCATTTAATGTGACTGCGATCAAGTCCATATCTCCTTTAGTAGCTGTTGTCACTAGCGTTCGATGCGCTTTTTTTGTAAAACCTGTTTTCCCTCCCGTGCAGTATTCATACTTTTCTGTTAATAAACGGTTTTTGTTATGCCAAATTCGATCCCACTCACCGCTTGGATCTTTTGATCGGTATTTCTTGGTGCCAGCTATTTTTCGATAAGTGGCATTTTCCATCGCATACCGAGTTAACAAAGCCATGTCATAAGCAGTGGAGCGATGTTTCTCGCTATCATCGAGCCCATGGGGATTAGCAAAATGAGTATTCTTCATACCAATTTCTTTCGCTTTCTCATTCATCAAAAACACAAATCCTTCTTTACTTCCTCCTACATGTTCTGCAATGGCAACAGCTGCATCATTCCCTGAGCGCAACATTAAGCCGTACACTAAATCTTCGAGCGGAATCTTTTCTCCTTTTTTCAAATAAAGGGAGGATCCTTCTGTTAGCACAGCATTCTTGCTCACCTTGACTTTTTCATGCAGCTTGTCTGATTCAATTGCAAGAATTGCCGTCATAATTTTCGTGATACTAGCAATACGCATCACCTCATGTGGGTCTTTCGCATATAATACCCGGCCGCTCTGTTGCTCCATTATTATAGCGCTAACAGCACTCGTACTGGCTTGTGCCGCCCAGTTCGTTGACAGCAAGAACAGTAGGAAAGCCAGGAGGATAACTGGCACTTTTTTATTCATCCGCTGATCTCTCCCTCATTGATTTGTACAACTATATGCAAAATAAGCAGTCAACATGCCCGATAAGTGAAACTTCAAAGGAAGAGTGCCATCAGATGAAATGAAAAAAAAGCAGCCGCGGCTGCTTTTTACTCCTCATGATTTAATACTTGTTCAAACCGTTCAAAAAATAAATCGGCTTCCTCTTGTTCATTCTCTTCCATTTCCGACAACGGTGGGAGCTCAGAAATGTCTTTCAAACCAAAACAGTCCAAAAATTCTTTTGTAGTTCCGTATAAAATCGGACGACCCGGACCTTCCGCTCGTCCATATTCCTTAATCAATCCTCTAGCTGTGAGATTTTGGAGGGCACGATCGGTCTTCACCCCGCGAATTTCTTCAATCTCCGCCCTTGTGATCGTCTGCTTATAGGCAATGATCGCTAATGTTTCAAGAGCTGCTTGAGAAAGCGTTTGAGAATGACTGTTCTCCACTAGCTTTTTAATATAAGGAGCATGTTCCTTTTTTGTTGCCAGCTGATACGTTTCCGCGAGTTCAATTAATACAATCCCTCGATCTTGATCTTGCTCATAGCGCTCCTTTAATTCATTGAGAATATCTTTTGCTTCATGTTCTTCTACTTCAAGTACTTGACTGATTTGTTTCAATGATAACCCTTCATCGCCAGCAGCAAAAAGCAGACTCTCTGTAATGCTCAGCCAATTAATAATATTCATTCGCTGCCTCCTCCTTTTGCCATAACAAATAGATCAGAAAAATGATCTTGTTGCTCAACGACAATCTCATTTTGTTTCATTAATTCTAAAATGGCCAAAAAGCTGACGACCATTTCTCCTCTATCGTCATAAGGAAACAAATCGACAAAACGAGTCGGCTTTCTGCAACGGGCTAATGTGATCAAAATTTGATTCATTCGTTTTTCTAAAGAGATCTCTTGCCTTTTCACTTTTTTCGTCATCGGTTTCTGTAGCTTTTTGCGGCGAAGGAGCTTATGAAACGCTCCAAGCATATCATAGACAGTCACCTGTAAGTCTTTCGCTGATGGATATTCATCTTCAAAAGCGGTTAAATCACTCGGTGCTTTCGTAAAAAACTGTCCTCGCTCTTCTTCTTTTTCTTTTAAGCGCTCAGCGGCCTCTTTATACCTTTTGTATTCCACTAACCGTTCTACTAACTCATCTCGCGGGTCTTCTTCCACCCAATCGACCTCTTCTTCTTCAGCATGGGAAGGCAGTAAAGTTTTACTTTTAATCGCTAATAATGTAGCAGCCATTACTAAATACTCACTGGCGACATCAAGCTCTAATTCCTTCATCGCATGAATGAACAATAAATATTGCTCTGTAATTTCTGCCATAGGAATATCATATATATCGATCTCTAGCCGTTGAATTAAGTGCAGCAATAAATCAAGCGGCCCTTCAAATGCATCAACTTTTACTTTATATTGCATATTTTATCACCAATTCTTTTCAGTTCACTAAAAAAGCTCAACCTTTAGTATAGAGGATTCAGCGGTCGTGTCCACTACTATTTTGGGAATTTGATCAAGAGTTTTAAGCATGTTAAGATGTGTGTAGTGTAACTTGAGCAGGAGGATGTTTATGTATTCATATCCGTTGGCTTATTTAACCTTTCTCGTTCATTTTCATGACCATCAAGATTACTTTGAATGCCATGAAGTGCTAGAAGAATATTGGAAAGAAAAGACGGATCAAACTCGTGATTCCGTTTGGGTTGGGCTGATTCAAACAGCCGTTGTTCTTTATCATCACCGCCGAGGCAACATGAAGGGCGCTCTCAAATTAGCAGTAAAAGCCCTTAACACATTAACGAAACAGCGAAAGAAGCTTGACGAATTGGGAATTGACAGTCAAGTGTTCTTAAACAACTTCTCCGCGCGTCTTCAAGATTTACAACAAGAACAACCGTTTACTTCTTTCTCCATTCCTTTGAATGATCCAGAACTCAAACAGCAATATCAACTTGTGAAGCAATCCTGTTTTTCTCCACTTATAAAGGAGTCTACTGATTACTTATACCATAAACATACGTTAAGAGATCGATCAGATGTCCTTGCTGCTAGAGAGCGTTCATTACAAGAACGGCAACAAGCTAGAAACATGTCTAAAAATATCATTCAGTAAAAAAAGACCCGCACTTATTCAGCCGGGTCTTCTTCACACTTATGAAAAAATTTAGAGGTGGATGAGTTAGGGACAATTTTCTTATCCGCATGCATTTCTTTGAGCTCTTTCACCATGCTTTTCCCAATCCCTTCCATACGATAAGAAGGATTTACGCAAATATGCTGAATTTCTATCGTACCTCCCTGTTCTTTCGTACCTAAGGCGCCGATAATTTCTTCATCTTTCCATAAATAAAGTTGCCAATCATCCTTTTCCTCATAGGACTTTATTGTTTGCTGCAATTTTTTGATTTCCTTCTCCTCAGGCATAAATGACAACAAACCCATCGCAATTTTTTCAAAAGACTTTTTATAACGAATTAACATATGAAATCCCTCTTCGATTTTATGGTAATCATGCATATAATCGCCATTCATTGATTACCATTTTAACAAGACTTTGGAAATTATTCAACTTTCCTTAAGCAATAAATAACCAATAGTATACACCCCAACCACAGGCAATTAACACAAGAATGATAAACAGTATGGCATTATTTCTATTCATACTTCACCTCAAATTGTTGGTTCTTCATTTATGGCTCATCGTTTTTGTCAGAGGAAGATCAAGCTTAATCATGTCATCGTAACTTTCCCTTTTGATAATTAAGTCAACCCTTCCGTTCTCAACGAAAACGACAGGCGGTCTTGGGATACGGTTATAGTTATTAGCCATTGAATAGCCATAAGCACCTGTACAAAATACCGCCAAAACATCTCCAGACTGAGCCTTTGGCAAGGGCAAATCCCAGATCAACATATCTCCTGATTCGCAGCATTTCCCTGCAATAGATACTGTTTCTTCTACAGGATCGTTGACACGGTTGGCTAATACCGCTTCATACTTCGCTTCATACAAAGCAGGACGAATATTGTCATTCATTCCTCCGTCAACAGCGATATACTTTCTTACATTAGGAACGTGCTTTTCAGATCCTGTTTCATATAAAGTAATGCCGGCATCACCAACAAGTGAACGTCCTGGCTCAATCCAGATTTCTGGCATAGACATTCCATAACTAGCCGTCTTTTCTTGTACTTCTTTAATAATTTCTTCTACATATTGGGAAGGCTCAAGCGGAGCATCTTCTTCAGTATAGCGAATTCCGAAGCCACCGCCAAGGTTTAATACATCAGATTCAAAGTGATAACGCTCTTTCCATTCGGCTAGTTTTTCAATAATTTTCCGGGCTGCCAGTATAAAACCAGCTGTTTCAAATATTTGTGAGCCAATATGACAATGGATACCTAAAAGTTTGATTCCTTGCATTTGCACAGCCATTTGCAGTGCTTCTTCTGCTTGGCCATTGTTTAAGTCAAAACCGAATTTCGAGTCTTCTTGTCCCGTTGTAATATAGTCATGCGTATGAGCCTCTACTCCAGGCGTCACACGCAACAAAATATTCATCTCTTTTCCTTGCTGCTCACAAAGAGATTGCAGCATCTTCAGTTCATAAAAGTTATCGACAACGATACAGCCAATCTCACTCTCAATTGCCATGATCAGTTCCTCTTTGCTTTTATTATTACCGTGAAAGTGGATTCGCTCAGGCGGGAAGCTAGCCTTCAATGCTGTATAAAGCTCTCCTCCAGATACAACATCTAAAGATAACCCTTCTTCCTCTACAAGCTGAATCATACCGATAGCAGAAAAAGCTTTACTTGCATAAGCCACTTGAGCTTTAACACCCAGCTTTTCGAATGTCTCTTTAAATCCTCTGGCTCTTTCTCTTATTAAAGCAACGTCATAAATATAAAGAGGAGTGCCATATTTTTGAGCCAAATCGATGACATCTACTCCTCCTATTTCTAAGTGACCCGCTTGATTCACGCGGGCAGTTCCATATGTATGCATACAATCTCCTCTATTCCTCAAGTTTCTTTTTTCTCAAATGTCAATATTCAGATAATACAAAAAGAAGAAATAGACAGCTGTATACACAACAAACTGTCTAGTGACTAAAATGATTAAAAGTACTATACCACACATCGGTTATCTGCTCAATATCGTTATTCATTTATCCCGATCCGTTCAACTAACAATTCGCAAGGGATGGAGCTTCCCCTGATTGAAGTTTCACTTTATCGGTTGCCTAATAGAATCACGCGGATTAACGATCGATGGTCTAAGCTTCGATGACGGAACCGTTTTTCTTAAGAATATTTGCCAAAAGGCGTGGTGATCGAAAGGCAAAATTGGCCATAAATAAGGCGTATTTAAGGCTCTCATATGCACTAAAAAGATAATAATACAAGTGGAGGCAATCATAAATCCCGGCACTTTAAATATGGCAACCGCGACTAGTAAACATAGTCTAGATAATTTATTGGCAATGCTTAGCTCATAACTAGGAGTCGCATAGGTCCCAATGGCGGCAATGGCTACATATAAAATCACTTCCGCTACAAATAAACCGACATCGATCGCAATTTGCCCGATGAGAACAGCAGCAATTAATCCCATCGCAGTGGACAACGGAGTAGGAGTATGAATGGCTGCAATTCTTAAAAATTCAATCCCAATATCCGCGATAAAGATTTGCAATACTAAAGGAATGTTCGTTTTTTTATTGGGACCGATAAATTCCAAGGCGTTTGGCAACAGCTGAGGTTCCAGTGAAAACAGCAATAATAACGGCAATAAAAATAACGAAGCGATCACAGCAAAAAAGCGGAGCCAACGAAGAAATGTCCCTACAGCGGCTGATTGCCGAAACTCCTCGGCATGCTGCAAATGATGAACATAAGTGGCTGGTAAAATGATCACACTTGGTGAGGTATCTACAAATAACAGCACATGACCTTCTAATAGATGAACCGCACCAATATCTGCTCTTTCCGTATATCTGACAATGGGATAAGGATTGTAACCTTGTTTAACGATAAACTCTTCAATCGTTTTATCAGCCATCGGAATGCCATCAATATCAATCGCATCTAACTCTTGTTTCACAATGGACACTAAGTCGGGGTCAGCGATGCCATCGATATAGGCAATCGCTACATCTGTCTTGGACCGCTTTCCAACCTTTGTCATTTCAAAACGGAGTCGCCCGTCTCTAATGCGTCTTCTTGTTAACCCCGTATTGACAATGATATTTTCTACATAGCCATCACGCGAACCACGAACGACCTTTTCTGTATCTGGCTCTTCCGGCTGTCGTCCTGGATAGCTACGAACATCAACAACTAAAGCTTGTTCTTCATTTTCAATGACAATCGCGATTAATCCAGACAACACTTGATCCATGACTTGATCGACTGCATCAATCTTTGCCACTGACTGATGGGCGATTCGATTGTAAATCACTTGACCGACGTGCATACTTCTTTTTTCATGATCGTTAATCTGGGTTAATTCTGATAAAATGCCAATAATGAACAATGTGTCACACAATCCATTGACGTAATAAATATGCACTTTTTTTCCTAAAATCAAAAACTCACGAACGCCGACATCAAAACTTTTGCCTAAACCAATTTTCCCTGTCATGATTTCGTTCATTTTCATAGGATCTTTTGGAATATTCGCTACTTTCGTTTCTTGCACGGATAACCCCCCTCGCTGTCGTGATATATGCTTACTGGTACACAAAATACAGCCACTGGAACAATGAACCTGCGATCTTTCCAAGAACAATTGCCATAATCAATGCCAAAATATGTTTATGAACACCGAGTCGCTTCGCTATAATCGGAAAAACATTCAATACTTCCGTCAATGCAGCCGCCAGCATACCGATGAACATTCCACTTAACAAACCGACAGGTAGTGTCCATAGAGCGGATACAACCAGTCGAATAGGGTGTAAGCTGCCGACTGTTCCAGCAAGTACGCCTAAAATGACTGCCCATTCATACTCTCTGATTTTTCTAAACGTTTTCGTCAGTTGCATCATCCTTGGAATAATGCCAAGGACCGTAATAAAGGCAACATAACCAACGCCCACAGATAAGCCGCCAGCTAAACCAAGAATGGCTAAAAGCATATTATGAACGGTATCCACTGCTCTTCCTGCTTTCTTTATACTCATTTAATACAACATATTGATTCACATCTTGCTGGTATTTAAAGATCTCTACTTCCAGAGGGCTCGGTTCCTCATTAAACTTCTTTTTAAATAAATGATTGAAAAATAAAACCATCCCAACACCTAAGCCAATCGAGTACGGAATTTGCAAAATAAGTGGATGTTCTTTCCTCTCACCCGTGATGATTCCATATAATTTCACATGAACTGCTTGCATGCCGGCGTCTTCATGAAAATTCATAATTGTTAACGCAGCACCTGTAAATAATAAACACCAAACGAATAGAAAAAGAAGAAAAGAATCTTTTCTCTTAGGTGCAGCAGTATCAATAATTGTTTCTGAAGGTCCAATAAATTGGATATCTGCTTCTGGCCATCGTTGAAGCAATATCTTCACGATCGTCATCGCTCCAATGACCACAATTTGTTGATCCTTTGGCGTAATCTGATGTATGTCCATGTGGAGTACACTTGGCAGTAATGGTTCTGGCGCAATGACTTGAGCAATATCTTTTAACTTTACTTTCGCATTCATATCGAGGTGAATCCGAGGAATCAACCGAATAAAAATGGCAGTTTCCATCATTTCCCCACCTTGCTGTTTCATCATTATAGTGCTTAGTATGAGCGCAAGCCTGCCCATTTATGCGATTCTTTCCATAAAAAAGCCGGCCAACCATCGTTGAACCGGCGCAATCGTTTACGTAGATTTCATTTTTTCTTTCATATCTGTTAAAATCCTTTTCTCTAGCCTCGACACTTGAACTTGAGAAATTCCGAGTCGGGCAGCGACTTCTGCTTGCGTCTGATCTTTGTAATAGCGCAAGTAGACAATCAGCCGCTCCCTTTCCTCCAATTCTCTAATGGCTTCTTTTAAGGCGATTTGATCAAACCACTGCTGGCCATTTTTATCCGCCATTTGGTCTAAAAGAGTAATCGGATCGCCATCATTTTCGTAGACTGTTTCATGAATCGATGATGGCGAACGCGCGGCTTCCTGTGCCATGACCGCTTCCTCTGCTGGAATCTCTAAATGAGTGGCAATCTCTTGAATCGTAGGTGTCCGGCCATACTTTTTCAGCAATTCCTCTCTTGCCCTGCGGATTTTATTTCCGGTTTCCTTTAAAGAGCGGCTCACTTTCACCGTTCCATCATCCCGAATAAAGCGTTGGATTTCGCCAATGATCATCGGGACAGCATAAGTTGAAAACTTCACATCATAGCTTAAATCAAATTTATCAACGGACTTTAATAAACCGATACAACCGATTTGAAATAAATCATCAGGGTCATATCCTCTGTTCAAAAAACGCTGAACGACTGACCAGACGAGTCTCATATTTTTCTCAACAATCGTATCTCGCGCTTGTTGATTTCCTTCTTGACTAGCTTTAATTAACTCCTTTAACTGAGCATCGGATAAAATAGTCGGCTTGTTTTTTTTAATTTCAACATCCATGGCTTGGCCCCTTAATTACAATATGCTTTTTTATTAGCAAGCTGCTTCTTTAAACGAATCACGGTGCCTGATCCTTGATGTGAGGTAATTTCCACTTCATCCATAAAATTTTCCATAATCGTAAAGCCCATTCCAGAACGCTCTAACTCTGGCTTTGTTGTAAATAATGGTTGTCTTGCTTCCTCCACATTTTCCATGCCAATTCCTTCATCCCGAATGACGAGATCGATCAAGCCGTCATCAATGATGACCGATATATAAACAATGCCTGCTGGGTTTCCTTCATAGCCATGAATAATCGCATTTGTCACAGCTTCAGAAACAACCGTTTTTATTTCCGTTAATTCATCCATGGTTGGATCTAACTGAGCGATGAAAGCAGCAACGGCCACCCTCGCGAATGATTCATTTTGACTAACCGCACTAAATTGAACATTCATTTCATTTTTCATGTTAAGCTGCCCCCAATCGTTCAAGTGCCTGTTGTTCAGATGTTTCCATTCCAATAATTTTGAACAAACCTGACAAATCAAACAACCTTTTCACGGAGGGAGAAATCGCACAGACGACCATTTCACCATTTTTTTGCTGAATTTGCTTATATCTCCCCAATACAACTCCGAGCCCTGAACTGTCCATAAAAGTCAATTCTTCGAGGTTTAATATAATATGGCGAATTCTTTGTCTATCAATGGCTGCGTCTGCTTGCTTTCTGAGCGATTCAGCTGTATGGTGATCCAACTCTCCGATTAAACGAAGACAAAGAACTTGATCGACTACTTCCATTTCTACTGTTAAGCTCATCATTAAGCCCCCTTTTTTCAGTCATAGGAAGCATTTCGACAGCGTCCTTTATCAATCCTGCTCCTTGACAAAACTAGTAGACATTCGCTAAAAGAAGCCTCACTTCGTCATTATGAATCCGTCGTTTTCGTGAAATAGTGAAACACTTTTTTATAAAATTGCCACCAGCTGGCTTTATGAATATCTTCTTTTGCAATTAATGGCGTTTTTGAAATGACTTTTCCTTCTCGTTTGATGCGTAACTCCCCCAGCTTCGTGCCTTTTTTAATCGGAGCATGAATGTTTTTCTTTACATATAGCTGTTGTTTTAACTCTGCTTGTTTGTCCCCTTTATGAGCGATAATCGATACATTTTCTCCCGTTTGCAAAGACACTTTATTTTTATGTCCTTTGACCACTTTGATATCAGTGATGTCCCTGCCTTTTTCATACAGGGGCGTCAACGTATAATGATCAAATCCATAGTCCATCATCTTAGTAATTTGAGCGTTTCGATCTTTCGGTGTTGGCGCGCCGAACACAACAGCCACTAGACGCATCTTTCCTTTTTTGGCCGAAGTCGTTAAACAATATTTCGCTTCGTTTGTAAACCCTGTTTTCACCCCGTCTACTCCAGGGTAGAATTTAATTAAACGATTCGTATTGACGAGCCAAAACTTTTTATCCGTACCATCTCGCAAATAAGTTTCGTATGTACCTGTGAATTCAGTAATTTTCTCATGGTTTAATAACGCTTTTGCCATCAACGCCATATCATGAGCAGAACTGTAGTGCCCTTTTTCAGGAAGGCCCGTTGCGTTTTTAAATTGCGTGTGTTTTAAGCCCAGCTCTTTAGCTCTCTTATTCATCATCTTCACAAAATTTTCCTCGCTACCGCCAAGTCGTTCGGCCATAGCAACAGAGGCATCATTAGCTGATCCGATCGCAATCGCTTGAAGCATTTCCTTAACGTTCATTTCTTCTCCAGGCTCCAAAAAGATTTGTGATCCTCCCATCGAAGCGGCAAAATCACTCGTTCGCACCCGATCCGTCCATGAGATTTTTTTGCCCTCAATCGCTTCCATTATAAGGAGCATCGTCATGATTTTCGTCATAGAAGCAGGGGGAAGCGGCTTATGGCTGTTTTTTTCAAACAATACCGTTCCAGTGTCTTTTTCGATTAAAATAGCGGACTTCGTATTATTTGCGATTGGTAACTTATCATTTGTCTCATTAGCTAAAGAAAGAGTGGGTGCACTATTACAAATGAGTAAAAAGACAAGAAATAATAGAAACTTTCGCATCATCATTCAATGACCTCCCTTGTGGTTAACTATCCATACGGTATAACCCCCATTTTTTCCAACTTCCCTATTTTTATACAAATATTTAGGAAACAATAACATGAATTTTTTGGACATGTTTCTTTCCCAACGATAAAAAAGAAGCACCCTTTTAGGATGCTTCTTTGTACGTATAGATTTATTTCGTCATTTCTTCATGAACGAGTACAGGCGGATCCACTTTTTCTTCGGAAAGAAGAATGCTTTTATACAGTTCTTCTTTTACTTTCTCTACCTCTTCCGTATTGCTGTATATAGTGACTAAAGATTCGCCCACTTCAACTTCGTCACCAATTTTCTTATTTAACATTAAACCGACAGCCAGATCGATTTCCGATTCCTTCGTCGCTCGTCCAGCTCCAAGCCACATCGCCGCTGTTCCCACATGGTCTGCAATAATTGCTGACACATAGCCTGCTTCTTTTGCCGGAAGCTCGATTTGATAAGCCGCTTGAGGAAGTTTCATCGGATCATCCACAATGGATCCATCTCCTCCTTGAGCTTCAATAAATACTCGGAACTTCTCTAACGCTTCTCCATTTTCGATGACGTCGACCAGTTTTTGACGAGCTTCTTCTAAAGAGGATGCTTTCCCCGCCGCATACACCATATGGCTGCCGAGTACTAAGCAAAGCTCGGTTAAATCTTTCGGTCCTTTTCCTTTTAATGTATCGATCGCTTCTTGTACTTCCAGCGCATTTCCGATCGCAAATCCTAGCGGCTGGCTCATATCGGAAATCACCGCCATCGTTTGACGACCGACAAGATTCCCGATGTTTACCATTGCTTGAGCCAAAGCCCGAGAGTCTTCCAGCGTCTTCATGAACGCGCCCGCTCCGGTTTTCACATCTAATACAATCGCATCAGCTCCAGCAGCGATTTTTTTGCTCATAATCGAACTAGCGATTAACGGAATGCTGTTTACCGTTCCTGTCACGTCACGCAACGCATATAATTTTTTATCGGCTGGTGTTAAATTGCCACTTTGACCAATCACAGCGATCTTATTTTTATTCACTAACTCAATAAACTGTTCATTCGTAATTTCAACATGAAACCCTTCTGCTGCTTCTAGCTTATCGATTGTTCCGCCTGTATGCCCAAGACCGCGACCGCTCATTTTTGCAACAGGCACACCGACAGCCGCCACTAACGGCCCCAATACTAACGTTGTTGTATCCCCTACCCCGCCAGTAGAATGTTTGTCCACCTTGATACCTTCAATAGCTGACAAATCAATTTGATCACCGGAAGCGACCATCGCCATTGTTAAATCTGCTCGCTCTTTTTCTGTCATCCCTTGAAAATAGATCGCCATTAATAAAGCACTGACTTGATAATCCGGGATCGTGCCTTTTGTATAGCCCTCAATAATAAATTCAATCTCGGCCGTAGTTAATTCATGTCCATCACGCTTTTTTTCAATTAAATCTACCATTCTCATGTGATGATCGCGCCTCTCTTTACATAGATTTAATAATTTCTTTTACATATAATAAAAAGTCCGCTTTGACTTTTTCTGTTGTTTCGATGACTTCATCATGAGCAAGGGGCTGATCCAATATTCCAGCCGCCATATTGGAAATGCAAGAAATTCCAAGCACTTTCATCTCACTATGACGGGCCACGATCACTTCTGGCACAGTGGACATCCCAACAGCGTCACCGCCAAGTATTCTTGCCATCCGCACTTCAGCTGGCGTTTCATATACCGGTCCTGTATTTCCTACATATACACCTTCTCGGACGGATAAATTGATGTTGCTAGCAATATCCTTTGCCAATTGCTGAAGCTCTTTATTATACGCTTCTGACATATCTGGGAAGCGTACGCCAAGGCGATTGTCATTTGGACCGATCAGCGGATTGCCGCCCATCATATTAATATGGTCGGTAATAATCATTAAATCTCCCGGCTCAAAAGATTCATTCACTCCTCCGGCTGCATTCGTCACAATCACGATTTCTACACCTAGCGCTTTCATGACGCGGACAGGGAATGTCACTTGATCAAAAGAATATCCTTCATAGTAATGAAAGCGACCTTGCATCGCCACTACTTCTTTGCCTGATAATGTACCGAATACGAGCTGTCCAGCATGTCCTTCTACAGTAGAAACTGGAAAATCAGGAATGTCACTATAAGGAATTTTGACCGCATCATCAATTTCATCCGCAAGCACGCCAAGACCGGAACCTAAAATTAAACCGATTTTCGGGCTTTTTTGACTTACCTTTTGTAAATAGTGTGTTGCTTGTTGTATTTTTTCCAAGTTCATCGTTTTTTCTCCCTTATTTTAAGTCTTTTAAGAAACTTTCTCCATATTTCGGCATCTGCACATGAAAGTTCTCAGCTACTGTGGCGCCAATGTCAGCGAACGTTTTTCTAATCGGCAGTTCTTTTCCGGATTGGAAGCGTGTAGAATACGCAATTAACGGAACATATTCACGTGTATGATCCGTACCGTGGTGAATCGGATCATTCCCATGGTCGGCTGTAATGATCAACAAATCATCGTCCGTCATTTTTTCAAAAACTTCGGGAAGTCTAGCGTCGAACTCTTCCAACGCTTTTCCATACCCGATCGGATCACGCCGATGTCCAAACAGCGCATCAAAGTCGACCAGGTTAACGAAACTTAATCCTGTAAACGGCTGATCAAATGTTTGAATAAACTTGTCCATTCCATCCATATTTGATGTCGTCCGTAACGCTTGTGTCACACCTTCTCCATCGTAAATATCAGAAATTTTTCCGATCGCAATGACGTCATACCCCGCATCTTTCATTTCATTCATCACTGTGCGCTCAAATGGCTTTAAAGCGTAGTCATGACGATTCGATGTGCGGGTAAAAGTTCCTGGCTCTCCGATAAATGGACGAGCAATCACACGGCCCACCATATATTTTTCATTCAAAGTGAGTTCTCTTGCAATTTCACAAATTTGATATAATTCTTTTAAAGGCACTACTTCTTCATGCGCCGCAATTTGTAGCACAGAATCAGCTGATGTATAAACAATTAGCGCTCCTGTTTCCATGTGTTCTTTCCCAAGCTCATCTAAAATCGCAGTTCCGCTGGCCGGCTTATTGCCAATCACTTTTCTGCCAGTTCTCTGTTCTAACTCTTGAATAAGCTCATCTGGGAATCCATCTGGAAATACTTGAAAAGGTGTCTCAATATTCAACCCCATAATTTCCCAATGACCAGTCATCGTATCTTTTCCATTGGAAGCTTCCTGCATCTTTGTATAATAAGCAAGCGGCTCACTCGCTTTTTCTACACCTTGAATGCCTCGAATGTTAGAAAGTCCAAGCTTCGCCATATTCGGCATATGTAGTCCATTCATTTTTTCAGCAATATGACCTAATGTATCTGCTCCTAGGTCGTTAAATTTCTCGGCATCTGGCGCCTCACCAATTCCTACTGAATCCATCACAAGCAAATGAATGCGTTTATATGTAGGTGTTGTCATTTTACTTCCTCCTTTTTCTCTCTTATTGAACATATTACCCTAATTCTATTCGAATAATCCTATGTTAAATCGTCAGAAGTCTGACAACCTTCTATGCTTTTATTTTACCTGATGGAACCGCTTTTGTACAAGCAAAAGGAAAAGGCTGTCCAATCAAATTATTTCTTGATACAGGACAACCTTTTCCTCTATTTTATATGACTTTGCTAGGCCCTCGGATGAAATTGTGTATACACATCTTTCATTCGAGTTTTCGTCACATGTGTGTAAATTTGTGTCGTTGAAATATCGGCATGGCCAAGCATTTCCTGAACCGCTCGCAAATCCGCCCCATTCTCCAATAAATGAGTAGCGAAAGAATGGCGCAATGTATGCGGCGTCAAGTCTTTTTGGATATTCGATTTTTGAGTCAAGGTCTTTAAAATCTTCCAAAATCCTTGACGTGTTAAACGCTTGCCATGATGATTTAAAAATAACGCTTCGGTCGTATGTTTGGCAGATTGCAATTTCGGCCTTCCGTTTTCAAGATACGCCTCTAACACACCGATGGCTGTCTTACCAATTGGTATAATTCGTTCTTTATTCCCTTTACCAAAACAACGAACAAACCCCATCGTTAAGTGGATATCTTCTAAATTTAATGAAGTTAACTCACTGACCCGAATACCTGTTGCATACAATAGCTCAAGCATCGCCTGATCGCGCAATCCGAACGGTGTGGATATATCCGGCGCTTCCATTAACGCTTCCACTTCAGACAAGCTGAGTACTTGCGGTAATTTCTTCTCTATTTGCGGTGTTTCAATATGAACAGAAGGGTCTTGTTCGACTGCTTTTTCACGCAGAAGAAATTGATGAAAAGATCGAATAGATGCTACATGGCGTGCGATCGTTTTCGATGACTTTCCTTCTGTTTTCAACTCGTTTAAAAACTGCACAATATGAACACGCGTGACGTCATTTAATGAAGCTACTTGCTCCACCTTCTCTAAATACAGTAAATAATGCTTTAAATCACGCTCATAAGCGGAAATTGTATTTTTAGCTAGCCCCTTCTCTACGACCATATAATGAATGAAATCTTGTAATTGATCCTTCATTGCATTACTCCCCATCTAAATAAAAAAGCAACAGCCGCTCAAGCCAATGAACATCTAACTCATCTAAAGAAACAGCTACTTTCAGCGCCGCTCCCTCCGGCTCATCATACCGATGCTTTTTTTCATATTCGTTTTGAAACCAAACAATCCCAATATAAAACAAGAGCGTTAAACTAGTAAATAAAAAAAAGATTCCACTCGCTCGCTGTATCGTCCTCATCCATTCACGTATTCTACTCCCCTCCTGCTAGTTTATTTATTTATACAGCTTATGCTAGTTCAGCAGAAGGTTAGAACGAATGAACAAAAAATCATGAAGAACAAAATCAATATAAAAAGACTGTCCTTCAAGCGCATCGCTTCTTCACTGAGGTATTCATATCGGATGCTTCCATCGATACAACCTGTAATCGCGAAGGCGTTTGCTCCTCTTTTTAGGACAGCCCTTTATTAGTCTACATGCTGCTTCTCATTTTCGCCTTGTTGTTCGGCTTTTTCTTGACAACGCCAGCAAATCCCGTGAAATGTTAAACGGTGATCTTTCACTTTGAATTTCCAATCCCGTTCCACAATGACCTCTACGTCTTCGAGAAGGTCTTCCTGAATTTCATCAACTGCGCCACATTCAATGCAGACAAGATGATGATGAAAATGAGCCGCGCCTTCTTGACGCAAATCATAACGGGAAACACCATCCCCAAAATTTATCTTATCCACTACTTTCAATTCATTCAGTAATTCCAACGTTCGATAGACGGTAGCCAATCCAATTTCAGGTGCTTTTTCTTTCACTAGGAGGTATACATCTTCTGCGCTTAAATGATCTTCTTCATGCTCAAGCAGCACCCTTACAGTAGCTTCGCGCTGAGGAGTTAATTTATAACTCGCGGAATGCAACTGTTTCTTAATTCTTTCTATCCGACTTTCCATCAATTAGTCCCCTCCCACGCTGATGTATGCTTTATTATAACAAATTGGAGGGAAGTTGCAAAATAAAATCATTACAATATTCTTCTAATAATTATTTTTTACTGAGAATGATTATTATATTACTGTTTTCATTAAGAAAGGAGAAATATAAGCTTCAATTCCGGCCGCCATCGCTACTGCTGCAATAGCTATTAATAAAAACAGAACATACCGCATAAAGAAAGGACCGATATAAAACTGCTGAGCTTGTTTCATAAAGATCTTTTTAATGAGCTGCAAGGAAAAAGCGGTTGAGACCGCGGTAATAAACAAAAAGACGGGAATAATAATTAAGTTTTGCGGCAGCACCGTCGTCATCGCTAAGAAAAAGCCTTTCCAATTCATTTGCTGTACGAGAAATCCTACCGAAAAGCCAACAACAATGCCTTTCATAAATAAAAAAATAAAAATAAGCGGCAAGCCGATAATGGAAATGCCAAAAAGCCAAATAGAGCCTAAATACTTTAAATTATGAACAAAACTTTGCCAAAATATATCTTGAGACGCCGCAATTTGACCGTCGGACACTTGCCCAAAAAATTGCTGTAAATAATAGGCTAAATCTTCTTTTTGGTTCAGCGACAGACTATTGACCACCACAGCCCCAAAGACAACTCCCATGAAAAAAAGGACAGCGACAAATACATAGATGGAGGCATTTGCCTGAACATGTTGACCAATTAAAATCGACGAGATCTTTTTCCGCATATAAGCTCCCCCTTTTACTATTAGTTCACTGTATGTATTAGGAAAGCTTAATATGCTTCTGTCTGTTTAACCGATGATTATTTATTTAGCTGCTGCTGAAGTTGTAAATATTGAATAGCATATACTGTTTTCGCATCAAAAATCCGTTGCTCCTTAATGAGCTGCTCGGCTTCTGTTAACGTTACTTCCATCACTTCCACAAATTCGTCTTCATCCAATGATCGCGCATTCTCCTTCTTCACTAAGCCCTTGGCAATAAATACGTGAACCAACTCATCAGCAAAACCCGGAGAAGTATAAAATGATTGCAGTAGCGTCATACTTTCACATGCATAACCCGTTTCCTCTTCTAATTCTCGGCGTGCACATACTTCCGGCTCTTCTTTCGCTTCTAGTTTGCCCGCTGGTATTTCTATTATTGAACGTTCCAATGCTTTGCGGTACTGCTCTACAAGAATGATCTTTCCTTCAGCCGTTAAAGCCAGCACCGCGACAGCGCCAGGATGCTTAATAATTTCCCTTTTACCCATTTTCCCATCTGGCAGCACAATATCATCGACTTGGAGACGAATGATTCTTCCTTCAAAAATTTGTTCTATATGGATCGTCTTTTCTTCAAAGTTTTTCACACGGATCGCTCCCTTTTTCTCTTTTTTCCCTCTCATTTTAGCATAGCTAGACAGAACATTTGTCTCGAAGAACTTTTCTTCGTTATAGTAAGGGAAAGGAGGGAAGATAAATGAAAAAACAACCACTTGGAACATCGCCGTTAGAAGTCAGTGAACTCGCCCTGGGCTGCATGTCGCTAGGAACAGATGAAAAAGTAGCACACGCTATTGTTGAAGCTGCATTAGAAGAAGGGATTAACTATTTTGATACGGCCGACTTGTATGATTTTGGCATCAATGAACGCCTCGTTGGACATGCGCTAAAATCGGTTCGCGATCAAGTAATCATCGCTACAAAAGTCGGGAATCGTTGGCAGGAAGGGAAAGATGGCTGGTCATGGGATCCATCAAAAGCATACATAAAGCAGGCGGTCAAAGATAGTCTACAACGCCTACAACTCGACTATATTGATCTGTATCAACTTCATGGCGGAACGATCGATGACCCGATCGAAGAAACGATCGAAGCATTTGAAGAGCTCAAAAAAGAAGGATTGATCCGCGCTTACGGAATATCCTCGATTCGCCCCAATGTGATTCGCGAATTCGTGAAGCGTTCGTCTATCGATAGCGTCATGATGCAATACAACTTACTTGATCGCCGTCCAGAAGAAAACGTCCTTTCTTTACTTGAAAAGCACGGCATCAGTGTCGTAGCGCGCGGTCCGCTCGCTAAAGGCTTATTAAGCACTCATTGGCGCGAAAAATGGGAGAAAATCAAAGAGCAAGGGTATCTTGATTATTCAGCGCAGGAATTAAAAGAGCTGCTTGAACAATTAGAACAGCTAACAGCAAGCAACCACTCGCTAAACGGTCTGGCACTCCGCTATATTCTACAAAGTGAAGCCGTCGCTTCAGTTGTTACGGGGGCAAGCTCTGTCCAGCAGTTAAAGGAAAATATTCGCGCAGTGAAGGAAGCCGCTCTCTCCAAGCAAGAATATGAATTATTGCAAACACTCACAAAAGAAGCGCATTACAGCCAGCATCGTTAAACAGGTAGTAACTCCCTTCTTTAAGACATATATTAAAAACGAAGGAGGGAGAATAATGAAATATGATGAATCTCGTGCCCATACAATGACCGTTGAGGGAAAAGCAACAGTCACGACCGCCCCTGATCAAGCCATCATCACGATCGGTGTTGTGAGCGAAGCGAAACAGGTCATCGAGGCGCAACAACAAAACAGCTCTATTTCTCATCAAATCATTCAAGCATTAAATAAAAGCGGGATTCCTTCAAATGACATTAAGACAAAGCAATATTCCGTTAGACCGGTATATCAATATACGGAAGGAAAATCGATTTTAACTGGCTATGAGGTTCGACATTTACTAGAAGTGCAAGTCAACCAATTAAATCAAATCGGAACTATTTTAACCATTGCTACCGAAAACGGGGCCAATATCATTGAAGATATTACCTTCAAGACGTCCACCCCCCACGCTGCCTATCGTAAAGCCTTACAGCTTGCGACTTTAGATGCCATTGGAAAAGCGAAGGAACTGGCGAAAACGCTCCGTGTTCAACTAAATGAAACACCGCATCACTTGATAGAAAGAAGCGCCCATGTGCAACCAAGGCCAATGGAGAAAATGGTGTTAGCCGCTAGCACCGAGTCCGTTCCGATCGAGCCCGGAGAACTATCCTTTTCCGCTACTGTCGAGGCGGTTTTTGTTTATGCTAATTTTTAATATGAAAAAGAGGTGATTCACCAGTGTGTACTTACGAATCACCTCTTTCTTCTATTTAAATTTCATCCAATCCATCGAGCTTTCATTTAACAATTCTTCAAAACTTTTGTTTTTCTCCCGCTGGCGTCTGTCCTCTTTCTTGCGCTTTTCTTCTGCATCTATTTGCTGTTGCTCCTGTTCTTTTAATTCTTTTTGCTTTCTTTTTAGCTGTTCAAGAACACCGGCGTTTAATGTATCTTTTAAAGTTAATAGATCTTCCTTAGCGGATGCTGGTTGATGTTTCGCTGACTGTTTTTTCTTTTTCATCATTTCTTCCCCTTCCTGCTTATATGTATCGTATATTTTACCTTAGAATGAGCTTGAGGTGAACTACATGAACTTTCTCACTTAACATGGTAGACTAAAGGTAGAATGTGACTAATTTGAGGTGAGAGTATGAAAAAGTGGCTGACCTTTCTTGGGACGACAGCTGCAGTAACCGCGGCTACTGGTCTGTATGTATCTAACCGGGTACTGTACATGAGAAAAAAAGATGAACAACTTATTTATCAACGAGAAGTAGAATCAAAACGACTCGACATGGAGGCATATGAACAGCTACCAAAAGAAGAAGTCTGGATTCAATCGCCTTTTGGCTACCGACTGAAAGCCGTCTTTGTGGCTCCTTATCCCGGTCGGCCGTATGTAATCTTCTGTCATGGTGTCACAGAAAACAAAATCAATTCGATTAAATATATGAATATATTTATTAAGCGTGGCTTTAACTCCATTATTTACGACCATCGCCGCCACGGGGAATCTGAAGGAGGAACGACCAGTTACGGGCATTATGAAAAGTATGATTTACAAGCTGTCGTCAATGAACTCATCCGTCGAGAAGGAGAACATGTTTCTTTTGGAATTCACGGCGAATCAATGGGAGCCGCTACTTTGCTTTTATATGCAGGAACGGTGGAGGACCGTGCCGATTTTTATATTGCTGATTGCCCATTCTCTGATTTTAGAGAGCAAATGATTCATCAAATGAAACGGGAAATCAAAGTGGCTCCTCGTTTCCTGATTCACTTAGCTGAGTGGATGGTTGCCTTACGAGATCGTTTTCGTTTATCAGAGATCTCTCCTCTGCAAGCGGTGGAAAACATCAAAAAGCCGATTCTTTTCATCCATAGTGAACAAGATGAATTTATTCTCCCCGATATGACAAAGGAACTCTTTCGTCGCAAAAACGGACCAAAGGAGTTGTATTTAGCACCAAATGGCGGACATGCTCAATCCTTTAATGAAAATCCGGAACAATATGAACAAGTAGTGGATCATTTTCTCAAGCATTTCGATCTGCAATAAAGTGAAACTTCAATTAGTGGGGGTCTTACAGCCCGTTAATGCGGGATAAACACGAATCTTCCCCTTATATTGCTTTTTCCCCCTTTTCTCTATAAGATCAAATTGTGTCAATCATATAAGAGGGGGAATTGTCATGTCAAAAGCACAAATTAAAGTAATGGATAATGGATCTTTCAAAGTATCCGGCGATGTAGAACTTGTTGATATGGATGGAAACGTATTTGAAACAAAACCAACCTTTTCTTTATGTCGCTGCGGGCTATCCGAAAACATGCCATTTTGTGACGCGGGACATAAAGGGAAATTTGAATCCTGCGTACGCGCTGAGAAAGTGTTAGACGAAGAATAATTATGGACGGACAGTCGCTCGGCTGTCCATTCTTCACAATTACAGAGCTGTTGGAGGAGATCGGATTGCCGCACATATTTATTCAAAAAAGAATCGAACAAAGCCTGGCCAACTATGATTATGAATTGGACTGGCAAGAGGATGAAGAAGTTTTGCTCGACCTTATTCACCGGATTAAACAACGCTGCTCCGGCGGAGAGGAAGAACTTTACGAAGTCATTGAAGATGAAATTTACTCGTTCGTAACCGGAAATAATGAATAAAGAAAAGACTAGGCTTCGCTGCTTGAGCAAGCAACGAAGTCTAGTCCCTCATAATACATGCTACTTTTTAAAAAAAGCTTTTCTCCCTAATCGCTCAACGACACGCGGAAACAATGTATAAAACACACTGCCTGCATTCATCCACTTCGGTAAATTAATTTCCCTTTTATTCGTGCCAATGGCTTGTATAATCGCCCTGGCTACTTTTTCCGGCTGCAGCATCCACTTGCCTACATTAGCAACATAGGCTCCTGAAGGATCAGCTGTGGCGAAAAAGTCGGTCGCAATCGGCCCTGGATTCACAGCGGTGACATGTACATGATCACGAGCAAGTTCCATCCGCAAGCTATTCGTGTAGCCAAGAACCGCATGTTTTGTCGCTGCATATACACTCGATTTCGGCGTGGCCATCTTCCCTGCTTGAGAAGCAATATTAATGATATGGCCGCTACGGCGTGCCTGCATATGCGACATCACTGCTTGAGTACAAGCAATCAACCCTAAAACATTGACTTGAAACATCGCCTCGGTCTCTTCCCATTTGGCTTCATGAGCATAATCGAACACACCAAAACCGGCATTGTTGATCAACACATCAATAGAACCACAACGAGTAAAGATCTCAGCAAAGACTTCTTCAACATTTGTTCTTTTGCTAACATCTAGCGAATAAACAAGAACATCCTTTTGAGCAAAGTCCTGTTCTATTTTTTGTTTGAGTAGCTGCAAGCGATCGAGACGGCGCGCTAATAAAACGAGCTTAGCCCCTTCTTGAGCTGCTAGCTTAGCTATTTCATATCCAAGGCCACTAGAAGCGCCTGTAATCACGATCGTTTTTCCTTGTAGACGAGTCAAATCCCCACCCCTTTTTACACAGAGAAATAATACAAAACCCCCTCATCATTCAATCGAGCTTCTACCTGCCCATTGTCTTGCAAGTAATCTAGTTGACCGACAGTTTCTGATAACGTAAGAGCCGTCTCTTTTTGGTAAATCGAAGGAAACAGCTGCTGGCATACTTGAAAAGCGGTCATCGCTCTATCTTTCAGCATCCCTTTTACCGATATCGCTCGTTCATGCTGTCTTTTTAAACGGTGATGGATAAGTGCGTGACTGTTTTTCACCTCTGCCCCATGGCCTGTATAGGCAATTTCAATCGGCAATTGCAACATTTTTCTCAATGAGTGATTATATTGCACTTGCGGCTTAGGCCGTTCCTCGCCCACAATCAGAGGAGGTTCAAGTAAAGGGTTAGAAGAAATAGTCGCTAACAAATGATCTCCCGCTAAAAGCACACCATCCTTTTCTCGAAAAAAGACGACATGACTTTGCGAGTGTCCAGGTGTTTCATACACGAGCCATTCATCCAGACCGAGCAAGCGCTCACCTTCTTGCACCTCCTGTGTCAATTTCGCCTGTTCACAAGAAAATTTCAATGGAGCTCCTATTTGTTCCGGACGAAATTCCATCTCTTTCGGCAAACCTAATTGAACATATAAAGCACGTAAAAAATCTATATACTCCTTCATAAATTCCTCATCCCATGATAGCCATTTAGCACAATAAGGGTGACCAATCACATCAACTTCATCTGAGAGAAAATCAATCAGACCAACATGATCCGGATGATGATGAGTTAATACAACCTGCTCTATATCTTCTGGCGTATATCCAAGCTGAGATAATCCATAAACAAAAGCCTCCCAAGAAGCCTTTGTCTTAACTCCAGCGTCCACAAGCGTCAAACGATCTCCTTTTATGACATATACATTTACATCTCCAACAGAAAAAGGAGTGGGCAACGTAATTTTAGCAATATCTCCAAACCGCTCTACATTCGTCATTTCTGCACACCACCTCATGAATAATTGGTAAATATTGAAGCATCATTCATTTAATTTTATATGTTCCTATTGGAAAAGTCATTATTTTCTTTCCATGATTGCTGAAAAAATTCACCATTTTTTTAAATTAATCCTTGACAGAAGGGCATATCATTCTGCATAATCACATATAAATCGATAAGTATTAATTAGAAAATTCTAAAAATAAAAGCGATGACTAAGACCAGTAAATAAAAAAAGGTGCCAGAGAATGAAGTTCACCGGCTGAAAGGCTTCATCACCCGCTTTTTTATTGAACCTACCTTATGAGCTGTTAGGAAAACCTAAACGCTTCCCCAGCGTTAACGGGAAGAGAAGAGTGCGGTCTTTTTTTAAGTTCGCAAATAAAGGTGGTACCACGGAAGCTAACACCCTTTCGTCCTTTCTGGAGGATGAAAGGGTGTTTTTTATGTACAAATGTTGTGAAATACCGATGTTGCTTCCAACTATTTTTGACTCATTCTTTTCTGTCAAAGATCAATATCATCATTTCACATACCCTATGGAGGAGGAAGGCTATACTATGAAAACCGTATTTATCGGAGCAGGTTCCATGGCAGAGGCCATGATTTCTGGTGCCCTTTCAAATGGAGCACTAAAGCACACAGACATTTATGTAACTAATCGGACGAACGAAGCAAGACTGAAGGAACTAGAAGAACAATACAATATTCATACAAGTTATCAAATCGACGAAATGTTCAAGGACAGCAAAATTATCGTGCTAGCAATGAAACCAAAAGATGCAAAATCCGCTTTAGAAGCGATCAAACCTTTCGTTTGTTCTACTTCTTTAATTATTACTTTAATGGCTGGTGTGACGATTAGCTTTATTGAAAGAGAACTAAATCAGCCATGCGCTGTGATCCGAGCCATGCCTAACACATCAGCAGCCGTTGGAAAATCAGCAACAGCTATTGCGTTAAATAAGCATGTATCAGAAGAGCAAAAAGCGAAAGCTCTCAGCCTCTTCTCTTCTATTGGCGTAACAAAGGTTGTGAAAGAAGAACAGCTTGATGCGGTTACCGGACTTTCTGGAAGCGGCCCTGCTTATATTTATTATGTCGTCGAAGCAATGGAGCAAGCAGCTGAAGCGATCGGACTAGAAAAAGAAATTTCGAAGCCTCTGATCATTCAAACTTTGCTTGGAGCAGCAGAAATGCTATCTGTTTCGGACGGGAAGGCAGAACAACTGCGAAAAGCGGTCACTAGCCCAGGTGGTACAACAGAAGCTGGTATTCGGTTGTTAGAAAATCAGCAAGTAAAAGAGGCCTTCGTCAACTGCATTAAAGAAGCAACGGCTCAATCGAAACGGCTTGGCTTACCATACCAAACATCTATTCAATCTTAACACCTATCATTTGGGCTGTCTGACAACTCTTGCTATAATGAAAAAGATCAATCATAAGGAGGAAGTAATAATGATGGCAGCCAAATTATTGGAATCCTATAAAATAAAAAATGTCACGTTAAATAATCGAATCGTTATGTCACCGATGTGTATGTATTCGGCTGAAAACGACGGAAAAGTCACCGATTGGCATCTCATCCACTACCCTGCACGCGCAGTCGGGCAAGTAGGCCTCATCATGATCGAAGCAACCGCGGTAACACCTGAGGGGCGCATTTCTGAACGTGACCTTGGCATTTGGAGCGATGATCACATAGAAGGTTTATCGAAGCTTGTCTCGATGATCAAGATGCATGGGGCAAAAACAGCCATTCAGCTCGCTCACGCCGGACGTAAGTCAACAGTAAACGGCGACATTCTTGCTCCTTCCTCACTGCCATTTGATGAAAGCATGAGGGTGCCAAAAGAAATGACAAGTGAAGAAATCGTAGAAACGATCGATGCCTTTGCAAAAGGAGCGAAACGGGCTAAGCAAGCTGGCTTTGACATCATCGAAATCCACGGAGCACACGGTTATTTAATTAACGAATTCTTATCCCCATTAACCAACAAAAGAGACGACGCATATGGCGGGAGCGCTGAAAGTCGTTTTCGCTTCTTAAAAGAAATCATTGAAGCAGTTCAACAAGAATGGGATGGACCTTTATTCGTTCGTATCTCAGCCACTGATTATCACGAACACGGATTGAATGTGAATGATTATATTGAATTTGCCAAATTAATGAAAGAACTAGGTGTCGATTTAATCGATGTCAGTTCCGGAGCAGTCGTGCCAGCACAAATCAACATCTTTCCCGGCTATCAAGTCAAACTCGCCGAGACAATCAAACACAGAGCACATGTACCAGTTGGCGCAGTTGGGATGATCACATCCGGCCTGCAAGCGGAGGAAATTCTCCAAAATGACCGAGCCGATTTAATTTTTATAGGGCGGGAATTGCTGCGTGACCCCTATTGGCCGCGAACAGCCGCCAAACAATTACATGCTGAGATCAATGCCCCTGTACAATATAAACGAGGCTGGGATTAATGAAAGCTACATATATGTAAACGGGGCTGTGAGTCACAGCCCCGTCTCTTGTTCATATCGATATTTCCATTAAATCATACGCAATAGTGACTGGGGAAAAAACAGTCTCCGCTTCGCTTCGAAGCAGGACGGCTTCCTCTTTCGTGTAGCGCGAACTAATATGCGTTAAGCAAAGGGCTTTCGCTCCCGCCTCGCGTGCAATCTCTGCTGCTTGCTGCGTAGTTGAATGAAAATAATCATACGCCATTTGTGGCTGGTCCGCAGCAAAGGTCGCCTCGTGGATTAATACGTCTGCTTCTTTTGCAAGCATAACTGCCGCTTCGCAAGGTCGTGTATCCCCTAAAACAGCGAGAACTTTTCCCTTTTGAGGGGGCCCTACATAAGCATTAGGCGCAATATAGCGGCCATCGGCTAATTGAACTGGGCGCCCTTCTTTAATGTCTTTATAATACGGACCGGGCGGAATACCATCCTCTTTTAACCGATCAACGAGCAGCACACCTGGCTTATCCTTCTCGCATACACGATATCCATACGATGCCATGCCATGATCAAGTAGCCGAGCTTCTACAGTCATGGTGTCATCTTCAACAATCATTCCTTCCTCTATCTCTACAACTGTTAATTCATACTGCAATCTTGTACAGCTGATGCGCAAACTGACATCGATAAATTCTTTAATCCCAGGCGGTCCATATACCGTCAGCGGAAGCTCTCCACCTTGAAAAGAGCGGCTTCCCAAAAAGCCAGGCAACCCAAAAATATGATCGCCATGCAAATGAGTAATAAATATTTTTTCGATCCGTCTCGGCTTCAGCGACGTATGCAAAATTTGATGCTGAGTCGCTTCGCCGCAGTCAAATAGCCAGACCGCTCCCCGTTCATTTAACATCTTCAATGCTACTGAGCTGACATTTCGCATTTTCGCAGGCATGCCAGCGCCTGTTCCTAAAAATAATAATTCCAATATGTCCACTTCCTTGTGAGTCAACTAGCCTTTTTTCACTATCCTCATATTGTGTCACATTCCCAAAAAAGATGCTACCCTTTACGATCGCAAATAGTACTTGTATGAAAGTTGATTTTATGAAAAAATGCAATAGAGAATAGTTCTATACATTATAAAGTGAGGTCTTACACTGTGAATTCAACAGAAACCACTTCAGCATTAATCTTATTATTCGGAGCAACAGGTGACTTAGCGAAGAGAAAATTATTCCCTTCTTTGTACCGGCTCTACCAAAAAGGGAGCTTGAACGATCAATTTGCTGTGATCGGAACGGCTCGCAGAGAATGGACAAATGAAACATTTCAACAGCATGTGAAAGAATCTGTAATGGCCTCTACTAGCCAGTGCGAGAAACTAGATGAGTTCGTTTCTCATTTTTATTATCAAGCGCATGACGTCTCAGACTCAGGCTCTTATCGCACGTTAAAATCACTCGCTGATCAGTTAGATGAAAAATACAGTTTACAAGGAAACCGCCTATTTTACTTAGCAATGGCACCTGAATTCTTTGGTACAATTGCTGATCATGTAAAAGCAGATGGCCTAACAGATACGAAAGGATATCACCGCCTCGTAATCGAAAAGCCATTCGGTCACGATCTTCCTTCAGCTGAACAGCTTAACCAACAAATTCGTCAATCCTTTGAAGAAAATGAAATTTACCGAATCGATCATTATCTCGGCAAAGAGATGGTCCAAAATATTGAAGCCATTCGCTTTGCGAACGCCTTGTTTGAGCCGTTGTGGAACAACCGCTACATCTCTAATATTCAAGTGACATCTAGCGAAATACTTGGGGTAGAAGAACGCGGACGCTACTATGAAACAAGCGGCGCCTTAAAGGATATGGTCCAAAACCATTTAATACAAATGGTCGCTTTGCTTGCCATGGAACCGCCTATCAAGCTCTCGACCGATGAGATCCGCAGCGAAAAGGTAAAAGTGCTGCGTGCCCTTCGTCCAATTACAAAAGAAAATGCCGATGATTATTTCGTCCGTGGCCAATACGGACCAGGAGAACTAGACGGCGAACATGTACAAGGCTACCTTGAAGAAATAAATGTCGCACCTGATTCTAATACAGAGACATTCGTCGCTGGAAAACTGATGATTGATAATTTCCGCTGGGCAGGCGTTCCTTTCTACATAAGAACAGGAAAAAGAATGCCAACGAAGTCCACGAAAATTGTCGTTCAATTTAAAGATATTCCAATGAACTTGTATTACCAGCCAGATCAGCCGCTTGCACCAAACTTGCTGGTGATCCATATTCAACCTGAAGAAGGGATTACGCTTCATTTGAATGCCAAGCGATCCGGACAGCAGCTGTCAACCATTCCTGTCAAGCTCAGCTACGCCAATAACAGTATCGATGGCATGAATACACCGGAAGCCTATGAAAAGCTATTACATGATGCCCTTCGTGGAGATGCAACGAACTTTACCCATTGGGATGAGGTCGCTCTCTCTTGGCGCTTTGTTGATGTCATTTCAGACTATTGGGAAGAGAAAAAAGCTGCATTTCCTAACTACGCTGCCGGATCAACCGGTCCAAAAGAAGCAGATGAGCTATTGGAAAAAGACGGTTTCTTCTGGTGGCCGTTATCCACTCTTGAAGTAGATGTTTGCAATTAAGAAAGGATGTATTTACATTGAAAATTTATGATATTACAGCTCCCATTTTTCCCGGTATGCCTGTGTATAAAAACAAGCCGGAAAAACAGCCGGCGATTGAAACAAAAACGAACGGACATGTAACAGAATCTCGCATTTCAATGGATGTACATACAGGTACTCATGTCGATGCTCCCCTTCATATGATGAATGAAGGCGACACGATTGAAACGATCACGATCGAACAGCTCGTCCGTCCTTGCAAAGTGCTTGATGTGACGCATGCAATGAAAAAAATTACAAAAGCAGATCTTAAAGCAATGTCCATTGAAAAAGACGACTTTATTTTATTAAAAACGAAAAATTCATTTGATACAGAATTCAATTTCGACTTTATTTATGTGGCTGAAGATGCTGCCGAATATTTAGCAAACATCGGTATTGCCGGTGTAGGCATTGATTCACTCGGCATTGAACGGGCGCAAGAAGGCCACCCAACTCATCGTACGTTAATGGGACAAGGTGTGATTATTATCGAAGGTTTAGCGCTGAAAGAGGTAGAAGCCGGAAGCTATTTTATGATGGCAGCTCCGCTTAAAATTTCTGGAACAGATGCTTCACCGGCTCGGGTTCTTCTAATAGACAACTTCACTGTATAGTAAAAAAACAAGCGGGTGAGGCACCCGCTTGTTTTTATTTCATCCATTCTGTGTGGAAAATACCTTCTTTATCAACGCGTTCATATGTATGGGCACCGAAATAGTCGCGCTGTGCTTGAATTAAATTAGCTGGCAAGGAAGCCGTACGATAACTATCATAGTACGACAAAGCAGCTGATAAGGTCGGCACTGGAATTCCGGCCTTCACCGCTGTAGCTAACACATCGCGAAGTGCTTCCTGATAATTCTCGACAATGTTTTTGAAATACGGATCAAGCAGTAAATTCGTTAATCCTGGCTCACAGTCATACGCTTCTTTAATTTTTTGTAAAAATTGAGCGCGAATAATACAGCCTCCGCGGAAGATCATCGCAATGTCTCCATAACGAAGGTCCCAGCCATATTCTTCAGATGCCGCTTTCATTTGAGCAAACCCTTGGGCATAAGAGCAGATTTTGCTCATATACAGCGCTTTGCGCACCGCTTCAATAAATTCCTCGCGGTTACCGGCAAATTCCTTCTGCTCTGGACCTTTTAATAATTGACTTGCCTGTACGCGCTCTTCTTTTAACGAAGAAATAAAACGAGCGAATACAGATTCAGTAATTAACGGAAGCGGAACCCCTAAGTCTAAGGCACTTTGACTCGTCCATTTACCTGTTCCTTTTTGCCCTGCTTTGTCTAAAATGACATCGACGAGCGGCTGCCCTGTTTCTTCGTCTACTTTTGTAAAAATATCGGCTGTAATTTCAATTAAATAACTATCTAGTTCTCCTTTATTCCAATCGGAGAACACTTCGTGAAGCTCCATCGCTGTTAAACCAAGCACATGCTTTAGTAAAAAGTAGGCTTCAGAGATTAACTGCATATCTCCGTACTCAATTCCGTTATGCACCATTTTCACATAGTGACCAGCCCCATCAGGACCGATATAAGTACAACATGCTTCACCATTCACTTTAGCAGAAATATCCTTAAAAATCGGCGAAACAAGTTCATACGCCTCTTTTTGTCCGCCCGGCATAATCGATGGTCCAGTAAGCGCTCCTTCTTCTCCGCCGGAAACACCTGTTCCAATAAAATGGATACCGCTGTTGCTTAATTCTTTATTGCGGCGTTGTGTATCTTTAAAAAACGTATTTCCGCCATCAATTAAAATATCGCCAGGCGCTAAAAATGGCTTTAGTTGCTCAATCGTTGCATCGGTTGCTTCTCCCGCTTTTACCATTAACAAAATTTTTCGCGGTGTCTCTAACGACTGAATAAATTCTTCCACACTATATGTACCAATAATATTTTTCCCTTTACTTTGAAGAAGCATTTCATCCGTTTTTTCTCGTGAACGGTTAAAGACCGAAACAGAGTATCCTCGACTTTCAATATTCCAAGCAAGATTCTTGCCCATTACTGCTAACCCAATCACACCAATTTGTTGCGGCATGATTTCACATCCTCTCTAAGCTATAAACTTTACTTTTATATTATAACAATCTCTGCTTGTCAAAACAGCCTTTGAAAGTACTTTTTATTGCATTTTGTTGCAATAAGCCTGTAAAAAAATTAATTTTTTGTTTACAAAGTTTTCGCAATATTGTAAACTGTCGTTATACCAAACCATCTAGTTTTATATTTTAAAACTTAGCAACAAATCATCTATCCAATATTAAGGTAACTGTTAAGTCTACTCGCTTTTCCAGCCAGATCAGCTTCAGTAGACAAGAAGCCAGTTTATTTCATACCCCAGTTTTTGCTGTCGGCGGAAATAGGCTGGTTTTTTTATTGCTTGAAAGGAGTGAGGAAGTAACCGGCAATTGAATAACCTACTAAGTCCTCGACCACAGAGCCGGCTTTTATCACCTGTTTGTTATACATATGAACAAAATAGAAAGTTAACGGCCTAACGAAGACGTAATATTCTTAATCTAAAAAATAATTTGGAATGATAGCGGTTCCATCTGAAATATTGGAGGTCATAATGGAAAAACAACAAGACTTTAATAAAGTATTATCGCGTGTTGACGTGTTAGTTTTAGCATTTGGTGCGATGATCGGTTGGGGATGGGTGGTCCTTTCTGGTGATTGGATCTTAAAAGCAGGTTCCCTCGGTTCAATTATCGCCTTTTTACTTGGCGGAATACTGGTCATTTTCGTCGGTTTAACTTACGCTGAACTGACAACGGTCTTTCCGAAAACCGGTGGCGCCTATTACTTCGTCAAAGAAACCCTCGGTGTCAAGGCAGCGTTTATTGTTTCTTGGGCTTTGCTATTAGGTTATATTACTGTAGTTGCCTTTGAAGCAGTAGCGCTTCCAACGGTTATTGAATATATTTTCCCTGATTATAAAACAGGTTATTTATGGACATTAGCTGATTATGAAGTATATGCTTCATGGGCAGCGATTGGGATGGTTGGCTCAATTATTGTAACGATTATTAACTGGAAAGGTGTTAAGCAAGCTGCCTTTCTTCAAATCGTATTAACATCATTATTAACAGTTATTGGATTAATGCTGGTTTTTGGTTCAATTTTCGGTGGCGGAGAAGTCAAGAATATGGAACCGCTGTTTGTTGGCGGTATGGGCGGAATGATGGCAGTTATGATCATGACTCCATTCTTATTCGTTGGATTTGATGTCATCCCTCAAGTAGCGGAAGAAATGAATATTCCAATGAAAGCAATCGGAAAAATTCTTCTTCTATCTGTAAGCTTCGCTGTTTTATGGTATGTGTTAATTATTTTTGGGGTCTCATTAAGTCTAGTACCAGAAGAATTGGCAAACAGCTCTTTAGCTACAGCAGATGCGATGGCTGCTGCTTTTGGTTCTCCTATGTTCTCTAAAATTTTAATTCTTGGTGGGATTGCTGGTATTTTAACAAGCTGGAATGCCTTTATCATTGGCGGTAGCCGCATTATGTATGCAATGGCTCAAGATGGTGTATTACCAGCTTGGTTTGGCAAAATGCATCCTAAATATAAAACGCCAGCTAACGCGATTTTATTCATTGGTACATTATCTACACTTAGTCCTTTATTAGGTCGTCCTGCACTTGTTTGGTTTGTAGATGCAGGCGGTTTAGCAATCGTAATCGCTTACTTTATGGTATCATGGGCATTCCTTGTGTTGCGTAAAAATCAACCGAATCTTGAAAGACCATTCCGTGCAGGAAAAAGCCCTTTCATCGGCTGGATGTCTTTCGTTCTAACATTTGGCTTTATCATTTTATACATGCCTGGTATGCCTTCGGCGTTAATTTGGCCGTATGAGTGGCTCATTACGATCGGCTGGTGGATTGCTGGATTCTTCTTCGCCATGAAGATGTCTTCACGTTCATCTAGCGCATCTATGACTGGTAGCAGTCAAGTTAAAAAAGTTAAATAAATACAAAAAACAGCATCTGCTCAGTAGATGCTGTTTTTTTATTTAACGAATTTTACACTTTCGATTCTTTTTAAAGAAATGAATGGGGACAATGCACTCTTTCACCCCATCCAAATACAAAAAATTAATTCTCCGAAACGACGGCTACGATCGCAACAGCCATTTCAGTTAGCTTTACTAGCTCTTCGATCGGCATTCTTTCACTCGTTGTGTGAATTTCTTCATAGCCGACAGCCAAGTTAACAGTTGGTATACCGAAACCAGCAATCACATTGGCGTCGCTTCCGCCTCCACTCGTTAACAGCTGACTAGGACGTCCAATACGAGCAGCAGCTTGTTTCGCTACCTCTACGACATGATCCCCTTCTCCATACTTAAAGCCTGGGTACATCACTTCTACCTCTACTTTTGCCTGTCCATTCATTTGTTCCGCCGTTGTTTCAAAGGCCTCCCTCATTTTTGCTACTTGCGCTTTCATTTTCTCTGAAACAAGGGAACGCGCCTCTGCTAAAATATGTACATAGTCACATACAATATTCGTAGCACGTCCGCCTTCAAAGCGACCAATATTGGCTGTCGTTTCCTCGTCAATTCGACCAAGCGGCATATTAGCAATTGCTTTTGCAGCGATGGTAATCGCTGATACTCCTTTTTCAGGTGCGACTCCAGCATGCGCTGTCTTTCCATAAATCTCTGCCGTAATCTTCGCTTGTGTCGGCGCGGCTACAATGATATTCCCTACTTGACCATCACTATCTAACGCATAACCAAATTTGGCTTTTACTAAAGATCGATCCAATGCTTTCGCTCCGACAAGACCTGATTCTTCTCCTACAGTAATGATAAACTGAATCATCCCGTGGTCATAGCTTTGTTCCTTCAACACTCTCACTAATTCTAGCATCGCCGCTAGACCCGCTTTATCATCCGCACCAAGAATCGTCGTTCCATCCGTCACAACGTACCCATCTTTAATACTCGGTTTTACACCAACACCAGGAACGACCGTATCCATATGAGAAGTAAAATAAATAGGATCAATGCCCTCTTTCGTCGCCTCAAGTGTACAAATTAAATTGCCTGCTCCATGTCCTGTTTCAGCCGTTGTATCATCTTCATATACATGAACACCGAGCTCTTCAAATTTCTTCGTTAATACTTTGGCAATAGTTGCTTCATTTTTTGTTTCTGAATCAATTTGAACAAGTTCAAGAAATTCATTTAATAAACGCTCTTGATTAATCATTCGTCAATTCCCTCCAATAAAGTGAAACTTCAATCAGTGGGGGTTTTCTTCATCCCCCCACTGATTGTTAGTTGAACCAATCGGGCGTTTACGGGCTGTTGACCCTCCACCTACACGCCTTTCAGCTATGTTGAGGTGGGGGTCTTACATCCTGTTAATGCGGGATAAAAACGGTTCTATTTTCAAGTATACTCCTGTATCAGAATGAAGCCAAATAATTCATCCGGTGCCCATAAGAACACCGGATGAATGGTCATTATAAAGGAATATTTCCGTGCTTTTTCTGCGGTCTTGTTTCCTTTTTGGTCCGCATCATTTCTAATCCTTGAATTAATTTGATTCTTGTTTCTCGCGGATCGATGACATCATCCACCATCCCGCGTGCTGCGGCTACATATGGATTGGCAAACTTCTCGCGATACTCCTCGATCTTATTGGCTCTCGTTTCTTCTGGGTTCTCACTGTTGGCAATTTCTTTCGCAAAAATAATATTCGCTGCCCCTTGAGGTCCCATCACGGCAATTTCTGCATTTGGCCATGAATAAACAAGATCGGCTCCGATCGATTTACTGTTCAGCGCTACATAAGCTCCCCCGTATGCTTTACGCAAAATCACAGTAATTTTCGGCACAGTCGCCTCGGAATACGCGTATAAAATTTTCGCTCCATGACGAATGATTCCGCCTAACTCTTGCTTCACTCCTGGGAAGAAGCCAGACACATCTTCAAATGTAATAATCGGAATATTAAAGGAATCACAGAAACGGATAAAGCGAGCCGCTTTGTCAGAAGAGTCGATATCTAAGCCGCCAGCCATAAACTTCGGCTGATTACAAACAAGACCAACGACTTCTCCTTTAATACGAGCAAAGCCAATGACAATATTTTTAGCAAACTCTTTTTGAACTTCCATAAAGGAACCTCGATCGACGACATGTTCTAATACTTTTCGCACATCGTACGGGCGCAATCCATCAAATGGAACTACATCTGTAATATCCTTTCGGTAATCATCCTCTTCAGCAAACTCAGTAATGGCCGGCTTTTCCTCATTATTTTGTGGAAGATAGCTTAATAAAGCACGAACCATTTCCAGCACTTCTTCTTCAGAGCTCCCACGGAAATGAGCATTTCCGCTAATTGTATTATGTACTTTTGACCCGCCAAGATCTTCGGAGGAAATTTTCTCCCCTGTTACGGTTTCAATAACTTTAGGACCAGTAATAAACATTTGACTCGTTTTATCTACCATAAACACAAAGTCCGTAATCGCCGGAGAATAAACCGCTCCCCCAGCACAAGGTCCCATAATCACAGAAATTTGCGGGATCACCCCTGAATAAATGGCGTTTCGATAAAAGATATGACCATAGCCGTCAAGAGATACGACTCCCTCTTGAATACGTGCACCGCCCGAATCATTCAAACCCACAAATGGCGCACCGTTTTTCGCAGCTAAGTCCATCACATTGGCAATTTTCTTCGCATGCATTTCGCCGAGAGCTCCACCAAATACAGTAAAATCTTGAGAAAATAAATAAATCGGACGACCGTGTACTTTTCCGTAGCCCGTTACGACACCATCGCCAGGTCCTTTCACACCGTCTAATCCAAAATCCGTGCAGCGATGTTCAATAAATGGATTGATTTCAACAAATGAACCTTTATCTACTAACAGCTCAATACGCTCTCTCGCTGTCAATTTCCCTTTCTCATGCTGCTTTTCAATCCGAGCATCTCCACCGCCAAGCTCTACTTCACGACGTCTATCATACAGTTCATTGATGCTTGTGAAAATATCTTGAGTTGTCATAATCCCGTTATTCCCCTTTCGTTCGGCTTTTGTCACAAAGTTCAAATAATACGCCATATGTGGATTTAGGATGCATAAACGCTACCTGTGCTCCTCCTGCTCCCGGCTTCGACGTTTCGTTAATCATTTGAATGCCGCGCTCTTTCACTTCGCGAATTCTTTCTTCTATTTCAGTGACGCCAAATGCAACATGATGAATGCCTTGTCCGCGCTTTTCGATGAACTTAGCAATTGGACTGTCTTCACTCGTCGGCTCAAGCAATTCAAGCTTTACATTTCCTGCATCAATAAAAGCAACTTTCACTTTCTCGGAATCCACCACTTCAATTTTTTCAATCGTTAACCCCAGCTGCTCTGTATAAAAAGGTAAAGTTTCAGCTAATGATCGGACCGCAATCCCGATATGATTGACATTATTAATCATCCTCTATCCCCCTGTTCAGAAAGAATCTATAACATTTTAAATATTCGCCATAGTTCGCTAAATTCCTTCTTACTCATCAAGATGATCTAAAATAAAGTGCAGCTTGATCGGGTGGGATGAATCAACTTGTGATTTCTAGGAAAAACAGCTATCATGAAGAGGAAAATGTATAGTGTAAAAGGGGAGAACGTTCTTTCTATGGGAAATAAAAAAATACAAAAAACAGTCGTTTATTTGATGTTAATCACAATGTTAGTTTCTACTTTATTCGTTGGTTTATCCATGTTCATGTAAAAAGACTGTCCTCTACATAGCTCGAACCTGAACGATTTATTCAGGCTCGAGCTATTTTTGAACGGACAGCCTTTTTCCTTTTTTTTAGCCCTTTAAAGGAGCTTTTAATTAATAAATATTGTTCCATTTCTTGCACGAATTGAAACAGCGCCGCTCTCGTTTCAAATTCTTTTCTCGTGGTCGGCAGTTCCATTTGCTCAAATTCCGCTTTCATTTTTTGCAGCTTTTGCAAAGAAAGCTGCACGGTATTTCCTGGATGAATATTCGTGCTTAAATCCTCCATAAAGTCCGCAATAATATGCGCTTGTTGCACTTCATGAGAAAGAGACGTCACAATCCATAAAATATGCTCAATTTTTTCAAACTGCTTTTCTCTCATACTAAAATAACTATAAAATAATTTCTCTTCTCTTAAAAAATGGTTTTCGATATCTTGATAAGCGAGCATTTTCCCTTCCTTTAATAATTCTGCTGTCTCTGTAATTTCTTTCCCGTCCCACATATGGTCATTGTCGCGCAAATAGAGCGTAATATGGTGAAAAATTTGATAAAAATTATTTTCAATTTCCTCTTGTAAACGATATAATTTTTCTTCTAAGCTCGGCATATATAAATTCATCAATAAGGCGATCCCCATTCCGACGGAGATAATTCCAAACTCATTGACTATAATGTCCTTTGTCATTTCGCCAGCTGAAAAAATATGCAGAATAATGACACTGCTTGTTACGATCCCTTCTTTTAAACCGAGAGCAACGGTTGTTGGAATAAAGAATAATAACAATAAACCGATCATCAGCGGATGATAAGTAACTCCTTCAAAAAACGCCGCGCAAAAAAGAATGGCAATGGTACAAGCAATAAACCGGCTCCAAGCGGCTTGTAAGGATTTTTTTTTCGTATTTTGAATACATAAAATCGCAATAATACCTGCAGAAACAAAGTTTTCAAGCCCGATCCACTGAGAAATCATAATCGCTAACGAAGTACCGATCGCTGTCTTAATGGTACGATATCCGATTTTAAACATAATGCACTCCTACAGATTGATAATGAAAAAAGAGGCTCCCCTTTTTCATCCTCTCCTGATATAGCATCAACTATTGATTGCAGCAGATACTTATCTAATCAGGAACAGTGACATCATTAGGGTCAACCTCTTTCATAAAAAATTATACTTCCTCGCAATATTGATCAAATGCTTCTTGCAGCTTTTGAACGACTGACATCGGATCATGGCCTTCGATTTCATGACGTTCAACCATTGTGCAAATCTTGCCATCCTTTAATAAAGCAAACGATGGAGAAGATGGCGGATAACCTTCAAAATAGCTACGGGCTTTCGCTGTCGCTTCCTTATCTTGACCAGCAAATACCGTCACTAATTGATCGGGACGCTTATCATAGTGAATCGCATGAGCTGCCGCCGGACGAGCAATCCCGCCTGCACAGCCACAAACAGAGTTAATCATCACAAGCGTCGTTCCCGGTTTGGCAAATGTGGCTTCTACCTCTTCTACTGTTTGAAGCTGTGTATATCCTGCCGCCGTAATTTCTTCACGAGCTTGACGAACGACATCATTCATTAAAAAATTAAAATCGATATTCATTGACTCTTCTCCTTTTTCCTTCATAGTGTACTACTATGATAAGCTAATTGACGATTGTTTTCAAATACTACAAGTTGATTTTTCTATAGTTAATTTAAACGAGCCAGGTTATTCTCTATATAATAGCTCAAAAAGAGTGGAAAACAAGGAAACAAAAAAGAATGTTGTTAAACTGGCAATTTTAGATGACTACCAGTTTAACAACATTCGTTAGCATAGTGAAATTTGTCAATAGCTAAAATGATTAAAAAAAAATGATTTGTCAAGTATTAGTTACTCCATATTAGGGTACACATGAGCAAATAAATCCTTGACGGCTTGTGAAGGAGTTACTTCCCCCTCCATCGCTTTGATCTCCATTTCTTTTATATGCTCTTTCACATAAGGATGCTGATAGAAGCTTGTTTTGAGCTGCTCCAAAATTAACGTATGCATCCATTCTTTCGTCTGGCTACTTCGACGTTCGGCAAACACACCGCTTTCTTTCGTCGCTTTTTCAAACGCTTGAATCATTTCCCAAATCTCAACAATCCCTCGATGTTCGATCGATGAGCAAGTGTAAGCCTTTGATTGCCAGCCTTTTGTCGACGGCTGCAGCATATGAAGAATTTGATTAAACTCTCGCTGCGTCTTTTTTGCCAAAAGCTCATTTTCTCCATCCGCTTTATTGACAATAATGGCATCAACCAGCTCCATAATTCCTTTTTTCATGCCTTGAAGCTCATCACCGGCTCCTGTTAAGGCAAGTAAGAGAAAAATATCCACCATGCCGCGAACAAGAAATTCACTTTGTCCCACTCCGACCGTCTCCACTAAAATAACTTCAAATCCAGCCGCTTCACAAAGAAGCATGGTCTCACGTGTTTTGCGATGCACACCGCCGAGTGTTCCGCTAGATGGAGAAGGTCTAATAAAAGCATTAGGGTGCTTAGAGAGTAATTCCATCCGAGTTTTATCACCAAGGATGCTCCCTCCGCTAATGGAGGAGCTCGGATCAATGGCTAGTACCGCTGTTTTCAACCCGCGGTCACATAACATGTTGCCGAATGCTTCAATAAAGGTGCTTTTCCCCGCTCCTGGTACACCGGTAATACCGATGCGAATCGACTTTCCTGTTTGCGGCAACAGTCGTTGTAATAGCTCTTGCCCAAACTGATAATGTTCGTTGGCGTTGCTCTCAATGAAAGTAATTGCTTTCGCTAAATCCTTTCTTGCTCCTGAGAGAACCCCCGCAACGAGCTCATCGATGTTCGGCAAGCTCTTCACTTTTTTTTGAAATCGTTTCTTTTTTGACGAAGCGAAACCGTCATGCGAGGAAGCAATGCCTTTCATGACATGGAGAGCGGAATCTCCGCTATCTTTGAGCTTCGGATCTTGTTTCTCATCCATTATTCCGTCACTTCCTCATAACCGAGGCTCTTATAAATTTCTTCTAAAATCTTTTGAGCAGACACTGGAATCACTGTTCCTGGTCCAAAAATGGCAGCTGCTCCATTGGCGCGCAAGAAGTCATAATCTTGAGCCGGAATGACTCCGCCAATGAACACGATAATATCTTCACGTCCAAGCTTTTTCAATTCAGCAATTAACGCTGGAAGCAATGTTTTATGACCGGCGGCTAACGAACTAACCCCAATGGCATGAACGTCATTTTCTACTGCTTGTAAAGCAGTCTCTTCTGGTGTTTGGAACAATGGACCGATATCGACGTCAAACCCTAAATCCGCATAGGCAGTCGCAACAACTTTTGCTCCGCGGTCATGTCCATCTTGCCCCATTTTTGCGATCAAAATCCGCGGTCTACGTCCTTCCTGCTCATTAAATTCCTCTGTCATCCGCTTTACTTCTTCGATTTGTTCTTCATCTGAGAAATTAGAACTGTACACGCCACTCACTGATCGGATCACCGCCTTATGTCTACCGCTAATGATTTCAATAGCATCAGAAATTTCCCCTAGCGTTGCTCTTGCTCTTGCTGCTTCTACAGCTAAAGCTAGCAAATTCCCTTTTCCTGTTTTAGCTGCCTCCGTAATCGCTTGAAGGGCAACGGCTACTTTCGTTTCATCACGTGTTTCTTTCATCTTTTGAATTCGTTCAATTTGTTTTAAGCGAACGGCTGTGTTATCAATATCTAAAATATCAATTGGATCTTCTTGCTCTAGACGATAACGATTCACGCCGATAATCGTTTCCGTTCCAGAGTCAATTTGAGCTTGCCGTTTGGCAGACGCTTCTTCAATTCTCATTTTCGGAAGTCCTGTCTCAATCGCTTTCGTCATCCCGCCGAGTTCTTCAATTTCTTCAATATGCTTCCATGCCCGTTCCATTAACTCATTCGTCAATGCTTCGACGTAATACGAACCGCCCCATGGATCAATGACTTTCGTAATTCCTGTTTCTTCCTGCAAGTACAGCTGCGTATTACGAGCAATTCGAGCAGAGAAGTCCGTCGGCAAGGCGATCGCCTCATCGAGCGCATTCGTATGAAGAGATTGTGTATGTCCCATAGCGGCCGCATGAGCTTCAATTAACGTTCTCGTCACATTATTAAATGGATCTTGCTCCGTTAAGCTCCAGCCCGATGTTTGCGAGTGAGTTCTTAACGCCATCGATTTGCTGTTTTTCGGGGCGAATGGCTTCATGAGTTGAGCCCAAATGCGACGAGCGGCTCGCATTTTCGCCACTTCCATAAAGTAATTCATCCCAATCGCCCAGAAGAAAGATAAGCGTGGCGCAAAAGAATCGATATCAATTCCCGCTTTTAAGCCCGTGCGAACATATTCAAGGCCATCGGCTAATGTATAAGCGAGCTCAATATCTGCCGGTGCTCCCGCTTCTTGCATATGATAGCCAGAAATACTAATGCTATTAAACTTTGGCATATGCTTAGACGTGTATTCAAAAATATCAGCAATGATCCGCATGGATGCTTCTGGAGGATAAATATACGTATTACGCACCATATACTCTTTTAAAATATCATTCTGGATCGTTCCAGATAATTTTTCTTGAGAGACGCCTTGCTCCTCGGCTGTGACGATATAAAAAGCCATAATTGGCAACACCGCTCCATTCATTGTCATGGAGACAGACATTTGATCAAGCGGTATACCGGAAAATAAAATTTTCATATCCTCAACAGAATCGATGGCTACGCCCGCTTTTCCAACATCTCCAACCACTCGCGGGTGATCGGAATCATATCCGCGGTGCGTCGGCAAATCAAAGGCAACAGATAGCCCCTTTTGCCCCATCGCTAAATTACGTCGATAAAAAGCGTTACTTTCTTCTGCTGTTGAGAACCCAGCATATTGGCGAACCGTCCAAGGGCGATTGACATACATGGTCGGATAAGGTCCTCTCGTATAAGGAACAACACCTGGCATATCGTCCGTATGCGAAAGTTCTTTCGTATCTTCCTCTGTATAAAGAGGCTGAAGAGAAATAAACTCATTCGTTTCAAAAGAAAGCTCTTCAAACGATTGCTTTACTTCTTTTTCTAATGACTGTTTCCATTCCTCTAGCGAATATTCTTTCTCTCCAGCAAATGGATCGACGGTCTTAAAATCAGGTTTACTCATGAGGGTGTTCTCCTTCCCATAGCGTTAACAAAGATGAAAGCTTATCCAATAAATTTTGTCCAGCAAATACACATCCATCCAGTCCGGCTGCCAGCCATTCCGTGTTCTCCTCTTCTGACAGCTTGCCAGCCACATCTACTTGAATCGCTGCTCCGGTTTGTTTCAGCTCAGCCACTAAGCTTGGACCAAATTCCCTATAGATCTCATCTTTTCCGCAAATACAATAATAAGGAAATTGAGTTTCTTTTACGTAACGTAATACCTCTTCCATCGAATGACACTCGTCGCTCAATTGAACAGAGATGCCACCAGTAGAAAGCACACCTGTTACATAATCTGCCCGCGGTTTAAAATCTTTCAGTTTGCCTAAACAAATCAAACCTGCTTGAATCACCTTTCCACTCGCTTGGATCCCGGCTGCCCGTTCTCTTAATTGTTCAAAAGGTTCTGCTAACCGTTGAGCTTTCACCGGTATCACTTGCTCTCCACGATCTCTCACATGAAGCTCAGCCAACGTTTTAGTAGCTACTACTTGGCCAAGCAATTCCTCATAAGAAGAAATTTCTCGATCCGCTAACAACACTTCCATTGCTGCGGGGCCACTTGACAACGTTTCATTTAAATCAGCGTAAATATTTGTTCCGATCAGCGATTTTTTACGCATAGCTAAATCACTAATCCGCTGTTCTAACAGCTGCGCTAGTTCCTTTTGAAGTGTTCCTTCCTTCAGCACCGCTAACACGCCACCGCATTCTTCTATATCCATAAACTTTTGCCAGGCGGCTTGAGCTAGTTCGCTCGTTAAAGATTCGACGAAATAAGAACCACCGGCTGGGTCCACTACTTTTGTTAAATGAGATTCACTTTGCAGAATCAACGGAATGTTTTTAGCGACGCGTTCAGCTAAAACAGATGGCGCACCATTGAACTGGTCAAAAGGTGTAACTTGTAAATATTCAACTCCTCCAAGCAAAGCGGCAAACGCTTCAGTGCCTGTGCGCAAAATATTGACATGACGATCTAACTTCGAAAGCGTAAACTCAGACGTTTCTGCACCAATCGTTACTTTCACCGCTTCCCCATCCACTTCATAAGCTTCACATAAAGCCGTCCATAGCTGACGGAAAGCCCGCAGTTTCGCTACTTCCATAAAGAACTGCGATCCAATAGCAAAATGAAAGCTAAACGATTGAATGGCTTCGGCTGGAGTCCATCCTTTTTCTTTTAAAGATTCGAGATAGAATACCGCTTCAGACAATGCTATAGCAATTTCTTGCACTGCATTAGCGCCTGCTTCATGGTAAGGAACTGTGTTGATCACCATCGTTTTCACTTTCGGATAGCGCTGCTTCATTTCTGCGACTGCCTCAAAATGAAAAGCGAGCGCTTGTTCATCCGGAAGTAACCCCTTTGTTGCGAAATGAGATAACAGATCTGTTCCGACCACTCCTTGTAACTCCCCTGCTTCTGCTTTTAAAAGGAAAGCAGAAAATGCTAAAAAATGATCTTTCGTATTTATGTATAATGGATATGAGCTAGATAACAATTCGCAACATTCATAGAAGGTCATTCTCGCTTGTTCCTCGATCGAAAAAGAGAATGCATTTTGTCCCGCCTGCATGGCAGCAAATCGTTTCGCTTGAAGATCACTAGCCGAATGAGCTTTTAATGGAGGCGCTCCTTTTAACGGCTTTTCTTCATACCCACCTTTATAAAACCCACGAGTGTAATCAGGAACACCTGGAAACTGTTTTGTTCCTACCTGTTCTATGTCTGCTTTTACATAGAGCGGTTTTAACGTAATTTCTTCATACGTTTCTGTATACAGTTTAGCTAGCGGCTTCCCTTTTAATGAGGCTTCCGCTGTCTTTTCCCATTCTTCTAAAGACACTTGATCAAAACGTTGAGCTTTCATCTCTTGCATCTTCATCCCTTTTCCCCCTTTGCTTTGTAATCGGTTACAACAGACGGTACAAAAATTCTAAATATTATACCTATTTTTATTTTATATGAAGCATTCTTATCAATCAATGAGGGAAAGAGAAAAAACGGAAATCCATCTTCCTTTTTTAGATGCAAGAGAAAAGGCATTTCGTGAAAAAAATGAGGGAACATGCTATTCTATTAGTACCCTCTATATTTAAAGAGGAAAATGAAATTAGGAGAGAACATGATGAAAAGAATAATCGCATGGTTAGGGGTACTGTTGCTAAGCTTTGGAACGATTGCTCAAGCAGATAGCATCACCGGAGATGTAATTGTTACTCTCGGCGAAAACTTAACACCAGCTCAAAAAGAACAGGTACTACAACAAATGGACGTTCCTGCAGATGTCACAACGATCACTGTATCGAATGCAGAAGAACATAAATATTTAGGAAACTATATTCCGAAAGCACAAATTGGCTCCAAAGCAATCTCATCGAGCAAAATCACGATGAAAGAAAAAGGATACGGCATTAACGTCCAAACGAATAACATTTCATGGGTATCAAAAGAAATGTATATGAACGCCCTATCAACTGCGGGAGTGAAAGACGCCGATGTTTTCGTTACAGCGCCGTTTGAAGTATCCGGAACAGCCGGCTTAACAGGTCTTATTAAAGCATATGAAACATCCACAGGAGAGAAAATTCCAGAAGATCAAAAACAAGTAGCGAATGAAGAAATGGTCACTACAGCAAAACTCGGTGATCAAATCGGACAAGAAAAAGCAACGGAATTAATTCAAGGCATTAAAGAAGAAATCGCGAAACAAAATCCGCAAACGATCCAAGATATTCAAATCATCATTAATAACGTATCAAACGAGCTGAACATTCAACTGACGCAAGATCAAATTGACCAGCTGGCCGCTCTGTTTGACCGAATGAAAGACTTAAACATTAACTGGGATCAAGTGACGAATCAGCTCGACAAAGCGAAAGAAAGATGGAATGAGTTCAAAAACTCAGAAGAAGGGCAAGGCATTTTACAATCCATCATTGATTTCTTTCGATCCATCTTTGACTGGATTGCTGGCCTCTTTAAATAATTAACTGAAAAACTGCTGGGAGCTCCCTGGCAGTTTTTTTGTGATGGACGTAAAAACAGCAAAAAAAATCAAGAATCTTCACTTGCTCTTTAGTATCCTGTAATTGAAGGGAGGTACCTACGATGAATTATCAGCCTGTTTTACAAAAAACTATTGACTACATTGAAAATCATTTACATGAGCCATTGCCGCCAGAAGCAATAGCGGCACATGCCGGCTTCTCTCCATTTCACTTTCATCGCATCTTTCAGAAGGAAATAGGGATGACAACCACAGAGTATATTCGCCGCAGACGTTTAACGAACGCCGCATTAATGCTGCTTTATACTGATGAAACGATTATTCAAATTGCTTATCATTTTCATTTTAGTACGCAAGAATCATTTACAAGAGCTTTCAAAAAAGAGTATCAAATGCCACCGGGACAATATCGCAAAATCATGAGCCCGATTATGCACTCAAACGGAGGGAATCAAATGGACACGCAACAAATGGTAAAAGGATGGTTTTTAAGCGGAAGCCATCCTCACAATTATCAAATGGGAAGAGATCAAAAAGTGATTCATCAAGGGAGCTACTCCGGTTATTTAAAATCTGTAACCGTTCAAGAAGAAGGTGAATTTGCGACAATGATGCAGCAATTTAAGGCAGAGAAATTTATCGGAAAACGAATGAAGCTATCCGCTTTTATTAAGACGGAGCAGGTACAGCCATTTTGCGGAATGTGGATGCGAGTCGATAATACAGCTGGTGATGTTTTGCAATTTGATAATATGTATAATCGGCCAATCCAAAATGATACCAACTGGAACCGCTATTCGATCGTGTTAGACATTCCTGAAGGCAGTTCTACTATTTCTTTCGGTATATTGCTTTCTGGAACAGGTCATGTGTGGGTCGATGGATTCCAGTTTGAAGAAGTTGATCAAAGTGTGCCCGTTACTCATGTAGAAATTTCACGAACTTTATTAGACGAGCCCATCAATTTATCTTTTGAAGAAGAAGTGCTCAATGATGAATAACATTTCCTTATATGCTCGCGTTGTGATTATTAGTACAATGACTGCTTTGCTTATTTTAGGAATCAATATAGGGCTTCAATATGGGGCACATTTATTATTTGAAACAGGCAGACGAACTTTTTTCTCTCAAGGATCACTCATTATTTTTAGCATTGTATTTTTCATTAGTTTCATTTACACAATAAATGAAGAGAAAAATAGAAAGAGACTGACTTAAACAGCCAGTCTCTTTCTGATTAATATACCGATGTTTGCTCAGATATGTTTTCGAGAATTTCTTTCACACGTTTTAAGAAGCGGCCACAAACAAGGCCATCAAGCACGCGATGGTCAAGTGACAAGCAAAGGTTGACCATATCACGAACAGCAATCATTCCATTATCCATGACAACAGGACGCTTCACAATCGACTCGACTTGCAGAATTGCTGCTTGCGGGTAATTAATAATGCCCATCGACTGCACAGAGCCAAATGATCCCGTATTATTAATCGTAAACGTACCGCCTTGCATATCATCCGCTTTTAACGTGCCTGTCCGCACTTTTCCCGCCAACTCATAAATTTCACGACCGATGCCTTTGATCGTTTTTTCATCAGCTTGTTTAATGACAGGAACGAACAACGCATCGTCCGTTGCTACTGCAATCGATAAGTTAATCTCTTTCTTTTGAATGATTTGGTCGCCTGCCCACATCGAGTTGATTTGTGGGAATTCTTTCAGCGCTTGAGCGACGGCTTTGACGAAGAAAGCGAAATAGGTTAAGTTAAAACCTTCTTTTTGTTTAAACTCTTTCTTAATCGAATCGCGATAAGCAACGAGGTTTGTGACATCGACTTCCATCATCGTCCACGCGTGAGGGACTTCCTGCTTGCTGCGTACCATATTAGCAGCAATCGCTTTGCGGACACCATTCACAGGAATGCTGACATCGCCTGGAAGTGGAGTAATGCTTGGCTTAGCTGGCTTTGGAGCCGCTTTTTCTTCATACACAGGTGCTTGATTTGGCGCTTGCTGCTCAAGAGTTGCACTTACAGACGATTCATTCGCCTGTGGAATGACGCCGGACTCGACGACCTGCAAAATATCCTTGCGCGTAATTCGGCCACCTTTTCCAGACCCCTTTACTTGCGTTAAGTCAATGCCATGCTCTTGAGATAACTTCAACACAGCCGGAGAATAACGTGCTTTATTTTCAGTTCCAGTTGTTGTTTGTTCAACAGGTGACTCTGCCTGTTGTTGTTTCGGCGCTTCTGCTTCTGTACTGACACCAGCCCCTTGCACATCCATTAAACAAATGACTTCTCCTACTGCTAGCGTATCTCCTTCCGCAGCCGTTAGTTCTTTAATCACACCGGTAAAAGAAGACGGCACCTCCGCATTGACTTTATCGGTCATTACTTCAGCAATTGGATCGTATTTATTGACGTGATCCCCTACACTCACAAGCCATTTACTAATTGTTCCTTCTGTCACACTTTCTCCAAGTTGAGGCATCGTTACCTTTTCTACACCCACACAAACTCCTCCTTCCTCTATGATTAAAACTCTGCTAGTTCTCTCATTGCTTTTTCTACTTTATCCGGGTTCACCATAAAGTATTTTTCCATCGTTGGCGCGTACGGCATTGCTGGTACATCCGGACCTGCTAATCGCTTAATCGGGGCATCAAGGTCAAACAAGCAATGTTCGGCAATGATCGCCGATACTTCACTCATCACACTGCCTTCTTTGTTATCTTCTGTTAACAGCAGTACTTTCCCCGTTTTGCTCGCCGCTTCAATGATCGCTTCTTTATCTAATGGATAAACGGTGCGTAAATCCAGAATCTCAGCTTCGATCCCGTCTTTCGAGAGCTTTTCGGCCGCTTGCATCGCAAAATGGACACATAAACCGTACGTGATCACCGTTAAGTCATCCCCCTTGCGCTTAATGTCCGCTTTCCCAATTGGCAGTACGTAATCATCCGCAGGGACTTCCCCTTTAATTAAACGATACGCTCGTTTATGTTCAAAGAATAAGACAGGATCTTCATCACGAATCGCTGCTTTTAATAACCCTTTTACATCATAAGGTGTTGAAGGCATCACAATTTTTAAACCTGGTTGATTGGCAAAAACCGCTTCTACGGATTGTGAATGATACAATGCCCCATGAACACCACCACCATAAGGCGCACGAATGACCATAGGACAGCTCCAATCATTATTGGAACGATAGCGAATGCGAGCCGCTTCCGAAATAATTTGGTTCACAGCTGGCATAATAAAGTCAGCAAACTGCATTTCCGCAATTGGGCGCATTCCATACATCGCTGCTCCAATTCCGACTCCAGCAATCGCTGATTCAGCAAGCGGCGTATCAATGACGCGCTCCTCACCAAATTGCTCATATAATCCTTGTGTCGCTTTAAATACGCCACCTTTTTTCCCAACATCTTCCCCTAAAACAAATACTTTAGGGTCCCGTTCCATTTCCTCGCGAATCGCCATAGTTACCGCATCAATATAAGAAATTACTGGCATTAGTTACTCCCCCCTTATTACTTTTGTGCGTAGACAAACGAAAGTGCATCTTCCGGATTTGGATAAGGTGCATTTTCAGCATAGTCTGTTGCTTCATTTACTTGAATCATGACGCGATCATTAATTTCTTTTTCAAGTTCATCATTCATGACGCCCGTTTCTTTTAAATACGCGCCAAACGTAATAATCGGATCGTTTGTTTTCGCTTTTTGCACTTCATCCGGTGAACGGTAGCTACGATCATCATCATCAGAAGAGTGCGGAGTTAAGCGGTAGGAAATCGTTTCAATCAATGTCGGTCCTTCACCGCGACGTCCACGTTCAGCAGCTTCTTTCACATATTTATACACTTCAATCGGATCATTTCCATCAATTGTGAATCCCGGCATTCCATAGCCAATCGCCCGGTCCGATACATTCTCACAAGCTAACTGTTTCTCTACTGGAACGGAGATTGCATATTTATTGTTTTCACACATGAAAATAACCGGAAGCTTATGAACGCCCGCAAAGTTAGCTCCTTCATGAAAATCTCCCTGATTCGATGAGCCTTCTCCAAATGTTACAAACGTCACTAAATCTTTTTTCTCCATTTTCCCCGCTAAAGCAATTCCAACGGCATGAGGAACTTGTGTGGTTACCGGAGAAGATCCTGTCACGATATGGTTCTTCTTCTGACCAAAGTGTCCAGGCATTTGTCGGCCGCCAGAGTTAGGATCTTCCGCTTTGGCAAAACCAGAAAGCATAATTTCAGTCGCTGTCATACCAAATGTCAACACGACACCTAAGTCGCGGTAGTAAGGAAGAACATAGTCCTTCTCTTGATCGAGAGCAAACGCCGCTCCTACTTGCGCTGCCTCCTGTCCTTGGCAAGAAATAACAAACGGAATTTTCCCTGAGCGGTTTAACAACCACATCCGTTCGTCTAAACGACGGGCAAGCAACATCACTTCGTACATTTCTAGTACCTTTTCATCACTTAATCCTAATGCTGCGTGACGATTTTCAGCCATCTTTATTCCTCCTCAAATCGCGTATTTTAAGAATGAATCGCTTTGCCATCCACGGCTAGCGCTGCTTCACCAATTGCTTCACTTAATGTCGGGTGCGGATGAATCGTATGAGCCACTTCCCACGAAGCCGCATCAAGCACACGAGCCAGTCCTGCTTCTGAGATCATATCGGTCACATGAGGACCAATCATATGAACGCCAAGCAAATCATCGGTTTTTTTGTCAGCTACTATTTTCACAAAGCCATCACTTTCTCCGTAAACGAGTGCTTTTCCAATTGCTCGGAAAGAGAATTTACCTGTTTTCACGTCATAGCCTTTATCTTTTGCTTCTTGTTCAGTTAAACCGACACTCGCTGCTTCTGGACTGGAATAAATACATTTTGAAACAGTTGTATAATCGATCGGATCCGCTTCTTCATCCGCTAAATGCTCAACGGCTGTCAGTCCTTCATGAGAAGCAACATGTGCCAACTGAAGGCCACCGATCACATCACCAATCGCGTAAATATGCGATTCCTTCGTTTGGTAAAATTCATTTACAGAAATAAATCCTTTCTCCACAACGATATCTGTGTTTTCAAGACCGATTCCTTCTACATTTGCTTGTCGACCAACTGAAACGAGCAGCTTTTGCGCTGTAAATGAATGCGTCTCACCCTTTACTTCCGCTTGAATCGTGACTTCCCCCTCGTGCTTCTCCATTGTTTCCACCAACACTTTAGCATTCGTCACAATCTCAATGCCTCGTTTTTTCAATAGCCTTTCCATTTCCTTAGAAATGTCTTCATCCTCCGTTGGAATGATGCGCTCAGCATATTCTAACACCGTCACTTTTGCCCCGAAATCAGCTAGCATAGAGGCCCATTCAATTCCGATCACGCCTCCGCCAACGATAATAATGGATTCGGGTACTTCCTGTAGTTCAAGCGCTTCGTCAGAGGAAAGAATGTACTCACCGTCAAACTCTAGACCAGGCAATGTCCTCGGGCGCGATCCTGTTGCGATAATCACATTTTTAGGAATGAGCATTTCATTTTCACTTCCATCATTCATCTCAACCGAAACCGTCCCTGGAAGCGGAGAAAATATCGATGGGCCTAATATGCGTCCGATTCCCTCAAATACATCAATCTTTCCTTTTTTCATTAACCCAATGACTCCATTGTGAAGACCATTTACAATGCTTTGTTTTCGTTCCTGCACCTTTTTAAAATTTAATGATACATCTCCTGTAGAGACACCAAATTCTTCACTTTTTTGAACGGTTTTAAATACTTCTGCGCTTCGAAGCAGGGCTTTACTTGGAATACAGCCTTTATGTAAGCAAGTACCTCCTAGTTTTCCCTTTTCTACAATGGCGGTTTTTAAGCCGAGCTGTGACGCTCGAATCGCCGCTACATAACCGCCTGTACCTCCACCAAGAATGACTACATCATATTCTTCAGCCATTGATTCTCCTCCTTTACTCTTCCTTTTTCATTGATGACCTTTTGATTAATGATTGTTGAGCAAGCGAAAGCAACAATCGATCACCGCCATAAGCGACTTGTTCAGGATTCCTTTGTCTTGACGCATCTATGTGAACAAAGAAAACAGGAATATGCAGCCGTTCAGCAATGGCATCTGCGATTTTCATACCGACAAATAGATCTTGCTTCGTTATCTTGTTTGCGGCACTTGGTGCACAAATTGCCTTTAGCTTCGAGATATTCATGCCCTCTTCATCAAGAGAAGCTAACAGTCTTTCTGAATAAGCAGTGATAAATGAGGCAGATGGCGGCTCTTTTTCTAAAGGCAGAGTTCGTTCAAATACAGCTGTTTCATGATCAAATATTCCTGTATTCACCGAATACTTATCCACATAGATGGCCAACATTCGGTATGGTTTCATCTGCACGGCCGCACCTCCATTCATCTGGAATAACTGATCAATTCCTTAACGTCTAGATAAAGTATGGTGACCATTTAATAAAAACTGACTGCGAGATCCGCGCATCTTAGCAATTCTTTCTTCTGCCATACGATCGGCTGCTTTATATGTCGGAATGCCGTCACGCTTAGAAATTTCAATTGTTTTTTCAATACTGTTGTATATTTGCTCCACTTTTCTCATTGCCCGATCACGATTATATCCGTGAAGTTCATCGGCTACATTGATCACTCCGCCCGCATTAATGACGTAGTCCGGTGCATAAATGATGCCGCGCTCATGCAATTCCTCGCCATGGCGATCCTCTTTTAATTGGTTATTGGCGGAGCCTGCGATCACTTTTACTTTCAATTGCGGAATCGTGTCTGAATTGATGATCGCTCCAAGGGCACATGGTGCAAAAATGTCCGCTTCCACGCCATAAATCTCGGCTGGATTCACGGCTTGAGCACCAAAATCATCTACTGCCCGCTTAACGGATTCTTTATTAATATCTGTAACAATCAGCTTGGCCCCTGCTTCATGAAGATGACGGCAAAGGTGATAAGACACATTTCCTACGCCTTGAACAGACACCGTTAATCCTTCTAATGAATCTGTGCCGAATGCCTCTTTCGCTGCTGCTTTCATTCCGACAAAACAGCCATAAGCAGTGACAGGTGATGGATTTCCTGACGATCCAAAGGCTGGTGAAATTCCTGTGACATAGTCGGTTTCTTCATGAATTAAATCCATATCCTCCACCGTTGTTCCCACATCTTCAGCCGTAATATAGCGGCCATTTAAACCTTGAATGTAGCGACCAAACGCCCGGAACATTTCTTCGTTCTTATCTTTTCGAGGATCACCGATAATCACCGTTTTTCCTCCACCGAGATTAAGTCCGGCTGCCGCATTTTTATATGTCATTCCTTTAGCTAAACGCAAGGCATCTTCAATGGCTGCTTCTTCTGATTCATATGTCCACATTCTCGTTCCGCCGAGCGCAGGGCCAAGCGTTGTATCATGGATCGCGATGATCGCTTTTAATCCAGATGTCTTATCTTGACAAAAGACAAGTTGCTCATAATCATATGTTTCCATATATTTAAAAATTTCCATTGTAAATCCCCCTTATTTAAGCATAGATAATTTTAACTTCTTCATCTATCTTAATGCAATTATCATGCCAAGCGTTTTCTTTATGAAAACGCTTTAATTCCCAAATGAAACTGTGCAAAAAAATGCAATGTATGCATCTTTTTGCATGCATTTTAATTCAAGTTATATTTTTCTAACTTATAATACAGACTACGAACAGACACACCCAGCTTTTTCGCTGTGGCCGTCTTATTTCCGTTATTTTGTTCAAGAGCAGCCCGGATTACGTTTTGTTCATAGTGATCCATCAGTTCTTGAAGAGTTTCACCGTCTTCCTTTTGATCCATCTCCTTTCGTTGATGAAGCATTTCATCAGGCTGGCCTTCAATGACATGCAACGTATCTGCATCAATCATTGTTTCTGTGTACGTCGAAAAAATCATCGCCCGACCTAAAATATTCTCTAACTCGCGGACATTGCCAGGCCAATGATAATTCATTAATTTCTTTAGAGCAGCTGAAGTCAACCCCTTTACATTCCGACCATAATCTTGGTTTAATTTAATAATTAAACGCTCACATAATAAAGGGATATCCGCTTTTCGATTTCGAAGGGGAGGAATATGGATTGGCATTCGATTTAAACGATAATACAAATCCTCACGAAAACGACCATCGACCATCGCTTTTTCTAAATGAACATTAGTCGCTGAAATGATGCGAACGTTAATCGGAATCGATTTCGTTCCACCTACACGAACAACTTCCTGCTCCTGTAGTACCCGTAACAGTTTTGCCTGAGTGTTGGCACTTAATTCACCAATTTCATCAAGAAAAATACTGCCATTATTCGCTTCTTCAAAAAGTCCGATCTTTCCCCCGCGCCTTGCTCCCGAAAAGGCTCCTTCTTCATATCCAAATAGTTCACTTTCTAGCAATGATTCCGAAAGCGCGGCACAATTGACCCGAATAAATTTATTATAGCGCCGGTCACTGGCATTATGAATCGCATGAGCAAACAACTCTTTTCCCGTTCCGGATTCTCCTCTTAACAACACAGTTGCTGGCGTGCTCGCTCCTACTTTTGCTTGTTCAATCGCTATTTTCATTTCTTCAGATTTCCCGACAATGTCTTCAAATGTATACTTCGCTTCTAATGTTCGAATAATTTGTCTTGCTCTATTCAATTGTTTCGTTAATGACTGTATTTCTGTTAAATCATGAATAACACCTACACTGCCCTTTAATTGACCATCTACAATAATAGGCGCCACATTGACAACCACTTCTCTTTTTTTAGAACCGACATTCATTTTCACCCCTCGCACTGGTTGCTTCGTTTTCAACACTTGGAGATGAACGCTTTCCCCTTCAGATATGTCCGTTGTCGCTGGTTTGCCAATTACCTCTTCTTTACTTAATCCCGTCAATCTTGTATAAGCAGGATTAATTAACAGCCCTCTCCCTTGTTCATCCACAACTGAAATGGCGTCATCACTCGAATAAATAATCGCCTCAAGCATCGTTTGTACTTCTTTTAAATTCGTTACTTCCGCAGCTAAGTTCATCACTTCAGTAATATCCTTAAACACCGAAAAAGCACCAATTACTTCCCCTTCATGAGTAATCATCGGAATGCGCGAAGTAATGATCTTTAAACCTGTGAACAGCTGATGCTCTTGATTAATTTCTGCTTTCTTTTCTTTCATCACTTCCGGCAATCGGCTCGTTGGAATCACCTTTCTAATATGCTGACCAATCGCTTGATTTTTTTCGATTCCGATAATTCTTTCTGCGCTTTTATTGTATAAAATCACTTTTTCAGATTGATCGACAACAATCATTCCTTCATCAATGGATTCAAAAATAAGATCATATTGCATCTTTCCATCCCCGCTTTCTTCCCCCTGCAGATTTTTGCATACTTCTATTGTAATCGTAGAAACTCTTGCTTGACAAATTTACCTAGTAAGATATGATTTTTTGTGAGGAACAATTAAAGGAGCATACAAATGGTTCGGTTTATCGCATTATTAATATTAGTCATCCCTGGCTTCTTAGCGGGATTGGGCATTAAATTAATGAGAGATATGCTGTTTGGCATCTCACATCCCTTTTTTCCTTTTTTGTGGATGCAGTTTATCGCCGGTTTACTCTTATTTATTGGGGGACTAGGGTTTATCGCGGGCTTTATTCTTCGTCGTGATCGGAAAAACAATAAAGTCCAAGACCGTTTCAAAAAGTAGTGAAAACATGATGGATAACCACATCAAAAAGGCTGTTTTATACATGTTGGCATAAACATGTATAAAACAGCCTTTCATCTGTTATGGCCTCAAAATTGTTTTACGAAGGTTCACTGCTTTTTTGGGATCATCAGTAAAGAACGCTGAACAGCCCTGTCGGATGAGCCACTCCATTTGCTTCTCTTTATTCACTGTATACGGACGAACCGCTATACCGCTTGCAGCAGAGTGTTTAATAATACTACTATTGACGGTGCGAATATTCGGATGAATGGCACTAGCCCCGATAGCCGCCGCATATTTCCACGGCATATATAAATGAGAGGAGTATAAAATAGCTGTTTGAATATCCGGTGCAAGACGATGAACATGGGCTAAAGAATAATGATTAAATGAGGAAAGAATCACTCGGCGTTCGTAGCCATATTGCCGAATAAGTTCAATGACTTTTTCCTCCATCCCAGGATATAAACATTCGTTATTTTTCAACTCAATGTTACAGATGATGGCATTCGTCATCATCCAATGAAACACATCTGTGAGAAGGGGGATCGTTGGCGTAGACGGCAAGTTCATAAATTTATAAGAGGCTTGTAACTGCTTCATCTCATTCCAAGTCCAATCTTTTACATACCCTTTTCCATTTGTCGTACGGTCTACTTTTTCATCGTGAATAACGACAAGGTAGCCGTCTTTTGTCATTTGAACGTCCAATTCAATTCCATCTGCCCCAGCCTCTTTAGCGGCTTCAAATGCCATCATCGTATTTTCAGGCGCTGTAGCTGAGTAGCCTCGATGAGCAAAAATAAGCGTCATAACATTAGACCTCCTTCTTCCGCTTGTTTCTACACAAAAAATGAGAGGAGACGATAGTACTCGCTCCTCTTAATTTGCTTACATAATGGATGGTTCTTCTAACTCTTTCAAGACGCCTTATGCTCTAGTCTCAATTTATCAGCCACCATCGCGATGAACTCTGAGTTCGTCGGCTTGGCTTTTGTCATGGATACTGTATAGCCAAACAAAGTAGAAATCGAATCAATGTTTCCACGGCTCCAAGCCACTTCAATCGCATGCCTAATCGCACGTTCTACTCGACTGGCTGTTGTATTGTATTTTTTTGCGATGTCAGGATATAACACTTTCGTAATTGAGCCAAGCAGTTCAATGTCATTATAAACCATGGAAATGGCTTCACGTAAATATAAATAACCTTTAATGTGTGCAGGAACACCAATTTCATGAATGATGCTTGTAATGCTAGCATCAAGATTGACAGGCTTTTTCTCAGCTGTCTTTACCACGGAATTTAAGGAGCGCTGGACCGTTGGATTTTCAGCACCGCTTACTTGGCGAATATGACTGACAAGGCTTTCCATATCAAATGGCTTTAACATAAAATAGGAGGCTCCAAGATCTACCGCTTACTTTGTCACATCCTCTTGACCAAATGCCGTTAACATAATCACATTGGGGATAGGAGATAAATGGAGTTCTCTCATTTTCTCCAATACAGCTAAGCCATCCACATGCGGCATAATGATATCAAGGATCAACACATCTACTTTCACTTGAGGAAGAATTTCTAAACACTCTTGCCCATTGTTCGCCTTTGCTACTACTTCCATATCATCTTGAGAAGAAATATATTCTTCGAGCAACTTCACTAGTTCACGATTATCATCAACAACAGCTACTTTAATTTTTTTCAAAAATGCTCCCCCTCACTCTTTTTAGTACTAGAGTATATTCTAATTGTTTTTTCGACAAAGAGAAATGAAATCCTTTAATTTTTCCTGTTTTTTTATTATATATATTTTTTCCCTTATTTTTCTTACACATTCGACGATTTTCTATGTAAGCGAGGCTTTTAAGCAAGAACTGATTTTGGACTTAGTTTTTAAACAATTCATGTAAAAAAAACAAGCGAGGGGTTCGCTTGTTTTAACTGACCTTTTCTTCGACCAATGAAATACCAGCCTCATTCAGCATCCATTCAATGTGAACGCCATATCCTGACGTTGGATCATTAACAAATACGTGAGTAACCGCTCCCACTACTTTGTTGTTTTGAATAATCGGGCTACCGCTCATCCCCTGAACAATTCCTCCTGTGCGATCAAGAAGTTTTGGATCCGTAATCTTTATTACCATTCCTTTTGTGGCTGGATATTTTTGTGGAATGGTCGTGACAATCTCGATATCGTACGCCTCAATTTTTTTACCATTCACAACCGTTAAAATTTTGGCAGGACCTTCTTTTACTTCATGGGATAACGCAACTGGATAGGCTTTGTTGATCAGCGGTTGTTGAAGCGGTTTATTTAATTGTCCAAAAATGCCATATGGACTATTATTCGTGATATTTCCTAACCGTTCTTGACTAGCCGAAAATTGCGCCAGCTTTTCACCCGGGTTTCCGTAACGGCCTTTTTGAATTGACATGACCGTTGATTGTACAATTTCTCCATCTTGAATGATAATAGGCTTTTTTGTATCTACATCGGTAATCACATGGCCAAGCGCCCCGTATTTTCCCGATCTCGGTTCATAAAATGTTAATGTACCGATTCCCGCTGTAGAATCGCGAATATAAAGCCCTAGCTTATAGGATTTCTCCTTTCGATCCTTCAATGGTGTTAACTTCGTTTCTAATCGCTTATGATCTCTTTGAATAACGATATTCATCGGTTGACTTTTTTCTGTACCTTGAAGAAATGCCCCCACATCTTGCATTTTTTCTATTTTCTTTCCGTTGATTTTAGTAATGACATCCCCTACTTGAATACCCGCTCGCTCCCCTGGAGACCATTTTCCTTGAGTGGTGTCGACTAAATGATGACCAACAACTAAGACACCGATTGTATTCATTTTAATTCCAATGGATTGCCCGCCTGGAATCACCTTTATTTCTCTTATAGCAGTCGCTTGTTTTTTCGTTAATGGAAATCCTGCTGATTGAAGCAGCTCTTCCTCTTGCCCAACGTCTGCACGTGTGATTGCTGAAATGCTTTCTTCCTGTCGATGTTTGATCTCTTTTGCATCAACAGGATGTATAATGAACCAATTCAATAAACAAACTATAATGGAAACAAGGAGAATTCCACCAGTGGTTTTGTAAAGTCCTTTTTTCTTCAACCCCTTCACTCTCCTCGCTTTTGAATAAGCCGCTTTGATGGCTGTACGTTTACTTTTTCCTTAGAGCGAATCAATTATTACGGAAAAATCCTCCCATCATTGGATAGCTTAACGCTCCTAATAAAAATGACTGCCTCCCTTATTTTAGAGAGGCAGTCATATGATTTAGCTGTTTTTTAAAGAAGCGGCCAATTCAAGTAACTCTTTTGCATGTTGTTTCGTTAAGTCAGTCATTTCGACTCCAGAAATCATTCGTCCGATTTCCTTAATTTTCTCCTCATTCTCAAGCGGTTCCACAAATGTTTTTGTTCGCCCGCCTGTCATCACTTTAGATATGTATAAATGTACATCAGCCATCGCGGCTACTTGCGGCAAATGAGAAATACAAAGCACTTGTGAATGGATCGCTACTTGATGAATTTTTTCTCCAATCGCTTGAGCGACTCGACCGCTTACACCTGTATCAACTTCATCAAAAATAATCGAGGTCACTCCTTGATGCTTCGAGAAAATCGTCTTCATCGCTAACATCATTCGGGATAATTCCCCTCCAGAAGCAACTTTAGATAGCGGCTTCAACGGTTCACCTGGATTCGTGGAGATATAAAACTCTACTTCATCTAACCCATCTTTTTTAAATGAAGGAAGATGCTTTGTATGATTTTCCCCATCCACAAGAAATTGAATGCGGAATACTGTTTTATCCATATAAAGCTGTTTGAGCTCATGATGGATGGCCTCTTCTAGTTTTTTAGCGGCTTGTTTTCTTAAATAGCTAAGCTGTTTCCCTTCAAGCAATAAGTCTTTTTCGTAGGCCAACCGCTCTTGCTGCAGCTTCTCAATATGTGTTTCCCGATTGATGAGTGTTTCAATTTCTTCTTCAATCTTCCCGCCATATTCCATAATTTCTTCAATCGTACTTCCATATTTCCGCTTCAATACATTAATCTCATTTAGTCTTGCTTCAATCTCATTTAAGCGATTCGGATCAAACTCTAATTCGTCGAGCGCGGAACTAATTTGACGTGATGCATCCTCTATCGCATAAAAGCTTTCCGAGACCGCATCATAAAGAGGACGATATTGTTCATCAATTTCCGCAGCTGCTTCTAGTTGGCTCATCGCCAGACTAACCCAATCGAGCCCTTTCCCTTCTCCTTGTAGAGCATTATAACTCGTCTGAGTCGACTCATACAATTTCTCAAAGTTGCTAAGTCTTCTTTTTTCTTCTGTTAGCTCCTCATCTTCTCTTAATTTCAAATCAGCTTTTTGAATTTCATTTAGTTGAAATTGAATTAAATCAAGGCGATGGGCCATTTGTTGCTCATTTTCACTCAGTTGGCGGATGGCTTTCATCGTTTGCTCATACCGGTTAAAAATTTCAGCATAGTTCGTTTTTGCTGACAATATATCACTGCCGCCGAATTGATCAAGCAAATGTAAATGTTGATTCGTATCCATCAGCTCTTGATGTTCATGCTGACCGTGAATATCAACAAGCGTTGAACCAATCTCACGAAGAATGGCAATCGTTACGAGCTTGCCATTAATTCGACACACACTTTTTCCCGTTGCAGAGATTTCTCTGCGCATAACAATTATCTCATCTTCAATCTCAATCCCAAATTGACGGGCTTTTTCAATCGAAGGATGATTTGGTCCATCTATGCTGAACATCCCTTCAATTTCCGCCTTTTTCTCTCCATGGCGGACAAATTCGGATGAGCCTCTTCCTCCTGCTAATAGATGAACAGCATCAATAATGATTGATTTTCCGGCTCCTGTTTCCCCCGTTAACACTGTTAATCCTTTTTCTAATGATAAATTTAATTCTTCAATGATGGCAAAATTGCGTATGGACAATTCCTGTAGCAATGTCTATTCACCTCAAATTAAAGCATTTCTAAAAAGCGTTGTGAAATAGTACCTGTATGCTCAGGGGCGCGACAAATAATTAAGCAAGTGTCATCCCCGCAAATCGTTCCCATAATCTCTTCCCAATCAAGGTTGTCGATTAAAGCACCCACAGCTTGAGCATTTCCCGGCAAAGTTTTCATAACAACAAAATGACCAGCAGAATCAATGCTGACAAATGCGTCTACTAACGATCGTTTTAGTTTTTGTAGCGGGTTAAAGCGCTGATCAGCAGGAAGGCTGTACTTATAGCGCCCATCCATGAGAGGCACTTTCACTAAGTGAAGCTCTTTAATATCTCTTGAGACAGTTGCTTGCGTCACATTGTATCCTAAAGTTTTTAAGCGATCGACCAGATCGTCTTGTGTTTCAATTTCATTATTGGCAATGATTTCTCTAATCTTTATATGACGTTGTCCTTTATTCATCCTATCACCTCAAAAAACGTATAAATATACTGTAGTATTCACATTTTATCTCAATTTTATCCTCATGTATAGTTGTTATATCGCGCGGCACAAAAAAGAGAGACTGTTCTCAAGATCCTTTGTCTTTTGAACAGTCTCTTTTTGCTGTTTTCAAACTAATACCATTATTTATTCGTTTTTTGCTTTAGCTGTTCATGAGCCTCCGTAACAATGGCGTCAACCGTCATCAATAGCTGATTCTCTCCTATTTCTTTCGGCTGCTCGGGCCAATGTAAGTGAATCAAAAATTCAATATTTCCATCCCCTCCAGTAATAGGAGAATATGATAAATCCTTCACATCGTATCCAAGCTCCAACGCTAAATCCATAATTTTAACGATCACTTGTTGATGAATTTTGGCTTCTCTAACAATTCCTTTTTTGCCTACTTGCTCTTTGCCTGCTTCGAATTGCGGTTTAATTAAAGCGATAACATCACTACCTGGAACGAGCAATGTTTTCAGCACTGGCAAAATTAATGATAAGGAAATAAAGGAAACGTCAATCGTCGCAAAGTCAGGCATTCCCTTCTCCAAATCAGCAGGTGTGACGTAGCGAAAATTGGTCCGTTCCATTACCACTACTCGCTCATCTTGACGAAGCTTCCAAGCGAGCTGATTATACCCGACATCTAGCGCATAAGACAGCTTCGCTCCATTTTGAAGAGCACAATCGGTAAAGCCGCCGGTGGAAGAGCCAATATCGAGCATGGTTTTGTCTTTTACATCAACATTGAATTGCTGCAACGCTTTTTCCAGTTTTAACCCGCCGCGACTCACATACCGCAACGTATTTCCTTTAATTTGAAGATGGGCATCAACAGCAATTTTTTCTCCTGGTTTATCAAGGCGCTCCTCATTAGAGTAGACAAGCCCAGCCATCACAGCACGCTTCGCCTTTTCTCTTGTTTCTATTAATCCTCTTTCTACAAGAAGTACATCTATTCGCTCTTTCTTTATCTTCATACTTAAGCTCTTTTCTGTTTTTTTGGAACCATCGCATGCAGTTTTCCCACTGCCGCTTCTTCCGTTAAATCAATTTCTTCTAGTAATAAGTCCACGCTTCCATGTTCAATAAAGCGGTCAGGAATCCCCATGCGTTCAATAATATGATGGTGATAACCATGATCATGAGCAAATTCGAGAACTGCACTTCCAAATCCACCTTCAAGAACCGCTTCCTCAATCGTTAAAATCGGCATTTCAGCGTTCAACATACTCAACAGCATCTCTTCATCCATTGGCTTGATAAACCGGGCGTTGACAACTTTTACGGAAATGCCTTGCTTTTCGGCCTGCTCAGCCGCTTTTAAGGCCATTGGAATCGTTGTACCAAATGTTAAGATGGCTGCATCCTCGCCCTCTTTCAGCACTTCCCAAGAACCGATAGGAATTTCCTTGAATTCTTGATCCATCGGTACACCCAATCCATTGCCTCGTGGAAAACGCATCGCAATTGGACCGTCGTTATATTGAAAAGCTGTGTAAACGAGATGCTGTCCCTCGTTTTCATCTTTCGGCATCATCAGCACCATGTTAGGCAAATGGCGTAAAAAGGCAATATCAAATACTCCTTGATGTGTTTCACCATCGGCACCTACAAGCCCCGCCCGATCAATACCAATAAATACATTTAAGTTTGGACGACAAATATCATGAACAACTTGATCATACGCTCGCTGCAAAAACGTGGAGTAAATTGCCAAAAACGGCTTCATCCCTTGAGTAGCCAGTCCAGCTGCTACAGTAGCGGCATGCTGCTCCGCGATTCCTACATCAAACATCCGATCAGGAAACTCTTCCGCAAACCCTAATAGCTTAGAACCGACAGGCATCGCTGGTGTAATAGCGACCACACGGTCATCCGTTCGAGCGATCTTTCTAGCTGTTTCACTCACGAGCGAGCTCCAAGCAGGAGGCTGATTTACAGGCTTAATAATCGTGCCTGTTTCCATCTTGTATGGACCGGTGCCGTGCCATGTTCCTTTCGTATCCAACTCCGCTGGCCGGTAACCTTTTCCTTTTTTAGTAATCACATGAACGATCACAGGCCCTTCCATTTTTTTGGCGTATTGTAGCTGTTCAACCAAATCTTCAAAGCTATGACCATCAATCGGGCCAAGATACGTAAAGCCCATTTCTTCAAAAAACATGCCTGATACGAATAAATACTTTAGGCTGTCTTTTAAACGCTCAGCCGTGTGAGCCATTTTTCCGCCAACAGCAGGAATTTTTTTGAGCAAGCTTTCCAGCTCATCCTTCACCCAGTTATACTTACCAGCTGTTCGGAGACGCCCTAACATTTGATGCAAAGCTCCGACATTCGGAGCAATAGACATTTCATTATCATTTAAAATCACAATCATATTCGTTTTTTCATGCCCGATATGATTAAGCGCTTCAAGGGCCATTCCTCCAGTTAGCGCCCCATCTCCGATTACCGGGATAATATGAGATGTTTCCTTTTTTAAATCCCTTGCAATGGCCATTCCCATCGCGGCTGATAAAGACGTGGAACTATGTCCTGTTTCCCACACATCATGTTCGCTTTCCGAACATTTAGGAAAACCGCATAATCCTTTATACTGACGCAACGTATCAAATTTGTCTGCACGCCCCGTCAATATTTTATGAACATATGATTGATGCCCAACATCCCATAAAATTTTATCCTTCGGGCTTTGAAAACAGCGATGCAAGGCAATCGTTAATTCTACTACTCCCAAGTTAGGCCCAATATGCCCACCCGTTTTAGATAAATTTTCGATTAAAAATTGCCGAATTTCCGCACTCAAATCTTTTAATTCATCTATGGACATATCTTTCAAAAAAGTAGGGTCTTTAATTGATAATAGATCCAATAGGATCACTCGCTTTCATTACTGTGTCATTTGTCACTTTGTCTTTATTATAACGTCCTCGTTATTTTCTACAACTTTTTACTGCAAAAATAACAGTTATTAGTGACTTTGAAAAAATAGCCGCTAACACTATGGCGTGATAACGGCAAGTTAATAAAAAATAGTATTGACATTATACCATATGTCTCAAATCACAACAATTTTAGTCATTTTTCATTGGTCTCGATTGGCAATTAAATGTGCCAGGTCTTTTAAAAGTTCTGCATTAGTATTCGTTTGTTCAATTGCTTGAAGCGCTTCGGATACGTGCTCTTGCAGCTTTTCTTTCGCGCCTGCAAGGGTCAGCAAAGCAGGGTACGTGCTCTTATGCTTATTCACATCACTGCCCACTCGTTTACCAATCTTCTCTTCCGAACCTTCCACATCTAATATATCGTCTTGGATTTGAAAAGCAAGCCCAATATGATTCGCATATGTTTGAAAATGCTGTAATTGGGCTTCTGACGCTCCCGATAAAAAGGCTCCTGCCATCACGCTAAATTCTAATAGCTTTCCTGTTTTATGCTTATGGATATATTCAAGCTCTTCTAACGCCAGCCGCTTGTTTTCTCCCTCCATATCAGCCATTTGTCCGCCAACCATTCCAGCAGGGCCAGCTGCTTGAGATAGCCAATTAATCAGCCACACTTTTTGTTCGTTCGTATATACTTTCGATTGAGCGACCACTTGAAAAGCATAGGTTAATAAAGCATCTCCTGCTAATATAGCTGTCGCTTCCCCAAACACTTTATGATTCGTTGGTTTGCCGCGCCGTAAATCATCATCATCCATACTCGGCAAATCATCATGGATTAAAGAATAAGTGTGGATCATTTCTAAAGCGGCGGCAGCTTCCATACCGATCAAAGGATTTTGCCGAAATGCGGCGATAGTCGCAAACAACAGCATTGGACGCAATCTTTTACCGCCCGCCTGGAGGGAATAATCCATCGATTGTATTAATAGATCTGGAGCCGTGATTGCCGAAATAATAGCTCGTAATTCCGCTTCAAGTTTTTCTTTATGTGTTTTCATAAACCGTGACAATTGGGTTTCCATATTATTCCCCCTCACTAATAACGAAGTCCTGCTCTCCATCTTCCGTCATTAATTTTGCTAGCTGCTCTTCGGCGTTTATCAACTTTTCATGGCAAAAAGCAGACAGTTCCATTCCCTTTTGATAATAACTTAACGCTTCTTCTAACGGAACATCTCCTTCTTCTAGCTTCGTCACAATCGACTCTAGCTGATCCATCGCCTCTTCAAAACTAAGTGATTTATTCTTCACTTTGATTCTCCTCCACTGATTGAATTTGACAATACAGGCTACCATCAGATAGTCGTACTCTTAACTCATTTCCTACCTTTGCATCTTTCGTCGATTTCACTAATTGATTGTCCGCTGTATACGTAAGACTGTAGCCTCGTTCCATCACTTTTAATGGACTTAATGCATGAAGTAAAGAGACTCTTCGTTTAAACTCGGCTTCTTTTCGATTAAACACGGACTGCATCTGTCGAATTAAATCCATTTTTAATCGATCTACCTCGATAGCTGATTCACGAATTTTCTTCCCAGGATGACTTCTTTCTAATCGACTGGTCCACTCATTGACTTGAGTATAAGCTTGCTTGAAATAAAGCGCTCGTTCTTTCCTCAATTTTTCGGTTAATCGGTCCAATCTTTCGGCTTGCTGACGATACAACGTCTCTGGATTACGCATAATATAAGAATGTTTCACCGTTTCATATCGCTTTCGTTCGCGCCGAATTTGTTCTGACATCGCACGGATTAATCTCATTTTCCTCGCAGCTATTTTTTCCACAACTTCTTCTATGTGCGGCACAGCTAACTCAGCTCCTCCTGTTGGTGTCGGAGCCCTCATGTCAGCAGCAAAGTCGGCAATGGTTATATCCGTTTCATGTCCAACAGCTGAGATGACCGGTATTTGAGAAGCACGAATCGCCAAAGCTACCTGTTCTTCGTTAAAAGCCCAAAGCTCCTCTATCGATCCGCCGCCTCGCCCGACTATTAACACATCTGCTCGACCATCATCATTCGCTTTTTCAATCGCTGAAACAATCGAAGGAGCCGCATTTTCTCCTTGAACAAGCGCTGGATAAACGAGCATTTGAGCAACCGGATAGCGCCTCTTAATCGTTGTCATAATATCTCGCACAGCTGCTCCTGTTGGCGACGTAACAATGCCAACCACTTTAGGGTACACTGGCAGCGGCCGTTTTTTATCAATATCAAATAAGCCTTCTTTCTCTAACCGCTTCTTTAACTGCTCAAACGCAAGATAAAGATCGCCGATGCCATCCGGCTGCATCGATTTCACATACATTTGGTATTGGCCGCCTGCTTCGTAAACGGTGACATCTCCGTTAATAAGTACTTGCATGCCATTTTCCGGCCTAAATTTTAACGATCGATTGGCAGAGGAAAACATAACCGCCAACATTCGAGCCTGATCATCTTTTAAAGTAAAGTACATATGCCCGCTAGAGTGCATTTTGAAGTTGGAAATTTCCCCCTTAACCAACACATTGGTCAAATGCGGATCGGCATCGAATTTTCGTTTTATGTATTTCGTTAACGCTTTAACGGTTAAATAGCGTTGAACATCCATCTTCCATTCCACCTTTTTTAGTCAAGCTAAAAAGCTGCCTCCCCATTATAACATGTTCGGGGGGCAGCTTTGACATTTCAAACTGCTTATTTAGATGCCACCATTGCCGATTTTTGTCTCACAGATTGCACTGTATTAAACAATAACATCGTAATAGTCATTGGGCCTACACCGCCTGGTACTGGGGTAATGGCACCGGCTACTTCTTTGGCGCTGTCGAAATCAACATCTCCGCAAAGCTTGCCGTTTTCATCGCGATTCATCCCAACATCAATCACAATCGCCCCTGGCTTGAAATCTTCCGCTTTCAAAAATTTCGCTTTACCTACAGCTGCAATGACAACATCTGCTTGCTTCGTAAAAGAAGAAAGGTCTTTCGTTCTAGAATGACAAACGGTTACTGTTGCGCTCTCTTTTAAAGAAAGCAAAGCAGCCGGTTTACCAACAATGTTACTGCGGCCAACAACGACGACGTGCTTGCCTTCTAATGAGATATTTTCTTTTTCCAACATTTTGATGATGCCATAAGGTGTACAAGAATAAAAGGCTTCTTTCCCGATGGACATTTTCCCTACGTTGACCGGATGAAAACCGTCGACATCCTTCTCGGGAGCGATCGCATCGATCACTTTATCTTCTGAAATATGAGAAGGCAATGGCAATTGAACAAGAATGCCATGAATGTTGTCATCTTCGTTCAACTCCTGTACTTTTTGAAGCAGTTCTGCTTCTGTCAAATCGGCCGGATAGCGATAGATTTCTGAATGAATCCCTACCTCTTCGCAAGCTTTATCTTTATTTCTAACATATGTTTGTGAAGCTTGATCATCCCCAACTAAAATCACTGCTAACCCCGGTGTAATTCCTTGCTGCTTTAATGCTTCAATTTCTCCCTTTAACTCTTGACGAATCTCTTTAGCAATTTGTTTACCATCGATGATTGTTGCTGTCACGATTGTTTTCCCCCTTAATTAATTGTTCATTATTGTATGGAATCTTTAATTCTTGATAATACACCATTGATGAATTTGCTTGAACGCTCATCGCTAAAATGTTTAGCTAACTCTACGGCTTCATTAATCGCTACTTTATCAGGCACATCATCTGCATACTTCATTTCGTACACCGCTAATCGCAAAATATTTCGATCTACTTTTGCCAAACGATCAAAGGACCATTTTTCAAGGTTTACTTTCACCATTTGATCAATCTCTTCTAGATGAGAAATGGTCCCCATCACACTATTCTGTAAATATTCATCAACCGGAGCATCCTCTAATACATGTTGGATTGCTTCTTCAGGGGTTGCTCCGCTCATATCGATTTGGTAAAGAGCCTGCAAGCTTTTCTCACGTGCTGTACGTCTTTTCATTCCTTTTAACTCCTTTTGCTTTTTCATCATAAAATGATAATAGCATAAAATGAAAAGAATACACACGTTCTTCGGAAAAAGGATGTGTTTTATTTCAAATCCTGCTCTTGTAACATGAAAAAGCTGACCTACCAAAGGGAGGCTTTATCCGCCTTCTCCCTTTTCTTTAGGTCAGCCTTTCAGTTACGCTTCTGTTGCGAAATCGCTTTCAGTATTTTTTGTTTCGAATTGAATACCGACAACGTGAATATTGACTTCATCCACTTCTAAAGCCGTCATATTTAATAGCGCTTGTCGGATATTATCTTGAATTTTTTGAGCAACTCCTGGGATGGATACACCAAAGGCGATGACACAATACACATCCACTTTAATTCCATCTTCTGTTAAATCGACACGAACCCCTTTGCCATGGTTCTTCTTGCCGAGACGCTCTGCAACGCCGGATGCAAAACTACCACGCATTTTCTCAACGCCATCTACTTCAGATGCAGCGATTCCCGCAATGACTTCAATTACTTCAGGGGCGATCTCAATTCGACCCAGCCCGTTATCTCCATTACTCATTTCTAAAACTTGATTAGCTTGGCTATTTTCTGCCATCAATCAACACCTCCGTGTTCCATTGTTTATGACTTCATCAATTCGTACATTTCAAGGAATTTTGTGTTGAATTCTCCTTCAACAAACTTTTCGTGTTCGAGTAGCTGCAAATGGAAAGGAATAGTTGTGTGAACTCCTTCGATCACAAATTCGCTTAACGCGCGTTTCATCCGCGCAATTGCTTCTTCACGCGTAGAGCCAAACGTGATTAATTTAGCAATCATGGAATCATAAAACGGCGGAATCATATAGCCAGGATAAGCGGCAGAATCTACTCGAACTCCAAAACCTCCAGGCGGCATATAAGCTGTAATGCGACCAGGAGATGGCATGAAGTTCTTTTCTGGATTTTCCGCATTAATTCGGCATTCAATTGACCAGCCGTTAAATTCTACATCCTGCTGTTGAAGAGAAAGTTCTTCACCGGATGCTACGCGAATTTGTTCTTTAATCAAATCTACACCTGTCACCATTTCCGTCACCGGATGCTCTACTTGAATTCTTGTGTTCATTTCCATGAAATAAAACTTTCTATGATTATAATCATAAATAAATTCTACCGTTCCTGCACCTGTATATTCAACGGCTTGCGCTGCTTTCACTGCTGCATTTCCCATCTCTTCACGCACTTTGGCATCAAGAGCTGGTGAAGGAGTTTCTTCAAGCAGTTTTTGCATGCGGCGTTGAATGGTACAATCCCGTTCACCTAAGTGAATCACATTTCCATGTGTATCTGCAAGCACTTGAATTTCAACATGGCGAAAATCTTCAATAAATTTCTCTAAATAAACGCCAGGATTTCCAAATGCTGTAGCCGCTTCTTGCTGGGTCATGTTAATGCCTTTCACCAGCTCTTGTTCATCGCGGGCTACACGGATCCCTTTCCCGCCGCCGCCAGCTGTGGCTTTAATAATGACGGGATAGCCGATGTCTTTCGCGATAGACATCCCTTCTTCAACGGATTTAATAATGCCGTCAGAACCGGGCACGATTGGCACACCGGCTTTTTCCATCGTATCACGCGCTACATCCTTCGTTCCCATCTGTGTAATCGCTTCTGGGGAAGGCCCAACAAATATAATATTGCATTCACGACAAAGTTCTGCAAAATCTGCATTTTCAGCCAAAAAACCGTAGCCTGGATGGATTGCATCACAATTCGTTAATTTAGCCACACTAATGATATTTGTGAAATTTAAATAACTGTCCTTTGAAGCCGTAGGTCCGATACAGAACGCTTCATCTGCTAACTGCACATGCAGAGCCTCTTTATCGGCTTCAGAATAGACAGCCACCGTTTCAACATCCAGTTCTTTGCAGGCGCGAATAATACGCACAGCAATTTCCCCACGGTTGGCAATTAATAACTTTTTAATCATTCCGATCTCTCCTTATAAAGGCTTTACTGAAAATAACGGTTGACCGTATTCAACTAATTGCCCATCTTTGACAAGAATTTCTACAATCTCGCCTTCGACTTCTGCTTCAATTTCATTAAACAGTTTCATCGCTTCTACGATACATACCACTGTTTCACTAGATACTTTTGATCCCGGCTTTACATATGGCTCTGCATCTGGAGATGGAGATTGATAAAATGTTCCTACCATTGGAGAAGTGATTTTATGTAAGTTTTCTGTACTCTCAACTGCTTTTGGCGCTTCTGGTGCAACTTCTACTTTCGGCGCTTCCTGCGGTACATCTTTCACTACGGAATACGTGACTCCTGTATTCTTTTTCATTTTTACTTTGCTGCCTTCTGATTCAAAAACAAACTCCTCAATATTAGATTGACTCACAAGCTTAATAAGTTCTCTTATTTCCTGTACTTTCATTTCTGACACCCCTTGAAAGATTATGACTAGATAATAATATCTTACGATAACATCTAGTAAGAATTCAACTTTTAATTAATAAATAGAATTCCCCCCTTATATTTTATCCGTTTTCTAACAAATATGATAGAATAAATAATAATTTTTATAATATTTTTTTTATTCTAACAAATTCTCTATGAATACACGAAAGTCAAAACATCGAAAATAAAACGAGAGCGGCCTTAGTAAAAGGCAGCTCTCCGTTTAAGACAATATTTCGCCTGCAGGTTTTTGGCTATTTGACTGTTTGAAACTCCACTGCAACCGGCTGCTTCCCTAGCTCGTCCCGTACGAGGCGAATGATTTCATTCGCTGCCGCAGCGGAATGTTTTTCCGCTTTTACGGTAATTCTAACATTTGTTCCATCCGCTCGAACGAGAGCATCTTTATATCCTTTCGATTTAATTAATGTTTCTAACACGCTTTCTTTCGTTGCTAGTTCTGTTAATTTTTCCATTTCTTCATAGGCTTGATTTTTGTCCGCAGCTGAAAGATCTGATGAAGCCACTTTCACAGTCAAGTCTTCTTTCAATTTGTTTCTTTCATCCTCCATCTCTAATCGCAGCAGATCAAACGCTTCATCACCCGCTGATTCTGTTACAACCTCCAGCTCCTGATTATCGACGGCTACATTAGTTTCTTGAGGTGTTTGTTCAGTTGACTGATTCGCCTCTCCCGCTTGATTTTTCGTAGAGACGACATCAGGGGAAAGCTGTTCTGGGGAAGTAATGTAATAGACAGATAAGACAACGACTAAGCTAATCATTGTTAACAACCAAACTGTTTGTTTTTTCAATAACATTTTAAGCTTCCTCCTTTGGTTTTTTCGGCATGACGGCTACGCGATGGCTCGGTACATGAAGAACCCTTGTCACCGATTCAATTACCCATTTTTTCACTTGAATGTTTTCTACTCCTTCTGCCACAACTAACACTCCGCGTATTTCCGGCTTTTTCATTTCTAATATGACAGGAGCATCCCCATTCTCTTCTTTCATCATGACCAACTCTTCTTCTCTCGTCTGATCAATGACTGTCCTTTCCCCGCCTTTCTTATCAGTTTCTTTCGTTTCTTGAGATTTGACAGCTGTGTTTTTTTCTAGCACTTTTTGTTCACTGGCTTCTATATTGACTACAACTGTCACATTACTGACACCAGCCATTTCCTCAAGCGCAGATTGTAGTTTTTTTTCGTATTCTTGCTCGTAATCGCTTGTTGAGGGGTGATTCGGTGCATTCTGTTGTCCAGATGCTTCTTCATAGCTTGCTTGATCTTGATTGATCATCGGTATGTCTCCTCTTTGCTTCAAATCACTGAAAAACATCATGCCCATACCAAGGATAGCCACAATCACCATCCACTTTGCCCTATTTGCCGCTTTCTCCTCTCCGCTTTTTTTAGATGGGATTAAGGACTGAAGCCACTCCAACGGATTTTTCCGATCACTCAAGGCTGTCCCCCTCCTCTACCTTATGAATATTCAATTGCTCGGTCGGAATATTCCACTTTTTCGAGAGAAAATCGATGAGTGACTGTTCTTCTTTCTGAGTTTCTTGTGACTGAAAGGATGAATCAATCACTACTTCATCTACGGTAGCGGAAGATTCCTGCTCATTTATAGACGCGATATACACATCCACTTGCGCAATGTCTTCAGGCGCGTATTTCCCCCAGTTGTGAACTTCAATATTTAAATCTATTATCTTTTTTTGAAATTGATTCTTTAATTCAGCTTCCACTTCTGCACGAAGTTGCTGTTCTGCATTTTTTAATATATACAGTTGCTTTGTAGATTCTAAACGATCTTGTTTAATAGATAGTTCCTGTTCCAACTGTTCATCTTTTGCTTGTTTGGCCATCCAATCATACAGCTCTTGCTCCATATTAATGGAAAATAACGTCCATATTGGGTTGAGCATGACTAATAATAAAAGCAGCCCCATCACAACCCTTGCATATCTTTGAAATGAGGAGGATGGCAATAGCATGTCCACTACCGCTGCAAGCAAAATAAAAGTTAGTACTTTACTTAGCCAATCCACGATAAATGCCATTAGTCTTGGTCCCTTTCTTAGCGAATCATCATCGTTAAATTACTGGCAGCTACGAGAAGAACAATGGATAAAAAAAACATAAAAGAAACAATCACTAGCGCGGCTAATACATACGTCATATTTTTGCTGATGATGTCGAGACAATTGACGACCATTTTATCTCCAAGTGGCTGTAAAATAGCCGCTGAAACTTTATAGATCATAATCAAGGCAAGTATTTTTAAAGCGGGAAAAGCAATGATTAACAACAGCATGCCTGCTCCTGCCAGTCCAACGGTATTTTTTAATAATAAGGAGGCACTCATGACCGTATCAGCTGCTTCCGTAAACATCCTGCCAACCACCGGAATAAAGTTTCCTGCAAGAAATTTAGCTGCCCGAATCGCCAGTCCATCAGAGACAGCGGCAGCGGTTCCCTGCAAGGAAACAACCGCTAAATAAATCGCCATGAACGCACTTAGTAAGCCGATACTAAAGCGCCGCAGCAAATCAGCCAATTTTGTCGCTTGATAGTGTTCAGAAAAAAGACTGACTAAACTAATCAACGTAGCAAAAAACAAAAGCGGCAAGATTATTTTTTGAATTAATATTCCGCTAATGTTCATTAAAAAAAGCAAAAACGGGTGAAAAATCGTGGCTGAAACCACTCCGCCAGTGGTCGCTAATAGAGCAAGTAAAATAGGAACGAGTGCGAACAAAAATTGGATCATCTCATTTACAGCTTCAGTCGCATAGTCCATCGTTAAGCGAAAGCTATTTAAAGCGATAATCATCAGCACCATTAATATCACTCCGTACGCAACCTTGCTCACTACTCCTTGTTCAAACGCGTTTTGGAGCGTTTGCAAAAAGACAGAAAAAACGGTTAACAAAATTAGGGTACCAAGCAGTTTTCCATTGGCCGTTAGTTCATGAAACATAAACGATACGAGCCCTTTTGCCCACTCTCCTAACGAAACTGCTTGTCCGCCTTCTAACAAGCTAGGCAACGATTTCCGCTGCGCTTCTGGCAAATACTGTCCGTACGTTCTCACGATATGATCCCATTGAGCGGAAAGATCCTCCACCCCCAAATGCTGTAACTGTTCTTTCGCCATTCCCCCTAGATCTAGCGGTTTCTCCTCATTCGTGGCTTGCACGCTGTACGAAGCTGATAAGAGAAGAATGAATAGCAAGAGAGCGGACTTTAACCGTTGCTTCATACACATCCCCCACCGTTACTCATGCTTTGATTAATTTGGCAACATGGACAAGATCGTTTCTATTAAAAGGGTTAAAATGGGAACAGCCATTGATAAAATAATCACTTTACCAGCGAGCTCCATTTTGGCTGCCAGTGCGTCTTGCCCAGCATCTTTTGTCATTTGTGCCGCAAATTCAGCAATGTAAGCGACTCCGATAATCTTTAACATTGTTTCCACATAAACAAGCTCCACTTCCGCACGTGCAGCCAGCTTCTTGATCATTAAAATAATGTTGGCAATTTGATCAGCTAAAAACAAAAATAGACTGCTGCCAACGAACAACACGAGCAAAAAAGTAAAGACCGGCTGATGCTCCTCAAGTAACAGAGCGAAAAATACGGCAACAAGAACAATGGCAGCTACTTGTATAATTTCAATCGTATTCCTCTCCCGTCATTGAAATAAAAAAACATCTTTAATGGTGTTAAACAAATCCTCCACTACAGCAGCAATTAAAAACAAAACATAGATAAACCCAAATAACGTTACCCACTGGGCGTACTCCTTTTTTCCTACTTGTTCTAAAATCGTATGGAGGAAGGCCACGATCAAACCGATGCCGGCTATTTTAAATATGACTTCCACTTCAATGCCCAATAGTTCTCCTCCTTCTCTGCTATAAAAGCAGCAATACGATAAATAATCCGCCGATGACACTTAAATTGCGATACAGCTTTCCGTATTGCTTATACTTTTCAGCTGCTTCCTGTTCCTGACGCGCTAAATGTGTTAGCGTCAGTAAAATTTGTTTTTGCTCTGTCAGCCGATCATGTTTGCCTACTGTATCGCCAAATTCTAATAAAATTGATCGTTCCTCCTCTTTTAACTCGGTATAGGGCCAAATGGCGTTCAGGCTTTGTCTCCAAGCGGATGGCGCATCCATTTCCGTTGTTGTCAATAAATGAGCAAAAGACGAAAAGAGAGAAGCAATCGGTGGCGGCAAACGCTCCGATAATTTTCTCGCTGATTCATGCAAAGGAGTATGACCGTACACAATTTCTGCTTCTAACGCTTGCAAAGCCGATTTTAGCAAACGAATTTGTTTCGTTCGTTCACTCAGTTTCCTGCCTTGCTCCGTCCCGATCCAGAAAGATCCGAATAAAATGAAGAGTGCCCCGATCCATTTCACCCCGTCTCCCCCACTCTTGTCGCTAGCTTCTTCCCATGTTCATCTAAAATGTGAAACACTCGCTCACCACCTTGATAGGCCAGTTCAATAAATCGTTCAAACGCACCATTTTGAACAATTTTTTCAATCATTGGCCGGCGAATCACTTCTTTCAAACTCGTTCCGTGAACTGTTGCCATTAAGGCAATACCTGCATTCATCGCTTCGGCAACCGCTTGTCCATCTTCTTCCCTTCCAATTTCATCAGCAATTAATACCTCTGGACTCATCGAGCGAATCATCATCATCATGCCCTCTGCTTTTGGACAAGCATCTAACACATCTGTACGTGTTCCAACATCAAGCTGCGGAATGCCTTTAACACAACCCGCTATTTCTGAACGCTCATCCACAATCCCTACTTTTACTGCCGATATATTGATCGCTTGATCACCGCTAGCAGCAACCCGTGCCACATCCCGAAGCAGCGTTGTTTTTCCCGATTGCGGTGGTCCGATGATCAAGGTGCTTTTCCAACGACCATGATAAAGAGATGGAATCAATGATTGAGCGGCGCCAATTTTTTCACGGGCAATCCGCAAGTTAAATGAAGAGAGATGACGAATCGCTTTCACTTTGCCCTGTTCTAAAATCACTTTTCCCGCTAGCCCTACCCGATGACCGCCTTCGATTGTTAAATATCCGCATCTCAATTCTTCATCTAATGCATAAAACGAATGGTGGCTCAGTTTGTTGATTAGGACTTGTCCTTCTTCAGCGGTAATAATATGCGGCAAAAAGAATACGTTCCTAGCAATGATCTCTAACGGTTGGTTAATTCGAATTCTTATCTCTTCCATCTCATCTTTCACTTGGGGTGGCAGGCTTTGAATGACTTCCTTTAATGTCGGCGGCAAATAAGATAGAATGGTATCGATCATGATTTCCTCCTTCCCCTCCCTTTTTATTCAATGTATGTTTTTCCGTTCAAGTTATGCTCTTCACTAACGCAAAAACAAAAAAAGACCGGCGAAGCCCGTCTTTTGTTCGTACTTATTCACTTTCATTCGATTTCTTTTAACGCTTTTTCCGCTAATGAAGTAAAGGCAATGTCGTCCATCGGCGGATTATGAAGACCTGCTCGCACATGCTGATAATAACGATGGAGCGGATTTTTCGCACTTAAACTTCTGGCTCCCACAATTCTCATCGCTAAATCGACGATTTTCATCGCTTGATTCGTGACAAAACTTTTAGCAGCTGCCATTTCTGTTTGTACATCAATATCCGGATGCTGTTCATATTTTTTAGCTACTCCATATAAAAAATGTCTAGAGGAAAGCAACAACATTTCCATCTCACCGATCTGTTGTTGAATATTGGGCAATGTCCCGATTGGTTTTCCAAGGCTCGTTGGTATGTATCCAGCGGCAAACTTCACTGCGTAATCTCTTGCTGCACTGGCAATTCCTAAATAGCAGGCAGGAATGTGCAATAACCAACCTTTGCGTCGACGCTTGCTTTCAGCGGTTACTTCCTCTACGACATACTGAGCTGGTATCTCTACATGATCTAATATTAAATCATGACTGGCCGTTCCTCTTAAAGCGACGCTGTCCCAAGTTTCGCGGATAGAAACACCTTTTGTTTCGCGTGGAACAAGGAAAATGGCGACCGTTCCATCTTCTCTTGTTGCCGTCACGAAAAAGTAGTCTAAGACCGGAGAGGCGGAAGTAAATGTTTTTTCCCCGGTGATGATATAAGATTGGCCGTCTTCAGATAACACAGCGGTTGTCACTGGTTTGGCTCCACGAAGAGGACTTCCCGCATTACGCTCACTAGAAGCGGTATTGATGAGTGCTCCCTTTTGAATATCAGGAATAAGAATGGCTACCACTTCTTTATTCCAATGACGATGTTCAGCAAATTCTAATATCGTTCCCATATGCCATCCGATCGATAAAGCGGTTGATCCACAACCTTTGGCAATTTGCTCTTGAAAGGAAAGAAATTGCGACAAACTGACGCCTCCCCCACCATATTTCTGCGGTAACGTTTGTTGGGTATAGTGGATCTTTTTTAACTCCTCGACATTTTGAAACGGAAACGAATTCAATACATCAAGCTCACTTTCTCGCTCTTGAAAACTACTGGTGAGCTCTTTTAAAGCATCTAATAGACCTTTTGCGCTATCTGTACTAGCTATCATTGCTCAACCTTCTTTCAGTTATTGTCATGAACCATTATACTATGAAAAAAAGCCGTCCCTGTATTCAGGAACAGCTTTCTTGAAATTTATGCACGTGAAACGTAGCTTCCGTCATCTGTATTAACGATTAATACATCTCCTTCGTTCACAAAGAAAGGAACTTGAACCACTAAGCCTGTTTCGACAGTCGCTGGCTTCGTACCGCCAGAAGCCGTGTCGCCTTTGATTCCTGGCTCTGTTTCAGTTACTTTTAGTTCAACCGTATTTGGTAGTTCCACACCTAGTGTTTCTGTTTGGTACATCATGATGGAAACTTCCATATTCTCTTTCAAAAACTTTAATTCATATTCAATTTGATCCGCTGGAAGCTCGATTTGCTCGTATGATTCATTATCCATGAATACATGTTGATCACCATTCGCATATAAGTATTGCATTCTGCGATTGTCAATTTGAGCTTTCGCTACTTTTTCACCCGCGCGGAACGTTTTTTCTTGAATAGCTCCATTGCGAAGATTACGAAGTTTAGAGCGAACAAACGCAGCACCTTTTCCTGGTTTTACGTGTTGGAATTCGACTACGCGCCAAATGCCACCATCCACTTCAATTGTTAACCCTGTACGAAAATCGTTTACTGAAATCATGTTGAAAATCCTCCATTATCATTAAAGAATGATTAAGTCTTTAGTAGAATGTGTGAGCGGTTCATTTCCATTTTCCGTGATAATCGTATCATCTTCAATGCGCACACCGCCTACTCCAGGCAAATAAATTCCCGGCTCGACTGTAACAGCCATTCCCGGTGTCAATACCATTTCCGAACGGAAAGATAGATTAGGCCCTTCATGAACTTCAAGGCCTATCCCATGACCGGTTGAGTGACCAAAATATTGGCCATATCCAGCCTTGGTGATGTGATCGCGAGTAATAGCATCTGCTTCTTTCCCCGTCATCCCTGCCTTGATTTCATTCATTCCTTTCAACTGTGCTTCTAACACAATTTGATACACTTCTTTCATCTGATCGGATGGTTCTCCCACTGCAATGGTACGAGTAATATCTGAAACGTAGCCTTGATAATAAGCGCCGTAATCAAGCGTAATCATATCGCCTTTTTCAATCACTTTGTCACTCGCCACCCCGTGAGGCAGAGCAGAACGTTTACCTGAGGCTACTATTGTATCAAAAGATGAAGATGTTGCGCCACACTTTCTCATAAAGAACTCGAGTTCATTGGAAACCTCAAGCTCTGTTTTACCCGGCTGAATAAATGCAAGAATATGCTTGAATGCCGCATCAGCAATAGCGGCAGCTTCCTTTAATATCTTAATCTCTGATTCGCTCTTAATCAAGCGCAACTTTTCAACTAATTCACTAACGGGAACAAGCTCTGACTTTGCCAGCCCGTTAAGAAGCTGGTGAGATTGAAAAGTCATATATGCTTTTTCAAAACCAAGGCGGTTAATCCCTAGTTCTTTTACTTGATGAGCGACTTCTTCATAAATGGTTCCTTCATGCTTCACAATGTGAAAGCCTTCCGCTTGTTTTTGTGCTTGCTCCACATAGCGAAAATCAGTAATAAACACCGCTTTATCCTCTGTGACTAACGCGGCTCCAGAAGAACCGGTAAAGTTCGTTAAATAGCGGCGATTGTATGGACTCATAACGAGCAAGCCATCGATTCCTTCTTCTTTCATCATCGTGCGAAGCTTATTTAATTTGATCATTTCTCTCTCTCCCCCATTCTATGCATGAGCGCCTGTAAAGCCAGCTCATATCCGATCAGTCCGAGGCCGGCAATCTGCCCAACAGCTACCGGAGCAATGACGGACTGATGACGGAATGACTCTCTTGTATGGATGTTACTAATATGAACTTCGATCACTGGAATCGAAATAGAGGCCACCGCATCCCTAAGCGCATAACTATAATGTGTAAATGCCCCAGGATTAAAAATAATCCCATCTACCTCTTCATCTGCAGCCAAATGAAGCCGATCAATTAATTCGCCCTCATGATTCGATTGAAAAGCAGAAAGAGTCGCTCCCCATTCCTTTGCTTTAGAAATGAGCCGACTTTCCAGTTCATCTAATGTGGTCGTTCCATAAATGTCCGGCTCTCTTTTGCCAAGCCGATTCAAATTAGGACCATTTACTAATAAAATGTTCTTCATACCGTCTCCTGCCCCCGAATATAGTTACAAGAACATTCTAACATATTTACTTTACCAATAACTACTTACTCTGTTTCTTCCTCCTGACGGTTCATTTGTTGATGATGTTCATAACCATAGGATATGGAGTATCCAATAAATAAACCGTATAGAAGAAGAAGACAAATCGTTGTCACTAACGTATCGTTATTCATCGTTCTCCACCAAGGAATGGCCGGATAAATCGAACGTAAAATGATAAAAAATACAACCCATAAAGCAGCGCCATACATAACTCCCACCCACATCGACTTCTTTTTTCGGAATAAAGCATAATAAATCAAAGCAAGAAGGAGAGAACAAATCATATAAAATAAAATACTGGTTGCGATGTTCAAATACGTTTTTTTGAATTCGGTGATATACATATATTTCAGTACAGCATTCGGATTGAAACTAATAAAATGAAAATATGAAACAAATTGGGCAAGCGCACCCCAAAATAAACCTCCATACAGACCAATAATCATCGCATTTTTTAGCGAGAAATGATTCTCATCCGCTCGTTTGACGTCCTTTTCCATCATGCACCTCCACCTTCACAAATAACAAGCTGCCAGAAAGCCTTTTTATCCCGCATGAACGGGCTGTCAGACCACGCTGATTGAAGTTTCACTTTATTGAGTGATTCAGCTTTTATTTTTCCTGAATAACAGCTAAAATATGTATATCAAGCTTTATCTTTAATTTAATGAAAGAGGGTATTCCATGAGTGAACAAAAGCCAGTTTATGGCGGTCAAGCAGTCATAGAAGGCGTTATGTTTGGCGGAAAGCACCATACCGTTACCGCAGTCCGCAAAAAAGACCAATCGATCGCCTATTACCATTTACCAAGAAAAAAGAAAGCATCTTTTCAAACGTTAAAAAAGATTCCGTTCATTCGAGGAATTTTTGCGATTTTAGATGCTGCCGCTAACGGATCTAAACATTTAAATTTCGCTCAAGAGCAGTATGATTTAGATGCAGATGAGGCAGAAACGAAAAAAAATTCGGAGCCATCTAAATTGGCAATGATTTTAGGAGTGGCCGCCATCGGAATCCTCTCTTTTTTATTCGGGAAATTTATCTTCACTTTAGTTCCTGTCTTTCTGGCCGAATCTACCCGGTCGATCTTTTCAAGTGATATGGAGCAAATTTTAATCGAAGGTCTATTCAAGCTCATCCTTCTATTAGTTTACATTTACTTAATCTCTTTCACCCCGATGATTAAAAGAGTATTCCAGTATCACGGGGCAGAGCATAAAGTCATCAATGCCTATGAAAACAATCAAACGCTCACAGTAGAAAATGTTCAAGCAGCTTCCCGTCTCCATTATCGCTGCGGATCAAGCTTCATTTTATTTACCGTGATTGTCGGTATCTTTGTGTATATGTTAGTACCTACTGAACCATTATATGTAAGAGTGCTTAATCGAATCGCCTTGATTCCTGTTGTTCTCGGCATCTCTTTCGAAGTGCTTCAGTTTACTAATAAATTGCGTGATGTTCCGGTATTGCGTTTTCTCGGCTATCCTGGTTTGTGGCTTCAGCTTTTAACAACGAAAGAACCAACAGATGATCAAGTAGAAGTAGCAATTGCCTCATTTGAAAAATTAATAAGTTTTGAGGAAAACACACAAAAAGGATTAAACGCTGAGGAAATTGTCTAATATGTAATTAACAGCTTGTTAGGAGGTGGCTTTATTGACAACTCGTACAGTCATTACCTTTTCATTAATTGCACTTGCTGCCATTGGGCTCGTTTCCATGTTGTTTAATGCCCCTGGAGCTTTGGCTCGGCAGCTGATTATTGCGGCAGTAACTGTAGCTGTTATTGTGTTAATCTATCGCCTCGTCATGAGAAAGCGCTTAGGCGGCAATAGTGAAGAGCGAGCGTTTGCAAAGGCCGCTAAACAATCGAAAAAACGATTGAAAAGCCGCCAGAAAACCACTCACCCCTCCACTCCAGCTACAAAAAAGAAGCCTTTAAGAAGAAAGTCCTCTGCACATTTAAGAGTCATTGAAGGCAAGAAAGGCAAAAAAAATAACCGGGCTTCTTCGTAAAACCCGGTTATTAATAACTCCAGCGCTTTAAAAACGCTTTAGCATGATCACGTCCTGTTTGAATAAGGGCGTATTTTTTTTCGTCTGTTAAGTTAAAATCGGTAATAGCGGTTTCCTGCACGGGAATAAAGAGAATATTGCTTTCATGTCTTCTTGAAATATAGCGGGCATCATGAGCGTCCTTCATTGTGTGGAATAAGGCGCCAAATAAATCGATCCCTGTTTTCACTTGCCGCTGAAGTCCTGTTGTTTTCGTCATTAACTTTACCCCAAGCACAGGCCGCCTCAGTTTTTTATCTTCCTCATCAAACAGCCAAATCGGAAAGTTGCTCAACACCCCTCCATCGACCGTTAACGCTCGGCCATTTAGTTTGACGGGCTGAAAAAAATACGGAATCGTACAGCTCATCCGGACGGCTCGCGCCACTGAGAATGCGAGAGGATCTTTATTGTAAGAGGGCAAATCATCTGGAAGAACAAGCAAGCGACCATTGGTAATATCAGATGTGACGACACGTAGCGCTTCTGGTGGAAGATCTCCAAACGTTCGTATTCCTTTTTGTTCTAGCCTCATTTCTAGCCATTGTTCAAGTTTCTTCCCTTTATATAAACCGAGCTGAAAATAAAGCTTCATCCACTTAAAAAAGGGGAAGTCAAACATCACATCATCTAATAACTGCTTTTCGTTTACTTCCATCACCATTAGCTTCAGCTCTTCACTGGAATACCCAGCCGCGATAAAAGCGGCAATAATCGCTCCTGCACTAGTGCCGGCTAAGCGGACAAAGGTTAAACCTCTTTGTTCAATCTCCTCAAACGCACCGACTAGCGCAAACCCTTTAATTCCACCACCCGAAAACACTCCATCGATCTTCATCGCTACCACACCTCTCCTACTTACACCCAACTGTTATATATGTAAGCAGAAAAAAGTTGTCCTAGAAGTGTAAAATCAGGTCAACTAAACACTTTCATAAAGCCTAGTCAAAAAGCGGCTACCCATCAAACGATGGGTAGCCGCTTTCTTATCTATTTCATCCCGCATGAACGGGCTGTAAGACTACGTTGATTGAAGTTTCACTTTATACTTTATAAACCACATTTCAATTGAGCACCGCAATTGGTACATGTATTACAGCCGCCCATTTCTTCTACCGTTCCTTTACGGCAAACCGGACAAGTGTTGCCGACTTCACTGCCGATCGTCACATTCGTTGAACGAATTTCTTGAATCGTATCAACTAGAACCACATGGTTTTCATGTTCTTTTGTTTTTGTTTCTGTTTCCTCAAACACATTTTCCTCTGCTTTCAACGTAAGCACTTGCGAATCACGGCTTCCATCGACATACACCGTACCGCCCTTTGCTCCGCCTTTATACAGACGCTCATACACTTGTTCTACTTGCTCCACCGTGTAGCCGCGTGGCGCATTCACTGTTTTCGAGATCGAGCTGTCGATCCAACGTTGAATCACGCATTGTACATCCGCATGTGCTTCAGGAGACAAGCTCATCGCCGTCACAAACCATTCAGGCAACTGATCAGAGGCTGCCTCTGGATGACGATCTAAATATTCCTTTACAATATCCGCTTTCACTTCAATAAACTTCCCTAAGCGGCCGCTGCGGTAGTAAGTGAAAGAGAAGTATGGTTCTAATCCTGTTGACACGCCAACCATTGTTCCAGTACTCACGTTTGTTACTCTCCTTTATTTAGGAGGGTGGGATTATTAGTACCCACTCCATACGTCGCCATATGGGTCAGACTATATCATCAACCGAAGATTATCGGTTGTCGTACGTTTAGTCGTTGAGGGGTCAGCCACGACTTCCCTGCGGATTGTCTGCATCTTTTGATTTTTACCTTTTCGTGGTGGCAAAGCACAGGTACAAAAGAATTCTCAGAGTTTCCCGCATATAGTACGATTTACACCATGTGATTACTCACACGGGGGGCAATATTATTTACCCGTTGGAGCAACAGTCAATAAGTGCGAGTTGCGGATTCCATGTTCGCGAATCGCTGCACGCACATCTTCAGGCATTTTTTTCATATAGCCTGTTTCAATAAAAGCTTGTCTTAAACGATTCGTTTCTTCTTCTGTTTCCCCTTGAAGGAATGGGAAGCTACCTTTTTCTTTCGCTAATTCAACGGATTCTTTATAAGCAGTAACAGCAATTGCTTCGAATACTTGATCCACTAGTTCATTACCTTCTGGTGAGCCATATTCTTTCTCGCAGTAGATCAATAGATCGGCAAGCCCCATGACTCCTAGGCCTACACGACGTTCACCTAATGCCTGCTTTTTGTTCTCTTCAAGGAAGTATGGTGTCGCATCAATGACATTATCCTGCATACGCACGCCCACAGCTACCGTTTGTTTTAACTTTTCAAAGTTCACCGTTTTCGTTTCTTTGTCTGCCATTTCCGCTAAGTTCACAGCAGCTAAATTACAAACAGAAAACGGTGCAAGTGGTTGTTCTCCACATGGGTTTGTCGCAACAACTTGCTGACCATATGCTTTGGCATTTGTCATTTCGTTGGCATTATCGATAAAGAAAATGCCTGGTTCAGCGGAGTATGTGGCACAAATGTTGATCAAGTTCCAAAGTTCACGCGCTTTGATCTTTCGATAAGTTCGAATCGCATGACCTTGTTTTTCCCACTCGCGCACATCACCGACTTTATGCCAGTTTTCATTGTAATATTGCATTTCTTCTTTACTGTACGTTTCTACAGCTGGGAAGCGCAATTCGTATTCTGCATCTTGTTCCACTGCCTCCATAAAATCATTCGTTAAGCAGATGGAAATATTCGCGCCTGTTAAAAACTCTGGGTGGTGTACCGTGTACGTTCCACCTGTACGTAATTTCTCCTCAGCATCTGAAATAATCTCAGGACTGAATCCGCCATAACCCGGAATGTTTTTATAATTGACCACTCCTTGATACATCGCTGATTCACGCTCAGACAACGGCTTAAAGTTCAGCTTTTCTTGCGCCGCTTTTTTAATTTGTTCGTCTTCTGTATTTTCAATTAAGAAGCGTAAAATACGCGGGTTTTGCATTTTTGAAATAATGAATTCAACAATATCAGGATGCCACAATTGTACCGTCCTTTTCAGGATACTTTAACTCTGCTTATGCAGACGGAATAGACTATATCATCACCCTCAGCTTTATCTGTTAGGGGCCGGGCGCTTCGGAAAGAATTTTTTCCTACTCTACTTCCATTCCATTCGAATGTTTTCGATAGTCGTTGAACCTTCACCTATACGGCGCTTGGCTGCAGATTGTCCAATGCAATTAATTTTTTAGCATTCACGCTCACCGTTTCCAGTCACGTTGTAGCTTAATTGCCTCTCAGGATTTCCCTGCAATTCACCCGGTTTTCTAATCGTTCATTCTCTGAACGACGCGGACTAGCATTTGGATAAATTGTTCTTCTTTTCCGCATGCCCCTCAACAGAACACTTGTTCCTGATTAGAGGATAACGGAAAAACAAACAACTTTCAACTTTTTTAATCCGCCAACATAATCATCTGTGCTCCACGCCGTGACCCACCTTGCTCCACAAGATGTGTGAGCTTCGCAATATCATCGAGCCAAGAGACCGATCCGGAAGATTTTCCGTTGACTCCTTTAGCCAGCGTGTTGCGCGGACGCAGGGTTGAACCGTTTGTTCCCACTCCGCCGCCGCGGCTCATGATTTCCATCACTTGCTTGCGATGTTCTGAAATGCCTTCGCGTGAATCTTGTACGAATGGCATAACATAACAGTTGAAATAGGTTACGTCTGTCGCAGCACCCGCTCCATATAGAACTCGTCCTGCCGGAATGAAGTTCAAATGAACAAGTTCATGATAAAACTTCTCAAACCATTCTTTTCGCTTTTCTTCTGTTTTTTCAACGGAGGCAAGACCTGTCGCGTTACGTTTTGCAATTTGCTCGTAGAAAATTTCCAACGGCTTTTCAATCACATCAAGCGAGCGGCAAATGATCCCTGTTTCTTGTTCTTGAGGATCATCTAGCGCACTTCGGAATTCTTCCTCCACCAGCACTTCCGCTTTCTTTTCTTCCCAGTCGATGCTCACGATGAAACCAACACCTCGAGCAGGAAACTTCGGATCTTCCTTAACCGTTAATACAACAAAATCCCCTTCTGTTAAGGTCACCTTTTCTGTGTCTTTAAATGAATAGCGGTCGATCATCACAAGGCGTGAAACCCCTTTATGTGTAATTTTCATCTCAGGGGTTACAGGGTGAACCTGCGGAAAAACGCTAATGTCTTTATTCAGCCTGTCAATGTTGATAGACATATTCTTTGCAGACGTAACAGACATATGGACAACTCCTTTTCTATACAATTTTCTTGGTAGTTCTTAGCAGTTCTTAATTGTATACCCATATATTTTGATAAAAAACTAGAACAAACACAATATATTGTGTTTGTTCTAGTGTTTACATTACTACATATTGAGTTAAAAACATTTTTTTGTCAAGCTACTAAACTGCTGTATTTGCCGGAAAAAGAGAGATTTCATTAGAAAAACAAATGATAATCCGGCTAAAAGAATAATTTTCAAGGTTGCGTCAAAAAATTTTTTCGTCTTTGCGCGAAAGCATGATCGAACCGTACAGTCACTTATCGTCTAAAGTTCCATTCATCTGACTCATAGCGCTCTTTGGCAATCTTTTCAACATAGGCCAACTGTTCATCCGATAGTTCCAGCGGTTCTAATTCGATGGACAGACCATCCTCAAAACCTCGCTTAAACGCCTGGCGAGCCATGTCCAATGTAATGGTTTCAGAGCTGATATGATTGATCGCTACCGCTTTATTTTTAAACGCTTTTTGCATTCTCTCTTTCACGCGTTCATTTGGATAATGAAACAGACTAAATAGCTTATCCTCATCCAAATCCAATAAAATGGAGCCGTGCTGCAAAATGACACCTTTTTGCCTTGTTTGAGCACTTCCAGCAACTTTTCGACCTTCTACAACTAACTCATACCAACTCGGTGCATCAAAGCAGACGGAAGAACGCGGATTTTTCAACGCACTTTTCTCCTCTTCGGTTTTAGGCACAGCAAAATAAGCTTCCAAGCCGAGATGGTGGAACCCCTTTAAGATCCCTTCTGAAATAACGCGATAGGCCTCTGTAACGCCCGTAGGCATGTTTGTATGCTCTTCGGACACAATCACACTATAAGTTAATTCATGCTCATGAAGAACGCCTCTGCCGCCTGTTGGACGTCGCACAAACCCAAGCCCATGCTTCTTGACCGCTTCCATATTAATTTCTTTTTCTACTTTTTGAAAATACCCAATTGATAGTGCAGCTGGATCCCAACCGTAGAAACGGATCACTGGCGGGATCTTTCCTTGACTATGCCAATCGAGCAATGCTTCATCCATCGCCATGTTATAACTAGCTGAACGATGACCAGAATCAATAAACTTCCATACTTCTTTTTTCATGATCCATGCACGCCTTTTTCGTTTGTAAATTCCCTCATACAGTCTATCAAATACGAGCTAAAAAAACAAAGCCCTGTTCAAAAATGGACACATTGATTTAATTTCTTTTGATTCTTAATTAAAGCAAGTTTATAATAGGTCATAGCGCTATTTTACTTGAAAGGAGTGTATACGTTGCTGTATACCATTGCCACTATCTTGGGCATCATTATTTTGTACACTTTATATATGTATTTTTCCCAGAAAAAAGCGGTCACGCCACTTTCACAGGAAGAGTTCATTAAAGGTTACCGTAAAGCTCAGCTCATTGATGTCCGTGAGCCAAACGAATTTGAAGCGGGCCACATCTTAGGTGCGCGAAATATTCCGATGAGCCAATTAAAAACACGCATGAAGGAAATTCGCCCTGATAAACCAGTTTATCTCTATTGCCAAAGCGGCATGCGAAGCGGACGGGCTGCCATCATGTTACATAAAAAAGGTTACAATGATATTAGCCATCTTGAAGGCGGCTTCAAGAAATGGACAGGAAAAGTAAAAAGCAAATAAAAACTGCCCACACGAGGCAGTTTTTATTATGATTAGGCGTTTTGCAGCGGTCTTTCATAACGAAGGACCGGCTTGCGGGCCGCTGTTGTTTCATCTAGACGGCCAACCACTGTCGTATGAGGGGCTTCTTGCACCACCTCTGGGTTTTCTTCCGCTTCTTTCGCAATTTGGATCATCGCATCAATAAAAGCATCTAACGTTTCTTTCGATTCTGTTTCTGTCGGCTCAATCATAATACATTCCTCAACGTTCAACGGGAAGTAAATGGTTGGCGGATGATAGCCAAAATCAAGCAAGCGCTTCGCGATATCTAACGTGCGGACACCAAGTTTTTTCTGGCGCTTTCCACTTAAAACAAACTCATGCTTACAATGACGGTCAAACGGCAGATCAAAATACGGAGCTAAACGGCGCATCATGTAGTTCGCATTTAATACCGCATATTCCGTTACTGCTTTTAACCCATCTGGTCCCATAGAACGAATATACGTATAAGCTCGAACATTGATACCGAAGTTCCCATAATAAGGCTTCACACGTCCGATCGCTTGCGGGCGATCATAGTCAAACCGGTACGCCTCTCCTTCTTTCACAAGAACAGGCTTCGGCAAGAATGGGATTAAATCCGCCTTCACGCCTACAGGACCCGACCCTGGTCCGCCGCCACCATGAGGGCCTGTAAATGTCTTATGCAAATTTAAATGCACCACATCAAAGCCCATATCTCCAGGACGAGCCTTTGATAAAACAGCATTTAAATTCGCTCCATCATAATAGACTTTTCCGCCTACACTATGAATAATTTCCGCCATCTCTAAAATATTTTCTTCAAATAATCCAAGCGTATTAGGGTTCGTTAACATTAAAGCGGCTGTCGTTTCATCAACAACGCGTTTTAAATCTTCTATATCCACTAACCCATCCTCGCCTGATTTTACCGTGACCGTTTCAAATCCAGCCACTGTCGCAGACGCCGGATTCGTTCCATGAGCGGAATCGGGAACAATGACTTTTGTGCGGTTAAAATCGCCATTCGCTTCATGGAACGCCCGAATCAACATCAGCCCCGTCCACTCACCTTGCGCTCCGGCCGCTGGCTGCAATGTCACTTCATCCATTCCTGTGATTTCTTTCAAGTGCTCTTGAAGATCATACATTAACTCCAGCGCGCCTTGAACCGTCTCTTCTTGCTGAAGTGGGTGAATATGAGCAAAGCCATCAAAACGAGCAACATCTTCATTAATTTTCGGATTGTACTTCATCGTACAAGAGCCAAGCGGATAAAAGCCTGAGTCTACTCCATGGTTTCTTTTCGACAGCGCTGTGTAATGACGCATAATATCCAGTTCTGATACTTCAGGCAGCTCTGGCTCTTCCTCACGCAAAAAGCCCGCAGGCAACAAAGTCAATACATCTTGCTCAGGAACATCTAGTTCTGGCAAACTATAGCCGATCCGGCCTGGTTGAGACATTTCAAAAATGAGTAATTGGTCGTTGTTATTCATGAATATCCCCCAATTCTTTCGCAAGTAATTCGATTTCTTCTCTTGTCCGCAATTCTGTGACAGCCATCAGCATACAATTTTCAAGACCTGGATAAGTTAAACCAAGGTCGTATCCGCCAATGATTCCTTTTTCGAATAATTGTTGATTCACTTCTTTAATTGGTTGATGTAAACGAACGACAAACTCATTAAAAATCGGGGCATCGAACACAATCTCTATCCCATGTTGTCTTAATGTTTCTTTTGCAAAATTCGCTTTTTGCAAATTTTGTAGAGCGATTTCTTTAATGCCCTTTTTCCCTAAAGCTGTCATCGCTACGCTCGCTGCCAGTGCATTTAAGGCTTGATTCGAACAAATATTAGAGGTCGCTTTGTCACGGCGAATGTGCTGCTCGCGCGCTTGTAACGTCAGCACAAACCCTCGGCGGCCTTCGTCATCATGTGTTTGACCTACTAAACGGCCCGGCACTTTACGCATCAGTTTTTTCGTCACCGCAAAGTAACCGCAGTGCGGCCCGCCAAAGCTTGCTGGAATGCCAAACGGCTGAGCGTCACCAACTACAATGTCAGCCCCAAACTTTCCAGGAGGCGTTAATGCGCCAAGTGAAAGCGGGTTAGCTGAGACGACGAATAACGCTTTATGCTCATGAGCGGATTTCTCTACTGCCGGCAATGATTCAATCGCTCCAAAAAAGTTTGGATATTGAACAATGACTGCCGCTGTGTCATCGTCTACAAGAGCGTTTAATTGATCAATATCGGTGACTCCATTTTTATGAGGGATTTCTACTACTTCAATATTTTGGCCTTTCGCATACGTTTTTAACACATCACGAGATTCCGGATGAACCGTTTTTGATACGAGCACTTTCTTTCTTTTTGTTTGTCCCGCGCTTAGCATCGCCGCTTCTGCCAATGCTGTTCCGCCGTCATACATCGAAGAGTTCGCCACATCCATGCCTGTCAGTTCGCAAATCATCGTTTGGAACTCAAAGATCGCCTGCAATTCTCCTTGGGAGATTTCCGGCTGATACGGTGTATAAGCAGTATAAAATTCGGAACGCGAAATGACATGATCGACAATAGATGGAGCGTAATGATCATACACACCCGCTCCTAAAAAGGACGTATATTGTTTCGCATGAGCATTTTTCGCAGCGAGTATACTTAACTCCTTTTTCAAAGCAGGCTCGGCTTTTGCTTCCTTAATATTGTATAATCCTTGAAAGCGAACTTTCTCTGGAATATCTTCAAATAATTCATCAATGGCTTGAACGCCAATTGTTGCAAGCATTTCTTTTTGATCAGCCTCTGTCATTGGTAAGTAACGATGCTTCATCACTTTCTCCCCTCTCCTATCCTTCTAATTTGATCGTTTATAAAATGGTGTCTTTACTAATTTCGCTGCTAATTTTTTGCCGCGAATTTCGACAAACACTTCTGTATCCATGGAGATGTGTTCCGATTTTAATAAAGCAAGCCCAATATTTTTCTTTAACGTCGGTGATTGTGTACCTGTTGTCACCCATCCAATTTCTTCTCCATTGTTAGCGTATACCGGATAGCCATGACGGGGAATACCGCGTTCCGTCATTTCTAGTCCGACGAGTTTGCGCGCTGGACCGTTTTCTTTTTGGGCGGTTAAGACTTCGATCCCGATAAAGAAATCCTTGTTTGTTTTCACCGCAAAGCCAAGATTCGCTTCAATTGGTGAAATATCTTTTGATAATTCCTGTCCGTATAACGCTAAGTTAGCTTCAAAGCGAAGGGTATCGCGAGCACCTAAGCCGCAAGGGCGCACACCTTCTTCTTCTCCAGCCGCCAAAATCGTTTCCCATAGTTTAGCAGCATCAGCGCTTTGGCAATAAATTTCAAAGCCATCTTCTCCTGTATAGCCTGTGCGTGAAACAAGCGCTGATACTCCATTGACCATCACGTCTTGACGGAATTTAAAAAATTTAATTTCACTTAAATCGGTTTCTTTGACAAGCTTTTGAAGCACGCTTTCTGCTAAGGGTCCTTGCAAAGCAAGCTGCGCCCAATCATTAGACACATTTTCGATATGAACTTCTCCTTCTTCGTGCTGCTTCAACCAATCAAAATCTTTTTCTGTGTTAGCAGCATTCACAACAAGTAAATAATCCTCTTCGTCTAGCATATAAACAAGCAAGTCATCGACTGTTCCACCGTCTTCATAGCACATTGCTGTATAAATAGCACCATTAGGTGTCAATTTGGAAAGATCATTGGTCATCATTTTTTGGAGATACATAAGCGAGTCTTTGCCTTTGACTGTGATCTCTCCCATATGAGATACATCAAACAATCCTGCTTTCGTTCGGACCGCTTCATGCTCTTCTTTAATGCTTGAGAATTGAACAGGAAGCTCCCATCCACCAAAATCAATCGTTTTTCCACCAGATTGTTTATATACTTCAAACAGCGGTGTACGTTTTAAGTCTCCCATTAGCCTTCCCCCTTAATTATTGATTTTCGTGTAACATTTCATGTTGCTTCCCTCTTCATTTAGGCGCTTCCATACAAAAAAGACAGAGAACAGCTTATAAAAGTTGTTCTCTGTCCTTGAACCTGAAAGTTTACCCTGAATGAACAGGCTGTCTTCTTTGGTGGTTTCGTGAACGAAACACTCTCCAGAGGTGCGTCCAACAAGAGTTCTTTTGCCTGAGAGATTCACAAATGACTTGTTTGCTCCTTCGGCGCTGCATACACAGTCTCTCCCCTTGCCTTCATTCGCAATATTAAATTTAAAAATGGGCATACTATGAACATCCGCATATTCCAGATGATTATCGTTCGGTTTTTGCGAAATGACATAATATTTTGTTCAATTACATCCTACCATTAATGATGAAAGGTTCGCAATCATTTTTATAAAGGAGTTTTGCAGATGAGCATAGACATACTGTTTAATGAAGAGTGGGGAGAAGAACTTGAAAAAAGGTTTAACCAAGACGGCCCATGGGGAAGCTGGCCTCTTTTTCAATCAGCTACAAAAATGGAAACACGAATGTTAGTTAATGATTTTGAAGGATTGTTAGCCCCTGAGCTCTTACCGGACCTTGCGCCCTTGCCTCATCAGCTAGAAGCGGCTAGAAAAGTGATTGAGGAAATGAACGGAAAAGCTATTTTGGCAGATGAGGTGGGGCTTGGAAAAACGATAGAAGCAGGATTGATCTTGAAAGAATACTTAATTCGCGGATTAGTAAAAAAGGTATTGATTTTAACTCCTGCTTCCCTCGTCTCGCAGTGGACAAGTGAAATGAATCAAAAATTTTATATCCCTGCCGTCGCTCAACACAAATCATACGCTTGGGATCAATATGATATTGTAATCTCCTCTATTGATATGGCGAAAAGAAGTCCCCATAAAGAGAAAATTTATGAACAAGAATATGATTTGGTCATCATTGATGAAGCCCATAAACTAAAAAATCATAAAACGAAAAACTATCAATTTGTTCGGCATTTAAAAAAGAAATTTTGTTTATTGTTAACCGCCACCCCGATTCAAAATCGCCTCGATGAGATGTTTCATCTCGTTTCCTTATTAAAGCCGGGCCATTTAGGAAGCGAAACACAGTTCAGTGAACAATTTAAAAAAGGGGATCGCCAAGTACAAAACCATCAGCATTTAATGAAATTAATGGACAAAGTAATGGTTCGCCATCGCCGGCAAGATACAGGAGTGGAATGGACAGCAAGGAAAGTAGAAAATGTTCAAGTGGAATTTACCGAAGAGGAACGTGCTCTTTATGAAGTACTGGAAACATTTATTCGCCAACATCCAGAACAAATCGGTCACTCATTTTCTTTACTCACTTTGCAACGGGAAGCTTGTAGCAGTAAAGAAGCAGTGTTTTATACATTAAAAAATATGGCCGATCAATGGATGCAACACTCCGAAGCATTGCCTGAAAGTTTCCATAACGTGCTGGCCGCGATTGAAGGGCTCTCTCATAATTCGAAAGCTCAAAAAGCATTGGAACTCATTCAATCCATTGATGATAAAGTCATTGTTTTCACGGAATATCGAGCCACTCAGCTTTATCTGCAGTGGTTTTTTAAACAGCATGGTATCAGCTCAGTACCATTCCGTGGCGGATTCAAACGCGGAAAAAAAGATTGGATGAAAGAGTTATTTAAAAATCACGCCCAAGTATTAATTGCCACAGAAGCAGGCGGCGAAGGTTTAAACTTACAATTTTGTCATCATCTCATTAACTTTGATCTTCCATGGAATCCAATGAGGCTTGAGCAAAGAATTGGACGTATTCATCGTTTCGGTCAAACAAAAGACGTGCATATTTATAACTTTTCGATCAAAGATACCATTGAAGACCGAATTTTGCAGCTATTATACGAAAAAATTCATCTATTCGAGCAAGCCATCGGCGAACTAGATGATATTTTAACAAAAATGGAGATCCCTAATATGCAAGAGCATTTGACAGATATTTTTCAGCATTCGAAAACAGAAGGTGAATTGCAAATTAAAATGAGAAATTTCGAAGCGGCATTTGAATTAGCAAACGAATGGAAAAAGGAGGAAGAGATTATTGCACACAAACGAAATTCATCAATTTCTTGAACAATATTTTCATATGGCACAATGTTCAATTGTAGAAAAAAAACCTTATTTCATGAAGGTTCAATTAACGCCTGAATTGGACAAGGAACTAATGAACCGCCCTTTTTATTGGCATTATATTGAAAAAACCGGGTTAATGGGCGAACCGCTCTCATTGACATTAATTACTAACCAGAAAGAAGTTCAAGAGCCCCTCGAAGGAGAAGTTGTTCATTTCGGAGCTCCGCGTCTGCAGCAAATTTTTCAATCAGCCAAAAAACATGCTGGGTTCATCCGCCTTTATGAACAATCGCCAACCACTCATCAGCAAGCGCTTCATCCTTGGCTTCTTGCCAATGTGAAAGTCGCTTATGAAGCGGATCGAAAAAAAGAACAGTTTCATTCACTCGGACTGAATTTAATTAATGGTTATATTGAAGAACAATTTATGGACTTGCTTGAACGAAAATCACTCTTAGGAAAAATTCCAGATTTCTCATTTACCATTACCCCTTTAATTAAACCGTTAAGCGGCGTGCGACGAATTCAACAATTTCTAAAATCTCAACTGCAACATGAACATCAAGACTGGGCGAACGAAGCGATTAGAAGATGGGAGGAAGAGCTTTCCTTATTGACATCATTTTATGAAGGAGAAGAAGAAAAACCGGAAGCTTTTTTCCTTGAGAAAGATGCATTAAGAAAACGGTATGAACCAAAAATTAAAGTGGACATTGTAAATGGCGGAATCATTTATTTGATCCCGCCAAGTCACTGACTATCCACTTTTCCGAAACAACTGACGGAGAGCCCAAGGTACAACACCAAACCATCTGGATGAAAAGGCTGGTCTCTCTGTTTTCCGGCGTTGCCGTTTTTCTTTTCTCTCTTGTTTCGGTTCATTTAAATAAGCTAAAATTTTGTGAGTGGAATAGCGAATAAGTTCATAGATAGACAAACGGCCACACCTCCTATTAGACGGTGTTAGTTTCTCCGTTTCTTTTAAGATTTAAACGTTGCATCACTTCTTGTGCTACTTGTTCAGCTGTTTGATTCGTTGTATGAATAATGACATCTGCTGCTTCTCTATACAGTGGTAGCCTGCTTTCATACAGTTCTTCAATGCGGGATCGTTCTTGATTTTGAATAAGGGGTCGGCTCGTATCCCCTCTCAGCCGCTCAAAAATCACTGCTAAATCGGTTTCTAGAAAAACAACGGTCCCACATTGCTTCATTAGCTGTCGGTTCTTTTCTTTCATAATAATGCCGCCGCCTGTTGTCACGACTTTCTGTTCGTTTGTGCTTAATTTTTCAAGAACAGCCGTCTCTAACTCTCGAAAATAAGCTTCCCCTTTTTGTTCAAAAATCTCAGCAATCGTGATCCCTTCTTGCTGCTCAATATAAACATCCGTATCAATCACTGGCATTTGTAGTTGATCAGCTAGTAATTGGCCGATAGTCGTTTTGCCTGTTCCCATAAATCCCGTCATAAAAATGGTCGTCATCCCACAGATCTCCCTTCTTTCTCTTTCTATTATATCGGCTCTTTTGCTTCTATTCTAGACGTTTCACCATTTGCTTCGTCTTCTCGTCATAAATGACTTTTGAATAAAAGTTCGAATCCTTTTTCTTTGTTTTTAAGTGAATGATATATTGATCTTGATTCGTTTCTTCCGAGACCGAGTAATGAACCTCTCCCTTATTTGTCACAAATACTCCTGACGCTGCTGTCCCTTGATCTAGCTGCGAAGCCACATGCTGCAACGCAAGAAGCTCCATTACTTTCGTTTCGTAGTATTCCGTTAAATGCATGGCTGTTCTTTGCTTGCTGACAAAAATGTCGACTCCTAAAATAGCGGTTGATAACACAACGATAAACAGCAATAATACATAAGGAAATAACATGCCACGTTCATTCATGATCCATTGTTTCATGTCGTTCCCTCAGGCAACGCATAGAATTGGGCCTGTTCTTCTTCTCCATTCGTAAAAATGACTTTTACGCAAAGAGTTTGGCTCTCCCAATAGAATTGAATGGATTCCACTTGTTGCAGAATCATTTCATGCCCCATCCCATTAACTCTCCGCCTTACGCCCTTTTTATACTTTTCAATGGAAATCTTTTGCCCCTCATGTTGATAAGACAGCTTATCATTAGCTGGTGTCCATAACTGTGAAGCATACATTTCTTTTCGTAATTGAATGACAAATAACTCCCACTCTGACTTCCTACCAGGCTCTAGTTGCTCATTGACACGATAAACAGTCCCGTAAATCATCGGAAACAAAGTGGCTAATGTCATAAACACAAGCAAAATGAGCAATGATTCGATCATCGTAAAGCCTTTATTGCTGCTGAATACAAAAGCTCTTTCCGGAAACTTCCACACATGCTGCTGTTTTAGCTTCCCATGATACTTGATATTGTTCACCCTCTTCCACATAAACATAGGTAAAGTCAACATCTTCTTGAAAATATTTTTCTCCTTCTTCAAATAACACTCTCATCGCCTTTTCTCTCTCCCACAACGCTTTCGATTGACCAATCATTTGCAGAAGCAAAGGCAAAATGAAGATTGTTACGATAAGAATGGCCGAAAAAGACAACAAACTCTCCGCTAAAGAAAAACCCTGTTCATTGTTCTTCCACATAGAATCTCCCTTTCCCAATTTGAAACACCACTTTTATATACTTCTCCTTATATTGAAAAAGCATCGTACCAAAACGGTTCGTATTGCCGTTTGGTAAAAAACGAATTTCTTGCAACGAACCATCTAAATGTCGAATGGAATCGGGAAACTGTCTTTGCACAAGAATCGTCGAAGGAGCCGTCAATGTTTTCATTTGGTAGGCATCTCTTGTTGTCAATAATTGAACGTTGACAATCTGCTGTTTCGATATCGCATGGGACTGGGCAAGATAAAGATCCGCTTGTAATTGATCGATAAACTTCTCTTTTTCCATATTCTCGATCATCTTCGGATAAGGAATCATCGCAGCGGTTAATATAATTAAAACAATCGACAGAACCATCAGTATCTCAAGCATCGACATCCCCTTTTGATTCCGAAGAAAATTCACTTTAATCTTCAACCTTAACTTCCCCGTCTGAGCCAATCGTTAATTTGTTGCCATTTGGACAGGCTGTTTCATCCTTTTTCAAATAGCCTTTGTCCACCATCTCTTGAACGTCACTAGGATATTTCTTTTCCTCGATTCGAAAGGCTTGAACTTGCCCTTCAACCATCCGTGCAAAAGCACTGCAGCCTTTGCTATTAATATTCTTACTTTGCTTCGCCACATTCGGAATCGCAATAAAGAGCAAGACGGAAATAACCAATAACACAATCATCATTTCTATTAATGTGAATCCTTGATCATTTTTAAGTATTTTTCTCATTTTGTTCCCTCCGTTTATATCGATCCAACCATTTGAAACATCGGCAACATGACAGATAAATAGATGGCTACAACCACGATACCTACAAATAGAAAAATAGACGGTTGCAAAACAGCTAACATGTTCTTCACCCTTTTTTCAATGACCCTCTCGCAAAACTCGCTGAAAATAAACAGTTCTTCTGCCAGTCGGCCATTCGCTTCTCCATGACGAAGAAGCTTGGCTAATTGTTTTTCAAAGCACGGAATTTTCTCTGCCGCTTCAGCAAAAGAGTGACCGAGCAATAAAGCAGCTTTCATCTCAGCGGCTATATGCTTTAAGATCGGATGCATCATCTGTTGCTGCAAAATGAACAGCACCTCATTGACCGCAAAACCGCTCTTGAGCAAATAAGATACTTCCTTAGAAAACAAGCGTGTGAAAAACAGCGAAAAATAAGCAGAAACAACGGGTATTTTCATTAAAAAAGTGATTCTTTTCTGAGGAGTTTGTTTTTGATAATAAAGAAAGAACATGATAAACAGGATCAGAAATAGCGAAGTCATCATCAGAAATAGCGGTGGAGCAACCTGCAAAAAAGCAATTAGCGCAAACGTCCCTCCTTGTGGGGTAAAACCGAGTGAAGAATATAGCTCTTCAAAACGAGGCGTTAAAAAGCTGTTTAATAAAAATAACAGCATAAATAAAATGAACAGTAAAAACAATGGATATTGAAGCAATTTCGTTAGTTTTTCTTTCGCTTCTTCAGTTTTTTTCCATTGATCGCCGGCATGCTTTAATGTAGCGGGAAGATGTCCATGTTTTTCGGCAAAAAACACTTGAAGGCAAATGGTTGAAGGAAATTGAAGCAGCTGCAAAATTTCATTCAATGGAGTCCCTGCATTTAATTCGGATCGAATTAAGCGAATCGACTGCTGATGATTTCGATCAAAATTTAATAATAAAAACTCCAGGGCACCACCGATAGTAAAACCTTGCTGTAGCATCTCACCTAGCCGGAAAATAAATTCACCTTGATACTTTGTCGCTCTCCTCTTCTTCAAATACCCAACGATCATATTCTTTTTGAGAGAGATATCCAAGTGTAATCCCCTTTCTTAATACATCTTTTAGTAACGGATATTGATAATCTCCGTCCTCTCCCTTTGCTTCCTTCAGCACCTCTTGCAAATCTTTGCCACTTAAAATTTCATAAATGGTCGCTTGCTTACGTTTATTCCCAACCGAACATTGCAAAGAGCAGACAGCTCCACATTCAGGACACAGTAAATTCACAAGCCTCTGGGCCGTCACTGCCACGAGTGTTTGTTGAATCTCATGCCACTTTAAACCGAACTCTAACAGACGAAATACAGCTCCTTTGGCATCTCTTGTATGCAATGTCGTCAAAACTAAGTGACCCGTTAATGCGGCTCTGACGGCAATTTTCGCTGTTTCTTCATCGCGAATCTCCCCTACCATAATCACATCGGGGTCATGGCGCAAAATTGCTTTCAGTCCAGCAGAATAGGTGACACCGGCTTTTTCATTTACTTGCACTTGAAGCCAGCGATCATTTTGCTTTTCCACAGGGTCTTCTAGCGTAATCACATTCCTTCCATGTTGATTTGTACTATGCTGAATAAGCGAATAAAGGGTCGTTGTTTTACCGCTGCCAGTCGGCCCAGTCAGAATAATCATTCCATGAGAATGCGATAACAACGCCAATAATTTTCGAGCTGAATCTGGAAATAAAGATAGTTGACACATATCAAGGACGGCTTGCTGAGGCAATAATCGAATCACGAGGCTTTCTTTAGAGAGGGCCGTAGGAAGAGTAGAAATACGTAAAGAGACAACAAAGCCGGATAATTCTAACTGAAAAGAGCCACTTTGAGGCTTCCTTTTCTCGCCAATATCCATCGATGCCATAAATTTAATATGTGAGATTAATCGTTCTCCTTCTCGTAAAGAAAATTCAGTGTGAGGAACTAATTGACCAGAGGAACGGAATTGAATGGCATAGCCATGTTGACGAGGGATAAAGTGGATATCAGTAGAATTGAGGGCTAATGCTTGGCTCAATATCTCTTCGACCACCTTTTCAACCACCATATACAAATTTCACCACCTTTCACTTTGGCTACCCACTCATTTCGACACGAATAGCTGAACTCCTTCTTTTTTTTAGAATTTTTTTGCAAAGTAATTAGCTAAGTGACCATCGTCATTTTTATGATTTTTACTTATTTCCTATAAAACGAAAAAACGCTGAGAAAATGTACTTTCCCAACGTTTCTTTTTTCCATATCTGCTCAAAGTTACTTTCTAGCATAACATCCGATTCATCTGCTGCTTATTATTCGTTAAACCTCTTAATGCTTCTGGATGGTAGCCCACCACAAGCTGATTTCCGTCGGTTAATATAGGTCTTCTTAACAGTTTAGGTTCTTTCACCAATAATTTCACAACTTCTGATAGCGGAAGCTCATTCACATCCACTTTTAAATTTTTATACGTTTGACTTCTAGTAGCTAACAATTCATCTAATCCATCTGTCGTTAAAGATAGTAAATGAATCAGCTCCTCATAAGTCGGCGTTTCCCTAAATAAATGTCTTTCTTGAAAACCAACAGAATGAGCATTCAACCACTTTTTTGTTTTCCGGCATGAAGTGCAACTAGGATACGTATAAAAAATAATATCTGACATATTCACTTCCTCCTTCTTGATTCATTCCATGAATTAGGTTATACAAACTATTTAAATTAATTATACAACATTTGAACATTACTTGCACATATAATAAACAAAACTTTTTTCATCATTTATGTATGACTTTTATCATTTCTTTGCGATTGATTGTTCACTATAATGGGGACAATAAACAATATAGAGGTGTTGGAAATGGAACAAACATTAAAAATGACTGCCACACTAGCTGATGCCACAAGATTTTCTATTTATCAGTACATGATCAAGCATCAAAAAGAGGTATCCGTTCAACAAATCGCTGAACAATTTCAAATTCACCCTAATGTAGCACGGCTGCATCTTTCGAAATTGGAAGATATTCAAGTCATCAATTCCTATTTACACAAGTCTGGAAAAGGAGGACGACCAGGAAGATTATATAAACCTTCCGAAAAACCCGTTCAGCTTTCTTTTCCGCATAGAGATTTTCAGATGCTTGCTGATATTGCTTTAACCACTATCGCAGCCATGGGTGAATCTGGAATGAAAGAGGCTCAAAAAGTGGCTTATTCATTCGGTGAAAAAGTAATCAAACAAAAAACTGGCAATAGCCCAACTTTATCAAAGGAAGAAAAATTAGAACTATTACAAGAAGTTTCAGCGATGACTGGATATATTCCAGCAGTGGAAGAAAAAACGGATGGGATGCATATTCATTTCACCCTGTATAACTGCCCTTTTAAAGAATCAGTGGAGGAGTATGGCGAACTTACATGTAAAATACATATTGCTTTCTTAAAAGGAGCCTTCTGCCGCTTGTTCTCGGAGTTGTCTTTTCAGCAAACAGCAAGCATGACAGACGGCTGCAAAGAATGTACATATCATGTAATCGTCACAAAGTAACTGAAAGAAACATTTACAACTGCATGATTGTTCCATTATAATAAGATATTGATGGAGTGTTGTATAAAGGAGGGGATACATAATGGATCGGATGTTCCGTGTTTTAGCTTTTTGGACAGGCATCTTTTCAGTAATGTTTTATCTTGGCCATATGAATATTACTGCTCTAATCTTCTTAGGTCAAACAGGATTTTTCTTACTATTGAGCTATTTAAAATTAACTGAAAGAATGTATATTTATGTGTTTGCAGCGTACTTGACTGTATTCTTTGCAGGATTTACGTACTGGACTACGTTTATGGTAACTCCAGGAGCTGGGCATTAATTGCTCACAAAAACCAGCCTACTTTACAAGAGGCTGGTTTTTTCTGTTAGACATTGTTTGACTTTTCACTCATTTAACCTTAACATCAATGTCTACTCTATTACTCCGTTAAAATCCATTCAGGAAAGGATTGCTCTCCATCTCTTCTATCATGCTAGTTGCTGGTCCATGTCCAGGCAATACAATGGTTTCTTCAGGAAGAGATAACAAATGACGATGGATGCTTTCAATCAGCTGATCATGATTTCCCTGAGGCAAATCCGTACGCCCGATGCTTCCTCGAAAAAGAACGTCCCCGGAAAAAATCGCCTGACCTTGTTCATAATAATAAGAAATACTTCCCGGCGAATGACCTGGAGTATGAAATAATTTAAAATGAAAATTCCCGATTTGCAGTTCTTCTTCATTTGTCAAAATATGATCAGCAGGGTTGGCACTTACAATCCCCATGCGGAAAAATTCAGACCCATTTAAAGCAGGATTCATTAACCAATCTTTTTCTTCACTATGAAGGTAGACAGGAATATTAAATGCCTCGCGAACATCGTCAACAGCTCCGATATGATCAAAATGAGCATGGGTTAATAATACAGCTAACGGCGATAGCTCATTGGCATTCAGCCATTCTACTAGCCGATCCCCTTCTGCTCCTGGATCAAAAATAATACATTCGTTTTCACTATTAGATAACACATAACAATTTGTCTTCAATGTCCCTAATGGCAGTTGTGACCAATTCATGTTTTTCGCACACCTTTCTACTGGAATACTCTTATCGTACCAGTCCTTCATGGCTATGGAAAGAATATTACATTGCACCTCGACAAACCTTCCAAAAAAATATAAAATAGTGATGAGTATGTACTTGTTTTACATAGTTATTATAAACTCTATGGATATCGAGTAAATCAGAAAGGGGTTTGACAATGAACGGCTTAATTATTATTTTCGGTCTTGTTGCAATTCTTGCCGTATTCAGTTCATTGGGCGCATTAAAAAACAAAAATATTCTAGGTATTATTTTTGGCCTTGGAACTGTTGGCGTGTTCGGATGGTTTACAATCATGACCTTCATCCATTCTGGTTACCCTGGCGGACACTAAAATTCCACTACGGATAACTAGAGCATCAAAGAGCTGTCTCCACAAAGAGCATTGGCTGTTTCTCATAAAAAGAAAGGGCTTACTGCTTTAAGAGACAGCTCTTTTCTCATTTATTTCAATAAAGCCGCGATACATATACTTCTTGTTGCTTCATAAACGGCTGCTAATTGTGTCAGCGGCAGCGGGTTGCACCCCTTTCCAAGTTCGATCGTAAACCCGGGACGTTCGTACTCTTGAATAAACCAATCTTTAAATCCTGCATGACTATCGATAAAGTGAACAGCCTCATACCCGCTTACTCGCTCAAATCGCTCAGCTAACTGCTTAGACTCTTCCGGCTCTTTATTATTATACCCCCAATAAAATTCCGCTCCTTGTGTATGAAAAGCCAGGACGCGATCAAATTGCTCTCTCATTTGAAGTTCCGCCATGACAATTGCTTCAGGCTCACTTAGCGGCCGATCGCCTGGATAATCGCGGGCAGCGGGCGACTTAGGAAGCTTTCTTTCCTTCTCAATCTCCCAGCCAACAGGGTACTGATTATTTAAATCTACTCCTCGAATATTCGCTTTCCATCCTGAAAAATCAGTCAAACCGTGATTCATCGCCATTACCTGTTGAGCATTTGCTTTCGAGGGTCCATTAATCACTAGTTCGACTCCATCGGGATTGACCATCGGAACAATAGACAAGGCTGTTTCACTAAACAAAAACTGAGAGGACACCCCCTCTATTTCTCCATCTTGATCAACAGCCTCGGCATACTCCTTAACAAAAGACATGAGTGCAGAAGAAGTAATCCATTCGTTTGCATGAAAAGACCCATTAAAATGAACTTTCCTTTCCCCTTCTCCTATTTTTATTTCCCATATTGGACGGCCCTCTACACTTTTCCCAATTTCATACACATGAACAAAGGAATAGTTATTATTTAACTTACTTATATCTTTTAATAGCTGCTGAAAATCATAAGGCCGAAAGCATAAAAAAGACATGAAACCCCTCCTTATAGAAAGCCCTTATCTTCATATATATGCAGGCTAACCTGTCCACTTTTGTTAAACAAAAAAAGAAAAGCTCACCATAATAGGTAAGCTTTTCTTTACATTATTGGGCAAGCTTTTTGGCAGAGTTTGGATCATAAAAACGAAGCAAATCGCCATAAATAATCCGATCCGAATAACTTAACTCTGTAGATGCCTTCTCCATAAATGGTTCACAGTACTTTTTCTCTGTTGGCTGTTCAGTGTTTTTATCCCAACATTTATTATCCGCATATACATAGTCTTTCGTAGCAAAGCGTCCATCACGGAAGACGGCTAAATTTTCATGATCAGCAGATAGCAAGTCCTGTCCAAGTTGCAAGTCATCTTTTGTATTAATTCCAAGCAAATGAAGCAGTGTCGGTCGAATATCTACTTGACCTCCTACATTTTCAACCACTCTTCCTTTTACTCCAGGGATATGGATCATAAATGGAACTTTTTGCAACTGAGTGGACACAAATGGTGTCACTTCTTTCCCTAAATATTCACTCATCGCTTGGTCATGGTTTTCAGAAATGCCATAGTGATCTCCGTAAAGAACGATCACGGAGTTTTCATACAATCCTGAAGCCTTTAATTGCTCTACAAAACGCTTTAATGCTTCATCCGTATAACGGACGGTAACAAAGTAACGGTTCACCGTTCCATCTTTAGAAGTAAACTCATCAATGAACTTATCTTCTTCATCATAATAAAACGGATGGTGATTCGTTAACGTAATCATCTTTGAGTAGAAAGGCTGCTTCATTTCTTTCATATGCTCAACCGATTGCTCAAAGAACGGGATATCCTTCATTCCCCAGTTTACGCTGTTTTCGTCATTCACATCATAATCTCCCGCTTCATAAAAACGCTGATATCCTAAAGATTTGTACATAATATCGCGGTTCCAGAAGCTTTTATTATTGGCATGCATGGCATTCGTGTAGTAGCCATTTTCATTTAACTTTTCAGCCATTGAATGAAACTTATTACCAGAGTGAGTAAAGAAAACGGCCCCGCGGCTTAATGGATACAATGAGTTTTCAACAAGAAACTCTGCATCCGATGTTTTTCCTTGTCCTGTCTGGTGATAAAAGTTGTTAAAATACAAGCTTTCCTTCGCAAATTGATTCATAAATGGCGTAATTTCTTGACCATTGACTTTATTATTAATGACAAAGTCTTGAGTAGATTCCACCGATACAACAATCAAGTTCTTTCCTTTAGCGACGCCAAACAAGTCATCATTCGGTTTCGCGTAATTAGCATCGGCATAGTTTTCAATATCAGCTAGTTCGCTGCCATCTGCGAGCGCACGCTGCGCGGATGACTTAGACTGCAAAATCACATCATACACATGGTAATTAAATGTACCAATATTTTTAACAAGCATTTCTCTATCAAATGTTCTTGTTAAAAGTTGCGGACGCTCAATTTCAGATAAACCTAAGTTTAAAAACAGCATAGCGACCGCTGTTAAAAAATAAGCGCGCCGGTTCATTTTAGTCATGGAACGGAATGCAATAAATTTTGGTTTCACTTTTAAAATGACAGCTAACAAAATTAAGTCAACAAAGTAGAAAATATCGTACCATTTGAACTCTTCTGTGACACTGTTTCCTAAATCAGCAAAGTTACTTGTTTGGAACAACAGCGGCAACGTAATAAAGTCATTAAAAAAGCGATAGAATACTACATTCGCATAAAGTAAGATTGTTAAGAAAAAGCTTGTAATCATCACATAACGATTTCTTGCTTTATCACTCTTAAACAATAAACTTACTCCCAATACAAGCATGATAAAACTCAATGGATTAATAAATAAAATAATCTCTTGTAAAGTGTTTTCAATATCCATATGGAAGCTTGTTTTATAAGTAATATAAGTCTTCAACCACAAGAACAAAACAGCAACAGCAATTAATGTAACATTGTTGCGTAAGGTTCCTTTCATTAAATACCCTCCTTAGTACACCCCTCACAGCTCACACAATTGCTTATTTTTAGCAATTGTAAAAACATCATAGATAATCTTAATACTTTTTTTACAAAAAAGCAAACAAGAGAAAACAGAGATTTTGTAGAATAATAGGTTAGGTTACTAAAAATAACGTTAAAAAGGTGAGCAAACTCCATAGAGGAAAATAGAGCTTGTTCACCTTTGTTTATTCCATTTACAGAAAAAACAGATCTTTAGTCTCATTAGAAGAGCGGCATGGATTGCTTAATTAAAGAAGCCGCACCAACCACACCCGCTTCATTGCCGAGAACAGCTAAGTTAATTTTCGTTGAGTGCTTAACAGGAGAAAAGGCGAAGGTATGAAAGGCTTTCCTGACCGATTGCAAAAGGGGCTCTCCTGCTTTGGATACTCCTCCTCCTATCACAATGACATCCGGATTTAAAGCATGGCCAAGATGGGATAATGCTAGTCCGAGATAATAACTGCATTGTTCAACAGCGAAAGCAGCTAATTCATCTCCATTCTTTGCCGCAACAAACACATCTTTCGCACTAAATTTCCCCTGCATTCTTAAAGCAGAAGGCGTAGAAGTTGTTTGTAGTTGTTGCACAGCTAGTTGAACAATACCCGTAGCAGAAGCCACCGTTTCTAAACACCCTTTTTTTCCACAATTACACAAAAAACCATTTTCCGGCATTACGGTCATATGACCAATTTCTCCGGCTGCTCCACGCGCTCCGCGAACAACTTGACCGTTTACAATCACTCCACCGCCAACACCCGTTCCCAATGTGACGCAAATTAAGTTTTTTGCTCCGCCCCCAGCACCTTTCCACCTTTCTCCAAGAGCTGCACAGTTGGCATCATTCTCTACCATAACAGGAAGACCGATTTCTTTTTCTAAAAGAGCTTTTAAAGGGTAATGTTTCTCCCATCCTAAATTAACCGCTTCATACATCACTCCGCTTTCCGAAAAAGGACCTGGTGCACCTACACCTACCCCGAGAAGCTCCTCTTTGGACATCACCATTTCTACCAACTTCTTCTCTATTTCCCGGGCAATGTTCACAACAATTTTCTTCCCTTGATCCGAAACATCCGTGGGGATTTGCCAACTAACAATGATGTCTCCCTCTGTATTGATAAAAGCCATTTTTGTTGTCGTACCCCCAAGATCAACAGCTGCGATTAATGAAGGCTTCACATCATTCACCCGTTCTTTCGTTTCTCTTTTTCTTTTCGAATCTCATGTCGCAACAATAGTAACGCCATCTGAAACTCTTTTGGTTCTACTAGCTGGGACTGATTTAATTCTTTTAACTCCGCTTCCATTAACTCTAAATCAGCAACCCGATCTCCTATATACACAAACACGCCAAATCTTTTTAATAACTGTTGAACATCCCAGATTGTATTCATCGACACCTATCCTTTAAGCTAAATTTTACACATCTATTAGTTAAAACCTACATACAGTGCACCCGCTGTTATCATCATCGTTCCTGCTAGAAAAACGAGCTGTCTCCCTGCTTGGCTGTTGGTTGGCAAATGAGCGACACCAGCCGCTAAAAAACCGCCAATTAATCCGCCAATATGACCAGCATTATCGATGCCAGGCATTGTAAACCCAAACACAAGATTGATGATGATAATAAAGATAATATTCATTCCCATTGTTCGAAAAAACTGTCTTGGATACACTGTACCAAAATATAGCAAAGCACCAAAGCAACCAAATATCGCTCCGCTGGCTCCGGCTGATAGCGAATCATTCATTAAAAAGCTAGCCAATGTTCCTGTAAAGCCGGCAAATAAATAAATGAATAAAAAGCGCAATCGGCCAAAAATCTTTTCTACAGCTGTTCCTAACAAGTAAAGAGCCGCCGTATTCATCAACAAATGCAAAAAGCCGATATGCAAAAACATCGGAGTAAAAAACCGCCACCATTCTCCTTCAAAAATAAGCGGATTAAATTTTGCTCCAAAACGGATGAGGTTAGATGAATTCGTACTTCCTCCCGTTAATTCCATTAACATAAAAACAATGACCTGTATGCCAATAAATAAGAAAGAAAAGAACGGAGTGGCATAATTGAATAACTTTTGATCTTCTTGTTTTTTCTTTACCGAATAAGCAAGAACCGCTCGATGATAAGCATATGCTTCTTCATCCGAGCAACTGTCAAAAAAAGAAGACACAATCGCCTCTTGAAATAGCGGATTTAATTGATTTATTGTTTCCCTATGACGATCTTGACTGAATAAAATGGATGTCACCTTTGTTTTTTGCCCTTGCGGATAATAAAACGGGTCCTTCACATATTTTTCATAATCATCAATCGGAGAATGAGAGGATATGTAAATATTAACCACATTTAAAGAACGCTTTCCTAATCGCTTGCGAATACCTTCACCTATCGCAGACACACGTTCAATATCTTTGCGAAGATGATTAGACCAACCAACATCAGCACGTATTAATCGAATGAGTTGTGCGGATTTATTAGTGATATTTTCAAGCAGTATTTCCTGCCGATGATCAGCCATACTCATGATTTGATAATCTTTCTCCACTACAAAAAAATAAGCAAGCTTCCAAAATAGATTATTTTCATTCGAGCCCATCTCATCACTGCCTTTATTCTCATTTTACTCTTCTCTTACTATAACGAATGAAAAAAGGAGCTGTAAAGCCTAGGGTCTCTTTTTATTTTAAGGTTATGCGGAAACGGCCATAACAACTTTCCCCTCGTGTCTACTGACATTGTGCCAGACAGTTGAAGTCAGTCTATTGATTGGACAAAGCTTTATTCAGAAGAACAGTTATATAACTGCCTTTCTGTAATCAGCTGTTGGACAGGTAAGTCGTATGCTTCTCTCGGCACTTCTGCTAACAGTTGCTGCGAAAATAGGAGCGCTAGTGTAGGCCCTTGAAAATGTTCGAGAAATCGATCGAAATAACCGCCCCCAAACCCTAGGCGATATCCTCTCTGATCGAACGCCAACCCCGGCACAAGTAATACATCTATTTCTTTCGGCTCAACGTAAGCTGTTCTCAAAGGATCCGGTTCATATAAGCCTGAATACACCGTCTCAAGCTCACAGAAAGAAGTGAGCTGATAATAGTCCATACTCCGATCTGCTGGATTGCATTTCGGCACCACTACCTTTTTCCCCTCTTCCCATCCTCTGGTGATCAACGACCATGTATCCACTTCCGGCACACGAGAAACAGTGACTGCTATCGTCTCCGCTCTTTGCCATAACGGTAAGGAAAATAATTGTTGAGCAATTTGAAACGAGTATTGTTCATACTCTAATGTAGTCATTTTTGCTAAGCTTTCTTTCATCTGCTGCCGCAACAGCTGCTTATTCATATTCATCCCCCTTACTTTTTACGTGAAACAACAGCATCATTGAAGAAAACATTCATATAAAGAAAAAAAACAGCAGGAAAAGGATCCCGCTGCTTACTTTGTTTCACGATGAGTAGTAACACGCTTTTCTCTTGAACAATATTTTTTAAGTTCAAGACGATCAGGGTTGTTACGTTTGTTTTTCTTAGAAATATAGTTACGATCACCGCACTCAGTGCAAGCTAAAGTGATATTTACGCGCATCTTTTTTTCCCTCCAAACTTTTCAATACATCATTTGTATCTTCTTTACGACTTTTCTATAATATCACTTTTTTTTCGCAAATGCTAGTCTGTTTTTTTATTGTTCTGTTGTTTTCATGACCCACGGATGGGTATTTCGTTCAGTCCAACTAGCGGAAAGGGCATCACGCAAATGAAAACGCTTTAAAAGTTGTGTTGAATAGTCGCTAATTTGAACAATAGGCGGTTTTCGCGTACAGTCTATACCTGCAATGCCATGTTTCAATCTTTTTTCTGCTAACCAATACTGATAAGGGTTCCCAATATCTTGCCAATAAGCATCTGAACGATACACAAAAATGTTCTCAGAATCTTTTAAAATAACAGGGAACAGATCTTTAGCGAAATCCACTTTTCCTTTAAATGAATATCGCTGAAACACTTCTGGCTCCATAATATAAATGCCTGTATTAACAACCTTACTAAAGATTTGTTCTTTCGTTGGCTTTTCGAGAAAAGATAGTAATCGCCCTTCCTCATTCACTAAACAGATTCCAAAGTCTTCTGGATGCTCCACTTCCACAGCTACTAACGTCAAGAGCGCCCCCTTAGATTTATGAAATCGAATCGCTTCTTCCAATGAAACATTCGTCAACGCATCCCCACTCAATACAACAAATGTTTCTTGAAAACGGTTCGCGTGTTGAAAGAGGCTCCCTGCCGTCCCAAGCGGATCGTTTTCCTCAATATACGTCACATTGACACCAAAGAGGGAACCATCTCCAACATGATGTTTAATGCTTTCCTTTTTGTAACAGACGGTGAGGGTCACATCCGTAATTCCCTGCTTTCTGAAAAGTTCTAAGTTGTATTCTAACAGCGGTTTGTTTAGAAGAGGCACCATCGGCTTTGGTGACCAGTCCGTTAACGGTCTAAGTCTTTCCCCTCTACCTCCTGCTAAAATAACTCCTTTCATGAGCGCACACCTTCCATCTTTAAATTTACTATGGCCTGGTCATACACTTGCTTCGTCTGTACACTAATCTTCTGCCAATTATAAATATTTTTCGCTAATTCATAGCCACTCCTACTTATACGGTCATATAACTTCCGATCTTGTAAAAGCCGTTCTAATTGCAACTGAAGACTCCGCTCATCTCCGGGAATACACAATAATCCCGTTTCTTCATGCAAAACGAAAGAGGTTAATCCTCCTATATGGGACGCTATCACCGGCTTTTGCGCAGCCATAGCTTCTAAAGCAACAATACCAAAAGGTTCATAAAGACTTGGGAAAACGGCTATTTCACATTCTGTAAATAGACGACATCTCTCTTCCTCTGTTACAAACCCAATGAAGTGAACAAATGGAGCTAAATTCCGTTTTTCCACTTCTTTGCGAAAATAGTTTAGCAAAGGCCCTTTACCCGCAATGACAAATTGAATATTTTGTTTCGCTACAATCTTCTCCGCCGCTTCAATTAACACATGAAATCCTTTTTCTTTCACCATTCGTCCAATGGAAAAGACATAAGGGGTCTGCCTTTTCTGGACCGCCGCACCGCTTTGCTCATCAATAAATACTCCATTAGGGATAATGAAGATTGGTTTTTGCTTCTCTAAATAATACGTTTGCACTTCTTCTTTCATCGGCTGACTACAAACGATTAAATAATCGGATTGATTAATGAGACTTTTTTCTATATAACTAATTTCTAATTGCAAATCGGTAAAGTCCCCTTGAGTGCGACCAAATTCTGTGGCATGGATGGTGGTAATTAAAGGAAGATGAAAATAATCTTTACAAGAAAGGGCAACATAACTAACAAGCCAATCATGGGCATGAAGCAATTGGATTCTTCTCTCCCCTATCAACTCAACAGCCTTTTTAAGCATACACGCATTTAAATCTTTTAACCATTTTAAAAAATCAGGTTCACAACAATGGAGAGGGCCCGTTCGGAATACATGAACACCTTCGTCACACTCATAAGAAGGCGCACCCGGTGCCGCTGCCGTAATCACATAAATCTCGAGGCCTTCCTTCACAAGCGAAATCGCTAAATCATGTACATGTCGGGATAAGCCCCCAACAATTCTAGGCGGATACTCCCAAGTAAACAAAAGGACTCCTCTTTTCTCGTCCGTTAAATGATGACTTTCCGCTTTTTTCTCTTGCGTTGGCGCACTCATTTCCAGCAACAGCCGTTCATAGCGCTGTTGAATAAAGTCATAGTCACAAAGATCTTGACGAATTCCTTCATATATATAGTGAAATGCATGATAATAATTCATTCGCTCTTCCTCAGAAGCACGATGAGCAATAGCATATAAATAATACATCCATTCTTGGATAAGCGCTTGTAACAAAAAGCTCTCCTCATCAGGCAAACGTTCCTTAACTCTAGCAATCTTTCGTTCCATTTCAGAAGCGAGCATGGAGCATTCGAGCGCATGATCATCCAACAAAGGACGCTTACGAAAATGTAAATAGCAAAACGGCACGTGAATAAGCTTTTCTTCGTCTCTTCTCGATTCTGTACACACATGTTTCGTATTTTTTACCAGTTGCTGAAAGAACGAAAGAGAAGCTCGCGGCAATGGTACATAGACAGGTATATCACCGATTTCCCATGGATGCTCATCGTCAACAGCACAAATTGGTTGAATCTTCACTCCGTAAGCCGTTTTGTACGTATATTTCTTCTTGCCTTCCATCGGTGGAAGAGCCTGATCTTCAAGAAATATGTATGTGATTCCATATTTTTTTAAAAACACATCTATTCCTGAAGTATATGCACATTGAGGCAACCATAGACCTTTCGGCGCGCACTGAAAACAAGCTTGCCAAATTTGAATTGTTCGATTTAATTGATCGTCCATTGCTTCTGGCGTGTGTAAAATAGTTAAAGGAAAATCACTGATCACTGAAGAGATAGCTGCTAAACGGCCACATTTCATATAATAATGAAATGCTTCGATCAATTCACCGTGCCACTCCGCCCAATGTTCCAATAACAATGGGTGCTTTTCACCGTCTGCACTAGAAAAATAATGCTCAACAGCTTCTTTAAAAGTAGATGACTGAAACCAGTTAAGCATTAATGGATTAAAAATAACGCCGATGCAGCCATGAACAGGCAGCTTTTTCAATAAATCTATTAATCCTAAATATTCTTCAAGTATATGTTGAAGATAAGATGATCTTTCTTGGTGGTTGAATAAAAGGAACGGACGAAAAGGAACAGATGGGTGCAAAATAATAGAAGAAACTTTTTCACTCATGGTCTTCCTCCAATGAATGTTCATAATAAGAATACGTGCTTATATGTTCTACCCAAAGAGGTCTATCTACTTCATCCTTTTGATATTGTTCGATCGTTGAATACATCATGAGTTGCTGCTCCGCCTGTTCATAAGGGGTATGAATAGGATTGGATCGAAGAAGAGGGAAAAAACTTTGTTGCTCTGTCAAAAATCCAATTTCACATATATAAGAACGATTTCTTCGCAAACCTTTCACAAACCAATAATGACTGTTTGTGGGCACTTTAAAACTATGCATATGATGAGCATTGCTTCCATTAAATATAATGTCTGATACATCGTACAACCTTAAGTCATAGGCCGTTTGATTTATAGGAGTCTGAAACATATGCTGAATCGCTTGAAGAAACCACTCTTCCAGTTCCCATTGGCAAACAACTCGGTTCGGTGAAGTAAGCGTAAGTGTTAGAAATCCCGCTATAAAGCCTCCCATTTTTTCGTCTTTAGAAGAAAAGACAAAAGGGTTTGTCGCTTTCTCTAACCCATCAGCATCCTTTTGGATTTCCCCCCACTGGTAACGAACCTTCCCAATGGAAAGACCTAATATTTCAGCAATGCTTTGTAGCGTTTTTCCTTCTTTTTTCAACTTAATAATTTCCGCTCGCAACATTCTCACCCTATTCAGCATCTTTTTCGTTCTTCTTTTCATCGTAACATTGTCCCACATAATCCACAATGTACACATATTGTCGCAATATGACTATTTTTCCCTAACGAAGCTAGTAGAAACAGACTAAATATGATATAAATAACTTGAGTAATCAAACATCGAGGTGACGATATAACATGTACGGACTAGTGATTGGTCTTGCCGCTGCTGCGGTCATTTTCTTTCTTCTTTCGCTTTTTCAAAAAGACCGCTATAAACAGTTATCTAAAGAAGTCGACGATCTATCTATGCAGCACTTGCAAGAAAGTTATCAGCTCAAACAAAAAATTAAAATATTAGAAGAAGAACTGTTTTTAGATGACTCTTTCGAATTAAATAAAGAAATAGCTACCGAACCAAACGTGAGCGCCATCATCAAGAATCAAGTCATTTCCTTATACTACCAAGGAACCCATATAGACGCCATCGCTAAACAGTCTTCCCTTTCTACTAAGCAAGTGAAACAAATATTGAAAACATATATGGATCAAAAGGAGTAAAGTCATGGATAAACAAACGACAAGAGCGTTCGCAGCTGGATTATTCACGGCTTCACTAGCCCTATTGTTCTATTTACAAACAACAGCCATGCCTAAGACCACAGACAAAGCAATGATTAAATCCTTGCAAGAAAAAAACTATGTCATCTTATCGAAACAAGAATTTGAACAACAAACGACAAAAATGGATCAGCTGCAAAAGAAAATAGATACTCTCTCTAAACCTAAGAAGACAAAGGAAAATAGAGCAAGCAAAAAAGAAAACAGCAAGCCGTATTACACATTAAAAATCACTCCCGGGATGACTTCTTCCGATATCGGTGAGGCTCTTGAGAAAGCGGGCATGATTAAAAGTGCCGAAGAATTCAATACCTTCCTCACGAACAATGACTATGCTAAAAAAATTCAAGTAGGCGAATATAAAATTTATTCCTCGATGTCCATGAAGCAACTGGCTGTTCTATTGACCAATAGATAAAAAAAGTTAGCAGATCGATGACTGCTAACTTTTTTCGTGTTTATCCGAATCTTCCTGAAATATAATCTTCTGTACGAGCATCTTGAGGGCGATTGAAAATGACTTCTGTATCATTAAACTCAACAACCTCACCGCTTAAGAAGAAAGCCGTTTTGTCAGAAATACGAGCAGCTTGTTGCATGTTGTGCGTCACAATGATGATTGAGTACTGCTCTTTTAACTCTTGAATTAACTCTTCTACTTTTAATGTTGATACTGGATCAAGAGCAGAAGTGGGTTCATCCATTAAAATAACATCCGGCTCTAAAGCTAAACAGCGGGCAATACATAAACGCTGTTGCTGTCCTCCGGATAAACCATATGCCGGATCATGAAGACGATCTTTCACTTCCTCCCATAAAGCAGCACCGCGCAAGCTTTTCTCCACTGTTTCATTCACGATTTGTTTATCTTTAATTCCATGAATTTTTAAGCCGAAAGCAACATTTTCATAAATCGATTTTGGAAAAGGATTAGGTTTTTGAAACACCATTCCTACTCTTGTCCGCAATTCTTCTACTAGAAAGTTTTTGTTAAAAATGTCGCGTCCGCGATATTCAATAACACCGGAAGTTTTTACATCTGGTACAAGATCAATCATTCGATTGAGCGTTTTAATATACGTAGATTTGCCACAGCCAGAAGGACCGATAATGGCCGTTACTTCCTTCTCCATGATTTCTAAGTGAATATTTTTTAAGGCATGATGATTTCCATACCAAAGATTACAATTTTTCGTACTATAGACTGCTTTGCTTTCGTTCGCTACATTCTTTTGAGCTTTCACTACCTCTAGTGCCATTGATTTTCCCTCCAATTAATTTTCCCTCAGTATAGTTAATATCTTTGTTGGTATCGATTACGAATCCAAACAGCGACAGAATTCATCAAAATCAGAATCACAAGCAGAATGATAATACCAGCTGCGGCTAATAAATGGAACTCCTCTTGTGGTCTGCTCGTCCAGTTGTAAATTTGCATTGGCAAAGCTGTAAACTGATCCAGCATAGACTTAGGTAAAAACGCAACGAATGTTGGAATCCCGATCACTACAAGCGGAGCTGTTTCTCCAATCGCTCTTGAGAAAGATAAGATGCTTCCAGTTAAAATCCCAGGAAGAGCAGACGGAAGCACGACCCGTAAAATCGTTTGCCACTTTGTCGCCCCAAGTCCAAAAGATGCTTCTCTCAACTCATTTGGCACTGCTCGAATCGCTTCTTGGGAAGCAACAATAATAACCGGAAGAATTAATAAGCTCATGGTTAATCCTGCGGCTAACACGCTATTGCCAAGGAATAACACACGAACAAAAATCGTTAAGCCTAGCAAACCGAAGACAACGGACGGTACGCCAGCCAGATTGGAAATGTTCATTTGAATCCATTGAGTCATTCGATTCTTCTTCGCATATTCTTCAAGGTAAATAGCAGCACCTACCCCTAACAAGGTAGAAACAGGTACAACTACAGCCATCATCCAAAGGGTCCCCACTAAGGCCGCTTTAATTCCAGCTTGCTCTGGACGTCTTGAAGCAAAGTTTGTTAAGAAATCTAACGAAAGATGGCCAGCCCCTTGAGAAAAAATTCTAGCAAGAAGAATGATTAAAATGATTGATGTCAGGATAGTTGCTGTTAAGAAAATTCCTTTATATAAATTATTTTTCATTAGACGTGTAGGAATATTTCCTACCATTTCATCTGTATTAATCCGCTTTTGGACGTTCTGCATTTAATATTCCTCCCTAAAACGCTTGGAGATGCGCTGAGCTAACACATTCATAGCCAATGTGAAAATAAATAAAGTAAAACCAACAGCATAAATACTGTAATAAATGGTTGTACCAAATCCTGCATCACCTGTACTTACTTGAACAATATAAGAAGTCATTGTTTGCAAAGAAGAGGTTACATCTAGTGAAGCAGTAGGAGTTGATCCTCCTGCAATGGTTACAATCATCGTTTCACCGATAGCACGAGAGATAGCTAATACAATCGAAGCAAGAATCCCTGATAGTGCAGCTGGGATCGCCACTCTCCAAGTCATTTCCCACTTCGTTGCTCCAAGCGCTAAAGCTCCTTGACGTACAGATTGCGGAACAGATGAAAGAGCATCTTCTGAAAGAGATACAATCATCGGAATAATCATAATTCCAACAACAATCCCTGGACTAATCGCATTAAACATTTCCACTGAAGGGAAAATAGATCGCAATAAAGGAGTGACAAATGTTAAGGCGAAGAAACCATACACAATAGTAGGTACACCCGCTAACACTTCTAATACAGGCTTCATAATTTTTCTCACTGTTTCTGAAGCATACTCACTTAAATAAATTGCAACAGCTAAGCCAATAGGTACCGCTGTTAATGAAGCAATCGCAGTTATTTTTAGCGTTCCGACCACCAGTGGTAAAATACCATAAGTAGCTTCAGATGCTGAGAACGGATACCACTCTTTAGCCGTAAAGAACTCTACTAACGAAATTTCACGGAAAAATGTTACCGTTTCAAAAATAAGGGTAAATACAATGCCGATCGTTGTTAATACAGATACGGCAGCCATAATAAACAGGATCACTGGAATAACTTTTTCACTTCTGTTCAAAAAACCGCTATTATATTTTTTTTGAAGCAATTCTTGAACCGGGCTCATTTTCTTTTCAATTGTTTTCAAAATGAATACTCCCTTCAACCCAATAATAAGATGGAAAGCGGATTCGCTCTCCATCTTATGGAATTCTAATCCTTTATCCCCGAATTCTTTATTTCTTTATTTCTTTAATCCTTCTAATGTCTCTAAAGCTTTTGTATATTCTTCATCCGGAAGCTTCACATAACCGACTTCTTCTGATAATGCACCTGCGTTTTCAAGAGTGAATTTCACATAGTTATATACCGCTTCGTCTTCTGCTACAGCTTTATTCGCTACATATGTGTATAGCGGACGAGATAGTGGAGCATATTCTCCGCTTTCAATTGTTTCATTTGTCGGCTCAATAGGACCTTTGCCTCCATCAATCGGAACAACTTTTAAATTATCTTTATTTTCTAAGTAGTAGGCATAGCCGAAGTAACCAATAGCATTTTTATCACCAGTGACCCCTTGTACAAGTACGTTGTCATCTTCAGATAAAGTAGCAGCTTTATCAATTTGTTGTTCTTCTAAAACAACTTCATCAAAGTAATCAAATGTGCCTGAATCTGTACCAGGAGAATATAATTTGATTTCTTCATCCGGCCATCCTTTACGAATATCAGACCATTTCTTTGGCTTGCCATTATCTACCCACATTTTTTGAAGTTCTTCAATTGTTAAATGATCCACCCAGTCATTATCCTTGTTCACTACTACTGAAAGACCATCAAACGCAAGCTTAAATTCAGTAAAGTCAATTTTCTTCTCTTCTAAAGATGCTTTTTCTTCATCTTTAATTGGACGGGAAGCGTTACTTAATTGTGTTTCACCCGCGATGAATTTTTCAAATCCGCCACCAGTTCCTGAGAAACCAACTGTTACTTTGACATCAGGCTGCTCCATCATATACTCTTCGGATACAGCTTCCATGATTGGATAAACAGTAGAAGATCCATCCACTTGAATGTTGCCTTGCAATTGCTTGTCCGTTTCCCCCGCTTGCTCAGTTGCCTCTTTCTTCTCTTCTCCACCTGTGCTGCTGTTACAAGCTCCTAATACTAAAGCAGATCCAAGCATAGCAGATACAGCAAGAACTTTTACTGGTTTCATTCCAATTTCCCCCTAAAAAATGTTTGTTTTTGTTTTTCGCTACAGTAAACAGATTAACGAAGGAGTATTAATTGCGTTTTAATGTAATGTAAAGCTTTTGTAAATGATAGACTTTTCCAGACAAAAAAACACCCGATTCACTACAAAATCGGGTGTTTTCGACTACTCTTCTTCTTTATTTTCTTTCTTGTCTTTCAAGTATATATCTTGTTCCACAACTACATCAGCTGTTTCATTTTTCATTCTTTCAGATTTTAATTCAAAATACTTATCTAAAGCTCTTTTACCTATAGAATAATTGATTAAAGACTTTCCGTTCCCTTCATATACCCAAGGAACAACGACCGAAAAAGCTACTTCTGGATTATCATAAGGTGCGTAACCAACAAGAGTCAAATTCCACGTCATCGGCAATTCTTGACCGTTTTCCAAAAACTGTTCGCCTTTAGGCCCATCATATACACCTTCTGCTGTTCCTGTTTTTCCGGCCGGATCATATGGAAGCCCTCTGAATTGATTATTAGCTGTACCTTGTGGCCCACTCATCACCATATGGAACCCTTGTTGCACACGTTCGAGCTCATTTGGCGTCACATCAATTCGGTTCAACACTTCCGGCTGTATTTCTTTCACAACAGGACCAATCTTATTGGTTTCCTTAGCTGGCTCGCGGATTTCCTTCACAATATGCGGCCGCATCCGGTAGCCGCCATTAGCAATCGTCGACACGTACTGAGCTAACTGCAGCGGAGTGTACGTATCATACTGACCGATGGAAAAATCGAGAAGCTTCCCGGGTTCAGAAAGATTGATTTTTCCTTGGAAACCAACTTGCTCATTTGGTAAGTCAATCCCAGTCGGAACCCCGAGACCGAATTGACCAAAATGACGCCGCATCGTGGCAAAACCGTCTTCCAAATTCAGCCTTAAACTGGCATTTGGAATATACTTCCCTCCGGCAATTTCGATCGCTGTTTTAAACATATACACGTTAGAAGAACGCATTAAGGCATAGCGATCATCAATCATAATCGCACCGCTTCGGTTAAACCAAGAACTTTTCTTAGGGGTAGATTTAAAAATCAATGGTTGATCCAAGATGTATTTACCTGGCTCATTGACTCCCGTCATATAACCGGTTAATACTGTCGCCCCTTTGACCGCCGATCCCATGGCATAAGAAGTCGTCATATTTCCAAGTGCAAAGTCCAGCATTTCCGTCTTACCGTCATTGGTCTCGATTTTCTTCCCTGACATGGCGAGAATTTCTCCTGTGTTCGGGTCCATCATCGTCACAAATGCCCGGTCTAAAAGATAGCGACCATAACCTGCTTTCTCTCTCCTTAATTCTTCCTCAACAATTTCATCCACTGCTTGCTGAAGTTCCATATCGATCGTCAACATTAAATCATTTCCGCGCTGCCCTTCACGAATCACTTCAGAATCTAAAATATTTCCGGATTTATCCGTGATATTTTTTACTTTTGTTTTCTGGCCGCGAAGCATATCTTCATATTGATATTCGATATAGCTTTTGCCTACGCGATCATTTCGGCTGTATCCTCTTGATGTATAATAATCCACCATTTCTTTCGGCAATCCTTCCTTTGAAGAGGAGATATTGCCAATCACAGTTTTTAATGTATTATCATAGACATAAGAACGCTCCCAATCTGTCGTTGTATTCACGCCAGGCAAGGAATCTAAGTTCTCACTGACAACCGCGTATTCTTCTTCGGTCACATTTTTATTTTTGACAATTTGCGGAGCCATCGCATAACCTGTCGTAAATTCTCGATAAATCGCCAGTATCTCCAGGTCTTTTGCCGTTAATTCCTTCAAATCATCTTCCGTAATGCGGTCGATTTGCATTTGATAAATTTGCTTTTCTTCCATCCCGCCTTCTTCGTATTGTGCCCATTCCTTATCTGTAATTTTTGCTTTTCCTTCTTCTGGGTGCTTCATTAACCAAAAGTCTTTTTTATCCCGTTCTGTTACTTGATCTGTTTCTTTATCAATGAGCTCGGCAAGTTTAGTTGCTGTTTTGAGCATTTCTTCTTGTGTTGCCCCTTTAGAGCGTGTATACGTAATCGCATTTTGCGGAAGGTTATCTACAACAACTTTGCCGTCTCGATCAAAAATCTTCCCTCTTGGCACACTTGCATTCACTGTTACATCTTCTGTCCGCTCGATTTTTCTTTGATAATCTTCCCCCTGAACAATTTGTACAATGCCCAGTCTGAAAATTAATAGAGAAAAAAGCAAAAAGACAACGAAGAACATCATGTTCATTCGCAAAGAGACATGCGTCTTCCTTTTTTTCTTTGTCTTTTTCACCTGTTCACAACCCTCTCTAAATCATTCTGTTTTCTAGTCTTTATTTTAACGAAGTTTGTTTATTTTTTCTACTAATAGCTAGAAGAAACTTTCTTCCACATGCTTGCATACATATGAAAAAAGCGAAGCAGGAAAATACTGCTTCGCCCCTTTACGCGTTTACTGAACAGCCATCCTTGCAGCATGCGAGCGAACTTGCCGGATACAAAAGTAAATCATGCTATGTCCAGCTCCGAGGACAATGAGAAGAACCGGGATGCTCTTTTGTGGATCGAAGAAAAGAATCGCCACAATAAAAGATAAAATAGATGTGATTCTTCCTGCATTAAGAAAGATCTCGCGCAGGACAATATATTCAATTCGCCTTTCCGCTGCCTTGCTCCCTTGGCCAATGACATCATACGTCATGGATATATAAGGAACGAGCAGAAAAGGATAAGCGACGGCAATCACGGCGGCATAAATCAGTAGCTTCGTGTATGTGGGCTCCGGCATGATGATAAATAAAGATAAGAAAAGCGTCACACCACCGGCAAAAATTACTTGTTTTCGATAATCTTTTTTGATGACTTTCGAAGCTAACGTATAGCTAATAAACGAAATTCCGGAATGAACAAGCGCATACGTACCAAGAGCTAACTCACTGTCTGTTGCCAAAAAGACAATGACAGAAATCATAAAAGCAAACACACCTTCTCTTAACCCTTGGAAAAAATGAGCAATGGTGATACGCCGCCAATCCGCATTCCATTTTCTCTCTTTCCAAACAGCTACGAGGACAAAGCGACCTTCCGCGCGTCGCCGCTTTAAGAAGAAACTAAAGATGACCGCAATGATGAAGCCACCGAGCGATAAGCCAAATACGATAAAATACCCTGTTCCCGAAGTGAAACGGCTAATAATAAAACCAGCTAGTATCGGACCGATCATTCCGCCTGCTGAAAACAATGTGCCGATAAAACCATTAAAGAAATCTCTTGTATCAGGCTCTGTAATTTCAAACGTCAGTACATTGAATGCTAACCAATAAAATCCATAACCCGCTCCGAGAAGAATGCCCAACAAGACAAGCCATTGAGAGGCTTGGTCACTAAATGCCAGAACTGCTAAATAAAAAATCCCAAGAATCGTAATGCCGATTCTCAAAACAATGACCCGATCGACCTTTTTCGCACATTTGCCCGCTATAAAAAAAGCGACTGGCTGAATGGCTACGACAGACAAATTATAAATGGCGAGATCGATAAACTGGCCCGATTGCTTCCAAAGATAAATATTAACAAAAGTATTCGATAAAGCAACGCTTAGGGAATACAAGCCACCGATGACAAGCAAAATAAACAAGTCTTTCGTTAAATGTAACTGACTGTACCACTTTTTGATCAGCATCATCTGTACCCCCTTTCTCACTTATGTTTTGGAGAAAAGGGCGGAGTTATACAAGAAAAAAGACAAGCCGTAATTATGACTTGTCTTTTGCTTGCCTAAAAAAATTATTTAGCTTCGTTGAAACGCTTTGCTACTTCATCCCAGTTGACAACATTCCAGAATGCTTGAATGTAGTCTGGACGGCGGTTTTGGTAGTTCAAGTAGTAGGCATGCTCCCATACATCAAGACCAAGAATTGGCGTTTTGCCTTCCATTAATGGAGAATCTTGATTTGGTGTGCTTGTTACTTCTAACTCACCATTGTTCACAACAAGCCATGCCCAACCAGAGCCAAAGCGGCCAGCTGCTGCTGCTGCAAACTCTTCTTTAAATTGATCTAAGCTTCCGAATTTGCTGTTAATCGCATCCGCTAATTCAGCTGTTGGCTCACCGCCGTTTGGAGATAAAAGCTGCCAAAATAACGAGTGGTTCGCATGTCCGCCACCATTATTGCGCACAGCTGTACGAATTGCTTCAGGAAGAGCGTCGATATCAGCAATTAGTTCTTCTACTGATTTGCTTGCAAGATCCTCATGACCTTGAAGGGCCTCATTTAATTTTGTCACATATGTGTTATGGTGTTTCGTATGATGGATATTCATTGTTTCCTTGTCAATATGAGGCTCTAATGCATCATATGCATAAGGTAATTCTGGTAATTGAAATGCCATAATAAATTCCTCCTATGTAGGTTAATTTTTTCTAGTCTTTCATCATTTAGATTACCAAAAGAGGACGATTCTTTCAATTGTTAAGCGCCATCAATGCAAGAAAAAAGAACGAACACCTTATTGTCAGACGACAAATAGAGGTTCGTTCTTCGATTCACCCTACTTATAAGCCTCTAATACCAAGAACGGCTTCTGCAATATTGACTGCGTGGTCACCCATTCTCTCTAAGTTGCTGATGATGTCGACAAACACAATTCCCGCCTGCGCTGTACAAGCCCCTTCTGTCAGGCGCAAAATATGCTGTTTGCGCAATTTTCTTTCCATTTTGTCAATTAAATCCTCATTTTCAGCTACTTCACGAGCCAACTGTAAATTATTTTCATCAAGCGCTTGAACGGACTTGCGCACCGTATCAATTGTTAATTTAAACATTTCCTCAAGTTCCATCATCGCTTGGTCAGTAATCTTCACCTTATTAGTTTGTTGATAATCAACAAGTTCTAAAATATTTTCAAAATGGTCACCAATTCGTTCAATATCGCGAACCGTATCCATTAATAAAGAATGTCTTTCTGATTCGGCATCAGACAATGAAGAGCCTGATAGATCAATTAAATAATCCGTGATTTTTCTATCTAAATTATTTAATGAATCTTCAATTTGAGCTGCTCTTTCTGAATGCTTCTGCTGCTTTGTTTTTAAATACTCGTGCGTCTCTTCCATTCCTTTAACAGCAATTTGCCCCATGTTAATCACTTCTTCCTTTGCTTGACCAAGAGCGATAGAAGGAGACTGCTCAATAAAAATAGGATCGAGATGCTTCGCTTTATAATCAAAGAAAGTATCTTCACCAGGAATTAATTTCGTCACAATCAAAGCTAACACGCCAACAAATGGCAATTGAATGAGTGTATTTGTGATATTAAATGTACCATGAGCAAAAGCAATGGTCATCTTCGGATCAAGATGAAGCACAGTGCTCAAATAAGACATAAACTGCGTGAATAAAGGTAGAATAAGTAAGAAGATGGCGGTTCCGATTAAATTAAATAGAACATGAGTCGCCGCTGCTCTTCTGGCTGCCACTGATGCGCCAATAGAAGCCAATACTGCCGTAATCGTTGTTCCGATATTGTCACCGAAAAGAACGGGCATTGCCGCATTCAAATCTAATAAATTTTCAGCAAATAAACTTTGTAAAATTCCGATCGTCGCACTAGAACTTTGAACAATGACGGTAAAGACGGTACCTACCACCACTCCTAAAATCGGATTCGTACTCATATTGACCGTTAATTCATGGAAAGATTCTAATTCACGTAGAGGCTTCATTCCGCTGCTCATGAGTTCCAATCCGTAAAACAGGGCACCAAATCCGAAGAAAATCATTCCGATATTATGTATTTGTTTATTCTTAAAGAAGAAAATTAAAATCGCGCCAAGTGCTAATATAGGTAAAGCATATTCCCCTACATCAATTCCAATAATAAAAGCTGTGACAGTTGTTCCAATGTTCGCTCCCATAATGACACCAATTGCTTGCTTCAGCGTCATAAATCCAGCACTGACAAGTCCAACCGTAATAACGGTCGTTGCTGAACTACTTTGAATGAGGATCGTAACAAGTACTCCTGCTAATACCCCCATCAAAGGATTGGTTGTAAAACGATCTAGAATATCCCGTAGCCGGTCTCCAGCAGATTGTTGTAACCCGTCTCCCATTAACTTGATTCCGTACAAGAATATCCCCAGTCCACCTAAAAACTGAAACAGCATTTCCTGGACATTGATTTCCATTTCTCCAACTCCTACTCAATTTAATTCGACAAAACTTGCAAACCCTCTACAATTATTAATAAATTATGAGTTAAATGTAAATAACATCAACTTAAAATTTACAATTGATTAACAAAAGGAGTGTTTTATTACATTTGTGTTACAAAAAATGAAGAGTAGCTTTCTTTCCTCTGTTTCCTTACAATAGAATCATAAGGAGGAAAGTGTCGTGAATATTTTTCAGCGGTTTATTAAAAGTTTATATTCCCCTAAACATATTGGCTTTTTTCGCCTTCAAGGAATTGGACAAACCATTAGCCATGTGTTTTTTGTTATGTTCATTTCTTGCTTACCCTTTATGACATACTTTACTTACATGGCGATCAGCGGACTGACAAACTTGCAAACTTCAATTGAAAAAGACTTACCTTCCTTTACGATTGAAGATGGCACACTCACCTCTTCTGACGCTCAGACGAAAGTCATTCAAAACGGGCAAACAGAAATCATTTTTGACCCTGTAGGTTCTATTTCTGCAGCTGATCTAGAGAACAAGGAACAAGTGATAGCACTTTTGAAACATGACATCGTTTTATCCATTCATGGACAAACACAATCTTTTCCTTACCTGTTTCCCACTGAAACGAATGTGACAAACAAACAAATGCTGTCCTATATCGACACATTGCAATCTTATTTAGTCATTTTTCTGCCGGTCTTATTTCTCATTTACTATTTATTCGTCGCCGCTGTTGGATTTATGAAAGTATCCATCTTTGCCGCATTAGGCTCACTGATGAATAAAGGACTTAAAAGAAAAATAGAGTATCGCCACAGCTTTCGGATAGCAGCCTATGCGATCACACCGTCGATCGTCATCATGACCTTGTTTGATTTCGCGCGTATCCAATTTCCCTATAGCTTTTTGCTTGACTGGTTATTGACTGCAGTCATGATTTATGTCGCCATCCGATCCATTCCGCTTCCAAAATCGAAACATTAATTAATAAAGGATGAAGCAATCCCCTAAATCATTTATGGATCGCTTCATCCTTTATTTTTGTCATTATTCTTTAGGACAAGCATATATTTTTATAGGGTGAAACTTCTATCAGCGGAGGGTCTTACACCCTGTTCATGCGGGATAAAAAGGAGAGCGGATGATGAAGAATTTTCTCTTTCTTGTTATTTTACTACTGGTAGTAGCTGGCGTTTGGCATGATTTAACTCGCGGTTCACTTCCACAAAAAGAGACAGCCGTCATCCATGAAACAGACAGTGCTCCGGCCAGCCACACTTCTATTGCTTCACAAACAGTCAAGGTGAAAAGAGGAGACACCGTTCTGTCCATTCTAGAAGAAATACATCATGGACAGTTGCCGGTTGATATTTCTCAGGCTGTCAATGACTTCAACCGATTAAATAAAGGCATGACACCAGAAGAAGTGCAAATCGGACAATCCTATCAATTTCCGGTTTATGAATAAAGTGAAATTTCCATCAGCGGGAGATCTTATAGCCCGTTCATACAGGATAAACATTTCCACTAGTCATTTCCTTGTCATATACGCTCAACTACTGGTACAATTACTCATTGAAGAAGCTTATTATTAGATCTGATAAAGGAGCGAATCACCATTGAGTGAAATCACCCATCGTTCAAAAACCCGTCCAGTTAAAGTTGGCAATTTAACCATTGGCGGAAGCAATGAACTATTTATTCAAAGTATGACGACAACGAAAACGCACGATGTTGAAGCCACAGTGAAAGAAATTCACCGCTTGGAAGAAGCTGGATGCCAGATCGTTCGCGTCGCTTGCCCTGATGAGCGTGCTGCGGATGCAATTGCTGATATAAAAAGACAAATTAATATTCCGTTAGTAGCCGATATTCATTTTGATTATAAACTTGCCTTAAAAGCGATTGAAGGTGGCGTTGATAAGATTCGGATCAACCCAGGAAACATCGGACGCCGCGAAAAAGTGGAAGCCGTCGTCAATGCGGCGAAAGCGAAGGGCATTCCGATTCGAATCGGTGTCAATGCAGGAAGCTTAGAACGTAAAATTTTAGAAAAATACGGTTACCCTACTGCAGATGGTATGGTCGAAAGTGCTCTGCATCACATTAAAATTTTAGAAGATCTCGACTTTCACGATATCATTGTTTCCATGAAAGCATCCGATGTCAATTTAGCCATTGAAGCATACGAAAAGGCCGCGCGCGCCTTCGACTACCCGCTTCATTTGGGCATCACTGAATCCGGTACGCTATTTGCTGGTACCGTCAAAAGTGCCGCTGGTCTCGGAGCGATTTTAAGCAAAGGGATCGGGAATACATTACGTATTTCTTTAAGTGCTGATCCGGTAGAAGAAGTGAAAGTGGCGAGAGAACTCTTAAAATCATTCGGGCTCTCTTCTAATGCGGCAACATTAATTTCATGTCCGACGTGCGGACGAATTGAAATTGATCTGATCAGCATTGCTAATGAAGTCGAAGAATATATTCAAAAGATTAAAGCACCTATTAAAGTAGCTGTTCTAGGATGTGCCGTGAACGGACCGGGAGAAGCACGCGAGGCTGATATTGGTATCGCTGGTGCGAGAGGTGAAGGATTATTGTTCCGTAAAGGGAAAACGGTTCGAAAAGTACCAGAGGACACAATGGTAGAAGAACTGAAAAAAGAAATTGACAAAATCGCCGAAGAATATTTCCAAAATCAAGAAGCGGAAGCAAATCTTTAATTGGATCATTCATTTTTGCAGCTGTCACTTGGCTGTTCGTGCAGAGAACGGGCCGTCTCAATTTATTACGAGACGGCCCTTTTCTGCTCCTCTTTTAAACAGTATTTAGAAAAACGGAAGAACAAACAAACCAACTACAAGAGCGACAACACCGATACCAATCGCCCATGCTCCAAGCCCTTCAGATCCTCTTCTCCTAGCCATAAATCCTAATACGATCCCGATGGCTCCAAATAATACAGGAAGCATGAAGAGAGCAAGAATAGAGGCGATTAAGCCCGCATAGCCTAACCCGCGCCCTCCCCCGTCTTCAACCTCAACATCATCCCTGTCTATTTCTCGATGATCGTCTCGGCGAAAAGGAATCGGTTCAGCAATTTCTGCCGCGGTCTCTTCTCGCATAGGCCTCAAATCCGTGTCATTTACAAACCGATCCTTATCATTGGTTTCATCTTTCACTGTTCATCCCTCACTTTCGCAAATTGAGGAGCATTGTTATTGTTTGCGAGAAGAAAGAATTTATACAAAACTGCTCTTCATTCACATAAAGTGAAACTTTAATCCGTGGAGATTTTGTTCATACGCCACTGATTGTTAGTTGAACCAATTGGATGTTTATGGGCCGTTGATCCCTCAGCTAAATAATTTGTCTTCCTCTACTCTTTTGAGGTGGGATCTTACTGCCCGTTAACACGGGATAACAATCATCACAAAAATATGTTACACTTTGAGGAACAGTGAACAAAGTAAGGAGCAAACAAAATGAAACAAAAACGTTTTGGTATTGATATTGACGGAACAGTTACTTGTCCTACTAGCTTAGTTCCATTTATTAATCAAGATTTTTCCTTGAACATAACTTTAAATGATATAAAAAAATATGATTTATCAGAGGCGCTCAACATTCCTGCTGATCGCTTCCGTGACTGGTTTGATGAACGAGAGCCCGTGATTTATGAAAACTCGCCCATTGCCACAGGAGCTAAAGAAGTATTAGACAGCTGGAGACAACAATTCGAACTATTTTTTATTAGTGCAAGAAGAAATCATTTACAATATATCACCGAGCAATGGTTTCATGAGCATGACCTTCAATATGACCATATTGAATTAATTGGCTCACATGACAAAATCAAAGCGGCTAAAAAATATCAAGTGGATATTTTCTTTGAAGACAAGCATGATAACGCAGTAAGCTTGCACGAAGAACTTCATATTCCTGTCATATTGTTTAACACACCTTATAATCAAGACCCTGTTCCAAACGGAGTCATTCGTGTTGATAATTGGAGACAAGCCCAACAATGGGTAAACAGCTGGTGCAACCATTTCTTAACTCTTTAAAAAACAAAAAAGCCTGGTTCTCCCAAGATGTAACGGAAGAACCAGGCTTTTCATTTCTCATGTTTATTAGGAAGCTTTACACTCCGGACATGTTCCATAAATTTCAAATTTATGGCCCGAGATCTCATATCCATTTAACTCATCAATGTGGTCCATCGGGCATAAATGGATCTCTTTCGTTTTCCCGCACACCATACAAATAAAATGATGATGATGCTTCGCATGAGAACAAGTAAAACGGAAATGACGCTCTCCAGACAATTCCGTTTCTTCAAGAATCCCCATGTTCACAAACAAGGCTAAATTTCGATAAATCGTATCAAAACTAAGCCCTGGATAATCTACTTTCATTTCCTCAAGCACGTCTTTTGCTGTTAAATATTTATCCGCTCGCGCAAACAACGAAAGCATCTCTTCTCGCTTGCCCGTCTGCTTATACCCCTTTGCCTTTAAAAGCTCCATTGCCTGAGTTAAATTCATTTCATTCACCCCATATTAAAATTGCTTGCTCAACTTTTTCGACGAAATGACCAGTAACAAAATCAATATCGAAGCGACAACAATTGTCCCTCCTGGCGCTAAATCTAAATAATACGCACTCACAAGCCCTGACACGACAGCGATTTCTCCAAATAAAATCGAAAAGAAAATCGTTTGCTTAAACCCTCGAGCAATTCTCATGCTCGCCGCTACAGGCAGCGTCATTAAGGCGGATACTAATAGCACTCCAACGATTCGCATCGAAGCCGCAATCACCAGCGCGACAAGGACGATAAATACGAAGTGAATGGATTTAGCGGCAATGCCAGATGCTTTTGCATGTTCTTCATCAAAGGAGAGCAAAAACAGCTCTTTATACAATAAAAAGACAGTGGCAATCACCAATAAACTAATGATTGTAATAACAATTAAATCATTATGACTAACCGCGCTGACGCTTCCAAATAAGTAGCTGAATAGATCGGTATTAAAACCATCCGCAAGCGAAATAAAGATCACACCGATGCCGATTCCACCGGATAAAATAATCGGAATCGCCAACTCTTGATAATGCCTGTACACTGTGCGAAGTCGCTCAATTAGTAAGGAACCGAACACAGAAAACACCATACCTACATACAACGGATTTAACCAAGTTAAAGCAAATGTTTGCCCAAAATACAAGCCGGCTGCAATCCCAGCAAGCGTCACATGGCTAAGAGCATCGGCAATGAGCGACAATCTTCTCACCACGATAAACGCACCGAGCAGAGGGGCAATCACTCCAATAATGAGTCCTGTAATAAAAGCATTTTGCAAAAATTCATACTGTAAAATGGCTTCAATCATTGGCTGTCCTCCTTATGGTCGTGGTCATGATGATGCTCTAACAAGTGAATACCATGCCCATATAGTTTAGACAGATCGGATTCATCTAAATGCTTAAATTGTGCCATACTTCCATGGAAATGAAGATACTTGTTTAAACAAGCGACATGAGTCACTTTATCGCTAACAATCCCAATATCATGGGTCACGAGCAGTAAAGTAATCCCTAGCTCCTTGTTTAAATACGAAAGCATTTCATAAAAAGCTTGAACATGTTTCGAATCGACACCAACAGTTGGTTCATCCAAAATAAGGATTTCAGGCTTCGATACAATCGCTCGGGCAATAAACACCCGCTGTTGCTGGCCGCCTGATAACTCGCCAATATTGCGGTACAAAAACGGCTCCATACCTACAGCCTTAATCGCTTCTAACACTTCTTGCTTCTCTTTACTACCTGCCCTGCGAAACAATCCAAGCTTTTTTGTCAAACCGCTTGCCACTACTTCAAAGACAGTCGCAGGAAATCCTGTATTGAAAGAGTTCGCTTTTTGCGAAACAAATCCAATCTTATCCCAACTTTTAAAATTTCGTTGAGAAGTACCAAAAAGAAAAATTTCGCCTTGCTTCACTTTTAATAAACCTAAAATTAATTTTAAAAGCGTTGATTTCCCTGAACCATTTGGACCTACTAAACCTAAAAATGCCCCTCTAGGGACAGATAATTGAATATTTTCCAATACATTATCACGGTCATAGCTGTAGGATACGTCTTTTATTTCAATGATAGGTGGTTGATTCATTGAAATGTCTCCTTTATAAGAATGATTACGATTTAAGAACAAATTGAAGTATACAGGATTTCATTCAAAAAGTAAACCGGAACTGTTTTAAACAAGCAGTTCCGGCCTTGTTTTTAATGAATAGCTGATTTAAAGCGGGCTCCATGCGTTTCTTGTGTATTCATAATGGTTAAAAACGCATTGGGATCAATGTCGGTAATAATATTTTTCAGCTTCATCACCTCAAGCCTAGTGACAACGACATAGATCACATCTTTATCAGCATCCGTGAAACCGCCTTTCCCTTTCAGTTTCGTTGTTCCACGGCCTAACCGATGTAAAATCGCATCAGACACTTCATCATATTGGTCAGACACAATGATGCATGCCTTTGTTTCTTCTAGCCCTTGCAACACCGTATCAATTGCTTTAAACGCAATATAATACGTCATGACAGAATACATCGCATTTTCTGGACCAAACACAAACGCAGCCCAAGTGAAGATGAAAATATTAATGAACATCACAAACTCACCGACTGAAAACGGCAATTTTTTCGTCATTAATATTCCTAAAATTTCTGTACCGTCGAGCGTTCCCCCATGGCGAATCACGAGGCCGACCCCCACCCCTAACATCAAGCCGCCAAATACAGAGGCTAAAACCGGTTCGGTTGTAAACGGATCAAATTGATGGAGCTGACTCTCAACAATAGCTAAACATACAATACCAAATAAGGATGAAAACATAAACGTTTTACCAATTTGCTTATAACCAAAATAGAGAAAAGGGACATTTAGCACAACAACAAAGGTTGAAAATGAAAAGACAGGATGATCAATTAAGTAGCTTAAAATCAATGAAATTCCAATGATTCCACCGTCAATGATATTGTTGGGGACTAAAAATAATTCAATGGAAATGGCCGCAAGTGCTGCTCCTAAAAATACGAGTGCCAGACGATAAATTAAGTGGGTTGTTTTTTCTTTTTTGTGTTCTTTAGGCATATCATCATTCCTTTTATAAATATTATTTTCGTTGCTAATTCACTCATGTCTTTTCCTGTTCATACATTTATAGAGAATAGAAAAGGAGTGACCATCAGTGAAATTTGTTCAGCATTTAATCAATCAGCGGGCTCAAACAATCACAGCCGATGAGTTAATGAAATATGCAAAAGGATTAAGCATCACTTTGAAACAAGAGGAAGCAGAGAAAATCGCTAGCCAACTGCGAAGGAAAAAAATTGATTTGTTTAATGATGGAGAAAGAATTCAATTATTGAAGGAAATTGCTCGCATTACCAATGAACAAACAGCTAGAAAGATTAACAGACTGTTTTCTATGTTTCAATCATGAATGAAGGAATCCGGCAGGGTGCAATACACCTATCACACTGCCGGATTTTACTTACTGATCTAAAGAGCCATGATCTTATTCCGTATATCAGGATCAAATGCCTTTGCACGAAGCATTTCAATCTCAAAGCGGTAAGGCGGTTTGCTTGTTTTCTTGTCTTCTCCGACGTAAGGTGTTTCTAAAATTTTCGGCACATCACCTAACTGCGGATGATGGACAATGTATTGAAGCGCATCAAAGCCGATATGCCCAAACCCAATATTTTCATGCCGATCTTTTCGTGCACCACGTTCATTTTTGCTATCATTAATATGAAGAACCTTTAATCGATCAAGCCCTACAATACGGTCAAATTGATCAAGCACACCATCAAAATCATTGATGATGTCATAGCCAGCATCATGTGTATGACAAGTATCAAAGCAAACGGATAACTTCTCATTTAAATGAACACCCTCTATAATCATCGCCAGTTCCTCGAAAGAAGCACCGCACTCTGACCCTTTTCCGGCCATCGTCTCTAAAGCAATTTGCACGTCGTTTTCTTTTGTTAAGACTTCATTTAACCCCTCGATAATTTTTTGAATACCAGCTTCGGCTCCTGCACCAACGTGAGCACCTGGATGGAGAACAATTTGCTTCGCTCCGATTGCTGCTGTGCGCTCAATCTCTGTGCGCAAAAAGTTAACTCCTAGCTCAAATGTATCGGGATTCTTCGTGTTACCAATATTAATAATATAAGGAGCATGAACAACTATGTCAGCCATACCATGTTCTTTCATATGCAACTGGCCTTTTTCAATGTTCAAATCCTCTATTTTCTTTCTTCTTGTGTTTTGCGGTGCACCTGTATAAATCATAAATGTATTCGCACCGTAAGAAGCTGCTTCTTCACTGGCAGCTAGCAGCATTTTCTTGCCGCTCATTGATACATGAGAACCAATTTTCAGCATACTTTCCTCTCCTTTATCCTACTTTCATTGTACTAAAAATTTCATCATTTATCAGCAAAAAAGGCCTGCAAAAGCAGACCTTTTCTTGTTCAACTACTTTTTCTTATTGCCTCGTTTCGATTCTAACCGCCGCTCGCGCTTTTTAAATTGAGTCATTTCTCTTTGCATTTTTTTCTTATAGCCCGGCTTAACTTTTTTCGGCTTTCGAACGATCGACTTCGCTTTTAAGTCGATACTGTCTTCTGTTTTTTCTCTTTTCTTTCGTTGATTACGATCTTTTACTTCCATCCATTCCCCTTGACGAAGATCGACATGAGTAAAGCTGATGCCGATTTTCTCTAAGCGAACAAGCGCATCCTCGTCACTAGGTGTATAAATCGTAGCACAAATACCCGAGAATCCTGCGCGAGCTGTTCGTCCGGCCCGATGAACATAAAAGTCTAGGTCGCGTGGAAGCTCGTAGTTAATCACATGACTGACACCCTCGATATCGATTCCTCGAGCTGCTAAATCAGTAGCAACGATATATTGATAATCCAGCTCACGAATTTGCTTCATCATTCTTTTGCGGTCTCTTGGTGACATATCACCATGTAGGCGGCCAACTTTCAACCCTTTTTCTAAAAGCGCATTAGCAACTTCATCCGCTTTTTGCTTCGTATTTGTAAATACAACAGCTAAATAAGGGTTGTAAGCGACTAACATATCATGAAGCAAGTCCACTTTCTCACGGCTTTTCTTTGACACTAATACATGGTTAATATTTTCAGCTGAAATATGTTTAGGCTGAATATGCACATATTCAGGATTCTCCATGTATTTCTTTAAAAACGGCTTTAATTTTTCTGGAATCGTTGCTGAGAAGACAAGGATTTGCAGCTGTTCAGGCATTCTGCTGGCGACTTGGTCAACGTCGACAATAAATCCCATATCAAGCATCAAATCGGCTTCATCGATGACTAATATCGAAGCGCGGTGAACAAACAGCGCTTGTTCCTTAATCAGGTCATTAATTCTCCCAGGTGTACCGACGACAATTTGCGGCTGCGCCTTTAGCTTGTCAATATCACGTTGCTTATCCGTTCCCCCCATATAACAGCGAACGGTAATTTCCTCTTCCGAAAATTTGACCATTTTAAGAATCTCTTTATAAATTTGATCCGCTAATTCTCTCGTTGGCGCAGTAATCACTGCTTGAACTTCTTTCTTTGCAGGATTGATCTTTTGAAGGATAGGAAGGACATAGGAATGTGTTTTTCCCGTTCCTGTTTGAGATTGGCCGATGGCACTTTCCCCTTTTAAAACGAGGGGGATCATTCTTTCTTGAATTTCTGTCGGCTCATAAAATCCTAATTCTTCAATTCCTTTATTTATAAACGGTCGAAAACCATATAGTTCAAATCGTTGTTTTGTCAATCTTGACACTCCTTTTGGCTTAAAACAAGCCTTTTTCTCCATTCTGTATCTTATACTAAAAACACCGATAAATCAAAGTTTTGTCAAATATTTTTTGTATCTCCATGACCACTAAACCTTTTCTAGTTTGTCTGCATACAATACAAAAGAACAAATAATTGCAAGGAAAGGACTGAAACAACATGCCTCCATTTTCACCTAGACCACCGCAGCAGCAGCAGCCCTTCTTTTACGGACAGCCGATGAGACCGTACCCAACTAACCGTCCTTCTCTCTCCCCTCAGAGAATGGGACGCGGGCAAGGTGGTCTCCTTAGCCGTCTGTTGAACCGGCAAGGAACATCTAGTACACCGCTCACCGGCTTTGAACGACAGGGAGCAGCAACAGCTGGTTCCTCCACCGCTCAACAGCTGGCCAATCCGATGAATTTTCAGCAAATGCTCTCCAATACCCAGCAAGTCTTGCAAACCGTGCAACAAATGGGACCGCTTGTTGAACAATATGGTCCACTCGTTAAAAATCTACCTGCCATGTGGAAACTGTATCGCGGCTTAAAATCACTGCCTGATGCGGACAAAGACAATGATGAAAACACAAAGGAAACAGCGAAAAATCTAGTCAAAAATGAAGAATCATTGCCGGCCCCTTCGTCTGCAGCAGCCTCAAAAAAGCCAAAACCAGAAAAAAGCGACGCCTCAACAAACGGTACCTCTATCCCTAAACTTTATGTATAAAACGGCCCTTTTCTTTTCATGCTTGCTTCCCTCCTATATAATACAACTGTAGTAGTTTTACTCCGAAAAATGATATAGGAGGATTTTTTCATGGATGTTATTAAAATTGCCCCAAGAGGATATTGTTATGGTGTTGTCGATGCGATGGTCATCGCCCGCAATGCTGCCTTAGATAAAAGCTTGCCTCGTCCGATTTATATACTCGGAATGATTGTTCATAATCAGCATGTAACGGACGCTTTTGAAGAAGAAGGAATTATCACGATCGACGGGAAAGACCGCAAAGAAATTTTAGAAAAAGTACAAGAAGGCACAGTCATTTTTACCGCACATGGGGTTTCTCCTGAAGTGCGCGAACTAGCGAAGCAAAAAAACTTAGTTACAATTGATGCCACTTGTCCCGATGTGACTAAAACACATGACTTAATCCGCGACAAAAAAGCGGAAGGGTATGTCGTTATTTATATCGGAAAAAAAGGGCATCCAGAACCTGAAGGAGCAGTGGGTGTCGCTCCTGATATTGTCCACTTAGTGGAAAAACCTGAAGACGTTGAAAAACTCGTGATCACTAATGAAAAAATCATTGTCACGAACCAAACAACGATGAGCCAGTGGGATGTTGCAGATATTATGGACAAAATTAAAGAAAAATACCCACATGCCGAGATGCATAAAGAAATTTGCTTAGCGACTCAAGTTCGCCAAGAAGCTGTAGCCGAGCAAGCCGGAGAAGCAGATTTATTAATTGTCGTCGGCGATCCAAAAAGCAACAACTCCAATCGCCTAGCTCAAGTATCAGAAGAAATCGCTGGAACAAAAGCTTTCCGCGTCTCGGATGTATCAGAGATCGAACTGGAATGGCTACAAGGTATCAAGAAAGTGGCTGTCACAGCTGGCGCCTCCACCCCAACACCGATCGTCAAAGAAGTCATCCAATTCCTTGAAGCCTTCGATCCTAACGACGAAAGCACATGGACAAGAGAGAAAAAAGTGCCATTAAACAAAATCTTACCAAAAGTCAAAAAATCCACCTTAACTTCAAGGTAAAAAGTAAAGCGGAAGGCGCTGTTCAGCGACGTATGGACTGGAACGAACCGCATGAGATATAGGAAATATACAAACAGGGTTGCTCCGAATAGAAGCAGCCCTGTTTGTAGATTACTTATAGAAATGTAAAGGGGTCGGTATGAACGCTAGAAGGGATAAATTCAACGTTGAACCCTTTTTCAGCGGCTAAGGCCTCCATTTTTATAGCGGTTCCTTTTTTCATCACTTTCTCGACATTATGTCCCGGATCAACAATGTTTAATCCAGCGGCCATTGCATCGTGAGCAGTGTGGTAATAAAAGTCGCCAGTAACGTATACATCCGCACCTTTAAATTTAGCGGCTTGGAAATATTTATTTCCATCTCCCCCAAGCACAGCTACTTTCTTGACCGAATCAGTTAAATCGCCTACAACACGCACTCCGTTCACTTCTAACTTTTCTTTGACAAATTCAGCAAATTGACGAAGAGACATGGATTCTTTCAATTTCCCGACTCTTCCAAGCCCTAACGTCTCGCCCTTGTTGGCTAACGGATAAAGATCATATGCTACTTCCTCATAAGGATGAGCTTTGAACATAGCAGATAGGACCTTCTTTTCGATACTTTCAGGATAAATCGTCTCAATCTTCACTTCTACTACTTCTTCAAGTGCTCCCGCTTGTCCCATATAAGGATTGGCTGCTGCGCTCGGCTGAAAACGTCCTGTTCCTTGAGAGGAAAAAGAACACTGGCTATACTCGCCAATGAAACCGGCTCCAGCCGCTCCTAACGCTTCTCTCACTGCTGTTTCATGGGTTTCTGGCACAAAGACCGCCAACTTCTTCAAGCCGTCCTCGAACGTTGGGACAAGCACTTCCGGCTCTTGCAGTTCGAGCGCTTCAGCGAGAAGGTCGTTGACGCCTCCTTTCGCCACATCTAAGTTCGTATGAGCAGCATATACAGCAATGTCATGCTTAATCAGCTTCTCAATCATTCTTCCAGCCGGCTCACTCGTTACAATCGACTTCAACGGACGGAAAATCATTGGATGATGGGCAATAATCAGCTCCACTTTATTAGCAATCGCTTCTTCTACCACTTCTTCTAATACATCAAGTGCAACGAGGACTCGCTCAACCGGTTTATTTAATCGGCCGATCTGCAATCCGATTTTATCGCCTTCCATTGCATACTTTTTCGGTGAAAATTGTTCAAATAACTGAATGATTTCGTGACCGTTGGCTGTTTTCATTCCATCGCCTCCTTCATCAACTTTAATTCATCAAGCACTTGCTTCTTTTTCTCCCTCACCGCTTCTTCGTCTTCCGCGTTCTTTAAATTTTCCAAAACGAGCTCAAGCTGACGAGCCTCACGCTTCCATTTCTTCACAAACGCTTCATTTTTTTCTTCCATCAGAAATGGCCCTAATAACAGTTGCTGCGCTTGATTCGCTTGATAAGGCTTTAGCGGATCTCCTTTCTCAGCGGTTAGCACCTCATATATTTTCCCATCTTCTTCCATTATTGTTTCCGCCACCAGTTCCCATTCATTCGCTAGCAACCATTGGCGAATATTAATCGCACTAACATTTGGTTGAAGCACGAGACGCTTCACTCCTTCAAGCTTTGCCTTTCCTTCTTCTAAAATAGAAGCGATTAACGTCCCTCCCATTCCTGCGATCGTGATACATTCGACTTCTCCAGGGGCAATTACCTCGAGGCCATTTCCTTTTCGAACATCAATGAATGCTTCTAGCCCCGCTTCCTTCACTTGCTGTTTTGCGGCTTGAAAAGGGCCCTCTACTACTTCTCCCGCGACCGCTTGTGTGACTATTCCTTTCTTCACTGCATAGCAAGGTAAATACGCGTGATCCGATCCAATATCCGCCAACGTTGATTGGCTTGGAATTTGACTGGCTACAGCTGTTAACCTTTTAGATAATTGATTGATATTCATCATGTCACCACTTTACTTTTCTTTTCGTACCTAGTTTAAACAACTTCAATTGATAAAAAAAGTTCTTTGCACTGGGCAAAGAACTTTTGTCAATTATTTAACTTTGCTAAGCCAATCAGCCATTGCATCTGCATTTTCAGCTGGAACAAGCCCTGCTGGCATAGCTCCACGACCGTTAACTAATACTTCTTTAATTTGATCTTTTGATAGTTTTTCGCCAACACCTTTTAATGCGGGACCAGCTCCACCTTCATAGTTACCACCGTGACAGCCGACACAAGATTGCTGGTAGTGAGATTCTGCATCGAATTCTCCCCCAGCCGTTTCCTCTGTTTTAGCTCCACCTTCTTTTTCTTTTGCCATTTCTTTCGAGTTGCCAAGCCCCTCTAATGACAAGAAGAAAATCAGACCTAATCCAAATACCATAATTAGTAAAAATGGAATAACCGGATTGCGATTCATTTCTTAACCTCCCTTATGTATACGTATGACAAATAGAAAGTACAAACACCTTTTATTTTACTTGAAAAACAAGGAGACGAAAAGCCCTTATCACGAAGTTTTTTCTCTTTTGTCGTAATTTAGACACAATTTCTTCCTTGATTGTTAAAATCCAAAAAAAACTACTCTCGAACCTAAATTTCTCCATTTTTTATATTATATGAATATAAAAATAACCAATACAACCAAACCTAACCAAGCCGAAATGGTGAAATAAATCAATTGTAGTTTCTTTCCTGCTACCCACCATAGTAAACAGTTCATAAAAAGAAGAAGATGAAGAGAAAAGGGAACTTTTCCTTTTATTATGTCATGAAGTTCCACCGAATATACAAGTAATAAAATGGCAGAAACAATATAAAACATGGGGTACAATAAACCTTTTTTAGAAAAATAAAAACCTAAAGTTAAAAGCACTACGACAAAAAATACCAAAATCGCTGTTTGCAAAGGGAAGGACATTTCAGTAAAATATAGGACAAATAGTGAAACAATTAAAATAGATAAAGACACAAAAATACTTTTCAGCGGGAAGTAGTTGCCTTTCGTTGCTTGAACCGAAGACTCGTCCCATTCTTCTCCCTGACTGTATAAAGAAAGTAAATAATCACAATATTGCTCAGGAAGCATATGATTTTCTTTCCAAACCAATATTTCTTTTATAATAATCTTTTGTTTATCATCCAATTGCTGTCACATCCTAATTGATATGTAATGTGTCACAAACCTATGATTCAAAAAAATAAAGTGCCCGACCTCTCCTTAGTATTTATCATTTGCAAATACTAGCTACTCGGAGAGATGAGGCACTTATAGATTAGCTTTTTTACCGATTATTCAAGAAAATCTTTCAGACGTTTACTTCTGCTTGGATGACGGAGCTTACGGAGTGCTTTCGCTTCAATTTGGCGAATACGTTCACGAGTAACACCAAACACCTTTCCAACTTCTTCCAATGTGCGTGTGCGTCCATCATCTAGACCGAAGCGAAGGCGAAGTACGTTTTCTTCACGATCCGTCAATGTGTCTAACACATCTTCTAGTTGCTCTTTCAATAATTCATAAGCAGCATGCTCAGATGGTGAAGTCGCCTCTTGGTCTTCAATAAAGTCTCCTAAGTGAGAATCATCTTCTTCACCAATTGGCGTTTCAAGGGAAACCGGCTCTTGTGCTATTTTTAAAATCTCTCTTACTTTTTCAGGGGTTAAATCCATTTCTTCCGCAATTTCTTCTGGAGATGGTTCGCGACCTAAATCTTGAAGCAATTGTCTTTGGACACGAATGAGTTTATTGATCGTTTCCACCATATGAACAGGAATCCGAATGGTTCTCGCTTGGTCAGCAATCGCGCGAGTAATGGCTTGACGAATCCACCATGTTGCATACGTACTGAACTTAAAACCTTTACGGTAATCAAATTTCTCCACTGCTTTAATGAGACCCATGTTTCCTTCTTGAATTAAGTCAAGGAAGAGCATGCCACGTCCAACGTAACGCTTAGCAATACTAACAACTAGTCGCAAATTAGCTTCAGCAAGGCGGCGCTTCGCCTCTTCGTCTCCTTCTTCAATGCGAGTAGCCAGTTCAATCTCTTCATCTGCTGAAAGAAGGTCGACACGACCAATTTCTTTTAAATACATGCGCACCGGATCATTGATCTTCACACCAGGAGGAACACTTAAATCATTTAAATCAAACTCTTCACTCTCTTTTTCAAGTTCATGAAGGTTTGGATCTTCCTCTTCATCCTCATCGTTAGTGATATCGATTCCTTGCTCTCCAAGGTGCTCATAAAATTCATCCATTTGATCAGATTCTACTTCAAATGGTGACAATTTATCCGCTACATAGTCATAGGATAGCTTCCCGCGCTTTTTCCCTATTTCTATAATTTGCTCTTTTGCTCTTTCTAAAGTGACTTCAGTTTCTTTGGAACGTGTTGACTTTTCAGCCATTTGTCCCCCTCCTTCCAACATCCTTACCTCATACGGCATTACACTTTTAACTCTTTTTTAAGCTTTACTATTTCCATCGCAAGTTGAGCGGCTGTTTGATAGTCCTTTGCTTTTTCCGCTGCTATTTGCTGTTGTTTCTTTGCCTTGATGACTAACTTTTTGCGATACTTAAATACTTCTTTTATATAATCATGCACTTCCTCGTCATTTACATACTCACTGACCATCATCATTTCAATATCTGAAACGAGTCGGCGCAAGTTGGCATCAGGAAGAAAGTTAATAAAGATGCTTGAATCTGGTTCATGACCCTCTTCATAAAAACCAAGTAAATACGTGAAAATAGCTTGATGTTCATCCATGTTAAAAGCTTCACCGCCCATTAGTTCCTTCACTTTATAGGCAGTATCCGCATCTTTCAACATATGAGCAATCAGCCTTCGTTCAGCCGTTTGATAGGCTGGATAAAGCTTTTTGTTCATCTGAGGGGCCACAGGCGCAATCAATGCTTGCTGATTGGTTGGCTGCTTTTTCCTCTCTTTGAAAAACACCTGCTTCTCTTGTTGCTTTAAGGCATCCAGAGAAAGAGAAAACTGATCGGCTATTTGGCGTAAATAATAATCACGCTCCACAGCCTTTTGCAACTTAGCAATTTCCTTTAGCACTTCTTCGATGTAAGCAAGCTTTTGTCCTTCATCTTGAAGGTTTTTTCCTTGCTTGAAATATTCCATTTTAAAAGCCATTAATGTCAAGGCAGTCCCTATTATATTATCATGAAACTTCTCAGCCCCATGCTTCTTAATATAGTCATCAGGATCCATCTTGTCAGGAATCATCGCCACTTTCACATGGCAGCCGCTTTCGCTGAGCATTTCAGAGGCACGATAGGCCGCTTGAATACCAGCTGAATCACCATCATAACAAACGATCACTTGATCAGTCATCCGTTTAATTTGTTGGATATGAGCATCTGTTAATGACGTGCCCATTGTTGCAATGCCGGCTTCTACCCCTGCGGATGCTGCTGCAATGACGTCAGCAAATCCTTCGAATAGGATCGCACTATGCTGTTTGCGAATGACTGGCCTTGCTCGATGAAAATTATATAATAGGCGACTTTTGTTGAAAATAGGTGTTTCTGGACTGTTCAAATACTTTGGTTTCTCCTCATATAAAGCGCGTCCCGAAAAAGCAACAACTTTTCCCCGTTCATCATGAAGCGGAAACATAATCCTTCCTCGAAAACGATCAAAGTAAGAACCATCGTCCTTCTGAATAATCAGTCCTGCTCTTTCCAACTCTTCAAGTGAAAAGCCTCTTTTTTGCAAAAAAGCGGTCGTGAAGTCCCATTGCGGAAGCGACCAACCTATTTGAAAGGCTTCTACTTCCTGCTCGGTAAAACCTCGTTCTTGCAAATATTGTAATGCTTCTTGCCCTTCCTTTGTATTTACCAGCAAATGGTGGTAGAATTTTGTTAGGAGCTCATGGGCTTCAAGCATTCGATCCTCTTCTTTTGAAGCAGGCCGCTCAGGATGGTCACCAGGAAGTTGAATGTCCACTGCTACACCAGCGCGATCAGCAAGCTTACTGACAGCCTCTTGAAAAGAAATGTTCTCAATTTCCGTGATAAAAGTAAAAACATTCCCTCCGGCTCCGCACCCAAAACAATGATAAATCTGTTTATCTGGTGATACGGAAAACGAAGGAGAGTTTTCTCCGTGAAAAGGACACAGTCCAAAGTAATTTCGGCCTTGCTTCTTCAACTGAACGTAATCGCCTATGACTTCAGTAATATCAAGCGATTGCTTAATCTGTTGAATCGTTTCTTCAGGAATCTTCCTTGCCACTTAAACATCACCAGCTATACAATTGATCGATAAACAAGACTTGTTTCACCATATGAAATGATTATCGACAAATACTTTCATTTTTTTCTTTCTTTCCTATGCTTTATTATTCTACAAGCTTGTTTAGAATCCTTCTTATATACGAAATAACCTAAAAAATTTACGATCCTTCCCTCTCGAAGCTTTTTATGGAGGATGGCTAAAGCACATAAATAGTTTATTCCTTTATTCAGACCTCTAAACCTGTTTTAAATACATTTTTATCACAATTTTTTATTATAGTATATTTCCTCTAAAAAGACTATATTTTTTTACAACTTTCCAAAGAAAGTGAAAGAGGCTGCCCCCTTTCTCATGCAACTTCTGTTTCAACGACACAATATAGTATAGTTACACTATAAATGGCGCAAAAGAAGCTATGCTTGTAGGGCACCCTCTATGTTCTATTTCTCAATTTACTCATAATAATATTCGCTGTTTCTTCTACCGCTTTGTTGGTGACATCAATGGTTTCACAGCCAATTTTGCTAGTGATCTTTTCAAAATAGGCCATTTCTGTTTTGATTCGCTCTACATCCGCGTAGCTAGCACTATCATTTAACCCAAGGGACAGCAATCGTTCGCGACGAATCTGATTCAGCTTTTCTGGACTTATCTTTAAACCGTAACATTTTTCCGGAGGGATCGAAAACAATTCTTCCGGCGGATCCACTTCAGGCACAAGCGGCACATTCGCTACTTTTAACCGCTTATGTGCAAGATATTGGGATAAAGGGGTTTTCGATGTTCTTGAAACACCAATTAGTACAACATCCGCTTTCAGTAACCCTCTAGGATCTCTTCCATCATCATATTTAACAGCAAATTCAATCGCTTCTACTTTTTTGAAATATTCTTCATCTAGCTTGCGAACAAGCCCCGGCTCAAGAAGTGGCTCTCGACCATACATCGATTGTAATTGATCCATTAGCGGACCAATCAAATCAAAAATGACAATATTTTCTTCAAGCGCTCGTTGATGCATATATTTTCTCATGTCTGGCTTCACTAACGTGTATACAATGATCCCTTGCTCATTTTTAGCGAGATCAATGACTTCATTAATATGAAAAAAGTCTTCTACATAAGGGAAACGTTTAATCACCGCATGGGAACCATTAAATTGGCTCACTGCTGCTTTTGTTACTAGTTCAGCCGTTTCTCCTACAGAATCAGAAACAATATAAATAATTGGGTCGTTTACCAACAATGAGCAACCTCCTTTTACTTCCGCACTCAATCGTCATCAGCGAGTGATACGAAGGCCTTGACAATGTTTGTTTTTGTGATTCGTCCGACTACTTCATAACCTAGGTCCGTCTTTTTAACAACAGGAACGGAATCTATTTGTTTATCGATTAAGTTTTTTGCTACTTCAAGCAGTAGATCGTCCTTTTCACAAACGGTAATATTAGGCATTCTCGTCATAATAATATTTACCGGCATCGCACTTAAATCCTGTTTGCCAATACTCGCCCGCAGCAAATCTTTTCTTGATAGCACACCTGCCAGACAAGAGTGCTCATCCACCACAAACAGCGTTCCAACGTCTTCTAAAAACATCATGACAACCGCGTCATACACCGATACATTTTCTCTGACTACAACCGGAATCGCTTGGTAATCCCGCACATAAATTTTCATTAAATTTTCCGTAAGCAGCTGGGTACCCGTTTTGCCTGTATAAAAATAGCCAACTCTTGGTCTTGCGTCTAAAAAGCCTGCCATCGTTAATATCGCTAAGTCAGGTCTCAAAGTCGCTCTCGTTAAATTTAAGCGTTCAGCAATATTCTCACCAGTAATGGGGCCATTTTCTTTCACGATTTGCAATATTTGATCTTGTCGCTTATTTAGTTCCAATGTCCTCACCACCTAACACGCATTAAAGGCATCACTTGTCTAATTGTCAGAAACGACCATGCAGAGAATATCGTTTCAACAGCTAGACAAGGATGCTTGAATGAACTAAAAGTGTTATACCATATAAGAAATATTATATACTATTTAACAAAAATGAACAGCATCGTTTGTTCTTGTTTTGTTCCAGACAGCTCTTTTAGTCGGCATTCATGTGGTATGTTACTGAATCATCGATCATCAAGAGAGCAAATACATCATCAATCATATAGTTATTCATTTAACTAAAACGGCATTAAAATCAGCAAAATCAGTAATCAAACTAGCCAACGTTTGCATTTGATATAATCGGTTTGCCTTTATATTCTCCTCTTGCGCCATAACCATTGTATGCTCAAAATAATTTTCAATCAGCGGTTGAAGATTAGTAAGCAGCTGATACTTTTCTTCTACTGATTCCGCTGTTTTCCATGCCTCTTGAACACGAACAGTTGCCTCATACAATGCTTGTTCTTCATCATTAGCAAACAAGCTTGGATCTACTTCTCCTGTACCTTCTGCTTTTTTCGCGATATTTAACACGCGGCTAAGAGCTTCCACCGCTTCTTTAAAGTTCGCGGCTTCTTTATGAGCCATTAAAACAGCGGCTTTTTCAAATAAGACTGGCACCACGCCGATACGACCTTCAAGAACCGCGTCGATCATATCGTAACGCACCTCTTGTTCTTGCAGATTATGCTTCATTCGCAGTTTAAAGAAGGCCATTAATTCTTCTAACACAGCATGCGCTTCTTTGTCGCCAATCTGATCTTCTTTGACAATCGCTACAGCGGCTTCGATGACTTCCTCTAACGAAACATTCCATTTCTTATCGGCTAAAATATGAACGATACCCGCCGCCTGTCTTCTTAATGCGTAAGGATCTTGAGAACCGGTCGGAATGATATCGACAGCAAAGCAAGAAACGATTGTATCCAACTTATCTGCCAAGCTTACTAATGCACCTGTGAAAGTAGCAGGTGTATCATCTTCAGCATGGCGCGGCTGGTAATGTTCATTAATCGCTCGAGCGACCTCTTCGTCTTCGCCTTTTTGGAGCGCATATTTTTCTCCCATAATCCCTTGCAGTTCCGGGAATTCATACACCATTTGCGTCACTAGGTCGAATTTACAGATTTGCGCAGCACGGTCCGCTTTGTTCTTTGTGTCACTTTCTGCTCCTGTTAACTCGGCTAAGCTGGCAGCGATTTTGCGAATACGTGCGACCTTTTCAGCTAGCGTACCGATTTTTTCATGATAAACAATCGCTTCTAGCTTATTTAAAAACGTATCGATCGCTGTTTTTTGATCTTCTTTATAGAAGAAGTCGGCATCGGCTAGACGGGCACGAAGCACTTTTTCATTTCCGTGAGCCACTTTCTCTAAAGCGCTACTGTTTCCGTTGCGCACCGTAACAAAGTATGGAAGAAGAGTACCTTCTGGACTTTTCACCGGAAAATAACGTTGATGCTCTTTCATCGAAGTAATCAGCACTTCTTCTGGCAACTCAAGAAACTCTTCGTTAAATGAGCCATAAAGGGCGGTTGGAAATTCGACTAAGTTATTCACTTCTTCAAGTAGCGCTTCATCGACTGGAATAACCCATGATTGGTCTTTCTCAATCGCTATTAATTGCTCACGAATCATGGACTTTCTTTTTTCTGGATCGGCGATGACGTATTGCTCTTCTAAGCGTTGAACGTAAGCATTAGCATCGGTGATCTCCACTTGTTCTCCGAGGAAACGATGCCCCATTGTATGATTGCTTGTCGATACATTCGTAATGCTAAACGGAATTACCTCTTGTCCGAATAACGCAATCATCCACTTAATCGGACGAATATAACGCAAATCATTATCAGCCCATCTCATGTTTTTGCCAAAGTGCAGGCTCGTAATCACTTCGCGAAGTTCAGGCAGTAATTCTTTTGCTGGTTTTCCTTTCACGAATTTATTGACATGGGCATATTCGACCCCTTTAATTTCTTTAAAATAAATATCCTCGACGCTCATCCCTTGACCGCGAGTAAAGCCGATCGCTGCTTTTGACCATTCTCCGTCTTCGGAAAGGGCAATTTTCTTCGCTGGCCCTTTCGCCTCTTCTTCCATATCAGGCTGCGCCTCAGCTACATCTTTCACAATCACAGCTAAACGGCGAGGAGTGGAAAATAATTGAATGTCACCATGAGCAATATTTTGTTCAGATAAAAAGGCCTCTACTTTTTGACCTAGTTGATTCATCGACTCAGTGACAAAGCGAGCCGGCATTTCCTCTAAACCTATTTCTAATAATAACTCTCTTTTATTCATGTTCTGGCTCCCCTTTCCCCTTTAAAATTGGAAATCCTAATTTTTCACGTTCTTCATAAAATGTTTTGGCAATTTGTCTCGCTAAGCTGCGCATTCGACCTAAATAAGCCGTTCTCTCTGTCACAGAAATCGCTCCTTTTGCATCTAGCACATTAAAAACGTGGGAGCATTTCAGTACATAATCGTATGCCGGATGAACAAGTCCTTCGTCCATTTGACGCTTCGCTTCTTTTTCATAAATCGTAAATAAATGAAACAGCATATCAGCATCGCTCGTTTCGAATGTGTATTTAGAGTGTTCAAACTCTGGCTGATAGAAAATATCTCTTACGGTAAATCCGTCTGTCCACTCAAGATCAAATACATTTTCTTTTTCTTGAATGTATGAAGCCAAACGCTCAATTCCGTATGTAATTTCAACTGAAACAGGCTTACACTCTAAGCCACCGACTTGCTGGAAGTACGTAAATTGCGTGATTTCCATCCCGTCTAGCCACACTTCCCAGCCCAGTCCCGCACAGCCGAGGGAAGGGTTTTCCCAGTTATCCTCTACAAAGCGAATATCATGCTCTAACGGATCGATTCCTAATGCTTTTAAAGAGTCTAAATACATTTCTTGAATATTATCTGGAGATGGTTTCATAATTACTTGAAATTGATGGTGCTGATACAAGCGATTCGGATTTTCTCCATAACGTCCATCCGCCGGACGACGGCTTGGCTCCACATATGCTACATTCCAAGGTTCTGGACCAATTGCCCGTAAAAATGTATATGGGCTCATCGTTCCTGCCCCTTTTTCTACATCATAGGCTTGCATTAAAATACAGCCATGGTCAGACCAATGCTTTTGCAATGTTAAAATCATGTTTTGAATATTCATGGTTTAGCCCCTCTTTCTCCTTATGTTAAAAAAATAAAAAACTCTCGTCGCTATGCACAAAATTGTACATAGGGACGAGAGTTACCCGCGGTTCCACCCTACTTGCCACAGACTTTCCATCCATGACCTCTTTTCAACTGGCTGCTCCAGACTGCCTTTCCTTGACGCTCTCTACCCGGCTCGCACCATCCCGGGTTCGCTTAAAGCAGAGGGAAATCAAGTACTCTATTCCTTCACTGCAGCTATTTGCTATTCATTAAGTATATAAAATTTAATCGAAAACTTGACTTTTGTCAATCCTCTTGCTTCCGTTCCACTAAGATCGATTCCATCTTTTCTAGCTGATCTAGAAACTTACGCGATTTTAAAAACAAACCGGAATATTCATCATAGTAAAGAGAAATCGCTGCTCGCAACTCCTTTTTTGTCTCCGGTTTGACATTGATATTTCCTAAACGTTCTAGATCCATGTAATAAAATAAGCGCAACAGCCGAATGGTTGGCTGAGAAAGCGGCAATCGATGAGGGTCGACATCGAAGCATCGATGACAGAGCAAACCATTTTCACGAATGGAAAAGGCGAAATGCCCTTCACGGCTTTGACAGTGAACACAGTGTGACAGTTCAGGATGTAAGCCGATAACTTGCAACATTTTCATTTCAAAAATGTTCGTCAAAATTTCCGCATCATAGCCTTCATTTAAATAATAAAGCGATTGCTTTAGAAATTCATATAAGTACGGATTCACCTGCTGGTCATCCGTACTTTTATCCAATAGTTCTACCATGTAAGCAGCATAGGCCGTAATCATTAAATCTTCACGAACATGCCGCATAGAAGTAAGAATTTCTCCTTGTTGCAGGGTCCCTAGACCACCGCCTTGCTGCACAAGAAACTGTCCATGTGTTAACGGCTGAGTAATCGCAGAAAGGCGACTATTTGGCTTTCTGGCCCCTCTAGCCATGAAAGCCATCTTGCCTTTCTCTCTTGTAAATATCGTGACGATTTTATTCGTTTCACCATAATTTGTTGTCCGAATAATGATTCCTTCAACTTTTTGAAGCATGAGAAGGCCATCCTTCCATCCTCCTCAGTTCGTAATCCCAGTAATCGGGAAATCTAATTCCGCCAGCCGGTGTTCCTGTTCAAACGGGGTTCCTTCGTTATCATTTTGAATTTCCTTATACAAAAGGTACGCTTCTACACTTCCCGTCTCCGAAAAGACTTTCCAGCTAAAATCCAACATGTTTTTCCCGCCTTTCTTAAAAATTGAAACTGGCATTCACTTACGGATTCTTTTTTAGCTTCACCGATTCCTTATTGATTATGAGGAGCAAAAATTTCTAATGTTTTCATTAATACTCATCTTCACGAAATCCGAAATCCCGAAGATTGGATTGTTTATTGCGCCAATCCTTTTGCACCTTCACCCATAGCTCTAAAAACACTTGAGAACCAAGCAGATTTTCAATATCGATTCGTGAACGTTTTCCTACTTCTTTCAACAAACTTCCGCGCTTGCCAATCACAATTCCTTTTTGTGAATCTCGTTCTACGACGATCGTCGCCATGACATTGACAATATCTTTATCTTCCCTGCGCTCCATCTTATCAATCACAACAGCAATTGAATGAGGAATTTCTTCCCTTGTTAAATGAAGAACTTTTTCACGAATAAGCTCAGACACAATAAATCGTTCCGGATGATCGGTCACTTGATCAGCTGGATAATATTGAGGACCTTCTGGTAAAACTCCCTCGATTTGCATCAGCAATTGCTCCACATTATTGCCTTCAAGAGCAGAAATCGGAACAATTTCCTTAAACGGGTATAAATCTTTATACTGTTCGATCAGTTCCAACAACTGATCTGGATGAATTTGATCGATTTTATTGAGGACAAGAAATACAGGGGTTTGAATGCCTTGCAACTTGTCGATAATAAATTCATCTCCCCGTCCATATCCTTCCTCCGCATTCACCATAAATAGCACAAGGTCTACTTCTCTTAATGTGTTGATGGCTACCTTCATCATAAAGTCCCCAAGCTTATGCTTCGGTTTATGAATTCCTGGCGTATCAATAAAGATCATTTGCGCCTCTTCCTTTGTATAGACGCCTTGCACTTTATTTCTTGTTGTTTGCGGCTTGTCGCTCATAATCGCGATCTTTTGTCCGATCACTCGATTTAAAAATGTGGATTTGCCGACATTTGGGCGACCGATGATGGAAATAAAGCCTGATTTGTGTTTCGTGTTCGTTTGATTATTCATGTAAGTCCTCCGGTGAAAATGCTCCTGGTAATAATTCTTGAACTGTATGTTCTTCTATATCTCCTTGAAGGTTCGTTAAAATAACTTTCATATCGGGCGGACAAAGTTCGGAAATCACTTGGCGACAAGCCCCACATGGAGGGACAGGACGTTTCGTATCTGCTACGACAGCTAAGGCCGCATACTTCGTCGCACCTTCCGACCACGCTTTAAACAAAGCGGTCCGTTCCGCACAATTGCATAAGCTGTAGGCAGCATTTTCAATATTGCACCCTTGAAAGACCTTTCCATCCGTGGTCAAAAGCGCCGCTCCTACTTTAAAACGAGAATAAGGAACATAGGCACGTTCTCTTGCTGCTTTCGCTTCTTGAATTAATTGATCAATAGTCATATTCATGCTCCTTCACTTTTTATTTTAATACAAAATCAACCATTTGTAATCCCTTATCTGATAAAAATCTGAAAAATCTAAATTTTTAAAAATAATTACAATAACTTAGGTATAAATATGATTAAACCTACGATAACAGAAAGAATAGCATATAGCAAAACAGCTCCTGCCGCTAAATCTTTCGCTTGCTTGGCCAAGGGGTGATACTCATCCGTCACTAAATCGACCGTCTTTTCAATCGCCGTATTGATGATTTCTAATACAAACATGCCGAAAATTAAAAATAAAACAACAACCCACTCCATTTTCGCAAGCGATAGCCACATTCCCATGCTAATCGTCACAACAGCTGCCGCCATATGGAAGCGAAAGTTCGGTTCGTCCATGGCTAATCGAATACCTTCTAATGCAAAGCGATGAGAAGCAATCAACCGTTTCCAATGAAAAGTTCGTTTATCTTTTAAGTCCATACTCATCAAGAATCTCTCTTTGCTTTGTAAACATGACTTTCTCTTCTTCTTCTGTCATATGATCATAACCTAATAAATGTAGCAGCCCATGAACGACAAGAAAAGCTAATTCCCGCTCAACACTATGGCCATACTCCTCTGCCTGCTCCTTCGCTCGAGGAATAGAAATAATAATGTCCCCAAGCACACGTGGAAGATCCTCTGCTCCGGTGATCGCCACTTCTTCCTCCCCCATCTCTTCTAAAGCGAAAGAAATCACATCTGTCGGCTGATCTTTCCCCCGATAGTCCCGGTTAATTTCTTGAATTTTTTCGTTGTCAGTAAGGGTGATGGATACCTCACTTCCAGCGTTTACTCCTTCTTTCTGAGCGGTGAAGTTCAAGACATCTGTGATCAGTTGACTTATTTCTTCTCCCTGTTCTTCTGTTTCATCGATAATATCGATCACTAAATCCATTTGACGTCCTCCAGTTAGTTAATTTTGTTCCGCAACGGCCACTTCCTCTGTTCCCGGATATTTAATTCGGGAATGAAAGATCCCACTTAACGCTTCACATAATGTTTTCTTTACAATCTGTACTTCCTTTAACGAAATATCACATTCATTAAATTGACCATCGCACAATCGATCCGCCACGATTTGATCGACGAGTGTTTCAATTTGCTCCGTCGTCGGATGATCCATTGATCGAACAGCCGCCTCAACACTATCCGCAATACTAATAACAGCCGCTTCTTTCGTCTGAGGTTTTGGGCCTGCATAACGAAAATCATGTTCGACTATGTCGGGATTCTTTTCCTTTGCTTGAAAATAAAAATACTTCACAAGCGTTGTTCCATGATGCTGCTCGGCTATATCAATAATTTCTCGGGGAAATTTATGCTCTTTTAACATCTTTACTCCATCCGTCACATGGGAAATAATAATATTCTTGCTCACTTCAGGAGAAAGCCGATCATGAGGATTGCCTAAACTGCCTTGATTTTCAATAAAAAGTTGCGGATGGCTTGTTTTCCCAATATCGTGATAATAACACCCTACTCGCGCTAATAATCCATTTGCTCCAATTGCTTCACAAGCGGCTTCTGATAAATTGGCCACCATGACGCTATGATGGTACGTACCTGGCGTTTCGGTTAATAACTTTTTTAACAGTGGGTGATTCGGATTAGATAACTCAATCAATTTCATCTTAGATAACATCCCAAATGCTGCTTCAATAAACGGCAGCATCCCCATTGCCAAAACAGCAGATAACAAACCAGAAAGAAAGGAGAATAAAGTAAAATACAAAAACTCTTTTTCTGTGTACTGGCCAGTCACAAGCAATTTCAAAAACAAAATCACAAACACATTCACTAAAGAAACCAGCATCCCTGCCCGCAACAAATTAATATTTTTGCTGCCCATTAAAAATAATATACCAGCCAAGCCACTAAATAAAATGTATAAGCCCATTTCAACATTTAGTGTTCCATTTAAATGTTCGTTAAAAATCAGCGTGCCGCAAGCAGATAAAGCGATCGTTACAACAATAGCTATTCGCTCATTCACAAGGACCGTTAACAACATCGCCGCCAGTGCAGCCGGATAAGCGTACGTCAGCTCATATAACTCACTATAGTTTAATATATCCGCAAGCTTCATAATAAATAAAGCAAAAAGAAAGACAGCGCTTGAAAGCAACAACACTGATGTTTTTTTCTGTTCCTCCATAAGAGAATAGCGAAAATAATAGTAAAGCAAAAATAACACAACTGCAATAAAAATCAGCAAGCCAATCACCGGTTTATAAGATGGATCATTTTTCAACAAGCCTAGCATTTCTAACTGGCGGTATGTCTCCCGATCAATTAAATGCCCTTCCTGCACAATCACCTGTCCTTGCAAAATGCGGACAGGCTCTACACTTGCCATTGCCTCTGTTCTTCTTTTTTCTGTTAACTCCTTATCATACACCACTGTCGGGGCGATGGCGTAACGCGCGATCGAAGCCACTGCATCTTGATATTCATTGGGGATGGAAGACGTTCGGACACGCTGTTCAACCTCCGATTTTGCTGTCGCTGTATCTTCTGTGCGGATTCTCTTTTCTAAAGACGTTTTCACAAGATCCTCTGTCTTCGTCTTTAATAAAGCCAATTCTTTCGGCTTGGACTCGAGCAAAGAAGATAATTCCCGATCACTAATGACTCTTGTTGCTCCTTCCGCTTCATTTGTGAAGCTCTTCTTCAGCCATGCTAACTGCTCATCTTGATCATCAGGATATTTCGTTTTCGCCTCAAGAACAAAATCAAATAACGAATTCACTAACAGCAAGCGATTGTTGACGATATCACTTTTATAAATATAGGCCTCTTCCACTTCAGCAGCTGCTCTTTTTTTCTCTTTTTCTGTACTCTGCTCATCTACTATTGTTACTTGCGATCGAATGGTTCGATCTGAAACGGAGAAAAGCTCAATTTCATACGTTTCCGGTTTCACATGAGTATAAAGCAGCACAAACATTAATATAGCTACTAATATAAACACAATCAAGGTAAGCACCCGATCACTCACATATGTGCGAATCCGGTCAATCATAGATTGTATATTCATTACATCCTCCTGTTAACACGGTAGTTTCACCTTTGCGGTACATGTAAAACAATAACAGATTTCTCCAAAAAATTCATGTATCGCCCTGTTGAATGCATGAGTCCAAATCGAACGAAAAAGGCGGCTCAGCAGCCGCCTTTTTATTCTTCCGCTTCTTCATATGCTTGAATAATTTTAGCCACAAGCGGATGACGAACTACATCGCTTTGCTCTAAATAAACAAAGGCAACAGACGTCACATCTTTCAGTATATATTCCGCAGAGACCAGCCCTGATTGGGCCCCTTTCGGCAAATCGATTTGTGTGCGGTCGCCGGTAATGACCATTTTCGAGCCGAAGCCAAGGCGGGTTAAAAACATTTTCATTTGTGCTTTTGTCGTATTTTGCGCCTCATCTAAAATAACAAACGCATCATCAAGTGTTCGTCCCCTCATGTAAGCAAGCGGAGCTATTTCAATCGTTCCTCTTTCAATGAGCCGCTGAGTATGTTCTGTTCCTAATACATCATTTAAAGCATCATACAGCGGGCGTAAGTACGGATCTACTTTTTCTTTTAAATCGCCGGGAAGAAAGCCTAAACTCTCTCCCGCTTCCACTGCTGGGCGAGTTAAAATAATTCGCTTCACCTGTCCTTTTTTAAGGGCATGAACAGCCATTACGACCGCTAAATATGTCTTTCCTGTACCAGCAGGACCGATACCAAACACTAAATCTTTATGGCGAATCGCACTGACATACTGCTGCTGTCCGAGCGTTTTAATACGAATCGATTTACCTTGGGCATTTTTCGTAATTTCCTGCTCATATAGCTCCTCGAGATATTCAATCGTTCCGCGCTTCGCCATTTGCACCGCGTTAATCACGTCCCGCTCACTGATTTGAATCCCTTTCCGAATAATTAGCAACAAGCGATAAATAATTTCTTTCACTAACGCTGTCGCCTCTTCCATTCCGGCAATATGGATCATTTCTCCGCGGGTAATGATCGAAACATCGAATTCTTCTTCTAATATACTTACGTTTTTATCTGATACTCCCAATAAAGCTTGAGCTTCATTTGGGTTATCGAGCTGAAGGTTCATTATGTTTTTTTCTTCTGGCATTCTCTATATCTCCTTGAGTAATTGATTGACCTACTGCTATATCTTCTAGTACTTGGAAGTGAACAATTAACTTAACTTTACCATTCTTAATCTCATTGTGTAAAATCTTTTCCCCAGTAATTTTTGCTTTTTCAGATAATTGACCTTGTAAATCTTCTCTTGCCGCTTGAAGAGCTTGTACTTTTCCTGTCTGTTCTGTATATGAGCGCTGGATCAGATTGCTTTCATAATAGCTTTTTTCAATATAATGAACGGGTAATTTCATCCCTAAAAAGGAGATCGGATACTCTTTATCCTCTACCTGCATGTTCTGAAAAGCCGGCTCTTTAAACCCCCATACCTTCAGGTTGAAACGATCCACCTTTATATAATGCTTTCTCACATTCGAACCTGTCAATGCATGAAAGCTAGTGGTTAACGGTAGCTCCACAGCCGTTTTGTACCACGTTTCTCCATATACTTTGCCATCTGCTGATACAACCCGAAACTTCTTTTCATCTCCTATATATCCAGAAACCAACCGCTGTCCTTTCCGAACAAATTGATTTCTCTTTACGATAGCCTGTCCTTTCTCAACGAACATATTGACAATGACGGCATCTTTGTTAGCTATGAGATGCTGCGGTCCTTTTGCTTGTTTTTCTTTCGGTGCATTTTTCTCAACGACCCGGAAATGATAAGTACTTCCTTTTAATTCTACTCCAATCCATGTTAATCCATCTACGTCATGAAGTAATTTTTTTTGCACCGTCTCCGGATCATCTAATGAAAAAATTAATCGTCCTTTCTGAATGCCGATTCGACCTAATTCTTGACGAATTTTATGCTCCATTTCCGGACTGGCTCCATTAATATCAATTCGCCAAACCACATTAGATAACAGCAACACCAGCACGAAAAACGCGACCATTCCAATGATAAATCCAGAGCTTTTAAGCATTCTCTTAAGCAGAAAAGGCAATCCTTCCCCTTTTAAAAAAAAGACTTTTCCTTCAAAATCACGAGCGCATTTTCGTAAATCTTGAACATGGTGAAGAGAAAGCGAAAATGTAATCGCCTCTTTTTCTTGCCGCCGCACTTGCCAAAGAGGGATACGGGAACGAATCAGCCGATTAAGAAATCGTTCAACCCCCGGCCCTGTAATTCTGACATGGACCACCCCTCTAAAAAAAGCGAGCCACTGATTGTTCAACCCTTCTCCCTCCTATCCTTCTAAATACACGAGCTTGACGATTTTTCCTTCAAGCAAGAGCTCCTCTGGTAAGATCGTTTTGATCGTAAACGAATGGCCTTGAATTAATAATTGTCCTTTCGTCAGCAATAGCCGAACTTCCTTATCTGAAAAAGCAAGCAGACCTCTATGATTTTCAATATAAATATGCAGCTGACCAATGATCGTGATGCGTGGAAGGTCCATCATGACATCTTCGGGTAGATTCATTGAATTTGCCAGCCAATTTTTCATTTGTTGGCCCCACTTTTTCGCCATAAAAAAGAACCCTCCTTTCCTTTCAAATGTATGAAAAGAAAGCAAGGTTCATGTCAGTTTATTTCCGGCGGCGCGCCTTCGGAGGGCCGATCACTTGTGAAAAAATAATCCCTTTTAATAGATCGTCCTCTTCCATTTCATAAGAGGAGTGTTTTTCCTCCTGGACTTCCAAACGTTCTCGTCTCCCGCTACCGATTCTCAGCTCCGGTTCTTTAAAAGGCGGAACCGTTTCTGTTCGCGTTTCTTCTATAAGCGGCTTGGATGACCGTACAGTTTTTTTCTGTTTGGTCTGTCTGTTTGTTTCAGGCAGATGAGCCACTGGTCCCGGTGATCGTTTATCTTTTTCACGATCGCTAAAACGTTTAAAGATGTTGACAATAAGTCCGATAACAATCGCTATAATAAAGGATTCAATCGCCAAAACCTCCCTTCAACACAAGGAAGAACTGTTATCTCTCCTCGTCTTTTCTATCCTTTTTTCCACCCGCCATTTTGCCGATAGAGCCACGCATACCTGTATCTGCATCAATATTTTTATAATTCATATAATCCATCACACCGATGTTGCCGTTGCGCAATGCTTCTGCCATCGCTAACGGGACATCCGCTTCTGCTTCCACTACTTTCGCATGCATTTCCTGCACGCGAGCTTTCATTTCCTGCTCCGTCGCCACTGCCATAGCCCGGCGCTCTTCCGCTTTCGCTTGAGCAATCTTCTTATCTGCTTCCGCTTGTTCGGTCTGCAATTCCGCCCCAATATTCTTACCGATATCCACATCTGCAATATCAATCGATAAAATTTCAAACGCTGTTCCTGCATCCAATCCTTTAGAAAGTACTGTTTGCGAAATCATGTCTGGATTTTCCAACACTTTTTTATGATTATCACTGGAACCAATGGTACTAACAATCCCTTCACCTACGCGGGCGACAACCGTCTCTTCCCCAGCTCCCCCAACGAGGCGATCAATATTGGCACGTACCGTAATACGAGCTTTCGCTTTCACTTCAATTCCATCCATCGCGACCCCAGCAATAAACGGTGTCTCAATCACTTTTGGATTCACGCTCATTTGTACCGCTTCGAGCACATCCCGGCCAGCAAGATCAATCGCTGCACAGCGCTCAAATGTTAACTCAATGTTAGCACGATGCGCCGCAATGAGCGCATTGACTACTCGGTCGACGTTTCCTCCAGCTAAATAATGACTTTCTAATTGATTCGTCGATACATCAAGCCCGGCCTTAGATGCCTTGATCAATGGATTAATGACTCGGCTCGGAATGACTCGGCGCAACCTCATCCCTACTAATGTTAAAATACTGACTTTGACCCCAGCAGCAAGCGCGGATACCCAAAGCATGACCGGCACAAAAGTCAATAAAATAGACAACAAAATAATACCGATTACAACAGCTGTTCCAATTAAAATCAAACTTGCATCCATATCATATCCTCCTTCAACCCTCAATTTCTCTTACAACAATTCGTGAACCTTCCACTTTAACGACTTTGACGGACTTTCCAGCGTTAATAAATCCACCTTCAGTGACTGCGTCGATCCTTTCTCCATCAATCATTACTGTACCAGCTGGACGAAAAGGTGTTTTAGTCGTTCCTATTTTTCCAATTAGCTCTAAACGATTGGCGTTAGAGACGTAACCGCTTTCTGTGCTCGTTGCATCCGTTAAGATCATTTTCTTAAAAAATTTCATCTTCTTACCAAACACCTTTACCATTAAGATCATGCCGATGATGGCAACCGCCATAGCAATTAATAATGAAACACTCATCCATTTAACACTATCACCAGCAAGCAAAATACTACCTGTGACGGCTGTAATCCCAAGAAAGCCAGCAATTCCACCTGGCAAAAACAACTCTGCTATAATTAATATAGCGCCGATAGCAAATAATAACACAGATTCATATCCTGCTAAACCCGCCACAAGATGACCATAGAAAAATAATAGCAAGGAGACTAAGCCAACCGAACCCGGCAACCCAAAACCAGGAGAATACAGCTCTAAAATGAGACCAAGACTAGCAAGAGATAATAGGATCGGTACGACAATGGGATGGGTAACCAACCGAGCAATCTTATCCGCCCAGCTTTCTTCCACCTGTTTAATCGAAGCACGTTCCACTTTTTCTTGCTTTAATACATCTTCTAACTGCTCAACAGTAGCCTTAGAATAACCTGTTTCTAGCGCCTGCTTAGAAGTAAACGTTAACAACTCGCCTTTAGGAGCATCGTATTGTGGTAAGTCGATCATCGGATCCGCCATAGCCATGGCATATTCAGGATCAAGCCCTTGTTGTTCAGCGGCGCTTTTCATCGCTGATCGCCAATAACTTTGCGCTTTTTTATCAGCCATATTTCCTTCCTGATCAATAATCGCTGCCGCTCCTATTTGTGCATGAGGCGTCATGTAAATGGCATCAGCATGAAGAGCAATATATGCACCCGCTGACAACGCTTGATTATTGATAAACGCAACGGTACGAATATCTGTTTCATCTAATAGTTTACCAATATCTCCTGCTGCATTAACGAGTCCACCAGGAGTATGGATATCAAGCACAATTAACTGGGCACTCTGTTCCTTTGCCTCTTCTACCCCACGCTTCATAAATCCGAATAAACCTTTCTCTACTTCATGATGAACCGGAATCACATAAACAGGCTGACCCTCCGCTTGCGAAACAGCTGGAACAAACATCCCCACCGCTAATAATACCAACCACAACCAACAAACCCCATATCTTTTGCCCAAACTCACCACCTCACTCTCCTACTATACGAACAACCCAACAAAAAAGTTTCAAGAAAAAACGAAAAGCGGAAGGCACCGTTTAGCGACGTATGAACTGGAGCGAGCCGTATGAGATAAAGGAAACACAATGAACGGTAGTGAATCGATGTTGACTTATCGTAAGGAGGTTCGTAGAAGTTCACTAGTCGCTGGTGCCTGCAGCTGGACAAACGAAAAGCGGAGACGACTGTTTAGACACGACAAGCAAATGACAGAATGACGGAATGGCGCTCTTTGCCATGCAGTCAGGCTGACATTTGACTCGAGTGTCTAGGAGTCGAAGCTGGACAACACGAAAAGCGGAAGGCGCCGTTTAGCGACGTATGAACTGGAGCCAGCCGTATGAGATAAAGGAAACACGATGAACGATAGTGAATCGATGTTGACTTATCGTAAGGAGGTTCGTAGAAGTTCACTAGTCGCTGGTGCCTAGAGCTGGACATAGAAAAGCGAAAGGCGCTCGATCATCGGCTTTTGACCTCGAGCCGATAGCGCCTGGAGCTGGACACGAAAAGCGGAGACGACTGTTTAGACACGACAAGCAAAAGCTCCCGAAAATATAAAAAAGAGACGGCAGGTTGCTGCCATCTCTTTCTTATGATAATTTTGTCTGAACTAGCTTATTCACTGTTCCGCCGTCTGCTTTACCTTTTACTTTCGGCATGAGTGCACTCATTACTTTACCTATATCAGCTTTAGAGGAAGCATTAACTTCGGCAATTGTTTCCTGAACGATTGCTTCTAGTTCTTCTTCTGAAAGCTGCTTCGGCATGTATATGTTCACGTAATTTAGTTCAGTTTGAATTTTCGAAACCAGATCTTCACGTCCTGCTTTCTCAAATTCGTGGAGGGAGTCTTTGCGTTGTTTCACTTCGCGAGAAAGTACGGTCAATTCATCGTCTTCTGTCAGCTCTTTGCCTGCCTTAATGGCCTCATTTTGCAACGCGGCCTTAAGCATGCGGATGACAGTCAACTTATCTTTTTCTTTGTTTTTCATCGCTTGCTTCATATCATTATTTAAACGCTCGAGAAGACTCATTCTTACACCCTCTCTCTCTTTACCACTTACGTTTTCTAGCCGCTTCAGATTTCTTTTTACGCTTTACGCTTGGCTTTTCGTAAAATTCACGTTTTCTATATTCTTGTAAAGTTCCAGTTTTGGAAACAGAACGTTTGAAACGACGTAGAGCATCTTCAAGCGATTCGTTTTTACGAACAACTGTTCTTGACATTTCTCTTTCCCTCCCTCCGAACACTTACGATTACATGTTCCGTTATGGAAATTCCATGTACTAAATAATTATAATACAAGCAATTATAACCGTCAAGAAATTTTCTTTACAAAACATCGGCTAATTAATAATCAGTATCCGATTGAAGCCCTTGAACAATTTTCACACCAGAGCTTGCTCCAATTCTTGTTGCCCCGGCTTTCGTCATGTTTTCCGCGTCTTCTTGGCTGCGGACGCCGCCTGATGCCTTCACGCCAATATCAGGGCCAACTGTTTTTCTCATCAGCGCGATATCTTCAACTGTAGCGCCGCCTGTTGAAAAACCGGTCGATGTTTTCACATAGTCTGCTCCTGCTTCGACAGCAAGTTCACAAGCTTTCTGTTTCTCTTCATCTGTTAACAAGCAAGTTTCAATGATCACCTTCGTTAAGGCTTTGCCTTTCGCAGCGGATGTCACTGCTTGAATGTCTTTTAATACCGTGTCGTAATCTTTGTCTTTTAAGGCGCCGATATTAATGACCATATCTACTTCTTGTGCACCATTTTTAATGGCATTCTTTGTCTCAAACGCCTTCACTTCAGACGTCATCGCTCCTAATGGAAAGCCAATGACTGTACACACTTTTACTGGTGTCCCTTTTAGCTGTTCACTAGCAAAAGGTACCCATGTCGGATTAACGCAAACAGAAGCGAACTCATATGTCTTGGCTTCCTCACAAAGTTTACTTACTTCCGCTTTCGTTGCATCTGCTTTTAATAATGTATGGTCAATCATTTTTGCCATCTCTTCAAATTGTTTCGTCATCAATGATTATCTCCCTTCAGACAAGTTGTCCGTACATCTCTATCTTACCACCACCGTCATAAAATTGCGAGAATGCACGATATTGTTTTTTCTAAAAAAAATAAAAGCCTTTCATGCAATTAGTTATTGCACAAAAGGCGGGAAATTAATTCACTGCTTTTAATTCTTCTTCCAACACTCTGACAAATTGACCTTCATTGTATGGATAGCCCGCTTTCGTGATTTTCACTTTCACGATTTGGCCTACCATTTCTTCTGTCGCTTCAAAGACCACTTTTAAATAATTATCGGTATACCCGACGTATAAACCTTCTTTTTCCCCTTCTTTAAACGGCTCTTCCGGAATCACTTCTAACACTTCTCCTTCAAAGCGAGAAGCATATTCCTTCGCTAATTGATCAGAAAGAGCAATCAATCGATGAACCCGTTCATTTTTCACTTCTTCATCCACTTGATCGTCCATTCTGGCAGCTGGCGTTCCTGTTCGTTTCGAATATGGGAAGACGTGAAGCTCAGAAAACTGGTGTTCTTTAATGAAATTATACGTTTCCATAAACTCTTCTTCTGTTTCGCCCGGGAAGCCTACAATGACATCTGATGTCACAGCTAGACCTGGTAATGCTTGCTTCAAACGATTTAAACGATCGGCAAATTGCTCCATTGTGTATTTGCGTCGCATTCTTTTTAATACGGTATTTGAGCCTGATTGTAAAGGTACGTGCAAATGTCTCACTACAATGTTCGAGCGATCAATGACATCAATCACTTCATCTGTTAATTGACTCGCTTCAATAGAAGAAATACGGATGCGCTTTAAGCCTTTGACTTTTTCTAAATCAGCAAGAAGCATCGCTAAATTGTAATCCTTCATATCCGAACCGTATCCGCCGGTGTGAATGCCTGTTAACACAATTTCCTTGTAACCGGCATCAACTAGCTGCTGTGCTTGACGAAGCACTTCTTGCGGGTCACGAGAACGCATTAAGCCGCGCGCCCACGGAATAATACAAAACGTACAGAAGTTATTACAACCCTCTTGAATTTTTAAAGAAGCCCGTGTACGGTCTGTAAAAGCTGGTACATCCAACTCTTCGTACACGCGGTTTTTCATAATGTTGCCAACGCCATTAATCGGCTGGCGTTCTTGTTTAAACTGCTCAATATAGTCGAGCATTTTCGCACGATCTTGCGTTCCAACAACGACATCGACTCCTGGAATTGCCATAATTTCAGCTGGCGATGTTTGTGCATAACAACCCGTTACACAAATGACCGCATCTGGATTTTTTCGAACGGCTCGACGGATGACTTGGCGACTTTTCTTATCTCCTGTATTCGTTACTGTACATGTATTAATGACATATACGTCTGCTGTTGCTTCAAAGTCGACTCTCTCGTAATTCTGGCTTTTAAAAAGCTGCCAGATGGCTTCTGTTTCATAATGGTTTACTTTACATCCAAGCGTTTGGAATGCCACTGTTGGCATGATCATCACCTCATTAATTCAAAATGGTAGGAGATTGCAGATAAAGCATATAGCGGAGCAGTCTCTGTGCGTAAAATTCTCGGTCCTAACCCACATGGAATATAACCATGACTCCGTAATTTTTCCGCTTCCTTCTCTGAAATTCCACCTTCAGGCCCAAAAACAATGAACAGCCGATCACCAAGATGCATATCGGCTAATACTTGATGAAATGCCTGTTTTTCTCCTTGCTTCGCTTCTTCTTCATAAGCATATAATTTAAACGGATAGTCTTTTCCGATTTCAATCAATTGATCTATATTCACCGGCTTCATTACTTTTGGCACACGGTTACGATGGGATTGTTCAGCGGCTTCTTTTGCTATTTTCGACCAGCGTTCCGTCTTTTTCTCACCCTTTTTTTCATCCCATTTCACGATGGAGCGATCCGCATGAAAAGGGACAAACAAGTTAGCCCCCAGTTCGGTTCCCTTTTGAATGACCAGTTCAAATTTATCCCCTTTCGGCAGACCGCTCGCAATGGCGATATCAACCGGCAGCTCTTTCTTATCATGAATCCATTCCACGAGAAAGGCAAGAGCATAATCATTAGAAAGGTGCTCAATTTCTACCTCTGCTGTCTCTCCATTAGGAAACACAGCATAGACATGATCGCCTACTTCCATCCTCATCACTCGTGACAAATGATGAAAATCCTCTCCTTCGATTTTGATTGATTTGCCGTCCTCTAACTGTTCATTTACAAAGTAGCGCTGCACGATTGTCACCCCGTCTATTTCATTTTCATTCCAGCTGTCTCACAGACTTCTAAGACAGCTCCATCTTTATTATTTTTTCTTGGCAATAATAGCGACCCAGTCTTCCATTAACACAGTTTCTTCAATATCAAAGCCAGCCGCCAGAACAGCCTCTTTCACATCATCACGCTTTTGACTAATAATCCCTGAAGAAATAAAATAGCCGCCTGGCTTCACCACTTGAGCTACTTCATCGGTAAATGACATAATCACTTCCGCTAAAATATTGGCTACCACTACATCTACCTGTTCATCAATGCCATCTAACAAATTATTTTTCGACACATTCACTATTTCTTCCACGTGATTAAGACGAACATTTTCTTTCGCCGACTCAACAGCTACTTCATCTAAGTCTAAAGCTGTCACCTTGTTGGCACCAAGCAAGGCTGCTCCAATACTTAACACGCCAGAACCAGTACCAACGTCTACTACATGGTCACCTGACTGAACGTATCGTTCTAACGCTTGCAAACACATGACTGTTGTCGGGTGTGTACCTGTTCCGAAAGCCATACCTGGGTCCAATTCGATAATTAACTCATCTGTACTGACCGGTTCATACTCTTCCCAAGTAGGCACGATCGTAAATTTCTCAGAGATTTTCACTGGATTATAATATTGCTTCCATGCAGTTGCCCAATCTTCTTCATTGACTTCTATCAATGTCATCACATTTTGACCAATGTCAATATTGTATTCAACAAGATTCTTAATCGATTGAGCAATCCCTTCAGCGGTTTCTGCCAGAAAGCTGTTTACAGGTAAATACGCTTTAACGATTACACCTTCTTCAGGATAGTCATCGGGATTTAGCTGATAAATTTCACCAAATTGATCCTCACGCTCTCTCTGTAATTCAAAAGGATCTTCAATAACAACGCCACTTGCACCTGCTTCATGCAAAATATTAGAAATAGCCTCTACTGCTTCATTTGTTGTTTGAATGCTAATCTCCGACCACTTCATCTGTTGCCAGCTCCATTCTTTATTAATCACGCTTTAGCGCGCGTTTTACTTTATCAAAAAAGCTTGCTTGCTGCTCATCCAACATCTCACCGCTTACTTCTGCAAACTCTCGAAGCAAGTTTTTCTGCTTTTCATTTAATTTCGTTGGAGTAACCACTTTCACGCGAATATGTTGATCTCCTGTACCATAACCGCGAACATTTGGCACACCTTTGCCGCGCAGACGGAATTTTGTTCCCGTTTGTGTTCCTGCTGGTACCTTCAGTTTAATTCTTCCATGAATCGTTGGTACTTCGATTTCATCACCAAGGGAAGCTTGAACAAAAGTGATTGGAATTTCACAATAAATATCGTCGCCATCTCGCTCAAACAGTTCGTGCGGAAGAACACGGAACACAATAAATAAATCTCCAGAAGGTCCTCCGTTCACCCCTGGCTCTCCTTGCCCAGAGACGCGAAGTTGCTGACCATCATCAATTCCAGCCGGTATTTTCACATGGATTTTCTTCATTTTCGTTACGGTTCCATCACCGCCACATGTCGAGCATTTTTCTTTAATCATCTTACCTGTACCGCTACAATATGGGCAAGTACGACGGTTCACAATACGACCAAATGGTGTGTTTTGCTCGACATTTAACTGGCCTGAACCATGACAATGTGAACAAGTTTCTGGATTCGTGCCAGGTTTGGCCCCTGTACCTGTACATGTTTCACAAGTTTCTTCTTTCGGAATTTCAATATCTGTCTCTTTTCCAAAAACCGCTTCTTCAAATTTGATGGTCATCGTGTATTGCAAGTCTGCTCCTTGGCGTGGAGCGTTCGGATCTCTTCTGCGACCGCCGCCGCCTCCAAAGAACGTGCTAAAAATATCTTCAAACCCTCCGAAGCCACCAAAATCAGCCCCGCCAAATCCTTGGTTCGGATCTGTATGACCAAATTGATCATATTGTGCCCGTTTTTGGTCATCACTTAATACTTCGTAAGCTTCTTTGACTTCTTTAAATTTTTCATCGGCTCCCGCTTCTTTATTAATATCCGGATGATATTTTTTTGAGAGCTTGCGATATGCTTTTTTGATTTCTTCTTTTGAGGCGCTTTTCTCTACACCAAGCACTTCATAATAGTCCCGTTTACTCATCACTTTCCACTCCCCGATTCCTTTCACATAAAGGCTATTTTAACATAGTTACTCCTTAATAGTGAATAGTTAATACCAATCGATTGTTTCAGCTCATCATGAAAAAAGTCAAAGCCAAGGAACCCCTGACTTTGACTTTAGCTGCCTAGCGAAAAGGCTCAAGCGTGTGTTACTTATCGTCGTTTACTTCTTCAAATTCAGCATCGACGACGTCATCACTTTTTTGTCCGCCTTGTGCCTGTCCTTCTTGCGCCTGGGCTTGCTTGGCTGCTTCTTCATACAGTTTCATGGACAAGTTTTGCACAATTTCAGATAGCGCATCTTTCTTCGTACGAATCTCTTCAATTTCGTTTTTCTCGATGGCTGCTTTCAATGCTTCTTTTGCTTCTTCCGCTTTCTTCACTTCTTCAGCATCTACTTTGCCTTCAAGCTCTTTTAATGTTTTCTCTGTTGTGAAAACTAGTTGATCCGCTTCATTGCGAAGTTCGACTTCTTCTTTTAGCTTTTTATCTGCTTCAGCATTTTCTTCTGCTTCTTTCACCATGCGATCAATCTCTTCATCAGAAAGACCTGAAGATGATTTAATCGTGATGTTTTGTTGTTTACCTGTGCCCATATCTTTCGCACTAACATTCACGATACCGTTTTTGTCGATATCAAATGTTACTTCGATTTGTGGAATACCACGCGGTGCTGGTGGAATGTCCGCTAATTGGAAGCGACCTAATGTTTTGTTTGCCGCTGCCATGGAGCGCTCCCCTTGAAGCACATGAATATCAACAGCTGTTTGGTTATCAGCAGCCGTAGAGAATACTTGTGATTTAGAAGTTGGGATCGTAGTGTTGCGATCAATTAACTTTGTAAATACGCCGCCCATTGTTTCAATTCCTAATGAAAGTGGAGTAACGTCTAAAAGAACAACGTCTTTTACATCACCTGTTAATACCCCACCTTGAACAGCAGCACCCATAGCTACTACTTCATCCGGGTTTACGCCTTTATGAGGCTCTTTACCTGTTGCTTTGCGAATCGCTTCTTGAACAGCTGGGATACGAGTTGATCCACCAACTAAAATAACTTTATCAAGTTCAGAAGCAGAAAGATTTGCATCTTGAAGCGCTTGACGTACAGGTCCCATTGTACGTTCTACAAGGTTCGCTGATAGCTCTTCAAATTTAGCACGGCTTAATGTTAATTCTAAGTGAAGTGGACCAGCTTCGCCCGCTGTGATAAACGGTAAAGAAATTTGTGTAGAAGTCACACCAGAAAGGTCTTTTTTCGCTTTTTCCGCTGCATCTTTTAAACGTTGCATCGCCATTTTATCTTGAGATAAGTCAATGCCGTTTTCTTTTTTGAATTCTTGTACTAAATAATCGATGATTACTTGGTCGAAGTCATCTCCGCCTAAACGGTTATCACCTGCTGTTGAACGAACTTCGAACACACCGTCGCCAAGTTCTAAAATCGAAACGTCAAATGTACCGCCACCAAGGTCGTATACAAGAATCGTTTGATCTTCATCCATTTTATCCATACCGTATGCAAGAGCGGCAGCTGTCGGCTCATTAATGATACGCTCTACTTCAAGACCAGCAATTTTACCCGCATCTTTAGTTGCTTGACGCTCTGCATCGTTAAAGTAAGCAGGAACTGTAATAACCGCTTTATCTACTTTTTCTCCTAAATACTCTTCTGCGTAAGATTTCAAGTGCTGAAGAATCATCGCAGAAATTTCTTGAGGAGAGTATTCTTTTCCTTCAATCGTTTCTTTATGAGTTGTACCCATGTGACGCTTAATAGAAATGATTGTGTTTGGGTTTGTAATCGCTTGACGCTTTGCTACTTCCCCTACTTGACGCTCACCATTTTTAAATGCGACAACAGATGGTGTTGTGCGATTGCCTTCTGGGTTCGGAATAACTTTCGCTTCTCCCCCTTCAAGAACCGCCACGCATGAGTTTGTTGTACCTAAGTCGATACCGATAATTTTGCTCATTTGTACTACCTCCTGAAAAAATTTATGTAGTTCACTATTGATTAACTTTGACCATTGATGGACGAATAACACGGTCTTTTAATTTGTACCCTTTTTGAAATTCTTCCACCACGATGTTTGATCCGTAATTTTCATCATTATCTGTCATCACTGCCTGATGAATATGCGGATCAAATTCATTGCCAACAGCTTCGATTACTTCGACACCTTCGTTTTCTAACGCTGCGAGCAATCCTTTATAAACCATCTCCATTCCTTGAAGAACGGATTCTGTCTGCTCGTTCGTTGCTTCGACTTTCAGTGCACGTTCGAAGTTATCTAACAATGGAAGCAAGTCAGAAATTAAATTTTGCGCACGATACTTATCTGCTGCTTCACGCTCAATTTGCGTGCGGCGACGGAAGTTATCAAAATCAGCACGTAAACGCAAATAAGAGTTCTCTGCTTCTTCTAATTTTTGTTCTAATTCATTTATTTTGTCAAAAGAAGCCTCTTCCTCAACAGTTTCTGTTGTCTCTACCGCTTCTTCTGTTACTAGCTGCTCGTCAGTTTGTTTGAGTTCTTCTTCATGTAGTTGCTTCTCTTCTGCCATTGGTTTCACCTCCTTCAAAATTCACCCTAACAATCCACCTTTTATATTATACACAGAAAGAGAGGGAAGTCAGCAATAACTTCCATACTCTTCCCATGCTTACTTAGCTCTCATACAACTTCGTCAATGCTTTTGTCATATCGTGACTTAAAAAATCGACGAGGCTGATCACACGCGAATATTCCATTCGGGTCGGTCCAAGGATCGCGATGGTTCCCACTTGTTCTTCTCCAATGGAATACGAAGCGGTAATTAAGCTGCAATGCGCCATCGCTTCATTATTATTTTCTTTCCCTATCTTGACTTGAATGCCGGTTGGAATACCACTAATTAATTTATAAATGCCTTCTTCTTGCTCAATCATATTCATTACTTGACGAATTTTCGCGATATCATGAAATTCCGGCTGATTGAGCATATTCGTTTTGCCGCCAAAAAATAATTTTTCAGTTGTCGGTACATCTACCGCATCAGCAAACATCGTTAACATCGCTTCATAATTATGAATATGACGGCGCATGAGAACAACAATTTCTTTATACAACTTATCATGCAAGTTAGAAAGAGGAACGCCGACTAATCGTTCATTCAAAATATTGACCATCTTCTCAATATCTGAAGCATCAACACCTTCTGGAAGCTGGAACGTTCGATTTTCAACATGTCCCGTGTCTGTCACGATAATCGCAATCGCTGTATCTTTACTTAAAGGAACAATTTGTAGCCTCTTTACTTTATTATCTTTAATTTCAGGTCCTAATACAATCGCTGTATATTTCGTTAACTCTGATAAAATTTTCGCCGATTTTTGTACCACTTTTTCCAACTCATACATTCGTTCAGAAAAAATGGAGTGAATCGTCTGTACTTCTTTTCGGTTGAGCTGTTCAGGATGCAACAGATGATCGACATAATAACGATATCCCTTTTCAGACGGTATTCTTCCTGAGGAAGTATGGGTTTTCTCTAAGTAACCTAATTCCTCTAACTCCGCCATCTCATTGCGGATCGTCGCTGAACTGTATCCGACTTTTTCTTTTTCAACTAAGCTGCGGGAGCCGACTGGCTGTGCTGATTGAATGAAGTCATCAATAATTACTTGTAAGATGAAAAGCTGACGATCTGTTAACAACGTTCCTCACCCCTGTTAGCACTCTCTCTTTATGAGTGCTAAATCTATAAATAAATTATCAAAATCAGTGTCTATTGTCAACGGAGATGCTTCTGTTATTACGGATTACTCAATCGATAATAAAAATGACTGAAAGACTTCATTGCCAAACAATTTCCCTTCCTCTGTCAAACGGATCGTTTCGTTATTTTCAATGCTCACCAGCCCCCTTGCTGTCATATCAGCGAGAGGCTGTTTAAATAATTCAAGCGGCGAACATTGATATTTTTCGCGAAAATGAGCGACTGATACTCCTGCCATTTTCCGCAAACCAAGGAACATCTCCTCCTCCATTTCCTCATTTTTAGATACATGATGAGTCGATAAAAGAGGGAGTCTTCCATTCTTTAATGGTTCCATATATTTTTTCAACGGTCCGTGATTGGCCGTTCGATCACCATTGACATAGCCATGCGCGCCAGCTCCGAATCCGTAATAAGATTCGTTGTTCCAATACACGAGATTATGGCGGCTCTCGAACCCCTTTTTAGCAAAGTTGCTGATTTCATATTGTTTCAATCCGTGAATAGTCATTTGTTCAATTAATTCACGATACATCGCAGCTTCGGTTTCAACTTTCGGAAGAGGCAAGCGATCTTTTCTCATTAAATTATAGAAGACTGTTTTCGGTTCAATAATCAATGAATAGCCGGAATAATGCGGTAGACTTAAGCTTAGTGCTGTACGTAGCGTATCACGAAAATTCTCGAGCGTTTGATTAGGTAAAGCATAAATTAAATCAATGCTAATATTTTCAAACCCAATGGCTTGCGCATGTTCAATCGTTGTAAACACATCGCGGCTTTTATGCGTGCGGCCAATGGATGCCAACAGCTCATCATCAAAGGATTGCACACCGATGCTTAAGCGGTTCACTCCATACTCTTTTAACACTTTCAGCTTATCCTCGGTTAAATCTCCTGGATTGGCTTCAAAAGTGAACTCCCCCTCTGTAAACGGGAGAATGTCTCGAATGGACCGGCAAAGCGTCTCTAATTGCCCAGCACTTAAAGCGGTTGGGGTCCCCCCGCCAACAAAAATGGTATTTACATCAGCCGTGGGAGTTTGCTCCTGCATCAGCTTCATTTCAGTAGCCAACGCTGACAAATACTCCTCCACTGGCTGATTTTTCATAAATACTTTATTAAAATCGCAATAATGACAAATTTGATGACAAAAAGGAATATGAATATAAGCGGAACGTATCATTAAAAAACTCCTCTAACAAAACGAGAAAAAGGGGAAGCTGTTATGCTTTCCCTTTCCCTCATCCATTATTTATTTGGTTCATCCATTTTCAGAACAGCCATGAAAGCTTCTTGTGGTACTTCAACAGATCCAACTTGCTTCATCCGTTTCTTACCTTCCTTTTGCTTCTCAAGCAATTTACGTTTACGGGAAATATCCCCACCGTAACATTTCGCCAATACGTTTTTGCCCATAGATTTGATCGTTGAACGAGCCACAATCTTTTGACCGATCGCTGCTTGAACAGGTACTTCGAACTGTTGCCTTGGGATTAATTCTTTCAGCTTTTCAACAATGACTTTTCCACGCTCATACGCAAAGTCACGATGAACGATAAAGCTTAACGCATCGACCTTTTCGCTGTTTAATAAAATATCCATTTTCACAAGCTTCGACGGCTTATAGCCAATCAGCTCATAATCAAATGAAGCATAGCCTTTTGTATTAGACTTCAACTGGTCGAAGAAATCATAAACGATTTCTGACAATGGAATTTCATACACAACGTTGACGCGAATTTCATCCATGTATTGCATATCGATGAAGATTCCTCGTTTGCCTTGTGCTAATTCCATCACCGCTCCAACATAATCATTTGGCACCATAATAGACGCTTTGACATAAGGCTCCTCTACGCTATCAATTTTTTGCGGATCCGGCATATTAGATGGGTTATCCACACGAACTTCCTCACCATTTGTCATTTTTACATTATAAATAACACTTGGCGCTGTCGTAATTAAATCGATTTTAAACTCACGCTCAATCCGCTCTTGAATAATTTCCATATGAAGCAAGCCTAAGAAGCCACAACGGAAACCAAAGCCTAAAGCTTGTGATGTTTCTGGCTCGAATTGTAAAGCTGAATCATTTAATTCAAGCTTTTCAAGCGCATCTCTCAAATCGTTAAATTTAGAAGAATCAATTGGGTATAGTCCGCAATACACCATTGGATTTAGCTTTCGATAGCCAGGCAACGCTTCATCAGCAGGATTTTTGGCTAAAGTGATCGTATCCCCGACACTTGTATCACCCACATTTTTAATCGCCGCTGTTAAAAAGCCAACATCGCCGACTGTTAGTTCATCACGAGCCGTTGTTTTTGGCGTAAACACCCCAACCTCTGTGACATCAAATTCTTTTCCAGTCGACATCATTTTAATTCGATCGCCTACTTTAACAGTTCCATCGACAATACGAATATAGGCGACTACTCCTCGATACGCATCAAACATCGAGTCAAAAATAAGTGCTTTTAACGGAGCAGACGGATCGCCTTGTGGAGCTGGTACCTTTTCCACGATTTGTTCTAAAATCTCTTCAATCCCGATTCCTGCTTTTGCGGAAGCAAGAACGGCTTCTGAAGCGTCAAGACCAATGACGTCCTCCACCTCTTGACGCACTCGCTCTGGCTCCGCTGCTGGCAAATCAATCTTATTAATGACCGGAAGAATTTCCAAGTCATTGTCTAAGGCAAGATACACGTTCGCTAACGTTTGTGCTTCAATTCCTTGAGCGGCATCAACAACTAAAATCGCTCCTTCACAGGCAGCTAAGCTTCGAGACACTTCATACGTAAAATCGACGTGTCCTGGTGTATCGATTAAGTGAAAAATATATTCCTCTCCATCTTTCGCCTTATATGTTAATTGAACTGCATTTAATTTAATCGTAATGCCACGCTCTCTCTCTAAATCCATCGAATCAAGCAGCTGGCTCTTCATTTCACGGGCAGTCAACGCCTGAGTTTTCTCTAAAATTCGGTCTGCTAACGTAGACTTTCCATGATCAATATGAGCAATAATCGAGAAGTTTCGAATATGCTCCTGTCTCTTTAATCTCTCTTCATGATTCATACTTTCACCTTCTTCTGTTAAATCGCCACAATTACACTAGCATTGATTATATCAGCACAAAAAGCAAATGACAACGAAAAGCGGAAGGCGCCGTTTAGCGACGTATGAACTGGAGCCAGCCAAATAAACATAGCTAACAGAATTGACAATAAAATAAATGCTCATAATAAAAACGGATAAAGGACCGAGGAGGATTTCCTATGATTTATATTTATAATGATTATGGCGGGACACATACTACGTCCCTAGCTGCCGCATATCATTTAAAGCAACTGCCTCAATCCGAAAGAACACTAACTTCGGAAGAGATATTAAGTGTAAAATATTTCAATCAACTAACGAAAGAGGATTTCGGAAAACTCATTTTTCACGGAAACGATGAAGATGGTCACTCAGTGTATACAATTGGACGGAAAAGGAACAAACTTGTTGTCCCCGCATTAAAAGAATTGGCATTATTATTACAAAATAAATTTTATTTTAACGAAAAAATCGTTTTCTCTAACACATCACCCACTGTTCCAATGGTTATGTCATTGGGAGGATTTTTCTCGAGAGGATTGAAAATTGATTTTATAGGTGTACCGTTATTAGTAAAAGGTGCAAAGCAATGCTGCGATAATATTTATTGGTTAGTTGAAAACACGAAACAAGTCGGTAAAACTTCTGTCAATGAAAACATGATTATTTTAGAAAATGAAATGTATAAGTAAGACAATAAAATGATTTAGCGAAAAAAGATTCCCATACAAAGGAAATCTTTTTTCGCTAAATCTTATAATAGAAATTTACCCCGAAATGACCAAGACCAATTTTATTATCACTTAATATTTTTTATCCATCAAACATTGTCGTGGTCACTACTGTCACCGTTTCAGCAAGGGATTGACCGACGACAGAAAATAGATTGATCGCTCCTTCTTTTTCTACTCTGGCCTGTTTAGTAGCTAAATCTTGTTCTATCACATCTTTCTTTACCCAAGTTTGCGGACGATCCATCTGAATGACAAATTCTCTATCATGGACTGGTGTTTCTTCCCTAGTATTTTGGAAGATGCCAATCAACATTCCTAAAAAAAAGATAGAAACAACTAAATAAGTTTTTAGCAAAAAGGCTTTCATTGCTCTTCCTTTCTAATCGGCGGACGCTTTGCCTTGAACAGCTTCTCCTTGCCAGTAATAGTCGGCAAACACATCAGCAAATGCGTTCGCTGTCCGATTCAATTCTTCGTAAGTATTATCGACTCCCCCAAATTCTATAAGCAACGCATTGTTAGACAAATCTTGGTTGAACTTGCCGTTGGTTCTTTTTCCTTGCTTTAAAATAACTCCTCGAGACAACCCTTTATATTTTTTTTCAATGCGATTATGCAGTTCAGTGGCTAACTTAGCATTTTTCTCATAATTCGCATGCTCTCCTCCAATGACAAATACCAATTTAGCATATGTTTCACCATTAATCGTGGCTGTCGTCACTTGTTTACGCTGCGAGTCCCGATGAATATCAATAAAATATTGCAAATCTCGATTATTCGTTTGAGCAGCTGCGAACAATTCACGAGATTGCTGATAAGATTGACCATAATCTCTTCCTAACTGTTCAAGCTTAGCGATAATGTCGGTTTTATCAATGGCCGTTCCAATTCCTTTATGCTCAAGTGCCACTTTAACCATCTCGCCTACTTTTGTTACATTTAACGATGAATGTTGAGCAGCATCTGGAGAAGAAACACCTTCTAACAAAGGCAAGTACGACTCTCTTGTATGCGTAAAATACATAAATACCCGCTCTTTCCCCTCTGTCGTCATCAGCGGCGGTTTTGGCGGATCTTTTTGAATCTCTTTCGGATTATCAGCAAGCGGAGCCTCATTTTGCTTTCGCAGCACATCCGCCGACGGTTCAGATTCGATTGGCATATTCGTATAATCCGTTCCTTCTCCAGCTACTAAAATTTGACCGTCATAAATAGAAAACCCCGGTACCTCTCTGCCTAAAAAGCTCCTCGGGTCTTGGAAGCGAACATTGGTGGCATATCTAAAGGCTACCTCGCTTAAAGAAGGCGGCTTCACACCTCTCGGGGCATATGCCGCAAACATTTTATTCTCTAGCGTATACAAATAGTAAAGCGCTTCACCTTTTACATGTTCCGTCGCCTCGTTCACAGAATGAGAAGAAATTCGGTAGTTATAAGCGAGAGAGGTCAATAATCCCACAACGGAAAACAGTGAAAGGAGAGAGATCGTTAATAACGTCATACCCTTTAAGATCGTTGACAAATTGATCGAGAAAATATAGTTCGGCTGCGTCCCTTTCATTGCTCCACCCTTTCTACTAAAGTCTTGTACTATACGTATGACAATAGAGAAAGAAGCAGAACTAATAGTTTACTTCGTGAAAAAGCCGGTATTTTGCTGATCAATGGCCGGATGAAGAGCGGCATTTAAACTGTTTGCTAACAAATTCGCTGTATCTTTCATAAATAAATCTATTTCTTTTGGCGTCACCATCAAATTATGGCCTAGCGGGGCAAGCACTTCGTGAATCAGTTGCCGCTTTTCTTCTTCCTGGAGCACCCCTATCATTCCAAGAAAAGAGCGCCGTTTTTCCTCATCCGGAAGATGTTCATCCGTCAGCTTTTCACGTTTTCCAAATGAAAACCCCATCGGAGCAAGAGCGCTTGATGGACGTTCCCCTTCTGTTATTTCTTTTCCTAAATGTTTTAAAATATAATCAATCGTATCGCTCGTAATGGATACCGCGTCCACAACCGTCGGAACTCCAATAGCGATCACGGGAATACCCAATGTTTTCTCGCTAATTTCTTTTCGTTTATTCCCTACTCCCGCCCCGGGATGAATACCGCTGTCTGACACTTGTACGGTCGCGTTGACACGTTCAATGGAGCGGGAAGCAAGGGCATCTACCACGATAATAAAATCAGGCTTTGATCGTTCAACGACCCCAAAGACGATATCACTTGTTTCAATGCCCGTCATTCCCATCACGCCTGGCACAAGCGAACTGACAGGCCTGTACCCCTCTTCTACTTGTTCAGGCTGCAATTCAAAGAAATGTCTCGTGACCATCACTGAACCACAGACAAGCGGACCGAGCGCATCCGGGGTCACATCACTATTTCCGAGTCCCACAACTAAGCAGCTCGCTTTTTCATCGATCCCCTTCTTTTTTAAAAAAGCGGCTAACTCAGCGGCTAATACTTTTTCTACCTCGTGCTGATGAGCGGTATCATGACTGCGAATCCCTTGAGATTCGACTGTCAAATAAATTCCTGCTTTTTTTCCTGTTGTTTTCTCCCCTTCTTCATCAATCGTCACATTCGTAACCTTGATGCCATCTACTTCTCGCTCCTCTGTACATACCCCTGGCAATTCCTCCATTTGCCCTTGCCGCTCTTGGGCCATCACCCTTGCTTCAACTGCCAAATCTGTGCGAACTTGGTAAACCTCTAAATTAATTGATTTCTCTTCCACTTGCCTGTTCTCCCTTCCATTTATCTTATTTTTCATTTTACCCGACTGTGTAAAAGTTCATTCCTTGACACAAAATCCGAATGTAAGTATTGCAATCTAGCGCCTCGTTTGATAGAATAACTTTTGTTCTTTAATTGTGAAAATCGAGCAATAAATAGAATCTCGATCGTTTTAGGAGGTGACAGGAATGCCAAATATTAAATCTGCCATCAAACGCGTAAAAACTACTCAAAAACGTACTGAGCAAAATTCTCAAGTGAAATCAGCTATGCGCACAGCTGTAAAGAAATTTGAAACAGCGGTTGCGAATAACGAAGAAAACGCAAAAGTACTTTTAACTGAAGCAGTAAGCAGCCTTGATAAAGCAGCAGCAAAAGGATTAATCCACAAAAACACTGCTAACCGCACAAAAGGCCGTCTTATGAAAAAATTAAACGCTTAATTGCGAAAAAATCCTTCAAGTCATCTTGAAGGATTTTTTTTCGTTAAGGCCTCTTTTTCATTATTCCTTGTAGTTGGAACAAAAACATTTCAATAATCATCGTTTTTGTCATCCCGCTTGATTTCATTTGTAAATCACTATCAGCAAGCATTGGGATAATCTGAGCTAGCTGTTCATCTGTGAAGTTGCGCGCTTGTCCCGCAGCAAGCTTCACTCGAAAAGGATGGACTTTCAAAAAGCCGGCGATTTGCTGCTGGCCATACCCTTTTCTTGACAGCTCTTTCGTCTGGTAAATGAGACGAAACTGCGAGGCAATCAATGAAAGGATTTTAATCGGTTCCTCGTTTAACTTCAGCAAATCATAATAAATACGAAAGGCCTCTTCGATTTTTCCTGTGACAATCCGATCCACTAATGAAAAAATATCTTGCTCCAGCGAACGAGCCGTCAACTTGTCCACCATCTCTTTGGTAATTCGCTGCTTCTCTTGCGCATACAGCGAAAGCTTATCGAGCTCTGATGTCAGCATCATTAAATTCGTGCCGGCAAGTGCTAGTAAATGCTCAAGCGCCTCTTCGTCCATGTCGACATGATGACTTTTTGCCCGTTCCCGCAGCCAACCTTTTAACTCTTGTTCTCCGAGTTTTTTGGCTTCTAGCACAGCGGCTTCTTTTCTTAATAGCTTCGTTAATTTCTTTCTTTCATCCAGCTTTTCATATGGGGCGACCACAATTAAGATGGTGTATGGAGCTGGGTCTTTTATGTACTGCTCAAACCGCTGCAAATTATGTTCAACCTTTTCCTTCGCCCGTTCAGCTGTCAAAAATATCGGGTGATTCAAAATCACCACTTTCCTTTCCCCCATAAAAGGAAACGTTTCTGCTTCTTCTAAAGCGGTCTCGATAGGCGTTTCTTCTAAATCGTATAGCGCAAAATTAAAATCCATCTCCTCTTCCGTCAAGGCATTGGCAACAAGCTTTTGCTTCGTTTCATTGATTAAAAAATCTTCTTTTCCATATAATAAATAAACAGGGGCAAACTGTTTTTGTTCAATTTCTTTCCAAATTGGTATCAAGGGCTTTTTCTCTCCATTTTTATTTGATACTATTTATGTTAAAAAAGCCTGATCCATTTGACAAGGGGAAACTGATCAAATTGTCTCCCCTTGCGATCTATATGAACGCCAGCAACGATGTTCCGGAAACAACCTTGCTGACGGTGCTCGTGTCTTACTTGTATTTTCACCGAATTTGTGAAATTTATCGAAGTTAACTCTTGTCAGAGTAGGAAATTGTCAAGAGAAGTCTAGATTTTTCAGAAATGATCGTCTATACTATAATGGAAATAGGAGGGGTAGTTGTGAACGAATTTGAAAAAAATGTCCAATCAAAACGTAACGATGCAGTAGACTCCGGTGTTGGATTTATCGTTTCTTTCGGTTTCTTTGCTACAATGTTTATTATTGCAACAGCTATCAAAATGATCGGATAATTCTGCGTTAGAAGCTCGCCACCCGGCGAGCTTCTTTCTTTACATGTTACGGAATACAGACCGAAAATGTGCCTTGTTTGCCATGAAAAGTATACGTGATTTCTCCGTGAAGATCCGTTCTCCATACTTTTACCTGATGCCCAGCGAGCCGTTGTATAATTTCTCGATGCGGATGACCATAGCGATTTTTTCTCCCAACGGAAATAATCCCATATTCAGGCGTCGTTTCATCCATCCACTCTTCTGATGTCGACGTTTTGCTTCCATGATGACCTAGTTTAACGACATCCACATCCAGCGAAAAGCGTTCTGCCATCTTCTGTTCCGCGCTGATCTCAGCATCGCCCGTAAATAGCCACTTCTTCCCTCCGATATGCGCATATAATACAAGAGAATCATCATTGCCTTCATATTGATCATCTTCCGGAGATAAAAATTGAAAAGCAGCCTCTCCCGTTTGCCAGCTTTCTTGAAATATGCCGTAGCGAACAGGCACATGAAACCGTTTTGCTTGTTCGATCGTTTGCTGCATCACGGGTTTCACCTCAGAACCCGGACTTATGATCATTTCTTTAATCTCCATATGAGGAAACAGTTCCACTGCTGCACCGATATGATCATAATCACTATGGGTTAAAATCAGCTTATCTATCCGCGTGATGCCCTTGCTTTTAAAATAAGGTAACAACACATCCTCTCCAATCGTAAAGTCTCTTCTTTGCTTTTGCCATTCCTCTTTATGAAAAGGAAGCAACCCTCCTGTATCAATCAAATAATTCCCTTGATTAAAGGGCAATTTAATCAAGGTTGCATCCCCTTGACCGATGTCAATAAATGACACCTCTCCTTTTGAAGAATATGTTTGCGTCATGATTTGTGCACCCACTGCTAATACAAGAAGAAAACATACAGGCAGTAACCGTTTCGTTCGTTCCCAGTATAAAAAAGCCATCAAACAAACAAAGCACAAAAGCACGATAAAGAGCGCGGATGGACGACCGGTCACCACCACTGCAAACGGCCATGTACTAAGCTCCACCGCCGTCGCATCCACTCGACTCAGTCCCTCGCCTAATAATGGTAAGAACGACAAAACGGGCGGAAAGAAAAAGCTAACAACATAAACAACGAGCAAGCAAGGTAACAAAAGAAACGAATAAAAAGGAACAAAAAACAAATTGGCGACAAACGAATAAATCGAGAGTTCAAAAAAGTGATACATCATCACTGGCAAAGCGGCTATTTGAGAAACAGTCGTTACCACAAACATCTTTCCAAGAAAAGAGGCAGGATGGGCTAGAATGGACTGAGAAGAAAGAATGAGTGAAAAACTCACAAGATACGACAGTTGGAAACCTACTTGATAAAGAAGATAAGGATCATAAAGAAGGACAAGCAAAAAACTAAGACTCAATGCATCAAGAGGGGGAAACTTCCGATGAAATCGAATAGAAAACAAAATGAGGATAGTCATTAAACACGCCCGAACAACAGGAGGCGATCCGCCAGCAAGCAAGGCATAAACCGGCAGTGCCATCAATAAAATGAGCTGGGCCCGCTCTTTCGTGATCCCTATTCGGATCAACAAGTAATATACAAAAGCCGTCAGTAAACCGACATGAAGCCCGGAAATGGCTAATAAATGAATAATCCCTAACCGCTGATAAGCTTTCGTCATTTCTTCTTCCGCCAAAGTGCGGTCACCAAATAATAAGGCTGCTGCCGTGGGCTGCAAACTCTGTGGAAAGGTTTCTTTTATATGGTCAATCCCTTTCGCACGCCATAAGAAAATTTGCTGTTTCATAGAGAGTTTCGGCTGATAACAAGAAGATAAGGAAAGGCGAGTCGCTTTCATTTGCCAAAAAATATGCTGGTGAGCTAAAAACTTTCGATAATCAAATCCGTGGCGATTGCGCGCCTCTGATGGCCGCTCTAGTTCAGCAGACACCTCACACATCGTGCCCGGCAATAGACGCTTCCATTGATCTGCTTCTTCTTTTGATGAAAATCTGTAGCTTAAACGCAGTTTTTCATCAGATGCTGCTTGTACCGTTGCTTTCAGCCGATCTCCATCGACCTCTATCTCTTCTGTAAACGACACTCGAAACACTTCTTCATCGCCGGTATACACAGAATGATGCTTCTTTTCATGCCACTGACCTACTAAAAAAGCAAGGACAGCTGATATAAGTAGCATTCGTTTCAGTGATTCTTCCAACCGTAAAAACAAATAAAAAGCCAGCGCTGTGACAAAGAGACGGACACTTCCTAAAGACGGAAGTGCCCATATGATTCCGGCTAATGAAAACAAAGCAACATAAATAAATGTCCCTCGCATAAAGCCTCCTTAGTCTGTTTTTGGCAAATGCTTCACTTCAATCCCTTTTAAAAAGTACTGATTCCATTTATTCGGATAGGCATGACGATAAATAACTCGTTGAATGCCCGCTTGTGCCAATGTCTTCGCGCAATTTTCACAAGGCTCATGAGTGACATAAGCAGCCGCTCCCTTTAACCGGTCCCGATCGGCATGGAGAACGGCGTTTAACTCTGCGTGCAGACAGCGAATACATCTCTTTTCATCAGACAGCAGACAGCCTTCATCTTCACAATGCTCATGCCCGTGAATCGATCCATTGTACCCTGTGGCAACAATATGCTTGTCTTTGACAATGACGCAGCCGACATGCAAGCGATTACACGTCGAACGCGTCGACACCACTTCCGCAATATCTAAAAAATATTCATCCCAACTTTTTCTGCTCATTCTCGCTTCCCTCTTTCTAGAAAACTCTTTTTCTTTTTAGTTTAGCGAGAGAAAAAGGCGATCGTCAATGAATTTTAATTCACGGTGATTAACGGCTGCAATTTCTCAAATGTTTTATCGCCGATACCTGACACCTTTTTCAAATCTTCCGGTTGCGCAAACGCGCCTGTCGTTTCCCGATAATCAATGATCGCTTGTGCTTTCGCTTCTCCGATCCCAGGCAGCTCCTGCAGTTCGGCTGGTGTGGCTGTATTAATATTGATCACCGCTCCTTGTTCTGCACCACCTGAACTAGCTGTTGGTGCAGCGGTCGTCCCTCCATTAGCCGCTGGAGCCACAGCCAGCTGCGCCGGTGGCTCTTCCCCTACTTTCGGAATATAGATCACCATCTCATCTTGCAACTTTTGCGCTAAGTTCACCGTCGTCCGATCGGCTTCTTTTTGAAATCCTCCTGCTTTCGCGACAGCATCATTGATTCGTTCTTCACTAGATAAAGAATAGATGCCAGGCATCTTGACCGCCCCTTTAATATCTACTGTCACCATTTGCGGCTGCTCAGGTGCTTTCGCTGCAGTTGGTGCTGATTCCATTTTCTCCTGTAACGGCGGTGCCGCTTCTTCCACGGCTATCGGTTCAGGCGGAGGTGTTTCTTCCTCCGATAATTGATACAATCCAAATGCGCAAATACCAGCGGCTATTAATACATGTGTTTTATATTTTTCAATCCATGCTCTTACATCCACGCTTTACACCTCTTTTGCATAAACTGTTTTCGAAAACATACATTGTAAAAGCTGCATTTCTTTAAAAAAGGGGGGAAACGAATGAAAACAGGAGTCATTGGAACAGGCAATATGGGAGAAATCTTAATTCATGCGCTCATCGATTCAAAAGCTATAGCCGCTGCTGATTTGTTCATCATCAATCGCACCGCAGAAAAAGCAAAGCGGATCCAAATCACACACCCTCAAATCACGATTTGTGATTCCATTGCACAGATAGTGCATACTTGTGATCGTATCTTTATTTGTGTAAAACCCCACGATATTTTTCCGATGCTACAGGAAGTGAAACACTTATTTCGGCCATCACAGTGCGTGATTTCCATTACAAGCCCTGTCAGCACAGCCCAGCTGGAATCACTGCTTCCTTGCTCCTGCATGCGAATGATTCCGAGCATTACAAACAAGGTGCGCTCTGGAGCGGTGTTATATACATTCGGATATAAGTGTCAAGAGGAATGGAAAGAACATATGCAAGAGGTGATGAAGCGTATCAGCAGCGATGCGGTGGAAATTGATGAATCAATTACGCGGGCAGCATCCGATCTCGTCAGCTGTGGACCGGCTTTTTTGAGCTTTTTAACTCGGAAGTTCATTGAGGGAGCCGAAACGACCGGAATGAAAGCAGAAACAGCGGAAACATTAGCGGAATGCATGTTGATCGGACTAGGTGAGTTATTTAAGCAAAAAGAATATACGCTAGCTGAGCTAGAAGAAAAAGTGTGCGTCAAAGGCGGTGTCACTGGAAAAGGAATTGAAGTGTTAGAAGCTGAAGTAGGAGAGATGTTCACGAAGTTATTCCAAGCCACCCATAAAAAATTCGCCGAAGACAAACAAGAAACAAGTGCACAATTTGGAATCAATTAATTTATTCGCTTTTTATACAAAAAAACCTTTTTATTTACAACATTTTTTTCACAGACTAAAAACCCCGATAACAACCGCATTGATCCGCTGTTATCGGGAGCTTTTTAGTCATGATATTTTTTTTTGAGCTACAAAAAAGATTCGCTCACTTTCTTGTTTAGGAGAATCAGCTGTAAAATCTGCGGTTAGGTGCAGCACCTCAAAGCCAGCCTGTTCGAGCCATGCTGTATATTGCTCCGGCTCAAATGTTCGCTGGGTATGCCCTTCATCAAACCGCTCATATTGACCGCTCGATTCATCAAGAGCAAAAAACGTTAGCTCATGGTCGACACTGTTAGGCAAGTCTCCTTCAAAGCAGTGCCAAATGTACGATACTTCATCCTCCGTGGAAGTAAACGTTCCATCGGTAAAAATATGATGTATTTTATACAATGAATGAACGTCAAAGAGGAAAATTCCGCCTTCTTCTAAATGAGCGTGAACAAGACGAAATGTTCGTTTCACATCCTCTTCACTGTGCAAGTAGTTTAAGGAGTCACAAAAAATCGTCACTACATCGTATGTACCAAGCCCTTCTAGCTCTCGCATGTCTTGCTGGTAGAGCGAAAAGGACAAGCCTTTTTCAGCGGCTTTTTCCCGAGCCATCATCAGCATGTCTTCAGATAAATCAACGCCCGTCACATCCCAGCCAGCCGACGCTAATCTCCATGTCAATTCACCTGTTCCGCAAGCGAGATCAAGCACTTTTTTACCGGCTACACTGGCTGTATGCTGCTCAAAAAAACGAAGCCATTCTTCATAAGGAACATCTTGCATTAAAAAATCATATACGTAGGCAAAGCGTTGATAGGTCATGCAAGCAGCTCGCTCTCCACATCCACTTGCGGTGCATCTCCCCATAATCGCTCCAGATTGTAGTACACTCGTTCATCTCGATGGAATACATGAATGACAACATCTCCGATATCGATCAAGATCCAGCGGGCTTCATCAAAGCCTTCCATACGTTTAACTGTGTATCCGAGCTCTTCCGCTTGCTCCTTAACCTCCCGAGCAATGGCTTGCACTTGTTTATCCGAATTTCCGTGACAAATCATAAAATAGTCGGTGATTAAAGAAATCCCTTGCATATTTAACACAACAATATGTTCTGCGCGTTTATCATCTGCCGCTTTAGCGACACGTTGTAAAATTTCAGGTTGACCCATTAACGTTTTTCCTCCTTCTTTTTCGTTAAATCATTATACGTATCAAACGTATCCGGGAAGATCGGCTGATTTCTTTTCATTAAAAATTTAATCGTATTTTTCACTGCTTTAATGACAGCGGCATCTAAATCTTCCTTCGCTAATTCCCGCACCTTCTCCACTTTCGGAAAATGGCGGCCCGGCTCAATATAATCCGCTAAATAAACTACTTTCTCAAGAAGCGGCATCCCCACTCGCCCTGATGTATGATAACGAATGGCATCTAGTACTTCCTCATCGTCAATTCCCACTTCTGTTTGAACTAAATACGCTCCAACAGGGGCATGCCACAGCTCAGAATGGAAAGATAATAAGCGCGAATCCATCCCTTCTCTTTGAATGATCGCCGCCATCTCCTCTTTCGGGCGAAATTTCGCATAATCATGGAAAATAGCAGCCATCTCTGCTTTTTGCGGATCGGCTCCGTATTTTTTCGCTAACTCAATCGCTGTATGCATGACACCTAATGTATGATTGTAACGATGTTCAGTGATCTGCCCTTTCACAATCTGTAATGCCTGTTCTCGGTTCATATAATTGATTCTCCTTTATATAAGCAATCACCTGATCCGGCAGCAAATACCGTAAAGTACCGTTCGTTGCTGCTTTTTCTCTAAGTAAGCTTGAAGAAAGATGAATTTCAGGCGTGTCAATTAAACGAACAGGATAAGAGGTTTCTACAGAATACCCTGGACGGCGAACACCAACAAAGGTCACGAGCTGACACAGTTTATCTATTTGATACCACTTAGGCAAATACTCAATCATATCGCCACCGATGATAAAATAAAAATCCGTCTTCGGCTCTCGTTCCTTTAATAATTTAATCGTATCATATGTATAAGATTTCCCATTACGTTCCATTTCAATCAATTCAAGCTGAAACTTTGGATGATTGTCGATAGCGACGGACAGCATACCGATACGATCTTCTTCTGACACTCTTTCATCCATCTGTTTATGAGGAGGAGTTTTATTGGGCATAAAACGAACCTCATCAAGCTCAAGCGCTTCAAGCACCTCATTGGCAATGATAAGATGACCGACATGAGGGGGATTAAACGTTCCCCCTAAAAGGCCAACCTTCTTTCTCATTTTGGCAGCACCAGTTGCTTGTTTTCTCTTGATTCCTTATACAGAATAATGATATTCCCAATAATTTGTACAACTTCCGCTTTCGCACCTTTAGCAATAGCTTGTGCGACTTCTTGTTTATCTTCATCACAGTTTTGCAAAATGCTAATTTTCATTAATTCGCGAGCCTCGAGCGCCTCACCTATTTGTTTAATCATGTTCTCATTCACGCCGCCTTTTCCTACTTGGAAAATGGGATCTAAATGATGTGCTTCTGCACGTAAAAATCTTTTTTGCTTACCTGTTAACATGTTTTTCCTCCTAATTGTTGTAAAACAACTTTTTCCATCTCTTGAACATCAGGAAATACCCCTGTCCATTTTTCAAATGCAAGCGCTCCTTGATACACAAACATTTTCAATCCGTTCTGTGTGTAAGCTCCTTGCTTCTTTGCTTCTTGTAATAATTTGGTCTCTAATGGATTATAAATAATATCAGAAACGAATGCCTTTGGGTTTAAATGATCTAGTGCCATTGGAATGTTTTCTACTTGCGGCGACATCCCAATCGACGTCGTCTGAATGATCACATCATATTCCCTTAGCTTTTTCTCAGCCTCTTCTAGTGACAAGACAGTCCCTTCCACTGAGTAAGGACAACTTTCGATCATCGCTTTCGCTTTTTCTAGCGTTCGGTTAGCAAGCGTGATTCGACTGACTCCCTCAGAAGCTAATGTGTAAAAAATGGCCCGAGCCGCTCCTCCTGCTCCAATGATCAACACATGCTGCTCCTCTAATGCACCCGGATATTCCTCACGAAGAGCACGAACATAGCCTAATCCATCCGTGTTATATCCTACCCATTGATCATGTTCACGCACCACGGTATTCACCGCGCCTATCGCTTCAGCTAACGGGTCCACTTTATCAAGAAGCGGGATAATCGCTGTTTTATGCGGGATGGTGACATTAAAACCTTCCACACCAATCGCTCTCATTCCTTTTACTCCATCCGCTAAATCAGTAGGCTTTATGTGAAAGGGGTGGTAATACCCATCAAACTTTAGCGCATTAAATGCCGAGTTATGCATCACAGGCGACATGGAATGGGCAATTGGGTCACCAATCACGCCAAATAATTTCTTCATCTTCTTCCCTTCCTTAAATTAAAGATGGTCGTAAAAAGACACTAACGCCTCTTGGAACGTGAGCGACGACTAGCGCTCCCGGTTCATTCACCGTTACCCAGCCAAGACCTGAGAATACCACATCCGTTTTCCCCTCTTTAATCCGAAATTCTTGGCGAACCAGTTCCGAAAATTCGTCCATTTGTTCTGGACGAGGTGGAGTTAACAACTCACCGGCATGATTTTTGTATAATTCATCTGCCTTTTCAAGCTTCGTGCGATGAATCGTTAATTCATTAGAAAGATAGCAAGTAAAAGAACGACGCCCGCCGGACACATAATCAAACCGAGCTAACCCGCCGAAAAACAAGGTTTGTTCCTCATTTAGTTGAAACACTTTTGGTTTAATTTCTTTTTTAGGCGTAATGTATTTCAAATCTCGCTTATCCACAAAATGCGCCATTTGATGATGATTAATAATGCCTGGTGTGTCTACTAATACATGGCCATCGTCTAGAGGAATTTCAATCATATCTAATGTTGTACCTGGAAAATGCGACGTCGTAATCACATCTTTCTCACCGCTCACCTCTTTAATAATGCGGTTAATGAATGTGGATTTACCGACATTTGTACAGCCGACGACATACACATCTTTTCCGTTACGATAATAATCGATCGCTTCAATCGCCTCTTGAATCGATTGGCCTTTCATCGAGCTCACAAGCAAGACATCAATTGGTTTCAAACCAAGCTCTCTCGATTCTTGCTTCATCCAATGAATCAGCCGGTTCGTTTTGACGGATTTCGGTAATAAGTCTACTTTATTTCCTATGAGCAACACTGGATTTTTTCCGACAAAGCGATGCAGCCCCGGAAGCCAGCTGCCGTTAAAATCAAAAATATCGACGATTTTAACAATCAAACTGTCGGTCGTGCCTAATGTATTTAAAATGTTTAAGAAGTCATCATCCGTTAACGGTACATCTTGTACTTCATTGTAATTTTTCAAACGGAAACAACGCTGGCAAACAACCACTTCTTTTGAAAGAGCCGATGGCGGCGCATAACCAAGACCTTCTGGACGCTCCGTTTGTACTTCCACACCGCAACCCGTGCAAATTACCTTTTCATTACTCACTTATTTTCCTCCCATTGAATTAAACCTTTTCGTTTAAATGCATTCATAATTCTTCTTTCAATTTTGCGATTAATTCTTGTCCAAAAACCATCCGTTTGCGCAACCGGGACCACCAAAATGGTATAAAATCCACTGCGATTGCCGCCAAACACATCAGTCAACAGTTGATCACCAACGACAACCGTTTCCTCTCTCTTAACACCGAGCAATTTAACCGCCTGGCGAAACGCTTTGCCCATCGGTTTTCTTGCTTCAAAAATGAATGGAATATCTAACGGATGAGAAAAGGTACTCACACGCATTTTATTATTGTTGGAAACAATCAATACCTTAATGCCGTGTTCTTTCATTTCTTTAAACCACTCTAACAATTCCGGTGTGGCATCTGGCCGATCCCATGCGACGAGCGTATTATCTAAATCGGTAATAATCGCTTTAATCCCCCGAGCTTTTAATTCTTCAGGATGAATATCATATACACTTTTTATTTGTTGGTTCGGTAAAAATAATTTTAACAATCTGTACACCCCGTTCTGAAAACCTTTCAGTCCTTATCATATCTAATTTTATCATTCGTTACAAAATAAAATATCAAGAAAAGCGATTTGTCAAAAAATGAAGAAATACATTTTTTTATCGACAAAATCCTTCATTCACCAATTTGTGGATAAGCTTATACACATTCCCCACATGGCAATAGAACGCTTTTCCATTGTTAACCACAAATTACCCACAATTTATCCACTTTATCCTGTGGATAAAGGAACACTTGTTCTTCTCTTTATCTTTTGGTAAAGTTAGGGAGAACCAATCACAACTTAGTATTTTATGCAAATCGACTCCATTATAGAACAAATATTGCAGGAGGTGAATTTATTTTGAAACACATTCCAGATGATCTACTGTTAGAATCTTATTTTAAAGCAAGACAGCTGAAATTAAACGAAGAATTTCTTGAACTTATGGAACTTGAACTCAAAAAACGCTCGCTATTAAAAAATGCAAAAATTTCTTAAAAGCGCCTGTCATTCAGGCTTTTTTTTATGGCTATAATAAAAGGTGAGGGTTTGATTAGTATAGCCGTTTCTGTTAAAGCTGTCAGTTAGGATTCAGCAAGGCCCCCAGCCGTTCTCCTACCTTCACTTCACAAGGAACAACAAGGTTAGAGTCGAGTTGAAATGTACCTTTTTCAAAAAACAGAACCACTGTTGAGCCAAAGTTAAAATAGGCGACCTCTTCTCCTTGTTTCCAAAAGGTATTTTCATGTGTTCTTTCAATCGCATTCACAAACATCGCTCCCACTTTCACCACCGCCATTTGACCATGCTGATGCTTCAGCTCTGTAATATCCCGATAATTTTTCGAAAGCGGCGCCTTGCCATATTTTAAGCCGTGTTCATTCACCGGATAGGAATGGCGTCCAAGAATCCAGCGATCCACTACCTTCGCATCCACCGGACTATGAATGCGATGATAATGGGCAGGACTCAAGTATAAAACAAGAAATACACCATTTTCATACATTCTTGCTTTTTCTTTATTTCCAAGCATTTCTTGTAAAGAATAGGTTTTTCCTTTAACAAGAAATTCGCGGTTTTGCGTGATGATTCCAGCCTCGGCCAACTTTGCATCGACGGGACTAACCACATGATCCGCACTATAGTTTATAGTTCTCGCTTCCACTGATAAAGTTCTAATAAAAAAATCATGTAATGTTTGGTAATCTTCAATGGGATGCTCCATCTCTTTTTCATTAATTTGATACGCCTTCATAAACGGGCGAATCATTGGTTTACTTAGCGAGGAGCAAGTATATTTCTCAATAAGCTTTGAAGACCATTGCTTATTTGTTAATTCAATAAAAAACCGGTATAATTGCTGTTTCACACGTTAACCTCCAAAAAAGTAAAAAATTCCAGTTGGATTTGTGGTATAATAGAATACCGTTAAAATATTATTATATAATAAACTATTAGCAGATGGCTGCTAAATTCAAGGAGAGTGTCAATTTGTTTATATCTCATGTGTTAGATTTGACCGTTAAAAAACTAAAAGCACAAACGGCGAATTTGCTGACATTGGGTAACTTAGCTTTAGGTGGTTTTTCAATCTTAATGACGATAAATAACCAACCGAGCTTAGGACTGTTGTTGATCTTTGTGGCGGCTTTAGCCGACCGCTTTGACGGAATGGTTGCCCGTAAAATGAATATTGAGTCCGAGTTAGGAAAGCAATTAGATTCGATGTGCGATATTATTTCTTTTGGTGTGGCTCCCGCATTACTTCTTTATATTAGTGTACTATCGAACTTCGGCTTTCCAGGCTCCTTTTTCACCGTATTTTATATTGGATGCGGCGCTTTACGTCTTGCGCGCTTTAACATTACTGAAAATAACGGGTATTTTCAAGGACTGCCCATCACAGCAGCTGGCTGTTTGCTAACACTTAGCTATTTAACCATTCCTTACGTTCCAACACAATTGTTCATGGTCATTATTATTGTTCTATCTTTGTTAATGATTAGTCCATTTAAATTGAAAAAAGTGTAAGAAAAGAGACTGCCCCGACAACACTATTTGTTGTCAGGACAGTCTCTTTCTCTATTTCTCCCCTTTCTCCTCAGACGGACAGGCAAAAAAATGTGCTGATGCTCATATATTTGAGACATAGCGGATTTTTAAAGGAGGCGCAAACATGTTGAGCATTATTGCTGCTTTGTCCTATTTAACAAAAGAACTAATCTTTTTCGTCTCATATGTCAAAAACAACGCCTTTCCCCAGCCATTATCAGCTGCCGATGAAAAAATGTACTTAGAAAAAATGGCGGCAGGCGATTCAGAAGCTAGAAACAAATTGATTGAACATAATTTACGACTCGTGGCGCACATCGTCAAAAAATTTGAAAATACAGGAGAAGATGCAGAAGACTTAATTTCCATTGGCACGATCGGTTTAATTAAAGCGATTGAAAGCTACTCAGGAGGCAAAGGAACGAAGCTAGCTACTTATGCTGCCCGTTGCATCGAAAATGAAATACTGATGCACCTTCGAGCTTTAAAGAAAACAAAAAAAGAAGTCTCCCTCCAAGATCCGATCGGACATGATAAGGAAGGCAACGAAATCAACCTGCTCGACATTTTAAAATCAAAAGATGAAGATGTCCTTGACCACATTCTTTTATCGATCGAACTCAAAAAGGTGTTGAAATTCTTAAGCGTATTAGACGAGCGCGAACAAGAAGTCATCATCGCTCGCTTCGGACTCAACCAAGCCGACGAAAAAACCCAACGAGAAATCGCCAAACAACTCGGCATCTCCCGCAGCTACGTCTCCCGCATCGAAAAACGAGCCCTCATGAAAATGTTCCACGAATTCTACAAAGAAGAGAAAGGGGAATAACGAAAAGCGGAAGGCGCCGTTTAGCGACGTATGGACTGCAGCCAGCCGCATGAGATAAAGGAAACACGATGAACGTGAGTGGGAAGGAGGTGCTGAATCGCACCAAAATTAACAAAATACACCAATATTAAAGCGTACAAAATCAAAACGACGCCCAGAAGCAATAGACCTACACCACCAAATAAAAAATCCGGCTGAGCACTCTCAGCCGGACGTTAACACATTAATCAATAGATACAGAAATCATTACCCCTGTGATTGTTGCTAGTAATAAACCCATAATCATCATAACCATTTCCATCACTCCCGAAACATTGATTACTAATAATGTACCACATTTCGGTCGTTTTGTAGCAGACTTCTCACAAATTCTTCACAATTTACGCTTTGGCTAATTGATCGACCATTTTCATGACTAATTGCGAGGAATGAAGGGCCGCTTTCGGCAAAAATTGATCAAAGGAGATATTGGATTCTTTGCCGGCAATATCAGACAATGAGCGGATGACCACAAATGGTGTGCCGAATTGGTAAGCTACTTGTGCAATCGCTGCTGCTTCCATCTCTACCGCTTGTAAGTCGTTAAATTTCGTGCCGATAAATTTCACTCGCTCTGGATCGCTCATAAATGAGTCTCCCGTCGCGATTAAACCTTTCACGACTTGAATACCCTCCTCTTCTTTTGCACAGCTTACAGCGATGTTCAGAAGCTTTTCATCGGCTTCAAACGCAGCTGGCAACTGAGGAACTTGACCGTACTCATAGCCAAACGCCGTTACATCGACATCGTGATGACGGACTTCTGTAGAAATGACGACATCTCCCACATTTAACTCTGGATTTAATCCACCAGCGGATCCAGTGTTAATAATGACATCTGGCTGAAAATGCTGAAGCAAAACCGATGTCGTCATCGCTGCGTTCACTTTCCCAATACCAGAACGCAATAAAATCACTTCTGCCCCATTCATCGTACCTGTTGTATATTCACTATTTGCGATCGTCTCTACTTGTTTCACATCGATATGATCACGCAAGATCGTTACTTCTTCTTCCATCGCACCAATAATAGCTATTTTCATCTTTTCTTTTCCTCCAATTTCACAAGTGCTAATCAACCGATCACTTGAAAATGATCATTTCGCTATATTTTATCATTTTTTCGCAATAATTGCTTGCCATCTCTTGTGTTTATCTTGTATAGATAAAAAGACTATTGTTATAAAGGAGACGTATTTATGCAATTTCATTTAGAGTTAATCGAAGACAAAGTAGAGTTTTTTGAAGCGGCTGATCTCGCTTCCTTAGAAAAGAAAATCCAGCAGCAAATCGAGCACAATAAAGCAATTATGCTTGGTGTGCACTCCGTGTCTCATCAAATGCATATTGATCCCGATGGACAGAAATTCTACTCAGCTGTTGTTCATTTTAAGCTAAAAAAATAAGGAGCTCGTCTAGGCGAACTCCTTAAAAACGACCTTTATCATTTTGTTCGAGCTTGTACATTTTTGTTGGTTTCCAACCTTCACCGTCTACCCAAGTAAGAAACACACGATACGCTTCATCTGTATTGCTTTTTGGCGATACGGTTCCGACCGCATCGTTCGGTCCTTGGCCTTTTACAAACCAAACGACCATCTCTCCCTCAGAAATACCTGTGGCATAGGAAAGGGCATTTAGCTTCTCTTGCCAATCCGGAGAGTTGCTGTCGAAAGAGGAGTTATGCTCGCCTGTTTGTGAAGTGCCAACTCCCTTCCAATTCGGATCCACAATTTCTTGCTCTACGTTTGGCTCATCGCTGTTTTTCACGACTTTTTTATCTTTCTTTTCTTCTTGTTTTTCTTTATCTTTCTTTTCTTCTTTGTTTTCTTCTTTCTTGTTATCAGAATCGTCCGTTACAGTTACTTCTTCCGCTTTGTTTTCATCCGTATTGCTAGCGGTATTTTGCTCTGTTGCCGGTTTCTTTTCAACCGGCTTTTTCGCTGCTTCGTCATTTCCACCTGAGAAAATAGTAAAGGCAACAACAACAATTAGAAGAACAACCACGGCAATGGCTGTGTTTAATACACGATTTGTTTTTTTTCGTTTCGAGTTTCGTTCTGCACGAGTCGCCATCTTGTTTCTCCCCTCTCTAATGCATCATTCAACATTTTATCATGACTTGTCAAGAACCTGAAGTCATTTACAAAGAAAAAAGCGCTAAAGGTCGATGCCTTTAGCGTTTTTTCTTACCGATTAGCTAATTGAAACAATTTTGACAGACATGTCTCCGCCCGGTGTCACGACATTCACTTGGTCGCCCACTCGTTTGCCAATTAAGCTTTTAGCGATTGGAGAATCATTGGAGATTTTGCCTTCAAACGGATCCGCCTCTGCACTCCCCACAATTGTATATGCTTCTTCTTCACCATCTGGCAATTCAATGAATACAACCGTTTTCCCTAAAGATACAACGCTTGGATCCACGGAATCCTCTTCAATAATTTTAGCGTTTCGGATCATTGTTTCTAATGTGCCGATACGACCTTCCACAAATGCTTGTTCTTCCTTTGCTGAATCGTATTCGGAGTTTTCCGATAGGTCGCCAAAGCTGCGGGCGATCTTAATTCTTTCTACTACTTCTTTTCGTTTCACCGATTTTAAATGTTCAAGTTCCTGTTCTAGCTTTGCTTTTCCCTCTTCTGTCATAGGGTATACTTTTTCTACTGACAAGTCCCTTCCACTCCTTTTCATCTCGCTGCCCTCTCTGTTTCAAGAAAGCAAAAAACATGAGCAGGCTGCCTCAAAAGCGTCTGCTCCCGAAAAACAGTATGCAATGAAAATATTCTTCATTATATACGTTCCATGCGGGTAACAACCCTTTAGTATTGAGACAGCCCTGTTTCTTAAAGATTATGTCTGTTTCATAAAAAGATACTATAAAATAGCATTTTGTTCAAGAATTGTTTGAATTTTAGTCACGACAAGGTCGATGGCGACGTGATTTTGGCCGCCTTCAGGAATAATGATATCGGCATAACGCTTCGTCGGTTCAATAAACTGATTATGCATCGGTCGAACGACCTGAATATACTGGTCTACTACTGACTCAAGCGTACGCCCGCGTTCTTGAATATCGCGCATCATCCGACGAATGATGCGGATATCCGCATCGGTATCCACGAAAAGCTTAATATCCATTAACTCGCGAAGCCTTGGATCTTCTAATACAAGAATACCTTCTAATATAATTACATTCTTCGGCTCCATCACAATCGTTTCCGTTGAGCGCGTATGCTGAACATAATCATAGACAGGCTTTTCGATTGATTTGTATTGCAATAGTTGGTTGACATGCTCAATTAACAAATCATTATCAAAGGCAAACGGATGATCATAATTCGTTTTTAATCGTTCCTCAAATGGTAAATGACTTTGATCTTTATAATAATAATCTTGTTCAATGATCATGACTGAATGCCCTTTAAAAAATTCATCAATCGCTTTGGTAACGCTTGTTTTCCCGGAACCGGATCCTCCGGCAATCCCAATGACTACTGGTTTTTGCTCCATTGGTCTTACTCTAGCCCCTTTCGCATCATGTTGTCTCGATACACTGGTTGATCGACTTTAAAGCGGACGATTTGCAACGGATGACGGGCGGCATCTAGTTCGTTACCATCTTCATCCCAAACTTTATCAATGACCTGTGTAAAGTTGTCAATTTCCGGGCCGAAAAATTCGACTTCATCTCCCGGACGGAAAAAGTTACGTTGTTGCAATGTGACCATTTGTGTATCCGCGTCATAATCCAACACGAGACCAACAAAATCATGTGTCGCTTTTTTCCCATGAACACCAAATAGTTGCTCGTTCGCTCCAGGTGTTCCTTGGAAGAAAGCAGGAGCTGCTGGACGATTAGCGCATTTATCCAACTCTTCCAACCATTCTTGCTTTACTTTGAAATTGGCTGGGTCTGCACAATACGCATCAATAATTTTGCGATAGACACTAACAACCGTCGCGACATAATGGATTGATTTCATTCGGCCTTCAATTTTCAAACTGTCAATGCCAAGCTCAATCATTTGCGGGATCGATTCCACTAGCTTTAAGTCTTTAGGACTCATCGCAAATGGAGAATCATCCTCGGAAAACAGTGGATTTTCTCCTTTTTCATCTAATGAATATAGGTCGTAATCCCAGCGGCAAGACTGACAGCAGCCTCCGCGGTTGGAATCGCGAGCCGTCATATGATTACTTAACACACAACGGCCGGAGTATGCAATACACATCGCTCCGTGAATGAACGTTTCGATTTCAATATCCACTTTTTCCTTCATTTCACGGATTTCTTCTCCCGTCGTTTCACGAGCAAGCACGACACGGTGAAGACCTTCATCTTTCCAATATTGCACTGCACGCCAATTGGATAAAGATTGTTGTGTACTTAAATGCACTTCCACGTTTGGAGCCACGCGACGACATGTTTCAATGATGAGTGGATCGGCTACGATAATTCCCGTCACACCTGCCTCTTGCAGTCCGCGCAAATAATCCTCTAGCCCATCAATATTTTCGTTATGCGCATAAATATTCGTCGTTACATAAATTTTTGCTCCGTATTTCTTGGCGAATTCCACCCCTTCTTTCATTTCTTCAAAGGTGAAATTACCCGCATTCGAACGGAGTCCATACTCTTGTCCGCCGATATATACAGCGTCCGCACCGTAATGCACCGCTATTTTTAATTTTTCAAGCGTTCCGGCTGGAGCCAATAATTCAGGTTTCTTCACAATGACTCGTTTGCCATCAACGATTTTGGAAATTTTATCATTTATGATCGTATCCACGCTAATCCCTCCTTAATAAACCGTTTCTTTAAAGAAAAAGCCAGTATCTAGTGGGCGATTTTCCGGTTGAATTGCTTCTATTTTTTCAAGAAGTTCATCTTTGACTTCTTCGTATTGTTCTGGCTCGTCTACACATAAATCAATCGCTTGACGATATAGTTTCGTTACTTCTAACAAATACTCAGGTGAATGTAGAACCCCATCAATTTTAAAACTATCAATTCCCGCCTCTACCATTTCCTGTAGCTCATCAATGATACAAATATCATTCGGGCTCATAATATGAGTGCCGTTTTCATCCTCATAAATCGGGTATTTATTACTGCGCTCTTTATCATGAAGAAACATATTCTTCGCTTCTTTACGGTTTTCAATCTCCATCGCTTTGCCTTGGTATTCAAAATAATGGCCAAGCAATGGTCGCTTCGATTGGAACATGCACGTCATTCCATGCACTTGTACTTCAATCGCAACTTCGGCATTCTCTTTAATTTCCATAATCGCATCCATGTTTAGCTCACGAGCTAACACGGCGCGAACTGCTCCTCGTTTGCCCCAATAATTGCAAGTGAAATAATTCGTTGCTGTCGTTTCTGTATTCCAGTGAAGCGGCATAGTAGGCGCTACTTGACGGACAGCCATTAACACAGCGGGATCCCCAAAGATAATGGCATCACAGTTGACTTCCTGTAAGAACGCCACATAATCATCTAATTCATTCGCACGATCATTATGAAAAATCGCATTCATAGCGACATAGACTTTCTTCCCTAATGAGTGAGCCAATTCAATCGATTTCTTCACATCCTCACGGCTAAATTCTCCAGCAAGCCGCAATCCATATCGCTGCTCACCGATAACAAAAGCATCTGCCCCCGCTTCCGCTAACGGCAAAATCGACTCCACGCTGTTAGGAGTTACGAGTAGTTCTGGTTTATTCATCTTTTTTCCCACCTCTTTTAAGGCTGACAGCTAATCCGTCACCGACCGGAATAATCGCCGTATCGTAGTCTGGATGAGTCATCAACCATTCATTGTACTTTTGGATTTTTTTCACTAAATTTCGCGTTCGTTTCGTCTGAACTAATTCTTCAGCTACATATCCTTTAAATAAGACATTATCTGTATAAACGGTTCCTTGTTCCGTTAAAAACGCCGTGTAATGTTTAAAAAACTTCGTATACTGGCCTTTCGCTGCATCAATAAAGATGGCATCATACGGGCCCTTCTTCCCGATTTCCTCTACGACTTCAAGCGCATCTCCATATATAACATTGACTTGATCTCCAAAAGCGGCGCGCTCAATATAGTGAAGCGCCTTTTGATAACGTTCTGAGTCGCGTTCAATCGTGACAATCTCTGTTCCAGGAAGAACAGCTGCCATTCGCAAAGCAGAATAGCCGATCGCTGTACCGATCTCCAAAATTTTCTTTGGTTTTTGTAACCGCAACATTTGCAGAAGAGCCTCAATTCCGACCACTTCCATAATAGGCACGCGATTCTCTCTCGCAAAATCCTCCATTTCGACAAACAGATCTGATCGATCCTTAACTAATGTTTCTATATAATGATGGATTTTATCGTCCAATTTCAATCCCCTTTTCTAAAAAGGCTATACAAGAAAAAGAAGAAAGCTCCTAAAGCTTTCTACCTTTTTTGCGCTCTATTATCCACTAACTAAAAAACACTTGAATTATTCTAACATATTGTAAAGAAAAAAGCGACTGTTCTACTTTACTGCGGCTTCGCATTCGTAATGTACTTTTCTTTCAGCTGATTATGCTCTTCTAATGTCTTCGAGTAATACACATCTCCAGCCGGGGAAGCAAGAAAATAGAGATAGTCTGTCTGCTCAGGATTTAAAGCCGCTTCAATCGAAGATACTCCACTATTGCTGATAGGGCCCGGTGTAAGTCCTTTCACTTTATACGTATTATACGGCGACTCGACTTTTAAATCTTTGTAATACACACGGCTTTTATGTTTCCCAAGTGCATATAAAACCGTTGGGTCCGTCTGCAACGGCATATTTTGCGCTAGACGATTATAAAAGACGCTGGAAATTTTTCTGCGATCCGCTTTCTCAGTTGCTTCTTTTTCAATAAGTGAAGACATCGTTAACAGCTGATGAGCAGACATTTTTTTCGCAGCCATCGACGTTCGATATTGCACTAACACGCCATCTGTTTTTTCGATCATATCTTCTACGATTTCTTTCACTGGCTTTTTCTTATCGCCATAATGATACGTAGCTGGATATAAATAGCCTTCTAACGGATATTTAATTTTATCCGCCAAAATTTCTTTCGTCAATAATTCCGGATATTTTTGGATCATTTGCTTGATAAAGGCTGGATCATTCATGACTTTCAACACTTCTGTTTGACTGCGTCCCGTTTCTTTACTAATCATCGCAGCAATTTGTGACAATTGATATCCTTCAGGAATGACTAGTTGAACTTCGCCCGTTATCACTTTTCCGGTTTTTAGTATTTTCATCATTTCATCAATCGTCATCGCCCGATGAAAAGAATATTCCCCTGCTTGGAAAGCATCCGCCTCTTTATATTTCACATAGTATTTAAACACTTCTGCATTTTTCACTAGCCCCTTTTTTTCTAGTTGATCCGCTATAACAGAAAGGCTAGAACCAATTGGGATAGAAACGTGGATAGGGGTCCGATCGTTTTTATCAACAGGTTGAAGTGCAGATTTCACAAAGTAATACATACCTGCTGCTGCGCCTCCTATGGATAGGAAGAAAGTGAAGATCATGAAAATGATCGATCTTTTCAGTCGCCTCTTTCTCTCTGGAGGCTGTATATACAACTTCTTCGACATATTTTTTCCCCTTTCAACAATAAACGAGTCATTCTTCGCCCTCCCATTATACTACAATCCCCATAAAAAAAGGACCGGAAAATCCGGCCCTTTTTCTTATTCCTCTTCTTCGTCAAGGAATGTGTTCAACATTTCTTCAATTAAATCCCACTCTTCATCGCTTTCAATTGGCATTAATTCGCCGTCTTGACCATCTTCTGCTGGAATGAAAGAAGAAGCATGAATTTCGATTTCCTCATTTTCGTCTTCTTCCGCTCCTACAGGGAAGTAAAGCACATAAGATTTTTCGAATTCGTCAGAATCAAAAGTGAACAACACTTCGCATAATTGTTCGTTTCCGTTTTCATCAATAATAGTAATTTGTTTTTCATCATGTGTCATATCTTTTTCCACCTCATTAGTATTGGCTGTCGAGAAATCCTTGAAGGATCATCACTGCCGCCATTTTATCAATTACTTTCTTGCGCTTTTTACGGCTGACATCCGCTTCAAGCAACACCCGCTCCGCCGCCATCGTGGTCATGCGTTCATCCCAGAGGACCACAGGCAAGGAATATCGTTCCTCAAGCTGCTTGGCAAATGCTTGCGAAGCTTCCCCTCGCGGACCAACCGTATTGTTCATATTCTTTGGAAATCCGACGACAAATTTCTCAATGCCGTATTCCTGGCAAAGAACATCGAGCCGATCGAGCCCAAAATCTTGCTTTTCCTCATCAATGCGAATTGTTTCAATCCCTTGAGCGGTAAAGCCTAATTCATCACTAATTGCGACGCCAACGGTTTTTGAACCGACGTCTAATCCCATTACTCTCATAAAGATTTAACCCTCTCGCTGCTGTTTCAAGTACGTTTTCACAAGCTCTTCAATAATTTCATCCCGTTCAAGCTTACGGATTAAATTACGTGCATCGTTATGGCGTGGGATATAAGCAGGATCGCCGGAAAGTAAGTAACCAACAATTTGATTGATTGGATTATATCCTTTTTCCTGAAGGGCATCATGCACCTTAAACAATACTTCTTTCACATCTTGTTCAAACGGCTCTTCAGGAAAATTGAACCTCATCGTTTGATCAAAAGAGCTCATAATTAGCACCTCGCTTTAGGCTCAACAAATGTAAGCCTGCTTTTGTACAAGTTATTTACATTGTACAATAAATTACTGTGGAATCAAACGGATTTCACCCATTCTTCAACAAATTGTAGCGCTTCTTCTGTTTTAGAAGGGTCTTTTGCTCCTGCTTGCGCCATATCTGGACGTCCGCCGCCGCTGCCGCCGCAACGCGATGCCACTTCTTTCACAAGCTTACCAGCATGATAGCCTTTCTCCACTAAATCTTTCGTCACCCCTGCAATGATGTTCACTTTATCTTCGCTCGGTGCCGCTAAAACAATGATGCCAGACTCAAGCTTTTGCTTTAACTCATCAGCCATGGTACGCAAGTTGTTCATGTCTGCCGCTTGTACGCGTGCCGCTAAAACTTTCACGCCATTTACTTCTTTGACGTTATCTAATAAACTTCCTGCTTCTATATTGGACAATTTGTGTAAAAGTGATTCATTTTCACGCTGTAACTCTTTCATCTCTACTTGCAAGCTTTCTACTTTTGCCACAATGTCTTTCGGATTCGCTTTTAACTTGTTCGCTGCTTCTTTCAATAGAGCGACTTGCTGATTTAATAGCTGGTACGCCGCTTCTCCTGTCACCGCTTCAATACGGCGTGTACCGGCACCAATTCCGCTTTCAGACACAATTTTAAACAAACCAATGACAGATGTATTCGGTACGTGACAGCCACCACAAAGCTCAAGGCTATAATCCCCTACAGACACAACGCGAACGACGTCGCCGTATTTTTCGCCAAACAGGGCCATTGCTCCCATTGCTTTTGCTTCGTCCAGTGATTTATTAGCAATATTAACGGCTAGACTTTGCCAAATTTTCTCGTTGACGATCGTTTCAATTTGTTCTAGCTCTTCTGGCTGCACTTGTCCAAAATGAGAGAAGTCAAAACGAAGACGATCGGGTCCTACTAATGAACCTGCTTGGTTAACATGTGTACCAAGAATGTCTTTTAGTGCTTGGTGTAAAAGGTGCGTAGCTGTATGGTTTTTAATAATTTTACTGCGAGATGCCTCGTCCACTCGAGCCATCACTGTTTGGCCTGTTTTTAATGTTCCTTGCTCTACTACTGCCTGCTGCACATGTTGGCCATTCGGTGCTTTTTTCACATCTTGAATCACCACTCGAAGACCGTCTGCTTCCACGACTCCTTTATCAGCAATTTGGCCACCGCTTTCCGCATAGAACGGTGTTTCGTCCAAAATAAATTGAACTTCTTCGCCTGCTGTTGCCGATTCAACGATCTCACCATTGGCAATAATAACAGCTACTTTTGTTTCTACCGTTAATTGATCATAGCCGCTAAACTGACTTGGTACTTTAATGTCTCCAAGCACCCCACCTTGAACTTGCATCGAGTCGACATCTTGACGAGCTGCACGCGCGCGCTCACGTTGGTTTTCCATTTCTTTTTCAAAACCTTCGTGATCGACCTTCATGCCTTCTTCTTCCGCATACTCTTCTGTTAATTCTACAGGGAAACCATACGTATCATATAAGCGGAACACATCTTCTCCAGCAATGACATCAGAGCCTTGATCTTTTGCTGCTTTCATCATAGATGATAAGATCGCTAAGCCTTCATGAAGAGTTTCGTGGAAACGCTCTTCTTCGTTTTTGATCACCTTTTGAATGAATTCCGTGTTCGCTGACACTTCAGGATAGAAGTCCTTCATAATTTCCCCAACGACCGGCACTAATTCAAACATAAATGGACGATTAATATTGATTTGTTTTGCATAGCGCACCGCACGACGCAATAGACGGCGCAGAACATAGCCGCGGCCTTCATTAGAAGGAAGCGCTCCGTCACCAATCGCAAAGGCCACTGTTCGAATATGGTCAGCAATCACTTTGAATGCCACGTCTTTCTCAACGCTCTCACGATATTTCTCACCAGAAATCACTTCTGTTGCTTCAATAATCGGCATAAATAAGTCTGTATCAAAATTCGTTGGTACTTCTTGCACGACAGAAGCCATGCGCTCAAGCCCCATACCTGTATCAATATTTTTCTTTGGCAGTGGTGTGTACGTGCCATCTGGATTATGATTGAACTCAGAAAATACAAGGTTCCAAATTTCTAAATAACGCTCATTTTCCCCACCTGGGTACAGTTCCGGATCATTTTCATCATTGCCATACGCCTCGCCACGATCATAGAAAATTTCTGTGTTCGGTCCACTTGGGCCTTCCCCGATATCCCAGAAGTTTCCTTCCAAACGAATAATTCTTTCTTCTGGCAAGCCGATTTCTTTATTCCAGATTTCAAATGCTTCATCATCCTCAGGATGGATCGTCACCGATAATTTATCCGCTTCAAACGCCATCCATTTCTCATCCGTTAAAAACTCCCATGCCCAATGAATCGCTTCTTTCTTGAAGTATTCGCCGATTGAGAAGTTCCCTAGCATTTCAAAGAACGTATGATGGCGAGCTGTCTTTCCGACATTTTCAATATCGTTTGTTCGAATCGATTTTTGCGCATTCGTAATCCGCGGGTTATCTGGAATCACACGACCATCAAAATATTTCTTTAATGTCGCGACGCCGCTGTTAATCCATAATAAACTCGGATCATCATGTGGTACAAGCGAAGCGCTTGGCTCGACTCGATGGTTTTTCTCCTGGAAAAAATCTAAAAACATTTGACGAATTTGTGCACCTGTTAATGTTTTCATCCTATATTCCTCCTTAATTTACAATTATTTCGCAGGCTGAAGACAACAAAAAAAGCCCCGTTCCCCGGACAGGGACGAAGCTTCTCGCGGTACCACCCTGATTATGAATCGGTCTTGTACGACTCATCTCTCTTCTGCCTTAACGCGGCTGACGGCAGCGATTAACTGCTCTCTGGACTAGCTTTCTGTTATCCTTCACCTAGAACTTCTTCCAGCCAAGGAAGCTCCTCTCTGCGGCATCATAGCCATAAGGTGGACTATAACATACTCGATCCTTCTTTGATTTAACATTTATTATAACCGAATTATAAAAAACTTCATCCCTACTTGTCAATGAGTGGCTTGTGCAACCGAGCTTTCACACGGCGATCAGCGGAAAAAGCCGCCTTTAAAATGATCAGTACAGGAACAGCCACCACCATTCCCACCACACCGCCAATCTCTCCACCAGCCATCAGAGCGCCGATAATAAATAGCGGGTGAAGATGCAAACTTTTACCTACAATCCACGGAGACAAAATATTCCCCTCGATGAATTGTAGCACGAACACGATGATCACAGTATATATAGCGATTTTAAAAGAGATCATGAGCGCAACAAATACGGCAGGTATTGCCCCAATCAGCGGTCCAAAATAAGGAATCACATTGGTAATACCTATAATCCCCCCAAGCAAAATAGGATAAGGAAGCCCAATCATTGAAAATAACAATGCTGCTGCTCCTCCGATCAATAGGCAAACGAAAAGCTGTCCGCGAATGTAGGAGCCTAAGGAATAATCGAGTTCGTTCACAAAGCGAAGAGCTCGCGTGCGCCACCGTTTCGGCGTGATTCTCCAAGCAAACTTTTTGACTCGAGTCATATCTTTTAATAAGTAAAAAGAAATAAACGGGACAATCGCTAATACGAATAAAAAGTTGATCGCTTTCATCAATATATTCATAAATTGTTCAACTAGCTTCGTTAACCAGCCTTCGAAACGAACGAGCCGCTCACGAAGCTGATCTTGCAAACCGTCCGGCCAATTTAATGTTTCCACTTGCAAGACAATCATTTGCTGTTCATACATTTGTGATATTTTCGGCGCACTGGCAGACAAATCTCGCAACTGCTGAATGAATAAAGGCGTTCCTTTAACGATCGCAAAGCCGCACAGACCAAAAAATAAAATATAAATAATAATAATGGCTCCTACTCGCGAAATACCGCGCTTCACCATCGCCTTCACAAGCGGATGAAGCAAGTAAGCGATAAATCCCCCCAATACAAACGGTAATAAACTGATCCAGATCCAATGCAACATCGGCAACAACAACGACCGAAGCAAAAATAATACATATACCGTTAATAATGTTAATAAAGCCGCACTTGCTATATAGAGCCACTTTAATTTGATTTTGCTCTCCATGATGAAAAAACATCCTTTTTACTTAGTTTGTGACTAAAAGCATGAAATTTATTCGTTGATGACACCATTTATTAGCTAATCCATAAAGTGAAAGCCTTCTCAATAGTCAACCCGTTTATTTTTCTCTATAATTCTTTTTAAGAAGATGTTTTTTCTTTCTTACGTTGCATAAATATTTTATTAATCTCTGTTTTTTAATAACCATCCATTACTCACGACAATAAAAATCGACGTTCAATAAGGAGGATTTTTGAATAAAGGTGAAAGAAGCTAACTGGAAAGATATAGCGCTTTTAATTGAGGACCTAGAGGTCTTAGCTAATGCCAAAAACAACCTTGTCAGTATCGGACCTATTCCCTCCCAATTGACTTGCATTGGAAAAGGAACGGATGCAGCCGTGTTGATCCACAATGATTTTCCTCAATATGCTTTTAAAATATACGCATACGGCAAAGAAGAGAAAAGACGAAATGAAGTCAAAGCGTATGAAAAACTGAACAATCATTTCTATTTCCCCACGTTTTATGGATCAGGCAAACGTTTTATAGCGATAAGCTATGAACAAGGAATCAATTTACATGACTGTCTCATTAAAGGAATAGAGATCCCCCCTAGCGTCATTGAACAAGTCGATGAAGCGATTGCTTATGCACGTCAAGCAGGCCTGAATCCACGTGATATTCATTTGAAAAATATTATTATGCAAGAGCATACCATTAAATTAATTGATGTATCTGAATATGTATTACCAGGAAATGATGAACGATGGGAACATTTAAAAGAAGGATACCGCATGTACTATCCGCTCATCCGTCATCGAAAAATTCCGGCTGAACTGATTGAGTTTATGAAAGCTTATTATCAAAAATATCAAACGGCTGGATTCTCGAAACAAATGATTAACCAATTGCTTTTCTTATTTTTTAAAAAGAGCGATCAGCATAAAGAGGATGCCCAGTGAAATCGGGCATCCTCTTTATTGCGGACTTAAACAGCGCCTTCCGCTTTTCTTGGTTAAAACATTCTTTTCATTCTTCTGGCCATTCTTCGTCCGAATGTGGAGTTGTTACGGTTAAACATGGCCATTACCGCCATTCCCGCGCCTAGTCCGACTAGGGAAGTCATTGTTCTAGACATAGTATCCGCCTCCAGGTGTAGTTTTGTTGAACAGTCGGCTTCGCTTTTCGGTGTTCAGCTGCAGGCGCTAGCGACTAGTGGACTTCCACCATCCTCCTTGCGATAAGTCAACATCGATTCACTGTCGTTCATCGTATTTCCTTTATCTCATACGGCTGGCTCCAGTCCATACGTCGCTGAACAGCGCCTTTCGCTTTTCGGTGTCCAGCTCCGCCTCCTAGACACTCGAGGCAAATGCCAGCCTGACTGCATGGCTGAAGAGCGCCATTTCGTCATTCTGTCATTTGCTTGTCATGTCTGAACAGTCGGCTTCGCTTTTCTTTATGAACTCATTTTTCTTTCATCTTCTTCAAACAAGTCGTCGAGTGAACTAAGTGAGCCGTCCTCTTCGACTTGGTGAAGGGAGATGAGGTCGTCGGCAACCGAGAGTTCAATAAAGCAGTTCCAGCAGTAGTACTGCGTGGTACCGATTTTTCCTATTTCCTTACCTTGACAGTTCGGGCATGTAAACATAGATGCCACCTCACCATTCTCTTAGCTTTTTGCTAAAAGGGTGGCCATATTCAAGGCTTTTTATACATTTGTCAAGAAAGAGCAATCTCGACAACTTTAGTATGGTCTTAGTCTAGAAAATCATAAGGCGAAACATTTTCCATGCCAATCATTGGATCAATGGCTAGAATTGTCTCTTCCGTTAGTAGCAACGACTTCTGATCATTTTGATTCTTACTTTTCGGCTGAAGAGTGGTCAGTAATTTTTCCTGTAGCGTAGTTTTTCGACTATGATCGTCATCCCTTTCGATTCCCAGTCGGAACGCCTCTTCTTCCCCACACAAAATTAAAAATTGCTTACTTCGCGTAATCGCTGTATACAGTAATTTTCGTCTTAGCATACGGTAATAGCTTTTTACGACTGGCAAAATAACAATCGGAAATTCACTTCCTTGCGACTTATGAATCGAACAGCAAAAAGCGTGGGTAATTTGATTTAAATCTGCTCTCGTATAGGTCACCTCATTGCCGTCATAAGAAACAATCACCATATCTTGTTTTTCCGTATTTTCCTTTGCATAAAAGATGGAGACTACTTCTCCGATATCACCATTAAAAATATTTTGCTCCGGTTGATTGACAAGCTGTAGCACTTTATCGCCAATGCGGTACTCCACTTCGCCAAAGGTCAGCTTTTTGCGGGAGCCATCTGGGTCCGCATTAAAAATCTCCTGCAAAATCACATTGAGGCGATCAATCCCCGCCGGTCCTTTATACATCGGAGCCAGCACTTGAATATCTCGGGCAGTAAACCCTTTTTTTATCGCATTTTTCACGACTTGCTCGACCACTTCTGGAATTTGATGTACGCGGCATGTTAAAAAGGAGCGGTCCTTTTGCTGCTGGGTCACATTGTGCGGCATGTTCCCTTTCTTGATTTCATGAGCCATTTCAATAATAGAAGACCCTTCTGCTTGCCGGTAAATGTCTGTCAAACGCACCGTTGAAATCACTTCTGAAGCAAGAAGATCTTTAAGCACCTGCCCTGGACCAACGGAAGGAAGCTGATCCTCATCCCCCACAAGTACCACTTGCATCTCGTCAGGAAGAGCTTTAAATAGCTGATGAGCGAGCCATGTATCAACCATTGACATTTCATCAATAATTAATAATCTCCCCTCAATTTCTCTGCCTTCTCCATCCTCCATCGATTCTTGGCCATTAAATCCAAGCAAGCGATGAATGGTCACGGCAGGGAGACCGGTTGATTCCGCCATTCGTTTGGCAGCTCGCCCAGTCGGTGCCGCTAGTTTAATCGGAAACGGCTCGTCTTTCCCATAGCTTTTTGGATCAAGGGAGCAACCATGCAGTTCAGCATATAATTCAACAATCCCTTTGATGACGGTTGTTTTTCCGGTTCCAGGTCCTCCTGTTAATAGCATAATCGGCGACATTAAAGCGGTTTGAATCGCTTCTTTTTGTGTAGGTGCATATTGCACCCCCGTTCGCTCTTCTAAGTCGCCAAGAGCTAAGAGAAATTCGGACTCAGGAAATTGGCTTTCATATTGTGTCTGTTTCAACAGCCGCTCAATATTCGTCACCAACCCTTTTTCTGAGAAAAACAAAGAAGGCAGAAATACCCGTTCGTTTTCTCCAATGACCTTTCCCTCTTCTTCAAGAGCAATTAACTGTTTAGCAATCGCTTCAAAGGAAACTTCTCCTCCACCGCTTTTTTCAAGCAATGCTTTCACAGCTTGCAATAGATCTTCTGCTTCTAAATAACAATGGCCTTCTTGCAAGCATTGTTGCTCAACAGTAAATAAAATCCCAGCCTTTATTCGATCCGGATGCTCTCCTTGAATACCGATTTGTGCGCCAAGTTCATCCGCCCGGCCAAAACCGATCCCCTCGATATCCTCCACAAGCTGATAAGGATTTTTTTGAATGATTTCAATTGCTTGTTGCTGATACGCTTGAAAAATTTTCATCGACAGCTGCGGTCCGAACCCATATTGATTTAGAGCAATCATTACCTGTTCGAGTCCTTGATGCTCCAACAATGTTTCATATAGCTTTTTTGCTTTATCAGCAGGCAATCGAGGGACTTCTTCAAGTAAAGCCGGGTTATTCAAAATTTTAGAAATAGCGCCTTCCCCTAGTGTATCCACGATTTGTTCAGCCGTTTTTTTACCGATCCCTTTAAACAATTCACTCGATAGGTATGTAATAATTCCCTGTTTTGTTTGCGGAATCTCTTTTTGGGCTACTCTCGCATGAAACTGGCGACCAAATTTCGGATGATCTTTAAAGTTTCCATAAAACACATACATTTCTTGTTCATGAATTTGCGGAAAATAACCGGTGACCACCGCTTCTTTTTCATCGTAATTGTCATTCGTTTCGGACACCCGAATGCGTAAAACGGAGTAAAAATTTTCTTTGTTGTGGAAAATCGTGACAAGATGGCGGCCTTTTATATACTTTTCTCCATCCGCGAAGAGATCCATCGAATTTTGTTCCATATGCCCCACCTTCCACTATTCTTAACTTTGTTCCGCTGCCTTTTCGATCATTTTCTTTCCGTATCCAGCGAGCATATGATCCGGCTGTACCGCTAATGCCTTATTAAACATAACCATCGCTCGATTGGTATCTTCTAAATGTCCGGCATAAGCGACACCAAGATTGTAATAAGCATCGGCATGCTCTGGATCCGCGTCAATTACTCGCTCGAATTGGGCAATCGCTTCATCTAAAGCATTCGCTTTCGCTAACGCCAAGCCAAATTGGAAACGACCTTCTACGTCCTCTTCATTGAGCTCCACCGCCCGCTGTAAATAAGGTAGCGCAAACACCGCTTGATCAAGTTGCATCAAGGTCATTCCTAGCATGAAAAAGGCATCACTTTCCTCTAATCCCTTATGTATTGCTTGCTCAAACTGCTTACAAGCCTCTTCTAAATGATTTTGCTCATACAAAAACGTGCCTAAAGCATAATAAGCAGCACCCGCTTCCGGATCGACCTCAATCGCTTTTTGATAAAATTTCTCTGCCCGCTCTAACTCGCCAACCGTTGATAGCACGTGGCCAAAATTAATATAAGCAGTCGGCTCGTGCGGCGCTTCCTCAATTCGTTCAGTAAACAATTTCAACGCCTCTTCAATTTTACCTTGCTGCAAACATTCAATCCCTTGTAAATTTTTATCCATAATCCACCTCTAACTATTTGATAAAAAAATTATAACATATACACAGAAAATAGCCTTTAAAGCATTTCTCTGCTTTAAAGGCTTTTTCACTTATTTACCCGACATACGTCAGACGTTTTCCATCTTTAAATACTTGATCAATCGTTCCTCCGCCAAGGCACTCTTCACCATCGTAAAAGACAGCTGCTTGTCCTGGAGTGATAGCGCGGATCGGCTCGTGAAAATCTACTTTTACTTTGCCGTCTTCCAATAAATGAACCGTCACTTTATTGTCTTGCTGACGGTAGCGGAATTTCGCTGTACACTCAAAAGATGCTGGCTTTGGCTTATTGGATACCCAGCTAATATGATCAGCTATTAATGAAGTCGAATAAAGCAATTCATTATGGAAGCCTTGTTCAACATATAAAACATTCTTCTCTAAATTCTTGCCGACAACAAACCATGGATCACCGGAGCCGCCGATACCAAGACCATGACGTTGACCGATCGTATAATACATCAGTCCGTCGTGACGCCCTTTCACTTCGCCGTCCATCGTCGTCATATTGCCAGGCTGCGCTGGTAAATACCCGCTAAGGAATTCTTTGAAATTACGCTCACCGATAAAACAAATGCCAGTGCTATCTTTTTTCGAAGCTGTAGCTAAGCCAGCTTCTGTCGCAATCTCACGCACACGTTTTTTATCAATTTCACCAATGGGAAACATCACTTTTTCTAGCTGTGCTTGCTGCAATTGATTTAAAAAGTACGTTTGGTCTTTATTTTCATCTAGACCACGCAGCATCTTCACTTCATCCCCGTTGCGATCCACTCGCGCGTAGTGGCCCGTTGCCAAATAATCAGCGCCAAGGCTGATCGCATGCTCTAAAAAGGCTTTAAACTTAATCTCTTTATTGCACATGACATCCGGGTTCGGAGTGCGCCCCGCTTTATATTCATCAAGGAAGTAAGTAAAAACTTTCTCCCAATATTGCTTCTCAAAATTGACAGCATAATAAGGAATGCCGATTTGATTGCATACCCGTATGACGTCGTTGTAATCCTCTGTTGCTGTGCAGACGCCGTTTTCATCTGTGTCATCCCAGTTTTTCATAAAGATGCCGATGACATCATAGCCCTGCTCCTTTAATAAAAGGGCGGCAACCGAAGAATCTACTCCGCCGGACATACCGACTACGACACGAGTATCTTTCGGTGCTTTGTTCATTCAGTCCACTCTCTTTCTTTTTGCTTACGCTTTCGTTAAGCGGGCAGTAATTTGGGCAATGACTTTTCCTGCTTGGTCGATTTGTTCTTCTGAATTTCCTAATCCAAAGCTGAAACGAATCGAGTTGCGAAGGCGCTCAGATTCTTTGCCAAACATCGCCACTAGCACGTGGGACGGTTCAATAGATCCCGCTGTGCAAGCGGAGCCGCTTGAAGCCGCCACACCAGCAAGGTCAAGATTCACAAGCATCGCTTCAACATCCGTTCCAGGAAAGCTTAAGTTTATCACGTGAGGTAAGGCTTGCTCAAGTGATCCGTTTAGACGGAAATCGACTTGATGAGCGGATAAATTATCAAGCAGTTGCTGTTTAAAACCGATATACTGCTGCCTTTTTTCTTCTCTACTTATCTCGGCTAGCTCTACCGCTTTAGCTAATCCAGCAATAGCCGGAACATTTTCTGTCCCCGCTCTCCGTTTTCTTTCTTGCTCTCCACCAAATAAAGTGGGAGATAAAGCCATTCCCTCTCTCGCATAGAGAAAACCGATCCCTTTAGGCCCATTAATTTTATGTCCAGAGGCGGTTAATAAATCAATATGCTCTGTTTTTACATCAATGGCCTGCACTCCGTACGCTTGCACAGCATCTGTATGAAAAGACGCTTGATGGTCTTTCAGCAGTTCGCCAATCTCTTGAATCGGCTGAATGGATCCCACTTCATTGTTTCCGTACATAATCGACACTAAAATCGTATCTTCCCGGAGAGCGGTCTTCACCTCTTCCACTCGAACATAGCCTTGTTCATTGACCGGCAAGTACGTCACTTCAAAGCCTTCCTTCTCGAGCTGGGCGCATGTATGTAAAACAGCATGATGCTCAATTGATGTTGTAATAATATGCCGCCCCTTCTCTTTCAGCGCCTGAGCGGTTCCCACAATCGCCAAGTTGTCCGCTTCTGTTCCGCCACTCGTAAAAATAATCTCATTAAAATGAGCACCGATACTTGAAGCAATCGTCGTTCTAGCTGTATCAACAACATGGCGAGCGGCTCGTCCAAACGAATGAATACTAGAGGGATTGCCGAAGACTTCAGCCATTTGAACACTCATCGTTTCAATCACTTCAGGATGAACTGGCGAAGTGGCTGCATGGTCTAAATAGATCCGTTCCATATCGATCACCCCTTAAATGTAGAACATATAGCCATCCGATTCAACGTGATCGGTATGTTTCGCTAAATCATCTAATGTTGTGTTTTCTAGTACATTTTTAATGGCATCGCTAATGCGAATCCATAGCTCGCGTTTTGCCGGCTCTTCATCTTCAATGCCTTCTACTAAACTGATAGGCCCTTCTAGCACGCGAATGACATCACCCGCTGTAATGTTTTCCGGTTCTCTACCAAGGACATACCCGCCATATGCTCCGCGGATGCTGCGGACAAGCCCAGAATTGCGCAACGGTGCAATCAACTGCTCTAAATAGTGTTCAGATAAGTTATGAGCCCCAGCAATCACACGCAAAGAGGTCGGTCCTTCCCCATGTCGTTTCGCTAATTCAATCATAATTGTCAGTCCATATCGGCCTTTAGTTGAAATTCTCATATATTCACACCTCGATTAGTTTCTTGTTTCCAATGATTCACTTTTTTGATGATTCTATCTGAAAACCGCTGGCATTGTGGCAATGAAATACCAACAGCTGTTCCCATAATAAAACTAAATAAAAATGTACCAAAACTGACCGGTCCACCAATCGCCCAAGCAATAGCTAATACAATAAACTCCATGCCACGGCGAATATGAGACACCTTCCAGCCCGTCTTCTTCATCACAGCGAGCATAAAACTGTCACGCGGACCAGCTCCAAGCTGTGCAGCAAGATAAAAAGACATCCCATAGGCCATCACTACCGTTCCTGCTACAAACATACATAGCTTGCCAATAAAAGTAGACGGCGTGACGATCGCAGGCATATTTAAAAATAGATCGATAAAAATCCCAACGAGCACCATGTTTAAATAGGCTCCAAATTGCGGCCATTCACGCAAATACACAGAAGCAATGCCCAAAATCAAAAAACCAACGAGCACAGACCATGTACCTACCGTTAATCCGATACGCTCATACAATCCGACGTGAAGCGCATCCCAAGGCGTTGCTCCAAGATCAGCACGGATTAACAACACAATACCAAGAGACATAAATAAAAGGCCAACTACAAAGATCATTAGCCTGACCACCATATTCCCTTGCTGTTTCATCTTCTGAATCCCCTGTTCATCCATATCTTATTATACCCATCTACATTGCACTAGTTCAAATCAGTCACTTTCGCTATTATAGCATAGAACATAAGACAAATAACATGATCGCTTCCAATTCAATATGGTAAAGTGGAGAAAAAGAGTCGGAAAAAAGAAATGAGGAATGAACATGAAACCATTAGCGTTTCGTATGCGCCCGCGAACGATTGAAGAAGTCGTAGGGCAAGATCACTTAGTGGGCGAAGGAAAAATCATTCATCGTATGGTCACAGCCAAGCAGCTCTCTTCGATGATTTTATATGGTCCCCCCGGCATCGGAAAAACGTCGATTGCTAGCGCCATCGCAGGCAGCACGAAATATGCCTTTCGCACGTTAAACGCAGTCACCAGCAATAAAAAGGATATGGAGATTGTCGTAGCCGAAGCGAAAATGTCAGGAAAAGTCATTCTACTCCTTGATGAAGTCCATCGTCTCGATAAAGGGAAGCAAGACTTTTTATTACCTTTTTTAGAAAACGGTATGATTACGTTAATTGGGGCGACAACGAGCAATCCTTACCATGCCATTAACCCAGCCATTCGCAGCCGTTGTCAAATATTTGAGCTTAAACCGCTTACACCTGAACAAATTAAAGAAACGTTGTTACGAGCATTGAAAGATGAAGAACGAGGTCTCGGCAAGTATCAAGTAGAAATAGAAGAGTCAGCGCTAGATCACTTTGCACAAGCCAGTGGCGGCGATGTTCGCAGCTCATTAAACGCACTCGAGTTGGCCGTTTTATCCACTCCACGCAATGACGACGGACAGATTCACATTGATCGAACAATCGCCGAGGAGTGTCTGCAAAAGAAAAGCTTCTCTCATGATAAAGATGGCGATGCTCATTACGATGTGTTAAGCGCCTTCCAAAAGTCGATTCGAGGTAGTGATGCCAATGCTGCCCTTCATTATTTAGCTCGATTAATCGAAGCTGGCGACTTGCCGAGCATTTCAAGAAGATTGCTCGTCATCGCCTATGAAGATATTGGCCTTGCAAGCCCACAAGCGGGACCACGGACGCTCGCTGCTATTCAAACAGCCGAGAAAATTGGATTCCCAGAAGCACGAATTCCGCTCGCTTCCGCTGTGATCGAGCTGTGCTTGTCACCAAAATCAAACTCAGCGATTTCAGCTATTGATGCGGCTATCGCTGATGTTCGCGCTGGCAAAAGCGGCGAAGTACCTAATCATTTGAAGGATGCCCATTATCAAGGGGCGAAAGAAATGGGACGCGGACTTGACTATCAATATCCACACGACTTTGAAAGCGGCTGGGTCAAACAGCAATATTTGCCGAATACAATAAAAAACAAACGCTATTATGAACCGAAGAAAACAGGAAAATTTGAGCAAGCGCTTTCGGGGATTTACGAGAAGATTGAAAGAGGGAAGTGAGAAAGAACCACTCCTATGATGAGGGACTTGCTTATCACTTTTCCTCATCATAGGAGTGATCCATTAGTTGTTTATCGAATCATACCTGCCGCTTTTTCTACTTGAGCTTGATGAGTAGCATCAGGCTGTCCATCTTTATGTCTAGTGCTATTGTCAAAATACACATCAAAGTGGCCGGTAATACCGTTATCCTTAATATAGTCCTGTTCATGAGGCATAAAACTCATACTTGCCGCAAGTTTTCTGCCATCTACTGTTAACGTGACAGCTCTCGGCGTCCAAGAGAATCCTCCCCAAACAGATGTAGCAATAGTGGAATCGCTCGTCGTAACCGTTTCACAGTCTGCGTGATTGGCGCCAATCGTCCGTTTAATATAGAAACTCTTGCCTGTTGCCAAATCTGTGACTTTAGCCGTTTTTCCAATGGGGAAAAGATACTGCGCTTCCGTCCACCAGTCTACAAACTCGCCATATCTCTCTCCGACAACCGGTTTAACAGCAATGTTATGAACAGGAATAGTCAGTTTTTGGCCAACTGAAAGTCCACTGCTCGTTGTTAAATTGTTGGCTTTTAGTAGTTCCGATTGAGGGATACCGTATCGTACACTTAAGTTCCAAATGTTATCACCTGAAACGACCGTATGGGTGATATAAGAAATAGTATTGGCAGTACCTGTTTGTACAGGTGCATTCAGGCCATTTGGAATCGTTAATGTCTGCCCTATTTTTAAGGTGTCGGAGGCTAAATTATTGGCTGCGCGGATCGCTTCAACTGTGATTCCGAAACGTTTGGCAATCACAGATAAACTGTCTCCGGATGCAACACGGTAAGTGAATGTTGTTCGTTTTTCTTGAACACCTAGTTCTGGAGCGGGTGGTATACTCCCCGCCTGTGCAGATGGGATCCTTAATATTTGGCCTACTTTTAAGGTATCAGTAGAAAGGTTGTTAACCTTACGAAGAGCATCAACGGTTATCCCGAAGCGTTTAGCAATCACAGATAAACTATCTCCCGCTACGACTGTATAAGAACTCGTCGTTTGGGTTCCTCCTATTAAAAGAGGAATGATTAATGTTTGTCCTAAACGAGTCGCATCACCTGATAAATGATTAGCTTCTCTAATCGCCTCAACGGTTGTCCCGTATCTCTTAGCTAAGACCGTTAAATAATCTCCTACAGCCACTGTATGAAAGGTTTTCGGAATAATTAATCGTTGATTGACCTGTAACGTATCAGTTGTAAGACGATTAGCCCGCTTAATAAAATCGACTGATGTATTAAATTTTTTCGATATAATCCAAAGTGTATCACCTGATGAAACTTTATAATAGATTGCACTTGATTGTACTTGTTGTATAGTGCTCGTGCTTGGTTCTGCCGCTTGCGCCGAAGTGATGTTCGCACTTAAAGGAATGGAGACGATGACCATTCCACCTACCATAACTTTAATCATAGTGATCTTCAAATGTGGATATTGTTCTTTCATTAACTCTCTTGCCTTGGATATTATGTCACTGTCCTCGCGTGGTTTAATTCCAAGTTCATCCATAAGCTCAGTAAGGCCATGATCGAGATAAATCATTAAAGCGAATTCATCGGTGTGTTCATTTAATTTTCTTATGTCGTGTCTCTGGTAGTAATCCATGTTGTTCATCTCCTTATCATGTCTGCTTCTAGTAAGAAAGTTGCATTCACTCTAGCCTATGATGGTTGTCGTTTTGCTTCAATATCAGCTGCCATCCGTTCCATTAAAGCCGCCATTTGGGCTCTTGTGGAGTAGGCTCCAGGTCGGAACGTTTGATCTGGATAGCCTCCAATATATCCTTTTTGATAAATCGCTGTAATCGCGTTATATGACCAAAGTTCAGTTGGCACATCTGTGAATGGACTTTCTAACATGTTTGCGGATGGGTAAGTGAAAATATTGTATAAAATTTGGGCCAATTGTTCTCGTGTTAAAGGAGCATTGGGATCAAAACGTTCTGGACTTTTTCCTTGTAAGTAGCCAAGTTCTCGGGCAATTTCAATTTCTTTTTGAGCCCAATGACCAATCGTATCTTTGAATTGATATTCTTTCGGCTCTAAATTAGTGTTTCCCAAGGCCCTCACCAGAATGGTAGCTCCTTGCGCTCGATTAAGATTTGTATTCGGCGAAAACGTCGTACTCGTATTCCCTCTCATCCAGCCTTTACTTGACACGAAAACGATTGGATCTCGAGCCCAAAAATTGCTGGGTACATCAGTAAAATGACGACCATTCAACCAAAGAGAATAGTAGTTCCAAGTCTCAGGGGTTTCCTGAGAAAGTGCCCATGACCCTGTTCCCTTGATCCCGTATTTAGTGGAGAGACGCAGCTTTTCTTTGATGGACCGCTCGTTTTCATACCAAATCACGTACTCGCCTTCTGTTAAATTTGTGCTCCCTAATAAAAAGGATTGGCCAGTTGGAATGGTGAAAGTTGCATAAGGAGCTTGAGAGCGTTCATCAAATTGGAACTTTCCTCCAAATTTATTTACTAACGGTTCAACAGCTCTACTAAAAACACCCATACCGGTAATCGCTCGATTCTCTAAGGTTGGACCGTCCAACTTCCACATCCGACCATAAAAAGGAAGACCGTGGACAATTTTTTCTTTCGGAACGCCTTGATTAATCGCATATTGAATCGAACGTTCGGCAAAAGAAAGGCTAGAAACCGCTCCTATCGGACTTTCTGGTCCTTCCCACGTCTCATCATACGCCATGATCATCAGATAACTAGCATGATCTGAAATGCCTTTATAATCATAAAAACCATGCCAGCCTGTTTTCCAACCATTTGGATTAGCCGCTACAGCTACTGAAATCTCTTTGTCCGCCGGTATGTATTGCCGGAGAAGTTTAATGAAATCTGTATGAACGTCTTTATAGGTACTTCCTAGTCCTTCGATATCCACGTTAATTCCATCTAAGTTATATTGTTCAATGGCAGTTGCTACATCACGAGCCAGCTTGTCGCGATTATTTAAACCGTTAATTCCCTGTGTCTTATTCCAATGATTAGACAAAAACGGAACCACTTTAACTCCCCGTTTATGCATTTCCGAAATAAAGGAGGTTTGCAATCTCCATGTAATTTGCAGCTCTCCCGCGTCCGTCAAATTAAAATAATTAGGACTCACCACGTTCACGCCGCCTTTTGTCGCATCCACTTGATTAACATAGCTGTTAGGGCTGCCGAAAAAGACGTAAGACATATTGAATAGACTAGATTGGGCACTGAATAAAGACTGACTAGAAGGAACCGTCAACAGAGCTAGAATGAATAGGATGAGCGAAATCATTTTTATGCTTTTCATTGCTGAAATCCTTTCACGTTGAGAAATGTGTTATGACAGTGGATAAGCTACCTCCAATTCATAGCCAATTTCCGTTGGGGAAACGGTATATTGAACTCCTTGATACAGTACTGTTTTTTTCTCTACTTGACTCAAATTAGCGTTCGGACCAACCCCTAATTCTGTAAATAAATTATCTACATGATGAGGCTCTGCATTAGGATGGAAAAGAAAGAAAACTTGACTCCATCCCATTAACATCGTATATCGTTCAGAAGTCGTTTTCCCTTCATTGCTCATTTGAATCTTTTGAATATGTTGCCCAGCAACAAAAACACGCAACGTTAAATGATTGGTTAAAGAAGCTTGATAAACATCTTCTTTCTCATTTGTCGACTTGTCTAAATGGGAAATTATCAAATCAGTACCTTGTTGTTTAGAAACAGCATTCCACCTTTCTTTAAAACCTTCAAAAGGGAGAGGCTCGGTTTGCGCTATTTGCTGAGCATACTGTTCGGTTGATTTTAATAAATCAGCTTGTTCTGAGGGCCGTTCTTGCGGCACAGCATATCCTGGTTCTGGTGCTGCTTCCTCTAAGTTTACTAGCGGTTCTTCTGTATTTTGTTCTCCATTGTCTTTAGTGGAGAGTGGAAGATACTGTCCCTCTTTAGAAGGTTGATCTGTTGATAACGGTTCGACTGGTGGTTGGTCAGGATTAAGATTACATGCATTCAGGGTAAGAACTAGGAGTAATAAGGTTCCAAACAAAGAGAACCGATACACAAAAAACACCTGCCTTTTTTCATGCTTTTTCGTAGCTTCCCTCCAAAATCATGAAACATAACAAAATAGAATGACTTATCATTTTCCAAATTGTACAAGTACAGAAAATCAAATAAACATTCCTTTATTTTGCTAATTGAGTAAAATATACTTTTTATTAATTAGAAAGAGATGAAAAGAAACCCCTCGATAATCAACGAGGGATTTCTTTATTAATTACATCTCCACAGGTGCCTTTATCCCTAACAATCTCAATCCTTCCTGTAACACAATCGTCACCGCTTTCACTAAAGCAAGCCGGCTTTCTTTTTCCACATCATCTACTAAAATTTTGACGTGGCTATAGTATTTATTGAATTCTTGAGATAAGTCAATCACATATTTAGCGATTTGAGATGGTTCGTAATGTTGAAGGCTTCTTTCAATCACAGCAGGAAATTCCATTAATAATTTGATCACGGACCAACTATAAACATCATTCACGCCAGCTGGAGAATCGATTTCGCACTCCGATTTTCTCATGATCGAGCAAGCTCTCGCATGTGTGTATTGCACGTATGGGCCAGTCGTCCCTTCAAACTTCAGCATATCTTCAAGCGAGAACTCAATATTTCCTTGCCGCTCATGTTTTAAATCGTGAAAAATAATCGCTCCGACACCGACAGCTTTTGCTACTTCTTCTTTCTCGGCAAGCTGTGGATTTTTCTCTTCAATACTTTGCTTCGCTAATTCAATCGCTTCTTCCATCACTTGCTCAAGCAGCACCACTTTCCCTTTTCTCGTCGACATCTTTTTCCCATCTTTCAAAATAAAACCGAATGGAATATGCACCATACCCTTCGCCCATTCATAACCCATTTTTTCAAGTGTGAGAAAGACCTGCTTGAAATGCAGCCTTTGTTCGTGTCCTACCACATATAAAGCCTTATCAAACTGATAATGAGTTTGTCTATAGATCGCAGCAGTTAAATCGCGCGTCGCATACAAAGTCGCCCCATCTGACTTTTTAATTAGGCACGGCGGCAACTCATATTGTTGCAAATCAACAACTTCGGCTCCATCCGACTCTTGAAGCAAGCCCTTATCTTGCAATAACTGAACCGTTTCATCCATACTTTCATTGTAAAATGCTTCACCGTTAAACGAATCAAAGTGAATATCCATTAAGTCATAAATTTTCGAAAACTCAACAAGAGATTCATCTTTAAACCATTTCCACAACTGCTTCGCTTCGTCGTCTCCATCTTCAAGCTTTTTAAACCATATTCTTGCTTCTACTTCTAAATGAGGCTGATATTTCGCTTCGTCGTGAAACTTCACATATAGACGTAATAATTCTGGAATGGGCTGTTGTTTGACTTGCTCCTCGCTACCCCAGTATTTATAAGCGGTGATTAATTTTCCAAATTGTGTTCCCCAGTCACCAAGGTGATTAATCCGAATAGTTTTAAACCCTGCTTTTTCAGCGATATTAGCAATCGCATTGCCAATAACAGTAGACCGTAAATGCCCCATTGAAAACGGCTTAGCAATATTCGGTGAGGAAAAATCAATCGTAATCACTTTTCCTAGACCACGTGTTGACTGACCGTAACTCGTTCCTTGATGTAAAATATCGGTGAGCACATGCTCGCTAACAATTTTTTTATTTAAAAATCCGTTCACGTACGCTCCATTTGCGACAACAGTCTCAAACAATGGATGATCAATCTTTCTGGCTAAATCAATGGCAATCGACTGCGGCGACTTTTTCATCATTTTCGCTAATGAAAAACAAGGGAAAGCCACATCCCCCTGCTCTTTGTATTTCGGCTTTTCGATCATCGACAGAATTTCTTCTAATGCTACAACATGGTCTAATTTAACGGCGATTTCTTCCGCAAATGTTTTCACCACTTCCACCTCATCACGTCCTTTTTCAAAAATAAAAAATCCCGCCTCTAAAAATAGAGACGAGATTGTCATAACCCGCGGTACCACTCTGATTGTTCACTACGAACCAGCTTTGCTTTATAACGGGGCAATCCCCCGGCCCACCCTACTTCACTTCAGGCGGCTCCTCAGAAGTGCGTTTCATTTAGATTCGACTATCAGGCTTCCACCATCCCCGACTCGCTTTCAGACTTCATCTAAATTACTCTCTTCATCATAGAAATTTTCATTATTTTTTGATATTATATACAATTGTTTTTAAAAGTTCAAATCAATTTTTCTAAATTTTTTCCAAAAAAATAAAACTAAATGAAGCCATTCTTGCTCTTATTTATTGAAAGCGAGGAATAAACCAATGAATGATGATGATTTAGTGATAAAAGCGCAAGCTGGAGATCACCAAGCCTTCCAAAAGCTAATTGAAGACCACCGCTCAACTTTATATCGCTATGCCCGATATTATTCAATAAACGCATATGACGCAGAAGAGCTTGTTCAAGAAACAATTTTTCGAGCTTATGTAGCTCTTCCACAGTTAAGGCATCCGGAACGTTGTGTCAGTTGGATGAAGACCATCATGCTGCGCTACGCCATGTCACTGACGAGTAAGCAAAAAAAACTTGTGGTGAATGATGCTATTGTCCAACACCATTTAGATTCATATACGGCAAGTTATGATGAATCACTTTACTTAAAAGAAGCACTTGAATACTTAGATGAAAAATATCGGCGAGCACTAGTGCTGAAGTATTTCCATGACTACACCCTTCAAGAGATTTCCGACATTCTAGGTTGCCCCATCGGCACAGTGAAAACTCATGTTTACCAAGGTTTAAGTAGACTTAAAAATTATTTTGGAATTGCAGAAGAACATGCAATCGAAAGGAAAATGTACATGCTAAAAGATCAATTAAAACAAAAAGCGCAAGCCATTGGCATCATTCCAACTGACTATGAGCTTGAAATTGAAGATTACCGAGATGAAGAAGCGGATCGTCGTGCTATATTTTTATGGAAAGACCCGAATGATGATGACAGGGGCATTTGGATTGAATTAGACGGTAAGGGGCAATTAATCGATTTAACAAAGGAGGCTTCCTCGAAAAATACTGGAAAATCCTTACCAAATGAACAATTACAGAAGCTTGCCTTGCAATTTGTACTTGATCATTACCCAAATGCACTTGAGCCATTTACCTTAGAAAAAGTTCAAGAAAAAAAGGGTGAAAGATGGCAATTTACATATAGTCAATATGAATTAGAGTTACCACTTCCCCACACAGGGTTCTCTATTACTATTACAAAAAACGGTGAAATTGTGTCCTTTCGTTACTATGGAATCGCAGAGAAAATAGTGCGTCCTAAAAAGATCGTACATAAAGACGAAGCAAAAAAGACGTTATTAGATAAACTGAAAATGGAAACGATGATCACGATTCTTAATGAGGAATTGTATGAAGATGGCGATGATTTGCCCCATCTCGTATTTGAACCGAGCTTGCGATTCCATCAACTATTAGCTGATGGCACAGCCCCAGAATTTGAACGAGTAGAAGAAGAGGATTCCAGAAAATTTGTCCCGTTGCCAAAACTAACGACACCAGCAACAAAAGATATCCATGCTTTTATCGGATTAGATCGATCTAAGTTTCAACAAATTCGCGAGCAAGATATGGGGGATATGATTGGTACGGTGTGGCGAATTAGCGATGAGGAACCTGAACGACCCGATCGTAGTCTGGACGGATTTTTCAAACAAAGAAATGAAAATACACTTAAACTCCTGACACATAAAAATAGCGGACAGCTAAAAAGTGTATGTTCTTTTTTAGAGCGACAAGGATCGCTACAATTAACCCTTGCTGAATGTGAAGAAATTGCCTTGCAATTTTTATATCATCTTTACCCACAGGCTGATAAATATTTCCGGATGAATTCTGAACTAGAGAATGACGAAACAAATGCCTGGTTTCACTTTGAATTGTACCATGGAGGCATTCACATCCAGTTTGGTTTTATCAGCATCACGGTCAATCGAACCACTGGACAGATCGATCATTATCACGGACCTGATATTCACCCTACATTAATCGCTGTTCTCCCTCTCAAACCCACAGTGACTGAGGAAAAGGCAAAAGAATTATTCACGCACTTCTTTGACGTAAAACTGCAATGGCAGAAGGAATACACAGAGGACTCCGAAGATTATTATCAGCTTGTTTACAAGCCTGTGTATCCAAATCTTAAAAGTGAATTAGCGTTTATTGAAGCGGAAAGCGGAAAAGTCATCGTAAAAAAAGGATTATATTAATCAGTAAAGCCTGCTAAACGAAGCAGGCTTTTTAATGATTAAAGACACTGATTTACTGAATTTCAACAAAAAAACACCCCCAGTAAATGGAGGTGCCAAACATTAAGCAGCGACATCTCTTTTCGAGAAAATGAAGAAGGCCAGCGCATGAAAAATAATAAAGTATACAGCGAGAACTGTAATAGAAAAGCCTAATGTCATCCCTTCTACTATCACTCTTCCTGTTTCATATTGCATTAAATCTGTATTAGCAAATAAGGAATACTTGGCCCAATCGTATTTCATTGCGATCATCATCGTAACATTTCCGCCCATAAATAGAAGGAAGAGCGAAATCCCAATCGCTAATGAACTGTTACGGAACGCCGCCGAGATCATAAAGGCCATCGTAGCAATCATAAAAATATCGACTGATCTCAATAAATACACTTTGCATAAATGAAAGAAAAGACTTTGTTCCACCACTTTGCCTCCTTCATAAGCAAGGTGGACTTTTTCGCCATCGGTTCCGAATAAGATGGCTCCGACTAAAGAAGAAAATAAGAATAAAATGCTGATCATTAATAACCCGAATAAAAGAACAGTTACATATTTCGAAAACAGAATTTTCGAACGGCTAAGCGGGCGGATTAACAGCAATTTAATCGTCCCCCAAGTGTATTCACTAGCGACGATTCCAGCGGCAATAATAATCATAAATAAGCCGGCAAACGCGAGAAAAGTAGTGCTATTGTACACAAAGGACCACATCGTTGTTTTCGTATCCAATGGAACATTTTCAGCTAAACGGTAGTCATTAATTTTGATTTCCTCTTGGATTTGTTCTTTTCGATCTTTCGACATATCCGGCATTTCTTGCAATTGTTTTTGCAAAGCGGCTGTATCTGCTTGAACCGTTTCTTCCCACGTTGGCTGCTTTCCTTTTTGTTTGCTTTCATCATATTTCAAATAAGCGGCAAACGCGCTGACCATTAAAAATAATAATCCGATCATCACATATGTGCCAGGTCGTTTGAACACTTTGATCCATTCATTTTGTATTAACCGAAACATTAGACGACTACCTCCTGTTTCTCTGTCATTTCTAAGAATCGTTCTTCTAGTGACTTCGATACTGCTTTCACTTCATAAATGCGAATGCCTCTTTCAGCTAGAAGGATCACAATATCTGGAATTTGCTCTTTGTCACTTTCTATCACAAGACAACCTTCCACAATTTTTGTGTGCCCACCTGGGAAAAATTGCTTCACATATTTCACGGCATCCTCGACATGATTCACTTCAAAGGAGTACATCTCCCTGTCGTCTTCCATCCAATTGTGGACCGACTGTACATCAATGAGTTTTCCTTTTTGAATGATGGCGATTCGATCACACATCATTTCCATCTCGGCTAATAAGTGACTCGATACAATGACAGCTAAGCCCCTCTTTTCTGCTAGCTCTCTCACATGTTGACGAATTTCTTTAATCCCTGCTGGATCTAACCCATTCGTTGGTTCATCCAAAATTAATACTTTCGGATCATGAAGAAGCGATTGAGCAATACCTAATCGCTGGCGCATACCAAGCGAATACGTTTTTACTTTGTCGTGAATGCGATCCGTTAGCCCGACAAACTGCACCACTTCATCAATCTTTTCCTTCGTGATCCCTTTATGCATGCGAGCGTATTGCTGCAAATTTTCATACCCCGATAAAAATTTATACATTTCCGGATTTTCCACAATCGCTCCAATATGCTGAATGGCTTTCTCAAAATCTTTTTGAACGCTATGTCCGCAAATGACGATATCACCTGCTGATAATTTCATTAAGCCAACAATCATGCGGATCGTTGTCGTTTTCCCCGCTCCATTCGGTCCAAGAAACCCAAACACTTCTCCTTTTTGAATAGTAAAGCTAAGCGAATCAATAATTGTTTTCCCTTTGATCGTTTTTGAGACATTCTTCAATTCCACTACTGCAGTCATGATTGCCCCTCCTTCACAAAATTATTTTTCAACCATTGTAAAACGGAGATTCCTTGTTCTTCGCGAAGACTTTCCACATGGCACTGAGCCTTGATCGTTCCTTCTTCAATCACGATCGCTTCATCTAAAATCGGTTCAATCTCAGTGATTTCATGAGTGGTGATAATCACCGTTTGCTTACCGAAATCGATAAACGAAACAAGCCCTTTCACAATGGTGTCGCGCACCATCGGATCGAGACCGATAAATGGTTCATCTAGTAATAAAACAGGCGCTTGCCGAGAGAGAACGAGCAAAAGTTTGAGGCGACCTTGTTGCCCTTTAGATAACTTAGCAATTTTTTGATCGAGATCTAGTTCTAAAAACGCTAGCAACTCCTGCGACTTTTCGATTGAAAAATCCGGATACTGCGAGGAGAAATAGTCTATCATTTGCCTTACTTTTAAGGTAGGATAAATCATTCCTTCACTGGCAAGAAAGGCCACTTCTGAGGCAATGCTTCGATCGACCCGACGGCCGTTGATTAACACGTCTCCTGTTGTTGGGAACACAAGTCCTGCTGCCATTTTCATCATCGTGGACTTCCCGCTACCGTTTGGCCCAAGGATGCCGTACACTTTGCCTTTGTCAAAGGTGAAAGTGATGTCATCCAATGCTTTTCTTCTACCATAATGCTTGGATACATGATGAAACTCAATCATTGTCTCCCTCCTCTCCATTTAAAAATTGTTCAATGGCTTCAGTGATTTCGCTATCCGTTACACCAATCCCACGCATATTTTGAATAAACTGCTGAACCATTTCTTGCTGAATGTTAACTCTTAACTTTTGCTTCATCTCTGCCTGTTCCGTCATAAACGTTCCCTGCCCTCTTTTCGTTTCCACGACGCCCATGCGCTCCAACTCCCCATATGTTCTTTGAATGGTATTTGGATTCACTCCCGACTGAATCGCCATTTCTCGAACAGAAGGGAGCTTTTCACCTGTCTGTATTTCTCCACGGACAAACTGTTGAATAATTCGATCGGCGATTTGACTATAAATCGGTTTCGATGTTTTAAATTCTTCAATCATTGCTTACACCTCAACTTTCCGATCGAGCAGCCAGCAAGATACAATGTATAAACCAGCTATATACAAGAGAGTAAGGAGAATCGACCATACTTGAATGCCACCTGCAGATACAGATATTTGGAACCCAGCTCCCATTAAAGCAGGCTCTAGCCAGTCTTCCACTGAAATGACCCAGCTATTAAGCAACTTTTGAATGATTGGTTGATCAATAAACCAAGAGATCACTGCTTGCATCACAAAGTAAAGAGCAATGATGAGAAGCCAGCGAATTTTCTTTAATGCTGGAAACCCATTGAGCGAATGATAGAGCGACCAAAAAAACAATCCCAAGAAAGTGAAATAAAGAGCCGCCAATAAAATGATTCCATTGAATATAAATCCATTTAAATAAGGAATTTCCTGATTAGATACACCAATGAATTCCACTGGAAATTCAATAAAAAATGAAACTAGCGTCACAACATCGATTAAAACTAATGAAGCGACCGTCACTAACAATGAAATGATTAATTTAGAAAACATTAATTTAGAGGCACTAGCCGTTCCATGCAGCCAATACTGTCCCTTCTCTTCTTGCCTAAGAGCCATCATGATCACAACTGGTAACATTGGTACATGAAGCATATACGCAAAAAATAGGAACACATAAATGTAATCGAAAAGACCTTGAGAAGCAAAAAACGTCGCTCCTCCAATAAAAAGAACCATTTCTGTTACTAACCCGATAAGCAAAAGATCTTTCACTAATAAAAAATCTTTCTTTAATAATCCAAACAGCATTTTGATCCCTCCGTGTATTACTGTACTAGTTACATAGTACACTAGAACAAAATCAATCGTCAACCTTTTTTTCCAAAAAGTTCATCAAACTGGAATTAATCAATAAAAAAAGCCATCCTACAACATGCAGGATGACTCTTATTAATCGTTCACACGAGTGATTGGAATATCTTTCAATTGCTCACGCACAACATAGCTTGCCATAATCAAACCGCAAGTCGATGGCACAAAGGCATTAGAGGCAGGCGGCATTTTCGCTTTACGAATATCCGCATCTTCTTTCCCAACAACTTTACGTACATCTTCACGAATGACAATCGGACTTTCATCAGAAAAGACAACTGGAATGCCCTTTCTAATGCCTTCTTTACGCAAACGTGTACGAACCACTTTCGCAATTGGATCCGTATGCGTTTTGGAAATATCGGTAATTTGGAAACGCGTCGGATCTAGTTTATTCGCCGCTCCCATACTCGAGATGATTGGAATGTTTCGGCTTAAACACTCTTTCATTAAGTGAATTTTATAGGAAATCGTGTCCGAGGCATCGACGACAAAGTCTAAGTCATAGCTAAAAAATTGCTCGTATGTTTCTTCTGTATAAAACATTTTCAACGCAATGACTTCACACTCTGGATTAATATCCGCAATGCGCGCTTTCATCACGTCTACTTTCGGCTGTCCAACCGTTGATAACAAAGCAGGAAGCTGGCGGTTCACGTTCGTAATATCAATGCTGTCTTTATCAACTAACACAAGACGACCTACGCCAGAACGAGCGAGTGCTTCAGCCGAAAACGAGCCTACCCCGCCAATCCCAAGAATCGCTACTGTTGTATTTTTTAATCGATCCAGCCCTTCTTTCCCAAAGGCCAGTTCATTACGAGAAAATTGATGTAACATTACAGGACCACTCCACGTCTTTATATTCTCTTATTTCAGATAGGATTAATCATACTTGAATTTAACCATTCATTCAATATCTTTCCCGATTTTTCGCATGAAAAAACAGCCTCTATCACTAGAGACTGTCGATGTTTCAAAAGAGGGAGTAAGTCCCAATCGTGCCGTCCTATGGATCTATATGTTTTGAACCCGCTCTTCGCAGGTGGGTGTCCTATAATAAGTATTATACGTCCTCAATCCATGGAGGCATGTATGCCACTTAAAAACTCGGACTCCCTAAACATATATTGTTCGGTCAAAACAGATAGTAAACGAAACGAACACATCAGGACTTACTGTTATTGAAGTAATGATAACACATCAATTATTTCATTTCAACTGATTCATTTTCAAAAAATTCAATTACTTCTTCGCTGTTAATCGAACAGATAAGTGTAATTCTTCTAGCTGATTATTGCTTACTTCGCTCGGTGCGTCCATCAATACATCGCTCGCGCTTGCTGTTTTAGGGAACGCAATCGTATCGCGAAGATTTGTGCGACCAGTTAATAGCATTACTAGACGATCTAGTCCAAGGGCAATTCCGCCGTGTGGAGGTGTACCATATTCAAACGCTTCTAGTAAGAAGCCGAACTGCTCTTTCGCTTCCTCTTCCGTAAAACCAAGAAGTTTGAACATTTTCTCTTGAATATCGCGCTCAAAAATACGAATCGATCCGCCGCCTAGCTCATAACCATTTAAGACGATATCATACGCTTGTGCTTTCACCGCTCCTGGGTTTTCGTCCATAATTGCTAAATCTTCCCGAGCTGGCATCGTAAATGGATGGTGCGCCGCATAATAACGGCCGTCATCTTCGTTGTACTCAAGCAATGGCCAATCTGTTACCCATAGGAAGTTAAACTGATTTTCATCGATTAAGCCGCGCTCTTTTCCAAGCTTTAAGCGAAGTGCGCCTAAAGCGTCCGCGACGACTGATTTTTTATCCGCTACAAACATGAGCAAATCACCAGCTGTCGCTTCTGCTGCTGCTGAAATTTGCGCTAGCTCTTCCTCAGTGAAGAATTTAATGATTGGCCCTTTTAAACCATCTTCCTCCACTTTCATCCAAGCAAGGCCTTTCGCTCCGTAAATCGCCGCAAATTCTGTTAAGTGGTCGATATCTTTACGGGAGTAGTCGATGCCGCCACCTTTGACGTTAATCATTTTCACTTGACCACCGCTTGATGCTGTGCTTGCGAACACTTTAAAGCCTGAATCTTTGACGATCTCAGATACATCAATTAGCTCCATTCCAAAGCGAGTATCTGGCTTATCTGAACCAAAACGACTCATCGCCTCATCATAAGACATTCTCGGGAAAGCTTCTGTGATTTCTACACCTTTCACACGTTTCATAATGCGCTTTAACATTTCTTCCGTCATCGCCATAATATCTTCTTGACTCATAAAGCTTGCTTCGATATCGATTTGCGTAAACTCCGGCTGACGATCTGCACGTAAATCTTCATCACGGAAGCAGCGAGCGATTTGATAGTAACGGTCAAATCCAGATACCATTAACAATTGCTTGAAAATTTGTGGCGATTGCGGCAATGCATAAAACTCGCCCTCATGCACACGACTTGGCACTAAATAATCACGTGCGCCTTCTGGTGTACTTTTCGTTAAAATCGGTGTCTCCACATCAAGGAAGCCATTTTCATCTAAATAATCACGCATCGTTTTTGTAATGTCACTGCGCATTTTGAATGTTTCATACATCACTGGACGACGAAGATCTAGGTAGCGGTATTTTAAACGAATATCTTCTGACACGTCTGTATCATCTTCAATCATAAACGGCGGTGTCTTTGCTTCGCTTAAAATCGTTACTTGTTCTACTTCGATTTCAATTTTTCCCGTCGCAATATTATCATTCACTGTGCTCTCATCACGCGCAATGACCGTACCTTGAATATCAAGTACGTATTCATTACGAATCTTTTCAGCTAATGCCAATGCTTCTGCTGATGTTTTTTGGTCAAAGACGATTTGCACAATGCCAGTGCGGTCACGAAAATCGATAAAGATGACGCCACCTAAATCTCTTCGGCGCTGTACCCACCCTTTTAATGTCACCTTTTCTCCAATGTGCTGTTCATTGATTTCTCCACAATAATATGATCTACCAAACATGTTATTTTTCCTCCATCATTGTTTTCAATACATTGACTAATTGATCCAGCGCGACTTCTTGCTGTTCACCAGTTTGCATATCTTTTACGTTTATTTTATTTTCTTTCAGCTCATCTTCTCCAAGAATCGCCACGAAGCGAGCTTGCATGCGATCCGCCGCCTTAAATTGAGCTTTCATTTTGCGGTCTTGATAATCTCGTTCTGCACTCATGCCTGCCTGGCGCAAGTCATGCAATAGCTTCACGGTGTAATCCTTTGCTTCCTCTCCGAGAGAAACGAGATAACAATCGAGACTACTCTCTAGCGGCCAATCGATGCCTTCTGCTTCAATTGCGGCAATTAACCGCTCAATACTGAAGGCAAAGCCGATCCCTGGAACATCTGGTCCACCTAATTGGCTCACTAATCCATTGTAGCGGCCGCCTCCACATAACGTTGTGATGGCTCCAAACCCTTCTGCATTACTCATTACTTCAAACGCTGTGTGATTGTAATAATCCAGCCCGCGAACGAGTGTAGGGTCCACAACGAAGTCAATTTGTAACGCTGTTAAGTACTTCTGTACCTTTTCAAAATACGCGCGCGAGTAATCATTTAAGTAATCAAGAATCGAAGGCGCTGTTGCCATTAATTCATGATCACGGTCCTTTTTACAATCAAGAATACGCAGCGGATTCTTTTCTAAACGGCTTTGGCAATCACTACAAAACTCACCAATTCTCGGCTGAAAATGCTGAACGAGCGCTTCTCTATGAGCGATTCGACTTTCGGCATCTCCTAAAGAGTTCACCACTAATTTAATTTGCTTTAATCCAGCCTCTTTGTAAATATCCATCACAAGAGCTAATACTTCCGCATCAATGGCTGGATCCTCACTTCCAATCGCCTCAATGCCGAATTGCACAAACTGGCGATAGCGGCCAGATTGTGGACGCTCATAACGAAACATCGGGCCATTGTAAAATAGTTTGACTGGCTGATTCGGATCACCAAACATTTTATTTTCAACAAATGAACGAACAACCGCTGCTGTTCCTTCCGGGCGAAGAGTCAAACTGCGTTCGCCGCGATCTTCAAACGTATACATTTCCTTTTGAACGATGTCCGTCGTATCTCCTACACCTCGTTGAAATAATTCTGTATGTTCAAAAATCGGCGTCCGGATTTCTTTATATTGATACTTGCGGCATACTTCTTTCGCAATTTGCTCCACGTATTGCCACTTCTCTACCGTTCCAGGTAAAATATCCTGCGTGCCGCGTGGAATTTTTACACTCACTGTCATTTCCTCCTTTATTTGAACGCTCTAATGAGCCAGCAGGCGTTTTTTTCCAAAATAAAAAACTCTCATCCCTAAAGAAAAGGGACGAGAGTTTGATTCCCGTGGTACCACCCTAGTTAAAGCTAATCATCTAGCTTTCACTTTTCCAGTTAACGCCTGCTACACGTTTTCCCCTACTGTGATGTTCAAGGAAAAACCTAAGGAGTGTTCGTTCATTAAGTCGCAACAAAAATGCTTTCAGCCAAGGCATTTTTTCTCTGCAGAAGCGGGTCTTAACTACTTTTCTCCCTCAACGGTTGACTCATTTACTTTTCGTAATGCTCCTATTATAAAAAACTTTATATAGGCATTCAAGTTTCTTTTTCAAGATTTACTTACTTTCTACAATTAACGTCACTGGTCCATCATTGACAAGAGACACATCCATCATCGCTCCGAACACACCTGTTTCAACATGAACGCCTTTTGCACGCAATGTTTCGTTAAACAAATCATATAGATGTTTCGCTTGTTCTCCTTTAGCTGCCGCCATAAAGTTAGGACGGCGCCCTTTCCGACAATCACCATAAAGAGTAAATTGGGAGACTGATAAAATCGAACCACCCACATCCAGCAAGGAATGATTCATCTTCCCTGCTTCATCCTCAAAAATGCGCAAATGAATGATTTTATCGGCTAAATAATCGATATCCTCTTCGCTATCTTCATGAGTCACACCCACTAGCAAAACAAGTCCGCTCTCAATTTGGCCAACCGTCTCGCCGTCCACTGTAACCGACGCTTTTTTACTTCGTTGCAAAACTACTTTCATGCTCTAACACCCTTAATTTAAAATTCTGCGTACGGAATAAATATCCGGAATTTGTTTGATTCGCTCGACCACTTTATGAAGATGGCTAATATTATGAATATAAATGGTCATATCGATCTTCGCCACCTTATTGCGATCCGACCGTCCAGAAACAGCGGAAATATTTGTTTTCGATTCACTCACCGCCTGCAACACTTCATTTAACAGGCCTTGACGGTCATAGCCGGAGATTTCAATTTCCACCATATATTCTTTCTGATGATCGGCTCCGCCTTCCCATTCGACTGGGATCAACCGGTTGGACGCTTCTTCATCGATAATATTCAAACAGTCCGACCGGTGAACCGACACTCCTCGGCCTTTTGTAATATAACCAACGATATCGTCCCCTGGCACAGGGTTACAGCAACGGGATAGACGAATAAGTAAATTGTCGACACCTTTCACCGTAACGCCGGAGCTTTTCTTATTCGATGATATTTGCGGCTTTAACTCTTTCATCGATTCTTGAACAGCGGCCTCTTGATCACGCATTTTCCGCAGCTTTTCTGTTAAGCGGTTCACCACTTGAAGCGCAGTAATTCCGTTATAACCGACTGCTGCATACATATCTTCCTCATTGGAAAAATTGAATTTTTCCGCTACCCGCTTCACATTTTCAAGCGTAATGACCTCTTTTACATCGAAGCCCATATTTTTAATTTCCCGCTCGACTTGTTCGCGGCCCTTTTCTACGTTCTCTTCACGGTTTTGCTTTTTGAAAAATTGTTTAATTTTATTTTTCGCTTGTGAAGTTTGCGCCATCTTCATCCAGTCTTTGCTTGGCCCATACGAATGTTTGGACGTTAAAATTTCGATAATATCGCCTGTTTTTAATTTATAATCTAGCGTCACCATTTTCCCATTCACTTTTGCCCCGATCGTTTTATTGCCAATTTCAGAATGGATGCGATAAGCAAAGTCAAGTGGAACAGAGCCGGACGGCAGCTCGATGACATCTCCTTTTGGAGTAAAAACGAACACCATATCAGAAAATAAATCAATCTTTAATGATTCCATAAATTCTTCCGCATCGGCTGAATCATTTTGATATTCTAAAATCTCACGGAACCACGTCATTTTTTTGTCAAAAGAGGCCTTTTCATCCATCGTGCGCCCCTCTTTATATGCCCAGTGAGCAGCCACCCCATATTCAGCAATTTGATGCATCTCCGTCGTCCGGATTTGCACTTCTAACGGATCACCTTTAGGTCCAATGACGGTCGTATGGAGCGATTGATACATATTCGTCTTCGGCATGGCAATGTAATCTTTAAACCGACCCGGCATTGGCTTCCAGCATGTATGGATGATGCCAAGCACCGCATAACAATCTTTAATACTATCAACGATGATTCGCACCGCTAATAAATCATAAATCTCGTTAAACTGCTTATGCTGAAGAGCCATTTTTCTGTAAATGCTGTAAATATGTTTTGGACGGCCTGATAAATCAGCTTTAATATCTAAATCGTTTAGACGATCTCTTACTTCATCAATGACCTCTTCTAAATATAGCTCCCGTTCCGCTCGCTTTCGTTTCATTAAATTCACAATTCGGTAATATTGCTGCGGATTTAAGTAGCGAAGGGCCGTATCTTCAAGCTCCCATTTAATTTTAGAAATCCCTAAACGGTGAGCTAACGGTGCAAAGATCTCTAACGTTTCATTGGAGATTCGCCGCTGTTTCTCTTGAGGCAAATGCTTTAATGTCCTCATATTGTGCAAGCGGTCAGCCAGCTTAATTAAAATCACGCGAATATCCTGCGCCATGGCGACAAACATTTTCCGGTGATTTTCTGCTTGCTGTTCTTCCTTTGATTTATATTTAATTTTCCCGAGTTTGGTCACACCGTCTACAAGCATCGCTACTTCTGCTCCAAACTCTTTCTCCATATCTTCAAGTGTCACATCTGTATCTTCTACTACGTCGTGCAAAAAACCAGCAGCTACAGTCGCTGGATCCATCTCTAAGTCAGCTAAAATTCCCGCCACTTGAATCGGATGAATAATATACGGTTCACCTGATTTACGATACTGCTCTTTATGCGCTTCCTGTGCATATATATAAGCTTTCCGCACAAATTCTACATGTTCTGGGTTTAAATACACGCTCGTTCGTTCAATCACTTGTTCGGCGGTTAGCACCCGATCATTCGCCATATGTTTACTCACCTTTGCCATGTTTAAAGTATTTTTCTTTTCAAAAAGAATCTAATTGTTCCTATTATCGAAAAAAACAGAAGAGATGTAAAGTCATCTTGCACATTTTCTAAAAAAACAATCAAAGTTGTTTCACGAAATCTCTATATAAAAAATGGACACAGAAAGTGCCCATTTTCTTATTACTCATATGGAATCAGCGTTAAAACCTCATAACCGTCTAATTTACTGCGTCCATTTAAATATTCAAGTTCGATTAAGAAAGCAATGCCGGCTACTACACCGCCCAGCTGTTCGACTAACTGAATCGTTGCTTCAATCGTTCCACCTGTGGCTAACAAATCATCCGTGATTAATACGCGTTGGCCCGGCTTGACAGCATCTTTATGAATCGTCAGTACATCTTTTCCATACTCCAAACCATATTCCACTTTCACTGTTTCACGGGGAAGCTTCCCTTCTTTTCGAACAGGCGCAAAGCCAATACCTAAAGAATAAGCCACCGGACAGCCTACGATAAAACCGCGCGCTTCAGGGCCTACAACTAAATCAATTTGTTTTTCTTTTGCATACTCTACAATTTGATCGGTTGCATAGCGAAACGCTTCTCCATTCTCCATTAATGGCGTAATATCTTTAAATTTAATTCCCGGCTTTGGCCAATCGGGAACAATTTTAATGAACTGTGTTAAATCCATGTGTCAACTTCCTCCTTATTATCGACAGACAAACGTTCTTCCAACCAATCTCTTAATTCTTGGTAGGAAGAATACAGCAGTTTATTTTCTAATTCTAACTGCATTTTCTTATTTTGATAAGACGGTGAATCCGTTAAGCTGCGCTTAGCAGATGTTGAATCTAGCTGAATGACTCCATTGTTTATTGTAACAAATTCTAACTCAGAAAACACTTTTGACATAAAATCAATCGTTTCTATCGACCAGCCACGATGTTTAGCTAGTTCGTTTCCGTATCGATTTAAATCAAAGCTTTTTCGTTGCATTAAAAATGCATAAAACCATTTAAAATGATCTCGCGTTGGCATCGTACTGAAGAAATGAGAATCTTTCTGATGAAAATGAACGTAAATCCGATCCGGTTGTCCATTTGCCAGCAAGACTTCCATTAGTCGCACAGAAGATGGCATGTCCACCAAAACAATATTTTTTTGATCAATGATGACTTGCTTCGCTTCTTCTAGTTTGTTGATTTCAACGATTTCTGTTTGCCATCGCCCTAGATTTAGCTCTTTAATCGTCTCTTTATTGAACACGATCAGCACCCGATCTTTAGGCACTTGTTCAAGCCACTTGTCAAATTGCCGATGACCGCGCGCATCAAACAGCTGCCATGCGTCCACTCGAAGATCTTGCAAAAAGAGCTGAGGCTTGCGAATATTATTCCACTCATTTACCGCCAGTTCCCCAATGACAGAAACCTTTGATAATGGCGCAATATGATCGGCATAATGTCCTAACCCAAAGCCAATGCTATCAAGCGATGTCTCGTGATATTCCAGCTGCAGCTTCAAATGGGTCTTATCGGAACCAATTTTGCGCATAGAGGAAAGTCCAACTTCTTCAATCAGCACTTTCGGTTTAGGGTTAGCCATGCCATAAGGAGCAAGCGCCTCCAGCTGTTCCACCACCTCTAAATCGACCTCTTCTAGCGGCACAGCTAAATCAAGCTCGGTGACTGGAATGAAATCCTCTGCTGTTAGCTGCTCTTTCGCTAATTGACAAAGCCTTGACCTCAACTCGTCCACATCGGAAATTTGAAGCGTCATCCCAGCAGCCATCGGGTGTCCGCCAAAATGCGGAAGCAATTCACGGCAAGTCGATAAGTTTTTAAATAAATCATATCCTGCAATACTTCTGGCGGATCCTTTTGCTAGTTTCGTTTCTGGATCAAAGCTCAACACAATCGTCGGCCGATAAAATTTTTCAACGAGCCTTGAGGCGACAATACCGATAACGCCTGGATTCCACTTTTCTTTTCCAATTACAAGCACCGGATACTCTTCTAGTGGATACTGCTCTTCCACCATCGCTAATGCCTCTTCTGTAATGTCATTGACAATCGCTTGGCGCTCTTTATTCATCGCATCAATTTCTTTCGCTAACTGTTCTGCCGTCTCTTTCTCTTCTGTTAACAGTAATTCCACCGCTGGATCTGCATCTGACAGTCTTCCTACCGCATTAATACGCGGAGCAATCATAAATCCTACCGTTTCTTCATTGATCGCTTCTTTTTTCGTCGCCGTCAATTTACATAAAGCTTCAATACCAGGGCGGGTCGTTTGCTGTAGCTTTTTCAAACCAGCTTTCGCGATTGTTCGGTTCTCTCCCTGTAATGGAACAAGGTCAGCAATCGTGCCAATCGCCGCTAAATCAAGAAGATGCTCTGGCACATAGCCATACAGAGCATGGGCCACTTTAAAAGCAACCCCGACACCAGCTAAATAGCCAAATGGGTAGTCTCCCTCTGGATGCTTAGGATGGATGATCGCCAACGCTTCCGGCAGTTCCGGACCAGGCTCATGATGATCCGTAATAATTAAGTCAACCCCAAGCTCCTTCGCAATTTTCGCTTCTTTGACAGCAGCAATTCCTGTATCCACTGTAATAATCAAGCGGAACCCACTATCATGAGCCCAGCGAAACGCTCCCTCATTTGGTCCGTACCCTTCTGTAAAACGGTTGGGAATATAGAATTCAACATTCGCGCCTAAATCTTGTAAAGCCGTCATCATGACGGATGTACTGCTGACTCCATCGGCATCATAGTCACCAAAGATAAGAATCGGTTCATCCTTTTCGATCGCCGTTCGAATTCGCTCAACAGCTTCCGCCATTCCTGTTAATAAAAAAGGATCGTGAAAGTCTTTGCCCTTATCAAATAAAAAATCCCGGGCAGACTCTTCATCCGTCATGCCACGGTTTATAAGCAAGGAAGCCAACAATGGGCTAATCGCTAGTTTCTTACATAGTCGATCTCGCATTTCTTCGTCCGTTTGCCGAACAATCCAGCGGGTTTTTGGTTTTAACATATCGTCACCCCTCAACCTTTTTATTATACAAGAGGGAAAATCGGGTTTCAATGCACAGAATTTGTTTCCTATCGAATCATATGGATGAAGAGAAATGTCATTAAATTATATTTCTGCCTGAGCATGAAAAAAAGACCTTATTTCAGGTCTTTTTGATCAACTTCCTGATGAGTTGCATCATTTAATCTCTTTTTCAATGCTTCCACTTCGCTGATTAACACTTTATTCTGTTTTTTCAATCCTATCGTTCGGAACACGCTTAACGAAGCAGAAATGATTCCACCCATTAAAACAGAAAAAAGAATGACGAGCACGAGTGGCCAATCCGCCTGACCAAACAAATAGTTAACCGTTACCGGGTCTACGTTAATAACAGCAAAAATAGAAATGATAAGTGCAAAAAACACACCTAATAATAAATTAAATTGTCCTTTCATCCTTTTCCCTTCCTTTAATAAAAAATAAATGCTAATTGCACCTGGAATTGTACCATACCCATATAACAATGAATATAATCTAATATGTTAAAATTTTAACCATTATATTGATTGATCCATATAAAAACGCGTTCAAAGATTTCTCCCTTTGAACGCGTTTTTTGCCGAGCCTGAACGTCCGCTTTCGCTTTTCTTTGTCTAGCTCCAGCGGACAGGCTCTCGGTCATAAGTTGTCTCGCCTATGTGGCAAAGAACGCCACTTCGGCAATCCACCTTATGACTGCCGAGCCTGAACGTCCGCTTTCGCTTTTCTTTTTACACTTGCGGTTCGTCGCTCCATTGTTTTTTCTCTTTATACGTAATGAGTGTGCCCTTTTTCTTCAATTCTTTCTTCTTCCATACGAGCCATAATTGAGCGGCGATGAATAGGGAAGAGTATGTTCCAGAAATCAGACCTACTAATAGCGCAATAGAGAAGTTCAAGATCGAACTGCTTCCTAACACAAGCAATGCGATAACCGTAATAACGACTGTCAATACCGTATTCACGGAGCGCGTTAATGTTTGACGCAAACTGCTGTTCACGATATCTTCTAGTTCTTGTTCGGTTTTGATTTTTCGTTTTTTTGCTAAATTCTCACGCATCCGGTCAAACGTGACGATGGTATCATTGATCGAGTAACCGACAATCGTTAAGACTGCTGCAATAAAGGTAATGTCTACTTCCAAACGAGTTAAACTGAAGAAAGCAACAATGAAAAAGGCATCATGCAACAAGGCGATAATCGCGCCTAAAGCCATGTATATCTCAAATCGAAGCGTAACATATAACACGATTCCCACAGAAGCGATCGCTAATGCTTTCATCGCATTTTTGGCTAATTCCTTCCCAACGACCGGTGATACCGTGCTAATGCTCGGTTCGTTGCCATACAGTTTCGCAAAATGATCCTTTACTTGAGCAACTTCTTTTTGCGACAGAGCTTCTTTAAATCGAGCAACTCCCACATCTTTTTGTTCACCAGAAATAACAATGTCTTCTGTTGTTAAATTCATTTTTTCTAATTCTGTTTGAATCACTTCTTCTGTCAATGGTTTATTTGCCATAATTTCCATGCGCGTTCCACTTGAGAAATCAATGCCAAGGTTTAAACGGAACACACTTAGCACAATCATTCCAGCAATGATCGCTACAATCGAAGCAGTAAAAAACTTACGATGGTGTTTCACGAAATCGAAGCGATCAAATTTCGTTGGTAAATCAAGCGTATCATAGTTTTCACTAATGTCTTTAATATCTTTTTTATTGACGCCAAACCAACCTGGCTTACTTTTAAACAACTCGCTTTGAACGAATAAGCCAAGAAGAAGACGCGAGCCCCAAATGGCTGTAATAAAGCTGACAATGATACTAATAATGAGCATTGTCGCAAACCCTTTAACCGAGCTTGTACCGAAATAAAACAGAACCGCCCCTGCTAAAATCGTTGTGAGGTTTGCATCTAAAATCGTAAAGAAAGAGTTTTTATTTCCTTCTTTAAACGCCGCTTTAATCGAACGTCCTACTTTAATTTCCTCTTTAATTCGCTCATACGTAATAATATTGGCATCAACCGCCATACCGACCCCGAGGATGAGGGCGGCAATACCAGGCAAGGTGAGTACCCCGTTCATCCAGTCAAACACTAATAGGATTAAATAAATATAAACAGACAACGTAATGGTTGCTACAAATCCTGGCAAGCGATAATAGAGAATCATGAATAAGAAAATAATCGCCACGCCCACAATTCCGGCAAGCACTGTCTGATCAAGCGCTTTTTCTCCGAAAGAAGCCCCAACCGAAGTAGAATAAATCTCGTCTAATTTAACTGGTAAAGCACCAGCCTTTAAAATCGAAGCCAGATTTTTCGCTTCTTCTAAAGTAAAATCCCCTGTAATACTCACTTCGTTTGTGTCAAATACTTCTCCAACCGTCGCTGCAGAAATAAATTTCGGATTTTTCTTTTGAGCTTCCTTTATATAGGAATCTTTACCTTCTTCAAAGTCTAGCCAAATGACCATCTGGTTCATCGGCGCTAACCCTAAAATATGTTCCGTTACTTCTTTAAACTTTTTCTTATCCTTTAGCTTCACCGCTACACTCGGTTTCCCATTTTGGTCAAATGACTGCTTCGTTCCATTCCGAACAATATCTTGTCCGTCCATCATCAGCTTATCATTGACATCTCGGAAACTTAAGTTTGCTTGAGTGGATAAAAGCTTGCGCGCTTCATTTTGGTTCTCCACCCCTGCAAGCTGCACGCGAATGCGGTTGCCTTCTTCTACTTGAATGTTCGGCTCACTGACCCCCAACACGTTTATCCGCTTATCCAGCGCATCGACGGTATCAGCCACCACATCCTTGGTGATTTTCTGCCCTTCTTTCATCGGCTTTACTTCATAAAGGACTTCAAATCCGCCTTGAAGGTCTAAACCAAGCTTAATATCCTTTACAATATCCTTCGCCGTAAGCCCAATGGTACTAGCAAGTAATAGCACAATGAGAAAAAAGGCTACGATCCGGCTGCGTTTTACCATTATGTAACTTCCTCCTTAGCCATATAAAACTCGAAAAATATGGAATAGTCCTTACTCATTTAAAAAATTCTGGTAAAAGGATACCAGAATTCCTCAACAAAACTATTATGAAGCAGAAAATAACTCGTGTCAATTTATGGCCTCATGGCTTTTTGGGACGAAATAGCTCCTGCAGTTCTTCGTGGTTGACTTCCTCTAGCCAATTGGGTGATCGATAGGCTTCCACCGTAGCAAAATTCATATAATCAACCGGTTTTGTCGATACAATATCGGCCACGAGCTGATACATATGAACCTCTTCCGCCGGTTTCTTCCACTTCTTCTTCGTTAAATACTCCCATAATGATGGAATATCAATCGTCCCATAATTTAAAAGACGAAACTCCTCGACCTTACTCCTTAGCACTGGCAATAGCTGATGAAAATAAACGTCATAAGGGTGCTTATTTACCAAACTTCTCATCCCCTTTAGTTAGAAGAACTATGATGAACATGTCATGCTTGCCCACCTTTTAGGCATATACATCTTATTGTAAAGCAATTTATCCTTTTTGAGAAGGCAGGGAGAAAGATGTCGAAGTTTTTAAAAGGTACGATGATTTTAATGGTCTCCATATTAATTACGAAAATTTTAGGATTTATTAATCGAATTGTGATTGCCCGCCTGATCGGAGAGGAGGGTGTAGGCCTTTATATGATGGTCTTTCCAACCTTCATCTTAGTCGTCACCATCACACAATTTGGTCTCCCTGTAGCCATCTCTAGAAGCGTCGCCACCGCTTTAGCGAAAGGGAATCACGGAAAGGTCAAGAAGATTCTTGCTGTCTCACTAACAATCACACTCTCATTATCTCTCATTTTCACACCGCTGTTACTATTTCTAGCGCCCGCTTTATCAAAAGTGTTATTTACCGACCCGCGGACATATTATCCATTAGTAGCGATTACACCAACCATTCCAATCATCGCTATCTCCTCTGTTCTCAGGGGCTATTTCCAAGGAAAACAAAATATGAAGCCAGCTGCTTATTCCCAAATTATTGAACAAGTCGCACGCATTTTATTAATTGTCGTGTTAACGAAGAAATTTTTGCCGCTGGGCATTGAATATGCAGCAGCAGGAGCAATGACAGCAGCGGCGATCGGCGAATTAGCTTCCCTTGTCTATTTGCTGACGATGTTTAAAATCAAAAAAAATTTCCGCTTACGGAATCGTTTTTTCACTGCCATTCATTCCGGCAAAGAAACAGCGAAGGAATTATTAGAAGTGGCTCTTCCAACGACAGGAGGCCGAATGATTGGTTCCCTTTCTTGGTTTTTTGAACCGATCGTCGTCACACATAGTTTGGCGATAGCTGGAGTGGCTGCTGTGACCGCCACAAAAGAGTATGGGGTGCTAACGGGATACGCCTTGCCTGTTATGTTTTTGCCTTCCTTTGTGACGCTGGCCTTATCTACTTCTCTCGTCCCGGCAATCAGTGAAGCGTATGCTCAAAAGCAGCATCGCCTGCTCGAACATCGCATTCAAGAAGCGCTACGATTTTGTTTAATTTCGGGAGGACTCGCCGTCTTGCTGTTATATTTGTATGCTGAACCACTAATGCAGTTTATGTACCATTCCACGAACGGTACAAGGTTTATTCAATTATTGGCTCCGTTTTTTTTATTTTATTACTACCAAGGTCCACTTCAAGCCGTACTGCAAGCATTAAACTTAGCCAATACTGCGATGGTGAACAGCTTCATTGGGGCGGTTGTAAAGCTAGCGGTGATTTATATTTTTGCTTCCCAGCCACAATTTGGGATATATGGCGCAGCATTAGGCATCGCAGTCGGCACTTTGCTCGTCACTCTTTTACATTTGGCCAGTGTCTTTAAAAAGATATCGCTGTCATTGGATTTACGGCAATATGGAAAATTCCTTTTGACCTTAATCGCCGTTCTCTTTTTAAGCGACTGGATGAATCATTTTCTTGCCTCCAAATGGAGTGGATTCACCTTTCTTCTACTGGGTCTTAGCTTTACAGCTATGATTTACGGATGTCTAGCACTGTTATTAGGTTTAATTACAAAGCAAGATATGGCAAAGTTCAGACGAAAAAAATAGGCCTAGTCTTTTTCATCAATAAAAAATTGACCGTCATGAAAGCTACAAAAAGAGATATCGGTTGCGTTATGATATCCTCTCTTTTTTAACGCTTTTAACAACCATTCTTCTGTTTGTTCAATCATTTGCAGATGCTCATACTGAATATCGCCATCGAGTATGAGCGGCAAAGTGAAGGTTCCGCTTTTTCGTTTATTTTCTTTTTGTAAAATTGATAAGCTACCTGATGGTTCTAAAATGGCATATTCCACTTGATCAATATGGCGAATATCCTTTTCTCTCATTTGCAGAAGAAGATCATGAAAATTGTAGCGTTGTCTCCTCATTGCTTGTTCATTAATTCTACCTTGAAAGATGATGATTTCCGGCTTGCCGTCAATGACTTCTCTAAACTTCTTACTTTTTAATGAAATAAAGGCGAAAGTAATCTGCACCACTGCTAGAACAAAGATGGGAGCGATTGTGTGCATGATTGGCTCACCCGGTTCTTCAATCGCTATGACTGCCATCTCACCAATCATTAAAAAAACAACTAAATCCAATATGCTAAGCTCCCCGATTTCCCTTCGGCCCATGAGCCGAAACACAAATAAAATGACGATATACAAAAATATCGTCCGAAAGACAATTGTTAAATAAACCATAGCCATCTCCTTCATGTTCAATCGTCTATACATACTAGTATGGTCACCAATTGAAAAAACATGAAGAAAAATAAAGGAGGAATGTATGATGAAGTCATTTAGTTATGGGGTCATGTATGGAACAGCTGTTATCTTTATTATTGCCATTGTTTGCAGCTTCTTATTTTCTTCTATTTTGCGCTGGAGTGCTTTAACAGAGTCTTCCGTTCAATTTTCGATTACGGTCACCTCTTTTATCGCTTTGTTTCTAGGAGGATTTATCTCTGGAAAGTTCGCTCAAAGTAAAGGCTGGATGGCAGGCGGATTAACAGGTGTCTTATATAGCCTGACAATGTTCTCCTATCAATCCCTTGGCTACCAAGCACCTTTCCATTGGGAGCAATTTGTCTATCACAGCTGTTTCATCATTACCGCGATGATGGGCGGCATCCTCGGCGTCAACTTATCTGGAAAGCGTGGAAGCTGATTTATTCTTGTACGAAGGCCGATTTATTCTTGCGAAGGCCGATTTATTCTTGCGAAGGCCGATTTATTCTTGCGAAGGCCGATTTATTCTTGCGAAGGCCGATAAAAAAGCGTCCTTCCTGTACGGAGGACGCTTTTTTCAACTTATACAGTTGTTGTTTTCTCTACCACTTCACGAATCGCATTACGATCGTATGTAAGACGGCTGCCATCTCCACATTTAATTACGACAGTTCCTTCATCAATCGCATCGATAAAGCCGTGAAGGCCTCCGATTGTGACGATTTTGTCACCTTTTTGCAAATTGCTTTGCATCGCTGCTACCGCTTTTTGACGTTTTTGCTGCGGACGAATAAGCAAAAAGTAGAATAGAACAAACATCAATAGAAGCATAATAATTTGTTGCATGGTATCACCCCTTTCCGAGAACGATTGAAATTAGAAGTTTTTCGCATCTGGACGATTAAAGCCATATGCTTCAAAAAACTCGTCGCGGAAATCACCTAAACGGTCTTCTCTAATCGCTTGTCTCACTTGTTCCATTAATTTTATCAGAAAATAGAGGTTATGGTAAGTTGTAAGTCTAATACCAAAGGTTTCATTTGTCCGAATTAAGTGGCGGATGTACGCACGAGAGTAATTGCGGCAAGTATAGCAATCACAATTTTCATCGAGGGGACCAAAATCACGAGCGTATTTCGCATTTTTCACAACTAAGCGGCCTTCGCTTGTCATTAATGTGCCATTTCTAGCAATTCGAGTCGGCAGCACGCAGTCAAACATATCCACTCCGCGAATCGCTCCGTCAATTAAAGAATCTGGAGAACCTACTCCCATTAAATAGCGCGGCTTATTCGCCGGCAAGAATGGTGTCGTAAAATCAAGCACGCGGTTCATCACATCTTTCGGTTCCCCTACAGACAATCCGCCAATCGCATAGCCTGGAAAATCCATGGAGACTAAATCAGCGGCACTTTGACGTCGCAAATCCTCATATTCTCCACCTTGAACGATACCAAACAATCCTTGATCTTGCGGACGCGCATGCGCTTTTAAACAACGCTCCGCCCAGCGTGATGTCCGCTCTACGGACCTCTTCATATAATCGTATTCAGCTGGATAAGGTGGACACTCGTCAAATGCCATCATAATATCGGACCCGAGCGCATTTTGAATCTCCATCGCTTTTTCAGGAGATAAAAACAGCTTGTCTCCATTTAAATGATTGCGAAAATGAACGCCTTCCTCTTCTATTTTACGAAATTCACTTAAAGAAAAGACTTGAAATCCGCCGGAATCGGTTAAAATCGAACGATCCCAATTCATGAATTTATGAAGTCCGCCTGCTTCTTTCACGATGTCATGACCGGGACGAAGCCATAGGTGATACGTATTACTTAAAATAATATTCGCACCCATTTCTTTCAAGTCCTCTGGAGACATTGTCTTGACTGTTGCCAGTGTACCGACCGGCATAAAAATAGGCGTCTCAAAACTGCCGTGCGGTGTATGCACACGACCAAGACGGGCACCTGTTTGTTTACAAGTTTTAATTAATTCATATTTAATAGCTGACAAATGATATTAGCTCCTTCCTAATTACTTAATTAACATCGCATCGCCAAAGCTGAAAAAGCGATATTTATTTGCTACAGCCTCTTCATACGCCTTCATCACATGCTCTTTGCCAGCGAGCGCACTCACAAGCATGATCAGCGTTGACATCGGCAAATGGAAATTCGTAATCATGCCATCAATCGCTTGAAACGGGAAACCTGGATAAATGAAAATATCCGTCCAGCCACTCGCTGCTTCAACCTTTCCACCATGATCACGAGCCACCGTTTCTAGCGTTCGAGTTGACGTTGTTCCTACACTAATCACGCGGCCGCCTTGTGCCTTCACCTCTTGAATTAAACGAGCTGTTTCTTCTGATACTTGATAAAACTCCGAATGCATTTCATGGTCTTCAATCGTATCCACCGAAACGGGACGAAACGTACCAAGTCCGACATGAAGCGTAATAAATGCAATATGCACACCTTTTGCACGGATTTCATCTAATAACTGTTCGGTAAAGTGAAGCCCAGCTGTTGGTGCTGCTGCTGAACCACGCTCTTTCGCAAACACCGTTTGATAGCGTTCTTGCTCATCTAACTGTTCTTTAATGTAAGGTGGAAGCGGCATTTCTCCAAGCTCCTCTAACACCTCATAGAAAATCCCTTCATAGAAAAACTCAAGAATGCGTCCGCCATGATCTTTCTCAGCGATACAAGTAGCCGTCAAACGACTGTCACCGAAGGAAATGACACTTCCTTCTTTAATTCGTTTCGCTGGCTTCACGAGTGTTTCCCAGCGATCTCCCTCTTCTTGCTTCAAAAGCAATACTTCAATTTTAGCACCGGTTTCTGCTTTTACGCCATATAAACGTGCTGGCAAGACCCGCGTATCATTGAGCACAAGACAGTCGCCTGGATTCAAAAATTCGGTGATTTGCTTAAATACTCGATGCTCGATGGCTCCTGTTTCTTTATCTAATACCATTAACCGGCTTTCCGCCCGCTCTTTTAAAGGCGTTTGGGCAATCAAATCTTCTGGAAGATAAAAATCAAAATCTTCTACTTTCACGTTCTTCATCCCTATCTGTCATTTCCATTTTCCAACCACATAAAAAATCAATGATAATACCACACTAACAAGAATCGATGTCATGATTGGAAAATAGAAAGTCGTATTTCCTTTTTTAATGAGAATATCACCTGGTAAGCGGCCAATTTTCACAAATTGCATTACTAGTCCAATCGTGAAAATGGCTACTCCAAGCAGCATCAATGTTTTTCCGATCCCGCTCATTCTTTCGGCACCTCCATTTGGAAGTGATGATACACAAGCTCACTCACAATCCGCCCTCTTGGTGTACGCTGTAAAAAACCAATTTGCAGCAAGTAAGGCTCATATACATCTTCAATCGTCACCGCTTCTTCTCCGATGCTTGCGGCAATCGTTTCAATTCCAACAGGCCCGCCACGAAAACGTTCAATAATCGCTTTTAATAATTTATGGTCAATATGATCAAGTCCCCGGCGATCGACTTGCAGCAGCTCCAATGCTTCTTGGGCGATCTCAAAATTGATCGTTCCATCGCCGCGCACTTGGGCATAATCGCGCACCCGTTTCAATAGACGGTTCGCAATCCTTGGTGTCCCGCGTGAACGACGAGCAATTTCCGCGGCACCTTGAGCATCCATCTTCGTTTCCAAAATATCCGCCGTCCGAAGCACCACTTGCTGCAGCTGCTGTTCATTGTAATACTCTAATCGACTTAATACGCCAAAACGATCTCTCAACGGGGCGGACAATGATCCTGCCCGTGTCGTCGCTCCAATTAACGTAAACGGCGGCAAATCCAAACGAACAGAACGAGCACTTGGCCCTTTCCCTATGACAATATCTAAGCAAAAATCTTCCATTGCTGGATAAAGCACTTCTTCAATCGAACGTGGCAAACGATGAATTTCATCGATAAACAACACATCACCTGGCTCAAGTGCTGTTAACACCGCTGCTAAGTCACCTGGACGTTCAATGGCTGGACCTGCTGTCGTTCGCAGTTGCACCCCCATTTCATTGGCGATCACAGCAGCTAATGTTGTTTTCCCAAGCCCCGGTGGTCCATATAATAACACATGATCTAATGTTTCTTCTCTCTGACGGGCGGCTTCAATGAAAATTTCCAGATTGTTCTTCACTTGATCTTGGCCGATGTATTGCTTTAATGTTTGAGGACGCAATGACTGTTCTTCATACATTTCGGCCATTTCCGCTGTTCCAGAGACGATCCGGTCTTCCATTCTTTCACCCCTCTTCATTCAGTTTAACCATTCAAGAGTAACTGCAATCCTTTACGGATATATTGATCAGTCGTCATTTCTTCCGTTTTTAGTTTCGCGCTAATCTTTTTAAGTTCGCGCTCAGAATAACCGAGAGCTTCTAGCGCCAGCATGGCTTCGTCCAGCTCAGCAGAAAGAGCGACTCTTCTTTCATCCTCTTCCGCTTGAAATAAATTAGGAAAATACTCCGGCACAACATCCGCTAATTTCCCTTTTAAATCAAGAATCATTTGCCGCGCTGTTTTCTTGCCGACACCTGGAAACTTCACTAAAAACGATTCATCTTCTTGTTCAATCGCATGAATTACTTGCTGCGGTTCCCCGCTGGCCAATACCGCAAGCGCCCCCTTTGGCCCAATGCCCGACACGCAAATCAGCTTCTCAAACATTCTCTTCTCTTCTAACGAAAGAAAGCCGTACAATGCCAGTACATCTTCGCGCACATGCTGATACAAATAAATCGTAATGACCTGCTTTTCAAATTTCGAAAAAGCAAACGGATTCGGCGTGAGCACTTTATAACCGATGCCACCGTTTTCAATGACGACATACTCCGGTCCAATAAATTCCACGCTTCCTTTAATATATTCGTACACTTCGTTTCTCCCCTTCTATCCAGTACACTTCATTGTATCATACCATGATTTATCTGTGCACGAAATCAAAAAGAAACGTTTGTTCCTAAATAAAAAATCCTTTTTGCCTATGTTAGCTAAGCATGAATGAATTTGGATTTGCATTTTCCGATGATTTTATGTAATATAGTCCTATCAGCTGCGTTGTGCGTAATCTTAATAAAGTTTTAACCTTTAAGCTGAAATAGGGAGTTTTATATTGAAGCAGGAATATCATGCCCCATTTTGAATGAGGACGATAGGAACGTTTCTGCAAACACCCACTTTATGGAGTGGTGGTTTTAAAACTCTATTAACTGTACGGCAACCGCGGCCTTTCCATTACATACTAAGCCAGTTTCCTTTTAGGGAAGCTGGCTTTTTATTTTTCGTCAATCAAACAAGCAGGAGTTGTCAACACTCCCGCTTATTTATTAGCGACTAAATCTTTCATTCGGCAAATCGATCGGCCCGCCATCCCGCAAATCATTATCTAAATTCCGCAAATGACTGTAAGAAGCGTGATCAGTCGAGACGCGCACTTGATATCCATCTGTATAAGGAGCTATGGCTTTTTCCACACCTTTTTTAATTCTTGCTTTTTCTTTTCTTTCTGTACCTTCTTCCTTTAAATGAACAGCGACTTCAATCTTTTTTCCGTTAATCCACGCTCGGGCATCCGTCACACCACGAACTGTCATTGCCTCTTTTGACAGCCTCTCCGCTAACCGACCTGGATAATTTTCGTAATAAGAAGTTTTGACCTTTTCCGGTGTCAATCCTCTATTCCCGTGATAATTAATATCGGTGCTCCGCTGATGCTCTTCTCCATAACTTTCACCAGAATAAAAACCATGCTCTTTATTAGGGTCTTCGTAGCTTTTCTCTTGATCATAATTACAAGCCGCTAAGCTGATCACTAAAAATGTCATTACACAAGCTGTGAGCATATCCTTCATGTCTCCACCCCTGAAACTAGATTTCGGGCATTTCTCACCCTTCTTAGTTTGAGGGGATTCAGACGACTTATGCTAGTTCATTTTGCCATTTCACAAAAAAGGCCTCTCTTTTTTGAAAGTTAGTTACAGTTAAATCGTAAGTATGCTGATAATCTCCGCTTATAGAATGGATAAAACGGCGACATTCACGAAAAATATCGGTAGGAAATAATAACTGCAAATAAAATTCTTCATCCTCTTTAAATTCCGCAAGCGCTCCATGCTCCATGATTGGATCGAGATCCCAATCGACAAGAGGCAAGACACGATTAGCAAATTGTAAGTAATCATACATCGCTGGGGCTTTCATCGCTAAATCGAAATCGATTAAAAATAACGGTCCTTTTTCCGCTCGCAAAAAATTATGAGCGACGATGTCACCATGAATAATGACCGGTTTTCTTTCACGCCATGTTCGTTTCATTAGCTGCGTCAAAGACCACTTTCCCATTTCTATATACCGCTCTAGCAGTGACTTTGGAAAATAGTGCTGTAATTGAGGAGACAATTGAATAAAGGAGTTCAATCTTTGCCGCCAGCGAGTCAGCTGGTCAAGCGGAGGAAAATGGCCATTTAGCTCATCAACAAATGTCTTCGTTTGTGTATGAAAGGAGCTCAGCAACTGTAACGCCTCTTCTCTTTCCTGCCTTGATTGAAACGTATACATCCGCTTAGATGCTTTAATAAACGGCATCAGAGCAAAAATGTTTTTTTCAATTATAATGGGGGACGCCGAATGAAAAGGAATAATGGAATAAAATTTAGCCGACAATAACTTTTCTGTCAGCTTCCACTGTTTCATAAATTGCTCTTGAGTGCCATAACGCTTTAAAAACCATTGATGATCGCCAGCATAGACGACCCATTTGCCGGTTTTTATAGGATAAATACAGTCGATTTCTTCCCCTAAAGCTGCGGACAATTGAAAAAGGAGACGGGATAAAGGCGCGTCTCCAAATGTTGCTTTATTCCTCATCTTCATCAAATCGCGGAAAGCCCATCATGCCATACGGCTGAGGTTGCCCACAGCCACATCCGGTTGGAGCCATTGGCTGATTCGGATATGGGCTATACATATAAGGAGATGCCATCATTTGTTGCGGATACGCTCCGTAAGCAGGCTGCTGCGTATATGCTCCCATAACTGCTGGCGATTCCATTCCGTACCCCGCTGGAACCATAGCAAAAGGAGAACCAAAACCAGTTCCTGGCATCACCGGTGTGACAGGCACACATCCGGTTGCTGGCATCGCAGCCGGAAAAGTTTGTGCTGGAAACGCTTGTGTTGGATACCCTTGCATCGGAAACGCTTGAGGCGACATCATTGGCGACTCTGCGGTCTGTACCCCTTGCACATTTCCAACTGGCATATTAGGCATCATCATATTTGGCATTGCCGTATTGGGCATCATGGCATTTGGCATCATCATATTCGGCATGATAGAAGATTCATCCGACGATTCTTCCATCATGGCCATATTGACGTTCGGATAGTGCATTGGCATAGCCATCGGCTGGACTGGGGCGGCCGGCATACTCCACTGTTGTGGCATAGCCGTTCCACAGCCACAAGTTTGCGGCGACATAGGATACATAGACATGTATGGATTCATCGGTTGAAAACATCCTCCTTGTAGTTGAGGTTCCATAGCCATCTGCGGCATGACTGGCGGTATCATCGGTACTTCTGAGCTTTCCACCTCTTCTTTTTCATTTAGCCCCGGAAAAATATTATCCGGCTTTTTCGGTACTTTTGGCGCCGGCTTAAGGGTTGGTGCTTTTGCTACTGGAGCCGGCGGTGCGGGCGGTGCAACCGGCTTTTTCACTTCTGGTGCAGGCGGTGCAATCGGCGCTTTTGCTGCCGGAGCAGGTGGGGGGGGCGGCTGCATTTGAAAAATTTGATTGATTTCCACCTCAGGAATAATAGGCGGCATTGGAGGTGGCATGGCTGGCTTTTGAACAACCACCTTTTCTTTTTCCTTCACAGGAGGGGCTAGCGGTTGTTCTACTTTCTTTTCTTTCTCGACCGTTCCCATTTTCGGCATTTCCTTATTAGGCATGCCTGCTGATGTAGGCACTTTAATTTTCATGCCTGGCATGATTAAATCGGGGTTGGAGAGTTGGGCATTCATCTTCTTCAACTCTTCAAAATTAACTCCGTATTTTTTAGCGATCGTCCAGAGTGTATCCCCTTTCTGTACAATATGGATCTTCATTTTTTCCCTCCTTAGGCATTCGTCGATATAGTGTATGTGGGCGATGCGAATTTGCGAACAAACTTACACAAAAATTTTATGCGCAAAAGAAGGAGAATATGAATCATCGCGCTGGAGATTGCTTCTTCGGCTTCACACAAAAAATCCCTCGCCCGATAAGCGAAGGATCTCTCATGTTATTGTTCTAACATCCGATTTAACGCAAGCAAGGCATCATTTGTTGTTTGCTGGTCTACCTCAATGACATTGCTTGGGCCGCCTTCTACAATGAGTTCTAATGACCAAAGCAAGTGCGGTAAGTCGATGCGATTCATCGTCAGACACGGACACATATTTGGATTTAATGAAATAATTTTTTTATCCGGATGGTTCTGGATTAAGCGGTTCACCAAGTTCATTTCTGTACCGATTGCCCAAGCGCTGCCCGGAGCGGATTGTTCAATTGTGTCAATAATGTATTTCGTTGAACCGTTATCATCAGATAATCCCACTACTTCCCGGCGACATTCTGGATGAACGATAATGTTCATGTCAGGATATTGTTGACGAACCTCTTCAATATTTTTCACCGTGAAATTTTCATGTACAGAGCAATGCCCTTTCCATAAAATCACTTTCACTCGACTGAGATCCCCCTCATACTCCAGTTCGTGACGAATCGGATCCCAAACCGCCATTTCATCTAGCTCAATCCCTAAATCAAAAGCAGTATTACGCCCCAAATGCTGATCAGGCAAGAAAAGAATTCTTTCTTTTTGGGCGAAGGCCCATTTCACTATTTTATGCGCATTCGATGAGGTGACCGTTGCTCCGCCATTGCGACCAACAAAGGCTTTAATCGCTGCTGTTGAATTGACATACGTTAACGGTAGCATCGTATCACCAAATAAGGCTTGCAGTTTCCCCCAAGCGATTTCCGTTTGGTGAATATTCGCCATATCTGCCATCGAACAACCAGCGCGCATATCTGGTAAAATGACCGTTTGTTCCTTTGTTGTTAACATATCCGCCGTTTCTGCCATAAAGTGAACACCGCAAAACACAATGTATTTAGCCTTTTTATTGCTTGCCGATACTTGCGCCAGCTGCAGTGAATCACCGACTGCGTCCGCAAATTGAATCACTTCATCTTTTTGATAATGATGCCCTGGGATAAAGAGCGAATCCCCCAATTCCTCTTTAATCGCTCTTACTCGCTCTTCCATTTGCTCTTTCGTCATTTGGCGATAACGATCAGGCAATGAAAATAATGGCTGCTTAAGCATTTCTTGAATAGACACCGTGAACTTCCTCCTTCTTTACATATGGTTGCACTTTCGCGCTAATATCAAGGGCTTGAACAGAATGAGTCAACGCGCCGAGAGAAATGTAGTCCACACCACTTGCAGCATACTCTCGAATATTACCTAAATGAATCCCGCCTGACGCTTCTGTTATTATCGATGCTGGTACAATCTTGATCCACTCTTTAATCTCTTCCGGTGTTCGATTATCAAACATAATAATATCGGCTTGAGCTTCAATCGCTTCTTCTAGCTGCTGCTTCGTTTCAATCTCCACTTCGATTTTCACGGTGTGACCTGCAAAGGCTTTGGCTTTTTGTACTGCTTGTATAATGCCGCCCGCAAAGGCAATATGATTATCTTTAAGCATAATCGCATCATACAGGCCGCGACGATGATTGACACCTCCGCCCATTTGCACAGCATACTTTTCCAGCATCCGAAGACCTGGCGTTGTTTTCCGCGTATCACAAATTTTCGCTTTTGTTCCCTTTGTTTGAGAAACGGCCTGATGTGCAGCTGTCGCAATTCCCGACATGCGCTGAATCAAATTTAAAATGACTCGCTCCCCTTGAAGCAAACCGCGCATCGTTCCTGCCACTTCTGCAATGACTGCTCCAGCCGTGATCCAATCCCCATCCTTCACCTTCATCTCTACCGAACTAACGGGATCAATTAAAGAAAATCCAACGGCAATTACTTCTTCTCCGCAAAAAATCCCGCTTTGTTTAGCTAAAAGCTGAAACTGTCCCCGTTCTTTCGATGAAAAGACCGCTTCCCCGCTTAAATCGCCATCGCCAATATCCTCTAAAAAAAATTCTTTAAGCATGGATTCTAGCTTGATCCGATTCACAAAAACCTCTCCTTACCCACGTTTGTTGTATCGTTTGTATAATGCGTTTTCCGAGCCAGCTTTCTTCTTCCACTGAAAAATCTGCACGAATATGCGCCCCTCGGCTTTCTTCCCGCAGCAGCGCCGGGTAACTAATTAAATAACTGTTCATAAATAAAAATAGCTTCTCAATTTCTTCCTGTGAAAGAACATCGATCCCCTTCTTCATCCAATCATTGACCCCTATTGCCTTTAAATATTGCAGATGCCTTTGAAGCTTTTCGCCTGAGCGAATCATTCCCACCGCATCCATCATTCGCTGTTGCAGCTCACTTTTAGATAACGAGGCGATCTTGCCTTGATCGATTTGCTCTTCATAATGAAAAACAGATGCCGAGTTTGACACATAAGGCTGTTCATTTAAATATTTCGCGAGCCGGCGACCAAACACAATTCCCTCTAACAACGAATTGCTTGCCAGCCGATTTGCTCCGTGGACGCCGCTACTTGCTGTTTCTCCGATGGCATATAACCCTGGGAGCGTCGTCCGACCAAACGTGTCGACACAAATGCCTCCCATTAAAAAATGGCTGCCGGGAGCAACCGGCAACAAACCTTCTGCAATCGAAATTCCATGTTGCTTACAAAGAGCCGTGATCGTCGGAAACTGCTGCTCAAAGTTAGCAATCGAGCGAATATCAATGTACACTTCTTTTCCATTGGCTCGAGCTTTGTAAATTTCATAAGCGGTAACATGTCTCGGAGCTAAATCTTTTAATGGATGAACATGCTCCATCAGTCGATGGCCCATATGATCAACAAGAACACCACCTGCTCCTCTCACCGCTTCAGATATAAGCCCTTTTGTTTCTCCGTTCACATAAAGCAAGGTGGGATGGAATTGTATAAACTCCATATCGGCAACCTCTGCTCCCGCGCGAAAAGCCATTGCAATCCCATCGCCTGTTAAAGTTTTTTGATTTGTCGTAAACGGATAAATGGCACCCACCCCACCTGAAGCTAACACGACGTGGTGAGCACGATATATTTGAATGGACCCATCTTTTCTTTTCGTTTTTACACCAACACAAGCCGAACGGTCTGCTGATAATAACAACTCATAGGCCATTTCTTGTTCAATCACTTGCACATGCTTTGGCAGCTGTTCAAGCAAAAATTCAATTGTATGCCGACCAGTTGCATCACCGCCTGCGTGAACAATTCGATTGGCTCGATGTGCCCCTTCTAATCCCAATGAAATATGTCCCAACTCATCCCGATCAACTGGCAAACCTTCCGCTATTAGCTGTTGAACAGCAGCCGTTCCTTCTTCGACTAAACGTTCTACCTCACGATAAGAGTGATGAAAACGCCCCGCAGTGATCGTGTCTTCAATATGGAGCTTCGGGTGATCACTACGATCAACAACCGCGGCAATTCCTCCCTGCGCCCAATACGAATTGCTTTGCCGAATCACTGATTTTGTGATAACACTCACATGCAAAGACGAATGTAATAGACGGGCTAATTGTAAAGCGGCAATTCCCCCACCAATAATCAATACATCCATTTGATTTTTCATATTTTCTCCTCCTGTTTTAACAGGTGTCTTGACACATATATTTACACAAATTTAAACTAAAGACAAGACTTTTTTATACAGGAGAGATAACCATGCCTTATTTTGACTACGCAGCCACTACGCCGATGTGCGAAGAAGCACTCAATGTGTATATAGAAGCGAGCCGGAAATTCTTTGGAAATAGTTCAAGTCTGCATGATGAGGGAGGGCGTGCTCGCTTTTTGCTTGATAGCTGCCGGGAAAAGCTAGCCACTCTGATTGGCGGACAGCCAGAAGGCGTTTATTTCACGTCCAGCGGGACAGAAAGCAATTTACTAGCCGTTATTTCTTTAGCTAAACAAAAGCAGCCAGAAGGGACTCACATTATTACGACGATGGCTGAACATTCTTCGGTTCATGCGGCGATGAATTATCTTGAACAAGAAGGGTTTCAAATTACTCGACTTCCGTTCAATTCTGAAGGCGTATTAGACATACAGACACTTGAAGATGCGATAACAGAGGAAACTGTTCTTGTTTGCTTACAATATGTCAACTCTGAAATTGGAACGATTCAGCCCGTCATTGAAGCCGGCATGATGTTAAAGGAGAAGGGAATTCTGCTGCACTGCGATTGTGTTCAAGCTTTTGGTAAAATCGATCTACAGCCGTTACTCCCTTCTATCACTAGCCTATCGATTTCCTCTCATAAAATATATGGCCCGAAAGGAGTCGGAGCAGCCTACGTGTCTCCGTCTATCCCTTGGCGACCGATATTTCCAGGCATTTCTCATGAAAAAGGATTTCGCGGAGGAACCGTTGATGTGCCTGGGATCGCAGCATTTATAGCTGCTGCTGAAAAAATGTGTCAATCGTACTCGCTCGATAAAGAATGGAAATTGCGGCAACGGCTAAAAGAACAATTAGCCGCCTCCTCCTACGAATGGATTGAGACAAAACATGAGCGTCAGCTCCCGTCCATCATCGGCATGAAATTAATGGGAACAGAGGGGCAACTGATGATGTTGCATTTAAATGAATACGGCTTTTCGATTTCCACCGGAAGCGCTTGCCAATCTTCAAATGAAGGCGGCACAAAAGCGGTACAAGCGATGGGATTTTCCAAAGAGGAGGCGAAACAGTTTTTCCGTATTTCTTTTGGCGAACAAACAACGATAGCAGAAGTCGACGCTTTGGCGAAGCGGCTACTTGAGAACAATTGTGCTACAATAGAGAGTATTGAAATTTAACATGGAGGGATTCAAATGGCTCCAGGGAAGAAAATTTTAGGAGAAGAGCGGCGATCACTGATTTTAACATGGCTTCAAGAAAGTCAAGAGCCGTTAACCGGAAGTGAACTGGCTAATCGTACAAATGTTAGCCGTCAAGTGATCGTTAATGATATTACGTTATTAAAAGCGCGAAATGAACCGATTATGGCGACGAGCCAAGGATATGTCTACTTACCTCAGCCATCACAAGAGAAATGGTATGAGCGTTCCGTTGCTTGTTTTCATTCACCTGAACAAACGGAAGATGAATTAAATTTGCTCGTCGATTTCGGCCTTCTTGTGAAAGATGTCAAAATCGAACATCCGATTTATGGCGACTTAACCGCTTCCATCATGGTATCCAACCGGAAAGAAGTCGCACAATTCGTTCAAAAAGCAGCCGAAACAAATGCCGCTTATCTTTCTCAGCTGACAAATGGGGTGCATTTGCACACGATTGCCGCAAAGGATGAGCGCACGTTAGATGAAGCAGAAGCCGCATTGAAAAAAGCTGGTTTTTTGCTGACGGAGAATTAAGAAAACTAGCCAGATGAGCGCTCATCTGGCTAGTTTTCTAGTTGGCTATAAAAGGGGGTTTATGAATATATTCCTTATCTTTTATTTGCCGAATATTAAAAGATGCAATGTCTGTATTATTTATTTTCACCCCAGGCATATAATCGCTACTTTTTGATTCATTTCTTTTCCTCATCCATTAAAGATTTCTTTAAAGACGAGTCATTCAATCGAATAAGCTTGATAGCTTCCAAGCACTTGCACCGAACAACCGAGCGCTTCCATTTCCGCAAAAGCCCCCGGAAGCAAGACATCATCTATTTTTTGGGCGATATCAATGATAAAGAAATAGTTTCCTAGCCCTGTTTTTAACGGCCGGGATTCAATTTTACTTAAACTGATGTCTCTCCAAGAAAAAGCAGATAACACTTGGTGTAAGGCCCCTGCGCGATCGGATGGCAAGGTGACGACAATCGTTGTTTTATCTAGCGGGTTGGTTAATGGCAAGGTTAGTGCTTGATCTTCTTTTGCCAACACAATGAATCTTGTATGGTTATAACTATAATCATGAATATTTTCTTGGGCGATCGCTAAATCATATTGCTTCGCTGATAATGAGTTGGCGATCGCGGCATACCGATGTTCTGGGTGTTCACTTATATATTGAGCAGCAGCCGCTGTCGATGTCATTTGTTCAAAAGATACTCGATGAAAATGCGTATGTAAAAATTTATGGCATTGAGCGATCGCATGCGGATGAGACATAATTTTTTCTGCCTGCTTCCAATCTGCTAGATGATTCTTATGTACGAGCAAATGCTGCTGAATCGGTGCTGTCATTTCCCCAATGATTTTTAAATTGGCTTCATGAAATAAATAATCAATCGTTAAATTGACCGTTCCTTCAAGAGCATTTTCAAGCGGCACAACGGCTAAATCGACTTCCCCTTCAATGACAGCATCCATACATGCCGGAATCGTTAAATAAGGAATACGCTCTTCTTCTGGAAACGCACTTCGAACAGCAATATCAGTAAAGGTCGCTTCCGGACCTAAGTAAGCTATTTTCTTCAACTGGCTCTCTCCCTTGTAAGAATATTAAAAAAATTCACCTTAGTAAAAGGCGGCTCTTAAGCACCAGAGCCGAGAACTTCTACCGTATCTACAAATTCTAAGTTTTTCAATTCCATAAGCATTTCTTCCAAATCAATCGTCATATCGGTCACATTTAACGACAAGGTGACATTTGCTCTCCCTTGAATCGGAATCGTTTGGTGAATCGTTAAAATGTTACCATGATATTTCGCTACTAGCCGAAGCAATTCTGACAATGTACCTGAACGGTCTTCAAGATGAAAAAACAAAGTAATAATTCGTTCTTTCACAATTTTATGAAAAGGAAAGACCGTATCTCGATATTTATAAAAAGCGCTGCGACTTAAGTCGACTTTTTTAACGGCATCCCAGACAGAATCTACTTTGCGTCGCTCAATGAGTTCTTTTGCCTCGAGCGTTTTTTTCATCGCTTCTGGCAAAACATCCGCTCGCACAAGATAAAATTTTTGATCAAAATCCTTCTTTGCCAATGTGCTTCCCCCACTTTACAGCGACCGATTACTCGACAAATTCAAATTCATATTCCAATAGTCGAACAATATCGCCATCTTCTGCTCCGCGCTCACGCAACGCCTCATCGACACCCATTGAACGCAACTGGCGTGCAAAGCGACGAACGGAATCTTCGCGTGAGAAGTCGGTCATCTTAAATAATTTCTCCACTTTCGCTCCGCTGACTACGAAGCAGCCGTCAGAGTCTCTTGTAATTTCAAATTCAGCTGCTTGATTTTCATGTTTGTACATGACGCGGTGAATACCTTTTTCTTCTTCAATATGCTCAAGTGGAAACTCTGGCGTTTGCTCAATTTTATCCGCAATCGCAAATAATAGTTCTTTCAGTCCTTCTCGAGTGATAGCTGAAATTGGAAAGATCGGCGCATCACTGCCCACTTTTTCTTTAAATATGCGAAGATTTTCTTCTGAATCTGGCATATCCATTTTATTAGCGACAATAATTTGCGGGCGCTCTGTTAAACGTAAATTGTATTCTTGCAATTCCTTATTAATGGTCACATAATCCTCATAAGGATCACGTCCTTCTAACCCAGACATATCAATCACATGGACAATGACGCGCGTTCTTTCAATGTGCCGTAAAAACTGGTGCCCAAGCCCCACACCTTCATGCGCTCCTTCAATTAACCCAGGAAGATCGGCTAACACAAAACTGCGGCCATCGTCCGTCTCCACTACACCAAGATTGGGAACAATCGTCGTGAAATGATACTCAGCAATTTTCGGGCGAGCAGCGGATACGACTGATAGCAACGTTGATTTCCCAACGCTTGGGAAGCCCACAAGCCCAGCATCTGCCAATAGTTTTAATTCTAACACTACGTATCGCTCTGTCCCTGGTTCACCGTTCTCTGAAAGCTCTGGTGCCGGATTCGCTGGTGTAGCAAAACGAGAGTTTCCACGGCCGCCGCGACCGCCTTTAGCGATCACTGCTCTTTGGCCATGCTCCGTTAAATCCGCGATCACCTCTTTCGTGTCATCATCTGTCACAACTGTCCCAGGTGGAACTTTGACAATCATATCAGCTGAATTTCTTCCATGCTGATTTTTGCTCATGCCATGTTCTCCACGATCCGCTTTGAAATGACGCTGGTAACGGAAATCCATGAGCGTCCGCAAACCTTCATCCACTTCAAAGATGACGTCAGCTCCTTTACCGCCATCGCCACCGGCTGGTCCGCCTTTAGGTACATATTTCTCTCGGCGAAACGCAACCATCCCATTTCCGCCGTCTCCGCCTTTTACATAAATTTTCACTTGATCTACAAACATAAAACCCTCCTGTTATCATTAAAACATCTTAAATTTAAAATAAGCGAGATAAACCTTTCGTGTCCTACCGTATGGAAGAAACCATTAAAGGACGACTTCAAATAACAATTCTTTACTAGAATACTCATGAATATTCCATTGTTGAATATACGGTGTGTTTAGCTGGGCTTCGACACATTCTAACAATCCATGCTCATTTTGTATTATTCCACTGAATTCAAAAAAGAAACGAAGCCCTTCATCTGCCTTATGAATGGAGAGGCAGAGAAGGTTATCTGCATATCGTTCAATATGAGCCTCAATTAAGTGAAAAAGTGAACCAACCCATTCACTTAGCCACTCATCATTTATATTTACGCAAATTTCATGGTCTAAAACTTCGTATTCTAATTGAAAGGAATGTTCTTCCCAATTGAAGGTTAACAACTTTTCAGCAAACTTCGGTAAACACAAATTACATAAGTGCGCTTCCTGCCTCGCTTGCAAAATCGTTGTTTCAATCACACGTTCTGCTTCCTCCAATTTTCCGAGAGCCATAAAGCCTTTTATTAGCTGAAGTTGATTCATCCAATCATGCCTTGCATGCCGCATCGCTTGGATAACCGTCCAGTCTTCATTTTTCATCATCAATTACAAAAGACCTCCATGAATTAATCGAAGGGAGGAGTCAGAAAATACCTTGTACTCCCTCTTCTTCATTAAACCTATGCCATTATCCATTAGTCGTCAATTAACGCTGGCTTTATGTTAGTATAACAGAAATCACTTCGAAATGGAGAGTTCATTCTCTTCTATCGCTCGCTCATTCAGAAAAAAATAAAGCCCTAACCCATGGGTTAGAGCTTTATTGCTATAGCCTTTACTCTTATTGAGCAGCTGGATATACGCTTACTTTCTTCTTGTCGCGGCCTAGGCGTTCGAAACGAACGATACCATCAACTTTCGCGAATAAAGTATCGTCTCCACCACGACCAACGTTTTCACCTGGATAAATCTTTGTACCGCGTTGACGGTAAAGGATGGATCCACCAGTAACGAACTGACCGTCTGCACGTTTAGCACCAAGGCGTTTCGCGATTGAATCACGACCGTTCTTCGTAGAACCTACACCTTTTTTAGATGCGAAAAACTGAAGATCTAATCTTAACATGAGTTTCACCTCCTGCTAGTTGATTTTAATGTATTCGCCATAATCACGTTCGATTGTTTGCAGGGAAACAATCATGCCTTCAAGAAGCAATTGTACTTTCTCCTGTTCGCTTTCAGAAAGATTTTCCGGTACGACGCAGCGGAGAAAACCGCCTTCTTTTCCTTGATCGATTTGGAGATCCGCCTCTGTCAAAGAAAGAATGGCGTTTAATGCTCCGAAAGAGACAGCTGTTGCTGCCGCGCAAACTAAATCTTTTCCATGTTCGGCAAATTCCGCATGCCCCTTCATCGTGAAAGATGAGATCTTTCCAGAAGGAAGCTTCGATATGTTGACTCGAATCATAAAAACATCGCCTTACGCGTTGATTTTTTCAATTACAACTTTAGTGTATGGTTGACGATGACCTTGTTTTCTGCGGTAGTTTTTCTTAGCTTTGAATTTGAAAACAGTAATTTTCTTTTGACGGCCTTGTTTTTCAACTTTCGCTGTAACAGTAGCTCCCTCAACAAGTGGGCTTCCTACTTTCACAGTGTCGCCACCAACGAATAATACTTGATCAAATGTAACAGATTCACCTTCTGCTGCATCTAATTTTTCAATGTAGATTGCTTGACCTTCTTCTACCTTTAGTTGTTTACCGCCAGTTTCAATAATTGCGTACATTCTCTGCACCTCCTTAATTAACTCAGACTCGCCATTGTCAGGTGACATGCGAAAAGAAAGCATACACTTACAACCTGTAATGTGCGGTTGTAGCACGGGTGCTACAAACAATAACATTAGAATCTTATCATTTTACTAATTAGGTGTCAACGTTTTTTATCGTCTATCTTTTCATACAGTGTAAATGATCCACGGCCAATCGATAACATTTATACAATTATGTATTTGTTGATAGCTCCGCTGTTGTCCCTGCCCGAATGATCTTTGCCATTGGAATTGGAGCATCAATGAGACGATAAATGATTTTTTTGTGGAGAAGCGCTTCAAGCTGCTGATGAAATTGCCGCTGTTCGCCAACAAAGATTTCCCTCACTTCTTGTGTCAATTCTACTAGAATCGCTTCTTGTTCATCCCTCGCATATTGCAGCAGCTGGCGTTCTAATTCAAAAGCGACCGTTTCAGCACTTTTCACCCGCGCGCTACCTTGACAAATTGGACAAGGTTCCGTTAGCGTTTCTAATACCGAAGGCTTCGTTTTCTTTCGAGTGATCTGCATCAAGCCAAGCGAAGTAAATTCACGGATAGAGACGGATTTAGCATCTTTTTTCACTTCTTGCTTTAACAGTCTTTCAATCACAAGCCGATCTTGATCGTGAAACATATCAATAAAATCAATAATAATAATGCCGCTAATATCTCGCAATCGCAGTTGGCGCGCCGCTTCAATCGCTGCTTCTTTATTTGTTAATAAAACGGTTTGAGCTTGACTGCTTTTCCCAGTGAATTTCCCTGTGTTCACATCGATGACCGTCATCGCCTCTGTACGCTCAATCACAAGAAATCCTCCGCTTGGCAGCCAGACGATTCGCTTTAACGCTTTCTCTAATTCACTGTCCATTCCATTCGCTGAAAATAGATCTTCATCCGCTGAGTGATGTTTTACCGCCCACTGACTTGGCTGAAAACGAGGATCTTTTGTTAACAATGACAGAAACTCGACACTATCACAAATGAGCTCTCCTGTGTGCAACGATTGCATCCGAGCAAATAATTCTTCTATTAAAAGCGGCTTCTCCCGCAATAAAGACGGGGCTTTGCTTGTTAATACGTTTTTGACGAGCTGTTCATGCTCACTTCTTAACTGTTCCGCTTCTGACAAAAGAGCTTCTTCTGTTGCATCAAAAGCAGCTGTACGTAAAATAAGCCCCTCTTCCTCACGCTTCCAATTTTTTGCCCAGCTGGCTACTCGCTCGCGCTTTTGTGCATCCGTTACTTTTTTAGAGAGCGCAGTATAGCCGCCGTCAGGCAAATACACTAACTTCTCACCTGGCCACTCAATCACAGCTGACAGACGAGGCCCTTTCGTTTCTGTTCCATCTTTCATTACTTGCACAATTATTTTTTGACCTTGATGCACGAGCTGTCCGATGGATCGATTTTGATGCCCTGGCAATTGATCGCGATGCAAATAACCGTTTTGTCTAAGACCGATGTTGACAAAACAAGCATTCATTCCTTTTTCTACCTTCTCAATCACTCCATAATATAAAAAGCCGACATGAGATTGTTCTGCCGGCTGAAACACATGAAATTGCTCTGCTCGGCCATTTTGCACGACCGCTACTCTTTGTTCTCTTCCTTTCACACTAACAATTAACGTGTTCATACAAAACCTGCTTTCTGATCTATTTCATTCCACTTTACCGAGCAATTCCTTATTCGTCAATCAACAGGAAGCAATTCCTTTAAACAAGCAGCTGTTCTCTTTTCGGAAAAATAAGCATACAACACTTCGTTTTCATCCAATCGTCCAATTTCCTCCCCATTTTCAGTAACATAGACAATATGCTTCGTATTGCGTCGAAACTGCTCTAAAACAGAAGAGAGCTTAGCATCACAAGACACCTTAAGCGGCTTTAACTTGATGGCTCCCTCTTTGTTCCCATAATACCTCTCCAACAAAAAGCGAATAAAGGTGTACTGCTTATCTTTCCATTCTCTCCATAGAGCCACTATCAAATAAGCAATAATTAACCAAGCTTGAAGGTGGAAAGGTAAAAAGAATAAAATAATCAGCTGAAGACACAAGAGACATAAAGCGGAAAACAAAATTGCTAGACGAATCGTGAATAAAAAAGGCTGCCGTAAAGAAACGAGAAGCATCAGCAGCTTTCCGCCATCAAGCGGATAAACCGGGAGTAAGTTAAACAAGAAAATAGCCAAATTAAACTGCCAAAACGTTTGATAAAGATTTTCTGGCATCCATCCTAATATAAATAGCAACCAAGCGGCCAAAAACAACCATATATGCTGCAGTGGACCCGCTAAAATGACCCACAATTCTTCTCTAGCTGGTCGATTGCCATGCTCATCTACTTCCGCCACGCCGCCAAAGGGCAGAAATACCACTCGCTTAATGCGCCATTGAAACAACAAAGCCATCCAAGCATGTCCCAACTCATGAATCGCAATAATGAAAAAAATCATCAATAAATCAATAAATCGCCCCGTCAGTGCCGAAAAGGCAATCATGACCCACATCAGCGGATGAATAGATATCTTTCTAATGAGCTTATTCAAATGAGATCACCGTTCCCGGATCGACAAATACTCCATCTTTCTTAATCGCTAAATAGAATGTCTGTTGACTTGGAGACAGTTGGGCTAGTACATTTCCCGCTTCCACCTTTTCATAAGGTCGGACAGTTGGGTCTGCCACATGCCCATACCATGATTCGCTATTGTCCGCATGCTGAACAACAACGGTTTGGCCGAATTCATCCTTTTGCCCGACAAAAATCACGGTCCCCGCTTTAATCGCCTTCACTCCTTCATTGACACCAGCTTCTACCATAAGCCCCTTTCCATTCGTCTGAAAGTCTTCTACTACTTTCCCAGAGACGGGTATCGCATATTCCGTTTGCTCGTTTACCACCGTCTCCTGTTGAGTCCAGCCATCAACGGTAAAAGGAAGAGGTTCTCCCAACGTTTTCTCATACCATTCAGCCGCTTTAGAGAATTGAAATTCCTTTTCCATCACTTCTCTCATCCACGCCTGTCCCTCAACAAATGGCGAAGAGGATTGTTTAAACATAATCGCTACAGCAAGAACAAATATAAGAGAAGCTAACCCTTTAAATAACAGGCGATTCAATCGAAAGGACAACTGATGATCCTGCTGATCTTGTTCAGTCGATAGAAAATCTTTCTCCTCTTCTCTCAACTTACTCACTCCTTTACTCCTCTTCATTAATAAAGGCAATGTTAAAAATAAAAGGTCATTCGACTCCACATGATGGTTTAGCATCGCCTTACTAAAACATATGAAAGGAGTCAAAAATTAAGAAGTATAGTAGAAGAAAAGCAAAAAAAAGAAGCTTCTCATGATAAGAAGCTAAAAACCTGATCGTTCCTGTATAACGATTTTGAAATAGCTGCATATGTATGAGAATGCCTCTTCTATTTATTCATTAAGAACGCACGCTAAAAAAGTTTTTAAAGCGAGCGAAAAATCCTTCTTTCACTTCTTCGAGCGGTTGAAGCGGAACAGACTCACCAAGAATTCTTCTAGCAATGTTGCGATAAGCGATGGAAGCCCGATTGTTTGGATTATGTGTGATCGGTTGACCCGTGTGTGACGACTTAATGACCTCGTCATCATCCACAACAATGCCAATTAATTCAATCGATAAATGGGTCGTCACTTCATCCACATCGAGCATATCGCCTTGCGTCATCATATGACTGCGAATTCGATTAATAATTAATTTGGGCGGCTCCATTCCTTCTTCCTTTTCAAGCAAACCGATCACTCGATCCGCATCGCGCACAGATGCTTTTTCTGGCGTCGTTACAACAATGGCTTTATCCGCTCCAGCAATCGCATTTTTATAGCCTTGTTCAATACCTGCTGGACAATCAATTAACACATAATCGAAATCTTGCTTTAATTCCTCAATTAATTTCTTCATCTGTTCTGGAGTCACAGCTGTTTTATCTGATGTTTGAGCTGCTGGCAATAAAAACAATAAATCATTAAAGCGTTTATCCTTTACCAATGCTTGATGAATTTTACAGCGACCTTCCACCACATCAACCAAATCATAAATGATACGGTTTTCAAGTCCCATCACAACATCTAGATTACGAAGGCCAATATCTGTATCTACTAAACACACTTTCTTTTCTTGCAGAGCAAGTGCTGTACCTAAATTAGCTGAAGTGGTCGTTTTCCCCACTCCGCCTTTACCAGATGTAATAACTATAGCCTCACCCACTATGGCTTCCCCCTTTTAACGTAGAAATCTCCGGTCTCAGATGCCTTAACACCTGCAAGCGGTCAACAACAATTTGATTAGATTCATCTATGTAGGCGCATTCCGTTTCGAAGCTTTCATCTTCTTCATAGCGGTCGGGTGCACGGTTTAAATAACGGCTAATTCTAAGCTGTGTAGGCATCATTTGACCCGCAACAATGACGGCATAGTCATCCCCATAACATCCAGCGTGGGCCATTCCTTTTAACGCACCCATCACATAAATATTTCGTCCTGCTCTCACCGTTCCACCCGGATTTACATCACCAATCAACAGCAAATCCCCGGCAACTTCTAATACTTGTCCAGATCGAACTCTTCCTGTATAGGAAACAATTTCACTCTCCTCTTTCCAGCGAATCGCTTCCTCTACAGTCATCACATTAGATTTTACCTCTCCAACCACAAGATGCTTTTGCTCAACAATCAGACTGGTGATCTTTTCTATTTCTTCTTGCGTTAAATAACGGTTTCCTAGCTGGACAGTCACCGTGATGATCGCTCCGTGATCTTCATCGTTCACTGTCACCATTTTCTCTTTGAGTTCATCTAATAAATCAGCATAAGCACATTTATCATTTAAATGCAACGTCAAGCCATCTTTTGTTCCCTTTATGACAACATTTTGTTTTTTCTTCATAGCATGTTCTTCACCTCTGTTGTCCAAATAATTCGACAAGTCCTCTACTTTTTCCTTTTTTCTTTCTATATCAGCCATTAATCAAAGTAAATGCGTCGAAGCTTTTCAAAAACATGTTTCAGCGGAATAGCTACAAATAGATAGAAAATGCCATTTACCATCAAAGTCGGCCATAATCGAATAGACAAAAATTGCGGCATTTGCATCTCTGTCCGGCTCACAAATGTATTTAATTGGAACATAATTAATTCTAACAAAAATAGATCAAAAAGAATGATAAAAGCAACAATAAATAAATGATTTTGCAACACTTTTACCATTTTCGATGTGATATAAACTAGGAGCGGTAAAAAGAACATATAAACCCCTAAAATACCCGTATAAAAGATATCAAAAAGAAAACCAAAAAGGAAACCATATTTGATAGCTGTATTACGATCGAAATAAATCGACATCAACAATAACGCGATCACAAACAAATGAGAGACTAATACATACTCCCCCTCAAAAGCACGGGCAGGGATCCAAGACATAAACACGCTATCGCTGTAAAAAAGAATGGTCATTAATAGAGGAAGGAGAAACCGTTTCACAGATTCCCCTCCTCAACAACTACTTGCTGACGCTCTTGCTTCTCTGGCAACACAGTTATCATTCCTCGCTTAGCTACCATAACATGTTCTAAATCATCAAACTTGGCAGCCGGCTTAATTAATGCGGTTTGCGTTAAACCAAATTGGTCAGGCACTAATTTCTTTACTTTACCGATAATAAGCCCTTTCGGAAAGACGCCGCCTTTTCCTGAAGTAGTCACCATCATGCCTTTCTTCAATTTGGCGTCATAAGGAATTTTTGTCATCAGTAGCAAATCTTTTTCTTTATCATATCCTTCAATCACACCGTAAACATTTTTCTTGCCTTGAATCACCGCAGACACTCGATTTCTTGGATCATGCGCGCTCAACAGTTGGACGGTTGAGGTGAACTTAGACGTGTCTTTCACCTTCCCAACTAGTCCTTCTGCTGTAATAACAGCCATATTAGGCTGCACACCGCTAGCAGATCCTTGATCAATGGTCAACACGTCAAACCAACGATCCGGATTTTGAGCAATAACGGTGGCTTGAACAGGCTCGTAATCTGCTAAACTTTGTTTTTTATCAATGATCGCTCGAAGTTCCTTATTATCTTTCTCGAGTCGGGCAACATCGCTCTCCAATTGAGCTAATTCATCTAACCGCGCCTTTAATTTTTCATTTTCTTTATAGGTATTTTTCAAATTTCCAATATCATTAAAAAACCCTGCAATACCATTGGCAGGTTTAGAAACAACAGCTTGCCCTAAACCGACAATATCTTTTGCAAATTGTTCAGGCCAAGAAATATTTTCGCGATCGCGAAGAGAAAAACCAATCAATGCGACAAGAACGATGATGCTACCAAGAAGGATAATCAAACGCTTGTTTGTAAAAAATTGTGGCATCTATTCCACCTCTATTTTTTTGCATTAAGTTAGAATCCGGCAGCAGAAAACCGCTGCCGGAATAAATAATTGATTATTTGTTTTTATTTTTAAATAAGTGAATATGATCTAATGCTAGACCTGTACCAACAGCGACACAATCAAGTGGATTTTCTGCAATCAACACCGGCATATTCGTTTCTTGACTAATCACTTTATCTAAATTGCGCAATAAAGCACCGCCTCCAGTTAACACAATGCCGCGATCCATAATATCAGCCGCAAGTTCTGGCGGAGTTTTTTCTAATGTACTTTTCACTGTATCGACAATCGCATAGACTGTATCTTTTAAAGCATCAGCGATTTCTTTGCCTGTGATTTCAATCGTCTTCGGCAGGCCTGTTAATAAATCGCGCCCGCGAATTTCCATGCTCGGGATTTCTTCAAAATCACCGGCAGAACCGATCTCCATTTTGATGGTTTCAGATGTACGATCTCCAATTAATAAATTATACTGCTTGCGAATGTAGGCAACAATAGCATCATCCATTTCATCACCAGCAATACGCAGGGATTCACTTGTGACAATACCGCCTAAAGAAATAATCGCTACTTCTGTTGTTCCTCCACCAATATCAACGACCATGCTTCCCGTAGGCTCCCAAACAGGCAAATTAGCTCCAATAGCTGCTGCGAATGGCTCTTCAATCGTGTAAGCGTCACGCGCGCCTGCTTGACGAGTCGCATCAATCACTGCCCGCTCTTCTACAGCCGTAATGCCTGATGGCACACAAACCATCACATAAGGCTTGCTGGCAAACATTCCTGTTCCACCTTTAGTTGCTTGCTTAATATAATATTTAATCATTGTAGCTGTCGTTTCGTAATCAGCGATAACCCCATCTTTCATTGGGCGTGTTGCGACGACATTCCCAGGTGTACGACCAATCATTTTTTTTGCGTCATTACCAACAGCGACAATTTGCTTTGTATCTGTTTGAAGCGCCACCACTGAAGGTTCGCGCACAACTACACCTTTTCCTTTGGCATAGACAAGCGTATTCGCCGTTCCAAGGTCTATTCCAAGATCTCGACTTCCAATTCCAAACATACAGGTATCTCCCTTTCTTGATCTGTTACTATTTTATAGTGATAGATTGAACATTATTATTTGTGATTTCAACAAAAAACAACAAGCAAAAATCATAACTTATATTATAACGTAATCAAAAAAAAAATCCTAGCATTATACATAGCCTTTTTCCTTTAAGCTGACGTATTTTTTATCACCAATAATTAAATGGTCTAACACTTCCACTCCTAACAATTTTCCACATTCGACTAGTCGCTTCGTCACTTCGACATCTTCCCTGCTCGGTGCAGGATCTCCAGACGGATGGTTATGAATGCAGATAACGGAAGCAGCGGAACGGCGAAATGCTTCTTTAAAAACTTCGCGGGGATGCACAATCGAGGCATTGAGACTTCCGATGAATAATGTTTGTTTATGAAGGACTTGATTTTTCGTGTTGAGGTACAGACATACGAAATGCTCTTGTGATAAAAACCGCATTTCTTCCATTACATAGTTCGCTCCATCCTCAGGAGAGCGAATGACATAGCGATCTTCAAATTTCAAATGACTAATGCGGCGGCCAAGCTCAAGCGCCGACATGATTTGTACAGCCTTTGCTTGACCGATTCCTTTAATGGAAGTGATTTCTTCTAAGGAGGCATCCTTTAACATGCGCAATCCTTCAAATGTTTGTAGCACTCGATTCGATAATTGCAGCACAGATTCATTTTTCGTGCCTGTTCGCAAAATAATCGCGAGCAATTCATGGTTCGAGAGGCTTTTGGGGCCATTTGTAATCATTCGTTCTCTCGGGCGTTCTTCTAATGGAACATCTTTAATCATAAACATCTCGTTTGACATCCATCTTCTCTCCTTTGATCACGTTTGAGAAGGAAAGGAAATGGTCGCCCCTGGTAGGTCAAACCGTTGAAGTTGTCTATACAAAGAAGCCACCGGTAAACCGACAACGGAGAAATAGTCACCGTCAATTTTCTTCACAAGGATGGCACCTGCTCCTTGAATGCCGTATGCACCCGCTTTATCAAACGGTTCACCACTGTCAAGATAAGCGTCCACTTCCTCATCTGACAGCTCCCAAAATGTGACATTTGTTTTTTCGTAAAAGAGGTATTGCTTATTTGCTTGCATGATTGCAACTCCGGTATAAACGGAATGTTCCCGACCAGAAAGCTGTTTTAACATTCGCTTCGCATCATTCCGGTCTTGCGGTTTACCTAATATTTCTCCATCAAGAACAACGATAGTATCTGCTCCGATGACCACATCTTGTTCATGATCTTTTGCGACAGCATAAGCTTTACGGGAAGCTAATTGCATGACAATTTCTTCAGAGGACATCGGGTGGGAGATCGTTTCATCTACATCACTAACAACAACAGTAAAAGGTAGACCAATTTTTTGGAGAAGTTCTTTTCTGCGAGGAGAACCAGAAGCTAAAATGATTTTCGCCAACATCCATCACCTGTCTTTCAAGAATTAAGGGAAATACCGCTTTTATTTTATCAAAATTGGACAGTGACCTCAAACTTTTCCACGCTAAACATCAGTTACCTATGTATATAATGACAAAAGGCTCCGTAACTTCTCTACTCCATCTTCAAGAAGTTACCGAGCCATTTATCCCCCCTATTAATAAGCAGCTAAAAAAGCTAAAAGCTTCTCCTGCGCAGCTTGGGCGGCTTGCGGCTGATCACTTTTAGCTTGATTGACAGCATCTAATAATAATCGTTGCAGCAAGGCGGCCTCGTCCTTTTTTGTTCCTTTTATGTTTTTTACTTCTTTTTCCGCTTGCGCCAGCTTCTTTTTGTCAATAGGAAGGCTCATGATCGTTTTTGCACTTTCTTCCGCTACTATTAAAAAAACATTAGCTAATGTTTTTGCTTTTGTCGCTTTCGTTGAAGAGGAAATAGTCGTGGTTTTTGCATAAACATCGTCTACCTTTGCGCGGTACGCTTCCCCTAACTCTTTCGCCGTTGCCAATTCGGAAGCGACCCCTAACACCACAATAAATTGTTCATCTTTATGAATGATTCCAGCGGGAGCTCCTTCATCATTGAGACGTTTCATTGCCTTATTAGCCGCCTCTTTTGTAGAGAAGACGCCGCCTTGTACAATCGATACCTCTATCGAGGGAAGAAGACTAGAAGCTGTTGGGGAGGTTGGAGCAGCCGTATGTTGCTGCTTTGTTGGTTCTTTTAACATCGCTTGTGGGGGAACTTCTTCTTTTTGTGTCACAATCTTGACCATCGTATAACCGAATAATAACCCTATAAGGATCGCACTAATAATAATGAATAAGAGCTTGCCTATCACTCTTTTTCGAGCATGTTGCGGATGAAGAGTCGCCTTGAGGCTCACCGTTTCCTCCTTCTTTTCCGATTCATCTGGAAAGACCCACTGAAACTCTTCTTCTTTGTCACGCTCAACAGCGGCAGCGCTTTCCTCGCCGCCTTTTTGCCAATCTTGTACAGGAAGCTTTTTCTTTTTTGGTTCCTCTTTTGTTTGACTTGAAATCGTTAAAAATAATCGCTGCTTTTTTGGTTTGTCCACTTTGGGATCACCTCTCGCCTCTTTAAGTTGCTTTGATGCTATCATAATAGCCTCAAAAAAGAACAAGACTTTTGTCGCCTTGTTCAGGAAAGTTTTCGGCAAAAACAGCCGTATTTTTCTGGCTAAAGATTACGTCACAAGCGCTTCGTACCATTTTAACAGACTATTTTCACGAAACAGAACGAGGAGAGCGGAAGCTGCAATAAATGGTCCAAACGGAAACGGTTGTTTTCGCGAAATGAGCCCAAGCCATAGTCCGATAAGACCGCCAATTACACCTAAAAAAGCGGATAAAATGAACGTAAGCCATATTCCTTTCGTTCCTAAAACTAACCCAATGACCGCAAATAGCTTAATATCTCCCCCACCCATACCACCTTTCGTGATGATCGCTAGTGAAAATGGAAGAAAAAAACCGACAGCCGCGCCAAGAAACGAGTCCCACCACGGTTCCAAAGGCAGCAAATATCGTTCAATCAAAAAGAACCCACTAAAAAACAATAATAATTTATCAGGAATCACCATATAAAGCAGATCAGAAACCGTAATAATGATAAGAAGCGAAATGAAAGTAATGGCAAGTAGCCACTCCAATCCGATACCAAAATCAATATACGCGTAAGTAAACAAAATGGCTGTGATCAGTTCCACCAATATATAAATCGGTGAAATACGCGCCTGACAATTTATACATCGTCCTTTTTGTTTGATGTAAGATAAAACCGGGATTAACTCCATAGCTGTTAATGGATGGTGGCAATGGGAACAAGTACTTCTTGAGAGAATGAAGGATCTTTTAACAGGTACTCTGCAGCCCACCACATGAAAAAATGAGCCAAATACCAAACCGTAGAGAAAGACAACAAAACTCATCACTCGATCCCTCCACCTTTCCATTAACTATTTATACCACTTATCGTAATAGCTATTTGTAAATCTAAAATAACAATATTGTAAATATTCGTTAAAACAATCTCTTTGCTTCTGAAATGAAATACAGTGAGCCGGTAACCACAAACATTTGTCCCTCTTCTGTATTTTCTTGAAACTCCTTGATGCATTGACGCCAGTCATCTCTCCAAATGGTCCGGTTATTGAATAGCAGTTCAAAGTTTTCCTGCTTTGCTGCTCTTGGAAAGTCAAATGTAGTAAAAATGACAACATCGGCTGCTTCTTGAAGCAAAGCAACCATTTTATCTAGCTTTTTATCTTTTAGCCCGGCAAATAGAGCGGTGATGCGTTGTTGAGGATAGCGCATTTTTAATGAGTGCACTAGAGCCTTTACGCCCTCTTCGTTATGTGCGCCATCTAGCAAAATGACTGGGTTATGCGACACTTGTTCCATTCTTCCTGGCCAATAAGCTGCTTTAATTCCTTCTCGGATATGTGATTCTTCGATCAAAAAAGAATAGAATGTTTTCAAATAAAGCGTTGCCATAACGGCAAGCGCAGCATTGTCGGCTTGGTGCAATCCGTTTAAGCCCGTATGAAGAGATTCCATATTGGCAAAGACAGACTCAAAATGAAAGGCTTCCCCGGTTGAAAGAGATTGTTGCCACTTTCCTTGAAACTGCTCTCCCAGTTGATAAACCGCCGACTTCTGATCCATCGCTCGCTTAGCAATCACTTCTTTCGCTTCCTCTTGCTTCACGCCGCTAATGACAGGAACGCCCCTTTTAATGATTCCTGCTTTTTCAAAGGCGATCTCCTCTAGCGTATCCCCTAAAAACTGCATATGATCCATACCAATCGTTGTAATCACAGAAAGAAGCGGATAGATTACATTCGTTGAATCCAACCGTCCACCTAGCCCCACTTCAAACAGCACGATGTCCACCGGATGCACATAGGCGAAATAATAAATAGCCATCGCCGTAATGACTTCGAACTCACTAGGTCCTCCAAGCTCCGTTTGTTCAAGCTCCTCCGCTAGCGGCTTAATGATATTGACAAGTTCGGTAAGCTCTTCGTCCGTAATCGGAGTTCCATTGATGCTAATCCGTTCATTGAATTGTTCAATGTAGGGGGAAGTGAACGTACCCGTTTCATAACCAGCGGCTTGCAAGATTGAACGCATATAAGTCACCGTTGAGCCTTTGCCATTCGTTCCACCAATATGTACGGTTTTCAGTCGTCGCTCGGGATGATTCATTCTTTCCATTAACCATTCCATTCGCAACAGCCCTGGTTTGATTCCCATTTGTAGACGACTGTGAATCCAATGTAATGCTTCTTGATAAGTGTGTATCATTTGAGAAGTCCTCCATCTATATGAAAAGACGAATCTGTACAAGATATACAGATTCGTCCTAGAGCAATGGCTCTTACTGTTTTAATTCGTTCATACGCGCTTCTACTGCCCCACGTTTCTCAAGATAGTCTTGTTCTTTCGCGCGTTCTTCGTCAACGACTTTTTGAGGTGCTTTGCTGATGAAACGCTCGTTCCCTAGTTTTTTCTGAACGCGTTCCACTTCGCTATTCCATTTATCCCACTCTTTTTGCAGACGAGCAATTTCTTCCTCGATATTAATTAACCCTTCAAGTGGTAAAATTAATTCTGCACCTGTGACAACCGCTGTCATCGCTTTATCAGGAGCAACCGCATCGATAGAAATCGTCAGTTCTTCTGGGTTACAGAAGCGCTCTACATACGCACGGTTGTATTCAAGTACGGAAAGAATAGCTTCATCTTTCGCTTTGATCGTTAGCTTAATTTTCTTGCTCATTGGCGTATTTACTTCGGCGCGGATGTTACGAACAGCGCGAATAATATCCACTAGAAGCCTCATATCGCTCGCCGCTTTTTCATCCGATAATTCAGAGCGCACTTCCGGCCATTTCGCTGTCACAATTGTTTCGCCATCATGCGGAAGGTTTTGCCAAATTTCTTCCGTAATAAACGGCATGAATGGATGTAACAGACGCATCGTATTGTCGAGCACATACGCAAGAATCGAACGAGTCGTTTTCTTCGCCGCTTCGTCTTCTCCGTACAATGGCAACTTCGCCATTTCGATATACCAATCACAGAAGTCATCCCAAATGAAGTTGTACAATACACGACCCACTTCACCGAACTCGTAACGATCCGCTAGTTTTGTCACCGTTTCGATCGTTTCGTTGAGTCTTGTTAAAATCCATTTATCGGCAACGGACATCTCACCGCTTAAATCGATTTCTTCATACTTCAATCCGTCCATATTCATTAAAGCAAAGCGAGACGCATTCCAAATTTTATTAGCAAAGTTCCAAACGGACTCCACTTTTTCCACGGAGAAACGAAGATCTTGGCCCGGAGAACTTCCTGTTGATAAGAAATAGCGCAAGGAATCCGCTCCGTATTTAGCAATCACTTCCATCGGGTCGACACCGTTTCCTAACGACTTACTCATTTTACGACCTTCTGCATCGCGAACAAGTCCATGAATCAGTACATCTTTAAACGGACGCTCACCTGTAAACTCCAATCCTTGGAAAATCATTCGAGATACCCAGAAGAAGATGATGTCATAGCCAGTTACTAGCGCACCTGTTGGATAGTAGCGCTTAAAGTCTGCCGCTTCTGTATCCGGCCAGCCCATTGTAGAAAATGGCCATAAAGCAGAGCTAAACCATGTATCAAGTACATCCGTATCTTGCTCCCAGTTTTCACTATCCGCTGGCGCTTCGTGACCGACAAACACTTCTCCTGTTTCTTTATGATACCAAGCAGGAATGCGATGCCCCCACCAAAGCTGACGAGAAATACACCAGTCGCGAATATTTTCCATCCAATGAAGGTATGTTTTTTCAAAGCGATCAGGTACGAAGTGAACTTTTTCTTCCTTCGCTTGCAGTGCAATCGCTTCGTCCGCTAACGGCTGCATTTTAACAAACCATTGTGTAGATAAATATGGTTCAACAACGGCTCCGCTTCGCTCAGAATGACCAACGGAATGCATATGCTCTTCAATTTTGAACAGCACGCCTTGTTCTTGCAAATCTTTCACAATTTGTTTGCGGCAATCGAAACGATCCATTCCTTTGTACTTGCCAGCAAGGTCATTCATCGTACCGTCTTCATTCATAACAAGCACACGCTCTAGGTCATGGCGATTACCGATTTCAAAGTCGTTCGGGTCATGCGCTGGTGTAATTTTCACTGCGCCAGAACCGAATTCCATATCGACATAGTCATCACCGACAATTGGGATTTCACGGCCAACGATTGGTAAGATCACTGTTTTACCGATTAAATGCTTATAGCGCTCATCTTCTGGATGCACCGCAACGGCTGTATCGCCTAACATTGTTTCCGGACGAGTCGTTGCGATTTCAATATGTCCACTGCCATCCGCAAGCGGGTATTTCATATGATAGAACGCTCCTTGAACATCTTTATAAATAACCTCGATGTCAGAAAGAGCCGTTTTCGTTGCTGGGTCCCAGTTAATAATATATTCACCGCGGTAAATCAATCCCTTGTTATATAAAGAAACAAACACCTCACGAACCGCTTTGGACAACCCTTCGTCTAATGTAAAACGCTCGCGGCTGTAATCAAGACCAAGGCCAAGCTTTGCCCATTGCTCACGAATAAAGCTAGCGTATTCTTCCTTCCATCTCCACGCTTCTTCTAAAAATTTCTCACGGCCAAGATCGTAGCGTGATTTCCCTTCTTCACGCAGTTTTTGCTCGACTTTTGCTTGCGTCGCAATCCCCGCATGGTCCATTCCTGGTAGCCATAACACATCATAACCTTGCATCCGTTTCATGCGTGTTAAAATATCTTGCAACGTTGTATCCCATGCATGTCCAAGATGAAGCTTTCCTGTTACGTTTGGCGGTGGAATCACAATCGTATAAGGTTCTTTCGTTTGATCATCTTTCGCTTCAAAAAATTTGCCGTTGACCCACCAGTCATAACGACCTTGTTCAATGGCCTGCGGATCATACTTTGTCGGCATCGTTAATTCCTTGTTCTCCATTCCATAGTCCTCCTTTATTTGCAGCCTGCTTTTTAACCACAAAAAAACCCCTATCGCCAAAAGGACGAAGGAGTTGTTCGCGGTGCCACCTTTTTTCACGAATGGCTTTGCAGGCACATTCGGCTCTCAATCCAGTAACGGCTGGTAACCGGCTTCTGCTACTTACAACGTTCACAGAAGCAGCTCGCGGGCGACTTTCTGATGGGGCTTGTCGGAAAATTTCTCAGCCATGAATTTTCCTCTCTGCAAGACGTGCCGTTCATCATACTCTTCCCGGTCTTTGCTTTTTCGTATCATTCATATATTATCGAAAAACAGGCGTTTTCGTCAATCATTATTGCCCTGATTTTTCAGATTTACTCACGAACGCTCACTTTTTTTCATATGCTAATAATAAGGCGATGTTAAGTAGTGAATTCATTTGAACGAAACTCACCTAATCGAAAGTCCATCTTGCTATTTAACAAAGCCAACAATAAAAAGGAAGAAGCAGGTGGTAATGATGAGAAGACGATACAACCCATATACCCTTCCTCCTTGGCTGCGGAAGTGCCGGGCCATCTGTTCACAGTTAGCGATTCCCTTTTGTATTTTCCAAGGAATTCGAACTCTTTTTTTCCCGACTACTTTTGATGTTATTTTGCTGGCCATTTTTATTTTGCTGGCCATTGCTCTTTATCTCGAATGGATTTAAGCCTGCCATGAACAATGGGACTGTCTCCGTCGCACAGAGCCGCTCCGCCTACGATGACAGTCCCCCGCTATTGTTGGAATCGAGATGAACAAGAAAGGATTCACTGTTTTTCAACTGCCAATATTGCTGCTGCAGCCGCTGAGTGAATTGATACTCATTGTGTTTTCTAGAATGAGTAAAGTAGGATGAAACCGTTTGATAGATCGCTCCTGGGTAGGCCAAGTAACTATGAAATAATAATTTTTCTTCCTTCTTTAAAGGGAAGTATTGCGTGTAATGAGCGAACTGCTCAATTTCTGCCTCTACCTTCTTTGGGAAAGTAGTCAAAGAATCCGCAAAGTACGGCACAAGATCATGAATGGGTGTCGCTGGTCGAGATTTCTCTAAATTAATAAAATAACCGGTGCCATGATGATCTAAAATAAAATGGTCCAATGACAGATTCCCATGCACTTGAACGGTGCGAGCCTTTTTATGTTCTTTCGTTTCCTCTATCCACTCTTTCAACTTCTCCTTAGCGTAAAAGTATGCCATCGCCACATCGTGATAATATATTCCATATTGCAAACTAAAAGGAGACATATACGTCTCTTTTTCCGCTAAAGTGATATATTGTTCTAATTGTTCTTCTTGTCGCTCCCATATGTTTTTCATCTGCTCATAATGTTCAAGCCTTTCCTTTGGATCCACCTCTATTTCTTTTGAAGATAATAAGTGTAGTCTAGCTGCTTCTCTTAACATTTGCTTATCTTTTAAAATGGTATCCCTCTCATTCCTTCCCTCAATCCATGGCATTAAATAATAAATATGCTGTCCTTCGAGAATGCCGTAGCGACCATCTAACGCCGGGTACACAGGCGCGAAATGATGATAGCCTGATTGATACAATCGCTGCATGCTCGGAAGAAAAGACATCCCGCGAGTCGCTGGTATTCTTTTTAAAGCAAAATTCCCTTTGTCCGTATATAGCTTTTGAATGCGGCCAAAGGATTCCATATATTCCGGCTGCAGACCATACTGTTTCCACACTTCTGAAAAGGGCTGTTCCACCTTCTTCACCCGCTTTATCCAAAAGTAAGGCTGTCCCACCATGAGACAGCCAGACTATTTATTTTCTGGCCTGCTCATGGCTCGGAATGTAGAGCACCTGGCCTTCTGTAATCGTTTGGTTCGCCTCTAATTTATTCTCCTTTACAATCTCAGACACTAACAATCCGTAGCGCTCCGCCAACTTTTGTAGCGTATCCTCTTTTTGCACAAGGCAGATCTTCCAAGTCACTGATTCATCCTCTTCTTTTCTGGCAAAAAAATCAGCTAACGACATCGTCTCTGTTTGTTTGAAGCCAAATGATTTTTTCTTTTTCGGCTCAGGTGCTGGTGCTTCCTCTTTGCTTTCTACTAACTCACCACTCTCCATCTCTTCGTTCATCATTGGACTATGATTCTCCATATTCTCTTCTGCCGTGATTTCGCTGTTTTCTACTTGCTGGAATTCTTCCTCCTCATTTCTTTTTTCAATGGCTGCCACAAATGATGGTTTTTTCTCTTCTTCCCACTCATCTGGCTTTCTTTTGACCTCTACAGAAAAGTCTTCTTCTTCTTCATCTGTTACATTAGCGATCGGTTCTAAATCGAGTGTGACCATTGAAAATTCCAGCTCTTCTTCTATTTCCTCCACTTCTTGCTGAAGCTCATCGACACTGTCTTGCTCTTGTTTGACCTCTTGTAAGTCAATGGACTCTAATGGTTCCTCATCAACAAATTCTTCTATTTCTTCTATTTCTTCCGTTTCTAACGGTCTATGCGTTTGCTGCTCTCCATAAATGCCGGAGATGGATAAATCGACGGTCAGCTTTAAATCCCCTTTTTGAGGAAGAGCGTAATCAAAAGAATCAATATAAATTTCTACTTCCTCTAGCCGTTCAATCCGGTTTTTCGGTATCGTAATATCAATAGGAAATTCATGAAAGAACTCACATTCATATTCACTTCGCTCCAACACTTGCTGAACGTACTTAATCGGCAAGTTGTGCTCATCTTCTTTTTCCTCTGCCATAGCTGGCTGATATTCTCCAGAAAGCTCAAGACATCCGTACAGGCGGATAAACTGATCCTGCTCCTCCATTTGTATTTGGGGATCAAGGGAAATAGAATATAACTCCTCTACCTCCTGTCCGCTATCAAATCGAATCGTTTCTTCTAGAGAAAATCGTAAATACGACTGATCTTGAGAAGTCACGCTTATTCCTCCTTCCACTAAATGCAGCTTTCATCTCATACTTCATAACGTTCTCTTCATCCCGCATTAACGGGCTGTAAGACCCCCACCTCAACATGGCGAAAGAATCGCAGACGTGTAGGTGGGGGATCAACAGCCCGTAAACGCCCGATCCGTTCAACTAACAATCAGTGGGGATAAAGAAAACCCCCACTGATTGAAGTTTCACTTTATTCGAATGTATGCTTTTGAAAAAGGGAATATGCTTTTTCTTACCGTAGATCTTCCTTTCCAATGGAAAAAGAAAAAGGGATGCTCCCAATCAAAATAGGTCGTATATAAAGAGAATTCATTTCTCCTTACTTCCTAATTTTGATTGAAAACAACCCTAAAAATGATTATTTTTTCAGTTTACTAAATGCTTTTTCTGCCGCGGCAATCGTCTTCTCAATATCTTCATCTGTATGAGCAGTTGATAAGAATAACCCTTCAAATTGAGAAGGAGGAAGGAAAATTCCTTCATTGGCCATTTCTTTATAATACTCAGCAAACAATTGTAAATCAGATGTTTTCGCTGTTTCATAGTTAATGACGTCTTCATTTGTAAAGAAAATACCGATCATCGAACCTGCGCGATTAATTGTATAAGGGATACCGTGTTTTTCTGCTGCTTCAGATAGCCCTTTTTCTAAAAGATCAGCTTTGCGAATAAACTCATCATACGTTTCTGGTGTTAATTGACGAAGCGTTTCTAAGCCAGCTGTCATCGCCATCGGGTTTCCAGAAAGTGTGCCCGCTTGATAAATTGGACCGCTTGGAGCGATTTTTTCCATAATATCTGCTCGTCCACCGAATGCACCGACTGGTAAACCGCCGCCTATAACTTTTCCTAAGCATGTCAAATCTGGTGTCACACCGAAATAACCTTGTCCGCAGTTATAGCCTACACGGAAGCCCGTCATCACTTCATCGAAAATTAACAGTGCGCCGTATTGCTCTGTAATGTCACGAAGCCCTTGAAGGAAGCCAGGCTGCGGAGGAACAACCCCCATGTTTCCAGCAACTGGTTCAACAATAATACAAGCAATATCCTCTCCGTATTGTTCAAAGGCATATTTGACGCCATCAAGGTCATTATAAGGAACTGTCACCGTATTTTTTGCGACTCCTTCAGGAACACCTGGGCTGTCTGGCAGACCTAATGTAGCGACTCCTGAGCCTGCTTTAATTAATAGGGAATCTCCATGACCATGATAGCAGCCTTCAAATTTTAAAATCTTATTTCGGCCAGTGAATCCGCGAGCAAGGCGAAGCGCACTCATCGTCGCTTCTGTTCCTGAAGAAACCATGCGAACCACTTCAATCGATGGCACACGCTCAATGACAAGCTTCGCTAATTCATTTTCAACTAATGTCGAGGCTCCGAAGCTTGTACCTGTTTCAGCTGTCTTCTTCAACCCTTCTACTACTTCGTCATTGCTATGACCTAAAATAAGCGGCCCCCAAGAGAGCACGTAATCAATGTATTCATTGCCATCGATATCATAAATTTTCGATCCTTTGCCCCGTTCCATAAAAATCGGATCCATATTCACTGATTTGAATGCACGGACTGGACTATTCACTCCGCCCGGCATTAATTTGACTGCTTCTTTATATGCTTGCTTCGACTTTTCATACGAACGCATTGATCATTTCCCCCTTTTATTCGCTCAGCCAACGGGCTACATCTTTTGCAAAATAAGTAATGATTAAATCAGATCCTGCTCGTTTCATACTTGTTAATTTCTCCATGACCACTGCTTTTTCATCAATCCAGCCATTTAACGCTGCAGCTTTCACCATGGAATACTCTCCACTGACATTGTAAGCAACAACGGGTGCATTGAAATGATTGCGCACATCGCGAATAATGTCCAAATAAGAAAGGGCAGGCTTCACGATTAAGAAATCAGCGCCTTCTTCCATATCGGATTGGGCTTCACGCAGTGCTTCCCGGCGATTGGCTGGGTCCATTTGATACGTTTTCCGGTCACCAAATTGCGGTGTTGAATCGGCCGCATCGCGGAAGGGTCCGTAAAAACTTGAAGCGTATTTCACGGCATAAGACATGATTGGCACATCCGTATAGCCAGCCTCATCTAGCCCCTTGCGAATAGCAGCGACAAATCCATCCATCATGTTAGAAGGAGCAATAATATCAGCTCCCGCTTCCGCTTGACTAACGGCTGTTTTCGCTAATAAATCAAGGGATGGGTCGTTTAATACTTTTCCGCCTTCAATCACACCACAGTGGCCATGATCGGTATATTCACAAAGACATGTATCTGCAATTACGATCATCTCTGAATATTGTTCTTTAATCACGCGAGTCGCCTGCTGCACAATCCCGTGAGAGTGATAAGCACCTGTTCCTGTTGCATCTTTTTCATGAGGTACACCGAATAAAATGACCGACTTAATACCGAGAGAAACGATTTCATCCATTTCTTCGTGCAAACGATCCAGGGATAGTTGGAACACGCCTGGCATCGAGGATACTTCATGTTTAATGTTTTCTCCCTCAACAATAAATAGCGGGTAAATTAAATCTTCTTTTTGAAGCACCGTTTCACGAACAAGGGCGCGCATATTTGCTGATTGTCGCAAACGACGATGACGTGTAAATTGTAATTCCATTATTCCTCTTCCTTTCTGAAGTATTGAGCCATTTCTTCAATCAATGCTTCGATCGTATATTCCTCTGGACAAATCGAGACGGAAAGACCAAATTTCTTTACTACTGCTTCTGTCACTGGTCCAATGCAGGCAATCACCGCTGATAGCGAAAGATTTGCTTCTTCGATCGCATTCATAAAATGGCGAACAGCTGATGGACTCGTAAACGTAATCACATCTAGCCGCTCGCTTTGCAAAAGCTGAAGGAGACGGCTTTTTTCCTCTTTAGGAAAAAAGGTTTCGTATACGATCCACTCCTCTACCTGTGCACCTTGTTTTCGAAGCGCCTCAGCAATCGTTGTTCTAGCGAGATTCCCTTTAGGAATAAGAACGTTCTGTGCTTGAAAAAGTCCTAGTTCAATCTCTTTTGCCAATTGATCGGCAGAAAATTTTTCCGGAATATAATCCGCTTGAAAGCCATATTCCTGCAATACAGCGGCTGTTTTCGTGCCAATTGCAACAAAGCGAGCGGAAATCCGCTTGCGATCAACGCCCATTTTTTCCAGCTGCTGAAAGAAAAAATCGACGCCGTTTTTACTCGTTAACACAATCCAATCATATGTATATAGCTTGCTAACAACGATCGCTTCATTCGGAGCTTGAACTGCCCGAAAAGCAATCAAGGGAACAGCATAGGCTATTCCCCCGGCTGCTTTTATTTTATCAATAAATGGGGCCGCTTGTCCTCTTGGACGTGTCACTAAAATACGTTTATTACCGAGCGGCAGACGGACTGTCATTTACGCATCCAGCTCCGCTTTCACGTCCTCAATGAGCTTCTTCGCTCCACGTTCACTTAAAAGGGCCGCTGCTTGTTCCCCAACCGCTTGAGGATCTTTTCCTTTAACCACTTCTTTGAAAATCGTCTTTCCATCTGGGGAAGCAACTAAAGCCGTTAATTGTGTTTCATCGCCTTCGATCGTCGCAAATCCAGCAATCGGCACTTGACAGCCACCTTCCATTTGATGAAGAAACGCTCTTTCTGCTTCTACCGTTTGCTTCGTCTCCTGTGAAGTAAATGCTGCAAGTAACTCTAGAACTTCTTCGTCAGCCTCGCGACACTCAATCGCTAAAGCCCCTTGTCCGACAGCTGGGACACATAGCTCGGTATCAAGGAATTCAGTGACGATATCAGAAGACCAGCCCATACGTGCAAGACCAGCCGCCGCTAAAATAATCGCGTCATATTCCTCTGTTTCTAACTTCGCTAGGCGTGTATCGATGTTTCCGCGAATCCATTTAATTTCTAAATCAGGACGAACAGCTAAAATTTGCGCACTTCGTCGAAGGCTGCTCGTACCAACAACTGCACCTGCCGGCATATCAGCCAGCTTAATATGTCCTTTAGAAATAAAGGCATCGCGATGATCCTCGCGTACTGGAATACAGCCGATCGTTAACCCTTCAGGCAACACAGCTGGCATATCCTTCATACTATGTACAGCGATATCAATCTCTTTATCGAGCATCGCTTGCTCAATCTCTTTTACGAACAAGCCTTTCCCGCCAACTTTTGAAAGGGTCACATCTAAAATACGATCCCCTTTCGTCACGATCTCTTTCACTTCAAAATCGTAATCAGCGTTGATCTTTCTTAATTGAGCGATGACCCAATTGGTTTGTGTTAACGCTAGTTTACTTCTTCGTGAACCAACAATAATCTTTCTCATTTTATTCTCCTACCTTTATGCATACCAAAAGTGAAACGATGAAAATCGACTCACTAGGAAGAAATTAATTAATACGATTAAAAAAGCCGCGCAGTTTAATTGCGCTAATGTTTTATCATACACTCCCCGTCGGACTTTTAAGTATAGGAATATACTATAGATCGTTAACAATACTAATGAAGCGACGATTTTCACATCAAACCAGCTGACATCCGGAAGCTTCATCACTTTCCAAGTTAGCCCTAAAATAAGGCTTAACAACAAAATCGGCACTCCGGTCGCATTAAAAATATAAGAGAGCTTCGCCAGCTTCTGTAAATCGCCAATCCGCCAAAGACGCTGGCTCCATTTTTTCATTTTGAGCAGCCTGTACTGCAGCAAGTAAAGCAAAGAAAAAATAAACGATAAGGAAAAGGCCCCATAAGAAAGGATTGCCATTGTAATATGAATAAATAACAGCTCAGACACAAGCTTTTCCGCCATCGCTTGGGACTCTACTTGCACAGGCGCAAATGTATGGATCGCCATAATAACGAAGCCAATCACATTCGTGAAAAACACCATAAAATCCATTCTCAGCAGTCGGTTCATCACCAATGACAACGTAATCAATATCCAGGCATAAAAATAAAGCCCTTCAAAAAGGGTAAGCACAGGGAATCGACCAGTCTGCTTCATATAAAGAAATAAAAAGATTGTTTGAAGTACCCAAACAATCGATAACATCGAGAAGGCGATTTGATTCGCCTTCTTGTTTTGATTTAAAAAGTCAATGAAATAGAACATGATACTTGCTGCATATAAAATGACCATCAGTTCATGTATTCTTGTCATTTCTTGTTCAAATAACATCGTGCAACCTCACTTACACTTGGAATAAAGGCTTTGCTTGTGCTACTTGAACGCGTTGTTCTGCGACTTTTGCCTGCTTTTGTTCCTCTACTTCTTGTTCGATATTGAAGATTTGCATAAACAGCTCTAATTTTTCAGCGGCCTTCTTATCTCCCGCCAATTCTTTTGCTTGTGAGATCGGATCCTTGAGCATTTGATTCACAATACTTTTCGTATGCTTGCTCAATACTTTCCGTTCACGATCCGTTAAATTCGGCATTTTTCGTTCGATGCTTTCCATCGTTTCCGCTTGAATAGAGAGCGCTTTCTGACGAAGAGCAGAAATCACTGGAACGATGCCAAGCATATTGATCCAATCATTAAATGCCACAATTTCACGTTCAATCATCAGCTCAATTTTTTCCGCTGCTTTTTGACGCTCCGCAAGATTGGCTTGTACAATTCCTTCAAGATCATCAATATCATATAAGAACACACTGTCGAGTTCAGAAATTGCAGGGTCAAGATCGCGCGGAACAGCAATATCCACCATAAACAATGGTTTGCCTTTACGCATCTTTTCCACAATAGCCATTCTTTCTTTTGTAATTACATAATCTTTGGATCCGGTTGAGCTGATTAAAATGTCCGCCTCCACTAACGCGCATTGCAACTCCTGTAACGTTTTGGCATCTCCATCAAAACGTTCTGCTAATACGGCCGCCTTTTCAAACGTTCGATTGATGACCGTCACTTTCGTTGCACCGCTGCCATGCAGGTTTTGAATAGCCAGCTCGCCCATCTTTCCCGCTCCGACAACAAGCACATGCTTTCCTTGTAAATTTCCAAAAATCTTTTTCGCCAACTCCACAGCCGCATAGCTGACAGATACAGCATTGGCACCAATATCCGTTTCGGCATGCGCTTTTTTCGCTAACGTGATCACTTGTTTGAATAAATGGTTAAATACCGTACCAGTAGACGCAATTTCTTGACCGCGCAAAAAGCTCGAGCGCACTTGTCCAAGAATTTGCGTCTCGCCAAGCACCATTGAGTTTAATCCGCTCGCTACTTTAAACAAATGCTCAACAGCTGCTTCTTGCTCATAAATAAATAGAAAAGGTGTAAACTCTTCCTTTTCAATCTTAAACCATTTTGATAAAAAATCTTTAATGTAATATCGCCCTGTATGGAGTTGATCGACGACCGCATAAATTTCTGTCCGGTTACAAGTAGACAAAATCACATTTTCTAAAATGCTTTTTTGATTTTGAAGCTCTGACATCGCTTTCTCCAAATCAGAGTCATTAAAAGATAACCGTTCTCTTATCTCCACTGGGGCCGTTTTGTAGTTCAGTCCCACCACAATAATATGCACGTTTCATGACACCCCCGAAAGAATCTATTGGCTCTATTATACCACGGAAAAAAATTTCCTTTTTCGCAAATTGTGAACATATGCTAACATTAAAAGCAGTGAAATAGAAACAAATAGACAGTAACTGATATAATCCCTTTAAATAGAGTAACAAAATGAGACGTAAGATTCAAGATTGCGACAAAGAAAGCGGGGAAAATAGTGGATGAAGCAACAACGATTATTTCCAGGCGTGATTTTAATCGGGTTTGGATTGTACTTTTTCTTACAGCAGACAGGGATTGAGAGTATCCAGCCTTTTTTAAGTTGGCCTACTTTACTCATCGTGATTGGGCTAGCCTTTTTAGCTGAATCATACAGTGGAAATGAGGCCAGCGGTATTTTGCCAGGCGTCATTTTAACAGGCTTTGGCATTCACTTTCATGTTGTCAATCACTTTAATTTTTGGTCCAACGATACCGGTGTCTTTATCTTAATTATTTCACTTGGATTTTTAATGCAATATCAAAAAACGAGAAAAGGCCTATTTCAAGGTTTATTATTTCTTATTTTAGCCATCATCACCCTTTTTTATGACAAAGTGGTGCAATGGTTAGGTGTCCTTGAAAACCGAGCTCTTTCTTTATGGCAATTTTGGCCGATTGTTCTAGTCATTATCGGTGGTTACTTGTTATTTATTAAAAAGAAATAAGGAGCAGAGAAATGATTCAAACGATACAACGGAGGGTAAAATATTTACTGTTGAAGTTTTTCAGATTAAAAGGAAGCGCCCACAGTATTTCGATCGGCTTTACTTTAGGGGCTTCGATTAACTTTGTGCCATCCTTTGGCGTTGGCGTATTGGTCTCTGTTGCCATTGCCAAACTATTTAAAGGAAATCCCATCGCTGGCTTTTTAGGGGGCATTTCATTAATGTGGGTATTTCCAGTGCTGTTTTACTTGAACTTACTAACAGGACGCTTTGTTTTTCCGGATGATTTAGGCGATGTCATTGAACAAGTAGCGAATCATTCAGCGTCACTTGACCAATCGCTTCTTACAAGCCTTTCGCTCGGTCGGACATTTATGATCGGCATGCTCATTAACATTGCCATTTTCATTTGTTTATTGTACCCGCCGATCTACATTATTTCCAAGCGATATCAAAAAAAGATCTTGCAATACATATACATCAAATGGGTGAAACGACCAGCGATTCAAAGATAACTAGTCTTTTAACATGATTTTTACCACATTTGCACGAGTAGCAATCACATATGAAAAAAGCAACGAATCCTTCAAGTGGATTCGTTGCTTTTTTTTAATTCTTCATTCGTCTTTGCAGTACTTTCCAAGCCTCGTCTTTCCCTTGACCTGTTTCAGATGAAAAAATGATGATATCATCTTCCGGCTCAAATTCAAGCTTTTCCTTGATCACTTTCAAATGTTTTTGCCATTTCCCTTTTGGAATTTTATCCGCTTTTGTGGCGATAACAACCGCTGGAATTTCGTAATGCTTAAGAAAGTTATACATCATGACATCATCTTCCGTTGGGGGATGTCTTAAATCGATAATTAACACACACGCTTTCAGTGGTTCTCGCGTCGTTAAATACGTTTCAATCATTTTCCCCCATGCTTCGCGCTCTTTTTTAGAAACTTTTGCAAAGCCGTAGCCAGGAACGTCGACAAAATAAAGCGCCTCTTCAATTTTATAAAAGTTAAGCGTTTGTGTTTTCCCTGGCTTAGAGGAAATGCGAGCCATGCTTTTGCGGTTGATCATTTTATTAATAAAGGATGATTTTCCGACATTGGAGCGTCCAGCTAGGGCAAACTCCGGCAAAGTACTGTCTGGATATTGTTCAGGCTTCACCGCACTAATGACCATTTCTACTTGATTTACTTTCATTTCTTTTCACCTACTAATGCTACTTTTAACACATCTTCCATAGTGGAAGCGAGAACAAATGTTAATTCCTTACGCACACTTTCTGGAATGTCTTCAATATCTTTTTCATTATCTTGCGGAAGAATAATCGTTTTCAATCCTGCACGATGCGCTCCCAATGACTTTTCTTTCACGCCTCCAATTGGCAATACGCGTCCGCGCAGAGTGATTTCTCCTGTCATGCCAACTTCCTTGCGAATCGGACGACCAGTTAAAGCCGACACAAGAGCCGTTGCCATGGTGATGCCAGCAGATGGGCCATCTTTCGGCACCGCTCCTTCTGGCACATGAATATGAATATCATATTTTTCATAAAAATCCGTTTCAATCTGCAGCTCTTCTGTTTTCGAACGGACATAGCTAAAGGCTGCTTGAGCAGATTCTTTCATCACATCTCCAAGCTTACCCGTTAAAATTAATTTCCCTTTTCCCGGAGAAAGCGAGACTTCAATTTGCAGCGTATCTCCGCCCACAGCCGTATAAGCCAGTCCATTCGCTACTCCAACTTGATCAACTGTTTCGGCTTGGCCGTAACGGAACATTTTCTTTCCTAGAAACTCTTCTATGTTTTTGCTCGTCACGACGATTCGCTTACGCTCGTTGGATACAATTCTTTTCGCCGACTTTCGACAGATAGACGCTAACTGCCGCTTAAGACTGCGCACGCCAGCTTCTCTCGTGTAGTAGCGAATGATATCTTGTATCGCTTCTTCTTTGACTTGCAGTTGACTTTTCGCTAATCCATGCTCTTCAATTTGTTTTAGCAATAAATGTTCCATCGCAATATGTGTTTTTTCTACTTCTGTATAGCCGGCAATTGTAATAATCTCCATTCGGTCACGGAGCGGCCCTGGAATCGTCGCTAAATCGTTCGCTGTTGCAATAAACATGACATTCGAAAGATCGTACGTTTCTTCAATGTAATGATCGCTAAAGTTATGGTTTTGCTCCGGGTCCAGAACTTCTAGTAAGGCAGCGGACGGATCTCCTCTAAAGTCGCTCGACATTTTATCAATTTCGTCTAGCAAAAATACAGGATTGATCGTTCCCGCTTTTTTCATTCCTTGAATAATACGTCCCGGCATCGCTCCAACATAGGTGCGGCGATGGCCGCGAATTTCCGATTCATCTCGCACCCCCCCAAGGGAAATACGGACAAAGTTTCTGCCGAGTGATTCAGCAATTGAACGAGCTAGAGAGGTTTTCCCCACTCCTGGAGGTCCTGCTAAACAAAGAATTGGACCTTTCAATGATTTCGTCAGCTGTTGAACCGCTAAATATTCTAATACTCGTTCTTTGACTTTTTCTAAGCCATAATGGTCGCGATTTAAAATCATTTCTGCGTGAGACACATCGAGATCATCGTCTGTTGCTTTCGACCACGGTAACGCAAGGAGCCAATCTAAATAGTTGCGAATAACGACACTTTCCGCTGCACTAGAAGGGATTTTTTCGTAACGGCTCAGTTCTTTTAAGGCGGTTTTTTCCACATTTTCAGGCATCCCCGCTTCTTCAATGCGCTTCGTCAATTCTTCGACTTCGCCGGTTTTTCCTTCCTTCTCTCCAAGTTCCTGCTGAATGGCTTTCATTTGCTCACGCAAAAAGTATTCCTTTTGCGTGCGCTCCATCGACGTTTTTACACGTTGCCCAATTTTCTTCTCTAAACTCAGCACCTGTTTCTCATTATTCAATAATTGGATAATGAGATTTAAACGCTCTTTCACATCGAACGTTTCCAAAATCTCCTGTTTTTCTTTCAATTTGATTGGCAAATGAGAGGCTACAATATCCGCCAATCTACCCGGCTCTTCAATATCCGCTACAGTGGAATATGTTTCAGCGGATATTTTTTTAGAAAGCTTTATGTATTGTTCAAAATATTGCAAAAGCGTGCGCATGAGCGCCTGAAGTTCCGCATTTACTTGCTTGTCATCTGCCTGTGTGCGAACAGTAGCTAAAAAGTAGTCTTCTTTATCTTCTAATGTTTCGATCGTTGCCCGTTCTATTCCTTCTACTAGCACACGAATCGTTCCGTTTGGCAGTTTGAGCATTTGCTTCACTTTTGTCAATGTCCCTGTTTCAAACAAATCTTCCTGAATCGGGTCATCTATATTCGTATCTTTTTGGGTAGCCAAAAAGATCAAATGATCGTCCATCATCGCTTGTTCCAATGCTTGAACGGAACGCTCGCGACCTACGTCAAGATGCAGTACCATCGTTGGATAAACTAATAAGCCTCTTAACGGCAGGAGGGGAACAGTATGTACTGGTTGATTATTCATAAACATTACCTCCATCAATTACAACATGAGACAAGCTATTCCCTGTTGATCTCTATGTTGCTTTCTTCCTAAAACATGCATACTTTTTTTAATTCTATCTTATTTAAAAGGGAGTGTCTATTCTTTGAAGAGGATCACTTGCATTCCACGCTTGATTCATCCCCATAATAAAAAGGCTGCCCGCTAAAAACAGCTAGTATCTCCGCTGCTTGATCAAAACCTCCTGGAGATGTTTAGCATTTTACCGAGCAGCCTTTCCTTATAGCGCCTCTGAATGCTGATTCCCTTGTATTTCAGCCTGCTTATCAAAAAAGTGTTCAAACGTTTCCCTTAAATGAGCAACAGGAACAATCGTAATTCCTTCGAGCCCATTTAAATCAAGAAGGTCATTTTCATGCGGAATTAACACCTTTTTCGCTCCTGCTTCCTTCGCTGCTAATACCTTTTGTCTTACACCGCCAACCGGTTTAATTCTCCCCGACAAACTAATTTCTCCAGTAACCGCTACTGTATGGTTCACAGGATGACGGTAAATCGCTGAATAAATCGCCACAGCCATAGCTGCTCCAGCCGATGGACCGTCGACAGGAATACCTCCCGGAAAGTTAAGGTGAATATCAAATTGGTCGACAGGGACACCTAAAGATTTTAATACCGTCCATGCATTTTCAGCTGATCCTTTAGCCATACTTTTACGCCGAATGGATTTACCTGGCTGATTAAAGGTTTCTTCCTCTACAATGCCAGACACCACCACCGAGCTAGCACTTGTTGTCGGGATGACAAGCGCTTCAATTTCCAATAAGGCTCCGCTAGCAGGACCAGTAACCGCCAGCCCATTAACGATCCCGATCATGGCTTTTTCAGGTATAGAAGGCAACCATTTGGGTGAAAGGCGACTAGAATAAACAACCCATTCTACTTCTTCATCACGAATCTCACTTCTATTATCCATCATCGCTAGCCCGGCCGCCATTTGAATTAAATTGACCGCTTCCCGACCATTGCGTGTATATTTCGCTGTTAAGGATAGCCCTTTTTCCGTTATCGTCATTTGTGCCTTTTCAGCTGCTTTTTTGGCAATTTCCACGAGATCTTTATGGTGTAGCTCATTAAAAAAGACCTCTTGGCAGCGTGACCGAATGGCTGCTGGAATTTCTTCGGGTCTTTTCGTCGTGGCACCAATTAAGCGAAAGTCAGCAGGCATCCCTTTTTGAAAAATATTATGAATATGCTTCGGAATCGTTTCATTTTCTTCACTATAATAAATGCTTTCAAGCCATACTTTCCGATCCTCTAGCACCTTTAATAGCTTGTTCATTTGAATCGAATGCAATTCACCAATTTCATCTAAAAAGAGAATCCCTCCGTGCGCATCGCTTACTGCCCCTTTTTTCGGCTGGGGAATCCCTGCTTGGCCGAGCGCTCCGGCTCCTTGATAAATCGGGTCATGCACCGACCCGATTAAAGGATCGGCGATGCCTCTTTCATCGAACCGAGCTGTTGTCGCATCTAACTCAACAAACACCGAATCAGCTGTAAAAGGCGATTTCGGACTCTTTTTTGCTTCTTCTAACACTAACCGCGCAGCCGCCGTTTTGCCGACACCAGGCGGTCCGTATATAATAACATGCTGGGGATGCGGACCACAAAGAGCGGCTCTTAACGCTTTAATCCCTTCTTCTTGCCCGATTACATCAGCAAAGCTTGCCGGTCTGATTTTCTCAGCTAGCGGCTTCGTTAACGAAATCGCTCTCATTTTCTCTAACGCTTCCATCTCTTTTTTGGATTCCCGGTCAATCGTTATTTTATTAGCGTGCTGTTTTTTCAGCAAAGTTAAAAAATAAAAGCTAATGATCACTCCAAATATAAACTGTCCTACAATAGCTACTGTCGTCCAATCCATCTGGTACCCTCCTGTACTAAAAAATGATTTATACTTAATTTTTCAGTATTTCCAGTTAAGGCACAGATCATCCGTTTTTTACAGTAGACTTGATGAGAAAGTCTTATTTCTTCTAAGAAGAGCATCATTAACCTTCTAATTGAATCAAGCCTTTATATAAAAACAACGCGAAAAAGGACAGCTACTTATAACTTTCACTGTCCTGTTTTGGCTCCGCTTTTCTTGTCCAGCTACAAGCGCCTAACCCCTCGAGGTCAAAAACCAAGCCAGCCAAAAGGTTAAAGAACAACCTTTCAGCTGGCTCGCCTTTTGCTTGTCGGGGCTAAACAAGGCGCTTCCGCTTTTCTTGTCCAGCTCCGCCTCCTTGGGGCTCTAGTCAGATGCCGAGCCCGGCTTCATGGCAAAGAGCACCATCTTGCCGGTCCGTCATCTGCTGATCGCCCCAGGGCAGTCGGCTCCGCTTTTCTTTACGCCGGTGTTTTTGTGTTTTGGTCGATGTTTTGGCCGTCTTCGCCTAGCAATTTCGGTGGCGCACCGTCTGTTACTGTTTCTTTTGTGATAATGCATGTTTTCACGTCTTCGCGTGATGGCAAGTCATACATCACATCTAGCATAATGCTTTCGATGATGGAACGAAGCCCACGAGCACCTGTTTTGCGCTCGATTGCTTTTTTCGAAATTTCACGAAGAGCTTCTTCTTCAAAGACTAACTCTACATCATCAATTTCAAGCATTTTTTGATATTGTTTCACCAATGCGTTTTTCGGTTTTGTTAAAATTTCTACTAACGCTTCTTCATCCAATTGTTCTAAGCTTGCGATAACTGGAAGACGTCCGATAAACTCTGGAATTAATCCAAACTTTAATAAATCTTCCGGCACAAGTCTCGCAAGAAGGGATTGATCGCTTACTTCTTCTTGTTTTGTGTCGGCACCAAAGCCAATCACTTTTTGTCCTAAACGGCGTTTAATAATCGATTCGACACCATCAAAAGCTCCTCCGCAAATAAAGAGGATATTGGTTGTATCAATTTGGATGAATTCTTGATGCGGGTGCTTTCTGCCGCCTTGTGGAGGAACGCTCGCCACTGTACCTTCTAAAATCTTCAATAAGGCTTGCTGCACACCTTCACCAGACACATCGCGCGTAATCGAAGGGTTCTCAGATTTACGGGCTACTTTGTCAATTTCATCGATGTAGATAATGCCTTTTTCGGCTTTTTCTACATCATAATCCGCTGCTTGAATTAGCTTAAGAAGAATGTTCTCTACATCTTCCCCTACATATCCAGCTTCCGTTAAAGAAGTGGCATCGGCAATGGCAAATGGTACGTTTAAAATACGCGCCAATGTTTGAGCAAGAAGGGTTTTCCCGCTTCCCGTCGGCCCGATTAAACAAATGTTACTTTTCGAAAGCTCAACATCGTCTACTTTGCTGTTGGAGTTAATTCGTTTGTAATGATTGTAAACAGCAACCGCCAACGATTTTTTTGCCCGTTCTTGTCCAATCACATACTCGTCAAGAATATCACGAATTTCTGTTGGCTTTGGAACATCTTTAAACTCTACTTCTTCTTCTGTTCCAAGCTCTTCTTCGACGATTTCCGAGCACAGTTCAAGACATTCATCGCATATATACACGCCAGGACCAGCAACAAGCTTACGAACTTGATCCTGTGTTTTTCCACAGAAAGAACATTTGTATTGCCCTTTTTCATCGTTAAACTTAAACAAAATATGTCACCCCTTATAGAGAATAATATGAAACAAATGATTAAATTTGATTACTCACTTCTGTTCTTGAAAAGTTATGTACTGCATTGTAACACATTTATACACATACCTGAAAATAAAAAGGCTTTCTGTATATATAATGTGTGACGTATAGAACTATGACTTAAAACACAAAAGTTTTTATGTAATGGTAGAAAACAAGGCACGAGAGATTCGCGCCTTGTCTTCCCTTACTTCTATTATGCACTAGTTTTGCTGTTTTCTACAAGGAATTCGACTGCTTTGCGGATTTTCAAATCGCCTTTCATGCCTTCTGTGCTTCCTAATGCTTTTTTGATGTCTTCTACTGGTAAGTTGAATTGCTCAGACATTTTTGCTAACTCTTGTTCTACATCTTCTTCTGTTACTTCAAGATTTTCTGCAACAGCGATTGCTTCAAGAGTTAAGCTTGTACGAACGCGAGTCTCAGCGTTTTCTTTCATTTGGTTGCGAAGGTCTGTTTCACTTTGACCTGAGAATTGGTAATAAAGGTCAAGGTTCATTCCTTGCATAGAAAGGTTTTGAGTGAATTCTTGAAGCATGCGGTCGATTTCTGTTTCTACCATTACTTCAGGAAGATCTACTTCTACGTTTTCTACTGCTTTTTCAACAAGCGTGTCGCGAAGAGTTTGTTCTGCTTCGTTTTTCTTTTGCTCTTCTAAACGCTTTTGAATTTTTTCTTTTAGTTCAGCAAGAGTTTCCGCTGCTTCATCTGTTTCTTTGGCGAACTCATCGTTTAACTCAGGAAGCTCTTGAGATTTGATTTCGTGAATCGTTACTTTGAATACAGCTGGTTTTCCAGCAAGCTCTGCCGCATGATATTCTTCAGGGAATGTTACTTCCACGTCTTTTTCTTCGCCAGTCGCCATGCCGATCAATTGATCTTCAAAGCCTGGAATAAACGTGCCAGAACCGATCACTAATGAATAGTTTTCCGCTTTTCCGCCTTCAAATGCTTCACCATCTACAAAGCCTTCAAAGTCTAGAACAACTGTATCATCTGCTTCAATTTTTCCGTCTTCTTTCACAACAAGCTCCGCATGACGTTTTTGTAAAGAAGTCAATTCGTTTTGAACGTCTTCTTCTGTCACTTCTGTGCTCATTTTTTCTACTTCAAGACCTTTATATTCTCCAAGTTTTACTTCAGGCTTAACTGTAACAGTCGCTTTGAAGATTAACTCTTTGCCTTTTTCCATTTGTTCGATATCGATTTCTGGACGATCCACTGGCTCAATGCCTGCTTCCTCGATCGCTTTTCCATATGCTTCTGGAAGAATGAAATCAAGAGCATCTTGATATAAAGATTCTACACCGAAGCGCTTTTCAAACATTGCACGAGGCATTTTTCCTTTACGGAATCCAGGTACGTTAATCGTTTTTACTACTTTTTTAAATGCAGCATCAAGGCCGTTGCTCACTGTTTCTGCATCTACTTCTACTGTAAGAACGCCTTGGTTACCTTCTAATTTTTCCCATTTTGCAGACATAAAAAGTTCCCTCCAAAAATCTATAAATTGATAATAAAATTGAACATTTTATTGTGTTCGAACGCCCTATGTATGTTAACCATTAAACAAAAAGGACACTTTACGACCTTTACATTATAACACACGATGATGCTCTTTCAAGAAAAAGGCTACATAATAGGTGAAGAAATTTCATCTAGTTCCTTCATAAAGGCAAGACTGCGGCTCACCTCTTTATCTAATTCCCCCTCGTCTGGCGCCTCTTCATAATACGATTGAAGGAGACATAAAGAGGCTTTCACCCAGCTCTCAGGAGATACATCTTCCGGTTCAAATGGATACAGCAAGAAAAAATGACGTTGCACATACTCTTTCGCCTGCTCTAACAGCACAGGATTTGTCTGGCTAAGTTGTTCTTCCAAAAGATGAATCACTTCTTGGTAATATGGATTTTCAAATACATCCTTTAACATAGCTGGCACTACTTGCTGGTGAAAAGAAAATTTCTTAACTTCCGTCAGCTGCTCCACACCGTGCTCTTTCAGCACATTTAAAACGAGTGTTTGCACAAACGGATGGGTGGCAGCATCTTTCAACAGGGCTGCCAATTCCCTTTTATAAGGATGAATATTTTGGTTGACTAATTCCATCAATTTCATCGTTTGCTCCTGCAAACTCTCCTGTCCGCTAAAAAGCCGCGTTTCCTTTGTTGAAGGAGCTTGCTTCATTTTGTTACTCAGCGCTAACAGCCGTTCGAAATTCTCTCTTTTCGCTTCAGGAAGCTGCTTTTCTTCCATTAAAGCAGATAATGTTGTATAAATTTCCTCATATTTTTTTTGCTGCATTAAAATGAGAATGTATACGTCAAGCACATCAAAATATTCACCAATTCCTTGATGCAACATATCGGTGCATAACGAAAGAGCTTGTTCATCTTGACCGCTTTCATATAGAGCAAGCAATAAGGCCATCTTCACATCCCCCTCTTCCTCTAAAGGATATTGAAGCGCCTCTTTTAAATAAAGTACCGCGTGATTATAATCGTTCTCCTCTAGCGCCACTCTTCCTTTACGGATCAACTCTTGAGCCGTTCCCGGAAAAACAAATAAATTCCCCTTTTTTATCCATTTTTTCTTTTTCATTTAGTGGTCACCCGATCATTGATAGATTCAAATGGACCGCATCAGCAGCCATTTCCTTTCTATTTCATTTCTGTAAGTGTAGCACGATATTTTTCAAAAAAAAAGCAAGCATAATAAAACCATACCGCCGTAACTAGCAGTATGGTCTTACTGATTCAACGAAACGATCGAGCGTTGGCTTAATCGTGATTGCAATCGCATTTATGATCGTGCTTATGCTTGTTAATCCATCGCTGTTGAACTTGAAGCACCTTCACCGTCAAGTGAATAGCCATTTTTTCTGTGATTTTACTTTTATACGACTTATAGTCATTTTCAAGAAAATCAAATTCACTAATATCGGCATCAACAATTTCACAGAAAGGTTTCTCATTGAAAAACTCAGAGCTTGTTTGGAAATGCTTTTCTCGATCGGCTTCATGATTATTTTTGGCGATAAATTTATATTCAAAGCCAGATTTAAAGCTTTTCTTGAAAGGTTTTAAATCCTCTACTTCAATTTCCGTAAAACATCTAAACGGCACTTTCACCGTATGATGATAAACAGGACCAGAGCAATCCTCTACATACTCAATATTCTTCTCTACAAATCCCTCTAAAAATAGCTTCACCATTTCCTCATCATGATGATGGCGTTTATCATGATGTTGATGACATTTATCGTGGTGTTTCATCGAAGGCAACGGAACCACTTCACATTGGGTAATATGAATATTCTTTTTAATTCTTTTAATTTCATAGACAAACTTCGGCATAGGCACCTCCGCTTCGACAGGGATTTGAACGAATACTTCCGCTAATACAACAGGAAGCTTCGCAATAAATGGACCATACGCGGCATCTGGACAAACCGGATAGCTTTTACATTCTGAAAGAGTTTCTGCTTTTACAAATTCACACTGAATCTCTTTTTGCTCATGTTTTTGATGCTCATGATGGTGGTGCTTATTTTTATGACAATCGCTCGTTTTTTCTTCTTTTTTATGATGATCGTAGTCATCATAGTAATCATAATGCTTCTTACCCATATTTCCATCCTCCAATAATAGATTTTATTTTTGTTCCAAACTACCGGCCTTCACCTGCTGGTTTCTCACAATATAAATCCATTTAGAAGCGATCCTTCCCCCCTTTTTAGATGCTTTTATATACTATTCAAGAGGCTTGAAACGGAATGGACAAAAGGTACAAATGAGAGCCCTTTTTAAGTTTTTAGTGATATAACAACATAATTTTGTAAGGGGATGTTTTGAAGACGGAGAAAAGGAAACATAGTGTTTCTTTTGGCATCATAAAAAAACCTTCTAAACTCGTTGATTTATCTAACGCGTTAGAAAGTTTAATGCTTTCGGAGTATTAACTGTTCCGTTAGAGTTGCAGTAAGTTGAGCGAAATCTAATTTCGATAATTCCTTTTGAATTTAACTCCCTATACTTCACTTGCACTCGCTTGAATGAACCGTCTTTATAAAGTGAAACTTCAATCAGTAGGGGTTTTTTTCATCCCCCACTGATTGTTAGTTGAACGGATCGGGCGTTTACGGGCTGTTGATCCCCCACCTACACGTCTGCGCTTTTTCTGCAATGTTGAGGTGGGGGTCTTACAGCCCGTTAATGCGGGATAAATAACTAAATCAAATGGGGCATGCTCAGTATGTGGCAGTAAGATCATATAGCCTTTTTCAAACAAATCCACCTGAGCTTTTAAAACCGCTAAATCTCCTTTACTCTTAGTATGGTGATACATATATAACACCACTTTCTAGAAACCATAAGTTTCCTTAATTTTTATCCAAGACAAAAACCTCTTGCATCATTCAACACTGAAGTCAATAAAAAAGAGAAACGTCGTTAAGTATTGATATATCAACACTTAACGACGTTTCCCTTTTTTAAAATCGTGATTAAAATTAAACTCATGACGTCCCAGGAGAGATTCGAACTCCCGACCGACGGCTTAGCTTACCACTATGACTTTCGCCACCAACGCCCTATATATCGCTATTTGTTTACGTTCATGTGTAACGGTCACTTTCCGAACTTTGACCGATTGACTTAATTTCTATTATATTTGCTTACGCTTTATAATTCAAGCATTCATATAGTAGAAAACAATCCTATTGAAAAGGTAATACAGTTGTACTTAAATCTGCTATATTAAAACGCAAAGGTATTTATTTAAAGGAGTGGTTTCATGAGAGATAACAAAGAATGTTGTCCATATTGCAATGCTGATTTGCAAGGAGAACCTATTCCTAAAGAATCGCAGAAAGTATATGGTTCTTCCTATTTCACACGAAAAATTGGTATAAGCAGTATAGCAGCTGATAGGATTATTAAATGGAAATGTCCAGACTGTAACAAAGAATGGGATAGGGATTGATTATTTGTCCAACAAAATCATAATTCAGATAAAGCTGGTTTTAATAATAAATAAAATCGATACTTCATTAATTACTTCATTAATTGTCGTCACCAATTTAGTCCATAAAAAAGCATCTAATCATATCTAGGTTAGATGCTCGATCTAGAGTGTTTCAATTACCCACATTCTCCGCTGCTTTATTTAAAGGAAAAAAACACAGCCATAAGTAACCAATAGCATTCGGATTATCGATGGTAAATCCGCCGCCCATTAAAGACTGTAATTATTGTCGGGAATTTTTCCGTTGTTTTGCGACCTCTCTTCTTACGCCGCCTTTAACTTTTTTATCTACCATTTCAACAGCTTCGTAAAATTTCAGTTTACTTCTTACTTTATAATTACAATTAACACATGACCAATTGTATCTGCCCCAAAGAAAATTACCGAAAAAGGCATGTTTTTCATCCATTTCCGTTTCACATTTAGGACAGTATGGTGAATGGTAAATGTTTAGTTTTTCTATACTTTGTTCTGGCGAAGGTGTATCAAACGAACGTGAGAAAGGATTATTCGGAAACCTTATTCTCCAAAGCACTTTAAAATGTTCCTCATATCCAACATCTTTCCATCCACCAGGAGGAGTATAAAAAAACGGCATCGGCATTTTTTTATTCTTTTTTCCAATAAAACCTGCTCTTTTTACCAGAAAATAAATAGTCAGTCCAATGACCAATGCCGCACCTGCCACATACCATGTCCATGCTGGAATAACAAATGAACCTTCTCGAACTAAATGAAGGAATCCTGAAACAGCAGGCAAAGCTACCAAGAACAACAAAACTATTTTTGCTATTACACTCGTTACTAGCATTAACAGGAATTTCTTTAGCAATTCTTTCATACCGATCGACACTCTTTTCGTTATTTTATGAGTTCTATTTTTGAATAATGCTTATACTTTTTCGATATACCCCATTCTATATTCAATGAGTTGGCGTTCTATTGATGAAATGATTTTCTGATAATGTTCATTTAACGCTTTTACATCCTCTTCATCCCCTTCCCCCAGGACTTCCCACTTCATAAGAAGATTATCAATATTAACAACAGCATTAGCCACATCTTGTTCCAACAGATGAAATGAGTTATAGAGTAAAGGTCTAATTAATTGTTCAAATCGTTCGCTCTTAAACGTAGTTTCACCTGTGTAATAATCCCATTCCACTACCTGTGTATTGTTGTTCTCACTTAAGATTTTGTTATATGCATCAATTTTTTTAAGTATTTGTTCTCTAGCGAACTGTTTATCTATTTTTTCTTGTTCTTGTGCAAACTGTCTATCTAGCTTCTCTTGTTCCCACTTTTGCTGTCGTTTAAAAGAGATAGATTGAACAACAAAAGAGCTTATACCTGCTATCAATGCACCTATAATTACCCCTATCATCGGGAGTATAGGAATTAATTCATCCAAAACCTCACCACCTTTCCCAAATATCACTTGATATAGAGTTGATAAATAAAAAAACGACTCTCACCAGATATCTTTCAAAAACTTCTAATGATCTTTCCCCTCGAAATATGTCTCACTGTTATTTTAGTCTATAAACCTCTTAAAAAGGAAGAGATCAAAAGTAAGTCTCCCTTACTTTAACTAGGCAATCAAATTTTGGCTATATTACGCACAAATGTAACATCTTGGTGATTTAATACAACAGTACCATTGTTTTCATCTTCTTCGAATAAATTATGAATCTTTTTACAAGGGACTGTTAAAATCTTGTATTGAATCGGTAACTCTAGATTTTTTGGGACGTGTAGATAAGGTAACATACCCCATTCCTGTCCATAAACCCTACTAAAAATGTGGAAATACACCCCCACCTCGATTCCAAATGAAAAAAGACCCCTCGCAGAGTCCCCTTAACTTGCCTCATATTCTTTAACCTTCCGATAGAATGTAGCCTTAGTCATATTTGATTTCTTCATTGCTTCAACCGCTGTGATTTCTCCTGCCTTCCATTCCTTATACGCATGTTCAAATTCAGATGTAATCGATGTTTTAGGTCTTCCTAGGTGTTTACCCTGTGCCTTTGCTAAAGCTATTCCTTCAGCTTGACGAGTCTTAATCTTAGTTCTCTCTTCTTCAGCAACCCACGATAATACCTGTAATACCAAGTCAGCCACGAAAGAACCGATGGAATCATTGTATTTCCGTGTATCCAACAATGGCATATCAATTACGACAATGTGTGCTTTGATGTTCTGTGTGATATCTTTCCACTCGTTTAAAATCATCTCTTTGTTACGACCTAGCCTATCTAATGAATGTATGTATAACATATCTCCTTTACGCAAACGCAATTTCAAAGCTTGGTATTGAGGTCTATCGAAGTCTTTCCCACTTTGCTTATCGATATGTATATCACGCTCATCGATTCCAAGAGCATACATACTATCCAGTTGTCGTGCTTCGTTTTGGTCTTTGCTGCTTACTCTAACGTATCCAAATTCTTTGTTTTCCATAATTAATTCCGCCTTGTTATTTGATACTCTAATCGTAACGCCTTTGTATCAAAAGGTCAATTGTAATTATGATACGTATCAAAACCCAATCATATACCATATGAGACTACCTGAACCCTTATTCTACCGTTTCACAAAGTGCGTCGCAAAAAGTGTACCTTTTGAAACAGATAACTTATCGAAAACAATGCGATAAAGGCAGCCGTATCTTTTCTTTGATACCTCTTATTAGTCTACACCTCTGCTATCGATATCATTATCGAAGTTGAGTAGGGTTTCACTGCAATTCTTATTACTTTACCATGCTAAATCATATTGATAATGTGAGTCGTGTCGGAAATTTACCGATTGTCAGTTTGTGAATGAGAGTGGTTCTGTATCAAACCAATTCCACAACTTGGCATGTATGCAAGCATAAAAGACATCCAATTAATTTGGATGCCTTCTTACAACTATTTTACTTGTTCTTGTAGCACTTCTTTTAATAATTCAATTGCATTTTCCTCGCTTGGGTCATTTGTTCCAAGTTCACCACGAAAGGCTTTTGAAAGGACTGAGTCTTTTAGTTCATTAAATTTTTCAGAGAGCTTTATGGTGTCCCTTATTTTATTTTCATTTTCTGAAATGCGATTTAGAATGTTCATAATGTGTTTTTGTTCTTCTACAGGTGGCATAGGAATATATAGATTTTTTAGAAATTCCTGATTAATTGTTGCCATACCTACAGTCTGCTTACAACTTTCATTAATCCATTTCTTTACGTAAATTGAATTCAAAAACCCACTCACATATTCTGTTGAGATATCTTCATGTAATCTTATACGTATATTTTTGCTTTCAAATACTACAGTTGGAAAACCTTTCAGCACAGGCGCACACTTTCCAACTAACTCCCTTGAATTTACTCGATTAATCAAAATGTCGCCTTGTTTCAATCCATATTCTTCAATTTCCTCATCAGTCAAAGTCATGTAGTGTATATCTTTCAAATTCAATTCATTATTATCAATGTTGTACATTCTTAAACAAGGCGTACCACTTTCTGCATAATAACTAGCTGGTTTATACAGTCCATTCTTTAAGGATAAACATATTTGATGTAGTTTTATCCACTTCCAACTGTCTGGTATGGCAAATGGCACCTCATTCAACTCACTAAATTTGATATTTTTATTTTTCGCATTATTATTTACTACTTCAGTTGCTTCGAGTGTCTCTTCAATTGGCGTTATTGAAAATGAACTCTCTCTCCACTTCTTCGTTAGCTCCCCACGAAAAGCCTTATCCAAAATAGCTTCTCGACGAAGTTCAAATGCTCCCTTTGCTTCCTCAATCAACTGCTTTGCTTCTTCAATTTTACCTAAAAGCCGCTTCACTTTATCAGCAATTCGTTTTTGTTCGTTATATGGTGGTAACGGAAAACTCAACTTCTCAAATCTTCCTTTATTAATAATAGGTAGAGTAGTTGATGATGAATTTTCAATAATGCTATTTTGAAAAAAACTGGAAATCACTCCAAAATAGATAAATTCCGGAACTAAATTTGGATTAACGACAATAGTGTTGATTTGTTGGTTTGTAGCAGCTTCCTTTTTTCTAGAGAAACCTGTTTTTCCTATTGTTGCTCCAATACAAGTCACCATTATGCTTCCTTCTGGAATAGGTCGAGTTTTTAAAAATCCTAATTCAGATAAATACTCATTTGCTTCAATAACATTGAAACCCTGATTCAAGTCCGTAGGTTTAAATAAAGGACATATCGAACCATAATATTCTGGGTTACTTTTACTAGGTGTAGACCCAGTTACTACTTCACCTAATGATTGAACTCTTGTCCAAACCCAATTAGTAGGAACTTCATATGGTTGCCCATCCTCAGGCACTAACGCTTCTTCCAACAATTCCTCAAAGGTCTTATTTTTCTTACTCATTATTCGACCACCTCATCATCTTCAACAGCACGCAGTTCCGCTACTACTTCATTTAACAAATCCATAGCTTGTTGGAGCTTCGCAATTGCTTCTTCTGCTGATTCGATTGGGTCTGGTAAATTTTCGTATGAAGATAATGACTCATCTGCAATCAATCCAATGTCTAAGCTATCGTCTTTTTTGGCGATTTCTTCTCGTGTGAACTTATTCCAGCGTTCATCTTCGACTTTCGAGCGGTCTTCTGCGACATAGGCTTTCATGAAATCCTCAAAATGAGCCATTGTTAACTGATTCCGTTTTCCAAATGAAGACATATTTGTACGAAGGTCATATACCCATACATCTTTCGTATTATCTTGGTCTGTTGTTCCCCTTGTAAAGAATAAAACATTGGTTTTTACACCTTGAGCATAAAAAATCCCTGTTGGTAATCGTAAAATCGTGTGTAGATTACATTTGTTCATCAAGTCACGACGAATTTGTGAGCCAATACCGCTTTCGAACAACACGTTGTCGGGCAATACAACCGCTGCTCTTGCATTTCCATCATCTTTCAAAGCGTTATAAATCAACTGCAGGAAATTCAACTGCTTATTTGATGTTTCAAACGTTAAATCATCACGAGATACACGTTCGCCACCCTTTTTTGTACCAAATGGGGGATTCGTTAAAATCACATCTAAGTTTTTCATCCATTTACCGTTACCTGATAAAGTATCACCTTGTTCCAAGCGTCCTTCGATATTATGAAGCAACGCATTCATGAGTGCCAGACGATGCGTATCTTTAACAAGTTCCATTCCAGTAAAGGCTTCTTTCTTTTGGAACTCGGCTTCTTGTGGCTCTATATCAAAGTAGTCATCTGTTTGATTCTTTAAATATTGGTCTGCTGCAATCATGAAACCGAACGTTCCAGCTGCAGGGTCAGCACACCGCTCTCCAATTTTCGGGTCGATAAGCTGTACCATTACATCAATTAATACACGAGGTGTGAAGTATTGCCCCGCTCCCGATTTCTTTTCACTAGCATTCTTCTCTAACAATCCTTCATAAAGATTGCCTAATCCTTCTTCTTTGGCATTGTACCAATCAAGGGCATCAATTGATTTGATAATTTTTTCTAAGTTTTTCGGCTCGGCAATACTTGTAGAAGCATCACTGTATATTAGACGCAGCCGCTCATTTTCACTGCTTCCTAATTCAAGTAACAACCGCTGATAAAATGTCTTTAATTCCAAACCTTCTTTATCTAACAAATCATCCCAACGATAGCCTTGTGGAATCACACCTTCTGTTTCCTGCTCTTTCATCATTTTGAGGAATAATAAGTAGGTTAACTCTGTTACATATTGCTGATAAGTGATCCCATCATCACGCAGGACATTACATAAATTCCATAATTTTTGTACAATCTCTTGGTTATTCATAACTTCCTCCTAATATTTGCTCAACTATCTTATTATAATGGAAAATTGATTACTCCGAGCAATTACTTTTAATCTCAAGGAAAAGAGAGTCCCTTTTAGGAACTCCCCTGCTATTGAGCCTTTTCCTTTATGAATTGATAGAACTTAACAAACGTCTCAGTATATTGTTTTAGACATTCCTCAATATCCTGTTTTTCTACAAAGTTAAACTTTGCCGCTAATCTATATAAATCTGTATTTTTTGATCCTTGAGAAAGCTCTATTTCACACCCCAGTAACGTTTTCAATTCGTCTGTATACCTCTCTGCTATCGAACGGATCAAATCTGTTTCTTGTTTTTTATAAGACTCTACGAACATAGAAGCAGTATGATCCTTCTTGTAGACAAATACAAAGTTCCATTTCTTCCCTAAGAAGCGGTGTCCTTTGAAGTAATCTCTTTTTCCCCCATATCGAGCAGTGTAATCCGTTTGGTTGTTGATAAAGTTAGCTACTCCTTGCAGGAATGAAGAAACATCTTCGTCAACCTTTATTTTGCGTTCTTTTACTGAAGCCTTTTTGTTAATATAATAATTCTCAAGCTTGTATGGAGGGATAATTTGATCGGTGTCTACAATAAGCTGATCTCCCAGTTTGTACGGCTTGATTGTTACACATTTCACATCAATGCTATTTTCATATAACCATGTACAAACGGAAAGAATCCTCTTATCAATATCTTTACCGACAATGATAATCCGCTGACTGTTGTTAAGAAGATTATTTAAATCTTCTTCGCTGTCTACTTCAAGAAATTCCATCAACTCATCTTTGGTATTAATTAACGGAGCATGAACTCTTGAATAATCTTCATATATTTCAAGGATATCAGTGGGGCTAAGCCTCGCACAATACGAGGCATATTTTAAAGCTTGAAAATCAACGCCGCTTCCTGTAGTGTCTCTCTTCACTTCAATTATAACTAGGTTACCCTCTTTATCTATGGCTAGGAGGTCTAATCTTTCGTTCACTTCAAATTTATCGTATTCATGAGCAATGATTAGTAAATCCTCATTAAGAACTTCTGGACTTTTACGAATCCATTCCTCTATATGTTGCCGCTCTTTTAAGTCATTCTCAGAGAACGTGGTTTCTCGGACTTCTTCTAGTCTATTGTTTTCTGTATCAAGTCTATACAAGGTAGTTATCCCCCTAGTGGATTAGCTTACATAAAGATTTTCATTAATGGTTAACACAACAGTATCAATAAGATCGCCAAATTCACGATGTAATAACTTATATCCACCTTGACTGCGAAATGGCTCTTCTGAAAAAGCATCTTGCGGTGTTGGTGCTAATACAGGTACTTGAAGTAATTGCTTTTCTATTCTCTCTAACCACTTCTTCTGCCTTGGAGTCCAATCATGCAGTGAATACACTTTCTGCATCGCCTGTTTAATACGTGTTTCATGGGCAACGAGTGCTTCACCTAATGCAGCTTGGCGAATAAAGCTAATAATGTCCGCTGCGATGTCTTCATTTTTCGTCTGCTTCCAAGCTGTTTGTAAATGAGATTGCTTAAAGCCTTTCGTTTCTAGAATGGTAATAAGTTCTCGTAAATCCTGCCTTGTTAAATCTTTCGGTCGTGTGCAAATAAGATGAAGAGCGGGAATTTCATTAATATTTTCTTGGATAAAACGAACGAAACCTTCTAAATAATCTTCAGGTCGCTTGTTTCCTTCACCGTATCCCCGAACCACATCTGTTACTTCATCCTCTTTGTTGGAGATATATCGTTTCTCGCCTTTTACCCGATAGGCTTCCATATATTCAAATAACATGTTGTGCTGTTTTGCTTCTTGTGGAGTATACGACTGAATTTCTTTCGCCCACTCATCCACATTTTTCCCATTTGACAGTTCTTCAAATTTCTGCTTTCCATCTTCATCCAATCTTTGCTTTCGACGCTGAATTTTCGCTACCAATTGGTCACGAAAAAACGACACTTCGTCTTCTGTCGTAGCATTGGCAAGTGATTCATATAGTTCACCAATACTGTAATTTTGTTTCTTTACAACAGGTTTCATCTCCGTATAACTTTGCAATTTGTCGTAAATACCCACCGCATCATAAATGTTAAAATGCGTTTTTCCAATGTCTGAACAAAGACGAGTTGCACGTCCAAGCATTTGGTCATAAAGAATACGAGACTGTATACGCCGTAAAAATACTATGTTTGTTATTGGAGGGACATCAATGCCTGTAGTGAGTAAATCAACCGTTACAACGACATTTGGCAACCGCTCGTTCTTAAACCTTTTAATGGCATCTAATGGCTTATAGATATAGCCAGTAATTTTCATAATGGCATCATCTTCAATTTCATCGCCACGTTCTTTAAAGGCTTTCTTCAATAACCGAACAACCAAATCTGCATGTTGATCAGTAGCTGCAAAGATAAGGGTTTTCTCTTTTCCTGTCGGGTCAATGTATTCGACCAGTTTGTTTAGAACCGCCCGATTAAAAGGTTCAGTAATCACCCGTTTATTAAACTGCTCAACTTCAAAATGAACTGTATCTTCCATTTTTTCTAGTTGAATCTCACCTTTATCAACATCATACACTTCAACTTCTTCGTCTTTCTCAAGAGTAATGCCAACTTGTGAAAGTTCTGTCTTAAAAAGATATGGTGGTTCATGGTCAACTAAGTAGCCATCCAGAACCGCTTCACTATAAGAATACTTAAAAATAGGCATACCAAAAATCTCTGTTGTATGAAGAGCGGGTGTTGCCGTGAGTCCTAGACAGGCTGCATCAAAATAGTCAATCACACGTCGATATTGACTGATGTAATCATTCTGGTCACGGAAATCCAATTCTTCCTCTGACATTTCTTTGTCACTTGTATAGCCACGATGTGCTTCATCTACAATGATGAAATCATACTGCCCGACACTTGGAAGCTTTTCATTATCGCTATAGAAAAGTCTTCGAACCATTCCCTGTACTGTCGCAATTTGCACCTTCGTTTCAACTTCTGGAGACATGTCTTCTAAAGACTTTACATCGTATATATCAGCAAATGAGTAGCCTTCAATTTTTGTATCCTTAAGTGCATCCTCTGTCTGCTTTCCTAACGAATTACGGTCAACGAGAAAAAGAATACGACGACATTTTTTTGACTTAATTAAGCGATACATGAGTGCGATTGCTGTGCGGGTCTTCCCTGTTCCCGTTGCCATCGCAATGAGCATTCTTCGTTGCCCTTCTTTTAATCCCTCTTCAGCGGAAAGTACAGCTTTTTGCTGATAATGACGCAAGCCAAACTTCGTAATATCCTCTTCTTCTAATCGTTTATTTGCATCCTTATCATCTTGACTAAGAAGAAGCTGCAAGTCGTCAGGTGAATGCCAGCCTTCTAATGGGCGAGCATGTTCTAACGGTTTACGTGAATCCCAAAACCAGATGCCCGACTCTTCTTGAAGTTGTCTCAAGTATGGTCGGCCGTTCGTTGCGTATAAAAACGGCACTTTATATTCACCTGTTGTAGGTGTGATGACTTCATCTTCGACTTGTACCACATTTTTTGCATACACTTTTGTTTGACTTTCTAATGCGCCAGGAATCGTTTTCTTTTTTGCCTTAGCTTCAATAAAGCCAACAAGCTTTAAGCCAATAAATAACGCATAGTCGACCCTGCCGCCATTGACCTTCCATTCAGCAATTGCCATGTTTCGATTTTTCTCTGGCAGCGTTCCGTTCTTTTGATGATTTAGTACAGTTGTGTCTACTTCCCATCCAACAGCACGTAGTTTTCCATCGATAATCGTACGTGTTTCAGCTTCTGTTAATTGCTGTCGACGCATAAAGTTTTTAGATATCTTTTTACGCTCGATTTTTACCTCTTCTTGTTCCACTTTTGCCTGTTGACGAATTGCCTCTAATTCTTCTTCAAGCTTTTTGACTTTTTCTTCATATTCTTGCTGAAGCATTTCTGTACTCTGTTCTGCTTGTTCTTGAGGTTCTTTGTATTCAGGTGCTTGAAAGTCCCAATCACCATATACCTCCATAAACCAAATAGACAAGCGGAACGTTAATTGTAACAAAGCCTTTGCTTCTTCTACTTTTCCATAATCCGCTTCATGCATCGCTACATTCCCTTTGCGACGAAGAGCTTCTAATATATCAATTAATTCAGGCTCAAGTAACCTTTCCCGACGCAAAGTATTAATGCGATCTACTTGTGTTGTACCATATGCCTCTTTAATATTTTCAGCGGCAAGAATAAATTTCGTTAATGTTTCAGCGAACAATCGCAATTTCATTACTGTTGTATGCGGATCATGATATACATTTTTCTCAGCTGTCTCTCCCAAGTTAGCAAGTACATCCCATTTCCCTTGGAAAAATGAAAAGTTACTGCTCATCGTTATCACCGTTTTCTCAATAGATTGTATGTGTCCATTATACTATACACATGCAGAAATTAGGAAACAGGATAACTACTTCGATATTATTAAAATCACAGTTTTATTAATCAATGGATATTATAGCTGGAACATGTCCTCACCAACACATACTGTTCTACCCTCCAAAAATAAAAAGGGATAACTCCAATCTGAGCCATCCCAATACTTCACTGTTTATTATGCTAATCCTAATTTTTCTAAAAGGTCATCAGCATTTGTTCTAGTCTCTTTCTTTTCTTCACGCTCACGTCGTTTCCTTAATTATGCTTTATAGCCAAAAAATGGTGTGATCGGTTCGTTTGAGAATCGCTTATTGTACGGCTTCTATTCCCGCTCACCTTCATTTGCCTTGTAATGGTATCGAGAGCATCAGAAATCAAAATTGAGTCACTCAAGACCTCAGTCTGTTTTATTTTTGTCTTTGAAGTGGTGGAACTAGTACCAGTTAATCCTTCGAATAGTCCCTTTACATCCACATCAACATCTAATAATCCTTTTCTTTTGGTCACAACAAAAAACCTCCTATATCGAAAGTGATATAAGCCAATAACAGGTGTAATTTCTTACGTGACCGTTATACTGACCGTTTCACTAAACGATATAGAAGGTTGATTTGACGGGCTTTACACCCGATTTCTGTAGCGTCCCAGGAGAGATTCGAACTCCCGACCGACGGCTTAGCTTACCACTATGACTTTCGCCACCAACGAGTGTTGTTTGTAGTCTGGACTATATCTTCACCATTTCAGGTGCGACACGTGTAGTCTCTACGGAACCTCACGATAATCATTTGTATGATTATTCTTTGGAATTTCTACCACCAGATGAAATGAATCTGGTCCTTTAAAACCCCTCAATCTCATTCACTTGAGATCGTAAGTTTCCTCGGTATTGCCATCAGCATAATCTGTTAAGGGTTCACCGATATAGTGTCGTCCACTCTATAAGTTATTGTTTCCTTATAGAGGCTCCTATTCTTGAAGGCCGTTGCTCTATCCGGCTGAGCTACTGGGACATGTTTTTATTTAATTTATCTTTAAGACATTTATTATAATACCAAGTGAGATATTATATGTCAATACTATTTCAAAGAAAAAATTACTTTTCTTTTTTAGATGGGATTTCCACCAGCAAATGTTACTCGCTGGCGGAATGAATCCATTAAAATATTTGCCGTAAAGCCATCAATTCTTGGTGGGTTTCATCATAAAAGCAAACGGTTGTTGTGTTGTGATCTACTTCAAGGATCGCATATGTTTTTTCTTTACGTCCACGAGGGAAAGAGATGCTGCCGGGATTAACGAATACCGTGCCATCGATGCTCTCCGCTCCGACAAGATGAGAGTGTCCGAAGAAAACAAAATCCGCTTCATATTCCTTCGCTTTGTACATCAGATTCATCAACGTCGTTTTAATCTTATAGCGATGTCCATGTGTCACGAAAATTCGCTTTCCTTCTACCCCTTCTATAATATCATAAGGAAACTCATTTTCTGTATCGCAATTGCCACGCACAATAAAATAGCCTTCTATTGCCGGATCATCCGCTGAGAGTTCGGAATCTCCGCAATGAATCATCGCATCGACTTGATCTTCGTATCGTTCTTTTAACTCTTGCAGCACTTCGCTCCAGCCATGACTATCACTGACGATCAATACCTTCACTTCGCATCACCCTCTAGCAAAGCAGGCAATTGCTCCCGAAGCTTCTTCAATGCCTGTCCACGATGACTGATGCTGTTTTTTGTTTCGGGGGCAAGGTCAGCCATTGTTGCTCCAAACCGTTCCACATAAAAAATCGGATCGTAGCCGAAGCCATTCGTCCCTTGTTTTTCTTTCGTCATTCGACCTTCACATGTGCCCGCTACTGTTGTTGTTTCTTTGCCGGGCATCGCAATCGCTAATGCGCAATAAAAACGAGCGGTACGCTTTTCGTTAGGAATATCGCGAAGCTCATCAAGCACTTTTTGAATATTCGCTTCATCGCTTTTTTCTTCCCCTGCATATCTCGCCGAATAAACGCCAGGGCGACCATCAAGCGCATCAATGATTAAACCAGAATCATCAGCAATCACAAGACGACCCGTCAGTTTGCAAATCGCCTCGGCTTTCAAGATGGCGTTTTCCTCAAAAGTCTCACCAGTCTCTTCGATATCCGCAAATTCTGGATGATCAAGCAACGTTTCAACATCCAGCCCAAAAGAAGCAAACATCTCCGCGAACTCCTTCGCTTTTCCTTTGTTTTTTGTCGCAATAATTACTGCATCCATAGCAAGATTCCCCTTTTGATTACTTATTCATTTTATTCGCAATATCTCCTAGCGCAGCGGCTTGAATCTCAAACAGTTGCTTTAGACCAATTTGAGCCGACTCAAGTAAGCTTTGCAGATCCTTCATTGAAAAAGTTGCTTCTTCTCCTGTTCCTTGAAGTTCAACGAATTCACCTGCTCCCGTCATCACAACATTCATATCCACTTCCGCTTGACTGTCCTCTATGTAATTTAAGTCTAACACGACTCCGTGATCTTTGACGACTCCCACACTAGTAGCAGCTAAAAAGTTCGTCACAGGGAAAGTTGGTAATTCCTTTTCCTGTTGCAAGCGATCTAAAGCGATGGCCATCGCCACGAAAGCGCCTGTAATTGAAGCGGTACGCGTACCTCCATCTGCCTGAATCACATCACAATCGATCCACACTGTGCGTTCACCAATCGCTTCAAGATCGACAACTGCTCGCAATGCCCGGCCAATTAAACGTTGAATTTCCATTGTTCGCCCGGATACTTTTCCTTTAGAAGATTCACGAATATTCCGCTGCTCTGTCGCTCTTGGCAACATCGAATATTCAGCAGAGATCCATCCTTTTCCGCTTCCGCGCATAAACGGAGGCACCCGATCTTCTATACTAGCTGTACAGATGACTCGTGTATCCCCAACAGTAATTAGCACAGAGCCTTCCGGGTGTTTCAAAAAGTCTGTTTCTATATGCACGTTTCGCAATTCATTCGTATTTCTGCCGTCAACTCTCATAACGTCCTCCTTTAATTAAACAGGCATCCTCGCTTGTCCGACTGCTTGCAAACAAGGATGCAACTTTCTTCATTCGTTACTACTATATAATAGCGTAAATTTTTCTGTTCACAAGCCAATCGGGTTAATAAATTCAGGTCTTGTTACTGAACTGCTGAGCGGTTCTCCATTTTCGGTCATGATCTCCGAGCTCCCCGCTACTTGAATCGCTAAACTTTCAATACCACTTTCTTCTGTTAAAGACAAAGCTAATAGCTTTAATATGTGGTCAGACACCATTTTATTTTCCATGCTGCCTAGAATCGCTTCATTAAAGTTTAATGTCACTCTTCCATCCTTCACAATCGGACGTTCAAGCAATTCCGCTTGAGGGATAAATTCCGTTACTAATCCTGATCCAGCTTTCGGTCCTTTCGCTAACTCTTTCACGACAGCAGAAATAGGATCTTGTTCACTATTGGCTACCCGCCTAGTTACAGGCACATAATAGTAGCCCTCTCCTTGTTGAGCCATAAAGTATACAGTAATAGGCCTCGTGTTGGCAACATCCACCACATTGGAGGTGTCTATATTAATTCCCGCTTTTCGAGTCATTCCTTTCGTACTCAACGGCATATGAGCGACAGGCATTTCCTTCAATGACTGGCCATTGATCTTCATCTTTACTCGATGAATCGAATCAAATTGAGTCAATGTCCATGTAACCGCTTGTACCACTCGAGCTTCGTCTTCCTTTGCATACTCCTTGAACTCAGGAGAAAAATCAACAGTAGCCACGCCTTTTTGAACATCAACACTGTTGATTTGCGTACCCGCAGGCAACACAGGGCGAAAATCGTTCGGAAGCATATTCGTAATCGGCCCTTCCGCCACAAGATGTTCTAGCGCCTGCTTGGCCAAACTTTCTGTATTGGAAAGGGGGATCGTCTGTGACACTACATAGCCATGTTTATCAATTAAATAAAGTTCAGTCATTACCATATTTTTATTTTGTTTTGCTAATTGCTGTTCCTCACCTTTCAAATTATCGGTATACGTGACGGAATGCGGCGGATCAATCTTTTCTTTTTTCTCCCCAGAAAGCAATCCGCATCCAGCAGCACAAACTGAGGCAATCAGGATGGTGATTGCAGCTGTCGTCTTCTTATTGCGCATAATGATCCCTCCTAAAGCTGTTTGTACTAAATATACGAGCCATTCAGCAAGTTAGAACCTTCGGAAATAAATCTTCTATTCTAGCAAAAAAAGACCCGCTTAGTTTCCTAAGCGGATCGTTTCAACTTGTATTTGTTTATTTTTCAGCCAATCAGAAGCTATTCGATAAAATAGCTTTTGAGAACCAGTGATGAAAAAACGATGAGAAGCGCTTTTTTCCTTCGCTTGAATTTGCTGATAATCAAGGATCGCACTCACTTCACGAGCGGTTTCTTCTCCTGAACTAATAATTTGCACTTGATCGCCAAGAGTGTTCGAAATAATCGATTCCAACAATGGATAATGGGTGCACCCTAAGATGACCGTATCAATCGATGTGCCTTTTAAAGGTTTCAACGTTTCCGCTACCACCTTTTTAGCCATCGCACTTTTATGCTCACCGCTTTCGACAAGCGGAACAAATTTAGGGCAGGCAAGGGAAATGACCTCCACATGATCATTAATTGCCTTCAGCGCGTGTTCATACGCGCCGCTTTTCACGGTTCCTATCGTCCCTAACACAGCAATCTGATCATTTTTTGTCTGTTTAATGGCGGCTCTTGCCCCAGGGCGGATGACACCAACGACCGGAATATCGAGCGCCTCTTGTATTTCCTCTAATACAACGGCTGTTGCTGTATTACAGGCGATCACTAGCATTTTAATCTCTTTTTCCAGCAAAAAGCGGGTCATTTCCCATGTGAAAGCTTTCACTTCTTCTGCTGGCCGCGGACCATACGGACAGCGAGCCGTATCCCCAGTATAATAAATGGTTTCATTCGGAAGCTGACGCATCATTTCTTTCGCGACCGTCAACCCACCGACTCCTGAATCTATGACACCAATTGGTCTATTCAACACGTTCGCCTCATTCTTCTTTCATTTCTTGATGCATTTTCTGCAAATGCTGTTTCAGTGATTCCACTTCTTCTTTCGTGAAATCCGTTAATATTTGTTTCACATACAACTGACGTTTAGCAATCACTTCATTAATAATTCTCGCGCCCTCACTCAACAGATGAATGCGGACGATTCTGCGATCATGCTTATCTTTTACACGCTCAACTAGCTTCGTTTTCTCCATCCGATCAATTAAATCAGTCGTCGTGCTGCAAGCTAAATACATTTTCGTCGATAGCTCTCCTATCGTCATATCCCCTTCTTCAAACAGCCATTGTAACGCAATAAATTGCGGCGGGGTAATATGATAATCACTTAATATTTCGCGACCTTTTTGTTTAATGATCACATTTATGTATCGCAATTCTTTTTCGATTTCTGCGACAATTTCAGACGAACACTCCAGCTCTTCTGCCATTCCTTTTGCACTCCCTAATCTCTTTTCCTTTTGACCTGTATTCCTATATTTTCTCTTTTTTTTTGAAAAAATGCAAGAGTTGTCCCATTGCTTCTATCCATACAAAAAAGATGGCGCAAGGAATACTCACGCCATCTTTTCTCTTTAAAGCTTTAGCTCACCCATTCGCAATAACTCAATAATTGCCTGTGAACGGCCTTTCACACCTAGCTTTTGAATGGAATTAGAAATATGGTTTCTCACGGTTTTTTCACTAATGAATAGTTCTTCCGCGATTTCTTTCGTTGTTTTATCCTGAACTAATAACGTAAACACTTCTTTTTCTCTTTTCGTTAAAAGTGGTTTTCGAACAAAGCGGTGCTCCCTCACTGAACTTTTACCCTCCTCGCCTCCGCCAGCATCTCAACACAGATAATACGGCCGTTAAGGTATCATATGTCAGAAGGTGGCGGTTTGACATTTAAGAGGGAAAATATTTTAATAGAAATCTACCGAGAGTTCTGTGTTAACTTACTTTTCATCTCTTCTGATAATGGGTAGGGCTTATGCGTTTCACGAGAAATTTGGACGACTCTCCCTCTCCCAACAAAACAAATGTCTCCCTTTTGATTAACCCCTTTGTAATGAAGGTCAACAGAAGATTGGCCAATCGTTTCTGCTTTCACGAAAATGTTCAACTTCTCTCCAAAGAATACTTGCTGAATAAAGTCACATTGCAGATCAGCCACAACAATCATCGCAGGAGCAGTTTCTTTCGTCCAATCCTCCATCAACCCGATTTTCTTAAAAAATTCAATCCGCGCCTCTTCAAAATAGACAAATGGCACGGTATTATTTAAATGCCCAAACATATCTGTTTCAGAGAAGCGAACGCTGACAGGGTGAAAAAAACGAAAGCCGTTCTCCCACTTCACCCAATCCTCAATATAAGCCACCTTTTTCATTTCCATCCCCCTTTGTTGAAATCAAAAAGCCATCTCCTACGAAACAGCATCTAAAAAATGATCCTTTCTAGATGAAGTAAACTCATAGGAGATGACCTGTTGATCAAACCGTTCTTTACTTATTAATCTACTTGATAATCGCTTCCGAAGAAACTGCGGAATGCTTGAACAGTCGTATCACGGTTCAAAGCGGCGATAGATGTTGTTAAAGGAATACCTTTTGGACAAGATTGTACACAGTTTTGCGAGTTTCCGCAATTCGCAAGGCCGCCATCTCCCATAATCGCTTGCAAGCGTTCATCCTTATTCATCGCACCTGTTGGGTGAGCATTGAATAAGCGAACTTGCGATAATGGCTGAGGTCCAATAAAGCTTGACTTGCTGTTTACGTTTGGACAAGCTTCTAAGCAAACACCGCAAGTCATACATTTAGACAATTCATAAGCCCATTGGCGTTTTCTTTCAGGCATGCGAGGACCAGGTCCAAGATCGTACGTTCCATCAATCGGAATCCATGCTTTTACCTTTTTCAAGGAGTCAAACATACGGCTGCGATCCACTTGCAAGTCACGAACAACCGGGAAGGTGCTCATTGGAGCTAGACGGATCGGCTGCTCTAATTGATCCACTAGTGCTGTACATGATTGTCTTGGTTTTCCGTTAATGACCATGGAACAAGCGCCACATACTTCTTCAAGACAGTTCATATCCCAAGCAATCGGCGTTGATTTTTCGCCTTTTGCATTGACTGGATTTCTGCGGATTTCCATCAGCGCCGAAATCACGTTCATATTTGGGCGATACGGAATCACGAACTCTTCGTCGTACGGCGCAGAATCCATCGTGTCTTGACGAGTAATAATAAAACGGATTGTCTTATTCTCGCTCATCTTTATTTCTCCTCCTTCTTCTTAGTGTAATCGCGCTTACGAGGAGGGATCAATGAAATATCCACATCTTCGTAATGGAACGCAGGTGCTTCATTGTCACCTTTAAATGTTGCCATCGTTGTCTTCAAGAAGTCTTCATCGTTACGATCTGGGAAGTCAGGCTTGTAATGCGCTCCACGGCTTTCGTTACGATTTAAGGCTCCAATTGTGATAACGCGAGCAAGGTGAAGCATGTTTTTCAACTGGCGAGTGAAAGTAGCTCCTTGGTTGCTCCATTTCGCTGTATCGTTAATATCAATGTTTTTCCAACGCTCCATTAACTCAACGATTTTGTCATCTGTTTGCTTCAGCTTATCGTTGTAGCGAACAACTGTTACATTGGCAGTCATCCACTCACCAAGTTCTTTGTGAAGAATGTAAGCATTTTCTGTACCATCAAGGGACATGACTTCATTCCACTTCGCTTCTTCTTGTTTCGCATAACGATCGAAAACAGAGGAAGAAATCGCATCAGATGTTTTCTCAAGACCTTCAATATATTTCACAGCGTTCGGTCCAGCTACCATACCGCCATAAATAGCAGAAAGTAAAGAGTTGGCACCTAAGCGGTTCGCACCATGCTGTGAGTAATCACATTCACCAGCAGCAAATAAACCAGGAATATTTGTTTGTTGCTCATAATCTACCCATAATCCACCCATAGAGTAGTGAACAGCCGGGAAGATTTTCATTGGTACTTTACGCGGATCGTCGCCCATGAATTTCTCATAGATTTCAATAATTCCGCCAAGTTTAATATCTAATTCATGCGGATCTTTATGAGATAGATCCAAGTAAACCATGTTTTCACCATTGATACCTAGTTTTTGGTTCACGCACACATCAAAGATTTCACGCGTTGCAATATCACGCGGTACAAGGTTTCCGTATGCCGGGTATTTCTCTTCCAGGAAGTACCAAGGTTTACCATCTTTATATGTCCAAACGCGTCCACCTTCTCCACGAGCAGATTCACTCATTAGACGAAGCTTATCGTCTCCTGGAATCGCTGTTGGATGGATTTGGATGAACTCTCCATTTGCATAGTTAACCCCTTGCTGGTAAACGATGGAAGCGGCAGAACCTGTGTTAATAACAGAGTTCGTTGATTTTCCAAAAATAATACCAGGGCCACCTGTTGCCATAATCACAGCATCACCAGGGAATGTTTGGATGCTCATATCCGTTAAGTTCTGTGCAGTGATTCCGCGGCAAACACCCTCGTCATCAATAATGGCACCAAGGAATTCCCAACCTTCGTATTTCGTTACAAGACCAGCTACTTCGTGACGGCGAACTTGCTCGTCTAGCGCATATAATAGCTGTTGACCAGTTGTTGCACCAGCAAACGCTGTACGGTGATGTTGCGTACCTCCGAAGCGGCGGAAGTCAAGAAGTCCTTCCGGTGTACGGTTGAACATAACTCCCATGCGGTCCAATAAGTGAATGATTCCCGGTGCTGCTTCAGTCATTGCTTTTACCGGAGGCTGGTTAGCAAGAAAGTCCCCGCCATAAATCGTATCATCAAAGTGAACATAAGGTGAATCTCCTTCACCCTTTGTATTAACGGCACCGTTAATACCACCTTGCGCACAAACAGAGTGAGAACGCTTTACTGGAACTAATGAGAATAGATCAACTTGCGTTCCTTCTTCTGCTGCTTTAATTGTAGCCATTAAACCGGCTAATCCGCCGCCGACTACGATAACTTTTCCTTTACCCATTGAGACTCACTCCCTTTTCTACATTCCGTACTAATAGATCCTTAAACGGATCATATTTTCATCAAACGAAAGCAAAAATCGCACGAATACCTACAACAGAAAGCGCTACGAAAACACCCATTGTAACATAAGTCATAATTTGTTGAGAACGTGGAGAAATTGTAATTCCCCAACTTACACTGAATGACCATAAACCATTAGCGAAATGGAATATAGTAGATACAACACCAATTATGTAGAAAGCAAGCATAAATGGACTAGATAAAATACTCTCCATCATTTGGAAATTCACTTCAGCTCCTAAAGCTGCTTGAATTCTTGTCTCCCATACATGCCATGAAACAAACACAAGTGTAATAACACCTGAAAGGCGCTGTAAGAAGAACATTTGATTTCGGAAGAAGGAAAATCTACCTACGTTATTCTTCGCTGTGAAGGCAATGTACAAGCCATAAATAGCATGGAATAACAAAGGTAGGAAAATAACAAACGCTTCCAAGAAATAACGGAATGGCAACTGCTCCATAAAGTGAGCGGCGTTGTTAAATGCTTCCTCACCCTTCGTTGCAAAATGGTTGATTACTAAATGTTGCGTCAAAAACAGTCCCACAGGAATGACACCAAGTAATGAGTGCAGCCTGCGATAAAAAAACTCTCGATTGTCAGCCATGATTTACCCCCCTTGATTTTGAAGCATCTGACAAAAAAATATTTGACATAGCTTCATTTTATAACAATTATGTGACACCACCATTTTACTCCCATCGCCACATAGCGTCAAGAATGCGTATACATCTTTTTATATTCTGAAAAAACTACAATCTATGAATCTTTATTCATTTTCCCCAAACGCTATCCTTGCAGTATTATGTCGAAATAACAATTTGAAAGATAAAGGTTACACCTTTTTTCTCTTGATCAAGTTGTATATAATAAATAGCAGAAAGTGGGGATTAAAATTGACAAATCAAACCGATAACCAAGAAACGGCAACTCTTTCCGTCCCTGTCTTCGGTTACGAAATTATCAGAGACGTGCTACTTACAGATGTATTAGGCAAAGAGACAGCGGACATTCTTTACTGGGCAGGAAAATCCATTGCTCGCAAGTTTCCTTGCGCTACCTTTGAAGAACTTGCTTCTTTTTTCAGCGAAGCAGGCTGGGGGCAACTTACACTGTTAAAGGAAGCTAGAAACGAGAAAATCTTCGTCTTGAGTGGTCCATATATTGATAGAAGATTTTCTATTCATACTGAACCATCCTTCACAATAGAAAGCGGATTTTTAGCCGAGCAAATCAGTTTGCAAGAACAAACTATCGCTGAATCTATATGTGAGGTCCAAAAACGGGCTCACAAAGTACAAATCACTGTGAAATGGGAGTAAGGCCCTTCATCATTACTTAAGTGACACAACACAGGACTGTTCTGTTTACACATAATCGTATCAATATACAATCATTTTTTCACTTTATAATGCTCTATAGAAGAAGAGCGGGGGGATCGCTCCCCCGCTCTTCTTCTATCCGTACTCAGTTGCTGCTTAATTTCTTGACGACTTCCTCCGCTATTCGCTCAGGAATGCCGATCGCCGTGATCTCTTCCTTCGTGGCTTCTTTCAATTTCTTCACTGAGCCGAATGCTTTCAACAGCATATTCTTCCTTTTTGGTCCGACCCCATCAATATTATCTAGAATCGACTGAAACGCGCTCTTTCCACGCAGCTCCCGGTGAAACGTAATCGCAAAACGGTGGACTTCATCTTGAATCCGCTGCAATAAATAAAACTCTTGGCTGTTATGTTTAAGCGGGATGATCTTTAATGGATCACCATATAACAATTGCGAAGTGCGATGCTTATCGTCCTTCGCAAGACCAGCAACTGGCACATCGATATTTAATTCATATAGCAAAATCTCTTTAGCGGCTTCAATTTGCCCTTTCCCGCCGTCGATCACCACTAAGTCTGGCAATGGAAGCCGTTCTTTTAGCACTCGAGTGTAGCGACGACGAATCACTTCCCGCATCGATTCATAATCATCTGGCCCCTCGACCGTTTTAATTTTAAATTTGCGATATTCCTTCTTTAGCGGTTTCCCATCGCCAAAGACAACCATTGCCGAAACAGGATCTGTTCCTTGGATGTTGGAATTATCAAATGCCTCAATACGAAGGGGAGGATGAATATTCATCGCTTCACCGAGTCGTTCCACTGCTTTGATCGTTCGCTCTTCGTCCCGTTCAATTAACGCAAATTTTTCTCGCAGTGCAACAGCCGCATTTTTTTCGGCTAACTTGACAAGTTCTTTCTTTTGTCCTTTTTGCGGCTTTAGCATCTTCACTTCAATCAGCTGTTCTGCTAAATGAGCATCCACATTTTCCGGCAACAAAATTTCTTTCGGTTTAAAATGATTCGGCTGATCATAAAATTGGTTAAGGTATGTCAAAAATTCCTCTTCCGGCTCATCATAAAAAGGAAATAAAGACACATCTCGTTCAATCAGCTTTCCTTGGCGGACGAAAAAGACTTGCACGCACATCCAACCTTTATCCACTGCGTAACCGAACACATCCCGATCCATTAAATCCGTCGTATTGATCTTTTGCTTTTCCATCAGAGCATCAATGTGGGTAATTTGGTCGCGGTATTCTTTTGCTCGTTCAAACTCCAGTTTTTCCGCTGCTTCTTGCATTTTGCCCATTAACTCTTCTCTCACCTGTTGATGCCCGCCTTGTAAAAATCGACTTATTTCCTGGGTAATATGTCGGTATTCTTCATCGGGCACCTCTTTCACACAAGGAGCCAAGCATTGTCCCATGTGATAATAAAGACAGACCCGATCCGGCAAATTCATACATTTCCTTAAAGGATAGAGCCGATCCAACAGCTTTTTCGTCTCATTCGCTGCCTGCGCATGCGGATAAGGTCCGAAATATTTTCCCTTATCTTTTTGAACCTTTCGAGTGATCACTAACCTTGGATGACGTTCAGCTGTCAGTTTAATAAACGGATAGCTTTTATCATCTTTCAGCATAATATTATATTTCGGATCATGCTTTTTAATTAAGTTCAGCTCTAAAATTAACGCTTCTAAATTAGAAGAAGTGATAATATACTCAAAGTCTTCGATTTCACTGACTAAACGCTGCGTCTTTCCATCGTGAGAACCAGTAAAATAAGAGCGAACCCGATTTTTTAACACCTTTGCCTTCCCGACGTAAATGACCGTTCCATGCCGGTCCTTCATTAAATAACAGCCTGGCTGATCAGGAAGCAGCGCTAATTTATGTTTAATGATTTCATTCATTTTTTCCACCTCCAGATGGCATCCACTCATAAAGAATCACTTGATCATACACAGGATCAAATAAATGATTAGAGGTAAATTCAGCTTGTTTCGTCAGTTGCTCCTGTAAGGAATGACCAATTTGTTGTTCAAAACCGCTCACCACTTTATCAGTTAAATAAATGCGCCGGTTTTTCTGTGACGAAACATCCGCAAGAAAACGATCATAGCTAAATAGCCGCTTATGAGAAAAGGAAACTTGCCGATACTCAAACACTCTTGTTTCCTCCCATGTATATACAATAAATGGTTCCTTCATTTCTTCCAAATAATTCGATGCTTGAATGACGGCTGGCTCGTCTAGTGCTTGTTCTTTTACTAATGGAATGGCGACCATCATCTCCGTCATAACTGTAACCGCTACAGCTGCTGTGAACCATCTTTTCCAATTCACTTTTGTTAATAGCAAGAGCGGCAGCAATGAGATGAGCGGCAAACTATGGCGGGGCTTATCGATGTTTTGAGCAAATAACACCCATAAAAAATAAGAAAGAAAGACCGCTAGCCAACTGAGTGAGATCACATCCCCCATTCGTTTGTTCATCATAAAACCAGCCGCTACAAATGTGCCTCCTAATAGAATGGCCAACGGTAAATCCTCGACAAACATCCCGCTCCATAACAAGTTATGAAACAACAAATAAGACATTCTTTCCCATACAGCAGCATCACTTGCGATCGCTGTGCCTCCCCACTCAGTAAAATGACCGTCGGTAAAGCCTAAAGCAATTTTTATAAATGTTTGCAAACTGCCAGCATTGCTAATTAATGCACTCACCCATGCTAAATTGGCCGCTATCAATATGAAAAGCTGAAAAACAATGCCGCGACCATCCTTTGTCTGTTTCCAATACCATATCCAGTATACAATAACGGCAACAAACACGGCTACATAGGAGAGGCGAACGCCGAGTAAGACCGCCAGCAGCACCATTGGCCAAATACCTGCTTCTCTCGTTCCTTGCTCAACTGCCCTCATCAAGGACCAAAGGAACCAAAAGAAAATCGCTAAGGCCATCGGTTCAGAAATCGGTTGCTGCATCATCAGCAAAGGAAAAGGCAAACAATGGATCAGCAGCGCTGTTAAAAAGGCCGGACGAGGAGATAAAGAATGTCTTGCTAATTTAAAAAGCGGATAAAGGCTAGTCAAATAAATGAGCTTGTTCCATATCGATAAAGCGGCTTCTGCATCTTTAACCACATAATGAACGACCATAGCGGCGAACATAAAAAAGGGATAACCAGGAAAATGCGGCTGCATCGCCAGCAAATCAAATCGAGTCACACCTAGAGCAAAATCGACTTGATCCCATGTGGAAGGCATAACAACTGGTAGAAAAATAATATATCCCCATAATACTAGAAAAGCAATGAGCGAAACAATCAGCATGATGTTGATACCACGAGTACGCATATAAAACTCCTTTCATAATGAAAGTGATAGCTAAACGACAATAAAGACCCGCCTAAAGGCGAGTCTTGCAGAGGGAGATCCATATACTATCTATTATACAGCTTTTCTTTTTTTAAATGATGGTTTGCTTATTTTTCCTTTATCAATCAGTCGCGTCATCACGATGACAATCGCAAAGTATCCCCAATAGCCGAGCACTTGCTCAAGCGACGGATTATGGCTGTAGCCAAACATCGCTGCCATAAACAATCCGACTTGCCCACTGATGAGCGACTCTTTTCCTGTATCGCGAAGATAGTGCATTTCATCTTGGTAATGCTCAGGCATAATATGAACAATATTATACAGTTCCGCTGGCTTTCCTTCAGCTGTTGTGTAAAGGGAACCCATTTTTCCAAGGTCTTGCAACACGCCAATTCCTTGAACAAGCAAACCGGCGGCAATAAACATAATGAGAATACCCGTCACATTAAAAAAGGTTTTTAATGAAAATCTCATCGTACCTGAGAAAAACATATAGCCCAGCACTAAAGCCATAAGCAAACCAGCTAACGCTCCAGAGCTTTGAAACACCTTTGTAATGTCTCCGCCGCTAATCGCAGCGAAGAAAAAGACCGTTTCTACTCCTTCACGCACGACGATTAAGTAAGAGTGGATAATTAAGGCTGACACACTGCCCGCTGTGACGGCGGCCCCAATTTTTTTCTGCATATCGCCATTGATATCTTTTGATTCTTTCTTCATCCAAATAACCATATGGGTAAGTAAAAAGACTGAAGCGAACAAAATGCCGACTTTTAAATACACTTCCGATCCAAAGCTCGCAAAACCTGTGAACACGACTTGGAACACAAGAGCAATTAAAAAGCTTGAAACAATTGCCAACAACACACCGACATAAATCCATTTTTTGTATTGATTGGCATCTAGCCGCGTTAAATAAGAAAGAATTAAACCAACAATTAAGATTGCTTCTAACGCTTCACGTAGCGTAATTAAAAATGCTTGAAAATCCATGCTGCACTCCCCCTGCGCTTTTTCCTACTGTTTCTTTTGTTTACGTTTATTCACGATGATCATGACAACTAACAAAGCAACAAGTCCAACCGATAGCCAGAACCAAAAGCTTGATGTTCCGCCTTCTTGCATTTGATCAAGAAAATCTAAATTTTCTTCCGTTAAATGACTTTTATCTTGTTCTTCAGACACAATCGGAAAAACCGGCTCGATTTGATCAATAATAAATTGAGTCTGTTTTGTAAATGTTTCTGGATCATTTTCTTGATTACCTATTCCAAACAACCCAGGATTCCCCAATGATTTTAAGGAGTCATCAAATGCCTGATAAATGGTATCTACCGTTTTTTGATCGGTTTGTTTCACCATCTCAGGTTCTAACACCGCAAATGTCCCGCGCGCTTTTGCCAGCAGCAATTTGGCTTGACCGTAGTCATCAAACTGTTCTTGAGCAAAATGAAGGCGCCGTTCAATATTTAAGCGCATTGCTGCTTGCCAGCTGCGGCGCATGAGCTCCTTATCTTTATTCTCAATTGCTTTTTCTATATCTGGTATCGTTTTCTTAAAATATAAACTGAAGTCTTTTTCGTATGTACTATATACCTCTTTCACTTTTCCCCAGTCATCGTTATCGAGATGAACTGTCAATTCTTTATACGCTTCCGCCATTTTCTCTTCATTCGGATCGCCGTAAGAATAGGCAGCTGTATGTAAAGGAAAAGCAAAAGCAAAACCATTCAGTACCATCATTAAAATGAAACTTAAAAAAAGAGAAGTTCTTTTCATTTTCATGCCTCCTGTCTATTTGATGATAATGATTATCAATTTTATTGTCAATCCTTTTTAGCCACAAAAGTTTAGTTTTTTGTGGCTATATATTTTTTTGGTTGCTCTACCTTTTTGACCGGCGTCCTCATTTCTTTATAAATCGCTGGCAATACATTCATCATATAGGATTTAAACTTAATAAATGACTGCCCAGTGGTACGCACTTGATATTCAATCGGCACTTCTTTCATTCGAAATCCCTTCCGAACAATGTTCAAGGTAATCACTTGGGCATAGTTATAATCGTGGATAATTTCCGCTTCTTCCATCACCGTTTTCGAAAAGGCCCGCATCCCTGACTGTCCGTCATAAATCCATTGACGCAACAAGATCGATTGTAGCAACGTAAAACAATAATTTCCTAAACGGCGATGAATTTTCATCCCATCGATTGTTCCCTTAAATCTTGATCCCATCGTATAGTCGGCTTCCCCTGATAAAATCGGAGCGATGACATCTGGAATTTGCCGAGCCGGATATTCTCCATCCGCATCAATCATCACACCAATATCTGCTTGCAGGCGAAGACATTCTTGCAGGCCGCGGCGAACAGCGGCACCTAGTCCGCTGTTTTTCTCCATATGCACAATATGATCGGCGCCTGCTGCTTGAGCGACCTCCACTGTTCGATCCGTTGATCCATCATTGATCACTAACACCTCGACATCAATTGAAGGATCAAACTTCCGCGGCACCTCTTGAATGACAGCGGCAATCGCTTCCTCTTCATTGTAAGCTGGCAAAAATACAACTACTTTCTTTTTAGTCAATGGATTGGTCCCTCTTTTCTACAAATGCTTCTTCTAGTACCGGTCCACGGGCATGGTCTGGCAACGGAGCGCCAAGTATATAAGCAAGAGTTGACGCCATAGACACTAGACTGCGCTTTTCTTGTACTTTCTCTCCCGGCTTAATATTTGGGCCATACATGAAGAATGGAACAAATCGTTCTCCTTCATCTAAATGGCCGTGTCCGCCAATGCCGTCTGCTTGACCGTGATCGGCACAAATTATCAATGTTGTATTGTCCATCTTGCCTTCCGCTTCTAACCACTCCACAAAGTCTTTGACTAGCGCATCGGCTTCTTGAATTTTTTCAATATACTCATCATAAAACACGCCGCGGCTATGTCCTGTTTGATCGGTCGCGATCATTTGAACAATAAATAAATCCGGATCTTGCTCATTCATAATTTTCTTAGCCCGCTTCATAATATTCGGATCTGCTTCATCGTTTTTCATGACAGCAGTGACAGTTTCTACATCATCGCCCATCGAATCGACTAAGTGAGCAATACCGAGCAGGCGCCCTTTTTTGTTCACTTTTCTAAGGGAATCAAAAATACTTTCCGTTTTAATCCCGAGCTTATAGACCATGTTCGATTGAATTCCATGCTCAAATGGATACGTCCCTGTAAACATGGAAGAAAAGCAGACGACTGTTCGAGCTGGGTAGACCGTTTCCATATTCGTATATTCTGTTCCGTTTTCCTTTAGAAAATCGAGGTAAGGAGTGTTCGCTTCATAAAAACGTTCTTTCCGCATTCCATCAATCACAATGACGACTACTCGATCGGTTTGGTGATCCGGATCAGCTTTAGGCATCGTCGCATATTGTTCATACGGTTTTGGCTTCCAATCGAATAAATAACGATGCAGAATAAAAGTAAACACAAACACACCAGCATAAAACGAAGCGATATGGGTCCATTCGAAGGCGGCACCTGCTACACTTTGTTCGAAAAACTGTTGCCAAAGCATCAGCAACAGCAATACTTTCGGTAGCTGTTCTTGAGCATTTCCGCTTGTGGAATCACTATTTTTCAACACAAGCTTCCAAAAACGAGTGAAGTTCCAAAGTGTGATCCCGATCCGTAAATGATAATAAATCGTCCCCCAAAAGAAGACGGTAAAGAAAAAGTATAAACCGAATGCTAACGCTAATAGCCCAAAGTCCACTTGTCCTCCCATGAGCAAAAAGGCGACGAACGGCATCCATAAATAATTTCGCAAAAAGAGCGGAAAGTCATAAATAAAATAAAGAATAAATAGCGGCAAGACGAGCAAAAAGCCTATACCTAAAGCCTTTACATTCTCCGCTTGCCCTAAGTCAAACAAATGATAAATCAGCATCGTACCAACAACAAAAATAGGTGTGAAGGGTTTCCCTTCATTCAACAAATTCCAGCAGCGCGCCGCAAATTTTTCAAATTTCGATGCACTTTTCATTGGCGAATGCCTCCTTTCTTTTTCGTATACAACACGTTTTTAAACGAGAGCGGATGAATGAGCCAAACAACCGCTCCTGCTCCAAATGAGAAAATAAACTTGAGTCCATGAGTAATTAGCGCCACAGTCATACCAAACTCTACCGTGTCACCCACAGCACGAAAAGCCAATGACATCACTGTTTCATAGTTCGCAATCCCGCCGGGGGTGATTTGAAACGTTTGACCCGCAACCGTCATACTATTGATCCATATCGCTTGAAAAGATGTTACGGGATGAACAAGAGCAGAAGCCACGGTCCAAACGAGCGCCGCTTCCATTAACCAGCTAAGCAAAACAAGACCAAAGACCGGAATCGTCGAGCTTCTCCAAAACGTATCTTTAAAGAATACCCACTGGCGAAGAAACAGCTCTTTTTTCCACCTGATCATACCTATGAGCAATAGTCCTCCTATAAAAGTAAGGATTGCTATGAAGTACAGGGGAAAGCTCGTTGGGAAGGGGAGCCAATACAAGCCGATATAGGCAATTGCGATGAGAATGAAAAAATCAAATCCTCTCATCACAGCCACAGATTGTAAGGCCATGAAATACGCTTGGCCTTCTCGCTCCTTACATATGTAAGCCCGGAACAACTCTCCTGCCTTGACAGGAAGCAAATGATTGACGAATAAACTATACAAAATACCAATCAAAGCCGTTGAAAAGCGAATGCGCCCACGAAGATACCATGTCCATGCTAAGGCTTTCACTGCAAATGAAAGCCCATAAACAGCTAAGCCTCCAACTAATAGCCAAGGATGCTGTTTCACCGTTTGTAAAGAAGACATCAGCATAGACGAATCTATGTAGCGATACAATAACCAGAAAAACAAAGCTAAGATCAGGACAGAAATGCCTCTTTTTATTCCTTTATAAATGTGCTTTGTTGTCATATGCCCACTCAATCGTTCGCTTCAGTCCTTCTTCAATCGAGGTAACTGGCTGAAATCCCAGTTCCTGTTTTGCTTTCGAAATGTCCGCCCATGTCGAAACAACATCCCCGACTCGATGGTCGCCGTAGCGAATATCCATGTGCGGAAACTCTTTTTCTAATAACGCTAACAAGCGAGTCATACTAGTCGGGGAGCCTGCTCCAATATTCCAAATAGCATAGTTTTGTTGATCATTTAAACTCAAGCGGATGCCGTTGACGACATCATCCACATACGTATAATCACGACCGCTTCCTTTGCCGTAAATGTCAATCGCCTCACCGTTCATTGCTCGTTTAATAAATTTTGCTATCGCCATATCTGGCCGTCCCCAAGGTCCATACACAGTAAAAAAGCGCAGCACGGATACAGAGTAGGAATAAAGCTGCGCATATACATGGCAAAATGATTCCGCACTCCATTTCGATGCAGCGTATGGGGAGATCGCTCGGCCATTCGCCATTTCTTCTTTTAATGGCCTATTAGGCTGTTCGCCATAGACAGAAGAGGAAGAAGCAAAAACCACTTTCTTTACCTCTGCCTTACCCGCTGCCTCTAGCACATTAATCGTCATTTTAATATCGTAATCGACATACATTAGCGGCTCCTCCAGCGAATAAGACACACCTGGCAAAGCCGCTAGATGAATGATCGCATCTGGACGTATTTGCGCAATAAGCGCGATCGTTTCTTCTCGATGGAGTAAATTATGTTCATAAAAATAAGCAAAACCTGTTTGACGAATCACTTCAGCATGTTTTTTCTTTCGTTCTGGCGAGTAATACGGATGGAAATGATCAATAATATGCACTTCCTGCCCTTCCTTCAGCAATCGAGTGGCTGTGTGCATCCCGATAAAGCCAGCCCCGCCTGTGATGACAATTTTCATCTTTCTTCAACTCTTTCTTTTTCAGCGTCACATGTCATTGTATCACAGCCTGTGAGAAAAATAGAAAAGCCGTTTTTCTGCAAAACGGCTCTCCCTCATTTGTTCATTATTTAATCTGGCTAAGGCTAGATTTGATCTCATCACTTAATGATTTCGCTTCGTCCGCTTTTTCATTAGCAACCGCTTCAAACCATTTTTCTGCTTTTTGATGAAGTTCAGCCGTTTTGTCTTCACCTAGCTGTTTCTTTAATTGAAGATCAATCATGTTCATGAACATGTTTCCTTCTAACGCTTCTACTTTCGCATCTAATGTTTTGTTTGCTGCTAAGGCTTCTGGTACCTTTTCATGATAGCCTGTTACTTTGCCGATAATGGCTGTATTAAATAGACTGTTGACTTCTACAGCTTTGATTGTTTTCGGATCTGTATCAAGAGAGAATAATTCATCTAGCTTTTTAGCCGCTTCTTCATTTCCACCTGATAATGATTCTTTAATCGCTTGAAGGAATCCATATCCTTCTGCTTGCATAATCTTTAACTCATCTTCTTTTCCTTCAGCCACAGCCGCTTCAATTTTTTCAGCATAGCCGTTTGCCGCTAAGTAATATACTTTATAAATCGATTTATCCGTCAACTGAACGTATACTTGGAAGTCATCTGCATTTCCAGCGGTTAATGCTTCTTCTTGTACTTTCAAGCCGTTACGAATGTTTTCAGCCACGCTGTCTTTGCCAGAAAGTTCATAGTACGTATCGCGCTTTTCAGCTGTTGGAATAAATACGTTATCCGCTAATTGCTTAATCTCATCAAACATCGCTTTCGCTTCATCTGCTTTTTTCTCAGCTAATGCGGCACTCGCATCTTTTTGCAGACGCTTTTGCTTTTGATAGAAATACGATTGCGTTAATTTATCGACAAGTTGCATCGCCACAACGGAATCAAGCTCTTCTGATTTGCCCGCTTCAATTGCCGCTTCAATGCCTTGAGCATATTCCCCATTCACTTCATTAATCGCCGCTTGCAACTGTTCTGAGTAAGCTTTTTCAACGTTGGTCCAGTCCACTTTGCCGCCTTCTTTCAGCTTATCTTTCTCAGCAGAAAATACTTGATAAGCCTCAATTTGAGCTGCAACTGCTCCTGTTGTTTCAGCTGGGGCTTGTTCTTGATCTTTCGCTTCCTCAGCAGGCTTTGCTTCTTCTTGCTTTTTCTCTTCTTTCGGCGCTTCTTCTGTGCCTCCACAGCCGGCTAACACCGTCCCCGCTACTAAAAATGATGCAAAAATTGCCTGTAGTTCTCTCTTTTTCATGCCTGTTCCTCCAAAACCTCTTAATTGATAACGTTTTTCAACATAAACACATTATAAAGAGAATGATTCTCATAGTCAATGGTAATTTTCTAGCAATAAAAAAAAACGCCCTCTGTCTATGACAGAAGGCGCTTGTGTACTTCATTACGCATGTTTGTTAATTAATTCAGCTAATGCTTCTTTCGGTTGGAAACCAATCACTTTATCTACTGGCTGGCCATCTTTGAAAAGGATCAAAGTTGGAATGCTCATTACACCAAATTTTGCAGCTGTTTCTTGGTTGTCATCTACATCGACTTTAACCACTTTCGCTGTGCCGCTTAGTTCAGCATCTAGCTCTTCAAGTACAGGAGCAATCATTTTACAAGGTCCGCACCAAGGAGCCCAGAAGTCTACAAGTACAAGACCATTTTCCGTTTCAGTTGAGAATGTTTGATCAGTTGCGTTTACAATTGCCATAAGAAATTACCTCCTAAAATAACGATATACTATGGATAGTATATCACCGTTTAAACAGTGATGCTATTTTTTTGTTTCAAAACTACTATAACCCATTTCTAAAGAAAATATCCCTTAAGAAAATAGCTCCCTCCTGTTTGGGAGGAAGTCGTGATTTATTCAAATAGTTCAATTCTTTTTTCTGAATCAGGATCAAAGAAATGAGCTTTATTCATATCAAAAGCGATGGTCAGCTCTTCACCAACGTGAATATCTAATCGGGAATCGAAGCGTGCTACAAAATTTTGACCTTCTAGTTGCGAATATACCATAATTTCTGCTCCAAGCATTTCCGCCACACTGACCTTCACCTTCACTGCTGACCCTTGAGATGTTTCAATAAAAATTAATTCATCATGAATATCTTCCGGACGGACGCCAAGAACAATGTCTCGTCTGACATATCCTTGCTTTTTCAAACTACTCATTTTCCCCTCCGGAATCTGCAGCGCGGTAGAGCCGATCATAAATTTACCGTCTGCAAGTATCCCTTTAAAAAAGTTCATAGCCGGTGAACCGATAAATCCGCCGACAAACATATTGTCTGGATTTTCATACACTTCTTTTGGCGTACCGATTTGCTGGACTTTGCCGTCTTTCATCACAACAATTCGGCTAGCCATCGTTAGCGCCTCTGTTTGATCATGCGTGACATAGATCGTTGTCGTTTGCAGGCGCTGATGCAGTTTAATAATTTCCGCCCTCATTTGCACCCGTAATTTGGCATCAAGGTTAGAAAGCGGCTCATCCATTAAGAACACTTTCGCATCGCGAACGATAGCCCGTCCTAAAGCGACCCGCTGCCGCTGACCTCCTGATAATTCTTTCGGTTTACGTTGTAAGTATTTCTCTAGCCCGAGAATATTCGCTGCATCTACTACGCGGCGCTCAATTTCTTCTTTCGGCACTTTACGCAGCTTCAATCCAAAAGCAATATTATCATAAACGGTCATATGCGGATAAAGAGCATAGTTTTGAAACACCATCGCGATATCACGGTCTTTAGGAGCCATTTCATTGACTCGTTGGCCATCAATATAAAAATCACCTTTTGAGATTTCTTCTAACCCTGCAACCATGCGCAAAGTGGTTGACTTTCCGCAACCCGATGGACCTACAAAGACGATAAACTCTTTATCTTCAATATGGAGATTGAAATTTTCGACTGCAGTTACGTTATTGTCATAGATTTTATAAATTTGTTTTAATTGCAGTTCTGCCATGGCCAGTCCCCCTGTTTAGCTAAATACTTTTCCCGCGCCTAAAGGCCGAATGATCGCCAATACCTGCTTATCTTCGACTATTTCTATCCTACAAAAAAAGCTGCTAGCCTCTATTAGACTAACAGCTTTTTTGCTCCTTAAGAAGTAGCAACTTTCAATTTCTTAAATTCTTCCGTTAATAACGGTACGACTTCAAATAAGTCACCAACGATTCCGTAATCTGCTACGCTAAAGATGCTTGCTTCTGGATCTTTATTGATCGCTACAATCACCTTTGAGTTAGACATTCCGGCTAAATGCTGGATTGCTCCAGAGATTCCACAAGCGATGTACAAATCAGGCGTTACAACTTTACCTGTTTGACCGATTTGTAAAGAGTAGTCGCAGTAATCCGCATCACAAGCTCCGCGAGAAGCACCGACTGCTCCGCCAAGCACATCAGCGAGCTCTTTTAATGGCCCAAAACCTTCTTCGCTCTTTACGCCGCGGCCGCCCGCCACGATTACTTTCGCTTCTGATAAATCTACACCTTCACTTGTTTTACGCACGACTTCTTGAATGATCGTACGAAGATCTTTAATCGTTGCTGAAACCGATGATACATCGCCTGAACGAGACTCATCTTTTTCAAGCGGTGCGATATTGTTTGGACGAACAGTCGCAAGTACGACTCCTTCGCTCACTGTTTTCTTTTCAAATGCTTTTCCGGAATAGATTGGGCGTGTGAAAACAATTTCTCCGCCTTCTTCTTCCACAGCTGTCGCATCAGAAATTAAGCCCGCTTCTAGCTTCGCCGCAATTTTCGGTGATAAATCTTTTCCTAACGCTGTATGACCGAAGACGATTCCCTCTGGACTTTCTTGATCAACAACCGCTAACAATGCTTGCGAGAAGCCGTCAGATGTGTATTGAGCCAGCTTTTCATCCTCTACTGTTACGACGCGATCCGCACCGTAATGAATCATTTGAGCAGCGTATGAGCTGACAGAATCGCCAAGCAATACCCCGACTACTTCGCCGCCTTCTGCCACTTTCTTAGCCGCTGCAATCGCTTCAAAAGATACGTTTCTTAATGCTCCGTCACGAACTTCACCTAATACTAATACTTTTTTTCCCATGTTTGTCCCCTCCTGTCAGTTAAATCACTTTCGCTTCTTTATGCAATGCGTTTACAAGTTCTGCTACTTGGTCGCTTAAATCGCCTTCTAAGATACGTCCTGCTTCTTTTTTTGGTGGCAGGAAAATGTCGATTGTTTTTGTTTTTGCTTCGACATCGTCTTCCTCTAAATCTAAATCATCCAGCTCTAACTCTTCTAACGGCTTTTTCTTCGCTTTCATAATCCCTGGTAAAGAAGGGTAGCGTGGCTCGTTTAATCCTTGTTGAGCTGTCACTAATAAAGGAAGCGTTGTTTGGATTTTTTCGGAATCTCCTTCAACGTCGCGAACGATATTTACTGTTTCGCCATCGATTTCAATGTTTGTAATCGTTGTAACGTACGGAATATCTAAAAGTTCCGCGACACGAGGACCGACTTGACCGCTGCCGCCATCGATCGCTACGTTACCAGCGATGATTAAATCCGCTTCTTTATCCTTTAAATATTCAGCTAAAATTTTCGCTGTTGTAAATTGATCTCCATCTTCAACGTCGTCCTCAATATTAATGAGAACAGCTTTATCTGCACCCATCGCAAGAGCTGTGCGAAGCTGCTTTTCACTTTCTTCTGATCCGACAGAAATGACTGTTACCTCTCCGCCTTTATCGTCGCGAATTTGAATCGCTTCTTCAACGGCATATTCATCATATGGATTGATAATGAATTCCGCTCCGTCTTCTTGAATCGCACCGTTCGCCACGGAAATTTTTTCTTCTGTATCAAATGTTCTCTTTAATAATACGTAGATGTTCATATTTTCCCCTCCTGCATTCTCAACTTTCTATCGTTTTAAAAGATTGTGAAAATTTTTCACAAAAAAATTATTGACCTGTAAATTCGGGCTGGCGTTTTTCGATAAAGGCTTGAATGCCTTCTTTCGCATCTTCAGAAACGAATACCACCCCAAAGCAATCTGCTTCCTTTTGCACGCCTTTATAGTATTCCGCGTGCTTTGAATAGTTTAATAGCTCAATAGCCGCTTTTATACTAACCGGGCTTTTTTGTGCGATTTTCGCAGCCATTTCTCTCGCTTTCGGCAACAGTTCTTCCTCTTCAAAGGCATGGTTGGCAAGTCCCCATTGAACCGCTTCTTTTCCGGAAATCGGTTCACTTGTCAACAGCATTTCCGCCGCTTTTGCCATACCCACATATCGCGGCAAGCGCTGGGACCCCGCGAAACCTGGGACAAGACCAAGAGAAAGTTCAGGCAAACCAAGCTTTGCCTTTTCCGTGACAAGGCGAATGTGACAGCTCATCGCCAATTCCAATCCGCCGCCAAGTGCCGCGCCATGAATAGCAGCGATCACCGGTTTCGGAAAAGTTTCCATTCTTTCAAATACACGCTGTCCCCTCGCAGCGAGCTGTGAAAATTCTTCACCTGTCTCAATGGAAGTGAACTCTTTAATATCGGCTCCAGCTGAGAAAAACCTGCCTTCTCCCTTTAACAAAAGAACACGAATCTCTTGATCGTTTTCCAATTCATCCAGCACGTGATCAATCTCTTCAATCAATGCACTAGATAAAGCATTGGCCGGTGGACGCTGAATCGTGATTTCAGCCACGCGTCCTTCTTTTTGCAAAGATATGTACTCCATTTTCTCACCATCCCTTTGTTCCATTGTTTAGCGGGCAGAAAATCCATTCAATAACATGTCTCCCACTTCTTCTGCAAGAGCTTTCAGATCATATTTTTGATCATTCATCACCCAAGTGGTAACGGTTTCATCCATCGTCCCGAAAATCATTTGCCTAGCGAGCAAAATATTTAACGATTCCCTAAACTCACCCGTTCGCACGCCTTCTTTTAAAATCTCATCCATCAGCAACAAATAGTCTTTAATGACGGCATTGATTTGCAGGCGCAGCTCCTTGATCGATTGTCGAACTTCGAGCTGAGTAACGATGGCTAAATGAGGATCTTCCGACAACATTTTAAAATGGTTTTCCACCAACACTAATAACTTCTCCGCCGCTGTCGATTTTCCTGCTACAGCTTCCTTAATTTTTCCGACAAAATCCCCCATTTTTTCACGAAACAGAGAAATTAATATATCGTCTTTATTTTTAAAATATAAATAAATGGTTCCATCTGCTACACCGGCTTGTTTCGCGATTTTGGATACTTGTGCTTGGTGGTAGCCGTTTTCTGCGATGACAACAACCGCTGCATCAATAATTTGATGGTATTTTGGTTTGTTTTTTTTCAAGAGCTGTCCCCCCCTAACCACAGAATGAATGACTATTCATTCATAATTCTATATTATCTGTTTTTTCTGTATTAGTCAAGAGGACAGCCCTATGATCCTAGCTCGTTTTCTCTAATTTCTTTTTATCTTCTTCTATTAAAGCACGGCGCAAAATTTTCCCGACCGCTGTTTTTGGCAGTTCTTTTCGAAATTCATAAATTTTCGGCACTTTATAAGGAGCAAGATGGTCTCGAGCAAACGCGTTGAGCTCTTCTTCCGTCACTTCATAGCCTTCCTTCAACACGACATAGGCCTTGACAGTCTCTCCGCGATAAGGATCGGGTATGCCCGCCACTACTGCTTCTTGGATCGCTTCATGTTCGTATAATATTTCTTCCACCTCGCGCGGATAAATATTATATCCTCCGGCAATAATCATATCTTTCTTGCGGTCCACGACATAAAAATAGCCCTTTTCATCCATATAGCCGATATCTCCCGTTAAAAACCAGCCATCTTTAAAAGCCATCTCCGTTTCTTCCGGACGATTCCAATAGCCTTTCATAATTTGCGGCCCTTTCACAACAATTTCTCCGACTTCACGCGGCGGCAAAAATTCGCCCGTTTGCATGGAAAGAATGCCAGCATCTGTATCGGGCCAAGGAACGCCGATGCTTCCCTTAATCCGTTCGCCATCCCAAAGGAAATTGGCGTGAACGACAGGCGACGTTTCGGACAAGCCATATCCCTCTACTAATTTGCCGCCAGTAATTTTTTCAAATTTTTGCTGCACTTCGACCGGTAATGGAGCCGAGCCGCTTAAGCAGCCATGAATAGAAGATAAATCATACTTTGGCAAATCCGGCTCATTCAATAACGCAATGTAGATGGTTGGAGCGCCTGGAAAAAGAGTCGGTTTTTGTTTTTCGATCGTCTTTAAGGTCGTTTTCGGATCAAACTTAGGCAGCAGCACCATTTTATACCCTTGCATAATCGATAAAATCATGACAGCCGTCATGCCATACACATGGAAAAAAGGAATGATGCCCAGTACCACTTCTTCCCCATACTTGCATTTGTACAACCACGCATCACACATGGTCGTATTCGCCACTAAGTTTTTATGAGTGAGCATGACCCCTTTTGGAAACCCTGTCGTTCCGCCTGTATATTGAAGCAAGGCGATATCTTCTTCAAAATCGAATGGAATCTCGATTTCCTCTGCTTGTTCTTGTGCCATGATGTTCTTAAATTCATGATTGACTCCCCGCTCTTCAATATGAACGACGAGACCTGTTTGTTTCTTTTGAATGTAAGGATAGATGATGTTTTTCGGAAAAGGCAAGTAATCTTTGATAGCGGTTACAATTAGATGGTCTAAGTTGGTATTTGCCCATACACTGCGGACGCGCGGATAAAGAATATCGAGCGTGATCATAATTTTCGAACCGGAATCCTTCATTTGGTACTCAATTTCCCGTTCCGTATACAAAGGATTCGTTTGAACAACAATTCCTCCCGCATACAATACGCCAAAATAACTGATGACCGCCTGTGGACTATTCGGCAGCATAATCGCTACTCGATCTCCTTTTTCAATTCCTAACTTTCGTAAATAACGAGCTAGTTTTAAAGCAGACTCATATACTTCTGTAAACGTTAATTCTTTCCCTAAGAAATGGATCGCTGTTTTATCAGGATAATCTTTTGCTGCCTTTGTTAAGTACTGTTGCAACGGTTGCTCTTTGTACGTCAAAGTCGCTGGTATTTCCTTTGGATATTGCGAAAGCCACCTCTTATCCGTCATCTTATCCCTCCTTAAATTGTTTTGAATATTAAAAATATTCTATTCGATTATAATATATTTTTACGGTAGATGCCAATGAATTCTTTTCTGATCGAGCGGTTATAACAGCGGCCACTAAAAGAAAAATCCGGCTTCTCTATACTCATCATTTGAGTGAAAGAAGCCGAATATTTCAAGCTAATTAAGCTGTTTGCCTTTTATTACGGGCGACTTTTTTTCGGTCACGTTTGACCGTTTTATAAATAGAAGGAATCACAATCAGCGTTAATAAAGTAGACGTTGTTAATCCTCCAATCACGGTAATCGCTAATCCTTTTGAAATCAGCGCCGCTGATACCGATTCCGTATCGCTAGATAAAGCAAGCGGAATCAAGGCGCAAATCGTAGCTACAGCCGTCATAACAATCGGGCGAAGACGAACTTTTCCCGCTTCCACTAATGCCTCTGTGACATCCATTCCATTCTTTCTGTTCGTTTCCACACGATCAAGCAAGACGACCGCATTGGTCACTACTACCCCGATTAGCATTAACAATCCGATCATGGAACTGAGCGATAGCGGCTGGCCTGTTAATAACAGCAAACTAAACGAACCGATCGGCACAAAGAAAATCGAGGTTAAAATGACCATCGGCGTTACAATTCCTTGGAATGTGGCACATAATACAATGAACACTAATCCAATCGCCATCAGCATCGCTGTGATCATTTTGGAGAACTCTTGGTCAATTTCCTCATTCGCACCGCCCGTTTTGAGCGTGACCCCATCTTCAAATGAGAGTTTTTTCATTTCTTTTTCAATCTTTTGCGTTACTTCTAGCACATTTTGTCCTTTAACGGTTGCTGTTACTTTCGCCAGCGCTTGACCGTCTTCATGTTTAATTTCTACCGGTGTTTTCACTTCTTTGAGTTCAGCGATATCTTTTAACGCTTTTTCACCATTGAGCGTGGCTATTTTTACGTTAAGTAAATCCTCTTTGCTTGCTATTTTCCTATCATACTGCAACGTCAAGCTGTATCTTTCATCATTTAACTCATAATCCATTAATTGAACTGGAACGAGACGTTCTTGAATCACAGACATGATCTGAGTCGCATCAACGTTCGCTTTACGCCCTTCATCATTGATAGCTACTTCCCATTTTGTACGGGCGCCCGTCATTTCATTTCTTATGTTTTTCAGCTGGTCATTTTCTTTTAGGCGTTCTTCAACTAGATTAGAAGCTTTCTCTAACGCTTCGAAGTTATCGCCGTATAATTCTACATTGACTTCGTTACCTGCTGGCCCAGATCCCATCATGACAGAATAATCTTCCACTGTCACTTCAGCATCCGCCACTTTGCTTTCTAAATCTTTTTTAATTGGTTTAAGCAAAGCATCTGCTTTATACCCTTCTTTCAGCTTCACAATAAAAACAGCTTCGTTGTCGCTGCTTTGCATCGACATCGGGTCTAATGACTGACCGACTTGAACACTACTGTAATCCACTTCTTTTCGGCTATCCAAATAGTTCTCTACTTTTTCGGATGCTGCATTTGTTTCGTCTACTTCTGCTGCGGCTGGTAGTTTCATCCCAATTTTTAATGAAGTCCCACTCTCAGATGGCATTAATGAAAAGCCCATCATCGGCACAAGTGCAAAGGAGCCAACTAATACTATGATAGAGGCGATGATCACAAGCCATTTTCTTTTTAAAGCCCCACGCAGCGTTTTTTCGTATAAACGAATCGTTTTTCCTTCTTCTTCTTTCTTTGGCTTCATCTTTAAAAAGACACTTGAAAGCATCGGAATTAACATGATGGCTACAAAGAAAGAAGTAAGAATCGAGAACACAACCGCTAAAGAAAATGGACGGAATTGCTCTCCTGTAAAGCCTGACACGAACACAATTGGCAAAAAGACGATACAAGTCACAAGCGTCGAGGAGGCAATTGCCTTCATGACCTCTTGCGTCGCTTTACGGGCAATAACTTTTTTCGGAAGTTCTCTGCCTTTTTCCTTCAGCCAGCGGTCGATATTTTCAATCACAACGATACTATCATCAACAATTCGTCCGATTGCCACAGCTAAACCACCAAGAGTCATGACATTTAAGCTGTAGCCCATTTTTTCAAAAATAAAGATCGTCACGAAAATAGAAACGGGCAAGGAAATAATCGAAATAATTGTCGCTCGAAAACTTCTTAAAAATAAAGCAATGACAAGAACAGTAAATAAAGCGCCAAACAATCCTTCCTTGACCAGTTTTGAAATAGACGTCTCAATTTCATTTCCGAAATTCATAATCGGAAACACATCATACTTTTCTTGCTTTTGATAGTCCTTCACTAGTTTATCTACCGTATTGGTGATCTCTACCGTATTTCCATTCTTTTCTTTCGTGATCGTGAGAACAAAAGCAGGTTTACCGTTATAGCGAGATGAGGCTTCGCCTTTTTTGTTCATCTCAATTTCAGCGATTTTCCCCAGTTCTACTGGTGTGGCGGGTGCTCCAGGGATAGCTGGAGGAGTGAGCTTCGTCTTCTTTAATTCTTCAACGGTTTGAACTTGTCGGTTTAAGCTAACAGGAATGGTGCCACCGTCACTGTCTATCGCTCCAATGGATATATCCTTATTTTTCATTTCTAGTGCTTCTCTAATAGCTTGTAACGTGAAGCCGTTCTCTTGAGCACGCTTTTCATTCACTTGAATGAACCATTCATTTTTCGATTCCCCGGTCACATCAACACCGGCGATTCCTTCTGTCTTTTTCATTTCAGGAATCAATGTATCGTTCAAAAACATTTGCAGCTCATCTGGCTGATCGGCTGTTAAAGCAAATTGCATGACCGTATTCATCATGCTGTCTGTCGTCAAAATATGGTGTTCCGTATGTTCTGGGAGTGACAATTGACTGATCATCGTCTCAAGCTTAGCGGATGATTTATCAAGATCAGTTCCATAAGGATATTCAATTTGGAACGTAATCATTTGATTCGATGTCGTACTGATGATACTTTTTGCATCTGCGCTAGCGTTCAATTGCTCTTCAAAGGGCTTAGTCACCCGCTCTTCGTTTACTTCAGCGGATGTGCCATTTGGAGTAGTAATTTGAACGAACAAAGCCGGATACGTCACATCGGGCATAATTTCTTTCGGAATGGTACGAGCAGCAAATATTCCTCCTCCGAGAACCAATAAACATAGTAAAAAAACAGCAATTCCATTTTTCAGACTCCATTTCGTCAACTGCAACATTCTAGCTGAGCCTCCTCTTTATTTAGTGAATTCTCCCATAATGTAGCAAGCGAATATGAACTCAATATGAACAATTATTGGAATTTGATGAATTTTTATCTTTTTTGCTTCAGAGGCAATGTGACAATAAATCGGCTCCCAGCTCCAGCCTCACTCTCCACATGAACATCTCCTTGATGCATATCAACAATTCTCTTCACAATCGATAAACCAATGCCATTGCTTGTTTTTTCTGTCCTAGAAGAGTCTGCTCGATAAAAGCGATCAAAAATGTGACGCTGATCGTCCTTAGAAATACCAGGCCCTGTATCCTCTATACCCACCTTTACGCAATCACCTTTTGAACGAAGCCAAATGCGAATCGTTCCTCCTTGCTGATTGTACTTAATACTGTTTTGCAATAGATTCATCCACACTTGGTAAAGCAGATCACGATCCGCTTCAATCGTCGTTTTTGGCAATTTAATCTCAAGCTCCAATGACTTTTCTAGCCATTGAGGTTCTGTTTTCAAAATTAACCCGCGTATTTGTTCGTCGAGCGCATAGGAAATAGGCTGAAATGGATGCTGATCGGATTCTAAAGAGGCCAAGCTCAGCAAGTTGCTGCATAGCCTTGATAAACGCTCACTCTCCTGTTCAATTACTTCGCTAAACTCTACTCGCTCTATTTCTGATAATCCTTCTCTTTTTAATGCTTTCGAAAACCCGCGAATAGATGTAAGCGGGGTTTGAACTTCATGAGAAACATCCGAAATAAAATTACGGCGCATCTCTTCAAGACGACTTAAGTCCTTTGCCATCGCATCTATGCTTCTAGCAAGTGTTCCAATTTCATCTTTTCGCTTCGATTGTAGCTGAACATCAAATTGTCCTTTCGCTAATTTTTTTGTAGCATCCGTCATTTTGGTCAGTGGGTGAACGATGTAGCGAGAAACAATTAAAATCAACAATGCTCCAAGTATGATCGCTACAAACAGCCCAATGTTTAATATTTTATAAAAATCGGTGGTCAGTCCTTGATCATCAATATATACAAACACCGCATATGGCTCCCCATCCATTTGAAATGGAAGTCCGACCGTCATATAACCAAAAATATTTTTCTTGCTTTTATACATATCTCCCTCTTGAACAGATTGTACAATTTCATCGGAAATCTTTGTAACTCCATCTACTTGACCTCCAAGCACTTGTACATCTCCTGTTCCATCGTATAGCTGAACACGCAAATAAAGCGAATCAAGCAATCCGCTATATGTACTCTTTAACAACTCCTTATCAGGAATGGATTGATAAAGCTGTATAAAGCTTTGCGCCTGCTCTAACAGCATGTCTTCTTGCTCCTTGCTATATTTGTCATCCATTAAATAGTTTATTGTGACAACCCCAGCCACAAGACTCATAATAAAAGTCACTATATAAATGAGCGTGATTCTAGTATAGAGTGTTTTCATGACATCACTTCTAGACGGTATCCGAGGCCTCGAACCGTCATAATTTTAAAATAGTCTTCCATTTGCCGCGTCCGTTCACGAATCCGCTTAATATGAACGTCAACAGTGCGTTCATCTCCTTCATAATCCATTCCCCATATTTGTTCGATCAGCTGAGCCCGAGTGAAAATTTTGCCAGGATAGCTAGCTAAACGAAATAATAGCTCAAATTCCTTTTGTGGGAGCACAATTGATTGTTCATTCATAGAAAGTGTCAATGCTAATTTATCAAGCAATACATCACCAATCTGCAAGTGATGCGACCAGCTAATTCGGTATCTTCTTAACAGCGCTTTCACCCGCATAACAAGCTCAACGGGATCAAATGGCTTCACAATATAATCATCCGCGCCATTTTGAAAGCCATTTAGCTTATCGATTCGTTCTCCTTTAGCCGTTACCATTAAAATTGGCAGTTGAGAAAATAGGCGCACTTCTTTACAAACTGCCATTCCATCCATTTTCGGCAACATAATATCTAATACTAGTAATTCCGGTTGACATTGATAGAGCTGATCAAGCGCTTCGGTCCCGTCATAAGCTTGAATAATTTCAAAGCCTTCCGGTTCTAAATAGATCTTTAACAGCCGTTGAATATTAGGATCATCTTCAGCGATTAAAATTTTTACCATAACCTTACTCCTCCTGCTTTTTATTCCATCATATCGCAATAATATGAACCATATATGAACAAATTGATAAAATAAAAAAAGCCATCTCATGATAAGATAGCTCTTCCGATTGCTACTTTCACCTTTGTTCCTCCTTTAATTAATAGGGAATGACGAACCCCTCTACTCGCTTTCCATCCGCCTTCTTTGCTTTTTTATTCGTATGACAAGCGAACTAGCGGCCACGATCATTAACAGACTCGATGTATAAATGGCATTAGGGACGGTCATAACATCCGTTAAAGCTCCCCCAAGCAACGGTCCGATGATCATCGCAAAAGCAAACAGCATATTAAAAAAGGCATAAGCCGTTCCGTATTCCTCTCCATCTCCTCCATTGTCATCCACGACTTCTCCTAAAGCCGCCAGAGTGGGAGAAAGAGCAAAGCCAGCCGCTCCACCAAGCGCGATACCGGCAAATACAAGAATCCAAACCGATGTACTGATGACAAGAAACGGCAAGGATAGTGCCATCCAAAATAAACCGATCATCATGATTGGATAAGGATTGTATTTACTAGAGATGGCGCCTGAAATTGGCGAACTTATACCATAAGCAATCGTCATCACACCGAAAAACAAACCGATGGCTTGTGCACCCATTCCTAATTGATTGGCAGCGTATACCGGCAGCACAGGCTCAAGCATCGTGATGATCCCCTCGCCAATCAAAATCACAGCGGTAATCCATCTAATCTCCCGTACTTTTAATAAAGAAAGGATTCCGCTTTGTGATGGAGAAGATGCCCGTTTTGGTTCTTTCAGAAAAAATAGCGTCACTAACAAAATGAATATATTGCACACGATCGTCACGATGAATGGCAATTGGTAGCCGCCCACCTGAAATAACCAACCGCCAACTGGCGCACCGAGCAACGTGCCCGCAGACACAGCCGATAAGGCGAAGCCCATGATCGGTCCTCGGCTTTTCCCCGGAAATAAATCAGCCAGTAAGGCAAAGCCAGCCGTCCATGAAGCCCCGGCTGCTATCCCTTGTATAAAACGGGCAACAATTAACATCCACATCTGGTCTGCCACAATAAATAATAATGTGGCAATAATAAGTGCAAAAATCCCTAAAAGCATCGGGATTTTCCGGCCGATCTGATCCGATAATCGCCCTAAAAAAGGAGTCGCGATTAACAACCCCACAGCATACGTGCTAAATAACGCACCCATCATCGTCGCACTCGGCTGATACGTTTCATCAATGTAAGGAGTAATCGGCACAAGCAAACTATACATGATCATATCAGTAAACAGCACAGCGATCACAACGAAAAGCCCCGTCTTTTGCAGGCTTGTCCATTCTTTTTTCATGAGAACCTCTCCTATTAATTGAGCTATTCATGAAAAAAACTTCCCATACTAAGGAAGTTTTTTCATTTCACTAAGCAAGAAAAAGTAAATAAATGACACCGATGGCAAAAAAGCCGCCGCCCACTATAAGTAACACTTTCGCTAAAGTTTCCATCTTTCCTCTCCCTTATCCTAATAGCGCTGCACCAATGACATAAGATAGACCGATGGAGATGACCATAGAGATAAACCCAACTGCCCGATTGTCTTTTTCAATCTCTTCATCAATTTTAAAGTGAGGGGTTAAAAACTCAAAGATAAAGTAGCCGATCAGCAGAAGAATGAAACCGCATATTCCCCACCCGACCATCGCAAGCAAAGAATCATTATGCAAAATCGAGTGGCGAAACACGTTGGTAATCCCAAAGATTTTCCCCCCTGTTGCCATCGCAACAGCCATATTTCCTTTTTTGATTTCTTCCCAATTACGATACTTTGTCACAAGTTCAAACACAGCTAAAAATAAAATTACGCAGACAATAACGACACTAATATATCCGGCAAGCTGAACGAAATGATTTTCCCAAAATTGGTTCATCCTCGCAACGTCCCTCCATTATGCATTACTTGAGCTCAACAACGGTGACGCCGCTGCCTCCTTCTCCCGCTTCACCGAAACGGCTTCCCTTAACGGACCGATGATTTTTCAAGAATTCTTGTACACCTTTTCTTAAAGCACCAGTTCCCTTGCCATGAATAATGGATACGCGAGAATAACCGGCAAGTAAAGCATCATCAATATATTTCTCTACCTTCAATAAAGCATCTTCATAACGTTCCCCTCGAAGGTCCAATTCAAGACTAACATGGAAGTCCTTCCCGCGAAGAGTTGCGATCGGTTTCGGCTCGGCTTTTTTCTCGGACTTGATCCACTCCAAATCCGATTCTTCTACCTTCATTTTCATAATGCCCATTTGGACATGCCATTCCTTATCTCCGCTTTTTTCAATGAGGTGACCTTTTTGACCAAAGCTTAACACCTTGACTTCATCCCCAGGTTTAAAGATGCGCTGTGCAGAAGTTGCTTTTTTCTTTTTTGGCTTCGCTGTTTCTGGAATGGCTTCCTCTAGCCGGCGCTTCGCTTCAATTAATTCATGCTCTTTAATATTTGCCCGCTGCTCTAGCTGCATTTTGCGTAAATCTTTCATGACCGCTTCGGCTTCGGCTTTCGCTTGCTCAACGATTGCCGCGGCTTTTTCACGTGCCTTTTCCGCCAGCGCTTCTTCATGCGCATAGAAATCTTGCATTTGCTTTTGCATATCTTGATGGAGCTTTTCTGCCATCTTTAAATAATCTCGTGCTTCCTTCTCTTCTTCCTCCGCCTTCTTCCGGCTTTGTTCAAGCGAAGCAATCATTTGATCGACTTCATTCGTATCTGCGCCAATTAAGCTGCGGGCTTGATCAATGATATCGTGATTGAGCCCCAGACGTTTCGAAATTTCAAAGGCGTTGCTTCGACCTGGCACACCAATTAATAATCGATACGTCGGACTTAATGTTTCCACATTAAACTCGACACTCGCATTGATAACCCCTTCACGGTTATAGCCATACGCCTTTAACTCCGGATAGTGAGTCGTCGCAATCACTCGGGACCCGCGGCGATGCACTTCATCTAAAATCGAAATCGCCAAAGCCGCTCCTTCTTGCGGGTCTGTTCCTGCTCCTAACTCATCAAACAGCACTAAGCTTTCATGATTCACTTCTTGTAAAATGTCGACAATGTTCACCATATGAGAAGAGAATGTACTTAAGCTTTGTTCAATCGATTGCTCATCGCCAATATCAGCAAATACCGACTGAAAAACAGCTGTTTCCGAGCCATCAAGAGCCGGAATAGGCAGCCCAGCTTGCGCCATTAACGTCGTCAATCCGACCGTTTTTAACGTGACCGTTTTTCCCCCTGTATTCGGTCCGGTGATGACAATCGTGTTGAAGTCTTTTCCAAGCTCGATATCGCTCGGGACTGCTTCAGCAATCGGCAAGAGCGGATGTCTCGCTTTATGGAGACGAATGTAGCCATTTGGGTTCACATTCGGCTTCGATCCTTTAATCGTCTTGCCATATTTCGCTTTTGTAAACATAAAGTCTAACTCACCGAGCAGACCGGTTAAATGATATAGCTCTGATCCATGCAGCTCCACTTCCGCTGTTAACTCGGTAAAAATCCGTTCAATTTCTAATGCTTCTTTTAATTTTAACTCGCGCACTTGATTGTTCATTTCGACAACAGATTCCGGCTCAATAAATAGTGTTTGTCCGGAAGACGATTGATCGTGAACAATCCCGCCATAATGGCCGCGGTATTCCTGTTTCACCGGAAGAACATAACGATCGTTTCGAATCGTAATAATCGCATCGGACAGCATCGTTTGCGCGTTTTTTCCTCGAATTAAACTTTCCAGCTTGCTGCGAATGCGGCCTTCATTGGCTCTCAGCTGCTGGCGAATATGTCTTAACGCATCACTTGCTGAATCTAACACTCCTCCATGTTCATCCACTGTATGCTTAATTCGATGTTCGAGCGGCGTCAATACGGGAATCATTTCTGCCTTTTCTGCAAGAATCGGCAAGTGCTCCCCTTCTTCCATCAGTCCATTAATGAAATGTTTCATCATGCGCCCAGCATAAATGGTGCTGGCAATTTGAACAAACTCCATTCCATTGAGCATTCCACCAATTTGGGAACGCTTCACATGAGGGCGGATGTTGTAAATGCCGCCAAGAGGGGCATGCCCTTTCATCCGTAACACTTGAGACGCTTCATCAGTCTCTTCCTGCAGCCGAACCACTTCTTCATAAGAAAGAGCCGGCATTAACGTTTCTGCTTGTTCTCTTCCTAATGAAGAGGCGGCATGTTTCGCCAATTGCTCCTTAATTTTGTCAAACTCAAGGGTCGCTAATACTTTTTTATTCACGGAAAAAATTTCCTCCCAATCATCTATTTAAAAAAGCTAAAAATGCTGCTTTGCTGTAGGTGTTTATGACCGTTTCCGGACGAAGCCAGCCTTTGCGTGCAGCTTTCACACCGATCGTCATAAAATCAAGATGTTCAATCGCATGAGCGTCCGTATTGATCATCACTTTCACTCCCGCCTCCTGCGCCTGTCGAAGATGCTCAGCGCATAAATCAAGCCGATGCGGATTCGCATTTAATTCAAGCGCAGTATTCGTTTCCTTCGCTAGTTGAATCAACATCTCCATATTGACATCATAACCATCTCGGCGGCCGATAATTCTGCCTGTCGGGTGAGCGATTAAATCGACATGTGGATTGCTTAACGCCGTTTTTAAACGATCCATAATGATGTTTTGTGCTTGAGAAAAACTCGAATGGATCGATGCGATGACAAAATCAAGTTCGCTCAACAGCTTATCATCATAATCTAATGTCCCATCTGGTAAAATGTCCATTTCAATACCTGATAAGATTTCAATATCATCATATTTGGCATTTAATCGACGAATTTCTTCATTTTGCTTTAATAGTCGTTCAATGGATAATCCATTTGCTACCTTTAAATAGCGAGAGTGATCGGTAATCGCCATATATTCGTACCCTCTCGCTCGGCACGCCTCGACCATTTCTTCAATCGAATTCGCTCCATCTGACCATGTCGTATGCATATGAAGATCGCCTTTGATCTGCTTTTCATCCAACAGACTTCCTTCTGCTGTAAACCGCTCCACTTCCGTCCCATCTTCCCGAATTTCCGGGGGAATCCACGGCAAGCCAAAATGATGGTAGAAGTCCTCTTCTGACTGAAACGTTTTGATTTCACCCGTTTCATTATGTTCTACCCCGTACTCACTTATTTTCTCCCCGCGCTCTTTCGCTAACTGGCGCATGCGGACATTATGGTCTTTCGAACCGGTGAAATGGTGAAGAGTAGAAGCAAATTCCGCTTCCTTCACAAGGCGGAAATCGACAGATACATCCCATTCTCCTTCAAGAATGACTGAAACCTTTGTCTCTCCGGCTGCAATGATTTCTTTAATTGTTGGCAGCTCTAATAATTGCTCCTTCACGGTCACCGCTTCTTTTGTCGCAATGATGAAATCCAAGTCCTTGATCGTTTCCCGCAAACGGCGCAAGCTTCCGGCTCGGGAAAATTTTAATACTTCCTTCATCGAAGCCAACTCTGCTTCAATCGACTCAGCAACAGGTAACATGTAGGAAATAGGCAATCGTTCCGGCCGTTGTCCAACTTTAGCAATCGCAGCTAAAATCTTTTCCTCTGTTTTTGCCCCAAATCCAGCAAGGTCTCTGACACGATTTGTTTCACATGCTTCCTTTAATTCATCAACATTCGTAATGCTAAGTTCTTTATATAATTTGGCAATTTTTTTGCCGCCAAGCCCTGGAAGCTGCAACAGCGGAATCAATCCAGCTGGCACCTCTTCTTGCAGTTCTGCTAACACCGTCGATTGACCTGTTTCGCGGTATTCTTCAATCACAGCCGCCGTTCCTTTTCCAATCCCCGCAAGCTTCGTCACGTCATCAATTTCCGGCAAACTTCTTTCATCATTTTCTAGCGCTGCCGCCGCCTTGCGAAACGCCGATATTTTAAACGGGTTGTCCCCCTTTAACTCCATATATATCGCAATTTTCTCTAATAAACGAATGATATCTTTTTTATTGATCATAATAGCTCACCATGCTTTCCAAATGACTATCTTCCTTATATACTAGCAGAAAAACTAGGTAAAATAAAAACTTCTCTATTAAAAAGAGAAGTTGTTGTTCACATAACTCATAGGATTAAACGTTCTTAATGCTTCGGATAAATAAGGGGTATCGTAAAGCATATAATTAGCAATCGTAGACTCTGCCACCATCACCTGGATATTCGTCCCTGCAAAAAAAGCGCCTATGTACAGCAGAACAAATAAAACGAGGTAAATTTCGGCAAAACCGAGAAGTCCTCCGCCAATTTTGTTGATTTCTTTTATAATCGGAATGCTCGCCAGCACATTGAGGAAAGAAGCTAAAATCGACATGGCGGTTTTCACAACGAAAAACAACAGGATAAAAGCAATCGTTCCATAATAAAAGGCTTCAAAATGATCAGGGATGTATTGAAAGATCGGTGTATTCTCGATTGGAGGCATCGGAATCCAGTGAAGCATCGGCGCCACTCGTTCCCGCATGGAAATCGCTGCAATGACAGCAATAATCGAGCCAACTATATGAAACACTTGCAAGATAAAGCCTCGTTTTAACCCTATGGCAATGCCTGCTAATAAAAACATAAATAAAATGATGTCGATCATCGAGATCAATCCTTTAACTTTTTTAATTCTTCCTTTAATTGTTCCACTTCTTCTTGAAGCTTCAAATATTCATGAACTGTGTTAACAGCAGTTAATACAGCAATTTTATTTAAATCTAGCATTGGATTCTTTATGCTAATCTCACGCATTTTTTCGTCCACCATATTGGCCACGTCACGAATATGGCTTTTCGATTCTGTCCCAACAATAGTATAATGATGTCCATGTATTTCTACTGTAACCCGAGCTTTTTCTCTATCTTGCAATTTGAATGGCCTCCATTCTAAAGAATCCTACCTGTTATCATACCATGAGTATTATTGTGTGAAAAGTCGAAAGCATAAAGGAGAGTTCTCATTGAGTCATACTGTATTAACGGTCACGAACCGCACGCTTGAAGAAATGAAGAAATATTATGAGGTCCATGCCACAGGTAAACTGCCAACAGGCGCTGTATTTGCTGCAAAGACCGCCAATTGTTCCATCACGGGCTATCGTTCTGGGAAAGTGTTGTTCCAAGGAAAAGGAGCTGGGACAGAAACTGCTCGCTGGAGCGGAGAAACGGCTGCGGCTCCGGCGAAAAAGAAAAACACTGTCGCAAATGCGCTGCCAGCTAATTTTCACTCCCTGTCCGTAATTGGAAGTGATGAAGTTGGAACTGGGGATTATTTTGGCCCCATTACGGTCGTTGCGGCTTTTGTGAAAAAGGAACAAATCGCCGCGCTCCAAGCGATTGGTGTCCAAGATTCCAAAAATTTAACCGATGCGCAAATTATCAATCTAGCGAAACGAATTGTCCAAGTCATTCCTTACAGCTTGCTCATTTTACACAATGAAAAGTATAACGAATGGCAAATGCAAGGAATGTCACAAGGAAAAATAAAAGCACTCCTTCACAATCAAGCGCTGATCAAACTGCACGAAAAAATCTTACCTGATCGTCCCGAAGCCGTACTAATCGACCAATTTGCTGAAAAAACAACGTATTATCGCTATTTAAACGGGCAAAAACGAATTTTCCAAGAAAACGTCTATTTCAGTACAAAAGGCGAAAGCGTTCATATTGCCGTAGCGGCCGCTTCGATCATCGCCCGCTACGCCTTTGTCAAAGAAATGGACAAATTAAGCAAACAAGCGGGGTTCACCATCCCGAAAGGAGCAGGAAGCCAAGTGGATGTTGCCGCTGCCCGTCTGATTCAAGAAAAAGGCGAAGGGGCTCTTCTGCATTTTACGAAACGGCATTTTGCTAATACAGAAAAAGCAAAACGACTTATCAATAGAAGATAATATGATAGCGATTGACAAGAACCCCCTCTTCGATTACGAAAGGATTTTTAAAACATCCAGACCGAAAAGCATCCCTACCAAAATAGGGATGCTCAAATTTATACTTTGAATCGCCGTACGAGCGTCGTTAACTTCTCTGCAAGACCTGCTAATGAATCAGCGTTGCTGGAAATTTCCTGCATGGAAATGGTCGATTGTTCAGAAGAAGCAGCTGTCTCTTCTACTCCTGCCGCTGCTTCTTCTGAAACAGAAGCAATACTGGCGATTGCGCCTTCCATTTCTTCTGTTTCTTGTACAATTTCAGACAAATCGTTTGTGACCGTTTGAATTTTATGTACAACATCTTCAATAGAAGACGTAATGATATCGAAAGCTTCACCTGTTTGTTTGATTTGAATCGTTCCTTGGTCTACTAGCTCAAAGCTTTCCTCAAGAGAGCGAACGACCGAGGCCGTTTCACTTTGAATCGTTGTCACGATATTGGTAATTTCTGCAACAGAACTTCCTACTTGTTCAGACAATTTTCGAACTTCCCCTGCCACGACTGCAAAACCTTTGCCATGCTCACCAGCTCTAGCTGCCTCGATCGCTGCATTTAAAGCTAACATATTCGTTTGCTCAGAAATAGATGAGATCACTTGTACTAGCTGAGTAATTCCTTTTGTATGTTCATACAGGCTTTGTACTTTTGTTACAGCCTCTTTTACATTCTCATCAATAACATTCATTTTCGTCATGGAGTCCATCATCGATTGATTCCCTTGTTTTGATAATACTAAAACATCCTCCGATACTTCCGATACTTTTATACTATTCCCATTAGCATCTTGAATATTGCTCATAAGCTTATTCATAGAATCCGCCAATTCTGACGTTGTATGAGCTTGTGATTCCGCTGCTTTAGCTAACTCTTCCATCGTAGTGGCTATTTGCAGACTTCCTTCCCCTACCTCTTGTGATGATTGTGTCAATTCCTCACTTTGACTAGCCACTATATCTGATACTTCTTGGATTTCTAACGTCATCGTCCGAATTTGTTTGTTCATTGTATTTACTGCGCGAACTAATTCACCGATTTCATCTTTCGTAGTTACTTTTAAGTCTTCCTGTGTCAAATCGCCATTCGAAATAGCTTTCATTCTCGTCACGACACGGGTAATTGGTTTTGTTAAAGAGTTAGCAATATAAATGGCAATAACTATCCCAAGAATGACCACGACAGCTACAATAGTTTTGACCATAAAGGCAATCTTATTTCCCGACTGGATCACTCTTTCTCCTTGCTCTTTAATTTCCCCCTCTCTTTTCTCAGCCATTTGATTAAATTCTTTCATGATTTCTCTGCCAAGCGGAATGACTTTATTGTTTAAATTTTTCAGCGCTGCTTCTTTGTTCCCTTGATCATAAAGGGCAAAAACCTCTTCGTTGAGCAAATTTCGCCATTGCACGCTTTTTTCTACTAATTCTTTCGCTGATGCTGAGTGGTTCATTGAAAGCAACTCTTCTTGAAGCTGTTTACTATCTTCTGTATAGCGATCAAATTCATCCCGAAAGCTTTGATCACCGAAAATAATATAACCGCGAGCACTTGAAACTCGTTGGGAGATATTGAATCGTAATTTTTCATCTAACATTAACAGAGGGAGATCTTTTTTTATTATTTCTTGAGAGTCCTTGTTAATAGCGGATAAAGATATTGCATTAAAAACCCCCATAACAAGTGTCAATCCAATAATAACGAAAAATGCACTTAAAACCTTTGCCTTCAAACTTCTCACTGTTTCTTCCACCTTTCACACCACATCTACTTGCTAGTTCTCAACCATGATTAGTCACATATTGTATCGGATAACCTATAAGTTTATTAAGAATTTCCAGGCGAATTTTTTGACAAATAGAGATAAGACAACTTTCATATTTTTGAAATTTTTCCATACGAAAAGAAGATACCCTAATTAGAGTATCTTCTAAAATATATAATGCTGCTTCCATATGAGAGAACGACTAAATTAGCTTCGTAGTTCAGCGCCAGCTTTTTCTTTTAGCGCTTCGAGGACACCGTTGTGTACTTTCACTACTTCTTCATCTGTCAGTGTTTTCGCTGGATCGGCGTATGTTAAAGTGAAGGCAACGGATTTCTTACCTGGTTCCATATGCTCCCCTTCGTATAGGTCAAATACATGAACGCCTTTCAACAGTTCGCCACCAGCTTCTTGAATGACGGCTTGCAAGGCCCCTGCTTCTACTTGGCGTTCGACAACTAGCGCGATGTCGCGAGTAATGGAAGGGAAACGAGGAATTGGCTCGTAAGCAACCGCGTCTTTTTCCGCTTCGAATAGCGTGCTTAATCGCAATTCGAATACATATGTTTCTTTCAAATCGAGATCTTTCGCTTGCTGAGGATGCACTTGACCGACAAATCCGATCAATTGACCATCGAGTTCAATCGCTGCTGTACGTCCTGGGTGCATCCCTTCTACTTCTGCTTTTTTGTAAGCGATGCGTTGTTCTAGACCAAGTCGAGCAAATAAACCTTCTAGTACGCCTTTCGCTACGAAGAAATCAACAGCTTTCTTTTCTCCTTGCCAAGCATTTTCTTCCCATAGTCCAGTAATCGCACCAGCTACATGTTCCTCTTCAAAAGGTAACTCGCCCTCTGCTTCTTTTAAGAAAACAGAACCTACTTCATAAAGAGCTAATGAATCAATTTGGCGAGCGTTGTTATAAGCAATAACTTCAAGTAACTGCGGAACAAGACTTAAGCGTAAAAACGCACGCTCTTCGCTCATCGGCATCGCTAAAGCGACAGGCTCACGAGTTTCTAATGCGTATTGTGTTGATTTTTTCTCACTTGTTAAAGAATAAGTGATCGCTTGATTTAAGCCTGCCCCTTCTAAATAACGGCGAACAACGCGACGTTTTAATTGATAATCGGTTAATCGGCCTGGCTTCGATTCCACTGTTGGAAGTGTCGTTGGCAAGTGATCATACCCATACATACGTGCCACTTCTTCCACTAAATCTTCAGGGATCGTGATATCGCCGCGACGAGTAGGAACAGTCACAATGAATTCATTGTTATCCGTTTGCACATCAAATTGCAAACGACGGAAAATATCTTCCACCTCAGCTACTTGTAACTCGGTACCAAGGACACGATTCAGTTTTTCTAGCGTAAGAGAAACGACTTTCGGCTCTGCCGCCATTTCTCCAGCTACGACGCGGCCAGAAAGCACTTCTCCGCCAGCTAGCTCCACCATTAATTGAGCGGCACGGTCAGCCGCTGCTTGCACACGATTCGGGTCGACACCTTTTTCAAAACGAGCACTCGCTTCTGAACGTAAGCCATGATCTTTGGACGCTTGGCGCACACGTTGACCATCAAAATACGCAGATTCGATGAGAACCGTCGTTGTATCTGCTTGCACTTCAGAGTTGGCTCCACCCATTACACCAGCAATCGCGACTGGCTCTTGGCCGTTTGTGATCACTAAATGCTCAGCTGATAAGGTACGTTCGGCATCATCCAATGTAACGATTTTTTCGCCTTCATTCGCGCGGCGCACAACGATTTCTTTTGAGCCTAGACGATCATAATCAAAGGCGTGAAGCGGTTGACCATATTCTAATAAAATATAGTTCGTGATATCCACGACATTGTTATGAGGACGAATGCCCGCTGCCATGAGTCGAGTTTGCAGCCAAAGTGGGGATGGAGCGATCTTGACATTTTTGACAACACGAGCAATATAAAGAGGGTTATCTTCCTTCGCCTCGATACGAATGTCGATATGTTCCTCTGCTTTTTCATTTACTTCGTTTACTTCCAATGCAGGAAGTTTGACATTTGTGCCGAGAATGGCTGCCACTTCATAAGCCACACCTAACATGCTTAAGCAATCAGAACGGTTCGGTGTTAAGCCGAGCTCTAGCACTTCATCATCTAAGTTTAATTGTTGAAGCGCATCTTCACCTGGTGTCACATCATTCGGGAAGACGAAAATACCTTCTGCAAATTCTTTTGCCACTAATTTGCTTTCGATGCCAAGCTCTTGCAGCGAGCAAATCATCCCATGTGATGCTTCGCCGCGCAGCTTTGCTTTTTTAATTTTGAAATCACCAGGAAGAACAGCGCCTACTTTTGCGACAACGACCTTTTGACCTTTATCAACGTTTGGCGCTCCGCAAATAATTTGAACCGGCTCTTCCTCACCGACATCAACTAAACATTTATTTAATTTATCCGCATTCGGATGCTGTTCACGCTCTAGCACATGACCAACAACGACATTTTTAATACCTTCCCCTAAATGCTCAACACTTTCTACTTCAATTCCGCTGCGGGTAATTTTTTCTGCTAATTCTTTTGCCGGCATTCCGTCAAGATTGACGTACTCGCTCAGCCATTTATATGAAACGAACATTTTTCATTTCCCTCCTAATTATTCATGTACCGAAAATTGTTTTAAGAAGCGCAGATCATCTGTGTAGAAAAGACGAATATCATCAATGCCATATTTCAGCATAGCAATTCGTTCCGCTCCCATACCGAACGCAAAGCCTGTATATTTCTTCGAGTCATAACCAGCCATTTCAAGCACATTCGGATGCACCATTCCTGCTCCTAACACTTCAATCCAACCCGTCTGCTTACAAATGTTACAGCCTTTGCCGCCGCACATACAGCTAACGTCGACTTCAACCGATGGTTCCGTGAATGGGAAGAAGCTTGGACGTAAACGAATTTCACGATCTTCACCGAACATTTTTTTCGCAAACGCTTGAAGAGTACCTTTTAAGTCGCCCATGCTAATGTTTTCATCAACGACAAGACCTTCAATTTGCATAAATTGATGGGAGTGTGTCGCATCATCATTGTCACGACGGAACACTTTTCCTGGACAAATAATTTTAATTGGGCCTTTTTCTGTATTTTTTTCCATTGTGCGCGCTTGAACCGGAGAAGTATGCGTACGAAGCAAAATATCTTCTGTAATATAGAAAGAATCCTGCATATCACGTGCCGGATGACCTTTCGGCAAGTTGAGCGCTTCAAAGTTGTAGTAATCCTTTTCCACTTCTGGACCTTCTGCTACAGAATAGCCCATACCGATAAATAAATCTTCAATTTCTTCTACAACTCGTGTGAGCGGATGATGATTGCCTGTTTTCACTGGTCGACCTGGCAAGGTAATATCCACTGTTTCTTTTGCTAATTGCTCTTGAATCGCTTGTTGCTCTAATGTCGTTTGCTTTGCTTCGATCGCTGAAGCAATCGCTCCACGCACTTCATTCGCAAGCGCCCCCATTTTCGGACGTTCTTCCGCTGATAATTTCCCCATGCCTTTCAGTACTTCTGTCACAGGCCCTTTTTTTCCTAAATAAGCGACCCGAATGTCATTCAGCTGTTTTAAATCAGCGGCTGTTTCAATTTGGGCTAATGCTTCTGTTTGTAATTGCTGTAATTGCTGTTCCACAGTGTAATTCCTCCTTTTTTCATTGGCAAAAAGCAGTTTAGTATCGTAAACACAAAAAAGCCCCGTCTCCCAAAAAAGGGACGAGGCTTTGGTCGCGGTACCACCCTTATTAACATGCTCAAACACACGTTCACTTCATTGCTGTAACGGTTCTTCACCGGGGCATCTTTACGCCTAGGGCGGTCCTGATGCCGGCTCAAGAGGTGAACTTCGCTTACCGTTTCATAAAAGTGCTTTCAGTCTGCGGCACTTTCTCCCTGAAAAAAACAGCGTAAACTACTCTTCTCTATCATTGCCTTTTGCCTTATACAATTTGTTCTTATTATAGTATATATTCACTCAAAAGTTCAAACGTTTTTCAATGAATGTTTGAAATGATACAGCAAGATGCCAGCCGCAACCGCCACATTTAACGATTCGCTGCCACCATAAATCGGAATAAACACATTGCTCGTCGTCTCCGCTAACAGCGATTCATTGACACCACTGCCTTCGTTCCCCACGAGAAGAGCAAAAGAATCTTGTACTTCCGCTTCCCGATAATCCGCTGCTTGTTGCAATGATGTACCGAATACCGGAATTTGTTCCTGTTTTAATTGTTGAATCGCTTGATCAAGCGGCATTTGAATGAGCGGCAAATGAAAATGACTGCCTTGCGCTGAACGAAGCACTTTCGGATTATAAAGATCGGCACAGCCTGTTCCTAAAATCACGCCATCTAAACCTGCTGCATCCGCTGTGCGAATCATTGTTCCGATATTTCCTGGATCTTGCACAGCATCGATTAATAAATACGTCCGGCCTGATAAAGAATCCGGCAATGGGCGTTTGCGGCAAACCGCAAACACGCCTTGATTTGTCTCTGTATCGGCCAGCTCTTTTGTAATATCCGCTGTGACAATCGTCATTTCAACACCATCCACATTCCAATGTGTCGGTAATGATAAATCTTCTGAAGCGATTAATTCCACAATCTCTTCTTTATGCTTCAATGCCTCTTCTACTAAATGAAGACCTTCAAGTAAATAAAGTCCTGTTTTCTCTCGCTCTTTCTTCGTTAACAGCTTTTTCCACTGTTTCACTTGAGGGTTTTTCGTTGATTGAATAAACTTCACTTTTTCCGCTCCTTCAATACATAGGGATTTCGTTTCATTATAGCTTATTTTTTTCGCATATTAAATGGAAGGAAAGGAGAAAGTAATAATGACTACAGCAAGGAGGGGCAATGGCGATGAATTTTAATTTAAGGCAAGCGGTGTTAAACAACATTACTGGCAGTTCACAGCAACAACTAGAGCAAACAATTGTCGATGCGATCCAGCGAAATGAAGAAAAAATGCTTCCGGGACTTGGGGTATTGTTTGAAGTATTTTGGCAGCACGCTGATGAGCAAGAGAAACAGCATATGCTGCAAACACTAGAAGATGGATTAAAACAGTGAAAAACCAAATCTCTGAAATGTTATAAGAAAGAGGCTGAGCCAAAGTATAAACTTTTGACTCGGCCTCTTTTGTTTCAATCTATGAGTTTAACGCCCTTTTATTCAAATCTACTCTATTTTAGATATTTGTCCATTTCTGTTATGTATTCAAGTGAATATAGTACTCATGTAAGATAAAAAAATTTGAAAGGATGAAAAATATGACAGCACCTCAATTACCGGACAACACGTCCATTAGCCGTAATGACGCTATCAATTTATTGTTAGCATCTGTTGCTTTAGAAGAAATTGCTCTTGCGCATGTTGTCAATGCCGAAGCAGAAAAGATTCAAAAAGTGGTGGGTACTCTCGGATCTACTCTCACTCCTGCTCCTAATCTGCAAGATTTGTTAAGAGTGAACAGAAGCGTAGAGAAAGTGTTAAAGAAGGTTATTGCCAAAGAATTAATTTTATTATTTAAGTTGGAAGAAATTTTAGAAATTCCTGAGGAACCAGAAGAACCTGGACCACCACCACCATTCGGTTGCGAAACTTGTTCCATTTTCTATAACCGTGGCGGTCTTACAGCTGTAAAAACTGAAACAGGTCAAGATCCTATTACAGGATTGGCATCACCTTTAAGAATTCGTTTCTGTGGCCCTTGTGCCAACCCTAGATTTAATGAAGTTGTATTACAATTTGTCGTTCCTGGAGGTTCAGGAGATTTTAGATTTGAAGGATTTGTCACTGATTTCTCAGACTGTAGTGCTGCTGACGATGAAGCCACTCTAGAAGGAGAAGGAACGATCGGAAATACAAACTATGACTTCGTAGCCACTATTTCTAATAATGGTCAAAATGTGGAATTTGTGTTCACAAACCAAACTGACCCTGCTGATACCTTCACTGTAAACATTACTATTCCTGCAAACAAAGCAATCGATATTAAAGACTGTACAGAAGAATAAATAAGTTCTTTATCAAGGAACCTGCGCGACTACAGCGCAGGTTTCTCCTTCTCGACAAAAGGACAATAAATCGAAAGCCAAGTAGTTGCCGGGTCATTGTCAAAGCGATGCGAATAAGAAAATAACTCTCTCCGTTTTTTATACCATTGTTGATTTTCTTGTACTAGCTCATACAGTTCCATTCGTTCTTCCAGTGTGAGTGATAAAGAATTGACAATCGGATACAGTTTCGATATCGTCTCATTTAACGTATAGCACTGCTCTGAAGAAGGAATGAAACAAGTCTTATCCGATTGCTCAATATATGCTCGCATATGTTTATGTTTTTTAAATGACAGCTTTTGCAGTTGAGCGATTTCTGTACAAATCGAAGTCGTCAAATCTTTTATTACATCATTTTCGATCTTTGCAGATTGTTCCGCTTCAGCCAGTAAAACTAATGCTGATGCAAAAGTAGCTAGCGATTCATCAGCTGCCGCTATCGAATGAGAAAGCGCGTGCTCATGATGCTTGTTACAAGTTAACATGGGTGATGCCCTTTGCCTTTACATGTCGTACAATGGCATTTGCTGTGATGACTTGGAATTAACTCCATGACACTCTCTAACTTCTTCAGCAGTAGCCATTCTTTCATGACGACGGTTTCAATCAGACTTTGAACAGATTTATTAAACTTAATGATCTCATGATTATTAGGTTTCGTCGGAAAATCTAAACACTCGCCAACAAACGCTTGGATTTTTTCCGCTTCTGCATTAAGGATATGTGATAGAGCAATTTCTTCTAGGGCAATCGATTCTAATAAATCGATAATGACTTCATTTTTATCGGGACGATGAGGTTCTTTCGGGATGGACGGCATACTCATAATGACTTTCACTCCTTTTTCGGATTCTCTAATTAATGTATTAATCATCCGAAAAATAAGTTCCTAACAAACCTCTTTACTTATCTTCTATTTCATCATAAGCAATTAACACAATATTTTCGCTCATTTCTTGCCGCAGTTCTTTCTCTAACGACTGAATTCTTTTTACTTGATGTTCATTTAATGAAGCAACGGGATAATTAGCATTATTTTTCATAGCAAATCACTCCTTTTGTCACTTAGTCTCGCCGTTTTTACTGGCGTTATGCATATGTAATTATTCCATAGCCAACTGGCTACTAGATATCCATCTAGTAGCCAAGTTTGTTGTTACCAGCCGCCATACCCCTGCCCTGGATACTGCGAGTATGGCTGATACGGATAATGATGGTGATGATGCGGATGATGATGATGATGCGGGTAGTACGGATATTGCGGATAATATGGCGGTCTAGGTCTAGGGTACGGGTAAGGATAATACGGCTGTTGGTAGTAAGGCTGTTGTCTTTCATCCATCGTATCTAAAAAGTCTTGTTCACCAAAATGTTGATCCCACATAATTATTCTCTCTCCTTTAAAGGTAATTAATATTGTTTCTCCTCTTTTGACTTAATAAAAGCCTCCGTATGGATATCCATATCCATAACCATATCCATATCCTGGGTAACCATAATAAGGAGGATATAACGAACTAGCTAACAACCCTCCGGCAAATCCGCCTAAGAAAGGTGCTCCCCAGAATGGACCTCCCCAAAATGGACGGCCAAAGCCAAACCCAAACGGTCTGCCAAACCCAAACGGTCTGCCAAATCCGAATCCGAATGGTCTACCAAAACCGAATCCAAATGGTCTGCCGAATCCAAAAGGACGACCAATAATTCTTTCATCTGCAGCTCTTGCCTCTTGTTCTACTCCGGGTAACATTGATATGCCCTCATTCATTGCAAACATTCTCCCTTTCCGTTTTAATTGATCTCCTTGCCTTTCCATTAACATGCTATGCAGTTTATACAAAGAGGGCGATTGTCTTCTGTAAAAATAGGTAATTGCCTAATAAAAAAACGACCCTCCGTTACAGAGAATCGCTTGTTTGTTTTAACTTGAACGCTCGATACATAAAAAACCCCATCGTACTGAACATCACACCTAAAAAGATAGGAAGCTCCCATATGCCAAGACCAAATTGATGCCCATGCGCGACTTGTACGCTTTGATAACTGCCTAATACCATGAAAATAATGATTTCCGTCTTCATCACATTGAGCATCATTCGCGAGTTACGGTATTGAGACTCCACATTTTCTTCTGTTAAACCGCTATAGTTATGTAGATGTGGCACTCGTTCTAACAAAGTGAGTCCTATCCATAAAAGAAAAGCCATAATGGGCAAGAACCAAATCATTCCTTTGCCTCCCCAACCGTCAGCCTCCCCTGTAACCCCAAAATGAATGGGTACTTGATTCGGCAGCTCTCCCCATTGAATAAGCAGGTAAATGACATTAAGTATAAGCAATAGTAAAGACAATACGGTAGAGATCTTCTCCAAAATTGTTGACGGGATCTTTAATACTGGTTGATTTTTTAACGTCATATGTCCCCTCCTTTACGACAAAGTATGCTTAAACACAAAGCTCACTTTGTCATAGTTCATTTTGTCTTTATAAAAACGGTGAGCATCTACTCGTTGCAATCCTGAAGATAAGGCAACACTTTCATAATGATGAGCGGCTGCCCATTCATGAACGTATATAAGCAAAGTCTCTCCATAGCCTTTCGAACGCTGATCTGCAGCTGTCACTAAATCACACACCCAAACGAAACGCCCATAGTACAACGTCGTCATCGGCTGAAAACCAATGACTGCGACTATTTCTTCATCATGAAATAAAGCACACAGTTTGTATTGCTCTTTTTCCTGTGCTTCTAGTACCAAATCAAGATACATCTGTTCATCTAAATGCGTCCGCAGCTGTTTCATTACGGGATAGGCACTCCTTATGCCCTCTTCCGTCATCAATTCTTTAATGGTTGAATTCCCCATTGCCATCCCTCTCTTTCCGTTTTCATCCATCTTTTTAAGGATATCAAAAAAGTGAGTAAATTTTAAATATTTTCACAGAATCTAAATATATGTATTTGTAAATTTAGCAAATATCATCAGGCTAACCTTGATATACGTTCATAAAAAAAGCGTGACAAGCAAATGAATTTGCTTGTCACGCTAAATGGCATCTTTCGCTTTTCTTTTTTGTCCAGCTACAGATGCCAACGTCTAGTGGACTTCCTCGATCCTCCTTACGATAAGTCAACATCGATTCACTGACGTTCATCGTGTTTCCTTTATCTCGTACGGATCGCTACAGTCCATACGCCGTTAAACGGCATCTTTCGCTTTTCTTAGTCAAATGTAATTTTGTTCACAGTATCGCGGTCTAGACGGAGGATGACTTCCCCAAGTAGTTTGACGGCGTTTTCGTAGTCGTCGCGGTGAAGCATTGCGGCATGCGAGTGGATGTAGCGTGTCGCAATCGTTACGGATAAGCTAGGGACGCCACCTGATGTGACATGAATGGCACCTGAGTCTGTGCCTCCGCCAGCCATGGCATCGAATTGATATGGAATGTTCAACTCATCAGCCACATCGGTTACAAAGTCACGCAGCCCTTTATGAGACACCATGGATGCATCATACAGAATAATTTGCGGACCTTTGCCCATTTTGCTCATTGCTTCTTTTTCAGAGATACCTGGCGTATCACCAGCAATACCAACATCTACTCCAAAAGCGATATCTGGTTTAATCGTTTGAGCGGCTGTTTTCGCCCCGCGGAGCCCGACCTCTTCTTGCACTGTACCTACGCCGTACACGACATTTTGATGTTGCTTGTCTTTCACATATTTCATGACGTCAATCGCAATCGCACAGCCAATGCGGTTATCCCATGCTTTCGCTAACAGCATTTTTTCATTGTTCATCACCGTGAATTCGAAATAAGGTACGACCATGTCGCCTGGACGAATGCCCCACTCCATCGCTTCTTCTTTACTAGAAGCACCGATATCAATGAACATATCTTTAATCTCTACCGGTTTTTTACGAGCTTCTGGCGATAAAATATGCGGAGGCTTTGATCCGATGATCCCCGTAACATCACCTTTTCTCGTTACAATTGTCACACGTTGAGCAAGCATCACTTGCCCCCACCAGCCACCGACTGTTTGAAAACGAAGGAAGCCTTTATCATCGATTTGAGTAATCATGAAACCAACTTCGTCTAAGTGACCAGCTACCATGATTTTCGGTCCATTTTCGTCGCCTGCTTTTTTCGCAATTAAGCTTCCTAAGTTGTCGGTTGTGACTTCATCTGAAAGCGGCTCAATATATTTTTTCATGACAGCGCGCACTTCGCGTTCATTCCCAGGAATTCCTTTCGCATCTGTCAGTTCTTTCAGCATCGTTAATGTTTCATCCATTTTTGGCATGGAAAAGCCTCCTTTACGAAAAATATGTATCCGTTTTCAGTATACGCAATTTTACTCAAATATTCAAAATTTCCGTATACTCGCAAGACTGTTTTATTTTACACCTGAGGACCCAAAGCCTCCTGCTCCTCTCTCCGACTGAGAGAGCTCTTCCACTTGAGTGATCGTTACTGTCGCCACAGGTGCAATCACCATTTGGGCAATTCTCATTTGCTTCTCTACTTGAAAGTCTGCCTTTCCATGGTTGATGAGGATGACTTTAATTTCTCCTCTATATCCTTCATCGATCGTACCTGGGCTATTTAATACCGTCACCGCATGCTTTAACGCTAAGCCACTTCTCGGTCTCACTTGCGCTTCCGTTCCTTTTGGCAACTCCATGCTAATTCCTGTGCTAATTAATTCCGCCTCTCCCGGCTTGATTATTTTTTCTTCCGCAGAAAATAAATCTAATCCAGCATCTCCTGGATTCGCTTGAAATGGTAAAAGAGCCTCATTATGTAGTCGTTTTATCTTTAAGTTATAGTTCATTGTGGTAACTCTCCTTATCCTTTATGAAAAATAGGCAAGTAATCCGAGGTCGATCACCGCTAATACCGGCATGCCATATTTAAAGGAAGCATGCTTTGTTTTATGACGATTTGTCTGCATCGCTACCCAGCTGCCAACCGCTCCCCCAGTAAATGCTAACAGCCATAGTGTGAACCCACTCGTCCGCCAAGCTCCGCGTTTCGCCTTCCTCTTATCATTGGCCATCACCGCATAACTAATCACATTGATGAGAACAAAATAAATGAACAAATTGGATAACCTCCCAGCATTTATTGTATCAAACATTTCGCTTTTCAGAAATTGCTGTGTTTTTGCTCATTGGACAGGCTTAATTACTGAGTCTGATCTTGTTTTGTTGGCATCCTTTGTTTTCTTGCCCAATAAAAAATCAGACACACCTGAATGGCGGTCTGATTTTGAACAAATATTATTTGTTTAATTGAGCTTTTGCAGCGTCTGCTAATTGAGCAAATGCTTTCTCATCGCTAATTGCTAAGTCAGCAAGCATTTTGCGGTTCACTTCGATTTCAGCAAGTTTTAAACCGTGCATTAAACGGCTGTAAGAAAGACCGTTCATGCGAGCTGCTGCATTGATACGAGTGATCCAAAGCTTACGGAAGTCGCGTTTTTTCTGACGACGATCACGGTAAGCATATTGTAAAGATTTCATTACTTGTTGGTTGGCAACTTTATATAAACGGTGTTTAGCACCGAAAAAACCTTTTGCTAATTTAAGAACTTTTTTACGACGTCTGCGAGTTACTGTTCCGCCTTTTACGCGTGGCATAATATTTCCCTCCTATAATGGTTCCTAGTCTTACTTAAGATTGTCTAACATGTGACGAATGCGTTTGAAATCGCCTTTAGATACAAGCGTTCCTTTGCGAAGCTTACGTTTTTGTTTTGTAGATTTGTTGGCAAATAAGTGACTTGTGTAGCCATGAGAACGTTTTAATTTACCAGAACCTGTTTTTTTGAAACGCTTAGCTGAGCCGCGGTGGGTTTTCATTTTTGGCATTTGTAATTCCTCCTCAAACTTATTGCTTTTCGTTTTTAGGTGCTAAGATTAAGAACATACTGCGACCATCCATTTTTGGTTTAGTCTCAACAGTAGCCACTTCCTCACAAGCTTTTGAAAAACGGTCAAGAACGCGTTGTCCAATTTCCTTATGAGTAATCGCACGTCCCTTGAAACGGATCGAAGCTTTCACTTTATCCCCTTTTTCAAGGAATTTGATGGCATTGCGAAGTTTCGTATTAAAATCATGCTCTTCAATCGTCGGACTAAGACGAACTTCTTTAAGATTAATGATTTTTTGATTTTTACGAGCCTCTTTCTCTTTCTTCTGCTGTTCAAATTTAAACTTACCGTAATCCATAATACGAGCTACTGGTGGTTTAGCATTTGGAGCAACAAGCACAAGATCAAGATTAACGCGTGAAGCAATTTCGAGCGCATCGAATTTTGATTTAATTCCTAACTGCTCGCCATTTTGGTCAATGAGACGGACTTCACGGGAACGAATTCCCTCGTTTACAAACATATCTTTGCTAATAATTAGCCACCTCCAAGGTTTATTAGAATACACGTATATTTACGAATACACATTAACGTCAACTGTTTAAAGGCAATAAAAAATGCGGGTATATGAGCATACCCGCATTGAAATAGCCATAAACCGGCCATTAATCATTACATTCAAACCTGCCAACTGCTTGGCGCGTCAATCAGGTGAGAAGCGGGTGCTTCTGCTTGTGTATTCTGTTCACCTTAGTAACTATATCACAACGAATCATATTCGTCAATTCATTATGATCAACAAAAATTATATTAACAAAGCTCGAACAAAAGATCAAGGATTTTTTTCAAATTAACCTTTTTTCGCTTCTTTCTTAATCATTTCTAAGAAGTTATTGAAAGCAATTGTCTCTGATTTTTGTTCACCGTACTTACGAACATTAACGGACTTTGTTTCGATTTCTTTATCACCCACAACAAGCATGTACGGTGTTTTTTGAATTTGGGCTTCGCGGATTTTGTAGCCGATTTTCTCGTCGCGATCATCAAGTTCTGCACGGATGCCAGCTGCGCGCAAGCTTTCTTGCACTTCCTTCGCATAATCAAAATGAACATCGGCAGATACCGGAATCACTTGTACTTGGATCGGTGCTAACCACGTTGGGAAGGCTCCTTTGTATTCTTCGATTAAGAAGGCAACGAAACGTTCCATTGTCGATACGACACCGCGGTGAATAACGACTGGACGATGCTGCTTACCATCTTCACCAACGTATGTTAATTCAAAACGCTCTGGCAATAGGAAATCAAGCTGTGCTGTTGATAAAGTTTCCTCTTTCCCTAAGGCTGTTTTGACCATTACGTCTAACTTCGGACCGTAGAATGCCGCTTCTCCCTCTGCTTCGTAGTACTCAAGGCCAAGCTCATCCATCGCCTCTTTTAACATCCCTTGTGCTTTTTCCCACATTTCATCGTCATCGAAATATTTCTCTGTATCAGCTGGATCACGATAAGATAAACGGAAAGAATAATCGTTCAAATCGAAATCTTTGTATACTTCGAGAATTAATTCTACTACACGCTTGAACTCTTCTTTAATTTGATCCGGACGGACAAAGATATGAGCATCATTCAATGTCATTCCACGTACACGCTGAAGTCCTGATAATGCACCTGACATTTCATAGCGGTGCATCGTACCTAGTTCCGCAATACGGATCGGCAACTGACGATAAGAGTGGATGCCATTTTTATAAATCATCATATGATGCGGGCAGTTCATTGGGCGAAGCACTAATTGCTCATTATCCATTTCCATCATCGGGAACATGTTCTCTTGATAATGCTCCCAGTGACCGCTCGTTTTATACAGCTCCACGCTTCCCATTACCGGTGTATAGACGTGATTGTAGCCAAGGCTTTCTTCTTTATCGACAATGTAGCGCTCAACGATGCGACGAATCGTTGCCCCTTTAGGTAGCCACATCGGAAGTCCTTGCCCCACTTTTTGCGAGTTCATGAATAAGTTTAACTCTTTACCGATTTTACGGTGATCGCGCTCTTTCGCTTCTTCAAGCATGTGTAGATGGTTTTTTAACTCTTCTTTTGTGAAGAACGCTGTCCCGTAAATACGTTGAAGCATTTTGTTGTTGCTGTCTCCGCGCCAGTAAGCACCAGCAATGCTCAGCAACTTAAATTCTTTAATTTTATTTGTGGAAGGGACGTGAACACCACGGCAAAGGTCGATAAAGTCGCCTTGCTCATACATTGTCACCGTTTCCTCTTCAGGAATCGCGCCGATCAGCTCAATTTTGTACTCATCGCCAATTTCTTGATAAAACTTCAGCGCTTCATTGCGGCTTACTTCTTTGCGAACGACTTCAATGTTCTCGCCGATGATTTTCTTCATTTCTTTTTCGATCTTCGGCAAGTCTTCTGGCGTGATCGATTCTTCTAAATCGATATCGTAATAAAATCCACCTTCGATCACTGGACCGACACCTAACTTCACATTTTCTGCTCCATAGATGCGTTTAATCGCTTGAGCCATTAAATGCGCTGTACTGTGACGCAAAATTTCTAGCGCATCTTCATGATCAGGTGTTACGATTTCTAAGCGACCATCTTCTTCAATGGGTGTGCGTAAATCAAATAGCTTGCCGTTAACTTTCCCAGCTAATGCTTTCTTTTTTAATCCTGGGCTAATGGATTGGGCAATTGCTTCTGTCGTTGTGCCTTTAGAAAACTCCTTGACGGATCCATCAGGGAATGTAATTTTCATCATGTCAGACATTACTTCCAACTCCTTCTTTATAGTAAAAAAATTAAGCTTTGTTAAAAAGTGTAGTGTTATTGTTTAACAAAGCCAAAAATAAAAAACCCCACCCCTTCAATTAAATGAAGGGACGAGGTTTTGATCGCGATTCCACCCTACTTTTTCAACAAAACATGTTGAAATCTCCAGTTCAGATAACGGCTGCTGCCGGCGGTCCATTACTAACAATTTTTGTGTTCACGGCCGTGGTTCAGAGGTGGTAAGTGTTTTTTTCGTGTTAGGAAAGTTTCAGCCTAGCTTTCCCTCTCTAGAAACCGTAAAAAAAGACTCGTGTCCTCGTCATCACCTGTTACTATTTATCATGTATGTACGTATTATAGAACTTACTTACATGAAAATCAATAGGCTTCCTCATTATTTCCGTCGATTTTGGCCTTTCATTTCTACCGGTACGGTTAAATATCGGAGCCGCTCCATCACTCGCTTCGCTTTCAGTTCTTCCTTTTCTCCCCGCTGCGAGTAAGTTAAATGATGTTCTAATTCTGCATAGCTAAAATTGGATGTAAAGAACGTTGGCAAACCTTCAAGCATCCGGAACTGCAAAATTGTTCCGAGAATATCATCGCGCATCCAGCTAGACATTGACTCCGCTCCAATGTCATCTAGCATTAAGATAGGAGCCTTTTTCACGACTTCAAGCTTACTATTCATCGACTGATCATTAAAGGATTGTTTCATTTCACGGATGAACTCCGGAAAATAAACGATAAGCGACGAAACATGTTTATCTGCCAGGTCGTTGGCGATCGCCCCGAGCAAATATGATTTCCCCACACCAAACGGTCCATGAATAAATAAACCTTTCGTATGCGGATCTTTCGAATACGCTTCTGTAAAGTGCTGCGCCGCTTCAATCGCCTGCCAACGATCAGGATCCTGCAAATCCAAGTTCGTAAATGTCGCATACAAAATGTCTTTCGGGACGTAAATGCTAGTAATTAATTTTTCATTTTTACGTTTTTCATCGTCACGAATTTTGTTCGGGCAGCGATAGTAGTCAATATCAATGCCGCCCCGACGCCACACCAACTTCGGCTCAAACCCCTTCATCATATTGATACAGCCATCAAGGCTCGGGCATTTATCACATGAAAAGCTTTGTGATTTATATTCATATAATTTCATTAAATTTTTATTCAGCACATCTGATGAGATCTCTTGTCGATGCTCCCTAAGAAATTGTTGAATGGACGGATCATTTAAAATCTCTGTCCGCATCTCTTCATAACGTTTTTGAAAATCAGAGGAGCTTGTCAATCGTTTGATGGTTTCATCAATTTTCTTCACCTTGTTTCACCTGCCTTTGCAATCGGCTATTTTTAATTTTTTCTTCCAGTTCACGTCTTTTCGCTGCCACGTCCGCTGACTCCTGTTGTGAAGGTTTCCTGGTCTCTTCCGTTTCGTGAAACCAGCCGGGCAACTTTTCCGTGCGGATCGCGGCTTTTTTATTCGGTTGTTTTTTATGATTAGCCCAGTCTAAATATTGACGATGCTCACTTTTTGCCAGCTCCATCGCTTCTTTCACGGTTTTGATCTTCTTCCGCGCCCAATGAGAGGCGATTTTCTCGACGTAGCTTTTCGTCAATTTCATATCTGTTTTAAGAAGGACATACTGAATCAATACATTGACCACACCAGCAGGTAACTTATGTTGAAACATCACACCTTCCATAACTTTTAAATCTGCCTTTGATGGCAAACTCCCTGAAATATCGATCAATATTTGCCGTGGAGAGGTCGTTTCTAAATAATGCATTAACTGTTCCTCTTGCGTAATCGGTTCATGTTGCACTGTTCGCAGTGGCACAGGCTGAACAAGATGGATAAGCTCTGGAAGCTCGCTGTTTTTCTCAAGCTGATACCAATCACGAGCCGACTTTCTCAGCACTTCAATATCAATGGCATCCCTTTCATCCATCGAGGACAACAGTAAGTTTTTCATGTCAAACGGTCCGATCCCATAAAGAACAGATAATTTCGCAATGGTTTCCTTCACAGAAGGAGTCAATACCACTTTTGAGAGCATCGCCCCTTTTAAAGCACTTTCAAGCAGACTGAAATCAAAACTATCTTCAGAAAGAGGAATCCCCTTTCCTTCCTCCTTCGAAATAAATTGTTGATTTCCGGAAACTTGACTCATCTCCATCGCTTCTTCGCTCATTGCCGGCGGCCCGGCAGAAAACACTTCTTGAAAGTCTCTTGTGACATCGTGATACTCTTGTTTCGGGATAAGTTGATCAGCAAAAAATTCTTTTAACCTTTGAAAATGGGAACGGCCCACTTTTCGATAAAGAAATACATTTAACATACCGTCATGAAAAAACTGTTCTGGCGTGAGCGGCGGTTGCAACTCATAAATAAATTCACGGATATCGCCTCTTCTTTTCGCGTACGTTTTTAACAAACCAAGCGCTTCTAACTTTAAGCGTTCTTTATATATGTCTTGAATGCTCATATCCATAAAATTCATTAAATAATAATGGTTAGAGACACGAGCGACAAGTCTATTCTCTTCTACTTCCGCCCATAATGTCATATATAAACTAAAGCATTTCGCACCGATTAACGGCTGATAAAGAAATGTCAATATTTTGCGATCCATGTCATGCAGTACTCCGCTTAGACAAGCCTTGTACTCATCGACGGGTTGAATTTCATTCCAGTGTGGGGTCATCGTTTATCTAACCTTTCGACGAAAAAAGCTAGAGAACTGTCTGCCTCCAGCCTGTTATTTCACTTTTTTAATTAATTCCTTTAACTCATCTAAAAAAACATTAATATCTTTAAATTGTCGGTACACAGAGGCGAAACGAACATAAGCGACTTCATCCACTTCCGCTAGGCGGTCCATGACCATTTCACCGATCTTATCTGAATCGATTTCTGAATACCCTTGACTGCGAATATCTTTCTCTACATCTAAAGAAATGTTTTCTAACTGCTCCAGGGAAACAGGGCGCTTCTCACATGCCTTTACTAAGCCGCGCAACATTTTGTCCCGATTAAATTCTTCTCGTGTTCCTTCTTTTTTCACAACAATCAGTGGTAAATCTTCCACCTTTTCAAACGTAGTGAACCGGTAAGCACAAGATTCGCATTCCCGCCGACGCCGAATCGAGCGTCCATCATCTATCGGTCGGGAATCGATGACACGTGTGCCATTATACTGACAAGCCGGACATTTCATCGTATCAACTCCGATTTCAATTTGCTTATATTTATCCTATCATATAAAAAAGATAAAGAATGCACAAGAAAAGAAGTTACGCTCTTTGTTCTACAATATGAAAAGGCGTATGCTTATCTCGCATACACCTTGTGTTTGTTAGCTTATAGTTGCTTTTTCTTTCGCTTGTACAGGTTGTACAGGGCCCATTCCACGAGGCAACTCAATTGTTTCACGCGTTTCTGCCTCTAAAGCCTCTGCAATATAGTTAGCAGCGATATTCGGATCTAAATCTCCGCATGTATACACATCAATGCTTGCATATCCATGCTCTGGGAAGCTGTGAATCGTTAAATGAGATTCAGAAATAATGACTACTCCACTTACTCCTTGTGGCGCAAATTTATGAAACGCTACTTCGCGAATTTCCGCGCCTGATTTTAGTGCAGCATCCACAAAAATTTGCTCGATTTTTTCCATATCATTTAATTTTTCTAAGTTACAGCCCCATAGTTCTGAAATTACGTGACGACCCATTGTTTCCATGATCGTTTCCCCCTTTTACAATGATTTTTTTCACCATAGGCTTTTGTAAAAGTGATAACTACCACGGGGGAAAGTTAGTCCGAAGAGGTCCTAACCCTTTAAGTAGCTATTTTGTTTCACGAGGATTAGTATACTTTGATCCGTTCGAATTTGCAATATCCATTCTGAAAGTTTTTTTATTGTCATAAAAGGGGATGGCGAACAAAAGAAAAACGCCCGCTCTTATAGTATAGCCGGACGCTAAGGATTTATCATTTTCAAAACAAGACAAAGCCGGCTTGGGGTGTTTGCCCAAACCGACCTGAATATTATTTGAAATTAGGCTGTTACTTCAGCTTTTTTTTTCATTTCTTCTGCTACATAATTCACTAAGTCAACCACGCGGCAAGAATAGCCCCACTCGTTATCATACCAAGAAAGAACTTTCACTTTTGTGCCTTCCATTACGATTGTAGATAATCCGTCTACAATAGAAGAGTGCGGATTTGTATTGAAATCAACAGATACTAACGGCTCTGTCGTGAAATCAAGGATGCCTTTTAACTCACCTTGAGATGCTTCAATAAATGCTTCATTTACTTCTTCTACTGTTACTTCACGCTTCAAGTCAACCACAAGGTCTACGAGAGAAACGTTAGAAGTTGGCACGCGCAACGCCATACCGTGAAGCTTGCCTTTTAACTCAGGAAGAACCAGCGACAAGGCTTTAGCCGCTCCAGTTGAAGTCGGGATAATCGATTGCGCACATGCGCGAGCACGGCGTAAGTCTTTATGCGGATTGTCGATATTCTTTTGGTCATTTGTATAAGCATGAACAGTTGTCATTAAACCATTCTCGATGCCAAATTTCTCATTTAACACTTTCGCTACTGGAGCCAAGCAGTTTGTTGTACAAGAAGCATTCGAGATCACATCATGTTCAGCAATGTTTAACGCTTCATCATTCACACCCATAACGATGGTAACATCTTCGTTCTTACCAGGTGCTGTTAAAATGACTTTCTTCGCTCCTGCTTGAAGGTGAAGTGCCGCTTTGTCGCGAGCGTTAAATTTACCTGTTGCTTCAATGACGATATCGATATCAAGATCTTTCCAAGGAAGTTCTAGTGGATCACGGCTGCTTAACAGTTGAATACGCTTACCGTTTACAACTAATGCGTTTTCTTCCGTTGCTACGTCTCCCTCAAACTTGCCATGATTTGTGTCATACTTAATCAAATGAGCAAGAGTCTCTGGTGGATAGCTTGCATTTACTGCTACAATATCCAACCCTTCCTCTAAAATCGCTTTACGAAATACCATTCTTCCGATACGGCCAAATCCGTTAATTGCTACTTTCGCCTTCATATACCGGCTCCTCCTATATCCACAAATGTTATATACTTAATTGTTTGTTTTGCTTTAATTAGTATAACATAATTAATTTTTAATGGAACCTTTAAATGATGAAAATAAGAAATTTAACTATTCAGAAAAGTAGGCTAAGAAAACTGCCGTCAACATGGATCTGACTGGCTGGTCTTCTCGCCTAAAAAGATAAAAAACCGCCCTTCTAAAAAGGACGGTTTATGGCTCTAACTGCCAATCGATTAAAATTTGTTCGAGCTGCTTTTTCGTTTCTTCCATCGTTCCGTTATTATTAATCACTGCATCCGCTTGAGTAGCTTTATCACGGAGACTCAGCTGGGATGCGATTCGGGATTTCGCAGTGACTTCATCAAAGCCGTTGCGAGCCATTAACCTATGTAATTGAGTCTCTTCATTTACATAAACAACGATGACTTTTTCCACCATCCATGTTAATTGACTTTCAAATAATAAAGGAATGTCCATAATGATCGTTTTGCTCCCAGCTTGAATGGCTTCTTCTTTCTCGGCCAGCATAAACTGACGGACAGCTGGATGAATGATGTCATTCAGCTTTTTCCGTTCTTCTTCATGATTAAAAATACGTTGTCCCAGCTTCAAACGATCAAGCGTGCCATCTGTTTGTAAAATTTCTTCTCCAAACGTCTCAACAATTTGTTGCAACGCCGGCTGACCAGGTTCTACAACGGCACGCGCCGCTACATCTGCATCCACTATTGCAAATCCTTTTTCTTTCAACATTTGGCTCACCGTGCTTTTGCCACTAGCAATGCCACCCGTTAGCCCGATTATCGTAGCCATTTTCCCCCAACCTTTCACATTTTCAACGTACCTAATAGAATTAATAAAATGCCTGGCAAAAATGCGACTCGCTGCATCCACCGTACATTCGCAAATTTCCTTCCGCACCATAGTCCGCTCGTTACAAATAAAAAGTTCATTCCAGCAACCGAAGCAGCCAACAGTAGCGGAGGAAAATCAAGAAAAGCTGCTCCAATTCCCGCCCCAAAGGAATCTAGTGATAACGCCAGCCCAAGCAGCAATGCTTCTATACCAGAAATGGTGCCGGATTGATCAAGGTCAGCTGCCGTAGGACTTTTTAAAATTTGAATCACGATGCCCAATCGTTTGAGCTCTAAGTACACAAGCGGCTGGTCCTCTAACCGATTGTTTTGATGATCTGTACGGAAAAATTGCCAAAGCACCCAAGCGCCAAGACCAATTAAAATAAATCCACCAATGTGGCTCGCAACTTGCTCTGAAATAAACCGGCTTAATACATGACCCGTTGACATCGCAACAAGCAAAGAACCGGCCGAACAAATGGACAAAAGAATAGAAGACTTCACTGGAAGTTTCAATTGCTTCAGCCCATAAGCAACCCCGGCACTGAAACTGTCTAAGCTAACAGCGATAGCAAGCATATACAATGAAAGATACGCATCCATGAAGCCAATTCCTCCCTATCGAATGATTACGATAGTATATGAAGGAACGGATAGAAGGTTCATTTGGACAAAGGCTGACAATTAGGGCAAATATGTGTGCCGCGCCCAGCTACTTTCATTTTTTCAATGGCTGTTCCGCATGTATGGCACGGTTCTCCTTTTTTGCCGTATACAAACAGCTTTTGCTGAAACATTCCCATCTGTCCTTGGCTATTGACGTAGGAACGAATGGTGCTTCCACCTTGTTCAACCGCCTCACTCAGTGTAGCCACAATTTCTTGATGAAGGCTCATGATTTCCTCTTCTTGCAAGTTACTTGCTTTTCGTTCCGGGTGAATATTTGCCCGAAACAATGCCTCATCCACATAAATATTGCCGAGTCCAACGAAGATCTTTTGATCAAGCAATACCGCTTTGATCATTCGTTCTGTTTTTTTCAACTTGGCTCTCATATAATCGAGAGAGAATTCTTCCGAAAAAGGCTCCGGTCCCAGTTGAGAAAGAGGAAGTGCGTGATACTCTTCACCCTTAGAAAAGAGATGCATCGTTCCAAATTTGCGCACATCGCGATAACGCAATTCGGTTCCATCGGTAAATGTAAAGACAACATGCGTGTGCGGCTCTTCCTCCTCCCCTTTTTCATGGAGGCGATATTTTCCTTCCATGCGCAAATGAGAAACGAGCGCATAATGATCTAATTCAAAGATTAAAAATTTTCCTCTTCTTGCTATATCACGAATGGTTTCTCCGACAAGCGCATCAGCAAATTGCTCGGCCTGTTCGGGTTTTTTAATAATATTTGTCCAGCGAATCTCCACTTTCTGAATCGTCTTCCCAACAACCAGCTGGATGAGCGTTCGCCGGACTGTTTCTACCTCTGGAAGTTCCGGCAAATTCCTCTTCCCCCTTCCACTTTATTTTGCATCATACCAAGTCGCACCGTAAGAAAAGTCGACTTTGAGCGGCACTTTCAATGTCAAAGCTTGCTCCATAACTTCCGGGACAAGCTTGCTCATCACTTCAATTTCCTCTTTCGGCACTTCAAAAATTAATTCATCGTGCACTTGCAGTAGCAATTTCGATTGTAGCTTTTCCTTTTCTAATCGCTCCGCTACATCGATCATCGCTTTTTTTATAATATCAGCGGCACTTCCTTGAATCGGTGTGTTCATCGCCGTTCTTTCTCCAAAACTACGCAAATTAAAATTGCGGCTTGTAATTTCAGGAATATAACGTCTCCGATGCAATAGCGTGGTCACATATCCTTTTTCTTTCGCTTCACGAATAATGTCATCCATATATTCTTTCACACCTGGATAAGTCATTAAATACCGTTCAATAAAGTCCGCCGCTTCTTTTCTCGTAATACCCAAGTTTTGCGACAGGCCGTAATCACTAATCCCATAAACAATGCCGAAATTCACCGCTTTTGCTTGACGACGCATATTGCCATCGACTTCTTCTTTCGATACATGGAACACATCCATTGCTGTAGCGGTATGAATATCTAATCCTTGAAGAAACGCTTCAATTAGTTTTTCATCATTCGCAATATGAGCTAACACTCTCAATTCAATTTGTGAGTAATCAGCGGCAAAAATCACAGACTCACTATTCGTTGGCACGAATGCTTGGCGAATCTTTCTTCCTTCTTCTAATCGAATCGGAATGTTTTGTAAGTTCGGTTCCGTTGAGCTGAGTCGCCCTGTTTGCGTCAATGCTTGATTAAATCGAGTATGAATTTTGTGGTGACTGCTCACTACCTTCAACAAACCTTCAATATACGTCGATTGCAATTTCCCAAGTTGGCGATAATGAAGAATATGTTCAACAATTTCATGTGATGGAGCGAGCTTCTCTAATACATCGGCCGACGTAGAGTAACCTGTTTTTGTCTTCTTAATCGGAGGCAAACCAAGCTTTTCAAAAAGAACGCTCCCTAGCTGTTTCGGAGAATTAATATTAAATTCCATACCAGCCAGCTCATAAATTGTTTGTTCAATCACAGACAGTTGTTGCTTCAGTTCTTCGCCCATTTGCTTTAAACGGTCAACATCCACTTGTACACCTTCAGATTCCATATCCGCTAAAATAAGAGCAAGCGGCAGTTCCAAATCATAAAAAAGTTCTAGTTGCTGATTGTCCTCTAATTCCTGCAAACAAGTGGCCTTTAACTGCTCTAGTGCTGCTGCTTTAGAAGCAATATGCTCAGCATATACTTCTTCTTCTGGCAGTTTGAGTTTAGCCCCTTTTCCATACACCGCTTCATCCGGCTGAATCGTTCCGAGCCCATGCAGTTTCGCTACTGCCGAAAAATCCTCTGGCGATTCGGATGGGTTAATTAAATAGGAAGCTAACAGTAAATCAAAATCAATCCCTTTCAGCTCAATTCCATGCCGTCTTAATCCAATCACCGTACGTTTCGCATCAAACACAGACTTCTTATACTGTTCACTTTCCGCCCATGCCTTAAAAGCAGGAGAAGCAAATGCGACGTCAGCAGGGATATAAGAGAGATGATCTTCTGCGGCTATACTAAACCCGACAATATCTGCATGATGATAGTTATCTGTAATCATTTCTAAATAAAATGAAGACTGCTGGTGAAAGAACGCTTCATCTAATTCTGTTTCCTTCTTATAATTCACAACTTCATGAACAGCCGCTTCGCCTGCCGGCCGATCTAGTTTATCTAACAATGAATGAAAGCCAAGATCCTTAAACAATTCATACACTTGATCATTATCGGGATCTTCATATTGTAAGCTGTCTAGAGATACATCCATCGGCACCTCTCGCAAAATGGTCGCCAGCTTTTTGCTCATTAACGCTAATTCTTTATGTTCTTCAAGTTTTTCTTTTAACTTCTTTCCACTTACTTCATCAATGGAGTTAAGCAATTGTTCCACAGATTGAAATTGCTTTAACAGCTTAATCGCTGTTTTTTCTCCCACTCCCGGCACGCCTGGAATATTATCTGAAGAATCACCCATTAACCCTTTCATATCAATGATTTGCTCTGGTACAAGACCATATTTTTCCTGAACATGATCCGGCGTATACACTTCAATATCAGTGATTCCTTTTCGGGTAATACAAACAGTGGTCGCTTCTGAGCTTAATTGCGTCAAATCCTTATCTCCAGAGAAAACCTTCACTTCAAAGCCCTCTTTTTCCGCTTGTAGTGACAACGTTCCGATAATATCATCCGCTTCATAGTTCTCTAATTCAAAGTAAGGAATATGATAACAATTTAATAATTCGCGTAAGTATGGAAATTGCTCCGATAGCTCAGGAGGCGTTTTTTGCCGTCCTCCTTTATATTCTTGATAAGTTTCATGCCGAAAAGTCGTTTTCCCTGCATCGAAAGCGACAAGTATATGAGTAGGCTGCTCTTCCTTTAAAATTTTCATGAGCATCATCGTAAACCCATAAACGGCATTCGTATGTATTCCCTTATCATTGTGTAATAAAGGAAGAGCAAAAAATGCCCGATAGGCTACACTATTTCCATCAATTAAAACCAGTTTTTTCTTCAATCCGTATCTCCTCCTTATATAACAACATAAAAAGCCGCTATTTTCTTTCTTATTCTATCATGCCTAGAATAAAAAAAGAAAATAACGGCCTTCCACCAACCCACCAACCCAAAAAAAAGCGAGGGACATAAAGCCCCTCTAAAGGACAGCCTTTTGGATAAAGGGGGTTGATAAGTTATATTATACGCTCTATTTATAAACTACATGTAAAGGACATATTAACCTTTTGTAAAAGAGACATAATTATACTGATTCCCCTTCAATGTCCGGCTGTTTTTTCAACGTAACAATGAAAGTCGTTCCTTCATTGACTTTACTGCGCACAGAAATTTTGCCGTCATGCGCTTCTAATATATGTTTAACAATCGCAAGACCTAGACCTGTTCCACCAGAGTTACGGCTTCTCGCTTTATCTACGCGATAAAACCTTTCAAAAATGCGCGGCACTTCTTCCTCTTTAATGCCGATTCCATTATCAGACACTTGAACTTCTACATAAGATCCTTGATCGAGCCCCTTAATCTGAATAGAGCCTCCCTCTTGCGTATATAAAATCGCGTTGTTAATTAAATTAATAAACACCTGTTTCAAGCGATAGAAATCCCCAATAATTTCAAGGCCTTTTGCCATATTCAGTGTTAATTCGATCTGTTTATTAGTCATGCGATGTTCAAGAGTAGGAATAATCTCTTCGATCACTTCATCCACACATACGGGCTTTAAATTTAACACGATTCCCTTTTGTTCAATTTTAGATAAATCCAACAAATCCATCACCAGTGTTTGCATTCGTTCGCTTTCTTTTAAAATAATGTTTAAAAACATCGACAATGCTTCTGGGTCATTCATCGCTCCATCTAACAGCGTCTCCGTGAAACCTTTAATGGAAGTAATCGGCGTTTTAAGCTCATGGGAGACATTGGCAACGAAGTCTTTTCTCATCTGTTCTAGCTTTTTGATTTCTGTAATATCATGAAACACAATTAAAATGCCTTTCCACTCATCATTCGTTCCAATGATTGGAGCACCGGAGACTTCAAAGTGTTTACGTTCAATGCCGAGAGAAAGCAGTAGCTGCCTGCGTACATTTTCTTCCGTCATAAACACTTCTTCAATAATGTCAATCACTTCTTTATACTGAATCGCTTCATAATATCTTTTTTTAATAAGTCGTTCATTCTTTACATGAAAGAACTTTTTAAACGATTTATTGACAACGATGATAAATCCACGATCATCCAGCAGCAAAATACCGCTTTCCATATTTTCGATTAACGCCGTCAGCCGATTTTGATGCACTTCTTGCGCTTGCATCATTTCTTGCAAGTTTCGAGCCAATATATTAATTGACGTATTCAGCATGCCCACTTCATTCGTTGGCGCATCATACGTTCTCGCCCGGTAATTTCCTTTTGCTAATTCAATCGCTACTTTCGTGGCGGATTCAATGGGCTTTGTATACCGACTGGTGATCTTCGTGCCTAATAAAATAATTAACAGTAGCGTTGCCCCAATGGAAATGAGTAAAATCAGCCAAATTTGTCTATAAACATGACTAAGATCGTCCACTTTCGTATTGAGGATGACGATTCCTTCCGTTCCTCCTTCACGATTTTGAATGACTCGCCAATGAAACTGCTCATTGTATTTAAGCGCTAAGGCCTCTTGATAATTTTTCGGTTCTTTTAGTTTAGCAATTCGCTTAACTAATTTCTGATACTCAGACTTTTCTGTTGAATCATACATCTCACTATCAAAAAGCAAATGACCCGAGGGATCTATAATAGAGACACGAACCTTCAACTGTTCACTCCATTTTTCCACTCGCTCTTCTGTTAATTCAGAAATGCCGCCTTCCCGGTCAATTTGATCTGCTAAAAGAACGGTCTCTTCCTCTAAACGCTCATTTAACGTTTGCAAATTATACGTTTTAAACATTTCGCTTAACACGACACCGAGGGCAATAAGAACGAGAACGACAAGAAAAGTCAGCCCCAACACTAAGCGAGTGCGAAGCTTCATCATACAGTTTTAGGCTCCTCAAGCTTATAACCAAGCCCTCTAATGGTCTTTATGTATTGAGGTTTTCTCGTATTTTGTTCGATCTTTTCACGCAAATGACTAATATGAACATCGACAATTCGTGTATCTCCAACAAAATCATATTTCCATACTGCGCTTAACAATTGATCACGCGTCAATACCCGTCCTTTATTCTCCACCAAATAAAGCAATAATTCAAACTCTTTTGGCGTCAATTCAATTAAGTTATCTAGAAAATAAGCCTCATATTGATCAGGGTAAATTTTCAACTCGGCGACCTCGAAGTAACGATCCTCATTCTCAACTACTTCTTCCTCTTTCACAACATGCTGCAATCTGCGTAAGATTGCTTTCACACGCGCCAACAATTCCCTAGGGCTAAATGGCTTGGTCATATAATCATCCGCCCCTAATTCAAGCCCAAGTACTTTATCAAATTCTTCATCCTTTGCTGTAAGCATCAAAATAGGAGTACTGACCTTTCTCTGCCTCAACTCTTTACATACTTCCATCCCATCCATCCCTGGAAGCATCCAATCAAGAATCATTAAATCTGGACTTTCCTCGATCGCTTTATCAAGCCCCTCCCGGCCATCAAACGCCGTAATCACTTGATAACCCGATTGTTCTAAATTATATTTAATTAACGTGACAATGGATTGCTCATCGTCAACAACCAAAATCTTCTTCGTCATGCCAGCCTCCTCAAATGAAATAATAACCATTCTAATCTATTATATATAATTTAAACCATTTGCGAAAGAACAAGAAAAGCGAAAGGCGCCTGGAGCTGGATCAAGAAAAGCGATAGAAGCATCGCCTAAAAAAGAAGATGCCTCCCTAAGCGAGACATCTTCTTTCTTATGATTCAAATTAAGCAAGAATTTGCATTACTTTGCGAACAGAGTCAGCCGATTTAGCAAGCGCTGCTTTTTCATCTTCTGTTAGTTCAAGTTCAATAATTTGTTCAATACCCTCTTTACCAAGGATGGTTGGCACCCCAAGGTAAATGCCGTCGAATCCGTATTCGCCTTCTAAGTAAGCGATAGAAGGAAGCACACGGCGTTGGTCTTTAAGAACGGCTTCTGCCATTTCAACAAGTGCAGCTGCAGGAGCATAATAGGCAGAACCGTTACCTAAAAGCGCGACGATTTCGCCGCCTCCTTTACGAGTACGTTCCACGATTGCCTCTAAACGATCTTTCGGAATTAATGTTTCTAATGGAATTCCGCCAGCATAAGAATAGCGCACAAGCGGAACCATATCATCGCCATGTCCACCTAGAACGAAACCAGTAATATCTTTCACTGAAAGATTTAATTCTTGAGCGACGAACGTACGGAAACGAGCGGTATCAAGAACACCTGATTGTCCAATTACACGGTTTTTAGGGAAACCAGATTCTTTATAAACTGTATAAGTCATCGCATCCACTGGGTTTGTTAACACGATAATAGTACAGTTTGGAGAGTTTTTCACGACTTCGCTTGTTACAGCTTTCATTACTTTTTGGTTCGTTTGAACTAAGTCATCACGGCTCATTCCTGGCTTACGAGCGATACCAGCAGTGATGATGACGATGTCAGAGTCCTTTGTATCTACATAGTCAGAAGTACCGATGATGTTTGCATCAAATCCTTGTATAGGACTTGCTTCAAGCATATCAAGCGCCTTTCCTTTTGTAGGACCTTCCGCTTGTGGAATATCGACTAACACGACATCTCCAAGTTCTTTTTGAGCAAGTAAGAAAGCAGTTGTTGCACCAGTGAAACCTGCGCCAATAACAGAAATCTTTTTACGTTGCAAACTCATATTTAAGCCCTCCCTAAAAATATGTAATACCAAGGCGATCTCATGAGGGACGGGCCCTTTGAAATCGCCTTGGCTAACTAACTAATTATAGGTTTTTAATTAATTCATCCGCAAATTCAGAAGTTTTTACTTCTGTTGCACCTTCCATTAGGCGAGCAAAGTCATAAGTTACCACTTTAGAAGCAATTGTTTGCTCTACAGATTTTGTGATCATTTGAGCTGCTTCATTCCAGCCTAAGTGTTCAAGCATTAATACACCTGAAAGAAGAACAGATGAAGGGTTTACTTTATCTAAACCAGCATATTTTGGAGCTGTACCATGTGTTGCTTCAAAAATAGCATGTCCAGTTTCGTAGTTGATGTTTGCACCTGGAGCGATACCGATACCGCCAACTTGAGCTGCTAACGCATCAGAAATATAATCTCCGTTCAAGTTCATTGTCGCAACTACATCAAACTCTTTTGGACGAGTTAGAATTTGTTGAAGGAAAATATCAGCAATCGCATCTTTTACGATGATTTTGCCAGCTGCTTCTGCATCCGCTTGCGCTTTGTTTGCTGCTTCTGCACCTTGCTCTTCTTTAATTTTGTCATATTGTGCCCAAGTAAATACTTGATCGCCGAATTCTTTTTCAGCTAGTTCATATCCCCAGTTTTTAAAGGCGCCTTCAGTAAATTTCATGATGTTACCTTTATGTACTAAAGTAACAGACTTGCGGCCTTCTTTAATCGCATAGTTAATCGCTGAACGAACAAGACGGCTTGTACCTTCTTTTGAAACTGGCTTAATACCAAGACCTGATGTTTCAGGGAAGCGGATTTTGTTCACACCCATTTCATTTTGAAGGAAGTCTAATAATTTCTTAACCCCTTCTGAACCTTCCGCATATTCAATACCCGCATAAATATCTTCTGTGTTTTCACGGAAAATAACCATGTCAGTGTCTTCAGGACGCTTGATCGGTGAAGGCACTCCATCGAAATAGCGTACCGGACGAAGACATACGAATAGATCCAGTTCTTGACGTAACGCTACGTTTAATGAACGAATACCGCCACCAACCGGAGTTGTTAAAGGACCTTTAATTGCAATTAAATATTCACGAATTAATTCTAAAGTTTCAGCAGGAAGCCATTCGCCAGTTTTATTGAACGCTTTCTCACCAGCGTATACTTCCTTCCATTCGATTTTCTTTTCACCGTTGTAAGCTTTTTCAACAGCTGCGTCTAATACACGAGAAGCTGCTGCCCAAATATCAGGACCAATTCCGTCCCCTTCGATAAATGGAATAATCGGATGATTTGGTACGTTTAACACACCATTTTGTACAGTAATTTTTTCGCCTTGAGTCATCTTACAATACCTCCAATTCCGGAATCAAAGGTTAGAGGCACAGGCCATCTAACCTTTGTACTTACCATTATATATTACAACAATTTTTATTCATTTTGTAAATATCAGAATTATTAACGTTCATTAATCGGCACAAATTTTTGCATATCTGGTCCCGTATACTCCGCACGAGGACGAATTAAACGGTTGTTTGAATATTGCTCTAAAATATGTGCGAGCCAGCCAGATACACGGCTTACAGCGAAGATCGGCGTAAATAAATCATGCTCGATTCCTAAGCTGTGGTAGACAGATGCTGAGTAAAAGTCTACATTTGGCGGCAAATTCTTTTGAGATGTTACTAATTCTTCAATTTGTGTAGACATTTCATACCATTGTGGTTCGCCAGTAAGCGCTGTTAATTTTTTAGACATTTCACGTAAATGTTTCGCGCGCGGATCACCTTTGCGGTATACGCGATGGCCAAATCCCATAATTTTTTCTTTATTGTTTAGTTTGCTTAAAATGTAAGGCTCTACATTATCTACTGAACCAATTTCAGTAAGCATTTTCATTACTTGTTCATTCGCTCCGCCATGAAGAGGACCTTTCAAGGCACTGATCGCTGCAGTAATACCAGAATATACATCTGATAATGTAGCCACACATACGCGAGCCGTAAATGTGGAAGCATTTAGTTCATGATCGGCGTGCAGTACAAGCGCTTTATCAAAAGCTTCTATTTCCACTGCTTCAGGCTCTTTGCCAGATAGCATGTATAAAAAGTTAGCAGCTAGTCCTAAATCTTTGCGTGGAGCAACGGGATCTTGACCTTTACGAATGCGCGCAAAAGCCGGGACAAGCGTCGCAATTTTCGCTTGAAGACGAATCGCTTTTCGATAATTCGCTTCTTCTGTCATCACATCTGCTTCGTTATCATATAAACCTAATAAAGATACAGCGGTACGCAATGCTGCCATAGGATGGACTTGATCAATAGGATACATTTTAAAGTGGTTTAATACTTCTTGAGGAATAGCATAATTATCCGCTAATTGCTGCTTTAATTCATCAAGCTCAGATTGTGTAGGAAGACGGCGGTGCCAAAGCAAATAAATAACTTCTTCAAAGCTCGCATTCTCTGCTAAGTCATCAATGTTATAGCCTGCATATGTAAGAGTATCATCAATAATAGAACTAACTGATGACGTTGTTGCAACTACTCCTTCTAATCCACGAGTTGTAGTCATATTTTTTCTCTCCTTCGCCTTTAAATTTCCCCATGTACCTTTTTTAAACCAACACCTTATTGAGCGTTTGCTCAGCGCTTGCAAAGCAAAGGTAACAATAGAATTGGTAAAAGGTTGCGCTTTCATTTCCTATTATAAACAAGTATATATGTTTTGTGAATCAAAAGCGTCGAAAAATAGTCAAAAATATTTTACTTTAAAAACATGAATAAGGAATATTTCATGTTATACTGTAAAATTATTTAATTCTATATTAAAATACAATTTCTTTCAATGACTATTGAAACGACTCAAATAATTTCATAGCTACATAGGCAATCCCCGCTCCAATCACTGGGCCAACGGCGACACCATTAAACAAAGCAACTGCTGCGATTGTTCCAAATACGAGCGCAGTTGTAATATGAGGATCGGCCGCTAATAACGTGATTCCCTGCTTGCCTAATAAAGCAACAACCATACCCGAAACAAGTGCAATCCAGGCATAGGAGGATTTGAGTGCTGCCTGCAGCTCTTTAAACCCAATCTCCCCAGTAGCAATCGGAGCTAGAACAGCGATCGTAATAATCGTGACCCCCCAATTGATTCCTTTTGACTGAAACATAGAGAAAACTTTTTCATCCACGCCAACCGTTTTCATCACTAATAAAACGGAGACAGCAATTAAAAGTGATTGATTTTTAGCAATAACACTGATCAACAATAGCAATAATAAAAATAAATAAGACTGTAACATAAGCATTCCTTTCTCTTTCTTCTAGGCTTTATTCTTTTCTTCCACTAACCAAAACGTTACAATAAGGACAAACATGAGCTTATTAACGGAGGTATGTGAATGAGTCCAATCAATAGGGATCGGCTCGTTAGATTGTTCATTGTCATTGTATCCACCATTTTACTTTTTGTCGCTTTATATTATATTACAAAAGTAACTTATCCGTTTATTATCGGATTTGCCATTGCCTTTTTAATGAAACCGTTCATACGTTTTTTGGAAAACAAGGCTAAATTCCCTCGTCCGGCCGCAGTCGTGACAGCGATCGTCACTATCATCGCTTTATTTGCTGGCATTATTACGCTGCTTATTGCGGAAATTGTATCAGGAGCGAATTATTTTGCCAGAGTCGTGCCGAATCATATCAACACGATGGTGAAGTATTTTGAAGAACTATTCGCTTCTCAAATCATTCCTTTTTATGAACGAATATCCGGCATGTTTCAATCGTTAGAAACCGATCAGCAAGAAACCATCTTAACGAACATCCAAAACGCCAGCCGAAGTTTTGCTGCAACGGCAGGAGACTTTTTGCAAAATTTCTTTTTAAAGCTGCCTAATTTAATCTCTTGGATTCCAAACTTCGCGACTGTGATCATTTTCTCTTTCCTTGCTGCCTTTTTTATTAGCAAGGACTGGGAGCGTCTTCACCGGCATTTTTCTACGTATTTGCCCAACAAAGCGACTTTCAGCTTAGTTCGCGTATTTTCTTCACTGAAGCAAGCGCTGTTTGGATATGTGAAGGCGACGATGACGCTCGTTTCCATCACGACGGTCATCGTATTGATTGGCTTTCTGATCTTAAAAGTCAATTACGCGATTACACTCGCTTTAATTACTGGCCTCGTTGATGTTCTTCCTTACTTAGGAACAGGGGCTATATTTGTCCCTTGGATTATTTATGAATTTATTGCCGGGGATACAAGCCTTGCTATTGGGTTAACGATTCTTTACACCGTTGTCGTCGTTCAACGGCAAATTATGGAGCCGAAGATTTTGTCATCGAGCATCGGTTTAGACCCTCTTGCTACGTTAGTAGCTTTATTTATCGGTTTTAAGCTCGTTGGCTTCTTTGGATTGATTTTAGGTCCAGTTACGTTAGTGATTCTGAAATCCCTGCAAAATGCAGGAGTATTTTCGGATCTACGAAATTATATTATGGGAAAAGAAGCTCCCCCCTCCCAAAAGTAAAACGTCAGCACTAGCGCTGACGTTTTTTTGATACCTGGCTTTCATGAACAATGAGAAAGGTTTCGGCTATGTCTATTTCATAATAATAATATTGCTTCCGCCTTGAAACCACCGACGAAAGAACTTATATACCAGCGGCTTAAAGTATTTCCTTGTAACAGGGAACAACAATAGACAGCCTGTAATGTCCGTAATAAATCCAGGAGTTAGTAACAGGAGCCCTCCTACCAATATACAAACCCCATCAATGACAGCATCCCCGATATATTGACCAGTTTGAATGTCCATTTTCAGCTTTTCCATCGTTTGTAACCCTTGTTTCTTAGCCAAATAGGCTCCTAGAAAGCCTGTTCCTAAAATGAGTGAAATGGTTAGCCAAATACCTAATGTTTTCCCAAAATACATCAATAAACCAATTTCTAAGGCTGGAATAATAATGAAGAATGGAATAATCGCTCTCATAGAATGATTCTCCTTTATCACATACAAATTATACATTTGATTATACCATCCAGCCCTACAATAGAAAAAAGAACCGCTTATAGTACGTTTGCGTGACCGTTGTAAATAATTCCGCGAGCGGCATCAACCGTAATTTCCTGTCCTTCCTTCAGCGCAGACACAGCCTCGTACACACCGACAATCACTGGAATACCTAAATTAATACCGACAACAGCAGCATGGCTTGTTAACCCGCCTTCTTCTGTAATGATTGCTGTACATTTTTCAATTGCTGGCATCATTTCTTTATCTGTACCGAGCGTAACTAAAATGGCCCCTTCCTCCACTTTTTGAAGTGCCTCAGCAGCATTTTTAGCGATGACCACTTTTCCATAAGCCGATTTGCGGCCGATGCCTTGCCCTTTCATTAAAACATCGCCGACGATATGAATTTTCATTAAATTCGTTGTGCCTGATTCACCTACTGGAACACCGGCTGTGATCACAATTAAATCTCCATGCTTGACCATACCGGAAGCTAGGCTTTGCTGCACAGCTAATTCGAGCATTTCATCGGTTGTCTTCACTTTCGGACCAATGTTCGGAAACACTCCCCAAACAAGCGAAAGACTTCGTGAGATGCGCTCATTAGACGTAACCGCTACAATTGGTGCCTTTGACCGGTAGCGAGAGATCATTCGCGCTGTGTGGCCGCTTTCGGTCGGTGTCACAATCGCTTGAACCTCTAAATTATTGGATGTATGTGCCACTGACTGTCCAATCGCATCGGTCATTGTCCGGCGACCACTCAATTTACTGCGACTTGTTAAAATATCTGAGTAGTTCAGAGCCTTCTCTGTGCGATCAGCAATATTATGCATCGTTTGGACCGCTTCGACCGGGTACATTCCTGCAGCTGTTTCTCCTGATAACATAATCGCATCCGTTCCGTCAAAAATCGCATTCGCTACATCGCTCGCTTCTGCCCGAGTTGGACGCGGGTTCCGCTGCATCGAATCGAGCATTTGTGTCGCCGTAATGACCGGCTTTCCAAGCACATTGCATTTTAAAATTAAATTTTTCTGTACAAGCGGCACCTCTTCTGCTGGAATTTCTACTCCTAAGTCTCCACGCGCCACCATCAAACCATCAGATACTTCAAGAATGCTGTCAATATTATCAACACCTTCTTGGTTCTCGATTTTTGGAATGATTTGAATATGATCTGCCCCATGCTTTTCGAGCAGCTCGCGAATTTCTAACACATCGGATGGACGGCGAACAAAGGAAGCCGCGATAAAATCAATGTCTTGACGAATGCCAAATTCAATATCTTCCGCATCTTTTGCTGTAATGCCTGGAAGGTTCACGGACACGCCAGGCACATTGACACCTTTTTTATTTTTCAACGTGCCGCTATTTAACACTTTTGTATAAATTTCCTTTTGCTGTTGATCAATCTCCACTACTTCTAAAGCGATTAATCCATCATCTAATAAAATCTTGCTGCCTTTTGTTACATCATCGATTAAACCGCTATAAGTAATCGAAAATTTCTCATGCGTACCAAGGACTTCCGTCATAGACACGATCACACGGCTGCCCGCTACTAATTCAACCGCGTCATTTTCCATATTATGCGTTCTGATTTCCGGACCTTTCGTATCTAATAAAATGCCTATTGGCTTTCCTGTGATCTCTGCGGCTTTCCTAATTGTTTGTATCCGCTGGGCATGCTCCTCATGGTTTCCATGGGAGAAATTTAATCGAGCAACATTCATTCCGGCTTCCATTAAGCTGGTCAGCATCTCTAAACTTTCACTTGCAGGACCAATCGTACATACAATCTTTGTCTTTCTCATTTTGTATCCTCCTCAACGTAGGTGTCATTTAAATGGATAATTCTTTTGATAAACGATAAATATCTAAGTCAAGCTGATGAGGCATCGCTAACGCTTCACTAATATCGTAGTCCACTAATCGATTTTTCTCAATTCCTACAGCTCGTCCGCCTTTTCCTTCGATGAGCAGTTCTACAGCTCTCGCCCCCAATCGACTAGCTAGCATACGATCAACAGCCGTTGGAGAACCACCGCGCTGCATATGACCTAGAACAGAGACTCTTGTATCGAACTGAGTCTCCTCTTCTAACTTCTTAGCAAATTCATTTCCACTCATTACACCTTCAGCTACGATAATGATACTATGTCTTTTTCCGCGCTCATGCCCTTTCAATAACCGGTCTTTAATGGACTTCATATCAAATGGATCCTCCGGAATCAAAATCGTTTCTGCCCCTGCAGATAACCCTGCCCAAAGCGCTAAATCTCCCGCATTTCGTCCCATTACTTCTACCACAAAGGTGCGCTCATGTGAACTGGCTGTATCCCTAATTTTATCGATGGCATCAATGACTGTATTTAATGCGGTATCAAAGCCGATCGTAAAGTCTGTTCCCGGAATATCATTATCGATCGTACCAGGCACCCCAACACAAGGAAAACCAAGCTCTGTTAATGCTTTAGCTCCACGATAAGAACCATCTCCACCAATGACAATTAACCCCTCAATCCCGAGTGCTTTTAACTGTTGTACTCCTTTTTGTTGCCCTTCTTTCGTTGTGAATTCTGGACATCTCGCTGAACGAAGCATCGTACCACCGCGATGAATAATGTCACCGACTGATCCTACCTCCATCTTTTCAATATGGCCAGCAATTAAACCTTGGTATCCTTGGTAAACACCATATACTTCTACTCCCTCATAAATCGCTTTCCGCACAACTGCACGTACAGCAGCATTCATTCCTGGTGCATCGCCGCCACTCGTTAAAACTCCGATACGCTTCACATTGATCACCTCATAATGATTTTTATGTAATTGTCATGCAAAAGTTAGCTTATCTATTTTAAAATAACAGAAAGGTCTGACCTTCACAACGTCTAACGATAGCTTTATCAATAAATACACCACGAAAATTCAATTTTCCAAAAATTATATGACATATGTAGGGAATATCTACTGTTCAAAAGCGAGTCAAAAAATGATCTATTTTAATAAAAACTAACAAAAAAGAACAAGCGCCGTTTAAGCAACTTGTTCTCTTCTTTTGCTATTCTTGCAAATACGCACCAATTTTTTTGTATTTTTCATAGCGTTTTTCCAAAATCTCTGCAGATGACTGTTTCAATAATTCAACTAAAGATCTTTTTAACACCGCATCTATAAACTCCGATTGCTGCTTAACGTTGCGATGAGCGCCTCCGCTTACTTCCGGAATAATTTCATCGATAATGCCCAGTTCTTTTAAATCGCCAGCTGTAATTTTCATCGTCTCTGCTGCGCGCTTTGCTTGAGATGCATCTTTCCACAATAAAGCCGCCGCTCCCTCTGGAGAAATAACGGAATAAGTGGAATTTTCAAGCATAAATAAGCGATCCCCTACACCAAGAGCTAATGCTCCGCCGCTACCGCCTTCTCCAATGACGATACAGATAACAGGAACATCCATGCCTGCCATTTCAAATAAATTTTTGGCAATGGCTTCACTTTGGCCTCGTTCTTCCGCTGCTTTCCCAGGGTAAGCTCCCTTTGTATCAATTAAGCAAATGATCGGACGCTTAAATTTCACTGCTTGCTTCATCAGACGAAGGGCTTTGCGATAACCTTCTGGGTGTGGCATACCGAATGTACGACGAATGTTTTCTTTCGTATCACGTCCGCGCTGATGACCGATCACAGTAACCGGAAGACCGTGATATTTTGCCACACCGCCAACGATCGCTTCATCATCTCCAAATAAACGGTCACCATGAAGTTCCATAAAATCTGTAAACAAGTGTTCAATGTAGTCAAGCGTCGTCGGCCGTTCTGGATGGCGTGCCATTTGAACACGATCCCACGGTCTCATGCTTTCATAAATGTCTTTCTCTAGTTTGCGAAGTCGCTCTTCAAGCCTTTGGATTTCCTCCGTCAAGTCCACATCTGAATTGGAGGTAAATTCTTTTAGCTCAGCAATCTTCTCCTTCAACTCCAACACCGGCTTTTCAAATTCTAATCCGATCATACTAATTCACCACCCGGTTGATGTATCTCTAATAATAGGCCGATCTTTTCCTTCATCTCATGACGATGAATCACAGCATCTAATTGGCCATGCTTTAATAGAAACTCAGCTGTTTGAAAATCTTCTGGCAGATCTTCACGAATGGTTTGTTCAATAATACGTCGCCCAGCAAAACCAATTAAGGCGCCCGGCTCGGCAAAATTGTAATCACCTAACGAAGCAAAACTTGCTGATACCCCGCCTGTTGTCGGGTGTGTCATAATAGAAATAATTAATCCGCCTTGGTCGCTAAAGCGTTTTAAAGCGACACTCGTTTTCGCCATCTGCATTAAAGACAGCACACCTTCTTGCATTCTGGCTCCTCCAGAGGCTGTAAAGATGATGAAAGGCACGCCAAGACGGCCAGCTTCTTCAATCGCTCTTGTAATTTTCTCTCCTACCACAGACCCCATGCTTCCCATTCGGAAGTTTGAATCCATAATAGCCACGACTACCTCATAGCCGTTCACTTTACCTACGCCAGTTAAAATCGCTTCATTCAGTTTTGTTTTCTCTCGATCTTTCTCGACCTTCTCGATGTAGTCTGGAAAGTCGAGCGGGTTCGCTGAGCGCAAGTTTTCATCTAGCTCTTTAAACGTCCCCTCATCGATAAAAGAATCCCGGCGTTCGAAGGCATTCATCCCATAGTGATAATCACATTGCAAACAAATCTGCATATTTTTCTTTAATTCCTTTGTATACATGATTTTTTTGCACTTTGGACATTTCTGCATAATCCCTTCAGGCACATCCTGCTTACTTGCTGCAGAAGGAATAGTCGCATACTTTTTCTTCTTTGGCTTTTGTTTATGAAATAAGTCTTTAATCAACGTGTATCCTCCCCCTGTAAAGGCTTTCAACTCGTTTAGTTGAGATTTCTGTTCATGTGAGATGGTTTAACTAAGTTGCTTGTATGCTTCAAATACAGCTGGCATATTTTTCTTTTTTAATTGCTCCATCAAGTTCAAAAAATGAGGCTTACTAGTCACCATGCGGTCAACTGAATAGAAAGAAGCGGCATAGTCTGAGACAATCATCCAAATCTTTTTCAACAGCTCATTCCCACATAAATCCATCATAGCGGAAAAGAACTCCTCTTCTGTATAATCAATCGCCTTCATTTCCTCTGCAATGATGGATAATTCGGCGTCTAAGTGGTCTTGCTGAATCACAAAAGATAAGCAGCCAAGCTCCACGATTTCTTTCGTTTGGATAACATCCTGCTTCTTCTTATCCGTTTGTAAAATAAATGTACTGAGGAGTTCAATGAGCTGATGATCACGAAAGTCACGGAGAAAGGTTCCTTCTCCGCGCTTCGTTTCAATCAGTCCAAGCAGTTCAAGTGCTCTAAGCGCTTCCCTGACAGAAGAGCGAGCAACAGATAACCGCTCTGACAATTCCCTTTCAGAAGGAAGCTTATCACCTGGAATTAAGCCATCGTCCAAAATGATCTGCCGGATTTGCCCAACAACTTTCTCAAACTTGGAAGGAGAACGAGAGAGAGTCACCTCATTATTCTCCTTTTCCAATAACCGATAATTGCATAGTCCGATCTCTAATTTCTTCCGGATCCACCTTCAAACGAGCAACACCCGTTTCCATCGCTGCTTTCGCTACCGCTGCCGCAACAGCTGGTGCCACTCTTGGATCAAACGGACCAGGGATCACACGATCAGCACTTAATTCCGATTCAGAGATTAAGCTAGCAATGGCTTCTACTGCTGCTTGTTTCATCTTTTCGTTAATATGTGTTGCCCGCACATCAAGCGCACCACGGAAAATACCCGGGAAAGCCAACACATTATTCACTTGATTCGGAAAGTCAGAACGCCCTGTTCCCACTACTTTCGCTCCCGCAGCTTTCGCCTCATCTGGCATAATTTCAGGCATTGGATTCGCCATGGCGAAAATAATTGGATCTGGATTCATTGTCTCAATCATTTCTTTTGTTAAAGCACCTGCAACGGATACACCAATAAAGACGTCTGCTTCTTTAATGATGTCTTCTAATGTTCCTGATTCGCCGTTTCTATTTGTATATTTCGCTACTTCTTCCTTCACCGGATTCATGCCTTCTGGACGCCCTTCATAAATCGCGCCGCGAGAGTCACACATAATAATATTATTTACACCGTAACTAACTAATAATTTAATAATGGCGATACCAGCAGCACCTGCCCCGTTAGCCACCACTTTAATATCCGTCATTTTTCTTCCAGTCAGCTTTAACGCATTGATTAAACCAGCAACAGTAACAATGGCTGTTCCATGCTGATCATCGTGAAACACAGGAATGTTTGTTTCTTTCTTTAAACGCTCTTCAATTTCAAAACAGTTTGGCGCTGCAATATCTTCTAAATTAACTCCGCCAAAAGTTGGCTCCATTAACTTCACTGTTTCAACAATTTTATCGATATCATTCGTATTTAAACAAATCGGAAAAGCATCCACACCTGCAAAGCTTTTAAATAAAACAGCTTTCCCTTCCATAACTGGCATCGCCGCTTCTGGACCGATATTTCCAAGTCCTAGTACCGCTGTTCCATCAGATACAACAGCTACAGTATTTCCTTTTATCGTATAGTCATAAACCGTTTCTGGCTTTTCATAGATTTCTTTACAAGGCTCAGCTACACCAGGTGAATAAGCAAGACTTAAATCTCTCGCGTTTCTCACCTCTGTTTTAATCCCTGTAGATAATTTTCCTTGGTTGACTTTATGCATATGTAATGCTTCTTCTCTAATTGACACTTACTACCACTCCCTACTTAAAACAATCCACTCTTAATCTCTAAAGTGGTCAGACCACACTTTTGTCTATTACAACACAATAAACTATGAAAAGAAGGTTGTAAAGTATTAAGTTATTTTAATACAACACATTCTTTTCCAACGACCTTTTCCAATTCGGTTATGAGTTGCTGTGAAGGCTTAATCCAACTTTTCTCTCTTAGCTTGACCGTTTGATAGGTTCTTTCATAATGCAACACGATCGGTGTCTGTCCCGGAAATCGTTGAAAAATGTGGTGAACATCTTCGAGAACAAGATGTTCATCCGGCGTGTGAGGAATTTTTACATAGAGCACTTTGCTCTTTTCCTCTTGCAACCGCTCAAGCTCTTCTGTTGTTTGGACACTTTTCACAATAAACTGTTTTCGACCATTTCGCTCCTCTGTATCCCCTTTTAAGAAAAGGATCGAACCCTCTTGCAGGAAGGTAGCTGTGTTGCGATACACCCCCGGAAAAAGGACGCCTTCTATTTCTCCACTTGCATCCGAACATTGAACAAACGCCATATTTTCCCCTTTTTTTGTACGAATAACTCTCACTTCATTCACAAATATACCGATAGCTACTTGACGACGCCCGGGCACTAACAAGTTAATAGGAACACTCCCAAACTCATGAAACATTCGCTCATAAGGTTTAGTTGGATGAGCAGAGACATACACGCCCAGCACTTCTTTTTCTAAAGTGAGCTTCTCTTGAATAGCCATTGGCTCTACTTCCACATATTTGGGCTTCGGAAAAAAGTGTGTATCCTGAAATAAACCAAGTCCCTCATCTTCAGGTCCAACAAGTTCGACGTGATCGATCGCCACATCCAGACTTTTCATTAAAACAGCCCGATCTTGACCGAACTCATCAAAGGTGCCTGAAGCAATCAATGCCTCTATCGCTTTTCTATTCACAATTTTCAAAGGCACCCGCAAGCAAAAGTCAAATAAATCGACAAACGGACCTTTTTCTCGCGCGGACAAAATGGCCTTCAGTACACTTGTGCCAATGCCGCGGATAGCTGCTAGACTATAGCGAATACCCTCTTTTTCCGCTTTAAAAGGGAAATGGCTCTCATTAATAGAAGGAGGGAGCAGTTGAATGCCCATCGTTTTTGCTTCACTTATATACTGTTTCACTTTTTCTTCATTGCCGATCGCAGATGTTAAAAGGGCAGCCATAAAATTCATGGGATAATGAGCCTTTAAATAGGCCAGCTGATACGCAATCACGCTGTAAGCAACGGCATGACTTCTATTGAATCCGTAGTTGGCAAATTGAACAATTAAGTGATATACCTTGTCCGCTATTTCTTCACTGTATCCCTTTCGCCGCGCACCTTGCACAAAATGCTTGCGCTCAGCATCAAGTACATCTTTCTTTTTCTTGCTGACAGCCCTTCTTAACAAATCAGCCTCTCCCAATGAAAAACCCGCTAACTTCGAGGCAATTTGCATAATTTGCTCCTGGTAAATTAACACTCCATAAGTTGGCTCTAAAATCTCTTTTATATGTGAGTGAGGGTACTCCACAGGTGTTCGACCATGCTTGCGCTCAATGTAGGCAGGAATATGCTCCATTGGACCTGGACGATATAAGGCATTCACTGCCACAATATCTTCAAAATGGCTAGGCTGCAGGCGCATCAACACCTTTCGCATTCCTTCCGACTCTAATTGAAAAATACCCGTTGTTTGCCCCTTTCCCAATAATTGAAAGGTTTGATGATCTTGTAAAGGTATATTCTTCAAGTTTAGCTTTTTTCCTTCTGAATAATAAATAGATTCTAAAATACGCTCCAAAATCGTTAAATTGCGCAAACCTAATAAGTCAATTTTCAACAGCCCTAATTGCTCCAATGTATCCATTGGGAACTGAGTAAGAAACAGCCCATCATGCCCTTCTTGAATCGCAATCAGTTCCGTTAAAGGCTGTTCTGTAATAACCATTCCTGCTGCATGGGTCGACGTATGACGCGGCAGTCCTTCTAACGTTAATGCCGTTTTATATAATTTTTCATTGTTTGCAGAGCTGCTCACCCATGTGCGAAATTTCTCCGACTCTTTATACACTTGCTTTAATGTGACACCAGGCCGCGTCGGAATCGATTTGGACAACTGTTCCATTTCTGCCGTCGAAAAACCGAATACTCTTGCCACATCACGCATGACAGCCTTAGCAGACAGTGTACCGAACGTGATAATTTGAGCGGCATGCAGTGCCCCGTATTTCTGTGAAATATAGTGAATCACTTCATCGCGGCGATGATCCGGAAAATCTAGATCAATATCAGGCATTGAGACGCGTTCCGGATTCAAAAAACGCTCAAATAATAAACCGTATTCAAGCGGATCCACTGACGTAATATGAAGCACATACGCGACAAGTGACCCCGCCGCTGACCCCCGTCCTGGACCTGTTAAAATCTGCTGGCTTCTAGCAAACTTCATAAAATCCCAGACAATAAGAAAATAGTCGCTAAATCCCATGCGCTCGATAATATTTAACTCATACAACAGCCGTTCTTTATAGGCCGGCTGCTGAGCCAAGCCCCTTTCTTCTAACCCTTGAATACAAAGCTCTTGTAAAAAGGCTTCTGCTGATTTTCCCTCAGTATGTGGAAATCGCGGAAGCAAGGCGCGTCCAAACGACAACTCCACTTCACAAGCAGCCGCTATTTCATTTGTTCTTTGCAGCGCTTCAGGCTCATCCGCAAACAAGGTCTCCATTTCTTGCTGGGAAGTGAAATAAGCACCTTGGTGATCGTCTATCATTTGATCAGCTAATTTTTCACCATCACGAATCGCCTGCAAACACTGCAAGGCAAACGCGTCATCCTTTTCAATGTATGAAACGTGATGAGTGGCAATGAGAGGGATGGACAGCTTCTTACTCAAAGCTTTCATCCCTTCATTCACAATCTCCTCTCCTTGCTTTCCATGCCGCTGCATAGATAAAAAAAAGTGCCCCGGCGCAAATAATTGTTTGAAAGCTTGAGCGACTTCTTCCGCTTTTGATTGATCTTTTTGAAGCAACCCTTCAATTTCCCCTTCTAAACCTGGAGTGAAAGCAAACAAGCCTGCTGAATATCCTTTGAGCCATTTGATCGGAATGCCTTCTTTTGCTTTTGTTTGAATCACACTCGAAATTTTTAACAAATGATGATATCCTGCCTGACTCTTTGCCAGCAGCACAAGCGGATAGGAAGCATCATCCGTAAACTCACTTTTCACATCAACGGTTAAACCGATCAGCGGCTTAATCCCTGCTTTTTTACACGCTTGATAAAAAGGGATCACCCCATACATGACATTGTGATCCGTAATCGCTAGTGCTTGATAGCCAAGTTGTTTCGCTTTCGCCATGAGCTTCTCAATGGAAATGGTGCTTGAAAGCAAACTATAACCTGTCTGAATTTGTAAATGTGTGAACATTTGATCATTCCCTTATTTACAGATTTCATCCTGTCCTTTACTTACATTATAAGGGGGAGTGGATGAAAAGGAAAATATGTTCTGTTTTCATACAAGCTTGAGCGGCTGCATATATAGAAAGAAAGGCGGATCATGAATGGGAGGAGCTATGGCGGATACCTTTTTTCAAGAATTGTTAAAATGCTATTTTATCGCTTTCGGCGTTTTGTTAGGGGGATCCCTACTTGGAGGAATGGCTTCCTTTATCACAGGCAAACCGATTTTTACAGGGATCGCGCAAATTAGTAAAAGCTTGCACATCTGGGCCATTGTCGCAGCGATCGGCGGCACATTTGATACGCTGTCAAACTTTGAACGCGGCTTTCAAGAAGGCGAGACAAAAGAAGTATTTAAACAGTTTCTGCTGATTTTATCAGCTTTGGGCGGGACACATACAGGTACGATTATTATCGCTTGGCTAACAGGAGAACATATTGCGCCATGAGAGTCCCTGTCTTTCACAAACGTCAAAGGAGAAAATGGCTGTTAAGCGGGGCTGTTATCGGCAGCTGCATAAGCTGGCTATTATTTCTTTATATGTTTGGCTCCCTGCAAGAGAGACAAGCGATCACCATCGAAATGCAAAAAAATGAAATCCGCGACTTAACCCAGCATTTAGAAATTTGGCAAGAAGAATACAAACAATTGAATAAAAAAAACCTGCACAAATTAACTGTACAGGAAGTAAAAATCGAAATTAAAAACTATGAAAAATATGGTATCAATGACGCCCAAAGCATTTATGAAATACAGGAGAGCATTAAAGAAGATCTCTCTGTTCTTTATGCGAAAGATTTAGAGACCGTCTATTCACAAAAAGAATTACTTCGTCAAACCATTGAAAATAAAACGATCAAAATCAATCAAAAAAGCTATTCACTCCATGTCAAAGAATGGCTCTTTCACACCACGATTCAAGTTCAACTAGAACTGGCGCTTCAAGCTGATTAGCCGTTGTATGCGCTGCACAATTGTTTGAGGTCTTTCGCCACTTGTTCGGCTTCCTCCCAAGAATAAACAGAGGCGCCAGCAGCCAGCGGGTGACCTCCGCCATTATATTTTTTAGCTAATTCATTAATCACAGGACCTTTCGAGCGAAGGCGAACGCGAATTTGATCATTTTCTTCTACGAAAAAGACCCAAGCTTTGATCCCCTTTACCTCACCAAGACAACTCACAAGAAGAGAGGCTTCAGATGGAGCAACCCCAAACTCTTTCAGCAGCTCTTTTGTCAACGACACAACTGCTTCTCCTGTTTCTTCTAATTGAAAATGCTGCAAAATATGCCCTTGCAGTTTCACTACTTTTTCTTCCGTTTCATACATGCGAGTAAATAGTTCATGACGGTCAAACTTATATTCAATCAATTCTCCCGCATATTCCATTGTCCGGTCTGTCGTACTTGGATAAAGGAAGCGGCCCGTGTCACCGACAATGCCTGCAAACAACAGTCTGGCAGCTTCCATATTCATTTTCAACCCATGCTCTTTGCCGCTTTTATATAAATCATAAATCATTTCACTGGTCGAACTGGATGATGTATCTACCCATCTCACATCACCGTAAGGATCTTCATTCGGGTGATGATCTATTTTGATCCACTCTTTTGCTAATTTATAGCGTTTGTCACAAATTCTTTCCTCGTTGGCTGTGTCACATACGATGACAAGCGCACCTGCATATACTTGATCATCAATCACATCAAGCGTACGCAAAAAGCGAAGCGTCGGCTCTTCTTCTCCAACTGTATACACTTGCTTTTCTGGAAAAGAAGCTTTAATCATTTCCGCAAGTCCCCCTTGTGATCCGTAAGCATCTGGGTCTGGACGGACATGACGGTGGATAATAATAGTGCTATACTCTTTAATCTTTTCAATGATTTGTTGTTTCATAATTTACTTCTCCTTTACACTAGACAAGTTTTTAAGGTAGAATTTCTCTCCCATTCTCGGTACAATGAACATAGTCAAAGAATTGTATGGAGGAAACTATATGCCTGTTTTAGTGTTTGTTATTGTTATATCTTTCTCTTTCTATATCATGTATAAAGTTCAATATGTTCGAAGCAGACGCCCAATGGAAAGACAGTGGCTCTCCGCTAAATCTAGCATCGCTCTTGGTCTTTGTGTGGGCTGTTTTGGAATCAACACACTGTTTATCCAACAAACAACAGTCGCTTATATTGTAGCCGCTCTATTTATGCTTGTCGGTTTCGGCAGTGTATGGGCTGGCGTGAAAGCGTACCGCCACTTTCTTCCTTATGCGCAAAAAGAAGCCGAAGAACTCAATCATTAATACTTCATCACCGCTCCTATGTCGGAGCGGTGTTTTAATTTCGCTCAATCACTTGGCACATCATCAATGCCTTGCCTACCAGTGTGCCTGCATTAAACACTTCTACATCCACTTTCCCAAACTTTCGACCCACTTCAAGTACTTTTGGATGAATTTCTAGCATACTCTCCATTTGAACCGGCTTAATAAAGTAAATCGTAATATTTTCAATGACTAAATCCCCTTTTTTCTGAGCGCGCATCGCTTGATTAGCTGCTTCCGTCACTAATGTCGTGAACACGCCATATGAAATCGTTCCTAGTTGATTCGTCATTTGCGGCGTCACTTCAAATGTGTATACATTTTCCCCTTTTCCTGATAAATCAATTTGGTGCGTGATCGTATCATTAATCGTTTCTCCCATTTGTGGCTGCCGTTGTGTCATTTGCAATGCTTTTAACACATCTTGACGGCTAATAATCCCTTGAATCCGATTTTGGTCATCCACAACTGGCAACAATTCGATTCCTTCCCAAATCATCATATGTGCGGCAGAGGCTACGCTTGTTTTCACACTCACCGTAATCGGATTTTTCGTCATCACCTTTTCAATGGGCCAGTCTTGATCATGTCCCATAATATCCTTTGCGGTGACCATCCCTTGCACCTTTAATTGATCATCAATAACAGGGAACCGACTATGTAAGGTTTCCCTGTTTTTTTCAAGCCAGTCATTGATCGTATCGTGAACAGATAAGGCCGCCGTTTGATCATAAGCGGTAAAAATATCGCCAACGAGCACCACTTCTTTTTTAATTAACTGATCATAGATGGCACGGTTAATCATTGTCGCAACTGTGAACGTGTCATAACTTGTAGAGATCACCGGAAGCTCCAGCTCATCTGCGAGCTTCTTCACCTCTTCCTCTGTATCGAATCCGCCTGTAATTAACACAGCCGCCCCCGCTTGCAGGGCATGCTCATGCGCTTGCGTTCGATTTCCCACAATCAGTAAATTTCCAGGCCCTGTATATCTCATCATCGCCTCGAGCTTCATCGCACCAATCACGAATTTATTTAGCGTTTTATGAAGTCCTGCTCGACCGCCGAGCACTTGTCCATCAATAATTTTCACCACTTCAGCAAATGTCAGCTTTTCGATATTTTCTTTCTTCTTCTGTTCAATCCGAATCGTACCTACCCGTTCAATTGCAGATACTAACCCTTTCGTTTCCGCATCTTTAATCGCCCGATAAGCCGTTCCTTCACTGACAGACAACGCTTTCGCTATTTGCCTTACCGATATTTTCTCTCCGATTGGCAAACCTTCAATATATTGTAAAATCTGCTCGTGTTTCGTTATCAACTGTTTCACCTGTTCCTTTCCGCTCCTCTAATACAGCTATTATAAGACGAAAAGTGGTCAGATTCAATTTTCGGAAAAATGTTTAGAGAGGAGAGAAAAAAGATTGTCTCATAATAGGAACACTCCCTCCTTTATGAGACAACTCTCTTCATGATGATTTACAGCTCGATCACTTCACCTGGCTCAAGTACGAGACCATTGTTTGCTTCAAGCTGATTAATAAAAACGTAAGGATCTTGTTTAATTGGTGGGAACGTATTGAAATGAACCGGAATAACTTGCTTCGCCCGTAAAAACTGAGCAGCAATCGCAGCGTCATCTGGACCCATTGTGAAATTATCACCAATCGGCAAGAAAGCGAGGTCAATCGGATGACGTTCACCAATTAACTTCATATCGGAGAATAAGCCAGTATCTCCCGCATGATAAATCGTTTTACCTTCAATCATTAATAATACACCAGCTGGCATGCCCATATATAAGAATGTTCCATCTTCTTGCTGCAAACCAGATCCATGAAAAGCTTGTGTGAATTTCACTCTTCCAAAATCAAATTCAAAACTGCCGCCGATATGCATCGGATGAGTATTCAGGCCTTGATGAGCCAAATACAAAGCAAGTTCATTGACCGCAATCACTAAAGCCCCGCTCTTCTTCGCTAGTTCAATCGTATCACCAACATGATCTCCATGACCATGCGTTAAAATGATGATATCTGGATGCTCCTCCGCTACCTTTAAATCCGTTAATGCATTTCCATTAATAAACGGGTCGATTAAAATCGTCTTTCCATTTGTCTCTACTTTTACAATTGAATGTCCATGATAGGATACTTTCATGATTAATAAACTCCCTTCTATGCAAAATACTCTCTATTAACTATTCACTTTACCAACCTCTTTTCCTTTTTTCCACTCATAGTAAATGATAAACTTTTATGGATATCATTTTTTTAAGCTTGCAGGGAGGAAATCAACATGAATCAACGATTAACGAAATTGATGGATTGGATGAAAGCAGAGGATATTCCTTTTTCGTTTATTACGTCTACGGAAAATGTCTTTTATTTATCAGGTTTTCGAAGCGACCCTCACGAGCGTCTTCTCGGTGTCGCCATCTTTCAAGAAGCAGAGCCTTTTTTAGTCTGTCCGAAAATGGAAGTGGCCGATGCAAAAAACAGCGGCTGGGCATATGAAGTGGTAGGCTATACCGATATCGAAAATCCTTGGGAAATGATTCAATCACGAGTGAACGGTCGAATCAATAGCCTCCCTCGCATCGCCGTTGAAAAGCAACATTTAAACGTGGAACGCTACGAGGAACTAGCAGCTCGCTTTCCTTCCGTTGCCTTTATGTCAGCCGAAGCGAAACTCGAGCAGCTGCGAATGCTCAAAGATGAAACAGAATTAGCTCACTTGAAGAAAGCGGCGGAATACGCAGACTACGCCATTAAAGTTGGAACAGAAGCGATTCAAGAAGGAAAATCCGAACTTGAAATTTTAGCAGAAATTGAATTTGAAATGAAGAAGAAAGGCATTGCCGAAATGTCCTTTTCCACGATGGTATTAACCGGAGCCAATGCCGCTTCCCCACACGGCGTTCCTGGAGCAACAAAAGTACAGAAAGGGGATTTAGTCTTATTTGACCTCGGTGTTGTGTACGAAGGCTATTGCTCAGATATTACTCGGACGGTGGCTTTTGGAGAGTTGAACGACAAGCAGCGTGAAATTTACGAAACGGTACTGAAAGCCGAACAAGCAGCGATTGCCGCAGTGAAACCAGGGGTCTCAGCAAAAGAAATTGACCTCATCGCCAGATCCATTATTGCTGATGCAGGATACGGCGAATACTTTCCGCACCGCTTAGGTCATGGTCTTGGCATTAGTGTGCATGAATTCCCTAGCATCACCGAAACAAACGAACTTGTCCTTCAAGAAGGAATGGTCTTTACAATTGAACCAGGCATTTATGTGCCAGGGGTAGCCGGCGTTCGAATTGAAGATGATGTATATGTAACGAGCACAGGCCAACAAGTGTTAACGTCATTCCCTAAAGAATTGCTGTTTGTTTAGGAAAATTTCACATTTCTAAGTAAAATATTACTGATAGAATGCTATAATTGTAGTACACTTAAATTATAAGGGGGAATGACAAATGAGCATGAAATATGAAAATATTCTTGTAGCTGTTGACGGTTCTAAAGAAGCAGAATGGGCATTTAAAAAAGCAATCGAGATTTCTAAACGAAATGATGCAACATTAAATTTAGTACATGTGATTGACACTCGTTCATTCGCAGCGATTGAAGCGTATGACCGCTCCATTGCTGAGCGCGCTTCTCAATACGGCAACGAACTATTAACAGAGTACAAAGCAGAAGCTGAAAAAGCTGGAGTAAAAGCAGTTAATACATTCGTTGAATACGGCTCACCTAAAGTAATCATTCCTAAAGATGTAGCGAAAAAAGTCGAAGCTGACCTAATCGTTTGTGGGGCTACTGGACTAAACGCAATGGAGCGATTCTTAATCGGAAGCGTATCTGAACATATCACTCGCGCTGCTCGTTGCGACGTACTAGTCGTTCGCACAGACAAAGCAGAATAAGATCAAAAACTGCCTCAACGTGTTGGGGCGGTTTTTGATTTAGTTTTCACCGTGTCATAATGCCGAAATGCCTCTGACGGGATTCGAACCCGCACTCCTTTCGTAAGCATAGGCTAAGGACGAACACGCTTCCCTACGGAATTTCACCGGCAGGAATTTCACCTACCTCAGCTAATTTGCTTTTCGGTGCTTCTGAAACCTTTGCCTTGCGACCCGGTTCTACAATGTTTTCCGGCGCTCTTCCCTTCTAGAGCTACAGAGGCGAATATAGTAATCATTATATACTTTATATGCAAAAAGCTTAACAGTATGATGATAAAGGCGGATTAGAAAAATAAAGTCTTTGAATCAAAAAAACAAGCCCTTACTCCTTAAGGGCTTGTTGCTCATTGATCAAGTCTTTTGCTGCACTGATTTGGAGCTGGACTTGGTCGAATCCAGTACCGCCTAAAGACTTCCTTCTTTTGACGGCTTCATATGGTGACAGCACTTGATAAATGTCTTCTTCAATGACCTCAGACGCAGACTTTAGCTCCTCTAAAGGCAGGTCAGCGAGATAGCATTGATGTTGGATGCAGTGAAGCACTAGTTTTCCAACTATTTCGTGTGCTTCGCGGAATGGAATGCCTTTTGATGCTAAGTAATCAGCCAGCTCCGTAGCATTGGAGAAATCGTTGTGGACTGCTTCTCCTAAGCGGTCCTCATTCACCTTCATTGTCCGAACCATTCCTGCAAAAATTTTCAAGGAACCAATAATCGTATGTACTGTATCGAACATACCTTCCTTGTCCTCTTGCATATCTTTATTATAAGCAAGCGGTAAACCTTTTAATACCGTTAGCAAGCTAAATAGATTGCCATATACGCGACCTGTTTTTCCACGGATCAGCTCTGCCATATCAGGATTTTTCTTCTGAGGCATAATGCTTGATCCTGTAGAAAACGCATCATCCATTTCAATAAATTGAAACTCTTGGCTCGACCAAAGAATCATTTCTTCTGCTAACCGAGACAGATGCATCATTAAAATGGAAGAAGCGCTTAAAAACTCAAGGATGAAATCACGGTCACTGACCGCATCCATACTATTCGCATATACGCCTGAAAAACCAAGCAACTTAGCCGATAATTCGCGATCAATCGGGAAGGTTGTACCGGCAAGGGCACCTGCACCTAAAGGCGAGACATCCGTCCGCTTCAATCCCTCTTGAAAACGCTCTTTATCTCTTTGTAGCATCCAGAAATAGGCCATTAAGTGGTGACCGAATGAGATCGGCTGTGCTCTTTGTAAGTGGGTATAGCCAGGTGCGAGTGTTTCCACATGCGCCTCGGCTTTTTCCACAATCGCTTCTTGAAATGCTTCAATTAAACCAATGATCAGCTTGACTTGCTTCTTCAAGTACAAATGCATATCAGTGGCCACTTGATCGTTACGGCTACGGCCGGTGTGAAGTTTACCACCAACCGCTCCGATTTCTTCGATCAAGAATTTTTCTAAATTTAAATGGATGTCCTCTTGGGCAACCGAAAACGCTAATTCACCTTTTGAAGCTTTCTCCTTTAAAACTTCAAGGCCGCCCGTGATTTGATCCGCTTCTTCTTTCGTTAAAATGCCGGTTTCACCAAGCATTGTGACATGTGCGATGCTTCCTTCTAAGTCTTCAAACACAAGCTCTTGATCAAATTGGATGGATGCTCCAAACTCATCTACCCATTGTTCTGCTGACTTTTGGAAGCGCCCTCCCCATAATTTTTTCATGCTTGAACCTTCTCTTTCTCTTGTTGCACCATTGAATTTACTTTTGTCGGAAGACCCCATAATTGAATAAATCCTACGGCTGCATCATGGTCGAATTCATCTTCTGTTGTGTATGTCGCTAATTTTTCATTGTATAGGGAATACTCAGATTTTCTTCCTTCTACGATGGCATGGCCTTTAAACAATTTGACACGAACTGTTCCAGTTACAAACTTTTGCGTTTCTTTTAAGAACGCTTCAAGCGGTGCTCTTAATGGAGAGAACCATAATCCATCATAGATCAACTCTGTAATTTTCTTTTCAATCACCGGTTTGAAGTGAGCCACTTCTTTAACAAGCGTTAAATCTTCAAGCTCTTTATGTGCCTTGATTAACGTCATCGCACCTGGGCACTCATACACTTCTCTTGACTTAATACCAACAAGGCGGTTTTCCACATGGTCAATTCTTCCCACACCATGTTTTCCAGCTACTTCATTTAAATGAAGAATGAGTTCTGCTACGGAGTACTGTACGCCATTAACTGCCACTGGCACACCTGCTTTGAAATCAATTTCGATGATTTCAGGCGTATCTGGCGTATTCTCTAACGAAACTGTTAAGTCATAAGCGTCTTCTGGCGGTGCTGCCCAAGGATCTTCTAAAATTCCGCACTCATTGCTTCTTCCCCAAAGGTTTTGGTCAATGGAGAATGGGCTATCTAAGTTAATCGGTACTGGAATATTGTTTTGTTTCGCGTACTCGATTTCTTCTTCCCGTGACCATTTCCAATCACGTACTGGAGCAAGAACTTCAAGATCAGGATTTAATGCTTTAATCGATACTTCAAAACGAACTTGGTCATTTCCTTTTCCTGTACATCCGTGAGCCACTGCTACCGCATTTTCTTTTTCAGCTACCTCTACTAGCTTTTTCGAAATAAGCGGACGTGATAACGCAGATACTAGCGGATATTTACCTTCGTATAACGTATGTGCTTGAAGAGCGATCAATGCATACTCATTTGCATATTCTTCTTTCGCATCGATCATGTAGCTCGCTACCGCTCCTACTTGAAGCGCTTTTTCTTTAATAAACTCTAAATCTTTCCCTTCCCCAACATCTAAGCAACAAGCTACGACATCATAGCCTTTCTCCTTTAACCACGGGATTGCCACCGATGTATCTAGTCCGCCAGAATAGGCAAGAACAACTTTTTTACTCATGATTTATTTCCTCCTCTAAGCTGATATCTATTAGTATAAATATTCATTTTTATTAATTTTTATTCTCTTAACATGAATAAAGAATACCATGTTCTTCATGAGCTTTCAAGTATTTTATTCAAAAAAGTGTATTTTTTTTCTTTTTTATGAATAAACACTCACCGAAGCATCGCAATTTTGCAGAAAACGAAGGAAAACGGTAAGATGGAAGAAAAAAGAGGGGAGCGCTTATGTATTTTCAAACGAACACACGTCTCGGGATCGCTGTACCTTCTTTAATGAAAGAATGGACACAGTATTCAATCGATGAGCAAACCGCTATTCTGCATGAATGGGAAGCAATTCGAGGAAGAATCCCAGACCGCATTAAAACGTTAGAAAAAGAAATCAATGAACGTCAAAGTCAGCTTGAACGCGAAGAAAGCTTCGATCGCTCTTGCTTAATTAATGAAGAAATTAGCGAGCTGGCTTCGATGATCAATGATTTGTGGCTGTGGTTCCGAACATCACCTTCTGTAGAAAAGTGAATGTAACTTTTTCAGCATTGTCGCTAGTTTATAAACAATTGAAAAAGCCGCTGCCTACTTTTTCGTAGGCGGCGGCTTTTTCATTCACTATCAGCTTTTTTCTCTTGCAGCAAACGATACTGATAATATTTTTCTGCATAGGTCGTCACGGTTTTCGTCAGGCGATAATTCACGCCCGCTCCAATCGCCACGCTGAGAAGCGGCCAATTGGATACTTTTTTATGTTTAAAAGCATTAATCGCTAGGAGTTTGAATAACTGCTTAATCGGCCCTTCAATCCAAGTCAAGTCAGTTAATCGTCCAGTTTCTTCATAAAAGAAGGATTGTTCCTGCGCTTCAAACTCTAATAAAAGCTCTTGCCAACCAGCTGCTTTTAAACGATCTGGTAAAGTCGCCGCGTGAAACACTTTCAAGGAGGCCATCATTTCAAATGGCGTTTGCGGATCATAGCCGTAAGACATCGCCGTCAGTTGAACGGCCCGCAAGTTGATTAAAATCATCCCGAGAAAATCGGTACTCACCGGCACCGCTCCCCCTGTTCCTGTCATTCCCCCTTGAATCAGAGAATACAGCCGATGTCTCGATGCTTGCTGGCGATTCAAGTAAGCTAGCTGATCTAACGTCAGCTTTTTCATATCTGAAATGGTCTTAATCTCTTCATTAAACACTCTAGCAGAAGTTAAGATTCTTTCTCTCGCTTCATTTTGAAATTGGGAACCTTGCAGCAAAGAATGCACTTGGAACAACGCATTATCTAGCTGGCCAAAAAAGGTGGCTAACGTTTCGTCCGGAATCGCTTCAAATGCGGCTTGCAGCCATTTAGCATATGTATATTGAAAATCGTTGCCTTCATACTCTACTAGCGATTGTTCCCAATCCATAATCTCTTCCCATATGCCTTCTTCTCGTTCGGTTAAAGCCATGATAAACCCCTCCTATTTCACTATTTCTTGTCTTTTCATTCTCTTTAAACCAACAATGTAAAACAGATCCCCACCATTAGCTAGCGTTTGTCCGATCCAAAGAAAATGAAAAGAGCGTGTATCCCGCATACCCCATCCCTTTCGCTGATTATTCAGTTTTTTAGTGGATAGGTGTCATTTACATCGGACTCTTCCCTTCTCTTAAGTTATCTCCATTATTATACATTATAATAAAAACAAGGGGTGCCTATTCTAGTATTTCAGCATCAAAAAAGCCAATTCAGATTACTCCGAATTGGCTTTCCTTATTATTTAGCAATTAATTCGAACGATTGAAGCATGCCTTTTTGCGTTTGCTTCAATTGATTAATTAGATCTTCACATGCTTTTAATACTTCTTCACGGTTTTGCTGTTGCGCTTCAAGAGCATTTTTATATGTTTCTTCTAAATGAGCTTGAGACTTTGACAGCATTTCGATTGAAGCTTTTCCTGGACTCAACGCCAGTGACTGCGTTTTTTGGCTGATTTCTTCTAATTGATCGACCCATTCAGATAAACTTTTATTGCCCACTTCTTGCTGTCCCCAAGCAGGTTGCATATTCGCTTTCCATTCAGAAGACAACTTTTTAGAGTTTTCCTCCAGCTTAGAAATTTGCGCTCGGCTGGAATTGATCCAGTCTTTTTGTCTTTCAAACACTTGAAGAGTTCTTTGCTCTAGTCCATCCTGAGAAGAATAGAACGTTTTGAAACTATTAAACCATCCATCCCAAAACACATCAATAACATCAATAGACTTGTTTGCTTCTTTTTTATTCACCACTGAAAACCCTCCATTTAAATGTAATTAAGGTTAAGTAACCTTGTATAAAAACTTATACAGCTGCCAAAATGAAGGCTTTCGCAACTGTCAAGTTTTATAAAATTTACGCTGTCTTAACTAGAGAGGTCTTGTCTATTTTTTCTGTTGATCGTCTTTATTAGGCGTGAATCGTGATGGCATAAAAAATTGACTGTATACACTAAAGAACTGATCAAGCATTTTCTGATATTGTTCAAGTGAAGAGGCCCACATTTGTAAGTATTGCTCTCCTGTTGCAGTAATGGAATAAATTCGCTTCGCTGGCCCGCCTGACGAGGTATCCCATTCAGAAGTAACAAATTCATCCTTTTCTAGCTGCCTTAAAGTTCTATAGAAGTTGCCTTGATCAATAGAGTGAAACCCAAACTGGATGAGCCTTTGCATCAGTTCATATCCGTGGGCATTCCAATCTCTTAAAAGAAGTAAAAGTACAGGAATCATGAAATTCTTCGGGGCACCCGCTACATTCTTTTTCCGGTCTTTCTCCTCTTTAGAGGTGCTGCGATTTGAAACCATTACTATCACCTACTATACCTTTAATATCGCCTATATATGTAATTTACACCTATATGCATTCCAAGTCAACCGTTACACCCCTACAAATATTGACAAATTCTATTTTAATCGACAACATCCATAAAAAACCTTGTCATATTTCTGGGATTTTAAGTGGAATTTCACGTTTTTTTTTGGAACAAAAGATGGCTCATGTGTATTATCCTAAATACGTAGCAATAGTTTTAAGATTTACAAAAAAACAAAAAATTAAAAGGAGTTAAAGCGTAATGACCCAACAAACATTGCCAGATCCGTTTGCCGTGTGGAAAAGTTTTTACGAAAAAACAGAAGCAAGTTGGAATGATGTCTTGCACGAAACAATGCAACAAGAGGCTTATGCAGAGTGGATGGGCCAAACTCAAAGCGCTTATTTACAGTTACAAGATCTCATTCAAAAAACAGCAGATGCTTATTTAAAGCAAATGAACATGCCGACTCGTGAAGAAATCTCGAGTGTGGCCTCACTCATTATCAACTTAGAAGAAAAAGTAGAAAACCTTGATCAAAAGGTGGAAGATGAAATTTTAAACAGCCCTGCCCTTAACGAAATCAACAAACTAAAAACAACGGTGGTTCGATTGGATAAGAAAATGGATCGCATCTTAAAAGCCTTGCAACAAGTAGAGGAAGCAGCAACTGCCCCAGAACCATCACAACAAGCATCCGCTTCAAATGAAGCTCCTTCCAAATCAGCATCATCTGCTTCACAACAAAAGAAATAAAGCTCTGAATCATAAATGATCTTCTAAAAACCTACATAAGGAGTGTATGTAAATGGCAATCATTGAAAAAGAACTAATCCAGAAAAATGAAGATTTGTTAAGTTTAAAAGGAAAAGTAGTGATTGTAACAGGAGGCTCCCGCGGAATCGGTGCTACAATCGCCAAGGAATTAGCAAAAAAAGGAGCCAATGTTGTCATTAACTATAACTCAAGCCCAGATGCAGCAAAAGCTGTAGTAGAAGATATTGAAAGCTTTGGCGGATCAGCGCTAGCTTGCAAAGCCAATGTAGCAAGCCTAGAGGAAGCTACTCAGTTAATCGAGGAAACGAAAAAGCAATTTGGAAGAGTCGATATTCTTGTAAACAATGCTGGAATTACGAGAGATCGTTCATTTAAAAAGCTTAGCGAAGAAGAGTGGTACGATGTGATTAACGTCAATTTAAACAGCATTTACCATACAACATCCGCGGTCATCAACACGATGTTGGAGCAAAAATATGGGCGTATCATTAATATCAGTTCCATTATCGGACAAGCAGGCGCCTTCGGTCAAACGAATTACTCCGCTTCAAAAGCAGGCATGATTGGTTTTACGAAATCTTTAGCTTTAGAAACAGCGAAAAGCGGGATCACAGTGAATGCTATCTGCCCTGGCTATATCGAAACGGAAATGTCCGCAGCGATTCCAGACAATATATTAGAACAAATTATCTCCAAAATCCCAATGAAACGATTAGGAAAAACATCGGAAGTCGCAGATGCCGTTCTATTCCTTGCTAACAGTGACTACATTACAGGTCAGTGCATCAATGTAAACGGCGGTGCCTACATGTAAGAAAGACGAAATCGTTTGCTTGTAACATTTAAAAGGGGGAATGGGAACGTGTACGCTACAACAAAGGAAATGGAAGCTTGGGTCAATACGCTACCTGAAAATATCCAAAAAAGCTATTACCGCTTTAAGCGAGTATCAGAAGTGTTAACAAAGGAGCCAGAACCGCAAGTAGGTTTAACGCCTAAAGAAGTGATTTGGACGAAAAATAAAGCGAAGCTATACCGTTACCAACCGGCAAAAGAAAAAACGAATAAAGTCCCGCTATTAATGATTTATGCGCTGATTAATAAGCCATATATATTAGACTTAACGCCTGGTAGCAGTCTTATTGAATATTTAACGGATCAAGGACATGACGTGTACTTATTGGATTGGGGAACGCCAGGTTACGAAGATCGGCATATGAAACTGGACAATTATGTGCTGGATTACATTCCTCGCGCCATCCAAAAAGTATTGCGAACTTCCGGTGCGGATGAAGTCAGCTTACTTGGTTATTGTATGGGCGGAACGATGACCGCTATTTCTGCTGCACTTCATCCTGAGTTGCCCATTCGCAATTTAATCTTTATGACAAGTCCTTTTGACTTTGAAGACACTGGTTTATTTACGAACTGGCTAGATGAACGCTATTTTAATTTAGATAAAATGATCGATACATTCGGCATTATTCCGCCTGAAGCGATTGATCTTGGAAATAAGTTACTTAAACCGCTTGTTAATTATATCGGGCCTTTTGTCTCATTAGCCGATCGAGCCGACAATGAAGACTTTGTGAAAAGCTGGTCGTTAATGCAAAAATGGGTGCATGATGGGATTCCATTCCCTGGTGAAGCGTTTAGACAATGGATCGGCGACTTTTATCAAAAGAATAAACTAATTAAAGATGAATTAGTGATCCGAGGACAGCAAGTGCAACTTAGCCATATTACAGCGAATATTTTAAATATCGCTGCTCAGCGCGATCATATTGCCGCACCAGAACAAGTGAAGCCATTAATGCAAAAAGTATCGAGCCAAGATAAAACGTATCACGTTATGCCTACAGGACATGTATCGGTCGTCGTTGGCGGAAACGCTGTAAAACGGACGTATCCAACCATTGAACAATGGCTCGTTGAACATTCAAAGTAAGACGAACAAAATCCCCTCACGCCTGAGGGGATTTTGTTATGATTTACTTTCTTCAAACCATTGGTCCATTTTTCTCATGATAGAGCGCATCGCTTGCGGATCTTTCATCGATGGGAGATTAGCAAGAAACACTTGTTTCGGCGGTTGCGTTGTCTCCGCTTGCTTTTGCAAAATAAGAATACTTTTTGCTGCTTGTTTATTTTTAAACAAAGATAGCGGCAGACCGATCACTCCTTGAATATGTACATATTTCTGAAAGAAGCGATGCAACTGATCAGCGCCAGTCGATTCAAACAAATTATTTGGTATAAGGAAAAATAAATACCCACCTGGTTTTGTATGCTGAATGCTTTGTTCCATGAACAAGAAATGAGCATAGGAATGACCTTCGTTCGCACATAGCTCATACTCGACCGCACGCACATCATTCGGATAATAACCGACAGGCAAATCGCAAACAATCACATCAGACGGATCAATGAGTAATGGTTCTAATGCATCCTGACTGTAGAACTGTACAGGCTGCTCCAGTAAATTAGCCCCACACCAAGCAAGCTTCAATAAAAGATCATCGATATCTACTCCAATAGCAGATACATTTTTCTCAGCTAAATGATTGAATACGGTAAATAATAAATTTCCGGTTCCCACTGCAGGGTCCATCAGCGTAAATTCACTTTGACCCTTCATAAATCGGCCAATTAAGTAACCGATAAATAAGCCCATAGAATCTGGCGTCATTTGATGGTTAGGCTGAACATTTTCCTGCATGCCTTTCAAAATCGCTAGCTGATAGGCCTTACGAATTTCTTCTTTTGAAAACTGATCTAATTGAATAACCTCATATTTCTGTGCGACTTGCTTTTTCGCTTCATCACTCAATTCCTCTTGCAACACTTCATTTTGAAATAAGTTTTCAGCTGTCTCTGCTAACGCATCTAAATAGGTGCATGACAATTCTCTTTGAAGAATGGCAGCTGTTTCATCGAAGGTTTTGAAAAGGTTTTCGATCGGGGAAAATTCATTCATCACTTGTCCCTCCTTACATAGTTCTTACCGGGAACATCGTCTTTAAAATGAAAAGGTCTGATCCTGATAAAATATCTAGTATGTATAGATATTCTTTTGAGGATCAGACCCCTTATGAAACAGCCTTTTGCTAATTATAAAGCAGCTTTTACAGCTTCAATCGCTTTTTCATAGTCCGGATGATTTGTTCCCTCACTTACATACTCAACGTAAGTAATTTTATCATGGCTGTCAACTACAAATACAGCGCGTGCTAATAAACGCAGTTCTTTCATATAAACACCATAAGCCTCTCCGAAAGAAAGGTCACGATGATCAGAATATGTCTTTACATTTTCTAATCCGCTAGCTGCACACCAGCGTTTTTGTGCAAACGGCAAATCGACAGAAATGGTTAATACTTCTACATTGTCCAGTTTAGATACTTCTTCATTAAAGCGGCGTGTTTGTGCATCACATACACCCGTATCAACGGAAGGGACCACACTAATCAAGCGGACTTTCCCTTTAGAATCAGCTAGGGTCACCTCTGATAAATCGTTAGCTAGCACAGTAAAATCCGGTGCCTGATCTCCTGCTTTTACTTCGTTCCCAATTATAGTGATTGGGTTTCCTTTAAATGTTACATGAGCCATTTTGAATCCCTCCTTGATATATTTACATTTCCTATCATAGTAAAAACAAGCCAAAAAAAGCAAAGAAAAAGTCCTGCTGAATTTCAGCAAGGACGCTGTCAATCTTTTAGTGCATTAAATAGAGGGATCGTGTGCCGCTCCATAGCCATCCGTTTTAGGTTGATCGTTTTTTTGGAACATGCCCTGAATTTTTTCAACTACGCTAGGTGCCATATCCAGCACTTTATCAATTAAATGCGTATTTTCGTCTAAATGTAGCATTCGGACATCATTGCCCTTCACAATTAAAAAAGCAATCGGTGTGATCGAAACACCACCACCGCTTCCACCGCCAAATGGGCTTTTTTTCTGTTTAGATTGCGAATTCCCGGATGAGTTACCATCTGGTTTATCCATTGTAAATTCACTTCCGCCTGCCGCAAAACCAAAGCCTACTTTAGAAACGGTCATAATTACACTGCCATCCGGTGTTTCTACTGGATCACCGATGATTGTGTTCACATCAATCATTTCTTTTAAATTTTCCATCGCCGTTGTCATTAAACCTTCAATTGGATGTTCACTCATATTTGTACCTCCCAATTATAGTTGTTTATTAATCGCTGACGCTCTCCACTTTCTTTTTTGGCTGCGCCAACGAGAAAGAATTTGAATAACAGCAACTATAGCATGCCCGGGACGGAAGGCAATCATACATGAAAATTCCGTTCGGAAAGTGGACCGGCCAAAAACAGGAGTAATCGTCATTTCCGGTTCAGATGTCATCCTCATCAAGAAACTGGCCACAGAGAGAGCACTGCCTTTAACAGCCCAAAGAGAACCAATCGCCATTCCAGTCCAGGCCGCATCTTTCATTCCAAATACAGTTTCCCAACGAACCTTATCAATTTCTACTTTTTCCAAAAAGGTGCGAATAACCGCTTGCAATGACTCAACTTGTTGTATGAACCTCTTAGCATTTTCTATCATTTGTTCAAACTCGGAATAGGTTAATTCTTTCTTAACAGATTTCTTCGTCTCTTGTTCCCAAAGAAGACTAGGAGGCTTTTTGCCTGAATGGGTGAGAAGCTTCACAAATGGGACATTTATTGTATAGGAAAGCAAACCATTCCATAACTCCAACCGAACTTTAATATCGATATTTTCTTTTTCAAAAAAAGAATCAAGAAAAATGCGTAACTTGGACAAACAAATAATCACAAAGAAAAAAAAGAAGAACCCCAATATCCACCAAACGTATACCATTATTTCCCGCCCTTTCCGTTAGCATTTTATCCTGAAGAAGTGAAGACTATACTCAGGAAATGTGGAAAAAAGCCGAATTGCCCGTGAGAAGGTCGAATTAATTGGGGGACGGCCGGATTTTTTGCGCGAAGGACGAATTATAGCGGTGACGGCCGGATTTCTTGCATAAAGGCCGGATTACAGCAGCGATAGCCGGATTTTTCGCATGAAGGACGAATTATAGCAGCGACGACCGAAAAAGCCACCGAGCAAGGCTCGGTGGCTGCGTGCTATTTATGAATAGACAGGTGTTTTTTCAATGGCCAGAGAGTTTTCGTGAATGACTGTTGTGTCGGCCAATAAGTCATGTACCCCTTGCTTTTTAGCTAAAAAGGCGATGAGTACGTACAAGATAAAGATCGTCGCTGTGATGTAGCGTCCGAATAGTTCTCTTACTAATACGGTCTGCCAAGAAAGGCGTGGTTCGATTAGGGAAATGACTTTTAAACCAAGAACCATCTTGCCGATCGTTTGTCCACTATACTTGGTGAAAAGAATAAAGTACAAATAAAATACGGCGGCTGTTGCTATATTGACAGGTGAAAACATCTGGTTGGAATGGACATCCATTTCCAATGCCCGCAACACCGGATAAATGATGAGCCGGGAAATACTTCCGATCACAATTAAGTCAAGTAAATAGGCCCAAAATCTCATCCAGAAGCCAGCATAGTGAGGCGTTGTGACATATGGAGTTACTTCCTCCTCTATTTTTGGTTCATCAGCCAATTGCTCGTCTGTTGCTTTATTGATCTCATCGTTCATGTTGTCATCCCTCCTTTATTCTGCATATAAATACATTAATCGCGGAGAATTTGGATGTGACAATAGTTTCATTAAGGCACTAACATCATCGTTACCACCAAACATTCGCTGCATCTTCATGGAGAAATAAGCTGGCCATCCGACATTCGACTCGTATGTAACGACCTGTGCATCTGGCAATTTAGCATCTTTTTTCAACTGGTCGATCACATCATCTAAATAACCGAAGTCATCAATTAAATTCAGCTCTTTTGCTTGTAAGCCATCATAAATGCGGCCATCGGCAATTTTTCGCACTTCCGCATCTGACATTCCCCGACCTTCAGCAATGACTTTCACGAAGCCGTTATAAGAATTGTTGATCATCTCTTGTAAAATCTTCTTTTCTTCTTCTGTCATTTTTCGTGTCGGGCTCATAATGTCCTTATGCGGACCGCTTTTAATCGTCACAAAATCAACGCCATATTTTTTAGCCAGTTCTGAATAGTTGATACTTTGCATGATGACGCCTAAGGAACCTGTTAATGTTTCTGCACTGGCGAAGATTTTGTCGGCTGGTGCCGATATGTAATAGCCGCCTGAAGCTGCAACCGATCCCATGGATACATACACCGGCTTCTTCGTTTCCTTCTTAATTTCAACAATTTTTTTATGGATTTGCGCGCTTTCTACAACTCCCCCGCCCGGTGAGTTCACTTGAAGAATAATCGCTTTGACTGCCTCATCCTCTTTTGCTTGCTCCATCTTTTCCATAAATTCTTGATGATTATAGCCTGGTGAAGACATAAGTGACTGTGCTCCCGTATCTTGAATGACACCCTCAACTGGAAGGACAGCAATTTTCTCCATCATGTTTCCTTCTTCTTTCACCTGTTCTGTAAATCCTTCGCTGCTGGCTCCAATCGCTGTTTCCAGTGTCGATGTGAAGTCGGTGCTGAAAGATGCAGAAGCGAAGTTAGCAATCACAGATACGATAAATAAAGCCGCTGCAGCCGCAAGGGCAATGCTTCTTTTTTTGTTCACGCTTTAAACTCCTTTCGTTTAATCATTTCATCTCTCTTCTCTATTTTACCAAAACTTTTCTTTTGTACCTACTGATAAAAAAACAAGAGCATCTCGCCGAAAGATGCTCTTGTTTCATGATGATTTCTTTAATACAAATTGCTTATGCTGATACCATTTAGTTTGCGATAAAGAAAACAGAAGTAACGCCGTCCAAATCAAGCAAAAAGCCGTCAGTTGGATCGAAGTGAACGGTTCATGATAAACAAAAATCCCGAGCAACAGCGTCATTGTTGGCGTAATATATTGCAAAAAGCCGATCATATAAAGTGGAATTTTCTGTGCTCCTTGAGCAAACAATAGCAAAGGAATCGCTGTCACCGTTCCACCGATCATCAGTAACAAGTCAGTCGATACAGAATGAGAAAAAAGAGATAAGTCCCCACGAACATAAGTGAAAACTAAAAATGCAAATGCCGCTGGTGTCACAACGGCCGTTTCAAGTGTTAAACCAATTGCGGCATCTACTTGTATCATTTTCTTTGCCAGCCCATATAGCGCAAAAGTGACAGCTAAACTGAGAGAAATCCACGGAAATTGTCCATAAGAAACGGTTAAAACAAGCACGCCTCCCATTGCAAAGATAAAAGAAAAAATTTGCGCTTTCGATAACGCTTCTTTTAAAATAAAAACGCCTAGCAAAACGCTCATCAGCGGATTAATATAATAACCAAGACTCGTTTCAATAATGCGATCCTGATTGACCGCCCAAATGAATAAAAACCAATTGAGACTCACTAATAATGAAGCAGCTATTAAAGCAGCGGCTTGTTTTGGCTTCTTTTTTATTTCTTGGAGGGTTGTTTTCAATTGCCCTAGCTTTTTCGTTACCACTAAAAATAGCACCATAGAGACAAACGACCAAAACACTCGATTCGCTAAAATTTCATCCGCTGCGACATGCCCTAGCCACTTCCAATAGATCGGAAACAGTCCCCACAATAAATACGCACTTCCTGCATACATCATTCCTGATTTCGTTGATTCATTCATGTTTTCACCCAATTCTTTCTAGACCCGAAATACTTTCATTATAGCGCGATTTGACAAAAAAGAAACCCGTCGATTGAACGGGTTTCCCAATATTTTTTAGTTTTTCACTTCTAATTCCGCTTGGCGCAGTTCAATTCGGCGAATTTTTCCAGATGTTGTTTTCGGTAACTCTTTAATAAATTCAATCTTGCGCGGATATTTATATGGTGCAGTCATTTCCTTTACATGGTCTTGCAATTTCTCCACAAGACCCGGCTCATTCTCATCCACACCGTCTTGAAGAACGATAAAGGCTTTGACGATATGTCCGCGAATTTCATCTGGACTAGCTACTACCGCACACTCTTTGACATCCGGATGCTTCACTAATGCATCTTCTACTTCAAATGGCCCAATCGTATAGCCTGAGCTAATGATAATGTCATCACCGCGTCCTTCAAACCAAAAATAGCCATCTTCATCTTTTTTCGCTTTATCTCCTGTGAGATAGTAATCTCCACGGAATTGCATCGCTGTTCTTTCCGGGTCTTTATAATAATTTTTAAATAAAGCTGGAGTATCAATATGAACAGCAATATCTCCCACTTCGCCAACGCCAACCGGTTGGCCGTCTTCATTAATGATCTCCACGCGGTTTCCTGGTGTTGGTTTGCCCATCGAACCAGGCTTAACTTCCATTCCTTTCAACACGCCGATCACGAGCGTGCTTTCCGTTTGGCCATAACCGTCGCGGACTTCCACGTTAAAATATTTTTTAAATGTATCAATTACTTCGCGGTTCAATGGTTCTCCTGCCGATACCGCTGAATGTAAATGCTCCAAGTTATATTCGCTTAAATTGTCCACTTTCACCATTAAGCGGTATTCAGTAGGCGTACAACATAGGACATTCATTTGGTGACGATCAAGCAGTTCTAAATATTTCTTCGGCTCAAATTTACCGTTATAAACAAATCCTGTTGCTCCTGAACCAAGTACGGATAAGAAAGGACTCCACGTCCACTTTTGCCATCCTGGTCCAGCTGTTGCCCACACAACATCTCCGTCTTCAATGGCTAGCCAGTTGGGTGCAGCTGTTTTCAAATGAGCGTAGCCCCAAGCATGCGTATGAACGACCCCTTTTGGATTGCCTGTTGTACCGGATGTATACGGCAAGAACGCAATATCATCTTTCGACGTATCCGCCATTTCGAGCTCGTCTGACGCTGTTTCCATTTTCTCTTCTAAATCAAGCCAGCCTTCTACTTGACCGCCGAAGGCAAACTTAATCATTTCATTAATCTTATCTGTACGGTTGAACTCTTCCGCAAAAGGTGCATAGGAAACAATTCCTTTCACACCGGCATGCTCAATACGATAATTTAAATCTTTTGCGCGCAATAACTCAGAACTTGGAATAATTACTAAACCAACTTTTAACGCAGCTAAAAATACTTCGTACGCTTCAATCAGTCTAGGCACCATAATTAAGATAGGGTCCCCTTTTTTCAATCCAGCCTCAATGAAAGCGTTTCCGATTTTGTTCGTTGCTTTCATTAAGTCCGAGTATGTAACCTCTTTTTGATCTCCCGCTTCATTCTCCCACTTCAATGCCACACGATTCGGATCTTGCGCAAACTTCTCCACTTCCATCACAATATTATACTTTTCGGGCGCTAATAAGTCTTCACGTTTCATCCTAATCCCCCCTTGTCCAATCTATTCTGATTATACTAAATTATTTTAAATTTTAAAATATTTATCTGAAAAAAATTTCCTTCTGTCACAAAAGTGTGAACGTTTGTCATCACACTTCGTGACGAAAAAAAGCTCTCCCCTAGCCATACGGGGAAAGCTTCACTGAAACAGTTATAATAAATCCGCGAAATGATCATCAGCTTTTTCTTCCGGCAAACGAATGGTGACCATCTGATCCACCGCTTCTTCCATCAATTGCTCAAAATCTACGAAGCTCTCAAAAAACTCTACTTTTTCGAGTTTTGGACGCGTTTTTGGAGCAGGCGGTGTGAAAATCGTACAGCAATCTTCATAAGGTAAAATCGAAATATCATGAGTGCCAATCTGTTGTGCAACGCTAATAATATCGAGTTTATCCATAGCAACTAACGGACGTAAAACCGGCGTGGCCGTCACTGCATTAATCGCTAGCATACTCTCAAGCGTCTGGCTGGCCACTTGCCCTAAGCTTTCTCCTGTCACTAAAGCGAGAGCCCCTCTTTTCTGACGAATTTTATCAGCAATCATGAGCATCATTCTCCGCGTTGAGGTCATTGTATAATTTTCTGGCACTTGTTCTTGAATTTTTTGCTGAATAGCTGTAAACGGCACAATATGAACCTTCATCGATGTTCCAAATTTCGTCAATTGTGTTGCTAAATCAAGTACTTTTTGCTTCGCTCGTTCACTCGTATACGGCGGACTATGAAAATGAATGGCTTCTATTTCTACACCTCGTTTCAGCATGAAGTAACCGGCTACCGGGCTGTCAATTCCCCCGGAAAGCAAGAGCATCGCTTTCCCGCTCGCTCCGATCGGCAGTCCGCCTGCTCCTTCATATTTTTCACAAGATAAAAAGACACCTTCTGCTCGGACTTCTACTAATAAATTAATATCAGGCTGTTTCACATCCACTTTTAGCTCTTGAATATTCCTTAATACGTGAGCACCAATTTCGTAATTAATCTCATTCGTTTCTAAAGGAAAACTTTTATCCGATCTTCTCGCAGATACTTTAAATGTGCAGCTTTCGGTCACATTTTTTCGGACAAGCGCTAACGCCGCTTCTTTCATTTCTGGCAGCTCTTTCGCTGTCCGTACAACAGGACTGAACGATTGAATACCAAATATTTCAGTTAGTTTATCTTTCACTTCTTCAAAAGGAGTCCCATTTAGATGGATATACATTCGATCGCGTCCAGTCTCTATTCGAATGTCATCGTCTCTTAACGCCGTTCGGATATTCATTTTTACTTTATTAATAAATTGATTACGGTTCCGTCCTTTTGTGGATAATTCTCCGTAGCGGACGAGCACGCGATCATAAGTCATCCTCTTCACCTCTGGACTTTCGTCAATTTTGGTAGAATCATTTGCAGCTGCTCGATTAATGTTTCGGCTTCTTCTAACGAGTTATCATAGGCTAGACTGATGCGGATGCTGCTATCTGCTTCAGCTTGAGAAACTCCCATAGCCGTAAGAACTGTACTCGTTTTTTTCTGTTTGGAGGAGCAAGCACTTGTTGTGGAGACGAAACAACCTTTCTCTTCTAAAGCATGAACGAGCACCTCGCCTTTTACACCTTGAATGGAAACGTTTAATATATGAGGAGCACAACCTGCTAAAGGTGTATGCACAGCCACTCCTTGCATCTTTTCAAGTTCTGTCCGCAAAAAGGATTGAATGTGTTTCATCTTTGAAATGGCCTGCTCCCGTCTTTCCTCCGTCAGTCTCAATGCTTTTGCCATTGCAACAATTCCGCCTGTATTTTCTGTACCGCTTCGCAGTGTATGCTCTTGTTCTCCGCCGGATAAGAGCGAAGATAACTGAACCCCTGTTCTCTTATACAATGCGCCCGTTCCTTTCACTCCATGAAATTTATGAGCAGAAAAAGAACAAAGATCAACCCCTTGTAAGTCAAGCGGTACTTTTCCACGCCCTTGTACATCATCGACATGAAACAACGCTTTCGGATAGTGGGCGAGCAGTTCACTTATTTCTTTCATCGGTTGAATGGTTCCTGTTTCATTATTGACATGCATAATCGAAACTAAAATGGTGTCATCTGTTAACGCTTGTTCAAGTGTCTGAACAGATAGGCGCCCTTCTCGATCGACCGGTAAATAAGTGACGCGAAAGCCATACTTCTCCAGCTGGCGGCACGATTGTAACACAGAAGGATGTTCTGTTTGCTGGGTAATAATATGCCTTCCCCGATCCTTGTACGCCAACGCCGCGCCTTTAATGGCTAAATTGTTCGACTCTGTTCCTCCGGATGTAAACAATATCTCCTCCGGCTTCGCTCCTACTAATGAAGCCACTTGCCGGCGAGCACCGGTCAATAGCTTTTCCGCTTCCAATCCGAGCTGATGAAGAGAAGAAGGATTGCCAAAAAACTCTTCATTCACTTTGATAAAAGCAGATAAAGCTTCTTTATATGGTTTCGTCGTTGCACTATTGTCAAAATATATCATGTAGGCACCTGCTTTTTTCCGTTTGTTCAACAGCTATCATAACATAGCCGCTTTTTGATGAAAACTTCATCTAAATTTTCAGATTTTTAATTTTATTAACATGAGATGTATTTTTTATGATATTATTTTCCCTTGTGAACAGATTTACATTTCAAGGAGGTTCTTTATGGCTAATAAAGCCTTAACGGTAAAAGAAATATTTGCTGTTGGACTTATGCTTTTTGCTCTATTTCTCGGAGCAGGAAATATGATTTTCCCCCCTTTTCTTGGCCAGCAGGCGGGTGAAAATGCTTGGTTAGGTACAGCTGGTTTTTTAATTACGGGAGTTGGATTGCCGTTGCTTGGAGTCATTGCCATTGCCAAAGCAGGAGGCAGTGTACAATCCATTGCCGGGCGAGTCTCTCCTTTATTTGGCGTGATCTTCACAATCGTTATGTACTTAGCGATCGGCCCATTCTTTGGTATCCCGCGGACGGGAACAGTGGCTTATGAAATTTCTGTCTCTCCTTTTTTGTCAGAAAATTTGAACAAGAACCCACTAATATTACTTATTTTTACAGGCTTGTTCTTTTCTTTAACGGCATGGCTCTCGTTAAACCCAATGAAGCTAGTTGATCGTATTGGAAAAGTGCTGACACCACTGCTTTTGCTTGTATTGACGATTCTCGTTGGAAAAAGCTTCATTTCGCCAATGGGTGAGATTCAGCCTCCCCATAAAGATTATGTATCCGCTCCGGTGTTTAAAGGATTTATTGAAGGGTACTTAACGATGGATACGATCGCAGCGCTCGTTTTCGGTATCGTCGTTATTTCAGCGATTATGGACAAAGGGGTAACTGAAGAAAAGCAAATTGCCAAAGTTTGTATTCAAGCGGGCGTGATTGCAGCTGCTGGACTAGCTCTTGTTTATTTATCTCTTTCCTTTATTGGAGCAACAAGTACAGAAGCAATTGGTTTGCAAGAAAACGGTGGCGCTATTTTATCGAAAGCGGCTACCTATTTATATGGTGAAGCGGGAACAGTCATTTTGGCACTAGCGATCTTCTTCGCTTGCATTACGACCTCTGTCGGACTTGTCTCAGCCACTGCCCAATACTTCAGCCGCTTATCATCGAAGTTATCCTATTCAAGGTTAGTCGTTATCTTATCGATCTTTAGCATGGCGATCGCTAATGCCGGTTTAACGAAGCTCATTGCTATTTCCTTGCCGGTCTTAATCATGATTTATCCATTGGCGATTGTGATGCTATTATTATCATTTATTGACTCGCTATTTAAAGGATATTCCGCCGTCTACATTGGGGCGTTATTGCCTACAGGTTTGATTAGCTTACTAGATGCCCTTCATGTGGCGAAAGTGGACGTGTCTGCTGTTATGAATGCCTTAGACTTTATCCCTTTCCTCTCAGCAGGGATCGGCTGGTTAATCCCTGCCATCATAGGGGGGATCATCGGTTTTCTGTCCGCTTCCTTGCTCGGATGGAAAACGGTATATCAGCCAGATACAGAATGCTAAAAATAGAAGAGGCTTTCCCATGCGGAAAGCCTCTTTTCATGATTGATCATTCATCATTTGTTCAAGTTTTTTTAACCCTTTTGGATCTACTTTATCAATGGCTGTTGCTGCTTCTTCTAACGCTGCCCGATAGTCGTAATTTCTAAAGGCAAGCTCGGCTTGATTCAACTGGGAGCCGATTGCTGGGTGCGAACGTTTGTAGCGATTGCCATATTGAATAATTCTCTCGGCCAATTCTGCCTGCTCAATCATTTCTTCTGTTTTCTTTTCTAAATGATCCACTGACTGCACAGCTTCTCGTAGCTTTTCTTGAACGCCCTTCATATTTAAAGGTTTTTCATTCAAGCAATCCACCACTTCATCCACTCGATGCTTTGCTTCTTCCGTCAACGATTGATAAAATTCCGGAACTCCCGGCATATTGCTTTTTTGAATCATGCGAAAAATATCATTTACCTTTCTTCGCAGCTCAAGCAACTGATCCCGCGCTTCTAACTCATCCTTTCGAAGAGTTTGCAAAAAGTTAGTGAAGCTTGTTTGCTCTTTTTGCAATTCTACTAGCTGCTCGTGGATGTCCTTCAACTCATCATGCAAAAATGAGTAAGCCGTTTTTTGTTCCATAATTCTTGCTGCAAGCATGTCATATTTTTGGACCACTCGGAACAACTCTTCTTCAATCTTCCGAGGCAAAGCGGACTCTTCCTCCACCAACTGGTAGCTTTGACGAACCGCTTCTGTTTCTTCTTGCAATTGTTCATTTTCTTGTTGGACTTGTTGAATTTTCTCTTTTGTTAACTCATTGTTTTCGATAATAAAGTGCTTGGCATCTACTTCTTTTTCGAGTAAATCGTAGAAAAAGTCAATGCTGTCTTTCACATCACGAACTCCCTCTTCTACTTCATGGGTATCCGTTTTAATAATATATTCCTTAAACTGAGCCAATTGTTCACGCAAATCAGCAATTTCTTTCTCAATATGTAAATGATCCAGTAAATAGCCGCTTTTCTTCATTTCTCGATAACCTGACTGAATCTCGTCAAGTTGAGAAGGCAACAGATTGGTTGTTTCTGATAACAACACCGGGACTCTTTCCATCTTGTGTAGAATTAAGTCCATATCCTTTTGCAGTTTAAGAATGGTCTCTCTCGCTTCTAAATAATTCCCTTCATCTGTTAACTCTTCAAATTTGTCAAATTGTGAAGATAATGCATCCAATTGGACTTCAAAGATAGGGGCTGCTTTACCAAATGTGTGACGGTGAGCAAGCAATCGCTTTCTTGCTGCTCGCTGCTTCTCTTTCATGTCTTCACTTTCTTTGCGATTTTGCTCCTCACTGCCGATCAACTCTTGCAATTCCGCTAAAATCGTGTTCACTTTTTCTTCTGATTTCTCTAATTGATAGGCAATCTCTTCATTGATTTCTCTTGATTTGCCGAAGCGGTATTTATGTAACCACTCTTCTGATTCAAACAGTTTTTCATCTACATTTGGAAGCTCTTCTGCTAATACTTCATCCCACATCGCACGCCAGCGATCAAATAATTGCTCTGTTTGCCCGGTCATATTCAGCTGTTTTACCTTTGTTAATTCATCGGATACAGGACGATTCATTAAGTCCATTTTCTTTTGTTCAAGCTCATCGATTTGCTTAAACAACTTTCTTCTATTTATGTAGGCAATTATTAAAAGTATCACTACTAATAATATTCCGCCAATAACATATTTCATATTAAGCCCCCTGTTCTTCTATCAAAAAATAAATCTATTCACTTATATGTTGGCTATTCTCAATATTACTAATGATATCATGTATTTTGCTTTTTTTAATGACAAAATTCGTTTTTTTCGCCTCGTTTCAAAAAAATTTGTTACACTTATTTAGCGAATAGATCATTGGGGAGGAATAACGATGAAAAGAGATGGACATATTCATACTCCTTTTTGTCCACATGGGTCAAAGGATTCTTTAAACCGCTACATCGAAGCCGCTATCGAGCAAGGGTTTCAGGAAATTACTTTCACTGAGCATGCCCCGTTGCCAGAAGGGTTCGTCGATGCAGCTCCAACGAAAGATAGCGCCATGAAGCTGTCTGACATGGAAAAGTATGTGAACGCTGTACAACAAATTCAACAAGAGTACAAACAAGACCTTACCATTCGTCTCGGCTTAGAAGTTGACTATATTGAAGGATTCGAGAAGGAAACAACGAATTTCTTAAATGAATATGGCTCCTATCTCGACGACTCGATTCTTTCCGTTCATTTTTTGAAGCAGAACCAAACTTGGTATTGTCTCGACTACAGCCCTGATGTATTTGCTGAAATGATGACCGCTTTCGGTTCAGTATCAGCCATATATCAATCTTATTTTGCAGCTGTACATCAATCTATTCTAGCTAATCTCGGTGCATATAAACCGAAACGAATAGGCCATATCACACTCGTCCATAAATTCCAAAAGAAATTCCCTTGTCCACAAGATTTCAGCGCTGAAATTGATGCAATTTTACAAAAAGTAAAGCTTCTCCATTATGAACTCGATTATAACGGTGCCGGCGTCATGAAACCGTTATGCGGCGAAACTTATCCTCCAGCGCAAATAGCCGCAAAGGCAAAAGAAATGGGGATTCCATTAATCTATGGATCAGACGCACATGCAGCTAAAGGTATTGGTCAAGGACTTGAACAGATTCAAGCCTAATTGAACTGAAAATCACACGAAAGCATCATCTATTTTCACTCTATGAAAAAGGCCTTGCTTATCACCAAGTGAGCTTCCCAAAAAGGAAATGCACACCTGACAGATGGCAGGCCTTTTATGACTATTGATCATTCGAACAAATAACCACTTTATTTTTCCCTGTTGTTTTCGCTTTGTAAAGCGCCTCATCCGCTTGATTAAATAACACTTTCACACTGATCGGCTGATCTTTAGACCAATAAGAGACACCACAAGAAATCGTCACTCTCGGATTTGTGGAACGAGCCACCTGCTCGACTAATTGTGTTGCAATGGCCACTCCCTCTTTTAGCGATTTCTCCGGAAAATAAATCGCAAGCTCCTCTCCTCCCCAACGAGCCGCAATATCTTTCTCTCCAGTGGTTTGTTTAATCAGATTAGCTACTTGAATAATCGTATCATCGCCCGTTTGATGACCATATGTGTCATTAATCGCTTTAAAATCATCAATGTCTATTAATAAAAATGTTCCCTTTGCATCTTTTTCAATCGATTTAGAAATGGATTCATCTAAATAGTTTCTAGAAAATAACTTGGTCAAATAATCAGTAATAACGAGCTTCTCTAATTCTTCCCGCAACATCGCATTTGTTAAACCAAGAGTGGAATGATGAATCAACGATTGCAATAACTTATACATATCAAAGGTAAACCCATAGGCTTCTTGTTTTAAAACGATGCAAAAGCCCTTGAGTACATTTCCATGAACCATCGGGACGACCATTAAAGAATGATAAAGCAACGGTTGTTCCAGCTTCTCTTCTAATTCCCCAACAAAAAACGAATCCTGTTCTTTTTGAATGCGCTCAAACGCATAATCAATATACTTTTTTCCTTCGGGTTGAGAGAAGAATTTACTGCTTCCAGGCAAGATTTCAATGTCTTCGTTATTGATAAATACGAACCCAACGGCAGAAGCATGAAAGAAACGTGCAATTTGATCATTCAAATATTGAGTAGTATCGGTAAAACGCAACGTCGAATTGAGCTGATGGGACGTTGCATTAATTAACTGTAAATCAGCAATCAGTTTTCTTGATTGTTCATATAATTTCGCTTTTTCAATCGCACTTCCACCCGTATTGGCCAAAATCCGAATAAAATCTTTTTCGCTCTCTAATATTTGTTTTTCTATCGGAATTCTAACCTGCAGCACACCATATACGCCTTGCTTCCCCATTAATGGAGCATAAAGAATAGAGGAGTTTTTTCCCGGTCGGTGCTCAAGTTGCACTTGCCCGTTGATATAAGCCAGCATCGCTTCTTCACTCGCCCGCTCAAAATTAAAATGATCTGTCGGCAATTCTTTATATCGGTCATCAATCGCTAATAAGAAGTGATATGTATAATTAGGAAGAACTCGTTCTAGTGTGGACAATATTTCACCAAGTACATATTCAATATCTAAAGACGAATGGAACTTTTCTGTCACATTAAATAATTCTTTATATCTTTTTTCATTATGTGTTCCAAAATGCATTTGCCTCATAAAAGTAATGCCTTCATTCGTTATTTGCACAAACTCGTTCAAATGCTCGTCAGTTAACTCCTCAAGCAATTCCTTCTTCACTTGTAGAAATAAATATAATGGATCCTCATCAAAAAACTGAAAGGCGAGATTTCCTTTTTTAAGTAATCGTTCTCCTTTTAAAAAAGGAACGGTAAATGCGCGGTCAATGGAGGCATGCTCATCTCTCGGTATTATTTCCGTGTCAGCATATACGGAGTCTTGGTACTCTCTACAATATAACTTGAGCTCATCTGTTTCAAATAGTACACGAACGAAATCAAGCCACTCCTGCACAAGCTGTTCTGGAGTCATTAAACTTTTTTGACTTTGAATAATTAATTCAAATAGCTTAGCTTTATATTTGATCAACCATTCGACTTTATCTTTACTATCCACCTTATCCCACCTACCTTCCCTTTCAGATAGAGATCTTCCCATGTTTATTTAATTGGTCAATCACCAGTTACCGCTAGTAATTATATCATATTTCCTCCGACTAAAGTTTTATAAAGCGTTTTTTATTCTTGCTTCTGTGAAAAAATATCTTATTCATTTTGTGAGAATAAGTCAAAATCGATGTCATTATTTAATAAAACAAGATCCTTTTACAAGATATATTGACATGTACAACATAAAATTATATACTATTCTTTGTGTAAAATAAATGCAGCCTAAGTGTACACATTTATGAGTTCATTTTGTTCCTTTATCTGAAGCGATAAAAGGTGCATCGCGTAACCCTCTGCTGCTGGGGCGATGGTGCATGAAAACAAAATGGCCAAAATTGTTGTCTCACCCGGTTTTTATTTTACAACAAAATAAAAACATTTAAAGGAGGAGCTATATTATGGCTCGTTATACTGGTCCAAGCTGGAAATTATCCCGCCGCCTAGGAATCTCTCTTAGCGGTACAGGAAAAGAATTAGAGAAACGCCCTTATGCACCTGGACAACATGGTCCAAACCAACGCAAAAAACTTTCTGAATACGGTTTACAATTACAAGAAAAGCAAAAACTTCGTCATATGTACGGAGTAAATGAGCGTCAATTCCGTAACCTATTCGTAAAAGCTGGTAAAATGAAAGGCGTATACGGCGAAAACTTCATGATCCTTCTTGAAAGCCGCCTAGATAACCTTGTTTACCGTCTTGGTTTAGCTCGCACTCGCCGTCAAGCTCGTCAGCTTGTTAACCACGGTCACGTAACAGTTGATGGACAACGCGTTGACATCCCATCTTACCAAGTAAAACCTGGTCAAGTGATTTCTATTCGCGAAAAATCAAGAAATCTTGAGATCGTTAAAGAAGCAATCGAAGTGAACAACTTTGTTCCTGAGTACTTAACTTTCGATGCTGACAAATTAGAGGGTACATTCACTCGCCTTCCTGAGCGTTCTGAATTATCAGCTGAAATCAACGAATCTCTAATCGTAGAGTATTACTCTCGTTAATCAATCAGATCCTTCGTCTGATTACAAAAACCGTGATCATCTTTGCTCAAGCAAGGACGATCACGGTTTTTTGTTTTACCCGCTATTATTTTTAAAGACTTCGTTCGATGATGTTTCATTTCTTCACATCACTCCTCAAAAAAAGGACTGACTATCCAATCAGCCCTGACTGCAAAAGCCCAGTCGATGTGACGCCAGGTGCTACCTCGCGTCTTATATATCGTATGAAAATAAAAAGACAAATGTTCCCTCATTTGATTCATTTTCAGCTCATCAGCTACAAACCGGTAAATTTTTTTCTATTGAAACATTTTCCCCACAAAAAACACTTCCATTTCTTTTCAAAATTGTGTATATTATTACCTGTTGAGTTAAAAAGTAAAATAATTAATGGGAGAGAATGTGAGTTGGAAACACAAGAGACTTGTCATCATTTAATGAATCAAATAGACTCTAAGCGAGATTTAATGATTTCCATGGGAATAACAAAAGGCCTTGGCAGTTTAGAAACGATACAGTACAGTCAAGAGCTTGACAAATTAATTATTCGCTTCCAAAAGAATTGTGATTGCTGGAATAAGTTTTTATTACTAGATTAATGACATTTAATGATAGACCATATAATAATCTTTATCATGACAAAAGCAGGCTCATGTGAAATACTTGATAGCCTGCTTTTATGTCGTATCATTGCTATATATGAATGATTAATATTTAATTAAGAAGTATTTCTTTTTCCCGCGACGGATGATCGTGAATTTACCTTCCATTTTATCTTCATCAGATAAAACATAGCTTGTATCCGTTACTTTCTCACCATTGATGGATACCGCTCCATTTTGAATATCTTCACGCGCTTGACGCTTAGACGGTGAAATACCAGCAGAAACAAGCAATTCAACAAGAGCTAACTCTTCTTCATTCGCTGGTTCATAGGATGGCACATCTTTAAATCCTTGTGCGATTTCTGCAGCCGTCAAGTTTTTCACATCGCCGCTAAATAGCGCCGCAGAAATTTTCTTTGCTTGTTCTAAAGCCTCTTCTCCATGAATTAGGCGTGTCATTTCTTCTGCTAATGCTTTTTGAGCTTTTCTTAAATGAGCTTCTTCTTGCATCGATGCTTCTAATGCTTCGATCGTTTCTTTAGTTAAGAACGTGAAAATTTTCAAGTATTTCACGACATCAGCATCCGCTGTGTTGATCCAGAATTGGTAAAACTCATATGGTGATGTTTTTTCTGGATCCAACCAAATCGCACCACTCTCTGTTTTACCGAATTTCGTTCCATCCGCTTTTGTCACCAATGGAATCGTCATACCAAAGGCTTTTTCCCCTTCAGGCTTCATTTTACGAATCATTTCTAAGCCAGTTGTAATATTGCCCCACTGGTCACTTCCGCCAATCTGCATTTTACAATTATGGTTTTCGTATAAATGATAGAAATCCATCGCTTGTAAAATGGTGTAAGCAAACTCAGTGAAAGAAATACCAGTATCTAATCGAGAAGAAACAATGTCTTTGGCTAACATGTAATTGACACCGATGTTTTTACCAAAATCACGCAAGAAAGTGACAACATCCATCGAGCCAACCCAGTCATTGTTATTCACTAATTTTGCGCCATTCTCACCTGAAAAATCAAAAATCTTCTCTAATTGCTTTTTAATGCACGCCACATTGTGTTCAACCATTTCAGGCGTTTGCAGCTTTCTTTCTTCACGCTTCCCGCTTGGGTCACCAATCATACCTGTTGCTCCACCGACAAGCACAATCGGACGATGTCCATGATTTTGAAAGCGACGAAGCGTTAAAAATGGCAGTAAATGTCCGATGTGCATACTGTCCGCTGTCGGGTCAACCCCACAGTATAAGGACACACTTTCTTTATTGAGAAGTTCTTTCATACCTTCTTCATCTGTTTGCTGATAAACAATTCCACGCCATTCTAATTCCTGCATTAAATCCATTGATCTTCTTCCTCCCTTTTCTCTATTAGCGTTTGATTTACATAAATACAAAAAACGCCCCTGCTATTATGCAGGGACGCTATATGTATGCGCGGTACCACCCAAGCTTGAGAAAATACATTTCTCCACTTCATTGAAATAACGACTAGGCCGTTTGCTGCTACTAAAAAAGTTCACAACAAAAGCTACAGGGGGTAATTCATTCAACTATTTGTACTGGTTTTCACCAACCACCAGTTCTCTGAACAACAGGGATAGCGAACTACTAAATCCTATCAACGCTTTAAGTATATTTAAATGTTATAACTCATATTGTAAACAAAGAACGAAGAAAATGTCAAACAAGTTTTTTAAAAATGTAAACTAACTGTCAAAAAAGCGACCTGTATAACGGCCGCTTTTTTCCTATGATTAATCTTCCATTGTTGATAGATCGCCTGTTGGCAGGTCGAGCTCCCATGCTTTTAATACACGGCGCATAATTTTTCCGCTGCGAGTTTTTGGCAGTTTATCACGGAATTCAATTTCGCGTGGTGCCGCATGAGCCGCTAAACCGGTTTTCACAAATTGGCGAATATCTTCCTTCAATTCATCAGAAGGTTCGTAACCGTCAATGAGTGCAACAAACGCTTTAATGATTTCTCCGCGAACAGGATCTGGCTTGCCAATAACCCCCGCTTCCGCAATCGCTGGATGCTCGATCAATTTGCTTTCGACTTCAAATGGACCGACCCGTTCACCCGCTGTCATAATGACATCGTCGACACGGCCTTGGAACCAAAAGTAGCCGTCTTCATCCATATAGGCAGAATCGCCCGAAACATACCAGTCACCCGGCATAAAGTAAGATTCATATTTCGCTGGGTTATTCCAGACACTCACCATCATGGACGGCCAACCTTTTTTAATTGCTAAGTTGCCCATTCGATTCGGCGGGAGCTCATTGCCTTGGTCATCGACAATGGCTGCTTTCACTCCTGGAATTGGTTTGCCCATCGATCCCGGTCTAATTTCCATGCAAGGATAGTTACAAATCACTTGTGCACCTGTTTCCGTCATCCACCATGTATCATGAATGCGAAGGTCGAACACTTTTGAGCCCCAGCGGACAACTTCTGGATTCAATGGTTCTCCAACACTTAAAATATGACGAAGAGCGCTTAAGTTGTACTTCTTCACCAATTCATCGCCCGCTCCCATTAGCATGCGGAAAGCGGTTGGCGCGCTATACCAAACGGTCACGCCATAATCTTCAAGCGTCTTGTACCAATGATCGGGGCTAAATCGGCCGCCAACTACAACATTCGTTGTACCTGTTAACCACGGACCGAAAATACCGTATGCAGTCCCCGTCACCCAGCCTGGATCGGCTGTGCACCAATAGACATCGTTTTCTTTCAGATCAAGCACCCATTTAGCGGTTTGATATTGCTGAATCATCGCTCGATGCACATGCAAGATCCCTTTTGGTTTTCCTGTAGAGCCTGATGTATAGTGTAAAAGCATGCCATCATCAAGGTTCATCCACTCGATGTCAAATGACGGGTCCGCCTGTTTCATTTTCGCTTTAAAATCAACAAACTTCCCTTCCTCTTGTACATGATCGCCAACAAGAAAAATCGTTTTTAAAGCAGGCAGTTCTGCTACTGGCACACGCTCTAACAATTCAGGCGTTGTGACAAGCACTTTCGCCTCACTATCCTCTAGACGGTCACGAACGGCTCCTTCCATAAAAGCTTCAAATAACGGACCAACAATCGCTCCTGCTTTAATGGCACCAAGTACAGTAAAGTAAAGCTCTGGTGAACGCGGCATAAAGACAAATACACGATCACCTTTTGTCACATCCCCAAATTGCTTCAACACGTTCGCTGCTTGATTCGAATAATCTTTCATCTGTTCAAATGTATAGCTTTCCTCACGATCAGCATCACGATAATGCAAAGCGACTTGGTCTTTCCGCTCAGAAGCAGCATGGCGGTCAATTGCTTCATAGGCGATATTTACTTTCCCTGTCTCAGCCCAAGAAAAGTGCTGTTCAGTTTCTTTCCAATTAAAAGATGAAGATACCTCATCATAATTTTTTAAATTAAAGTCTCCTGGCTTTACTGTTAGCGCTTCCAATTTCATTGACCGACTCCCCTTTTATGTAAGAATATGTTTCTATAATACTATATTTTTTTCATTTTCTCAATTTTTAAATAATTTTTATTTCATAAAAATAACACAAACTTCTAAATGTATGAAAAATTCTATGAAAACGCTTTACATATCCAATTTTTATGTATAATGAAGATATGGAAATAACCAAGGTGGTGACTAAATGAAACATATCAAAAGGTTTCATTCAAAAGAGTTAGAAACAAAAGAAGGGACTTTAATCATAGAAGGACCAATTTCTCCAGAAGAATTAGCAAAGATGACTTTTCACGAAGGACTTGTCGCTTTCAGGCAACCCGAGCAACAGCACCAAGCCATTATTGAGATTGCTGCATTGCCTGAAGGAAGAATCATTATAGCAAGGGAAGGAAATGTCATTGTTGGCTATGTTACATTTCTATATCCAGACCCTCTCGAACGCTGGTCAGAAGCTAACCTTGAAAATATGATTGAGCTAGGAGCAATTGAAGTGATTCCAAAGTATCGCGGTGCTCAAGTTGGAAAAAATTTATTGCGCTTGTCCATGCTTGATGATGCCATGGAAGACTATATTATCATCACCACAGAATATTACTGGCATTGGGATTTGAAAGGGACTGGACTCAACGTGTGGGAATACCGCAAAATCATGGAAAAGATGATGAATGCCGGGGGCTTAGAATGGTACGCAACTGATGATCCTGAAATCAGTTCTCATCCAGCCAATTGTTTAATGGTCCGGATTGGGAAAAGAGTCGATCAAGCGTCCATTCAAAGATTTGATCAAATTCGCTTTATGAATCGATTCATGTACTAAATTAAGGAGGATGTGACGACTATGCTATTAGAAGAAATTATGCAATCAGAAGTACATACCTTATCTCCAAACGACCGAATTGGGACTGCTTTGAATCTTTTAAGGGAAAAGAAAATACGCCATATTCCCATCATTGATGATAACAGCCAACTTGTGGGTTTAGTCACAGACCGGGATGTGAAAGAAGCCACTCCGTCTATTTTGCAAAAAGAAACGAGCGAGCATGAGCTAAATAAACCATTAAGTCTCATCATGGAAAAGAACGTCATCACCGGGCATCCACTCGACTTTGTAGAAGACGCAGCCGCTACATTATATGAATATGATATTAGCTGCTTACCCATCATTCAAGGCGGCGAACTCGTTGGCATCATTACTGAAACAGACGTACTGCATACATTTGTTGAATTAACGGGAGCCAATCAGCCAGGTTCAAGAATCGAAATCAAAGTGCCTAACAAACCCGGCATGTTATTTGAAGTCGTCAATGTACTGAAAAACAGACGAGCGAACATTCACAGTGTCCTTGTTTATCCGGATAAACAAGATGACCAATTCAAAATTGTGGTGTTGCGTGTACGAACGATGAATCCAGTTGGGTTGATTGACGATTTGAAAAAGGAAGGACATATCGTTTTATGGCCTAACATGCCTGGAGTCTCCTTATGACGAAACAAGCGCTATTTGTTCATTCCGATCAATTGCTCGGTTATCGTTTTTCAGAGCATCACCCTTTTAATCAATTTAGACTGACATTAACGATTGACTTATTAAAAAAAAGCAACGCCCTTAAAGATGAGGACATCATTCCTCCACGCATGGCCACTGTTGAAGAATTAGAGCTTATTCACGACCCTGCTTATGTGAAAGCTGTACAAAAAGCAGGCAAGGGACAACTATCGCTAGATGTTGCTGAAGGATATGGACTTGGAACAGAGGATACACCTATTTTTGAAGGAATGCATGAAGCAAGTGCTCTTCTTGTTGGCGGCACATTAACAGCAGCCGATTTAGTCATGCAAGGAAAAGCCAAACACGCGCTTCATTTAGGCGGTGGCCTCCATCATGGCTTTCGGGGCAAAGCTTCAGGTTTTTGCATTTATAATGACAGCTCGGTCGCTATTAAGTATTTACAAGAAAAATATAATGCTAGAGTACTTTATATCGATACGGATGCTCATCATGGCGACGGTGTTCAATGGTCATTCTATGATGATCCAAATGTCTGCACCTTATCTATCCACGAAACGGGTCGTTATTTATTTCCTGGAACCGGTAATGTAAATGAACGCGGACAAGGAAAAGGGTATGGTTATTCATTTAATATTCCGCTAGATGCTTTTACAGAAGATGAATCTTGGCTTGAAGCATATGAAACTTCTATTTGGAAAGTGGCCGAATTCTTTAAACCTGATATCATTTTGACACAAAATGGGGCGGATTCTCATTATTTCGATCCTCTCACGCATTTATCTGCCACGATGGAAATTTATCGACGAATTCCACAAGTAGCAAGAGAAATTGCTGATCAATATTGCGAAGGACGCTGGATTGCTGTGGGCGGAGGCGGTTATGATATTTGGCGTGTCGTCCCTCGAGCTTGGGCAAGAATTTGGTTGGAAATGACTGAAAAATCCCACTTTTCAGGTCCTTTACCTGAACAATGGGTACAGCATTGGCAAACAAAAGCTCCTGTCCCACTTCCTCTCTCATGGGAAGACCCAGAGGAAATGTATCCACCTATTCCACGCAAACCGGAAATCGAAGAAAAAAATCGAATTGCTTTAAATAAAGCACTTTATCCATTATCTAAAAAAGAAATATGAACGTCATCAATGAAAAAAGCTGACTTCTCCTGATTCAAGCTAGCTAACATGAATCGGAGAAAATCAGCTTTTTATCATTGATTTTCCGTATATTTTGGATCTGTAATAATGATTTCCACTCGGCGGTTTTTTTGCATATTTTCTGCACTTGTATTTGGCTCAAGCGGTCTTGTATCTCCGTAACCGACTGCGATGAAGCGATTTGCATCAATGTTATGACGATCGCTTAAAAAACGAATGACACTGCTAGCACGCGCACTAGAAAGCTCCCAGTTGGACGGGTAATAGTTATTTTTGATGGGGCGATTATCCGTATGTCCTTCTACTTTAATAATGTTTGGCTTGGATTCAAGCATTTCACCGATTTTATCCAAAAACGGATGAGCATCTTCTACTACGACAGCATCCGCTGTATTAAAAAGAATTTTCTCTTGAAGAACGAGAACCACTCCTCGTTCCGTTCGAGTAGCAGTCGCCACATCCTCTAGTCCATTGGCTTTTAAATACTGCTGTACTTCTTTCGCTAGCTTATTCAGTGAATCTTCTTCCTTCTTTGCTGTCTCTTTCTTCATTTCCTCTGACGGATATTCTCCAGGAACGATCGAGGATTGATTTTCAAACCCTGCCTGTTCTTTAAACGACTGTGCGATCGCTTTAAATTTAATAATATCAATTTGCGACATAGAAAATAATAAAATAAAGAACACAAGGATCAGAGTCACAAGATCCGAAAACGTCACCATCCATTTAGGAGCACCCTTTGGCTGTTTAGGCGGACGACGTCTCATCATCATGCTTCAACCGCCTCGCTTGAACCTAACTTCTCGCTTGATAGCTTTTCTTCCTTTGATAAGAAAGCGGTCAGCTTTTCTTGCAAGATTTTAGGGTTTTGTCCTGCCTGTACACCGACTACACCTTCTATGATGATCTGACGATAAAATACCTCTTGTTCTGTTTTCAGCTCTAATTTCGATGCCATCGGTAAAAACACGAGGTTAGCGAGCAATGAACCGTAAAGAGTAGTAATTAATGCCACCGCCATATTAGGCCCTAACGTCGCTGGATCATTTAAGTTATTCAGCATTAAAACTAAGCCAATTAAAGTACCGATCATTCCCCATGATGGCGCATATTCACCGGCTTTTTCCAACAAACTTCTTCCCTTGCGATGACGCTCCTCTAAAGCGACAATTTCTGCATTCATAATATCTATGAGCATTTCCTGCTCAATTCCGTCTACTGCTAGCAAAATGCCTTTTTTCAAAAACTCATCTTTCTCCTCATTGAGACTTACTTCAAGAGAGAGTAATCCTTCACGCCGCGCCTTTTCAGATAATTTCACAAACCGTTGAATCAGCCCTTCTAAATCGGTTTCTTCTTGCTGAAAAGCCTGCCTCATAACGACAAACACGTGTTTAATATCTTTCAATGGGAAATTAATTAACATCGCAGCCACTACTCCACCGAACACAATAAGTAATGAGGGTAAATGTACAAAGGACGAGAATCCTTCGACGCCTCCGCTTGTAATGATGGCAAAGGCTAGTAAAATGAAGCCGATCACAATTCCTATTGGTGTCAATGCATCAAACTTTTTCATTTTTCCTCCCCTGTTCATTTCATAAACATATTTTTACTTATCTTTAATATCGGTGGAAATTTTACTTTGTTGACCCTCTTTTTTCAATTCGATGCGGCAAAACAACAATGGAACTTTCTACCTCTTCCTTGTTCATATATTTCGTTAGCAATCTCATTGCTACAGCTCCAATATCATATAATGGCTGAATGACAGATGTCAGCTGCGGTCGCACCATTAAAGATAGGCGAGAACTATCGAAGCTAATAATTTCAAGATCCTCTGGAATCTTTATCCCGCTATCTTGTGCTCCATGAACGACACCTAATGCCATTTCATCATTGTTGACAAATACAGCGGTCGGTTTAGACGATAATTGCTGAATTTTTTTCCATGCTTCTAATCCAGAATCATACGTATAATCCCCTTCAATAATCAATTCTTCGTCCATCGGAAGACCGGCTTCCTCCAAGGCTCTTTTATACCCTTTAATGACATACTCTTTGTTGATCGTATCCGTTAAAGGGCTGGCCACATAAGCGATGCGCTCATGTCCTTCATCAATCAACAACTTCACCGCATCATATGCCGCTTCCTCGTAATTTGTATTCACAGAAGGAATCTGTCCGGACAATTCAACCGATCCTGCTAATACGACGGGCACAGGGGAACGCTTAAATTCTTCCACATGCTCCTCTGTAATTTGACCGCCCATAAACACAAGACCGTCGACTTGTTTGCCAAGCATCGTATTAATTAAATGAAGCTCTTTATCCTTATTTTGATCGGAATTACTTAAAATAATATTGTACTTATACATCGTGGCGATATCTTCAATGCCTCGTGTTAACTCGGCATAGAAAATATTCGAAATGTCAGGAATGATCACTCCAACTGTCGTTGTCTTTTTACTAGCGAGTCCACGTGCCACGGCATTTGGACGATAACCAAGTCGCTCAATTACGTCAAGGACTTTCTTTCTTGTGGCTGGTTTGACATTCGGGTTCCCATTGACTACACGGGAAACTGTGGCCATTGATACATTGGCTTCTCTTGCTACATCATATATAGTAACATTCATAATTTTCTACATTCTCCTTTAATCATTCTTTCCTCTATATATTAACGAAAAAAAACTCCTGTGAAAACACAGGAGTTATGCTTTTACAGGAATTGCTTTCATAATTTCCTTATAAAATTCATCAAATTGTTGCAAATTCATTTGTTGAGCGGAGTCAGACAAGGCAACGGCAGGATCTGGATGCACTTCAGCCATCACTCCATCCGCACCGATCGCAAGGGCAGCTTTAGCTGTCGGAATTAATAGATCACGTCGCCCTGTTGAATGAGTAACATCCACAAATACCGGTAGATGCGTTTCTTGTTTTAAAATTGGCACGGCTGAAATATCTAGCGTATTTCTCGTTGCACGCTCGTACGTACGAATTCCACGTTCACAAAGCATAATCTGGTCATTCCCGCGAGAAATAATGTATTCAGCTGCATTAATAAATTCCTCAATCGTTGCCGCTAAACCGCGTTTTAATAATACTGGCTTTTTCACTTCTCCAGCCGCTTTTAATAACTCAAAGTTTTGCATATTGCGGGCACCGATTTGAATCACATCAATGTAATCGCAAGCCAGTTCAATATCAGCAGGATTCACAATTTCACTCACAACCGCTAAATCGAATTCGTCTGCTACTCTCTTTAAGATTTTCAATCCTTCTACACCAAGACCTTGGAAGTCATAAGGAGACGTACGAGGTTTGAAAGCACCTCCACGAATTAACTTTAAGCCTTTATCTTTAATGGCTTGCGCTACTTGCGCTACTTGCTCATACGACTCTACCGCACAAGGGCCAAACACGAATGTCGGAGCGCCTTTCCCCACTTCTTCTCCCCGAATGTTAACAATCGTATCTTCTGGCTTCTTCTTCCGGGAAACAAGAAGCGCTTTACGATGATCATCTTGTTGAAGCTCAAGACCTGCTTTGAAGATCTCTTTGAACAAATGCTCAACCGTTGATGTTTCAAAAGGCCCCTCATTGCTTTCAATAATCTTATTTAACATCGCACGTTCACGGACAGGATCGTATCGATTAACCCCTTGCTTTTCCTTGACGCGTCCAATCTCTTGAACTAGCGTCGCACGCTCGCTAATTAATTTTAATAATTCCACATTAATCTCGTCTACACGTTGTCTCAACTGATCTAATTCTTGGTTACTCAATTCCCTCATCCTTTCGCCTTGTTGATTTTTCAATTTTCAAACAACTAACAATTGAATGCTCCTAACAGCCAACCCTCAACTCTTTTTATAAAAGAATCATAAAAGACCGTATTAGAATGGATCATTTTGTTATATATTTTATATATTAGGGACTATTATAAAGCAAAGATATTGAAATGTCACGTAAAAGTTACTTCAATCATTAAACGCTTTTAAGCATTAAAGTAAAAAAGTAAAATATAAAAAAGCAGGTGAGTTATATTGGTGCAATCCAATCGCATATTTTCATTAGATATTGGAACAAGATCCGTCGTGGGGATGATTGTTGAACAAGAAGCAGATCAGTTTCATGTTGTGGATATGGTGATGTATGAGCATAAAAAACGTTCCATGCTCGATGGACAAATTCAAGATATTCCTTCGGTCGCGGCAATTATTGCTAAAATTAAAGCCGAGCTGGAAGAAAAGCACGGTCCATTAAAAAAAGCTTGTGTAGCAGCTGCCGGAAGGGCCTTACAAACCGAGATCGCTCAGGCCACCATTCAAGTAGCCGGAAAGCCGATGACACAAGAAGATGTGCTTCATCTTGAGCTGTCCGCTGTTCAAGAAGCGCAAATAAAGACCGCTAAAAAACAGCAGCTCGATCAGCATCACCATTACTATTGCGTCGGATATTCGGTTCTTTATTATCGATTAGATGGAGATGAAATTACTAGCTTAATAGATCAGCAAGGAACAGAGGCTTCCGTTGATATTATCGCAACCTTTTTACCTCGCGTCGTCGTTGAATCATTAATTTCAGCCTTAGCTAGAGCAGATTTGGAGATAGAAGCATTGACGCTAGAACCGATTGCGGCTATTCATGTACTCGTTCCCCCATCGATGCGCCGCTTAAATATTGCCCTTGTGGATATCGGAGCAGGAACATCTGATATTGCCATCACAAGCGAAGGAACAGTCATTTCTTATGGAATGGTGCCGATTGCTGGCGATGAAATTACCGAAGCACTAAGCGATCATTTTTTACTTGATTTCCCTGTGGCCGAACGAGTAAAAAGAGAACTGCAAACAGAAGAAAACATTACAATAACGGATATATTGGGGTTTGAAACGCTATTTTCCAAAGAGGAAGTACTAAGTCACATTAATGGGGCTGTCAACCGGCTAGCGGAAGCCATTCAGCAAGAAATCATCCGCTTAAATAACGGAAATGCTCCTCAAGCGGTCATGATGGTCGGCGGTGGCAGCTTAACACCCGGATTACCTAAACTGTTAGCTGAGAAGCTGCAGTTGCCTGAAAATCGAGTGGCCATTAGAGGAACAGAGGCGATTAATGAGTTGACAATGAATGAACAGATCACTCATGCCCCTACACTCGTTACACCAATTGGTATCGCGATTACCTCTAAGCAAAGACCGCTTCAATACAAAACAGTGTATGTCAATGATCAACCCGTTCGTCTATTTGAATTAAACAAGTTAACAGCGGGAGATTGTCTGCTAGCCGCTGGATTAAAGATCAATCAGCTGTACGGTAAACCAGGGCTAGCCATAATGGTCACGTACAATGGACAATTATTAACTATTCCTGGAAAGTATGGGAACCCACCTATATTAACCAAAAACGGACAACTATGCCGCTTTGATGAAGAAGTGCATCATCATGATAAGCTAGAAATTATAAAAGGAGAAGACGGAGAATCGGCTAGTGTACAACTCAATGAATTACTAGAGAATTCCACGAGCATTCAAGTGACTTTACACGGGGAAACAATCGAAGTTCCTTTATCTATTCTTGTAAATGGAAAAGAGACGGACGTATATATCTCCCTTTCCGATGGTGATATAATCGAAGCTCGCTATCCATCCATCGCTGAATGGTTGCCATCCCAGCAAAAAGAGGCATGGATAGAAGAATTGCGTCCGTTTTCTGTTATCATCAACGATAAAAAAACGTACTTTCCGTCCCTTTCAGCCAAAATACGGGTCAACGGCCGAGACGAAAAATTATCTCAGCCTCTTCAAGACGGAGCCATACTTGAATGGATCCCCGCACCGAACAGAACGGTTGCAGATATCGCAGCTTTAAAGCAATTTCCATTCGAGCAGTCGATCATCGTCTTCTTCAATGGAAAAGAACTGACCTTGACGAAGGAAGCAACACGTTTTTACCGAGAGGGAACTTTATTACAGCCGGAAGATGTCGTCTATGCTGGAGATGAACTCATTGTAGAAACGGATCAAGCCCAAGGATTTATCTTTCAAGACTTGTTCCGCCATGTCGATATCTCTATCCCTGAACAAGAGGGAAAAACGTTTCGCATTTTAAGAAATAATGAAGAAACGACTTTTTATGAAGCAATTTTCCCTGGCGATCAGCTTGAGATTAAATGGGAGACCATCAAAAAATAGAATCATGCACTTATTCCACACTTCATTAAACGGTGTTATCGCCATGTTTATAAACATGGCGATAACACCGTTTCGCTTATATAAGTGTCAATTGTTGCTTAGTAATTCGCCAATGGGAATCATTCCAAACAGGCTGTCCATCTTGAAAGAGAAAAGCTTGCGGGGATTGATGGACAACCATAAATTTATCCGCCACATAATTTGAAAGCTCTCTTGCCTCTTGTACCACTAAATAATATCCTTTCTCTTCAGGTTTCTCCTTTAAAAAGGATTGGAACTCATCAAAGGCTGTCCCACTAATAGGACAGGTGATGCTGTGTTTCAAAAAGAAAAAACGCTTATGTTCTTTCAGCAATACTTCAAACTGTTCAATTCCTGTTATTTTCTCCATTCTTTTCACCTTTCTTCCACTAAAATGATGTACTTTTATTATACTTTTTCCATGAAAAAAATGAAAACGGCGAGGAAGCCCCACCGTTTTCATTTTTATTGATCCGCTTTATTTGTATGGTCGACTGAAGCTGCTTGTTGAACTGTTTTTTCTGTATCATCGAACGCTTTTTTCGTTTCTTCCAGCTTCTCTGTAAGCGTCACGGCTGCTTCTTGCAATGCTTCTTGCGGCTCCGCTGCTTTTACGGCTTCATCTTCTAGTTGAGTATTCGCTGGAGCTAAAGTTTTCACTTTTCCCATGACTGCGTTAGATTGCTCTTGAACAACCTTTGTCAGGCTAGCTGTTTTATCTTTTACTTCCGTTGCAAGATCATAACCTTTGACCCGCGCCATATCTGTCCAGTCACTAGCCCGCTCTTTTAAAGAACCCGCTTGGAGATTAATGTTTTCACGAAGCTCTTTCCCAGACTTCGGTGCTAAAAAGAGAGCCGTGGCTGCTCCAACCATTCCTCCGATTAATGCGCCAATCAAAAAGTCTTTTGTATTCATGCTGCCATCATCATAATTCGAATTCGCTTCATAGTTTGGATTATTTTTCTTCATAACCTTCACTCCTTTTAATTAATGGCTTCTTTGTCGCTTGCTAACATCTCCTGCCAATGCCTCATTTGTCATTTGCACAGGGGCTTGTTCTTTTCTTTCTTTAAATTTATCAACCATCTGTTTCACAACGCTTCCCCATTGTACAGCTTGGGATATTTTATGTTGGTTTTTCTCCAACTCAGAAGCTACATTCGTTGTTACATTTTTCACTGATTGATTTAATTGTTGAACCGAGGAACTAACATCTTTCACTGCATAAAAAACCGTATTGAGCTGTGCTGTTTTTTGCTGAATATCCTCAGCTAATACGTTTGTTTTATGTAGTAATTCTGTCGTTTCAGATGTGATCCCTTGCATTTGTCCCTCTAAACGATCCACCGTTCTAGAAAGACTGTCCAATGTTTTGTCCACGGATTTCAATGTTTTGGACACATTCAAAACAAGAATAAAAAAAGCGATCGCCGCAATCGCAGCACTTAAATATAAAATAATTTCCACTCTGAGACCCTCCTGCGATGGTTATATTGATGAAGTTACCCTACTTTATTCATAGATAAACCCACTTCACTAATAAATACTTCGACAACAATAACAAAAATCCTCCTAAGAAATCAAGAAAAGCGCAGCCGACTGTTTAGACACGACAAGCAAATGACAGAATGACGAAATGGCGTTCTTCAGCCATGCAGTCAGACTGGCATTTGTCTCGAGTGTCTAGGAGGCGGAGCTGGATCAAGAAAACCGGAGCCGACTGCCCAGACACGACAAGCAAAACAAAAGGCTGCTAGAAGGGTCTAGCAGCCTCGTACATCTTTTCTTTATGCTTTAGCCAATGAGCTTTCATAAGCCGCTTGAAATTTTTGGATATCGCCAGCTCCCATAAAAATGAGCACACTTCCTTGATGATCCTTAAGAAGCGAAATCGTTTCTTCTTTGATCAGCTTGGCACCTAAGATTTTCTGTTGCAAATCTTCGATGGAGAGCTTGCCATGATTTTCACGGGCGGAACCAAAAATATCGCATAAGTAAACAGCATCTGCTCCGCTCAAACTGTCAGCAAAATCCGCTAGAAAGGTTTGAGTTCTTGAGAAAGTATGCGGCTGGAAAATAGCCACAATTTCTTGTTCAGGATACTTCTGTCTAGCTGAACTAATGGTCGCTTTAATTTCTGTCGGATGATGAGCATAATCATCCACTAAAATTTGAGTCCCGATCCTTTTTTCTGAAAAGCGACGCTTCACTCCTCCAAACGTTAACAAGCGAGCTTTGACGATCTCCGTATCAATTTCTTCATACTGACAAAGAGCAATGACAGCCAAAGCGTTTAAAATATTGTGATCACCGAACGTCGGAATTTTAAACGTGGCATAGAATGTATTACGAACAAAGACATCAAACGTTGTACCTGTTGCATCATGTTCTACGTTTCGCGCTTGAAAATCATTTTCCTCTGCAAACCCATAGAATACAACCGGTACTTTTGCTTGAATGCCTTGCAAATACTCATCATCTCCACAAGCAAAAATTCCTTTCTTCACCTGAAGGGCCATTTCTTGAAAGGCAGAACAAACATCTTCCACATCCGCAAAATAATCCGGATGATCAAAATCGATATTCGTCATAATCGCATAGTCTGGATAATAGGATAAAAAGTGACGACGATATTCACATGCCTCAAACACGAAATACTCTTCGTCTCTTTCTCCTTTCCCCGTTCCATCACCAATCAAAAAAGAAGTCGGCTTTGCTCCGCTAACGACATGAGATAGCAAGCCTGTCGTTGACGTTTTACCGTGTGCTCCTGTAATGGCTACACTCACGCTATTTTCCATGAATTCACCTAAAAACTGGTGATAACGAATGACAGGAATCCCTAATTGATTCGCTCTTTCAATTTCTTCATGGTTATCTGGAAATGCATTTCCAGCAATCACTTGCATGCCTGGCTGAATATTGTCAGCGTTAAAAGGAAGAATCGGAATTCCTGCCTCTTCTAGCGCTTGTTGTGTAAAAAAATATTTATCTACATCTGAACCTTGCACTCGTTCTCCTTTATCATGGAGTATTTGTGCTAGGGCGCTCATACCTGAGCCTTTAATTCCTACAAAATGATAGGTTGTCATAACAGAACCTCCAACATTCGTCTATCCGTAAGCATTATATGTAAGTAGCGCCTTTTTGCTCTATATAGACGACGGACAGTTAACTTTCACAGTAAATGATTATATCACTTTTTTATGTTTATGACTATTGTTCGTCAAAAACAAAATCTGGCGAATGTTAAAACTCCACCTTCTCAAGGCGCGGGTTTGGTCGATAGCGACGACCGGCTTTCGCTTGCGCTTTGCCATTGAGCATCACAAGATCTCCTGTAAAGCCAATATGTATTTTTAATAAACTGCTTCCCACACCATACATATCTACAGGCACACCTTGCTTTTCAAATTCCGTAATTCGACTTTCATTAAATCCGCCAGAAACAACAATTTTCACATGATGAAATCCTTCCTCATCTAATGCACGGCGCAGAGCAAAAATCAGCTCGGCATTCACCCCGCGAGGATCAAAGGTTCCAAGCATATTTTGATTTCTCAGGAAATATTGATCAATCAGCGTTCTTGATGTATCTACACGAACCCCTTTTAATTCGGAACCAAATTCTCTAGCCACTTTCAATGAGTCTGTGATGACATCATTATTATAGTCCACAAGAGCAATGAGTTCATCGTTCGGGAAGGTCTCGGCATAGGCTCTCGTCGCCGCAACAATGTCGCCGTTAAATAATTGAATTAACGCATGCGGCATCGTCCCCATGCCTTCTTTCCCCCACCATTCATTCATCGCATGAGTCGCTTGAGCAGTAGAACCACCGATATAAGCAGCATACCCATCCCCTGCTTGTTGCATAAAATGATCGTCACGGTCGCCCATAAAAATAACCGGCTTTTGTTTTCCTGAAAGCTCGGCCGCTTTTTTGACATTATATACACTTGTCGCCACAGACGTTCTTCTTGCCAAAATTCCGTCAATCATGCCCTCTAAATAGCCAAACTCCTGATAAGGTCCCGTAATGGTTAATACGGTTTCAAACGGACTAATTTTATCCCCGTCTTGCAACGAATAAATCTCTAGCGTTTCTGGATGATCAGAAAATTCATGAATTAATGCAATGACTTCATCCGTGCCGCAAAGAACCGCTTCACTCTTTTGAAAAAACTGCATCGTCACAATATTGTCTTTATGATATTTATTAGCTAATTCTCTTGTTTTTAAAAAATAAACAGCCGAAAACCAGCCATCTTTGACTCGTTCATCAAATTTAAACGTACGATTCGTCAACCGCTTAATCTTTCCTTGCATCTTCCACTCGATTTCTTTCATTTGCTAAAAGCTCCCTCGTATTCACTAGTTCTCTCTTTTCTAATTCATACTGCTGAAAGACAAGGTGAACCCATCCCCTTTACCCGGCCCACCCTGTTATAGTCTGTTAGATACAAGTAAAGAATACCATGTATTATCATATTGTACTAGTGTCATTTATTGTTTGTAATTCTTCTTCAGATACGAGCACTTCACGCGGTTTTCCTGCACGCTGTTCAGAGATGAGCCCTTGCGATTCCATCATCTCGATTAAACGCGCCGCACGATTATAGCCGATCTTAAAATGTCTTTGCAATAATGAAGTTGAAGCGCCCCCTTGATGAACGATAAATTCACATGCTTCGGGGAACAGCTCATCTTCTACTTCTTGTACTTGCGCTTTCTTCAACAATTCTTCTTGTTTGAATAAATAGTTGGGTTGTTGTTCTTTGCGAACGTGTTCCACAACAGCATCAATTTCATCATCTGAGACAAAAGTTCCTTGCAGACGAACCGTTTCAGACGAGCCATTATTTAAAAACAGCATATCTCCCCGACCTAGTAGCTTTTCTGCTCCACCGCTATCGATGATCGTTCTCGAATCGACTTGAGAAGAAACAGAAAAAGCAATTCGCGTTGGAATGTTTGCTTTAATCAGTCCTGTGATCACATCGACGCTTGGTCGCTGTGTAGCAACAATTAAATGAATGCCGCAAGCACGCGCTTTTTGAGCAATGCGGCAAATCGCTTCTTCTACATCAACCGGCGACATCATCATTAAATCCGCTAATTCATCAATAATGATGACGATAAACGGAAGATGTTCACTTTTATTCCCCAGTTTTGCAGCTTTCTCGTTAAATTTCGTAATATCACGAACACCTGCGTGAACGAATAGCTCATAGCGACGTTCCATTTCTTCTACCGCCCATTTTAAAGCAGCTGTAGCAGCTTTTACATCGGTAATCACTGGACTCACTAAATGCGGGATGCCGTTATATGGAGCTAATTCAACCATTTTTGGGTCAATGAGTAATAATTTCAACTCATGCGGCGCCGCTTTGTAAAGCAAGCTGACAAGAATCGAGTTAATGCATACACTTTTCCCTGAACCAGTAGCTCCAGCAATTAAGCCATGCGGCATTTTCTTTAAATCTAGCACGACAGGATCACCGGAAATATTCAAGCCAAGCGCGGAAGTAAGCGGAGAAGGATCGTCATCAAACTCCCTGCTTTTAATAATTTCACTAATCAATACGGGACGACTTTCCTTGTTCGGCACTTCAATTCCAATGACTTGAGTGCCTGGAATAGGCGCCTCAATGCGAAGATTGCGAGCCGCTAGACTGAGTTTAATGTCGTCGGATAGGTTCGTAATCTTACTCACCTTTACACCGGGTTCCGGTTCGACTTCAAATCGGGTCACAGACGGACCGACAGTGACATTCACAACGGACGCCTTCACATTGAAGTTTTTAAACGTTTCATTCAGCACTTGACTTTGATGTTCCACCCATTCATGACTTGCTTCTTGATAGGAAGGAGGCTGTAAATAAGAGATATGAGGGAACACATAATTCTCTACAGCCGGCTCTTTTTGGCTTTGTTCCGGCAGAGCTTCCATTTCTTTCGGCGGTTGGGCTGCTGAAATCGTCACTGTGGCTTGAGTTTCCTCTTCTTTGAAAACAGCAGAAGTCATCGAAATTTCTTCTTTCTTCTGTTCTTGCTTCTGCTTCCACAAGTCCCGGTCTTGCTTCGACATAATCACATTAAATGGGGTTTGTCTTCGCCGCTGCTTTCGTTCTTCCGCACGAGAATGAGCTTTCTCCTCTGGCAATTTTCCTTCTTTGTTGGAGTGAGGTGCCGCCAGCTCCTGTGGATTGGCTAGGATTTCAGCTGGTTGTTCTTCCGCCTGAATGGACTCCTCAACAACGGAGTGGACATTTTCTTTAGGCTGTTGAGCGTTCTGATTAATGATCGCTGAAACAGGCGGCTTCTCCACTTCAGTTGAAGACAAGTCTTGTACCATTTCAGCTGGTTCGTCCACCTGTACCATTTCTTGTTTGACTGCTGGAGATAGTACAGGGGAAACGGCTTCAATATCAAACACTTTTTGCTTTTTTTCTTCCTTAAACAGCAATAGCGGCTCTTCTGTCACTGCTGGCTTTGACACCGTCTCCTGTTTCATCGAAGGCGCAGTCGTTTCCTCTTTCTTCACAGGCCGCTGTTTAAATCCATGAATCGGAGAGGCAATCTCTGAAGGCCGAAATGGTCTTTTAGACACTCGATTTTCACTAGTTGTGGATGAAGCTGTCGAATACACTTTTCTTGCTGTTTGCTCTTCCTCTCCAAATGATTCTCTTCGCACTCGCTCTCTTTTCGGACGTGTCCATTCATTGGAATAAGCAGGAAAACGAAATTCCCTAGACGGGTACTGGTACGTTACCTTTGTCACCATTTCCGGACTGTCGTTTTGCTTGAGCTTAAGCGAAGGGAACGAGCGCTTCTTTTCTTCTTCTCGTTGTTCGGTTATTTGCTCTTTCGTTTCTTCTTTCAGCTCTTTGGTCGTTTCTACTTCTTCCTCATCTATTTCAATTTCGATTTCTTCTCGAAATAATTCCATAAATTTTTTGAACCAACTCAAGGTCATCACTCTTTCTATGTAAAGAATCATTTTATATTCTAACAGTTTTCTTTTCTTTTTCGATAGAGAATTTTGAGCCATTGAGCCTTTTATCCCATTTCAAACAATTGCTAGTATGAACAAGCCATTTTTATTTCTTCGTGCGTCCCTTTGCCATAATAAAAATTGGCTCTAATTGGCCGTCTTCATATAGAAAAGAAAGAGCCGTTACAGGTATATGACCATTGGTAAAAAAGCTCATCGTCATTTGCGCTAACACATCGTAGCCGGTTTCATTGCGAATATCTCCGATGATCAGCACATCCCCATGAGGAACAGATACTGTCATTTCTCCTTCCATTTGCTGATGCATATCTTTTAAAAATTTATCATTTAACAAACGGCTGGCATCGTAACCGTCATTGGTATTTAAAAAATAAAAAATATTTCCGGCCACTTCATCTTTCTTTACCTCTGTCGATAAAGAGCGGACATTAAAGCGAGCCATTTCCCGAATGCTTTCTGCACTCCAGTTTTCTTTTTTCATTAAGCTTTCATCAATCAGGCGATATGTATTTCCGAGATCCAGCGCGTAATAGATTCTCGTCTCCGCTGTATGGTCATCCATCAAAAACGGCATTCCTTCCGCGGCCTCTTTCGGAAACGAAGTCGAACGAATCACGGGAAAAATCCGCTTTTCCTGCTGGGCTAAAGACGGTGTTGTTCCCATCACAGCGAGCGCTTCTTCCACATAATACACCACTTCATCAATCGCTTTTTCTTTATGCTGTTTCCATTTCGCTACAATGCCTGGCAAAGAAATCGTGATCCCTTTCTTTGTGTCGACATTTTCAATTCTTAATTCATCTTTTTCCCGATCGTAAGAAAAAGAACGCTGCTGTCCTTGAAGTCGCTCTTCAAGCATGCGTTTTAGTTTGATCGAATCCATTTTATATCCTCCTAATTGAAAGAGGCCTGGCGCCATCATCAGTGAGGGACCAGACCTTTTATGTTATAGCTTTTCAATAAACTGTTCAATTTCCTCTTTCGTTTTTCGGTCTTTGCTAACAAAGCGGCCCAGTTCTTGTCCATGATCAAAAGCAACAAAGCTCGGGATACCGAAAATATCCATTTCCACACAAAGATCAATAAACTGATCACGATCCACATATATAAACGTAAAGTCACTGTATTTTGCTTCAATTTCCGGTAAAACCGGCTCAATCACTCGACAATCCGGACACCAATCTGCTGAAAATAAAAAGAGATGCTTGCCTGACTCTTTCATTTGTTGAAACTCTTCCATAGATGTTAATGGTTTCATTTTGCTTTCCCTCCTGTTGAGATCGTCATTTGGCCTGGTAAGATCCAGCCTTTCTTTCTCATGACTTCGGATATCGCTAAGCTTATCACAAGTGGCCCAATGAAATGAAGCAGAAAGACTTGTAAAAAGACAGAAGCTTCAAATCCCATCACAGAAAAAGTCATGATCTGTCCAACGAAGCCAGAGGTTCCCATCCCCGCTCCAGCTGCATTGCTCATCATTGGCCAGACCGTCGTTCCAATGGGTGCTAAAATAGCTCCAGCCAATGTCGGAGGGATCAGAATGAGCGGATGTTGAATAATATTAGGCACTTGTAGCATCGAAGTACCAAACCCTTGGGCGATGAAACCGCCCCATCCATTTTCCCGATAACTCGCGACAGCAAAACCGATCATTTGGGCGCTGCAGCCAATGGTCGCCGCTCCAGCTGCCAGCCCATTTAAATCGAGCATTAATGCAATCGCGGCACTTGAAATCGGAGCCGTCAGAGCAAGGCCCATCAATACCGCTACTAAAATCCCCATTGTAATCGGCCGCTGCAAGGTCGCCCACTCGATCCAGCTGCCAAAAAACTTCATAAATTGATTAATTCCTGGTCCTAAAAAGGCGGCAATCGAATAACCAGTTAAAATCGTCACAAACGGAGCCACAATAATGTCCACTTTCGTCGTTTGGCTAACGGCCTTTCCCGCTTCCGCTGCTAACAGCGCGGCGACATAACTGCCGGCCGGTCCGCCGAGCGCCGCCCCGGCAGCACCTGTAATGACACTCGCAAACAAGACAAGCGGCGGTGCGTTTAACCCGTAGGCCACGGCCACACCAATAGCTGGTCCCATTAAGCTCATCGCTAAGTCACCCATTTCAATAAGAAACGAGAGCTGTAATTGCTGTCCGATCGTTTTAACAATAAGTCCAATAATCAATGAGCTGAATAGCCCAAGCGCCATAAAACTAAGCGCATCCACAAAATAAACTTTTGGAGATAAAGAAATCCCTTTTTTCTGCAAAAATGTTTTCATGCAGCCACCTTCCTTACACTTCATTTACTAGTGTAAAGACAATTATATACTGGATTGTCAACTTAATCAGCCTTTATTTAGTGGAAAAGAACTTGATTAATTGATGTTGTCTGATAAAAACCATTTCACCCCTTTTTCCAAAATGAAAAGAGAGCGTCGAAATGACACTCTCTTCTTGATTAACTTCCCGACTTAATACTATCTACCGTGGACTTGTCACAAGCTTTCACAAGACGGACAATCAGTTCTTTCGCTGCCGCATAATCATCGACATGGATGATCGAGGCATGCGTATGAATGTAGCGTGAACAAATGCCAATCACAGCACTTGGTACACCCTCATTGGATGTATGGACACGACCAGCATCCGTTCCTCCTTGGGAGATAAAATACTGATACGGAATGTGGTGAGTCTCTGCTGTATCTAACACAAACTCTCGCATCCCGCGATGAGTGACCATCGTGCGGTCAAAAATACGCAGTAGCGCTCCTTTTCCAATTTGTCCAAACTGGGATTTGTCCCCTGACATATCATTAGCTGGGCTGGCATCTAACGCAAAGAAAATATCTGGCTGAATCATTTCTGCTGCTGTCTGAGCGCCTCGCAAACCGACTTCTTCTTGAACGGTCGCTCCGGAGTAGAGCATATTTGGCAGCTTTTCATCCTTTAATTCTTTTAATAACTCAATCGCCAAGCCACAACCGTAGCGATTATCCCATGCTTTAGCGAGAATTTTCTTCTCATTCGCCATCGGAGTAAAGGAAGAGACAGGAACAATTTGCTGACCAGGTTTAATGCCTATTTTTTTGGCATCCTCGCGATCATCCGCGCCGATATCAATCAGCATATTTTTAATCGTCATTGGCTTTTGACGCAACGTCTCGCTTAATAAATGCGGCGGAATGGAGCCGATCACCCCGACAACCGGGCCATGATCAGTAATAATTTCCACGCGTTGAGCGAGAAGCACTTGACTCCACCAGCCTCCAAGCGGCTGAAAGCGAATCATCCCATTTTCGGTGATATCTGTGACCATAAACCCGACTTCATCCATATGTCCGGCTACCATCACCGTCGGGCCAGCCTCGCTCCCTTTTTTCAATCCAAAAATACTTCCAAGACCATCTTGAATGATTTCATCCGCATAAGGCGTTAGCATTTTTCTCATAAATGCTCGCACGTGATGCTCATTGCCAGAAGCACCAGGCAACTCCGTTAACGTTTTAAACATCTCCATCGTTTCTTGATTCATCACTGATTCCCCTTTGAAATAAAGTGAAACTTCAATCAGTGGGGGCTTTCTTCATCCCCCACTGATTAAAAGAAGAACAAAGGCTAAAGTCGCAACGCCTTTGTAACCTACATCCTGCAGGCCCGAACGATCGGGATAAATGCCTCCATGAAAAGAGGCTTATTATTTTATCTTACAGAAAAAATTCCTTTCCCGCTACTTAATGGTTAGAAGTATCACAATATAACTATATTTTTAAAAAAAACAGCATTTTTATTGCAGAAATTTCAATTAATTTGAGATTTGCTGTATAATAGAATAATAATCTATAAAAATAGGAGTGAAATTGATGAAATTTAGTTGGGGAACATTCATTTTAGGAGCAGCAGCTGGTGCAGCTAGCGCGCTTCTTGTACAACAAAATGTAACAAACACAGCTTCTGCTTCTGCTGAGAAAGCATTGAAAGAAGTAAAAGAAGCTTTTAAAGGAGAAGGCACAATCGATGGCTCTTGGGTGAAAATGAAGCCCGAACCAATAAAGAAAGCAGGCATGAACAAAATGGTCTATAAAGGCGGCGTTTCCCGCACTATCGACCAAAATCGTGAACAATTTGAGTTTATTGCTGACTCTCGTACAGGCACCATTATGGATGTCTATAAAATCAGCTAATGCGAAAGAGGCGAGCCTTTGTAATAGGCCCGCCTCTTTATTTATGAAACGGTGATTTTCTCCCTTTTCACATAATCAATGATTTCGCCATTCTCATTCCACTTGACCGCGCGATACATCGCATCGTGATAAAAAATAAACCAAGCGCCTTTTTGCATTCCTTCTGGCAAATACTTTTGTTTCATCGCAATCGAGTCCATCGGATAATCATCAAACGCCATCACCCATAACACATTTTGATGCGCATGCGTCGGCATTAAGTCGGCCATATGAATTAATGTTTCCCCGCCTTGTTCAATAATAATGATCGAATGACCGTCACTATGACCGCCAGAGTGAATCATTTTCACCCCTGGAACGACCTCTAACTCGCCTTCAAATGTTTGAACTTGGTCCGTAATCGCTTCCCAATTCTCTTTCCAATACGTGTTTTTCGAGCGAATATTCGGCTCTCTCATTTCCTTCCATTCCGTTTCCGAAGTGTAAATGACCGCATTGGGAAATGCAGGTGTCAACTCGCCATCTACCACCTTCGTTAACCCTAACACATGATCAAAATGCATATGCGTCATCAGAACGATATCAATATCGTCAGGCGTCAATCCTAACTGCTTCAATGATTCCTCTATTTGAGACTCCTCAGACACACCATAATTTCTTTTTTGCTTGTCCGATAGCCGATCCTTCCCGATTCCTGCTTCAATTAAAATATTCTTTCCTTCTAGCTGAAAAAAAATGGGATCAGTTCTTAACTCAATTTGATTTTTTTCATTGACAGGATATTTCCGAGACCACAACGGCTTCGGCACTACTCCAAACATCGTTCCCCCATCTAAATTCGTCGCTCCCCCATTTAGCCATGTCAATGTCAGCTCCCCAACCTTCATTGTTTCCATTTCTATTCCTCCCCTTTGTTCGACTACAACCTAATTGTAACACTTTTTTGACAATTGTACTAATCAGTCTGTTTTTATCAACAAATAAAAAGCACTCGAATTTCCCGCTTTCCCTGTTGGATAAACAGCTCATCGCGAAAAATCTAAGTGCTTTTTTTATATATTTAGCGATACTTCACTTCAGAACGGTAAATTCTTTGGCCTTTTGCCGAAAACTTCTCTTCATATTCCGTCATAATGTTGCCTTCAAAATCACTGTTATGCAGATCTAAGCTAACATACGTTAATAATAGTCCGTAGTCAGAAAAGCTTTTCAGCGAGTATTCAAACAGCCCTTGGTTATCGGTTTTGAAATGAATCTCACCATGATCGGGCATAATGTCTTCATATAGCTTTAAAAATGTTTTATATGTTAATCGGCGCTTTTCATGGCGCGATTTCGGCCACGGATCGGAAAAATTCAAATAGACGCGAGCAACATCGCCTTTCGCAAAATAATCCGCCAAATTTTTAGCATCGACATTCATCAACTTTAAATTCGGTAACTCCGCTTCAATTAAATGATCTAACGCGGAGACAATCACGCTTTCATATAGCTCAATACCAATGAAATTAATATTTGGATTTGCTTTCGCCATCCCCGTAATAAATTGACCTTTTCCCGTCCCGACTTCAATATAGATCGGGTTATTGTTACCAAATACTTCTGCCCACTTTCCTTTATGCTCTGCTGGATTAGCTATTACATATTGTGGATGAGTATCCAATTTCTCACGGGCCCATGGTTTATTTCTTAATCGCATAGTCACACCTCATTTATTTTTTCACACTAGAAATTTCTTTAAATCTGCTAAACCAATCTCCATTTCTGGTAACCGGTTCGTTTCTTTATCCCATTGAATGGACAAGAGCATTTGCGCGATCACATACCATTTCATCCTCCATTCCAAATGGGGCGTGAAGGTAAGTCCGTAATCCGAAAGCCATGTTTCCCATTCATGTTTATCAATATATTTATATAGTAACATGCCCAGATCGATCGCAGGATCGCCAATCATCGCTCCATCCCAATCAATTAAGAACAGTTCGTTCTCCTTCGATAACAACCAATTATTATGATTGACATCTCCGTGGCAAACGACGTAATGATTATGACCGACCTTTGTCATATTTTCCTGTAAAAATTGCAACCCCAATAGGACTTCCTGATGTTTCAAGGTGTCCTCATCTAACCGTATTTGAATCTCCTGCATAATAATTTCAGGAGTGGAAGGTTTCATTCCAATTCTTTCAAGCATGGACAGCAACGGCTGAGAAGAATGGATTTTGCACATAAGATGGGCCACTCGACTCTTTACCATTTCATGCGGCTTTAATTCCCGCCCTTCAAGCCAATGTTGAGCGGAGACAACATCTCCATTTTCCAGCCGTTTTGTCCAGATCAGTTTTGGAACAATGCCCTCTGCAGACAATACGGCCAAAAAGGGAGAGGAGTTCTTCTTTAAAAATAATTGTTGTCCACCGCATCTGGCAAAGTAAGCTTTTCCCGTTACTCCGCCAGCAGGAGTGATTTCCCATTCTTGTCCAAATAAATGTTCCAACTGCATTCACCTTCATTTTCGTTTAGCTGTCCGTATAATTATGAACAAAAAAGACAGCTATCGAACGTATAAGCAATAGCTATCTTTTCTTGATAAACCCGTTACCATCACTTGGCCATCATTATAGTTGTATTATATTTTACCACGAAATAATCGATTCGGCTATGGGGCGAAATGAAAGAAAAACAGCTGGGATGCCCGTTATCTTATCTTGTATAAATCTTTTTCAACCAATACTATATATTGATATTTTCCAGAAGAAAGCCTTATGAGCAAATATTTTTTCCATCAATTTGATTGAACACAGACAAGCAAACTGACCGGATGTAACTCTAAATGATCCCTTGCTTCCCGTAAAACGGAAAGACCAGCTGTTTCATTCTCGACAATGATTTTCCAAGGAGAGGAGCGACTCGGTAAAACGACCTTGCTTTTATATGGAGAAGGATGAAACACAAGTAAAATTTCAGACCATTTTCCGTAATCTTCTACATTACTTAGTAATAAGACTAATGACCCTCCATCTGAAGCGGCTTTCATGAAGTGGTGGCGAATCGCTTGCGCACTTTTCAATCGAAAGGCTCCATGATGCTTTCTAATTTGAATTAATCCTTTAATAAATTCAACAGCCAATCGATTTTCATATTGGCGATTCCAATCCAATTGATTGATCGTATCAGAACTTGTATAGCTATTTTCCACCCCGAACTTCGTGCGAAAAAACTCTTGTCCGCTATGCAAAAAGGGAATGCCTTGAGAAAGCAGCACCATCGCCGTTGCGAGAAGCTGCCGCTTTTTATTTAATTCTACTTCACCTGGAAAGCAGGCTTCTAATTTATCCCAAAGAGTGTAATTGTCATGAGACTCTACATAATTGATGGACTGATCCGGCTGAAGAAACAACCCTTGTCTATTTCCAAAGCCGATGCTCCCGCCCATCACTTGAAATGCTTCATGATGAAGACTCTCCTTTCCAAGCGCAAAGCCATGATCATACAAATGAAACGTACTGCCTTTAATCGTGTCTCGAAACCAATCATTAAACTGAGCAATGCCAGGCAGCTTCTCTTGATTGGCGATATTGGCTTTCACTTCCTTCGCAAGAGCTGTGTTGAGCGGCCAGCCTTCTCCAAGTAAAATACAGCCAGGTTTCAGACGATCAATCATCTTTCTCGCTTCGTTCATCGTTTCAACATCTAAAATGCCCATTAAATCAAAACGGAACCCATCGACATTGTATGCGGTTAACCAATATTGAAGCGAGTCAAGAATGAATTTCCGAGCCATTTTCCGCTCAGAAGCGAAATCATTGCCTACTCCTGTTCCATTGGATGGACGGCCAAACTCATCTTGTCGAAAGAAATAGCCTGGTACAATTCGTTCAAAAGATGAAGTTTCTCGAATATACACATGGTTATACACCACATCCATAATGACACGAATACCTTCCTCATGAAGGGATTCGATCATTTGCTTCAATTCAATCACTCGAGCGTGCGGATCTTTCGGATCAGAACTGTAACTTCCTTCTGGAACATTAAAATAAAGCGGATTATATCCCCAATTATAATTCGCATGCGGCTGTGTATCTGATACACCGAAAAAATCATTAAAAGGCAACAGCTCCAAATGCGTAATCCCCAGTTCTTTTAAATAAGCGACACCTGTCGATTGACCGAAACGTCCGCTCGTCTTCTTTTCTGTAAACGCGCGATACTTTCCTTTATGCTGTATGCCGCTATCTGGATGCATCGAAAAATCACGAATGGATGCTTCATAAATAATCGCATCGAGCGGCGAAGAAAACGGCGGAAGCAAATAGCGAGGCACAGCGACCTTCTCCTCATCTAATACACATGACCACTCACTATGCACAGAAACAGCCTTGGCATAAGGGTCACCTGCTTCTTTCCACTGGTTATTCACCCGTAAATGATATTGGTAATGCACACCGGCTAAATCACCAGGAATCAGCGCATCATAGACACCGTGATCACGACGGAACATTTTCGTATACAATACATCCTCACTATCAGGAAAGCGATATTTCACAAACACTTCCGTTGCTGTAGGAGCCCATAAGCGAAAGCGAGTCGACTCCTTCGTATAGGAGGCACCTAAATCAGAACCGTCGTAATAAAACATATCATCAAATTCACTTGTACGAATCACAGCGCCAATTTGCAAATCCGTGCGCATTAACCGCTCATCGAGCACAATATGTGAACGGCCAAATTCCGGTATAACCGGCGTATAGCAAGCATACTTTACGCCACCTTCTATTTGTGCTTTATCCGTCACTTGAAGTTCGACCATTTCTGCACCTAACTCAAGAAAGAAACGCTCAGACTGGCCATTGTAATAATGGAGAGGAAGAATCATGGTGATCACATGTAATTGATCTAAATAAGCCTCAAAGGGTCGGTTCGCCATCGTTTATTTACAACTCCTTTATTAATCACTGTCTTCAACTTTAGAAAGAAACGCATCGTCCTCTTCCCATTCCGGGCGGCGAAAACTTGTCGTTTGTCCCACATCTAATAAGCTTTTTGCTGCTTTTAACTGCATTCGTTTTAACGGGGAACTCATACTGCGCAACCTAGTAAACCACTCTTCAAATCTCCGTTCGTCGATCACTTCTAAATCAAACGGTGCATTCGGATAATCGATAAAGCCATTGCGAGAAATAACCGCCTTACGAATAGGAAAATCTACTTCTTGCTGCAAGAACAGCTGCTTCATCACGATTTCCATTCGATTTAAAGAAAGCATCGGACTTAATACTTTCGCTTCCTTTTCCCCATATCTCTTTATCCAAAACCGTTCAGCGGAACCAATATACACAGCTTGATCTTCTTCCTCTAAGAAAGTCAAGCACCAAGCTTCGGTCGGGGTCAGCAAGATAATGTCCAACTCCATTGGGGCATTTTTCAGCCGAAGAATAGGCTGATATAGTACCATAAAGGAGTCCGGGAACCGCTGCAAAAAGAACTTCAAACGCTCATCATGAAAGTAGTTAAAATCAATATATGATTTCTCGAGGATCGTCGAGCTTGCCCACTTCACTTGAAAATGAAAAAGTTGATCTAGAAACTTTCGTTTTAATTCGTCTATATGCTGTACGTCATAAAGATTCTCCACATTAAATAAGGAATCTTCTTCCTGCTCTTTCATATCAAGTTCCTCTTCTACGTCTTCCTCTTTGGAACGCTTTAGTATCGATTTGATTTTATGTAACACCCCTTCTTGGACAAAATCTTCGTCCAATTCTTCCAGTGTATCCTCCTCTATAGTATCCAAGCGATTTAGCTCCCATTGTTCTTTCGTCTTTTCCCAATGTTGTTTTTTTAAGCGGACAAAGTGGGAAGGATACTTATATAAATCAATTTCATATCTCGAAATATAATCTTGTAACTTTATTAACTGCGCCATTTATCATGATTCCTTTCATTCATTAACTAAAAAGATATCGGTTTCTTCATATTTAGGACTGCGATCGAGATGCGTTTTGTATAGCACTACCTTTTCAATCGCAAATGAAATGGGAGAGAACGCTGCTAGAGGAAGATAAGCCTCTTCTCCACGCCATTTTCTTGCCAGTGTAATATGGGGCCGAAATGGCCGGCTCTCTAGCTGAAAACCAGCTTCACGGCAAGCGGCGCTTACCACCTGCTGCAGCTCATAAAGCTTCGGTTCGTGCTTCACTCCTGCCCAAAAAATACGCGGCTGCTCTTTCTGACCAAATGTACCAAAGGAATCGATCGTCAAAGCAAAAGAAGAAAACGAATCTAGTGCTTCAGTCATACCTTGTTTGGCCTTTACTAGCTTATCTTCTTCTGCCTCTCCTAAAAAAGCTAATGTCAAATGCAAGTCCTGCTCATGAACCGCACGGGCAAATGGCAGGTTTCTATCAAGAAACATTTGATGCAATTGCTTCTTAATCTGCTTCGGTAAAGCGAGTGCAAAAAAATAATGATGCCCCATATACATCCTCCTTTATCGTACAATGTACTCATATTTTATCAAAGGACAGACAGTTACGACAAATGATGCAAAAGATTCGGTGTATTCATCAAGCATTCCACTAATACAATAAAAACAAATTGGATTTATCTGATTTATATGGTATTAATAAAGATAAACGATTGCAGAAAGGAAGAGCCTTCATGAAAACTGTTGACAATATCGCACAATTAATTGGACATACTCCACTAGTGAAATTAAATCGGCTAAATCCGGAAAACGGAGCTGATGTGTATATGAAGCTAGAATTTTTTAATCCGAGTAAAAGCGTGAAAGACAGAGCAGCCTTCAATATGATCATCGAAGCAGAAAAAGCAGGGCTATTAAAGCCAGGTGCGACCATTATTGAACCAACAAGCGGAAATACCGGAATTGGTCTAGCAATGAATGCGGCAGCGAGAGGGTATAAAGCGATTCTTGTAATGCCGGATACAATGACAAAAGAGCGGATTAATTTACTGAAAGCATATGGGGCAGAAGTCGTACTGACCCCGGGAAGTGAAAAGATGCCTGGGTCGATTAAGAAAGCAGAAGAACTAGCAAAGCAAATTCCGAATAGCTTTATCCCGATGCAATTTGATAATGCCGCCAACCCAAACGCTCATCGAAAAACGACGGCACTGGAAATCATCGAAAGTGTCCAGCAAATTGGCAAGAATTTCGGTGCATTCGTCGCCACCGCTGGCACGGGCGGCACAATTACCGGCACAGGGGAAGTGTTAAAAGCTCATTACCCAAATTTGCTAGTGCATGTGGTGGAACCAGCAGGCTCTCCCGTTCTCTCTGGCGGAAAACCGGGTAAACATAAACTTGTCGGTACAAGTCCTGGATTTATCCCTAACACATTAAATCAACAGGTGTATGACTATATTTATCGAATAGAAGACGAAGATGCTTACGATCTCACGCGCCGACTTGCTCGAGAGGAAGGGATTCTCGTCGGGCCATCCTCAGGTGCCGCTTGTTATGCCGCGATTCAAACAGCCAAAACATTAACAAAAGACGATATTGTGATTTGCATCGCTTGTGACACGGGGGAACGCTATTTGTCGAGCGATCTTTTTCAATAGAAATCACGGCTTATTTCCAAAAAAAGCATGCAGAGATCCCCTGCATGCTTTTTTTATTTTTCCACAGCCAGCTCCCAAATGGCTTGCGCATAAATCGCTGTCGCTTTTAGTAAATCTTCGATAAACATATGTTCATCTTTTTGATGGGCGACATCCGCTCGACCTGGGAATAGCGCACCGTACGCCACACCTGTTTTTAATGATCGCGCATACGTACCTCCACCGATTGATAATAACTCGGCCTTTTCCCCCGTTTGTTCTTCATAGACTTTTGCCAATGTTTGAATAAACGGATGATCCTGTTCCACGTGATGAGGCTCACTAATGGAAAAATTGTCGATCTTTATTTGCTCTTGTTCTAGGCGGTTTATTAGTTCAGCCTTTTTCTCTGCTAGCGGAAACGTCACAGGATAGCGCATATTTAATCCTAAACGTCCACCTGTTTCTTCACTATAAAATAATTTTCCAACATTGATGGTTAAGTCGCCTGTAATGTCATCTCGATAATGGATACCTAATGCCCTTCCGCGAGAGTCTTGGAAGAAAAAGCGGCTCGTCTTCTGAAAGAAAGGAGCAGATTTTTCATCTAATTCTCGGTTCGCTAAAAATTGTGCTAAATACAAACCGGCACTTTTTCCAAGATCCGGCTCCATTCCATGAGCGGATACCCCTTTCATTTCTAACACAAGCAAGCCGCCGTCAATATAATACTGCCCTTCTAAACCATTGTCTTTCGCAAAATCAGTATAACTTTGCAATAACTCCGTTTGCCCGCCATTGACCGTTACAATGGCTTTTGCGTAGTCTGGCACCATATTGTAACGTCGGCCCGACTCAAAAGAATGAACAATGACATCTACCGACGGTTTAGCAGCTACCGGGACAGGTGAGAACACCATATCGAAATCCGCAATCCCTTTTTCTGCAAAAATAATTGGAAAATCTGCATCTGGAGCAAAACCGATCGCTGGCATTTCTTCCGTAGCAAAATAGCGATCTACACAGCGCCAATCGCTTTCCTCATCCGTCCCAATAATCATTCGCACTCGCTTATTGAAAGATTCGCCGAGCTCCTTCACCATTTTCATCGCATAATAAGCAGCCATTGTCGGCCCTTTGTCATCAATCGCCCCGCGGCCAAAAATTTTGCCGTCTCTAATTTCTCCGCCAAACGGATCCATTGTCCAGTCATCACCTTCTGGAACGACATCCACATGGCATAAAATCCCCAATAACTCTTCCCCTGCACCGAACTCTAAGTGTCCAGCAAGGTTATCCACGTTTTTCCCAGTGAAGCCATCCTTTTCTCCAAGCGCCAACATAAAATCAAGCGCCTCTTTCACTTCCTGTCCAAGCGGGGCATCCGCTGTTGCGCCTTCTTCATCCAGCACGCTTTTAATTTTAATTAACGACTGCAAATCGTGAAGTAAATCATCCTTTCGCTTCTCTACTTCCAACATCCAATCAATCGCCGTCATCCAAGAAACTCCCTTCAAAAAACAAATATATTCCTATTCTACCCTTGATTCCCTCGAAAAGAAAAGGAAAGAGACCATAAATTTTTTGATGTTTTTGATGCTTTATTTTAACGAGTTCAAATCAACACTAAATTTTACTATAAACATTAATGAACCTCCCCCACCTATTGCTTCGCTCTTGAGGTAGGGGTTTCTTGTCGATCCCCAAGACATCAGAAGCTGGACGATGTCCATAGGCGTATACGACACCCTCGTCTGTCTTGGGGACTAACGCTCCCATACGGAAGCAGTGGTCTTGACGCAAGAAGTCTCTCGACGGCTTGCTGCCACCGTAAGCAACAGAGGGAGAATCAAACAACTCCCCCTGGGGCGGTTCTGCCCATCTACTACGCCTGTACAGGACGTAGATACGTGATGTTCGTCAACATCACTTCTCGAAACTTTCCGTGTATATACTGGGATAAGATATTCCCTGCACCATGAATGTCCCGATGCCGTTCATAGCCGCAGGAACATCGGTAGTTTCGTGAACGGACTTTGTTTCGTTTTCCACAAGCAGGGCATGCTTGCGTTGTATAGGCTTCGTTTTCTTTCGATAAGGAAACACCAACGGCTTCTAATTTATAGGCTAGTTGTTTGGTCAGCTTCCCAAAACTCCAGTTGCTGAGTTTCTGATTCACTTGTTTGGAACGGAGGCGTTTTCGCTTTTTGTTTCGCTTGCTTGTGTGTCGCTGAACACCTTCGACATCGCCAAGAGCGACATGACCAATCTTTTGTTCTACGCACCAGTTCACAAAAGCACGGGTCGTCTTGTGCAGGAGGTCGCCTAGCTGTCGTTCGCTTTTGGAGAGAATGTACTTCTTCGCCCGATTGTATTGACGCCATTTCCTCGACCCTTTTTGACACCGACTCATGAGGATTTGCAGTTCTCTCACTTTTTTGTTTCGCAACTGATGAACACTGCGCATCTTTCTGCCCGAAATCACCAGTGCTTGTCCCTGAGTACTAACAGCGGCAATCGTATGAATTTCTCCTGGATCGATCGCGGCTGTCTGACCATCTGACACGGGGACGGGCTCGATGCCGTCTTCATACGACAAACAGGCATGCCATCGGCCGTCATAGACGAGTTCTACTTCTTTGACTAAGCCATTGGGGACTGACGAAAGCTTCAACACGAGCGGTGCCTGTTGTTTTCCTTGCCATCTTCCTAAGCTCAGGATCAACTTCCGTCCTTTCAACACGAAGGCTTTGTCGACCCATTTAGGATGGAACACGAATTTTTCTTTGGATGGATAGCGGATGGACTTGTTCGTTTTTCGCGCTTGGCGGACGCCTTCTCAGGCATGCAAAAACTTGTGGCACACCGCTTGGATCGTCTGACTGTGAAGCGGATACAAACCTTTGAGTTCCGATTGAAGGTCACTTTTGTTGATCCATGTGCCGTGAATTCGATAATAATACCGGGCGAGCTGCACGCAGTCATTCCAAATCGTTCCGCAAATCCGACGTAGGTGAAATAACTGTTGAAGCGTGGACGCTGACGCGGTAAAGCTTGTTTTCAACGTGCGATACATCCCATTCCCTCCTTTGTCATCATTATAAAACGAATGTATGTTCCCATCAAGAACAAATGGAAAATGTCATCCTTTTTTCTTTCGACAAAGTTCGGAAGGTCCTCCACCCAACACTTTTCGGCTGTGCCGAACCGCGATTCATCCTCTCCCTACTCGCTGGGCTGTGCCCTTCACGCTCCTTGAGGAAGAGGGCTTCTCTCGGATTATGTTAAAAATAGGTAAAAATCATGTAAATAATGATGAAATCAATCATTTTCCTAGAAAATTTGAATAAAATGAGGTAAACTGTAAGTGTCAGACATCTTAAACTATTTTGCAAAGGAGCTGTCTGCGGCAAAAGAATTACATATATTTTGAGAAGCATCAACTTCTCTGTTCACCGTCGTCTGTTGGATTGCCTCTGGGAAAAAAGATGAGGGAGTGGTTTTTTGAAACCTTCAACAAATCGGATGCTAAATCGAATTAAATCAGTCTATATGTTTATTAAAGAAAACGGGACTGTTTCAACTCAAGAAATAGTAGATGAATTTGGCATCACTCCTCGCACCATTCAACGTGACTTGAATGTGTTAGCCTACAACGACTTAGTGGTGAGTCCGAGTCGGGGCAAGTGGACAACAACGGAAAAGAAAGTTCGAATCAGCTCTTAAAAACTAAAGATTGTATATTTCCATCCCTCGCCTAAACAGGCGAGGGATTCTTTATCCCGCATGAACGGGCTGTTAGACCCCCACCAATTGAAGTTTCACTTTATCGATCCGTTAATAACTTGATTTCCTCTTCTGTTAATTCTCGATATTCCCCTAACTCTAGCTCTTCATCGAGCATAAGCGGTCCCATGGACATTCGCTTTAAATAAACGACCCTTTTGCCAACCGCTTCAAACATGCGCTTCACTTGATGAAATTTTCCTTCTGTAATCGTCAGCTCAATATCCGAGCGAAGACCGCTTTTTAAAATGACTAATTCACCAGGTTTCGTTTCATAGCCATCATCTAATGTAACCCCACGACGAAAGGCCTCGATGTCGCTTTCCGTCACTTCGCCGTCAATCACTGCGAAATACGTTTTCGGCACATGTTTTTTCGGCGATAATAGTTGATGAGCCAGCTGTCCATCGTTTGTAATTAATAAAAGACCTTCTGTATCTTTATCTAGCCTGCCGACAGGAAATGGTTCAAATACGATATGCTCCGGTTCTAACAAATCGATCACCGTTTCATCACGAGTATCCTCCGTCGCTGAAATCACTCCTTGTGGCTTATTCATCATTAAGTAAATAAATTCACGATAATGAATTTCCTCCCCCTGAATCATGATTTGATCGTGATTTGGGTCCACATGTTGCTTAGCATCTTTCACAAGCTCACCATTCACTGTCACACTGCCAGATTTCAAGATTTTCTTCACATCTTTTCGGCTGCCGTAGCCAAGGTTGGCCAAAATTTTATCAATCCTCATGATCATCCCTCCATTGATTTAGCTTTCCCTAATAAATAAAAAGCCCTTACTTCTTCGACCGTGATAACATAAGAACGGTCGCAATAATGCAAATCGTTCCGATCCATTCACCCATGCCGAAATCGACATTTAAAATGATCACTGACAAAAAAACAGCGGATAACGGCTCCACACAAGCAAGTAAACTCGTTTCCGACGCTGTTAAATAATGCAAACTTTCTGAATATAAATAAAAAGCGATCAACGTGCCAAAAATAATAACAAACCCTACACCGGCAAACGTTGCTAAACTAAAGCTCCCTTCGTATTTCCATGGGGGATGCACAAAGCTAAAACCAATTCCTCCAAGTGTCATTCCCCAGCCGATCACGACAAGAACTCCCCATCTTTTCAGCAGTCCAATAGGATAGACCGTATAAAAAGCAAGAGCGACAGCCGAACTAAGTCCCCAAAACACAGCACTCCTTGAAATAGACAATTCTAACGGATTTCCGCCTGTCACTAAGAAAAACGTACCTAACACCGATAACAAAACCGCGACCATTTCCTTTATCGACGGTTTCGCTTTTGAGCGGAACGTCATATAGAGAACAACCAATACGGGAGCCAAGTATTGAAGCACGGTCGCTGTGGCTGCATTTCCACTTTCAATCGCCGCAAAGAACGTATACTGCATGCCAATCATCCCAAAGATGCTTAATAAAAGCAGAGGCACTCGACTAAATCGGTCCTTCCAAACAGCAAAGACCAAATCCCGTTCTTTTATCGCAACAAAGCCCAGTAAAATAAGTCCAGTAAGTAAGAGTCTCACCGCCACTAGCCACTCGACACTCACTCCTTGCTGTTGAAAAAGAAATTGAGCAACAACCCCTGATCCTCCCCAAAAAATAGCGCTAGAAAGCACCATAAGCATACCTTTTATCCGTGAACTAACAATCATTCTTCTCCCTCCCCAATTAAAAAGAGGCATCCCCAAAATGGTTTGCTTTCTGGGTCAGCCTCTTTGCTTATTTCTAAGCTTTAGACAGTTTCATTTTTTTCTTTAAACGATCCAACTTCGAACCGAATAACACATCAGTTAGTCCTGCTCGAATACTTAAGAAAAAGTAAACAACTGCTCCAATGACTGCACATATTCCAATTAAAATAGTTGCTTGCACCTTGCTTTCCATATTAAATAAAGGTGACATCAACGAATAGACACTAAAGACTGCTAAAGCCATCATCAAGTTGAACAGCAAGATTTGAGCGATTTTTCTTGAGATTGAGCGCAGCGAATAGTTGGCATAATGTTTAATAACGAATAAATTGACAATGATCGATGCGCCGTATCCGATCGCGGTGGCGTAAATAGCTCCATCCGTTTCAAATAGCTTAATAAGAGGAATATTTAACGTAAGCTTTAATAAGATACCTAACAGTAAACTAAACATAGTAAAACGCTGCTCATTAATTCCTTGTAAAATGGCCGCTGTCACCGTAAACATAGCGAACAGAATTGCCACAGGAGCATAGGTAAACAAAATGTCTGCTCCGATCTTACTTTGTTCATAGAAGGCGGCATAAAAAGGGTCCGCCAGCAACATAATTCCGATAACAGCTGGAATGGTTAAAAATAATAAGATCTGAAACGTTTGATTCAGTTGTTTTTTCACATGATTTAAGTCTCCTGATACAAACGAAGTCGTAATATGCGGAATAAGCGACATCGAAAACGCGGTAGCAAGAGATACGGGAATAATCATGATTTTTTGGGCACTGAAGTTTAATATGCCGAATAATACATCGGAGCTTTTCGCTTGTCCAACAGCGCCCATGGCACGGTTAAATGTCACTGTATCAATCAATTGATACAGAGGGATCGCAATCCCCACAAACACAAATGGAATCGCATATAAAATAATTTCTTGATAAATTTGAACAAGAGATACTTGTGCCTTTCCCTTATCTTGTTTCAGCAATTCATCAAAATGTTTCTTTCGCTTTCTCCAATACCAAAACAGCACGAATAAACTAAAGGCTGCGCCGATAAAGGCCGCAAACGTCGCCACACCAACTGCCGTAACAACATCGCCGTTCAGTACATTCAAGACAACATAAGCGCCTACAAGCAAGAAAGCAATGCGGGCAATCTGTTCCACAACGGTGGATACAGCCGATGGCCCCATCGATTGATGCCCTTGGAAAAAGCCCCGCATCAAGCTCATAAAAGGAACAATAATGAGGGCAAAACTGACCGCACGAATCACATACGTCACATCTTGTAATGAATATAGCTGCTCTTTATTTAACACGACCAACTTAGCGAAAAACGGGGCACACAAGTACATGATCGCAAAAGCAACAACGCCAGTGAGCGACATCAGTAAAAGCCCTGACTTAAATAACCTGCGTCCGACAGCATACTCCCCTAATGAATTATACTTCGCAATAAATTTAGACACCGCAAGCGGGACACCGGCCGTTGCAATACTAATAAAGATCGTATAAGGCACATAGCCATATTGATACAACGCGACAGACTCTTCTCCAATAATGGAATAAAACGGGATGACATAAAATAATCCAAGAAATTTGGAGATAAATGTCCCGAGTGTTAAAATAAATGTTCCTCTAATTAACTTTGAAGACATAAAAATCCCTTTCTTCATTTATCAAATAAAATGTACACACAAAAATAAGTTTACCTCTTTCAATAGTATCTGACAATTTTTTAATGAAAATGTTATGATCTAAATACATCAATATACTCCTTTTATTTTCCGTTTCTAGTTAATCATTCATAATTTGTGAAAATGGAACTATATTGATTTTGTTGAGAATTTGCACAGAAAGATAGGCTATTCTTTTTATACTTTTTAGGTAAGGAGGTGGAGTTGCATACCACCTTTCAGTTGTATGCAATAGTACATATGGAGCAATCCAGAGAAATATTATGGTTAAATGATCCTTTGTCTCATCAAGTAATGGCATCCCTTCAATGGACGGATGAGAATGTAACCCTAATTGACTTCAATCAATTACATAATCCAGAAATCATCAAACAGGCCTTGGCTATTTGCTATGCTCATCAAGCGTTGCCAATGGACATCCCATCTGATCAAGAATTATTTCAAATAGCTCACGAGCACAATCTAGAAGTGATTGCCTTTGTTTCGACTGCCCAAGAAGAGACGGACGCACTAACGAATGGTGCAACAGCAACCATCATGATGAATGAATCAGTGTTGATGAAACAAAAGTTACAAAAGCGATTGGACATGAGGCGGGCCTTCCAATCACCAATGTTCGATTTCACCACAAGAGCGTATTCGCGTTCCATGCTACCGTTCATTATTCAGCAATGTCTATCGGACGAGCGGCAAAAAAATTACCTTTTCTCTGTTGCTTTATGCCAAATCGACGAGACAACAAGAGAGGGGGAACAAGCATTTGTTCAATTTTTTCAGCAGAAATTGCGCCGCAAAGATTTAATCATCCGCTGGAGTCATGGACAATTTATTCTCATTTTATTTAATATGAAACAAGAGATGCTAGCGAGTGTATTTGATCGAATCCAAACATCTTATCAACAAGAATTTTCAGCAAGAATCGTCGGAGCCGAAATGTTTTTACCCGCGCATACACTCGACTCATTCATCGAGAAACTACAGTTGGAGCTGTCAAACATAGCCGTAAGCAAGGAACGAGCACTTACCTTTTCTCCATTTGTCCACGTATTAAATGAAGAGGAAAAAGAAACATATAGAATAGCCATTCTTCAAAATGATGCCTTTACAAAAAAATTACTGATGAAATACGCAGAACGCTTAACAAGCAGAAGGTATACATTTGAGATTCAATCGTTTAATAATGGACAAGAGTTCTTCTCTTCTGCTTGGAGTCGCAGCTATGATCCTTACTTGCTCATTATTGATACAAAAACAGCCCAAATCGGTGCAGTGGAATTTATGAAAAAACTAAGAGCATCCTATCCGAAACATCAATATTCAGTTTTTTCATTAACGAATCGAAGCAATGATTCAGAGTTAATTGAATTGCTCGCCTACGATCTTTCTGACCATATTATGAAACCTTTCTCGATCGATGAGCTGTTGACGAAATTAAAAAGAATCATTGAAGGAGAACGTTGATTATGGTGTCTATCCCCATCGATATCTTGTTTTATATCATTGTGATCCTGTTATTCTCACTCTTTACTTTTTTTAGCTCTCTTGTTTATATGAAGAAACAACGCTTGAAAACAGCGAAAAAACAAGCCCATTGGCTCAAGGAACATGAAAAATATTTATTTACCCTCTTGTCTACCGGAAAGTGGGAGATACGAGCCAATTTATCAAAGAAGTTCATTTACGAAGCAATTGAGCAATTCTTTTTAAACTTTTTAAAAACCGTTCATGATCCCAACGCTGAACGCCACATTCAAGAATGGACAGAAACTTACTTCGCTGAAAGATATCGTAAGCAATTAACTAGTCGTTCCATGGCTATTCGATTAAATACACTCTATCGAATTGAAAAGTTTCAATGTACTAGCTTTCAACCATTTTTACATGAGTATTACTCGTCACCAAAAGCAACAAACGAGGAAAACATCCTGATTTTGCAAATTTTGTCTACTTTTCAGGATGAGCGCGTCATTGACCTGTTGAACAAAGAAGAAGCACAGTACCCTCATTTTTATTATTTTGATATTTTAAAAAGGCTCTCTCATGAAATAATTATTGAAAAAGTAATCGAGAATTATCCAAGCTTAACTACTCCCCTCCAATATGTCGCTATTGAGTATATTGGTCTGCAAGGTTGGAGTGAATATGAGCCTTTATTAATAAAACTTCTAGACTATAATGATAAGGAAATCAATATTCGAGCCATGAAAGCTCTTTATCAGCTTCACTATTTATCGGATATGACACCGTTGCTCCCTCATTTTGAAACCGACCAATGGCCTAAAAAAATGTGGTTAGCTAAGTTAAGTATGCTCCATCATCACGAGGCATGTATTCCTTATTTGAAGAAGTGGCTAACGGATTCATCATGGTATGTTCGCCGGGCGGCTGCCAATGCTTTACTCAGCTACCCAACAGGGGAAGCTGAATTAAAACAAATTGCTCAATTCAGTGAAGATGCTTTTGCAAGAGATGCCGCAAAAGAACGATTAGAAAGGGGGATTAGTTTTTAATGTATAGGATGTTAGAATGGTTGCGCATAATCGTAGATCTGTTTTCACAGGTGATCTTCTTTTATACCATCGCCATTATTTTGATTATGATGCTGTTGTTTTTCTTTTCGATCAAACAAATCCGGCAAACCCATCTGTTAGATTTTGAAGAGCCTTATGATGAGCATTTGCGTTCTGAATTCACGAAACCCATTTCTATTTTAGTACCTGGAAAGAACGAAGAAACAGGGATTGTCGATACGGTACGATCCTTGCTCACGGTTGACTATCCAGAATTTGAAATCATTGTGATCAATGATGGGTCCACTGATTCGACATTGCCAACGATGATCGATGCATTTGAACTGCAGCCAGTCACTAGTTATTACAGAAAGCGCTTAGACTCTAAGCCCGTGAAACAAATTTATCAATCCAAAATTTATCCCCATTTATTTTTAATGGATAAAGAGTCGGGCGGGAAAGCAGATGCCTTGAATGCCGGAATGAATTTGGCACAATATCCTTTCTTCTGTTCCTTAGATGCGGATTCCATTATTGAACGGACGGCTTTTGTTAAAATTATGAAACCAATTATTGATTCAGGGGATGACATTATCGCTAGCGGTGGAAGCGTACGAATTGCTAACGACTGTGTCATTGAACGCGGGGAATTAAAAAGCGTGGCATTGAGTAAAAATAGGGTCGTGGTTCATCAAGTGATTGAATATTTACGGGATTTCTTATTTGGTCGCATCGGCTTCGGATCTCGCAATCTGTTATTAATTGTTTCCGGGGCATTTGGGGTTTTCTCTAAAGAAGATTGCATCAAAATCGGCGGTTATCGTACAAATACAGTGGGTGAAGACATGGATTTAGTGGTTCGTCTTCATCGATATATCAAAGAGAATCAATTAAATAAGAAAATTGCTTATATACCGGAGCCCGTTTGCTGGACAGAGGCTCCTGAAACGTTGTCTGTTTTGCGCAGACAGCGAAATCGCTGGTATCGCGGATTATTTGAAAGTCTTTGGCATAACAAGCGAATGTTGTTCAACCCCCGCTATGGAAAAATTGGTTTGATTAGTTTTCCTTATTATTTATTTATTGAGCTTCTAGGACCACTTGTTGAAATGATGGGATATATGATTATTTTACTCGGCCCTCTGTTGGGGGGCATGCACATCGAGTACTCACTGGCCCTCTTTTTCTGTGTGTTATTATTGGGCTCTCTATTGTCAATGTTTTCTATTTTATTGGAAGAATGGAGTTTTCGCCGGTACGAGAAGTTAGAGGACTTTATTCACTTATTTCTTTCAAGTTTGTTTGAATCCTTTTGGTATCGACCATTGATCACTTTCTTCCGTGTCGAAGGCTTCTTTCAAATCATTTTTAAGAAAAAAGCTTGGGGGGATATGAAACGAAAAGGAGTGTCACAATCATGAACACCCGATTATTGATTCATTTATTAACCTATAAGGAGGCGAGACGATGAAACGAATTCTTGGGTTGATCGCTCTCCTATTACTCATTTTCTCGCCGCGTATTCTTTGGGGAATACATCCTGCTACTGATTTAGATATAGCAATTATTGATAAAACCGTCCCTAAAACCGATTATCGAGAACATCATGGCTTGTTTTGGGCGTTAGAAAATGAAAAAATTGTTAACAACCGGGACGAGACATACGATATTGGACGAGATTACTTTGGATACGATCCATATGATCAAAAACCATTCCCCCCTTTTGATGAACGGGGGCCTTTTGATCTGATTTATATCGCTGATACATATGGTGTCTATAGCAATGATTTAAAGGAAAAGCCTGATGGCGAGCGTTCTAAGCTAGTATATGGCGGAATGGATTTATTGGAGTGGAATCAAATGATGAATAGCCGCGATTCTGAATCTACTCTGATTGCGGAGTTTAATTCATTTGCGGCTCCTACGGATTCGGTCACTCGTTCGGTGATGGAGAAAAACATCAATGTGGAGTGGACCGGTTGGACTGGGCGATTTTTCTCCGATTTAAACAGCGAGGAAATTCCGCCATGGCTTATTCGCAACTATGAAAAACAATACAAAAAGAAATGGGTATTTAACGGGCCAGGTATCGCTTTCGTGCACTTATCCGATCAAGTGGTAGTGCTTGGCAACCAAAAAGAGCGACCTTTTGTTCAATTTCAATTAACAAAAGAAGGGAAAAGGCATTATCCGCATGTAGGCAGTTCCCACTATATGTATTGGTTTGACATTATTAAGCCAAAAAACGGGGCAATTGTAGAAGCTGAATATGACCTTCATTTATCTCAAAAAGAGAAAGAGCAGCTAAAAAAAGCAAAAATCCCCACAACGTTTCCGGCGATTACTCATCATCAACAAGAAAAAACATACTACTTTGCTGGAGACTATGCGGACTTTCCAAAACAGCCGCTAGCGAAATGGCGTGGTTCTTCCTACCTTTTTTGGTTGCTTTCTGATGATGAAAGCGAATTTTACTGGCATTCTTATGTACCATTAATGCGGCAAATTTTAACGGAGATTGCAGAGGAGAAAATTCAGTGAGGGAAACAAAAAAAGAAACAAACAAACAGAAATATCTTCATTTTTCGATGTGGTTCATTTTATTAAGCACGTTTGGTGTCGGCGGCGGGATTCTGTTCTTATTATTCGCGGTCGTTCCGATTGAACAAATGTACGCGGACCGCGGTTGGTCCCAATATAAAATTGATCATATTATGAAATATTACGTGATCGGCTGGGTGATGTTCGGTTTTATCGTTTCTTTTCTTTACTACCGCTACATCGTAAAAATGAAACGATATAAATGGGCCTATACATTGCTGGGAAGTTCCATCCTTTTATGTGGCATGGCCCTTTATTACTTTATGAATACAGGTACTGGAGTGATTCAAAGCTCCCAAGGGGAAATCGAAAAAGGCGAACGCTTTACCTTTGGCCCTTATCCAGAAAAGAACGATATGAAAGCATTAAAAGAGGAAGGGTATGACGGAATTATTACTTTATTAAACCCTACTCTGCCGATCGAAAAACCATTGCTGGATAAGGAAAAGAAGAACGCGAAAGAAATCGGAATTGAGCTTCATTCTATCCCCATGCTTCCATGGGTAGGCAATAATAGCGATTCAATCAAAGAAGCGAAAACATTAATTAAGCAAGATGATAAACAATACTACGTTCATTGTTATTTAGGCCGGCACCGTGTCGATGTCATTAAGCAAGTCATTAATCAAGAATTAGATCAAACTTATAAAGTGCATTTTATGCAGCCGACTACGTTTGAGCGCGGAAATTTGTATCACGCCCGCCATCAAAACATCTTGCTAGGCCCCTTCCCGACGGATGAAGAATGGTTTACGCGTATTAAACGGGCAGAAGTGAAAGAAGTGGTCTCTTTGCTGCGCGCCAATCACTCTAAATGGCTCGATCAGGAGAAACAAGTTACAAAAGAAATGCAAATTCAATTTTCTCATTTTCCACTCTCTCAACATCCATCCATAGATGAGATCAAAAAAGTGGGAGATTACCTTTTATCGCGGAAAGAAAAAGTGTTTGTACATAACTTTAATGATCCTGTACCGATTGATCAATTACATGCCTATGTCAGCTGGGGCAAATTTCTCCCTTTCATTGAACAGAATGCAAGTGTTCGAACGATTGGGGCCCGTATCATGATTGGCTATTCTCCAAGTGCTAGCGAACAAAATAGACTAGCAACAAACGGTGTGGAATCATTCATTTCGATTCAGTCGAACATGAGCACGTCTAACCTGTATCAACAGGCATTAAACGTCATTCAAACGAAAAAACTAACTTATATGGCTGTGCCTGACGAAATAACGATGAATCGCCTAGACAAAATAATAACAGGACTTTTGTTAGGTTCTGCTAATGGGAATTCAAATTTGAGAGAATTGACTTTAACCAATGGAAAGACCATTTTTTTAGATCGAAATATGGTTATAGGGCCTATGCTTATGAAAGAAGAGTATGAATCTTTCGCTTTAACTAACGGAGTCAGCCGGCTCATTTTTCTTTATTCACCGAGTATTACGTCTGAATCAGAGATGAAAGAAGTGACCAATCTCACCAAACAATATGGGATTGCACTCGATATTATCCCCATGTATCCAGGGTATGAAGAAAAACTGATTCCTGCATTGAATAAAGAAAACGGCTTGAACTATATCATGACAGCTCCAGAACTCATTCCACATGTGAATGAATTCCTCGATCATTTTTAAAAGATTGACAGGCAGAACATGAGACACTACTATGAAAAGAATGGCTCGATGAAGAAGAAGGTGAAAACATGCATTATGATGTAATTGTCATTGGAGGAGGTCCCTCTGGTTTAATGGCTGCAATTGCCTCTGGGGAACAGGGTGCGCGTGTGCTGTTATTAGATAAAGGCAGCAAGCTAGGGAAAAAGCTCGCCATTTCTGGAGGCGGTCGTTGCAATGTCACGAATCGATTACCAGTCGATGAAATCATTAAACACATCCCTGGGAATGGACGTTTTTTATATAGTGCCTTTTCGATTTTTAACAATGAAGATATTATCCGCTTTTTTGAAGATCTCGGTATTGAATTAAAAGAGGAAGATCATGGACGGATGTTTCCCGTCACCGATAAAGCGCAATCGGTCGTTGATGCCTTACTCCGCCGAATTGATGAACTGAATGTCACGGTTCGGGTGAATACAGCGGTAGCTAATCTTTTGTATGAAGATGGACGGACAGCAGGCGTAGAGCTAAGAGACGGACAAAAAATCTTAAGCAAAGCGGTTGTTGTAGCCACAGGTGGCTGTTCCGTGCCTCACACGGGTTCAACGGGTGATGCTTATCCTTGGGCAGAACAAGTGGGACATACGATTACCGAGCTGTATCCGACAGAAGTACCTGTCACATCAGAAGAAGCCTTTATTAAGGAGAAAGTCTTGCAAGGCCTATCTTTAAGAAATGTTGCATTAAGCGTGCTCAATCCAAAAGGAAAAGCGATCATCACCCATCAAATGGATATGATCTTTACCCATTTTGGCGTGTCAGGTCCAGCTGTCTTGCGCTGCAGTCAATACGTTGTGAAAGCACTGAAAAAAGCACCTACTGTCGTAATGACGATCGATAGCTTACCGAATACGAATGAAGAACAGCTGTTTCAAGAAATACAACGTTTGATGAAAGAACATCCGAAAAAATCGGTCAAAAACTGCTTAAAAGGCATCATTCCTGAACGATATTTACTATTTTTACTGAAACAAGCGGAAATTGACGAAGAAATGTCTTGCAATGGAGTAGCAACAGAGAAAATGCGGCAGTTCGCTCATCTTTGTAAAGACTTCCGCTTTACCGTCAACGGAACCCTTCCACTAGAAAAAGCATTTGTCACCGGGGGCGGTGTATCCATTAAAGAAATTGAGCCGAAAACAATGGCATCAAAAAGAATGCCGGGTCTTTATTTTTGCGGTGAAGTGTTGGACATTCATGGATACACAGGCGGCTACAACATTACATCCGCTCTCGTGACGGGCAGACTTGCCGGGATGAATGCGGGACAAGAGTCATGAAGTGAAAAAGCAGGAAAGAGAGCATTCTCTTTCCTGCTTTTTTGTGTTAAGAAAATCGGTGAGCTTTGACCATTCGCTTTAAAATAATCGTCTTTTGCGATTCTTCCGTATGACCATTGACCTGCGATTTCGCTCGTTTTGGTCTCGTCCAGTTATGATGAAACAATTGTGAGTGCGGATCTAACTCATCTTTATAACTCATAACCTCACCTCAAAGGAATGGATTGGCGATATTCAAATGAATATCTTTTATAGGATGCATCAAATGATGTGTGAGTATACTTCGTTTCGTGCGCCGACTGATTATGGTGGATTCGCGACTGATTCGCTTGCATCGCCGACCGATTGCTATGGATTCGCGACTGATTATCGACTGATCCTGACCGATTGCAACCAATTCGTGACTGATCAGCTACTTCCAAGCAAAAAAACAGCCTCCTAAGTATTCCCTGGAGGCTGTTTCCGCTTAATTATTTTGTTTTGCCTGTCCATTCCAGCATACCGCCGACCATGTTGCGCACTTTAAAGCCTTGGTCGCGCAAGTAGTAGCACACATTTTCGCTGCGGCGTCCAGAACGGCAGACGAAAATGTATTCTTTCTCTTTATCCAATTCATCGAGGCGCTCAGGAATTGTTCCCATCACGATGTGCTTCGCTTCAGGAATCATACCAGCAGCGACTTCTTCATCTTCACGAACATCGATGATCTCTAGCTGTTCCCCATTTTCTAATCTTTGTTTCAGTTCTTCTGGGGTAATGATTTCAATCGGTTCCATGTGAAACATCCTTTCTTTAGTTAGCTACGATATTGACGAGCTTGCCTGGTACAGCAATGACTTTACGAACGGTTTTGCCTTCGATTTGTTCTTTTACTTTTTCATCGTTAAGCGCGATTTGTTCCATTTCCTCGCGAGTGGCTTCTTTTGAAATCATTAGTTTTGTTTTTAATTTACCGTTCACTTGAACAACGATTTCTACTTCATCATCCACTAGTTTCGTCTCATCAAATGTTGGCCAAGGCTGATAGCTAATGGTTTCATTATGACCTAGCTTTTCCCATAACTCTTCTGTCATATGCGGCGCAATTGGAGAAAGCAATTGGACTAAACCTTCAATAAATGGTTTTGGCAATGTGTCTGCTTTATACGCCTCATTGACAAATACCATCATTTGTGAAATCGCTGTGTTAAAGCGAAGGTGCTCATAATCTTCTGTAACCTTCTTCACAGTTTGGTGGTACACTTTCTCTAATTCTGTGCCGCCATCCGTGATTTTCTCGCTTAATTCGCCATTTTCTTGAACGATTAAACGCCATACGCGATCAAGGAAGCGACGAGCCCCATCGACACCTGTTGTCGACCAAGCGATCGATGCATCTAACGGCCCCATGAACATTTCGTATAAACGCAACGTGTCCGCACCATGACTACCCACGATTTCGTCAGGATTAACGACATTTCCTTTAGATTTACTCATTTTTTCATTATTTTCACCTAAGATCATTCCTTGGTTAAATAGCTTTTGGAATGGCTCTTTCGTATGAACGACACCTAAATCATACAATACTTTATGCCAGAAGCGAGCATATAATAAGTGAAGGACGGCATGCTCCGCTCCGCCAATATAAATATCGACTGGCATCCACTCTTTTAGTTTTTCCGGATCAGCTAAGGCTTCACTGTTGTTTGGATCGATAAAGCGTAAATAGTACCAGCAGCTTCCTGCCCATTGTGGCATTGTATTTGTTTCGCGGCGGCCTTTTTTGCCTGTGACCGGATCAACGACATTCACCCAATCATCAATGTTCGCTAATGGCGATTCTCCTGTGCCGCTCGGTTTAATTTCTGTCGTTACCGGTAAGACAAGCGGAAGCTCTTCTTCAGGAACCGCGCTCATTGTGCCATCTTCCCAATGGATGATTGGAATTGGCTCGCCCCAATAACGCTGACGGCTGAATAACCAGTCGCGCAGACGATACGTGACTTTTTTCGTACCAAGGTCTTTTTCCTCTAACCAAGCGATCATTTTCGCAATGGCCTCTTCTTTATTCAATCCATTTAAAAAGTCAGAGTTGATATGCTCGCCATCACCTGTGTAAGCTTCTGTCTCAATGTCTCCTCCAGCGACAACCGCTTTGATCGGCAACTCGAATTTTTTCGCAAATTCATAATCGCGCTCATCATGAGCAGGAACCGCCATAATCGCACCTGTTCCGTAGCTCATTAACACGTAATCAGCAATCCAGATCGGCATTTTTTCTCCGTTGGCTGGATTAATCGCATACGCTCCTGTGAATACACCTGTTTTGTGCTTCGCTAAATCAGTACGCTCTAAATCACTTTTCGATTTAATTTCATCGATATAATTCGTGACGGCTTGCTGTTGCTCGGCTGTTGTAATGTTTTGTACGAATGGATGTTCAGGAGCAAGCACGGCATATGTAGCACCGAAAAGCGTATCAGGACGTGTTGTGAACACCGTAAACGTTTCTTCATGACCTTCAATCGAAAACGTCACTTCCGCTCCCTCTGAACGGCCGATCCAGTTACGCTGCATATCTTTAATGCTTTCCGGCCAGTCCAGTTCTTCTAAGTCTTCTAGTAAGCGATCCGCATACTCGGTAATCTTTAAGATCCATTGCTTCATTGGGCGGCGTTCAACTGGATGTCCCCCGCGCTCGCTTTTGCCGTCAATCACTTCTTCGTTCGCCAATACCGTTCCAAGAGCTGGACACCAGTTCACAGCCACTTCATCGACGTACGCTAATCCTTTTTTATACAGCTGCAAGAAAATCCATTGCGTCCATTTGTAGTATTCGGGATCCGTTGTATTAATTTCGCGGTCCCAATCGTAAGAAAAGCCTAATGACTTAATTTGACGACGGAAGTTATTAATATTTTGCTCTGTAAATTCCGCTGGATCATTTCCTGTATCGAGCGCATACTGCTCAGCTGGTAAACCAAAGGCATCCCATCCCATTGGATGAAGCACATTGTAGCCGTTCATGCGCTTATAGCGTGATAAAATATCCGTTGCTGTATAGCCTTCCGGATGTCCAACGTGCAAGCCGGCTCCTGATGGATAAGGAAACATATCTAGCGCATAAAACTTCGGCTTCTCTTTATCTTCTGTTGTTTTAAATGTTTTATTTTCTTCCCAAACCTTTTGCCATTTCTTCTCAATAAGCTGATGATCAAAACTCATCTGTAACATCCTCCCTGTTGAAACTTTATACTAATTAAAAAAACTCCCGCCCCTAAAATTGGGACGAGAGTATAGTTCCCGCGGTACCACCCAGATTAGTGCCTACTTTGGCACTCGGCTTATGTCCATAACGCAGATCAGCGGCAGACGCTACTATCCTTTCACATCTGCGACTCAAAAGGCGAGTTCATGGACCTTCTGGCTAGCTTTCACCACCCGCTAGCTCTCTTCATTCAGAAGAACCCCACTACTACTCCTTCTCATCGTCTTTCATATATGCGGTTAGTCACCATCTATTCTAGACAAAAATTCTGACAGTTGCAAGCTTAATGAGAAGAGATAGAGACAGATGGCAGCTCTTTTTTTAGCGGTCGATCATATACAAGCGCCAATACGAAAGCGAATATTAATAAAGCGATTAATAGCATAAACAAAGCCGTCATGCCGTATACATCGACAAGCACCCCACCAAGAACCGGTCCAAACATCCGACCCGCCGTCGCCATACTGTTGACGACCCCTTGGTAAAAGCCTTCTCTCCCTTTTGGTGAAAGCTGATTCGCAATCGTTGGTACAGCCGGCCAGACGAGCATTTCCCCGATCGTTAAGATGAGCATTGCCGCTATAAAGCCTTTAAAATCTTGAGCGAAAGCGGTCACGCCAAAGGATGCCATAAAGATGATGATTCCCACAACAATTTGCTTTTTCATATTGTCTTGTAATGGTCGAAGCACATAATTCACGAGCGGTTGACCGAATACGATTAAAGCTCCGTTGATCGTCCATAAGAAGCTATATTGTTTTAAGCTAATATTGATTTCTTGGGTGTAGCTAGCAATGGTGGATTGCCATTGCACATACCCGACCCAGCAAAGCATATAAGCAACGCAAAGAATAATCAATGCGGTCAGCTTACTGTGACTTTTGACTTGACCATGCTCAGCTATGACATTCGTCTGCGCTCCTTGGACTGAGATCATGTTGCGATAGCCAAAGGCCGCTAACAAGAAAAAGACCGCAAACATCGCAAGATTAGCGATAAAAATATAATTAAACGAATAGGAAGCAACCAATCCGCCAAGAGCTGATCCGATCGCTACTCCCGCATTTTGCGATACATACACCGCATTAAATGCGCGTCGTCCACCTTCCGGCCAGACCGCACCCGCTAGTGCATATACCGCCGGAAAAATGATCCCTGAACCAAGACCGACCATCGTTAAAAAAATGACGTAATGCGGCCATCCATGCCAGAATGTCATTCCTACAAGGGCAACTACATTAATAAAAGTCCCTAACAAAATCGAACGATAACCACCAAACCGATCAAAAAGCGTACCGCCAAGAAGATTTCCAACGACTGAAGCTCCGGCATTTAACATTAACACAATCCCCGCGACCGACAATGATTTCCCAAGATGCTCATGAATATAGATGGTATTCAACGGCCATAAAAAAGACGCACCTGTCACGTTGATCACCATCCCAATAACTAACAACCAAACAGCTTTTGGCATTTTTGCTCCCCCTTTCATTTGACAAACTATTTCGTGTACCTAAGTTATTTTAGAGGTTTTATTTTCCTCTTTCAATATCTTTGCTGAACTTAAAATTCTGACTTATTTTCGCTGTTTTTTCTCCTTGTATTTAATGATAGACTTTTGTTACATAGAGGAGGAAAACGAAGATGACTGTCAACCCATTTTCTTATGCAAGTGACAACAAGCGATACCATACATGGAATTACCATTTACGACATACATTCGGTCATAAAGTGTTTAAGGTCGCTCTAGATGGGGGATTCGACTGCCCTAACCGAGATGGCACGGTCGCCTTTGGCGGCTGCACCTTTTGCAGTGCGGCCGGCTCCGGTGACTTTGCCGGAAACCGTGCCGATGATCTCGAAAAACAATTTCATGACATTAAAGAAAAAATGCATCATAAATGGAAAGACGGCAAATATATGGCCTATTTTCAAGCGTACACAAACACCCACGCGCCTTTGGATGTCCTGCGAGAGAAATATGAAACGGTGCTCAAACAAGAAGGAGTCGTTGCTTTATCGATTGCGACGCGACCAGATTGTTTGCCGGATGATGTCGTTGAATACTTAGCAGAGCTCAATGAACGCACCTATTTATGGGTCGAGCTCGGCTTGCAAACCGTTCATGAAAAAACAGCCCAAATCATTAATCGCGCCCATGATTTTGATACGTATGTAAAAGGCGTTGAAAAACTAAGAAAACATAACATTCGCATCTGTTCTCACATCATTAACGGATTGCCGCTAGAAACGCCAGAGATGATGATGGAGACAGCGAAAGTCGTCAGCCAGCTCGATGTGCAAGGGATTAAAATTCATTTACTTCATTTATTAAAAGGCACGCCCATGGTGAAGCAATATGAAAAAGGATTATTGCAGTTTTTATCATTCGAGGATTACGTCCAGCTTGTGTGTGACCAGTTAGAAATTTTACCGCCGGAAATGATTATTCATCGAATTACAGGTGATGGCCCGATTGATTTAATGGTGGGTCCGATGTGGAGTGTGAATAAGTGGGCGGTATTGAATGCGATTGATGCGGAATTAAAGCGGCGAGATAGCTGGCAGGGGAAATTTTTTGAAATCGAAAAGAGTCTTTCATAGTGAACACTATGAAAGACTCTTCCATTATCCGTTACAATACATGAAAATCGGTGACAAGCGAAACGAGTTGTCCATCCTCATCAAATCCCCAATAAGAAGCATAAAATCCATCGCCATAACCAGTGCGGAACAAAATGGCGTTTAAGCCATTCTCCTTAGACACGATGAAGTTGCCCCATTCATCGTCATGTTCCATCAATACATCGTCCAGGGCATCATCATAGAAGCTAATAAAATCTTCTCCAAGTTCCCTTACCAATCTGGCTTCTATTTCTGACATTTGACAAATAGCTTCCTGATCGGCAAAACACCCTAGCCCTGTATCCACAGGATAACCAAATATATGTCCCTCTTCTAGCTCATCTATGTTTTGTCCAGGTTTTGTTGCCATCTCCCAACGAACCGGTACACCTTCAGCTAGTTTCAGTTCAGCGGCAGCAATCAGCTGCGTGTCTTCATGCCGCCAAATAACAACAGGATAAGAACCTGGCTGAATCTTTCGTTCAAACGCCTGATGATCAAACACACCTGGCTCACAGGCTACGATCTTTCCAGAAACAACCTTTAACAGTTCCAAGACTTCTGAACGAAGCAATGTCTCATTCATTTTAGATAATTCCTGCAATACTTTTGACATCCTTGACCTTCCTTTCATTTTAAGAATAATTACTTCAATAATTCTTCAATGAGCGGCTGTTCCTCGACCATCTCTGCTAATTGTTCTAATACACCTTGACGAACAGAATCTGGTATCGCTTTTACATACTTTTTCGCCTCTTGCACTTGATCGAGATCAAGATAGATCATCAGCAAGCCAATATATCCCGCGATATGATAAGGCGCCATTCGAACGAGTGCTTGGTACTCAACGATCGCTTGCTCTGGTTGATCGAGAAGTAAAAATGTATCGGCGAGCATTTCGCGCACAGCTGGATCGGTGGAACGTCGCTCCTTCAATAAGAAAAGCTGTTCTTGCGCTGCTTTTGCGTAGTTTTGCTTTCCTGTTTCATAAGCGTAGCTGAGCGCAGAGGCAGCGGCTCTAAATCGGAATGAGTCATCATCTTGACGTCCTAAGTAGCTCTTTAACACTTTATACGCATCGTCTGCTAGATCATGTTCTGTATAAAAAGTAGCCAACTGACTATACCCTTCTGGATCATCCGGCTCTACCTTGATCGCTTGCTTATAGTAAGCAACTACTGCTCCAAATAGAGAAACAAATTTCATGCCGCCCGTCAGTTTTCTAAAAATGCCGTGCTGCTCTTTTTCCATTTCTTCATGGACAAACGGAATCAAGGCATCGGCACTATTTCGGTACACAAGGGCCATTTCCTCTGAAGATAGATTCATTTTTTTTATGATTTTTTCTAGCTTCAACAACTTCTTCAACTTGGAAAGTACGGCGATCCATGGCTCATATAACTCTTCATTCTCAGGCTCTTCTTGTATGAGCTCTTGTAACAATGCAAAGGCTTGTTTTTCTTGACCGTTGCGAATATATAAAGTGGCAAGCTGGGCTTTTAATGCAAGAGATTCTTCTTTTTCCAACAGGCGAATGGCTTCTTCTAGTGGAAGCACATCACTTAATGCATGCAAACGCCAGTCCTCATCGACTTTTCCCTCTAACTGTTTCAAATGAGTAAATAAAGTCTCCTTCTCTTTTTCCGTCGACATCCATTCTATTAATCTCTTCATATCACAAGCTTGCGGCATCTGTTCAAATAGATAAAATAAATATTTTTTCGCTTTGTCTATTTGCTCCAGTTCTTCATATAAATCAACTAATTCTTCATAAGCGGCGATAAATTCATTATCAATCACAAGACAAGCCTGCAAGTGTGTCTCTGCCTCTTCGTACTGTTCGAGTGCTAAGTACAGCTTGCCGAGACGATAATGTGGGAACGTGCTTGAAGGATCGAGATCCACCGCTTCTAGTAATAATCTTTCAGCGAGAAGCGGATTGTCGAGTTGTTCATGTAAAATTGCTTCAAAACAATAGAGCTCACTCACTGGATGCTTAGCACGAAGCTTTTGCAAAAAGGCTAATGCCCGATGAATAAATGGGGATTCTTCCACATACTCGATATAAAGTGAAATATGCTTTCGCCAATCGTCGCCTGCGATTAATCCGGCTTCCATGAAATCAAGACCAATCAGCTGCTCCGCTTCGCTTTTTCCTTCTTCCAGCATCATTCCACCAGCTCGCACATACATTTCCGGATATTCTAACGGAGTGACCCTTTGTTGAATGGTCCGTTGAGCCCGCTCCCAATCTCCCTGTTGAATGATCGCTTGCGCTTCATAAACAAGTGCCAATAAGTCCCCATCTTCATCCAGCTGCGCCGCCCGATGATATGCTTCTTCCGCCAATTCATACAACTCTCGGCTCATGCGCGTATGGCCAATATATAGCCAAAGAATTCCGGTCTCTTCTTCGGGCACAAACTTTTCTGCTCCCGTTCGTAAACTCATTTCGGCCTGTTCCCATTTTTCCTCAGCCATTAACATTTCCGCCATGCGCAAATAAGGATAGGCAATCTCTGGATTCATATCAATCGCTTTCTTAAACCACTTCACCGCTTGCTTATCTTCCATTTCCATATAACAACGGCCAATTTCATACACATAATAATCATCATTCGGATAATCTTTAGCTAATTGCTCAAACTGCTTTAACGCCCCTTGCACTCCCCCCGACTCAAATAAAACAAGTGCATACGTTAATCGAATAAATTCATCCGTTTCATCTAGTTCCAATGCCACTTCTGCCCATTGCTGCGCCAATGAAAATTGGGAAAAATCAGCATAACAACGCGCTAAATAAGCATAAGCATTCGGTTGAAAAGAATCTTTTTCAAGCGAGCGCTTCAAGTGAAAAATCGCCTGTTCCGTGCGATCTTTTTGATAATCAACGATTCCTTGAAGAAAATGACCGTAAGCCCTTTTTTGCTTCACATGACTCATTGCCTGTTGAAATTTTTCATCTGTTAAATGGTGCATATAATAAGCGTGAGCGATTAATAGTTGGACTTCTTCATCCTCTTCTCCTAAACGTTCCTTCATATGCTCGACCCACTTTTCCAAAAACGGTTTCGCTTTTGGATCTTGAATCATCGTCAATCCAATCACAGAAGAGAAAATTTCATGCTCATGATTCGTTAAATAGACTAACAGCTCATCAACAGCCGACTCTCCCCCTTCATCTAGCTGATCTAAATGCTCATACATTTGTTGAAAAAACTGATGATCTGTTTCATTTAACTGCATCAATAATTCTTGTTGTTCATGCCGGACAAATGCCAGGGATAACTGATCCTTTAATCGATAATCTTTGGCTGCCTCCTCATAAGAGACGAGCATAGTCTCAAGTTCATTCGGATCTTGTACAAGAAGCACACCTAAACGATCATCGTACCCAATCACCAACTGAACATGCGAAGTGTTTTCAATCATCATATCGAGCATGATGGGATAACCCGCATCAATCAGCGGTTTATATAACTCCACTGTCCCTTTAAAAAATTTGGATGAAAAACCGAGAGAAGCCATGTAATCCATTGCTTTGCGCAGTTTAGAACCTGTTGCTTCGAATACATGCTCTGCAATTTCATCCTGTGTTTTTTCCGATCCAGCGGTTTGCAATAGCATCGATAACGTAGCAGGTACACAATAATTGAGCTTTTGTTCGATTGGCTGAATGGTTAATTCTTTATGAGCGGCATTCGGCTGAATCGTTTTTTCGGCAAATACAGTCTTTTTAAAGACGGATTGATGGCTGTCGATCCAATGCTGCAGTTCTTCCCACTTTTCTAATTTATATAAAGCTTCCGCCTTTACATAAATAAAATAGGCTGCATTCGCGTGAAATGGATTCTCTTCCACTAGTGAATCGAATGCCTTCACAATAGCTGGGTAGTTCCCGAGGATGCGGAAATAACGGTATTGAGCCATTTGAAAAACCGGATACTCCGGAAAAAGCTCGGCCCCTTTTTGCAGTGCAGCAAGTGCTTCCTCCTGCCGTCCTTGCTTCGATAAAAGATCGGCATAAATGAGCCAGCATATATCCCCTCGCTGCTCGAATGGCAAATCAAGCCCTTTTTGTACTTCTTGTTCCGCGCGAGCCCAATCATTTTTATCCAAATAAAAACCAGCCAGCTGATCTGGGGATAGCGTACCGCCTTCTGCTTGAATCCGCTTCATATATTGTTCCGCTTCTTGATAACGATGCAGCTGGCAAAGCGCTCTTACTAACAAGAGATAAGCAGATGTACGCTCCGAAACGGTCAATGATTCCACCTCTTCCTCAAATAACCGCTGCTTCATTTTCGTTTCCGCTTCCATGCTTTTCCCTTGCTCTAACAAGTTGTAGCCGTACCAAGCAAGCGTGCGGACGGATCGAAAACGCTTATTAGCCAACGCTGCTAAAAATCCGCTATACTGATACATTGCCCCGGCATCTGCCAGCCGAATTAATCGATAGTACTCCTCTTCTGTTTCCATTTGGGCAAGCCAGTTTTTTAAAGCTCTATAGGATCTCAAGTCCCATAATTGTCGAATCGCTTCAATCAGTTGAGGAACTTGTTTAATTTGTGATGGATGAATGACTCCTGTATGCAAACGAACACTTCCTTTTCTATCTCATTGTTTCTCCCATTATAATCAAGTTATGAACGACTGAACACAGCAACGAACGATTTTGCTGGATGAAATAGTTTTCAATTAGTGGATGTATCGATATAATCAGCAAAGATGATTGATTAACAATGAGGAGGTTTACTATGAATCTTGATGGAATCTTGCCATTTGTGAGAAAGCTATTAGAAAAAACCATCACAGATGGCAGCATCGCGATTGATGCCACTCTTGGCAACGGGCATGACACACTATTTCTTGCCAAACTTGTCGGCGACAACGGGCATGTGTATGGCTTTGATGTACAGGAACTAGCTGTCACTAATACGAAGACTCGATTAGAAGAACATCAATTACATGACCGCGCCACCCTTTTTAACTGCGGGCATGAACAAGCAGCCGCTTCTATTCCAGAAAAGTGGCATGGCCATATTAGCGGAGCGGTTTTTAACCTTGGTTATTTGCCAAAAGGAGATAAAGCGATTGTGACAAAACCTGAGACAACGATCTCAGCAATTGAGCAAATATTCTCGATGCTACATCCTGGGGGAATCATCGTTCTTGTTATCTACCATGGACATGAAGAAGGAGCGGTCGAAAAAGAAGCCTTACTGAAGTATGTGGCCGATCTTGATCAGCAAAAGGCTCATGTGTTGCAATATCAATTTATTAACCAAGCGAATCAACCGCCGTTTATTATCGCCATTGAAAAAAGATAAATAAAGAGGTCCTAAGAGAAAAGTTGTCGTCAACTAATTTTTAGGACCTCTTCCTATTTAAGACCTTACTGCCTCCGCTAATAATTCAAAGGAACGCAGTTTATCTTTAAAATCATACATAATTGATACAGCCATTATATTTTCTGTTTGATATTGTTCACTTAAACGATTCAATTGGTCGCGAACACTTTCAAGGCTTCCAACAACCATCCGCTTGCGATTTTCCCGAACACGAGCCCGCTCAAAAGGACTATATTGATAAGCGGCAGCTGTTTCAGGGCTTGGTGTACCGTTGGAACGCATGCCCTGCTCAAGCATGACAAGTGCCAAATCTAAACTAGAAGCGATTCTTTCTGCCTCTTCATTCGTTTCTGCACAAGCAATAAACACCGCAAACATACTTTTCGGTTCACTTAAATAAGCGGAGGGCTGAAAGTTATTACGGTATGCCTCCATATATTGTGGACCACCATCTCCGTTAATAAACTGGGCAAATGTATAAGGTAGCCCTTTCGACGCAGCGAGCAGCGCACTTGAAGGACTTGAACCAAGCAGCCACATTTCAGGCATCGTTTGGATAAGTGGAGAAGCTTTTAAACCACCATATGGATTGTTTGCCACATCATCCGCTAAATAGCCGAGTAATTCATTAATTTGATCGGGATAATCAGCAACCGAACGGTTTCGGCTTCCTCCTTGAAGAGCCATCGTTGCAGCAGGCATGCCTCCAGGAGCTCTTCCAAGTCCAAGGTCAATTCTTCCCGGTGCTAACCCTTCTAACAAACGAAAATTCTCAGCTACTTTATATGCACTATAATGCGGCAGCATCACACCACCAGAGCCTACCCGAATCTTTTCTGTCTTTGCGGCAATATAAGAGATTAACACTTCTGGCGAGGAACCAGCAAGACTGGCAGAATCATGATGCTCCGATACCCAAAAACGCTCATAGCCGAGCTTTTCCACATGCTGAGAGAGTTCAATTGTTTGTTTTAAAGCTAACTCTGCTGTCATTCCTTCAGAAATTGGTGACTGATCGAGTACACTTAATTTTAAAGCCAATGATGACATCCCCTTTTATTTTTTATGTTCCTTCATTTTATTTCGGAACCCGAAGAATGTCTATTTAGTTGCTTCACTTCTTTTTTGTAAATAACTGCGGAAAAGCTCGTTGCACTCTCCGGTAGGTTCGGCCATTTAAATAAAAGAAAAAGCTAGTCCCACCGCTTTTTCGAATCATTTTTTTCGACAGCGCGCGAAGCTTCTTTTGCTGAAACGCTTTATCATCCGATAAATAGACGCCCAGTAGTCCCCGATTGACTAGCTGATGAAAGCGAGTATGCGGAAGTTTGCGAGCTTGTTTGTCCGCCTCTTCTACAAAATAAATCATTCGCTCCAACAATCGCTGTTCATCGGGATAATAAAAACAGAAGTTCAAATCGCCGCCTTCTTGATCTTCCGCCTGATCAATTAAATAATCTAATAAAATATGGAGACCTTGAATATAAGGAAAGTAACTGTCTCTGACAAGCTGTGCTTGCTCTGGCTGAAATTCCTCGTTCAGACTGTAGGAAAGTAAACAAAAAATCCCAAGCGTCGATCCCGCACAAGCGGAAAACTCATACCACTCCATGTCTGGCAAGGAGGCTTGGTGCTGGGCAAACCATGTTTTCAACCGCTCTTCTCTCTCCTCTTTTCGCACATGTTTATGTATTTGCAAGTCGCAATAATAACGGCATAACTCTTGAAAATACGGAACAATCTCTTGGTAGACCGCGATTGTGGAGAGAACGGATTGACATGTTTGGACAAGCCGCCATAAGTAGCCGCCATCCTCGCGATCTTCCCGAAACCGATAATAGTCTCGCATCGGCGCATCTATCGAGAGAGAGTCTTCCATCGCTTCATGCAGAGCGGCGAAATCTTGAGCATCTAGTGACGTGCTTCGGTCGCAAAGATTATCTAAGTAATCGCTAATCGTTTGATAAGCGACAATAAAGCGTACGGCTTCTGCTTTTTTCTCACCTGCTAACAATGCCAGCACGGCTCCGCCTTCGCAATGAAACGTTTTATGTTCAATGCTAGCGAGCGCTTGCTGCCGCAATTCACTATTTGGAATATTTTCTGCTTGCGTTCTCCAGAAATTCAGCTGTTCATGCACAATCGGAAATACTTCTTTATAAATGCTATGCATTAATCTTAGTGGTGTCACAGGTATGGCCATTTCTTCACCTCATTTATCAACAACATATCCTAAACGGCGTAGCTGATTTTCGACAAATCCTTTGGCATAAAAAAATACATCTTCCCGTTCCGGCTCATTAAAAATCTCATGATACAATCCAGGCCATTCTTTATAATGCATATCAGACAGATCGATTTGGTGAAACCATTTTCTTACCGCTTTTTGATCGACAATCCGATCGGCTCCTGCTTGCATGAGAAGCAGCGGAACATCTGGCATATCAGTTACCTTTAACGAAGCCGCTTTAATCGCTTGAAGCAATTCATGATACCAGCGTACAGACACTTTATTAATCAATAGCGAATCTTCTTTATCTGCTTCAATCACCTGTTCATTTCGAGTCGCCATTTCCGGTGTGACACCATAAGCAAATTTAAAAGAAGGGGTGAATGAGTTCAAACTATGTGACATCACGTTCGTCATTTTTGGAGGAGTATGAACCATACCTAAGTAAGGAGAAGAAATGATCACACCCGCCACTTCAAAATCCAATTCTTGCAAAAGGCGAATCGTAATTAAGCCTCCTATCCCATGACCAAGCAGGAACAATGGAAGATCAAATTGATACGCTGCTTCCACCCAATCTTTCACGGCTGTTAAATAATCATTAAATGTTGAAATATGCCCCCGTTGAGTTCGTGACGTCATTCCTTGCCCCGGAAGATCACCCATCACTACATGAAATCCAGCCTTGCGCCACATCTCAATTAACCAGCCATATCGGCTATGATGCTCTAACGCTCCTTGAACGATAACAATGACCCCTCTAGGCTGTTGTTCTGTTTCCCACTTCCACATACGTGCCACCTCCGACTTACCCTTCTGACAACAAAACATTCTTTTTCTTTATTATACAAATGTTTTCGTTTTAGTTAAAATGAAAACAAAGTATTTTAAATTTGCTAATAGTCAGAAAGGGGTTTGTCATTATGATTTATCCATATAAAGAAAAAACGCCTAAGATCGCAGATTCCGCTTATATTGCCGATTATGCAACGGTTACAGGGGATGTAACGATCGGTGAAGAATCTAGCGTGTGGTTTAATACGGTCATCCGCGGCGATGTAGCTCCAACGATCATTGGAAACAAAACCAATATTCAGGACAACTCCGTTTTGCATCAAAGTCCTAATAACCCGCTCATTATCGAAGACGAAGTCACAATCGGGCATCAAGTCATTCTTCACAGCTGTAAAATTAGAAAAAAAGCGCTCATCGGCATGGGTTCTATCATTTTAGATAATGCTGAAATTGGGGAAGGGGCTTTCATCGGTGCAGGCAGTCTTGTGCCACCCGGAAAAGTCATTCCGCCGAATTCCATGGCCTTTGGACGACCAGCTAAAGTTGTTAGAGAAATTAACGATGTCGACCGTGCAGATATGGAGCGAATTGTGCGTGAATACGCGGAGAAAGCTCAGTACTATAAAGGTCTGCAAAATAAATAAAACAAGCCTTCCTCATAACGGAAGGCTTGTTTTATTAGTTATTCGCTTGTTGTTTTAAAGTTTCTGCTTTATCTGTTTGCTCCCAAGGAAGCTCAACATCCGTGCGGCCAAAATGACCGTAAGCAGCTGTTTGTTTGTAAATTGGACGGCGAAGATCCAGCATTTTAATAATGCCAGCTGGGCGAAGATCGAAGTTAGAGCGAACTAGCTCTACAAGCACATCTTCAGATACTTTACCTGTACCGAATGTATCCACAGCGATTGAAACAGGCTGAGCTACACCAATAGCATAAGCAAGCTGTACTTCACATTTATCAGCAAGACCGGACGCCACAATGTTTTTTGCTACGTAGCGAGCCGCATATGCCGCAGAGCGGTCTACTTTTGTCGGATCCTTACCAGAGAACGCACCACCGCCGTGACGAGCATATCCGCCATACGTATCAACGATAATTTTGCGTCCTGTTAATCCAGCGTCGCCTTGAGGACCACCGATCACGAAACGGCCAGTCGGATTAATGAAGAATTTCGTTTCCTCATCAATTAACTCAGTTGGAACAACCGGGTTAATCACTTGCTCGCGAATGTCGCGCTGAATTTGCTCTAATGTCACTTCTGGATGATGCTGCGTAGAGATAACGATTGTATCAATACGAACAGGTTTGTCGTTTTCATCGTATTCTACTGTTACTTGTGTTTTTCCGTCGGGACGCAAGTAATCAAGTGTTTCGTTTTTACGCACTTCCGTTAAACGGCGAGATAATTTATGCGCTACAGAGATCGGAAGCGGCATTAATTCTTCCGTTTCATTACAAGCAAATCCAAACATTAATCCTTGGTCACCTGCACCGATCGCTTCAAGCTCTTCTTCGCTCATTTGACCTTCACGTGCTTCAAGCGCTTGGTCTACACCAGCAGCGATATCCGCCGATTGCTCATCAATCGAAGTTAATACGCCGCACGTTTCCGCATCGAAACCGTATTTCGCACGGTTGTAACCAATTTCTCTCACTGTTTCGCGAACGATTTTGTTAATATCTACATAAGAAGATGTTGTGATTTCTCCCGCTACTAATACAAGGCCGGTTGTCACAGAAGTTTCCGCCGCTACACGAGCATTAGGATCCTTTGATAAAATCTCATCCAGAATCGCATCAGAAATCTGATCACAAATCTTATCTGGATGGCCTTCAGTTACTGACTCTGAAGTAAAAAGACGACGCTTTTTTGTCATGAAACTTCCTCCTTAAATTGATCAAACTGATCTTTATTTTCACGGTACTCATTTCCCTAAGTTTATCCATTAAAAAAATAAAAAACCTCTCCAATTCATAAAAGAGAGGAAAGGTTAATTGATTCAACATAGGCCTTTCACTCTTATCGTCCAAGGTTGGACCTTGCACAGGTTTAAGCACCTTTGTCTTAAATAGGGTAGTTTCCCCATCTAAGCAGGTTGCTGGGCTTCATCGGGCCTGTCCCTCTGCCAGCTCAGGATAAGAGTATCCGTTCAAGGTTAAATCTTACGAAATTCAGCGTCCAATGTCAATCATATTTTTTATCCAGTTATCTGTTCCCGGCTTCTTCTTTCATATTTATATAAGTGGTCAAAGAAAATGCTTTCACTTATTCAAGCAAAGTCATGATGTTCAATGACCGTTAAAGACAAAATAGTGATCAAAAATTATGGCAAAAATAAAAATAAAATTCACTAAAAATTAAATATATAGTATAGACTATTGATTTGAATGTGCTATACTATTTTTTGAGTAAAACAGTATATAAAATAAATTTCAAATTTTTATAAAGGATGGTTATTAATTTATGAACTCTGTGAGCGTTTCAAGCCAGATTGTTGAACTTCTGAATGGTTCAAATATAACAATGCAGCCTTCTGTACCTCAACTTGTCGAAAAAGTACTTACTCGCAAAGAAGGAGTTTTAACAGCGTCAGGTGCTGTACGTGCTGAAACAGGCAAATATACAGGACGTTCTCCTAAAGATAAATTTATCGTTGAAGAAGCATCTGTAAAAGATAAGATCGACTGGGGTACGGTTAACCAACCAATTTCCGAAGAAGTCTTTGATAAATTATACACAAAAGTGATTGACTATTTAAAGCAAAAAGATGAACTTTTTGTTTTTAAAGGATTTGCAGGAGCGGATCTAACTCACCGCTTACCAATCCAAGTCATCAATGAATACGCTTGGCATAACTTATTTGCTCATCAGTTATTCATCCGTCCAACAGCTGAAGAGTTAAAGGATCATCAAGCGGGCTTCACGATCGTTTCCGCTCCGAACTTTAAAGCAGACCCTGCCGTAGACGGCACGAAATCTGAAACGTTCATCATCGTTTCGTTCGAGCGCCGCATCGTGTTAATCGGTGGAACGGAATATGCAGGTGAAATGAAGAAATCGATCTTCTCCATTATGAACTACCTTCTTCCTGAAAATGATGTGTTTTCTATGCACTGCTCAGCAAATGTTGGCTACGAAGGCGATGTTGCTTTATTCTTCGGTCTTTCCGGAACAGGTAAAACAACATTATCCGCTGATCCAAATCGCCGCTTAATCGGTGATGACGAGCATGGCTGGTCTTCAAATGGCGTCTTTAACATCGAGGGCGGATGCTATGCGAAATGTATCGGTCTTTCTCGTGAAAAAGAGCCGCAAATCTTTGATGCAATCCGTTTCGGTTCTGTATTAGAGAATGTTGTATTAGACGAAGATAGCCGTATTCCTGATTACAATGATAACTCTTTAACAGAAAACACACGTGCCGCTTACCCAATCCAAGCGATCGATAATATCGTTGATCCAAGTGTAGCAGGCCATCCGAATACAATTATTTTCTTAACAGCTGATGCTTTCGGTATTTTACCTCCAATCAGCAAATTAACAAAAGAGCAAGCAATGTACCACTTCCTAAGCGGTTACACATCTAAGCTTGCAGGAACAGAGCGCGGAATCACTTCACCGCAAGCAACGTTCTCAACATGCTTCGGTTCTCCATTCTTACCGTTAGAAGCGACTCGCTATGCTGAAATGCTAGGTAAGAAAATCGACGAGCACAACGTTCAAGTATTCTTAGTGAACACTGGCTGGACTGGTGGCGAATACGGCGTTGGAAGCCGTATGAAACTTGCTTACACGCGTGCAATGGTGCAGGCAGCGCTTGAAGGCGAATTAAACAATGTGGAAACATACACAACGAAAACATTCGGTTTACAAATTCCTCTTCATGTTCCTGGTGTACCTGATGACGTACTCATCCCACGTAAAGCATGGGCAAACGAAGATGAATTTATGGAAAAAGCGGCTGAACTAGCTGCGAAGTTCCGTGAAAACTTCAAAAAGTTCTCTAACGTTCCGAGCGAAATCTCAGAGCTTGGCGGACCACAAATTTAATAGCAAAAAGGAAGGCCTCAGCGGTCTTCCTTTTTTCACTTTAGTTTGTTGAGTTTAGTGAGATTAGTTTGTATGTAAGAATGGTGCTTTCTTGTTGCCACTCGACCTTTTCAATGATAGCGGTTCCACTAATATCGCTGTCCTTTGTTTTATGGACATGAATCGGGATATCGATTGGATATAAGCGGTATCCCGATTTCTTTAGTGTAAAATAATTTTCCTCTAGGCGCTCCTCTTTTCCTTTTGTAACGATCATTGTATTTAATTCCATTGGCATACCCATATTTTTTCTCCTCCTCCAAATGAATCATCATGATCCTCCCTGCTGTTTCATCCATGCGCAAAGATCTTTGACGATTTGCCGGTTAGTCACCGGCGGAAAATAATGATTATATTGATCAAAATACCATGTTTCTACTGGGTTTTCCAGCCGTTTTAACCCTTTTTCTAATTGATAGGCGTGCTGAATGGTAACATTTTGATCTTTCTTCCCATGAATAATTAAGACAGGTGCGTTTATTTTTTCTAATTGGTACAAAGGGGTGCGCCATTGATAACGTTCTTCCTGCTGGTAAGGGCTGCCGCCAATTACCCGCTTCATCATGCGGCGCAAATCTTTTCTTTCCTCGTATGTGAGAGTCATATCGGATACGCCGCCCCATGTCACAATCGATGTTGCTTCTTTTTCAATGGCTGTCAATAACGCCATTGCACCGCCTCGTGAAAAGCCAAACAGATGAACATTGTCTGTTACGCGAGGATGAGCTTGCAATAAATCAAAAGCTGAAAAGGCATCTTCACGATCTTCTCCAGCAAAGTCTTCGTTTCCCTCTCCTCCGCGATTTCCGCGATAAAAAGGGGCAAATACAATAAAACCCTCGGAAGCAAATTGAGTAATTCGTGCTGGTCGAACCATGCCGACATTTTTGATACCGCCGCGCAAGTAAAGAAAGCCATCAAAGCTGCCTGCTGCCTTCGGTTCTGCTAACAATCCCTTTACTTTCAATCCTTGTGACATATACGTAACAACGGATACATACACATGCGGATGCGGGGAAGGAAAACGGACCTTCTCGATGATGGTGGTCATGGCATTACCGCGTGTATATAGTCCAGCGTTCGCTCGACTACTTCATCCTTCATTAAAAAGCTAAATTCACTGTTCATCCGCGCCTGACGTAAGTCTTGATCAAACAGCACGGGTCCGGCTGTTTCCATATAATCATGCTTACTCTCTATATACCCAATTTGCGCGAAAAAAATCGCCTTGACAAAAGGCTTTTTGGGATGCTGAACATAATATTCTCCAACGAATGTCATTTCTTCAACGATCCCTCCTGTTTCTTCATACACTTCTCTCTTAGCGGCTTCTTCTAACGTTTCTCCCTCTTCTACTTTCCCCCCAGGAAACTCCAACCCTCGGGAGCTGTGTTGCGTCAACAGCCACTGTCCCTTGTATCGACAAAACACTAACACATGCTGAGGGTATAACGAAAAGCTGCCAGATTGAAAAGAAAGCATCACCTGACAGCCGTTTTGATCGGTGAATTCGAACATCCTTCTCCCCTGCCTCTATCCACTTCCATGCATTAAACCGATAACCGCAGCCATGCATGGAGTCTTTTCTTTTTATTATAGCGCATTTCACATTCCCCACATATCTTTTATATGCGCCTTCGCTTCCTCATCACCAAGTTCGTATATCTTTTCGTATATCTTTTTCAAGTTATTATCATAGCGATCATTCGGCCGGTCAAAATGGTATTGGACATACGGCACATGCGCTCGAAAAAACCCTTCCCATTCTACCGCATAGTTCGCATCAAACAATTCTCTTAACTGAGTAATTTCCTCATCTGTAGCATAAATTCTAAAGTTCCACGGAGACGCTGTGGACGTGCTCATAATTTCTCCATTGGCCAATTGGATGTAATAAGCTTTTTTTTCCTCTTGCACAGTTGTCACCTCCTATTGTTATCATGCCCTTCCTGTAATAAATCATGATGACAAAAAAATCTCTAGGATATTGAAATAGGCTGGTTTATTTACTTCAGTTAGGGTATAAAAGAGATAAGGGGATCAAGGGACATTATCATAAAACAAAGGAGCGGGTGTACATGAAGCTAGTCGATGAACTGTATGAAATTTACCGTGGGAGACTCCAGGGCTCTGATGAAGATCTTGATATGATTACGTTTGCTGTCGTGGAACAGCTATCGAATAATGAAATCTTCTCGATTATTAACGAAATGAGCGAGGATGAATTACACTCTTTCTTTCGTCTTTACTTATTCGAAGCGTTGAAGGAAAAGTTTAACAATGACGGGATGGATGGAGATTGGCAAGCGAAACATCTTTATCACTAATACATACCGCTTATATGTAGCACAGAAAAAGGATGTCCTAAACAGCGGACATCCTTTTTTTCAGCCTTTTATATCGATCATGGTTCCTTTATGCGGGTGAGGCGCTGATGGAACGTTAGGAAGCGTATCCATCATTTGAATCGCTTGAGCCGTTTGTGTAGCCATTTGGCTTTTTAATAAATTCAAGCTTAATGTTTGTTGCAGTTCAGCCACTTGCTTGCCCATGATGGAAGATAACTCCATTGCTTTTCCTCCTAATGAAATGCTGATTTTCTCTTACTTTCCTAAGAAAGATTTCAGCATCCATACATGTTTTTCTAATCCTTGATGAATCGCAAGAAGCATATCGCCTGTCGTCTCATCATTCACTTCACCAGCTAAGTCCATTGCTTCTTTTAGTTCAGCAATGATCGTTGAAAAGTCATTAACAACAGATTGCACCATTTCTTCAGCGCTTTCTTTTCCTTCTGCTTCGCTGACAGTCGCCATTTCCAACGATTCTTTTAACGTTGCAACCGGCTCGCCGCCAAGAGCTAATAAGCGTTCAGCTAGCTCATCAATATGAAGAGAGGCTTCTGTATATAGTTCTTCAAATTTGTCATGCAAAGCAAAGAATTGCGGCCCCTTCACAAACCAATGGTAGTTATGTAATTTTGTGTAAAGCACCGTCCAGTTCGCAATTTGCTGATTCACACTTTGAACTAATTTCTCTGACATAAAATCATCTCCTCCTCAATTTTAATTCCTTTTACCTATTCCCGTTCTTTTTTATTTTAAAACATCCTTTTTAACTTGTCCAAAAAATCGACACAAACAAGGAACCGCCTGATAGCAATAAAACATGGTAAAATAAGTGCAGGAGGGATGGCAAATGACCACTGTATTAATTATCTCGATTGTTATCGTGATTGCCGTACTTATTTTCACCATTATCTCGATCACGAAAGGCTATCAATATAAACATACGATTGATCCGATTGAAAATAATCCGAACTTGCAGCAAGATGAAGCAAAAGAGCGCAAGGAATAAGGCATGATGAAAAAACTATTTATGGGCGTCATCCGCTTTTATCAAACATTTATTTCACCGTTAAAGCCGCCGACTTGCCGCTTTTATCCGACATGCTCCCATTATGGCTTAGAAGCTGTTCAACGCTTCGGTGCGCTTAAAGGCGGCTATTTAACAATTATTCGCATTTTAAAATGTCATCCTTTTCATCCGGGAGGCTTTGATTTCGTTCCGGAAACATGGAAGGATCGTAAAAAGAAGAACTGACACCTTATCGGCTCAGTTCTTCTTTTCGTATTGTCACTTCTGTTAACCGTTTTTGATTGATTCGATAGCCAATACCCGGTTCATGAGATAAAGTAATGCGCCCGTTTACCACTTCAATTGCCGGCTCAATGATATCTTGATGCCAATAATGATGAGAAGAAGACAAATCTCCAGGAATCGAAAAACCTTCTAGTGAAGCAAGAGCCACATTATGAGCGCGAGACACACCAAATTCAATCATGCCGCCCGCCCAAACTGGCACGCCTTTTGCCTGACATAAATCATGGATTTTCTTCGCTTCTTCTAGTCCGCCAACCCGTCCAATTTTAATATTGATCACTCCGCAGCTGCCAAGTTCCAAAGCATTTTCGGCATCGCGAATGGAACGAATGCTTTCATCGAGACAAATCGGCGTATCGATTATTTTTTGCAACTTAGCATGCTGCACGAGATCATCCACCGCTAACGGCTGTTCAATCATTAGAAGTTGAAACTCATCCAACGCTTTTAACCGCTCGGCATCCGTCAGTGAATAAGCAGAATTCGCATCCGCCATTAGCGGAACCGACGGAAACTCATGACGAATGTTGCGCAACAGCTCTCGATCATTTTGCGGACTAATTTTCACTTTAATTCGCTCATAGCCTTGTGTCAGAAGATGGTCGATGCGCTGAAGCGTTTCTGTGATCGTTGCGCCTGCAGCTACTGCCCCTGCACATACCTCTTCTCTTATCCCGCCTAACAACGCGGCAAGCGGTCGCCCTTGACGCTTACTATGTAAATCCCAAATGGCCGTTTCCACTCCCGCTTTCGCCATTTGATTGCCGCGCACCGTTTCAAACCACGGATGGATGTCAGACGGATGATTGATTTCTTGGCCAAGAACAAGCGGCGCTAATACATCTTTAATGATATGATAACTTGTTTGCACCGTTTCCTCTGTATACCATGGAGTTGAAAAAGCCACCACCTCTCCATAACCGACAGCTCCATCCGTATCTATCGCCTCTACAATAATACTGCGCCGTTTATGAACGGTCTCTAAATGCGTGACGAACGGCGACTTTAATTCCATTTCAATGACATGCAGATTCAATCGCTCGGTCTTCATTGATTTTTCCTCTTTTCATATTCCGTTTTTAACTCACGCCGCATTAATTTTTTCGCTGCATTTCTCGGCAATTGTTCAACAACAAAAATAGTAGATGGACATTTATATTTCGCTAGTCGTTCACTGCAAAAGGCTTGGACGTCCACCTCACTAAGCGGTTCCTTTACAACAATAAAAGCCACAGGCACTTGTCCCCATTGATCATCAGCTACACCAATCACACCGGCATCCACAATCGCAGGGTGGGCAAGAAGTACGGATTCAATTTCCGCTGGATACACATTCTCTCCGCCAGAAATGATTAAGTCCGAGCGACGATCTAATACATATAGAAAGCCTTCTTCATCCAAATAACCAATGTCTCCTGTATAGAACCAACCATCGGAAAAGGATTCACGATTCGCTTCTTCGCGCCGCAAATACCCACTCGTCACATTCGGCCCTTTCACGAGAATTTCGCCTTCTTGTTTCCCATCCGCTATTTTCAGCTGGCAAGGAAAAAGCGGCTTACCAGCAGAGCCGAGTTTCGTCAGACTGTACTCTGGCGGGAGAGTGACAATTTGTGAAGCGGTTTCTGTCATACCATACGTTTGATACACAGGAATCTCATTCGCTGCACATGTTTCCAGTAAAGGTTTGGGAGCAGGTCCTCCACCTAGTAACATACAGCGAAAAGAAGGGTGATAGGCCCCTGTTAATTGATCGAGCATTCGCTTCAGCATAGCGGAGACAACAGAAATAATCGTCCCTTCTCCTCGTTGCAGTGCTTGATTGATCATCTGTTCGTCAAACTGCTCATACAATCGAACAGCGATCCCATAGACAACGCTGCGAATCACAATTGAATAGCCGCTAATATGAAAAAGAGGCACCGCACATAGCCAGCAATCTTGTTCATGAATGCCTAAATTTAACGCCGATCCTGTCGCACTCCACCAATGATTCCCGTACGTCTGCAGCACTCCTTTAGGTCTGCCTGTCGTTCCTGATGTATACATGACAGAACAGACTTCCTCCAAAACAAACGTTTCTCGGCCTGACCTGCTCATCATATGCTCATGATCGGTCATTGGAATCGTATGTACCCCTTTAAATGATTCAATGAGCGGTTGAAACATAGGGTCATACACAACATACTTTGCTTGTGCATCTTCAAGCTGCCATAATAATTCCATACTTGTTAGACGATGATTCAACAAAACAGCAATGGCTCCTATTTGCTGGAGGGCATGAATGAAAAAGACCGCTCGTTCTGTATTTCTGACAAGCACCCCCACATAATCACCGTGCTTAATATGCTGCTTCTCTAAAAAAGCAACTTCTAATTGAACAGCCTCATACAATTGTGAAAAGGTCCAGCTGTTTTCACCAAAATAGAGAGCTGGACGATCAGGCGTCAAAAAAGCTCTCTGTTTCAGCCAATTCGGCATGCTTTGTGACATTCGCGCTTCCCGCTTCCTTTCTTTCCTCTGCTGGCGGACAAAAAAGCTTGATGGTATACCATCAAGCTTTCGGACTTTGCCGCATCCGCAAGCCGGAGGGCTATATTTGTTTTATTTGAGGCTTTCCGCTTTTCTTTGTCCAGCTCCGCCTCCTAGACACTCGAGTCAAATGCCAGCCTGACTGCATGGCTGAAGAACGCCATTTCGTCATTCTAGCATTTGCTTGTCGTGTCTGGTCAGTCGGCTCCGCTTTTCTTTGTCCAGCTTCAAGCACCAACGGCTAGTGGACTTCCACGTTCCTCCTTACGATAAGTCAACATCGATTCACTAGCGTTCATCGTGTTTCCTTTATCTCATGCGGATCGCTCCAGTCCATACGCCGCTAAACGGCGCTTTCCGCTTTTCTTCATTAAGGGAATCTTGGGAATTGACCGAAGTCTGGTTGGCGTTTTTCTTTGAAGGCGTCTCTTCCTTCTTTTGCTTCGTCTGTTGTGTAGTATAGAAGCGTTGCGTCACCTGCTAGTTGTTGCAAACCAGCAAGGCCGTCTGTATCGGCGTTCATCGCTGCTTTGATGAAGCGAAGAGCTGTCGGGCTCTTCTCAAGCATTTCTTGCGCCCATTGAACGGTTTCTTCTTCTAATTTTTCTAACGGTACAACCGTATTCACTAAGCCCATATCTAATGCTTCTTGCGCATTGTATTGACGGCATAGGTACCAAATTTCTCTCGCTTTTTTATGTCCAACAAGGCGAGCTAAATAACCGGAACCATAGCCAGCATCGAAGCTTCCTACTTTCGGACCAGTTTGTCCAAACACCGCGTTATCTGCCGCAATTGTTAAATCACATACGACATGAAGCACGTGACCACCGCCAATTGCATAACCTGCAACCATCGCAATCACAGGTTTCGGAATGACGCGAATTAAGCGCTGTAAATCCAATACGTTTAAACGAGGAATTTGATCGTCGCCCACGTATCCACCATGACCGCGAACTTTTTGATCTCCACCAGAGCAGAATGCTTTTTCTCCCGCTCCTGTTAATACGATGACACCGATTTTTTCATCATCGCGTGCATAAGCAAAAGCATCGATTAATTCCATTACCGTTTTCGGACGGAACGCGTTGTGCACTTCCGGACGGTTAATCGTAATTTTTGCAATTCCATTATACGTTTCGTATAAAATATCTTCATATTGGCGTTCACTAATCCATTCAAAAGCCATTAAAATTGCCTCCTTTATGTATAAAGCAAAAATTCTCTTATTATTGTACCAAATTCTGCGGAATCTTCCACATGAATTGCATGACCTTTTCCGCTTACTTCTTTCCAAACGGCTTGCGGAAGCTGTTTCTTCATTTCATTAGCGATATCCGTAAATTTTTCATCCAACGTACCCGTAACAAGCAAAACCGGCATGGTCAATGCGGAAAGCTCGGTCCACCAAGATGGCTGCGAACCTGTACCCATTCCTTTTAATGAGCCGGAAAGCCCCACCACATGATTTTGCAGCCGCTGACGGCGAATCGCTTCCTGTTTCGCAAACGGCAACCTTTTTTGCGTGGCAAATAGGGGAATGTTTGTCCAGAAATCGATAAACGGCTCCATTCCTTCTGCTTCAATTTTCGTCGCCAACTTCTCATCAGCCGCTCGGCGCGCCGCTCGCTCCTCTTCCGTTTTTAATCCGGGCGAGGCACTTTCTATTATCAGACTTTTTACAACATCCGGATAAAGAACAGCCATCGTTAAAGCGAGACGGCCCCCCATCGAATATCCTAACACATGAAATCGTTCAAATGAAAGCTCATGCATCAATTCCTTCAAATCCCGAGCGAGTAGTTGAATATCGTATCTTGCGGCATCAACAGGGCAGCTGCTTTTTCCATGTCCTAAAAGATCCACTGCCACGCATTGATACCGATCGGTTAACGAAGCGATCGTCTCATTCCATGTCGTACAGTCACCAGTGAAACCATGCAACAATAAAATGGGCTCTCCACTTCCGGTCCTTCCATAATGATAACGACAGCCATGAATCATTCGTTCCATGACCCATCACCAAGAGATCGTTCACTTATTTCCCGGGAAACGTTTTCCCATAGCTTTCGATGAGCAACCACATTTTTTTGCCGATCCGTCACTGCTTCAATAATGAATAGACCATCCGCTTCTTCCGCTGCTTTCATCGCCTCATGTAGCTGATCGATCTCCGTCACTTTGAAATAACCACCGCCATATAGCTTGGCTGCATGAGTGAAATCAAGATCCGCTGGTGTGCCAAATAGCTGTTCAAAATGCTTCGGCTCCGCTGCTTGCGGCAAGTAAGAGAAAATTCCCCCGCCGTTATTATTGATCACGATAACCGTCATCTTAATGCCATTGAGCTTAGCTGCTAACAAGCCATTCAAATCATGGAAAAAGGACAAGTCTCCTAACACTAAATACAAGGGAGGATGAACCACTGCCGCTCCAAGCGCGCTAGAAACAAGCCCATCAATCCCATTCGCCCCGCGGTTCGCGTATAAACGAATATTTTTTGATTGAGCAAAAAAGAACGAATCTAAATCACGAATCGGCATGCTATTGCCCACAAATAGTGAGGAGCCATCCGGTACATGCTGCAATATTTGATGAAAGAGTTTGCCTTCATCAAGCTCGTCATGTTGCTGTACTTCTTTCATTTTTCCTTTGGCAAGCTCGTTCATTTGCATCCATGTCATTAACCAAGCTGTCTTTGTTTCGTTCTTCTTTACAGCATGACTTAGCTTTAAACAAAAATCTGCTTCATCACAAGCAATCATATGAGAGGACGCTGTAATCGGATCTCTCCAACCGCCGCCGCCATCGATCACAAGTTGCTCCTTGTGCACATGCATTTTCAAATATTGAGTCAATGCCTTTGAAACCGGCATCGCTCCAAAACGGAGCACCACGTCAAAAGCAGCTTTCTTTTTCCATTCATCACTTCGCAAAAAGGCATCGTAGCTGTCGATCACGACGGATTCAGCAGACTGGCCACTACGAAGACCGGATAATGGGTCCGCCAAAATAGGATAGCCTACTGCTTCAGCAAGAGCGATGACCGCTTCTTGAAATCCTTCTGTGGCTAACTCCCCGCAAACGATGATTCCCTTTTCTTTTTCTCGTAACAACTGAGCAAGCTGATCGATGCTTTCTTGAGACAGCGTTCGCTTCCCTTCCGTTAGCCGAAGAGGTTGGCTTTGGCTAAACTCCTCTTGGGTGAAAATCCCATCATAAAGCGGGATTAATGGTTCCCGAAACGGAAAGTTTAAATGAACCGGACCAGCGGGAGCTTGCGAAGCGACATGCACCGATTTCGCTGCTGTCGAGCGAACATAGCGCAGCATATTCTCATCCGCATCCGGTAAAGCCATCTCTGAAAACCATTTGACATTTGTGCCATACAGCTGGTTTTGATCAATCGCTTGCGGAGCTCCTACATCTCTTAACTCATGCGGACGATCCGATGTTAATACAATTAACGGAACGCGCGCATTTTTCGCTTCTACCACAGCCGGATAATAATTGGCTGCGGCGGTACCTGATGTACAAAGTAAAGCGACTGGTTTGTTAGAGGCCTTCGCTAGCCCTAAAGCAAAGAAAGCAGCCGAACGCTCATCAATTTGAATATAAACCTTTATATCAGGATGCTCAGCCATTAAAAGTGCCATAGGAGTAGACCGCGAACCCGGACTAATCACGGCGCTGTCTACTCCTGCTTTTACTAGCCCATCAATAAAGTGGGCATTATACAATGTTACATCTTGTTGATGATTACTCATCAGCCGTCCCTCCTATTGCGCGCAGCATCGGCCGGAACTTAATACCTGTTTCAATGAATTCACTTTCCGCTTGTGAATCAGCAACAACACCGCAGCCTGCATAAAGTACGGCTTGTTGTTTATTTAACAAGCCAGAGCGAATCGCTACCGCAAATTCGCCGTTTTTGCGGTAATCCATCCAGCCAACAGGCGCTCCATAAAAGCCGCGGTCCATCGTCTCTAATAGGCGAATTTCCCTTAGCGCCTTATCATTTGGCAATCCGCCGAGGGCTGGCGTCGGGTGAAGCCTTTCCACAAACGGAAGAATGGATGGTTGATCGGTATAACCAGTCACCGGTGTATATAAATGTTGAATATCTCGTACTTTCATTAAGGTTGGCTTAGTTGGAACATCCACTTCGAGACATAAATGAGACATTTCTGTTCGAATCATTTGCACAACATAATCATGCTCAATTCGATTCTTTCCATCATTCAACAGATCGTCTCCTAGCTTGTGATCCTCTGCTTCGTCTCGACCTCGCTTAATCGATCCCGCTAAACAAGTAGATAGCGCTACTTGATCACGTTTGCGCACTAAGCGTTCCGGAGATGCGCCTAAGAAACAGCTTTCCATCGCTTCTAACGAGAAAATGAAGCTGTCCGGCTGTTGATTGAGCAATCGTTCTAGTACAAGATCCGATGTGATCTCCGGCTGAAAATGAGCGGTCAGCTTTCTGGCTAATACCACTTTTTTTAATTCAGGATCAGCAGAAATACTGTGGACTGCTTGATGAACGGATCGCTTCCATTCTTCCGGCTGATGTTCTTCTATCTCGACAAGCTGAACATTTCTTTCTAAAGCAGGAATCGCTGCATGAAATAAATGTATTTTCTTTCGCTCCATTTTATCGATCAGTTCATCAGAATCGTACGACGTACACATCATATTCGTCGTTAAATAACTTTCTCCATTATAAGTCGTGAGCATAAATTCTGGGACGTAAAAGAAAGCAGGTGAAAAATTAGCCCATTCTTTTTCCTGTACCCGTTCAGGATCAAAGGAAAAACCACCAAATAGAAGCGGACCTGTTCCATAAGCATCGAAGGGGTTGTGAATCGATGCACATTCTGTCATGTTATCCCACTTCTGCTCGACCTCTTTATAACGCAGTTCATTTGTCTTCTCACTGCGAATCGTATGAATATTACCTAACCCAACAATTGTCAATTCTCCATCTCGATCTTTCCAGAAAAATCGTTCCCCAGCATAAGCGGCTCGTCCATTTTGATAAAAAGCTAATGGATCGACCGAATCCACCTTCTCTACATAGCTAAAAAGCACAGACGGAACATGAGGCAGTTTATGATGAATCGCCTGCGTAAATATTTCTTTTATCGGATGGCTTTTTATAGTAGACAATGAAATCTCCTCCATTGCACATACAGCAGTATGAATCGTTGTCAAACTTATTTAAAGATACACCTCTTGAACTCCTTATGTCAACGATTCCACCACGTTTTGTCTTATTCTACCCTTATTATAATGCTTTGCGTCAATCGTTCCTATTATTTGTTTGTTTTCAATGCGTCAGATGGGGAAATGAACCTGCTTTGACACATGAAAAGTGATTGACACTCATCCCTTCCTTTTCTACACTTATAATGACGAACAGAAGAAGAGATATTTAAATATGATGTTCGTTATTAACTAAAGGGAGAGAATAAACGATGGAAGTCAATACAGCCCCTTTCATTAAGCCAGACAAAGGCTGGAAAGTTTGGTGGCAGCTTATGAGGCCGCACACGTTAACAGCCGCCTTTGTTCCCGTGTTTCTCGGAACGGCTTTGGCTGTCGCATATACGTCGCTTCAAATTGATTTGTTTTTAGCGATGCTCATGGCCTGTTTATTAATTCAGGCAGCTACAAATATGTTCAATGAGTATTTCGATTACGTTAGGGGACTCGATACCGAACACTCTGTTGGGATCGGAGGCGCCATTGTCCGAAATGGCGTTCAGCCGCGCACAGTGCTGACGATGGGATTTGCCTTTTTTGGTATTGCTTTGCTGCTTGGTATTTATATTTGTGCCAATACGACATGGTGGATCGCTGTCATTGGGATCATCTGTATGGCAGCGGGGTATTTTTATACAGGCGGACCGCTTCCGATTGCTTACACGCCGTTTGGTGAATTGACAGCCGGCTTTTTTATGGGATTTGTCATTATTTTGCTGTCTTTTTATATTCAAACAGGTTTTATTTCTAGCTCCAGCATACTGGTTTCTGTTCCCATCTCCATTTTGGTTGGTTCGATTTTATTAGCGAACAACATTCGTGATTTAGATGGCGACAAAGAAAATGGGCGAAAAACGCTGGCGATTTTAGTCGGACGCAAGCGCGCCATTCAAGTGCTCGCTGGCATGTTCATCATGTCCTTTATTTGGGTAGCTGCTCTTGTGGTGTTTGGGATTGGATCACCATGGCTTCTTCTCACTTTTTTAAGTATTCCGAAGGCCGTGAAAGCAACAAAAGGCTTTATCGGTAAAACACTGCCGATTCAAATGATGCCTGCCATGAAAGCAACCGCGCAAACCAATACGATTTTCGGCTTTTTGCTGTCGATCGGCATTTGCTTAGGTTATCTTCTATAGGGCAAAACGGTGAGTATCCACTTAAGCTGGATACTCACCGTTTTTTCTTTTCATTCTGTTAAAATCACGGAGCAAAAATGAATTATCGCTTCATCAGCACTTGACTGCCGCGGCTATGGACGTCCCAAATTTCTGAGGCATACTCGCGAATCGTCCGGTCGCTTGAGAAGTAGCCCGATTGACTAATATTGCGCGCCGTCATTTGCAGCCAGCGATTGCGGTCTTTTTCATATAAATGCCCCGCTTCTTGTTGCTTATCGCGATAAGCGGCAAAATCTTTCAAAACAAAATATTGATCATTTTCCATCAGCAACGAATCATAAATCATATCAAATTGATTCTCTTCTTCAAAAAAGCCGTTCACTAATTGATCCATCACTTGCTGGATATGATCATCGTGATGATAATAATCCATGGAACGATAGCCGCCTTCACGTTCAAACTTCATCACTTCTTCTGCTTTCAAACCGAAAATAAAAATATTGTCTTTGCCTACTTGCTCTAATATTTCAACATTCGCCCCATCAAGTGTCCCCATTGTTAAAGCACCGTTCATCATAAACTTCATATTCCCTGTCCCTGATGCTTCTTTGCTGGCTGTGGAAATTTGTTCGCTAATATCGGCTGCGGGAATAATATCTTCTGCTAAAGACACGCGATAATTTTCTAAAAAGACTACTTTCATTCGATCTTTTACAATCGGATCATTGTTGACCATGTCTGCTACAGAATGAATCAGCTTAATAATTTTCTTCGCATAATAATAACCTGGCGACGCTTTTGCCCCGAACACAAATGTCCGTGGATACATATCAAAAGAAGCATCTTCCCTCATGCGATTATACAAATACATAATATGTAGCACATTTAATAGCTGTCGCTTATACGCATGCAATCTTTTCACTTGAATATCAAAGATCGATTGCGGGTCCACAGTGATCTCATTTTGTTCAAAAATCAACTTCGCCAAAATTTCTTTGCGCTGTTGCTTCACTTTCTCTAAGCTCCTTAAAAAGGAAGCATCCTGTTCATAAGGTTGAAGAAGAGCGAGCTTTTCCGGCTGCTTCATCCACTGTTCACCAATCGTTTCTGTAATTAAATGTGTCAGTTGCGGATTGGCTTTAATTAACCAGCGGCGATGCGTAATTCCATTCGTTTTATTATTAAATTTCTCCGGCTGAAATTGATAAAATAAGTTCATTTCCCGATTTTTTAAAATCTCTGTATGGATTTTGGCTACTCCATTGACGCTATGGCTACCAACAATCGCTAAATGAGCCATCTTCACTTGCCCATGCGCCACAATCGCCATTCGTTCAATGCGCCCCCATTCTCCCGGATAAAGCTCCCATAAACTTCTGCAGAAGCGCTCATTAATCTCATCCACAATCATAAAGATTCTTGGCAGAAGTGGCTTAAAAATCCGAATGGGCCACTGCTCCAACGCTTCTGACAAAGTCGTATGATTCGTATAAGCAAATGTATTGGTCGTAATTTGCCAAGCTTCTTCCCAACTGAGGCAATGGTCATCTAGCAATACCCGCATAAATTCCGGAATTGCAAGAACGGGATGCGTATCATTGATATGGATCGAGACATGCTCATGAAACTCATGCAAATTTTTATACTGCTCTAAGTAATCTTGAATAATCGAACGGATACTTGCGGACACAAGAAAATATTGTTGCTTTAACCGTAAAATTTTCCCCTCATCGTTCGTATCATCCGGATATAAAAATTCGGAAATGGCTTCTGTCTCTTTTTTATACTTTAGCACATCTTGATTCGGCATATACCGGGACGGTTCTGCACTCCAAAGTCTGAGCGTATTGACCGTAGTCGTTTCATAGCCAATCACCGGCATATCATAAGGAACTGCGCTCACATATTCAGCATCGACATGTCGGAATGTGAGTCCTCCATCCTTTTCATACGTCTCCACTCTCCCCCAAAAGGGCACCTCTACAGCCAAATCAATCTTTCTTACTTCCCATACATGGCCGTAACGCAACCAATGCTCAGGCAATTCCAACTGAAAGCCATCCACCATTCTTTGCTCAAATAAACCATGTTTATAGCGAATACCGCAGCCGTGTCCTGGCAAGTTTAATGAAGCTAATGAATCAAGAAAACACGCAGCCAATCGACCGAGCCCACCATTTCCTAAAGCCGCATCATATTCCACTTCTTCGAGCTCTTCTAATGAAATATATAAGTCGCTTAGCCCTTCCTTCACCACATCATAAATACCCAGATTTAATAAGTTTTGGCCTAACAGCCGGCCAAGTAAAAACTCAATCGATAAATAATACACTTTCTTTTGCTTTTTTTTACTGTATTCCTCATTCGTTTGAATCCAATTAGAGCTAATATATTCCCTTACCATGTTTCCTAACGTTTGAAATTGATCAGACAAGGTCGAATCTTGAAAGCTTTTCCCATACGTTCTTTCAATCCGCTTTAAAAAAGCCGTTTTAAATGCTTCTTTATTAGAAAACATGACTTTCCCTCCTAGACGATAAGTCCGAATATAATTCACTATACTTTTTGGCAGACTGCGACCAGCTATAATCACAAGTCATCGCCTGCTTCATCAGCTTCTCCCAAACGCTCTTATCCTCATACATATGAATCGCTCGTCTAAAAGTAAACAATAAATCATGGGCATTAAAGTTCGTGAAAGAAAACCCATTCCCTTCACCGGTTTGTTCGTTATAGGAAAGAACGGAATCATTCAATCCTCCTGTTTCACGCACAAGTGGCAGCGCTCCATATTTCATCGCGATCATCTGCCCAAGTCCGCACGGCTCAAACTTTGAAGGCATCAAAAACAAATCAGACCCTGCATAAATTTTATGCGCCAGCTCTTCATCAAAACCAATATATGATCGCACTTTTTGTGGATATCTCCACTCCATCTCTTTAAAAAACCATTCAAACTCATCCTCTCCCGTACCGAGAACAATGAATTGAACATCTTCCTCCATCATTTCATGAAACACTCGCGTCACGAGCTCTAACCCTTTTTGCCTTGTAAAGCGAGAAACGATCGAAACAATGGGTACATCGGCTTTCTCCGCTAACCCAAACATTCGCTGAAGCAGCTGTTTATTCTCTTTCTTTCCATCCAAATGATCACGATCAAAAGGGACAATCAACGGATCTATGGCCGGATGGTAAATGGAATCGTCAATCCCATTTAATATGCCGATCAAATCATCTTGCCTTTCTTGTAACACACCGTCTAACCGTTCCCCAAAATAAGCAGTTAAAATCTCATTCCTATATGTAGGACTGACTGTTGTGATCGCATCGGCAGCAACAAGTCCACCTTTCATAAAATTCATACAATCATAAAATTCTAACTGACGACTATTGAAATACTGACTATGTAAATTTAATAAATCCGTCAGTACACTTTGCGGAAAAATGCCCTGATACAATAAATTATGAATCGTAAAAACCGTTCGAATCAATTCATAACCCGGACGATGCTGATGCTCGACTCTCAACATGAAAGGAATCATCGCCGTATGCCAATCATGACAATGAATCATATCTGGATAAAAGCCGAGATGTGGCAAGCTGTCTAACGCTGCTCTAGTGAAATAAGAAAATCTTTCGCCATCATCTCCAAAGCCATACATTTGCTCTCGGTAAAAATAATACTCGTTATCGATAAAGTAATACACAATGCCATCTTTCTCGAGCTGTTCGATCCCGCAATATTGATTTCTCCAACCAACAGGCACAGTATATTCCGTCACTTTCTTCATTTGTTCCCGATATTCTAAAGGAATCGTTCCGTATTTAGGCAACATCACCCGCACATCGATTCCCTGCTTTTTTAACTCTTTCGGCAAAGAGCCAGCCACATCAGCCAGCCCTCCTGATTTCACAAAAGGTACACATTCTGAGACAACAAATAGTAATTTCACGAATTCATCACCACTCCTTGTACTGACCCTTTACGAATCACAATTGGCTCCTCTGGTGTACCTATGATTTTAATTCCATCACCTATTACCGCATCTTTATCAATAATGACATGGGCTAACTCACAATCTTCGCCAATCTTGCTCTTTTGCATAATAATGCAATTTTTAACAGTTGTATTTTTGCCGATAAACACGGCACGGGAAATCACACTTTGCTCGATTTCTCCTTCAATCACCGCCCCGTTAGCAATCATGGAATTTTTAACAAGAGACGTCTCCGTGTACTTTGTTGGCGGCTCATCCTTTACCTTCGTATAAATCGGTTGAAACTTGTTAAAAAGCTGGCTCCAGTTCTCTTTTTGTAACAGTTCCATACTGACCGTATAGAAATCACGGATCGATTGAATTTGCTCACAATACCCATCCATTTCGTATTTACAAATGTGATAGTCATGATTATGACCATTCACAATATCTTGCATACATGTATATCCGGTTTCCTTCCTCTTCTCAATGAGCTGAATCAGCAATGGAACAGGCACAACGTAAAGCTCAATCGGGCGGCCTTGATTATAAATTTGTAAAATATCGCAGCTATCCTCTTTTAATTTCTTTAAAATTGGAGAAAAATCCATATTAAATACGGTATAACAATTGCTAATTAATGCATACTTTTGCGTGCTCCGCTTGAAATAATCGATATGTTGAGCAAAATGACAAAACAGCCCGACTTTATCTTCTTCTCCCTTTACATTAGGAGATGGGAAAAAAAATAAACCATCTCGTTTCCGATTTAAATCCCAGTCTTTCCCTGATCCTAAGTGGTCCATTAATGAGCGATACTGATACTTTGGAAAAATGGCTACACTTTGAATTCCTGAATTCACCATATTGGATAAAATAAAGTCAATCAGTCGATAACGGCCAGCAAAAGGAACGGCCGCTAATGAACGGTGAAGCAATAAGTCTTCCATTGAGTCCGGATGTGTTGTCGCATCAATGATACCAAGCATAGATCTATTCATTCCATTTCCTCCATTTCAACAAAGTTATTGCTTTTGTTCTATTAATTGTGCAAGATATTCTTCTGTGATTAATAAAATGTTTTCTGTATGATTATAGATTTCGACGTTATCAGGAATTTCTAAGTTGCTAATGACAATCGCTCGTTCAATCACACAATTTCTTCCTATACGGGCATTTGGCATAATGACTGCATCTTTAATCACCGTCTTCTCCTCTACTTGCACCCCTTGGAAGAGAACAGAATGAATTACTTCTCCCTCAATGACGCACCCCTCATTGACTAACGAATTTTTAACAATCGCATGTTCACCAATAAATTGCGGCGGTTGATTAGGGTTCACTGAATAAATGCGCCATGAATGGTCTAGCAAATCTAACTCTTCTTCTTGATCTAAAAGATCCATATTAGCTTCCCATAAGCTTTGAATTGTTCCAACGTCCTTCCAATAGCCGCTGAAAGGGTAGGCAAACAGCTTTAGCTTCTCCCGCAGCATTAACGGAATGACATCTTTTCCAAAATCATTCGTTGATTTCGGATTCCCCTCATCAATCTCCAAATATTCCTTTAATACCGACCATTTAAAAATATAAATCCCCATGGAGGCAAGATTACTAGTAGGCTTCTTCGGCTTTTCTTCAAAGTCTGTAATTTCCATGCGCTGATTCGTACTCATAATGCCAAAGCGGCTCGCCTCATTCCAAGGAACCTCAATCACAGAGATGGTCACATCCGCCTCTTTCTCGATATGGAAATTTAGCATCTTGGCATAATTCATTTTATAAATATGATCTCCTGATAAGATCAGGACATGTTCTGGGTCGTACTGTTTTAAATAATTTAAATTTTGATAAATGGCATTCGCCGTGCCTGAATACCACTTTACTCCTTCTGTTTCTGAATAAGGCGGTAGCACCGTCACTCCACCGGTTTTTCGGTCTAAATCCCATGCGCTGCCAATTCCAATGTAAGAATTAAGCACAAGCGGTTGATATTGAGTCAACACACCGACCGTATGAATGCCCGAATTCGCACAATTACTCAGCGGAAAGTCAATAATACGATATTTCCCTCCATACGGAACAGCTGGCTTCGCTAACCCTGTCGTTAGTTCTTTTAATCTACTTCCTTGCCCACCTGCTAATAGCATTGCAACGCACTTTTCTTTAACCATTCCATTCCCTCCTATTTATCATTTAGGCTGAATATACACAACACCAAAAGGCGGTATAGTCATATGTACAGACGCCGGTTGCCCATGAAAATGATCTTTTGTCGCTTTTAAAGGCGCCGGATTAATTTGACCGGATCCCCCATATTCCTTTTGATCACTGTTTAAAACCTCCTCATATAAGCCAATATCAGGAACTCCTATTCGATAGTTCTCATAGCCATACTCTCCAAAATTACAAATGACAATCAAAGGAGAGCCTTCTTTACTTCTGCGAATAAATGAGTAAATATTTTGCTTCGTATTATGAACGTCAATCCATTGAAAACCACGAGGATCATGATCTAGCTCAAATAAAGGTTCAGCACTCTTATATAAATGAAGAAGGTGAATAAAATATTCCCGAAATTTCCGATGCATCTCATACTCAGTTAAATGCCAATCCATCTCTTCAAGGTCCTTCCATTCCGAAAAGGGAGCTAATTCGCTTCCCATAAATAAAAGTTTTTTTCCTGGATGAGCGATTAAAAAGCCCATTAATAACCGAAGCTGGGCGAACTTCTGCCAATAATCCCCCGGCATTTTATTTAATAATGATTTCTTCCCATGCACGACCTCATCATGTGAGAATGGTAAAATGAAATTCTCTGAGTACGCATACATTAAGGAGAAAGAAATTAAATGATGATGGTCAGAACGTTGATGCCAATGAGTTTCCATATAATTCAACACATCGTTCATCCATCCCATATTCCATTTATAATTAAAACCAAGCCCTCCTACATGCACCGGTGCAGTCACTTGCGGCCAATCGGTCGAATCTTCTGCAATCATTAATACATCAGGATCAAATTGAAACACCGCTTGATTCAGCTTTTTCAAAAACTGCAGCCCAAAAGGATTGACCTCTAGCTGATCTCGATTCGGCCAATAAATAATATTTGCTACCGCATCCACTCGAAATCCATCAATATGAAAATAATCAAGCCAAAACACCGCATTAGAGATAAGAAAGCTTTGCACCTCTGTTTTTCCTAAATCAAAGTTCGCTGTGCCCCAAATGTAATTTTCTCGATCCCAGCTGTTCTCATATTCATAACTATAGCCTCCATCTAGTCGGTGAAGTCCATGAGCATCTTTGCAAAAATGACCTGGAACCCAATCTAAAATCACACCAAGCTCATGCTGATGACATTGATCGACAAAGTACATAAAGTCTTTCGGTTCTCCGTAGCGACTCGTCGCAGCGAAATATCCTGTGCCTTGATATCCCCACGAGCGATCATAAGGATGCTCCGTTACAGGCATCACCTCAATATGAGTAAACCCTAGTTCTTTTACATAAGGAATGACTTGATCAGCCAATTCTCGATAAGAGTAAAGAGTACCATCTTCTTTTCTTTTCCAAGTGCCTAAATGAAGTTCATAAATGGAGACAGGCTGTTCATAAACAGAAACCCGTTTTTTATTTTTTTGCCACAATTGATCATTCCATTCATATCCACAAAGTGAATAGATAATACTAGCTGTTCCTGGCCTCTCCTCTGCAAAAAATGCATAAGGATCAGCCTTTAAATATACCTCGTCTGATTCGGTCACCATTTCATATTTATAGAGCTCACCCTCTAGGTTTTTTCTGATCCGTATATACCAAATTCCTTCCTCATTGACTTTTTGTAAGGAATAGCCTTCCCCATTCCAATTGTTAAAGCTGCCAACAAGTCGAACTTTCTTCGCATGAGGCGCCCATACACAAAAAGATGTGTAAATATGTTCGTCAATCTTAAACAGATGAGCACCGAATAACTCATAAGCTCGAAATAGATTTCCTTCATGGAATAAATGAATATCAAAATCGGTTGGATATGCTGCTGTCATAATTCCCATCCTTTAAATTGAAATAAAATAGAGAAATCATCATATGAGGCTTAGTAGAAGAGCTATGTAGTGGAGCATTTTTCGAAAAACAAATCTTCTTATAGTTTATAAGATTCTGTATCTTGAAAATAAATCCTCCTTAAAGAATTGTTAATTTATCGACAATTCTTTACGATAATTTAACAATTCATGAGAAAGCAAAAAAGCAGAAGACTAATTGTTATAAAACAAATAGTTTTCTGCTTTTTTTGTTTGTATATAAGAATGACCCGTACGGGATTCGAACCCGTGTTACCGCCGTGAAAGGGCGGTGTCTTAACCGCTTGACCAACGGGCCAATATGGCGGAGAAGGAGGGATTTGAACCCTCGCGCCGGTTACCCGACCTACACCCTTAGCAGGGGCGCCTCTTCAGCCTCTTGAGTACTTCCCCAAATGTATGGCTCCGCAGGCAAGATTCGAACTTGCGACCGATCGGTTAACAGCCGATAGCTCTACCACTGAGCTACTGCGGAATAAAATGGGCCTGAATGGACTTGAACCATCGACCTCACGCTTATCAGGCGTGCGCTCTAACCAGCTGAGCTACAGGCCCATTATTAAAATTTGGAGCGGGTGATGGGAATCGAACCCACGACATCAGCTTGGAAGGCTGAGGTTTTACCATTAAACTACACCCGCATTCATAAGTGGTGGCTCAGGACGGAATCGAACCGCCGACACATGGATTTTCAGTCCATTGCTCTACCAACTGAGCTACTGAGCCAATAAGATAATACATAAATGGCGGTCCGGACGGGACTCGAACCCGCGACCTCCTGCGTGACAGGCAGGCATTCTAACCAACTGAACTACCGGACCAATTATTGCGGGGACAGGATTTGAACCTGCGACCTTCGGGTTATGAGCCCGACGAGCTACCAGACTGCTCCACCCCGCGACGATAAGAAGATTGTATAATATGGCGGAGGAAGAGGGATTCGAACCCCCGCGCGGTTTAACCCGCCTGTCGGTTTTCAAGACCGATCCCTTCAGCCAGACTTGGGTATTCCTCCATATTTTTATGCAAGTGGTGGACCTTGCAGGACTCGAACCTGCGACCGGACGGTTATGAGCCGTCTGCTCTAACCAACTGAGCTAAAGGTCCTTTTAAATAGCGGCGGAGGGGATCGAACCCCCGACCTCACGGGTATGAACCGTACGCTCTAGCCAGCTGAGCTACACCGCCATGGTTTATATCATTTAATTGGTGGAGCCTAGCGGGATCGAACCGCTGACCTCCTGCGTGCAAAGCAGGCGCTCTCCCAGCTGAGCTAAGGCCCCATATGTTTTTAAATGGTCGGGAAGACAGGATTCGAACCTGCGACCCCTTGGTCCCAAACCAAGTGCTCTACCAAGCTGAGCTACTTCCCGCAAAAATGTATGTATAATGGCGCGCCCGAGAGGAGTCGAACCCCTAACCTTTTGATCCGTAGTCAAACGCTCTATCCAATTGAGCTACG